>NZ_AYMP01000017.1 GCF_000633515.1 Morganella morganii H1r | reverse complement strand
AAAAATGGGGGGATTACCCCAGTACCGTATCCCCTAATACTTTTCCTTGTCCATCTTTCATTCGCAGCGTTAGTTCAAGTGCACCAAACTCCGCATGGTCTAGAACCATATGGTTACCGCCATTATCGAGGGTAAATGAATAACCACAGTAGCCTTGGTTAATAAAGTTTGAGCTGGTATGTGTGATGCTCGCATAACGATGTTGCTCTTCAGCCAAACTAAATGCACTAACTGCCAATAGCCCTATCGCAAATAGGCTTTTTATCTTATTCATTACATTACCTTTTGTTATCTTATATCGTCCTCGCTACCGCAAGTGACGGTAGCGAGAATGTTATTTATTGTTGGTTGGTTTGCAATCCACCTTTAGTACGGTCTTTTTCTTTCCAGCGCGGTCGGTTCTTGCCTGAGAACTCTTTTTGCATACTCCAATATCCAATGGGGTAACGGGCTACAATCGTCCCACCAACACCAATATCGACCGAAGAGTACTGGCCATTATTAAAGGTTCCTTTTTGGACATAAGCGTTAGGGCTACAAGTGCCCGTATCGCGTTGTTGCCAGTTTCCGTCAGTTCTTGCCACGATATAAAAATCACCAAATGCGCAACCTGACGCGGATTTATGATTCAGTACAGCAACATAATGCTTGGTTGAGCCCACAATCCTACAGGTACTGTTTTGGTTTCCACACACTTGCCATAAGGTTTTACCGCCATCGCCTTTATATTCCCAAATGGTATTTTTAGGGGGGTGGCTGGTGGCAGAGGCGGGTGATGTCATCAACCACAGTGAGGCCAATACAGTTACAGTTACAACTACATATCTTTTCATTATAAATTCCTATCAACATAAATAGAAACGTCAGATTGACGCTTGATGAACACCGTCTAATGTGTGCTTGGTTTTCCCTGATATGGCGTATTCGGTGGTTATCTGGTGAATAAGGCATTCACAACAAAAATTGCTGATCATGGTTAATGTTATGGCTAGCGGTTTAATCGCATTGAAACCCAGTGACGAATTCGTCGATGAAGATAAAAGGCAATACCACTGGCGATAAGCAAATCAACCAGCAATATCGTGGTGGCTATATTTTCAGTAAAACCGTATAGCCAACCGGATGACATGATAATCAGTAGGCTAGAGAAGGCTAATCCGATAATGATGGACGAGATAATGGCAATTAATTTGGGGTTGAAATGGATTCTATAATCAATCCCCTTAAAGGCACTTAAAATCCACAAGCCTAATTGCGCCAAGAGTTGTGGGATAACCAAAGCCAAGAGATATAAAGCGAAGTACATCAATGTGATCCCATATGGGTTCATGATGAGGGCGATAAGCTGGAAATGTGTTAGCAATACCCCTGTGATCCAAAGACATAACAAGATACTGATAACGATAGCTATTCTCTCTAAACCCAGTTGTAAGTGTGAAACGGTGTTCATATTTTTAAGCTTCCTTATGTGATGATGAATTCACGGTATGGTGGTTATTTTGAATAGGCATGGCCCATTCGTGGCCGCAATCGCGGCACATCCAGCCCGTACCCCATGCAATGATGTCTTGCTCAGAAGAACAGTGGGGGCAATGTGTAGGATGTGATGCTGGTGGGGTTAATAACGTCATGGTCGGCTCCTTTCTTTGTGTGATGGAAGAGAGGTAAGTACTTGTGATATCAATCGAAAATGCGGTAAGGCTGCGATAAAACTGTTTTGTTGTGACAATTGCATCACTGTATGTTTCGGTGTGAAGGAGGTATTGAGCAGCTGAACTTGTTGGATATCCTCCAACAGCAAAACATGCACTTTCTGATGATATTCAGCCAGTAAATACCACTGGCCTTCACGGTAAATCAGTTGATAGGGTTGTAGTGGATTAAAACGACGCTCAGGTGTAAGTAAGCTAATAGATTGCTTACTGGTAATGGCATACACCAATTGATAGAAATGGTCGGCATGTAAAGCCGAAATCTTATGGGCGTGGTGCCAAATCAAACAGGGTGCATGGGGTTGTTGGGTTAACAGTAATCCCAGTAAGCGGCTGTCTAGCCCCGGAAACAATCGAGTCATTCCAATCTGTTTCACAAAGGTAAGAATATCTTTGTCTCGGTATGCTTTTAGCGTATTGATGGGCAAGCGATAGCAACCTTGCCGACCTTCTACACCTAGATAAGCCAAGCGTTCACGTAAATCCCGTTGTAACGTGCGTTCAGAAACATTGAATTCTTGGGCTAAACATGAGAGCACAAGGCTTTCTCCTGCCATTAAGCGGGCAATCAATGCAGAGAGTCGCACAGCCATGCGGTCATATTTTCGGTTGGTCTGAAACATAACGTATTGCTCTCAATAACAGACAGTTAGAAATTACAGGAGTGAGGGAGTTTAACTTAGGGGATTGACAGGTTATGTCTGTTGGGAAAAATTCTCATTAGGCATTTTAATGAAAAATCACTATAAGTAATTAATTGATAAATAAGCTTATGCTTTTTATTTGAACGATAAGAAAGCAAGGCATAACGACACAACCTGTCAGGGCAGGAAAATTAGTTGGGCTGGCGAGGGGCGAGTTGGTTAGATAAGGTATCCGCCATCACCCACAGGGCTTTATTGAGCTTGATATCGCCATCAATGCCATTGACGGCACGAGTACGGGCGCGTTTACCTTTTACACTACGACCTGATAACCCGCCCTTAATCAGGTTTTCTTGTAGACGTTGGTACACCGTCCACAGGTCTTCTTTTTTGTCCTCAAAACGGCGCGGTTGCAGAATCTGTTCCCGTGTTACGGGCTGATGTTCTTCGCCAAAGCGGTAGGTCAACGCCGCTTCAGCAAAGGCTTGCTGGGCGGGTGGAGGTAACAATAACGACTGCATACTTTCGCGTTTTTCAGCCACTTGCTCAAACGTATCGAGTACCTCATACGCCCCTTCAATCACTTTACCCACCACATCCCCTTTATGGGGTACACGCACTTCACCCAATACATCACCACACACCAAAGTAGGGTAGGCTGCCGACGAGTTACCATTATTGGTACTTTTTCGTCAGCCCCCCTCCGAACCGGACGTGCGACTTTCATCGCATCCGGCTCTCCAGTAACAACATTCCACAAACTAATCAGAGCGTTCCCTGATGAATAGCAACATGACAGGAATGACAGACAACGAGCGTTTTACGTCGTCGAGCTGCCATTCTTTTTTGTGATGCTGACGGTGTTCTGCCCCGTTTAATCAGATCTTTCAACGCGCGAACATGATGAACTTGGATGTTATCCGTTGCACCACAGAGTTCACAAGTTGAAGCAAGCATCGCTTTTAGTCGCTCAACTCGTCCATAAAACAGGCGATCCTTTTCATCTGAGAGGGTAATATTTCGGTAGTTATTGTCATAGGCTAAGGAGATCCCACCCCATGTTGCAATCAATGGTGGTTTGTCTATGCGTTCAACTCTGACCTGAAGGCATTTGTAAGATTTCCCATTGGGCATTAAACAACGTGTTCCATACTTTTGATAAAGCCGGCTGACCCACGTTTTATGTTTGTCAGCCAGTGTTAGCATTAAAGAATGCGCCATAATGCCTTTTAAACGGGACATCTTTATACTTCGGTCACAAGCAAGTTGATAATAGTTAGCTAAACCACGAAAACGTGTTTGGTAATTATGAACGATAGTGTAATCACTCTCCTCCAATAATTCCGGTCGTCTTCTGACTCGCCCTTTAAGAAGATAACGTGCGCTTTGTTTTGTCATGACATCTTTCGGTACAAGTAGCCGGATATGTCCATTGACGCTACGATATTTCTTATGGCGATAAGTGTCACACATACCTACCTGAATATCATAGCCGAGAAAACGTGCTTTACTCGTTCTTGCATGTGTGATTAACGTTTTCTCTTGAGAGACCTCAAGATTCAGCTCACGATGTAAGAAATGTGTTAATGCATGTTTAATTTCTTCAGCTTCTGACTTGGGTCCAGAAAAACCAAGAATAAAATCGTCGGCATAGCGAACATAACGTAATCGACGATAATGAGGGTCAAAGGGATCACCTGTTGGCAACGTTTGCTTCTTTTTACGTGCGGCACGAGCAATATCTAAGCGCCCCATTTTACGATTGTAATGTTCAATACCATGTTGAACCTCATATTCTCGGTTTCTGGTTCGTCTTTTTCCTTGGTTATATTTTGGCAATAAGACCTGCTCAACATAACAGTCAAGTTCATGAAGGTAAATATTGGACAGCAATGGGCTGATAATTCCACCTTGAGGCGTACCGCTCCACGTTTTATGGTAAGTCCATTCTTCCATATAACCGGCATGCAGTAATCGTTCAATCAGTCGAATAAATCGATTATCTTTGATACGTCGGCGCAACAAATTCAGTAAAATGCTGTGGTCAATGTTATCAAAACACCCTTTAATATCCCCTTCAATAAACCAAGACGATGCCGTCCATGTTTTAGCTATCACTGTCAGTGCAGTTTGACATCCCCGTTGAGAACGAAAGCCATGTGAATATGGGCTAAATTGAGGCTCGTAATAAGCCTCAAGGATCATACGCATCACTTCTTGTAAGAGTTTGTCACTCCATGTTGGTAAACCGAGTGGGCGCATTTTCCCGTTCTTTTTCTTGATATACACCCTTCTGGCAGGTGAAAATTGATACCTTTCATTGCGCAGACGATCAATGATGTCATTGATCTTTTTGAGTGACATACCGTCAACAGTTTCTTCGGTGATGCCTTTTGTCATTGCCCCTTTATTTCTGCCTATTTTAGCGTAAGCAGCAAGGTATAACTCAGGATTAAACAGCATCCGGTAGATCTGGTCTAAAGACTTACCTTCTGCACCTCGTTTGCGGATGATGCCTAAGATTGTTTTGGCGTTTCGCATCTCGCGTACCTCTCAATTTAAACATCGTTATTACCTGCCACCCTTCGCCATGTATCTGGCTTTCCCAGACTCGGACTACTACGGTGGCTCCGTTACCTTAGGGCTCGCGCCCCTTAGGCAATCCCGTATTTACACGGTAAGAAACGTACTAGCACAACTTAGGTGCCCTACTCATAACCTTGGTGCTCTCATTGGGCACGGCTTAACTGGGGAATGCTTGAGACGACAAACGGCATTTCGTCCGATCCAGTTATCATCGCTCTTGAACGTGGTAGCGATGGGGAGTGCCTTATCCCGCTTGGTTATTAGGGTTCAGGCAGTTTAGCTTTCACCATATTGTGCGGATCTCCCAGAGCAGCTCAGCCATACACGTTTTCTGGCTCTCTCCGGTTTATCACCATGCTATTGTTCCCTTAGTCTTTCGACTTCAGGTAAGGCGTTGATCCAGTGGTATTTCATTCCGACCACTCCTGATTAAATCAGGGATTTCTTACCGCGCCGACACGGCGCACCCGTTAGAGCACACGGCTCTAAAGAGTCCCGGCAACATTTGGTAGCTGCTGGAGCCATCATGGCTATTCAACAAAATAATTTCAGGGACTTGTACGCCTGTAATTTGGTCATGACGACGCAGGCGTAATAGATGCTTGGTGTGCTCTCGACGGCTAACATCGCGTACCCGAGTTTGGCAGGCAAAGAACGGGTAGAAGCCTTCTTTTTGCAGGCTATCTAACAAGGTGATGGTCGGGATATACGTATAGCGTTCACTACGAGAATCGTGTTTTTCTTCAGAAAACACACTCGGTACAGTACGGAATAACTCTTCAATGGTCAGTGGACGGTCTCGACGAATACTGTTAGCAGAGCCAAAACGCGAAGCTAATAAACTCATGATAGACTCCTGATTAATCAATTAAGTGGAAAATGGCAGCG
This sequence comes from Morganella morganii H1r, assembly GCF_000633515.1. Taxonomy (GTDB): domain Bacteria; phylum Pseudomonadota; class Gammaproteobacteria; order Enterobacterales; family Enterobacteriaceae; genus Morganella; species Morganella morganii_B. The sequence goes on along the minus strand of NZ_AYMP01000017.1, from coordinate 80,557 downwards.
GATTCAGAATGTTGTAGCGCATAGTCACGCAGCTGATAAAAGCGGTCGCACATCACTTCGCTTTTTGTTTGGAATGACCAGATGCTGTACAAGATCAGACACACCGCAATCCCTGCCGCTTCTTGGCTCACAGTGGCTTCGTTGCCATTGTGCATGTTGAATAGGGTTAAGCTGTCCACGTTGATATCGGGGTAGATAAAGGCGCCACCATTACTGAGCATCCCATACTCCCAGTAACCGCCATGATACTCATCACAGAACTGGCCCATCGTGGTGAAGATCACCACTTCAAAGGTGGCCCAACCTTTTACTGCACCAAAATGGTTGAACCAAAAATCAAGACGTTGCTCATCAGGGACTAATTCCATTGTGATAGCAGATTCAGTTGTGTTATTCATAAGTTGATACTCCAATAAAAAGAAATAAAAAAGCGCCAATCCCGTTAAGGACTGGCGCTTGATGTCATCAATGTTGTGTTAATTTAAGAAGTTAAAAGAACAGGCTCCACAGGGATTTAGCAACGGATACAATGCTGTTTTTGACTGTACCAATCGTACTTTTCATCAAGGCAGGTAGGGGAAGGATGTCTATCAGCGTATCGACGATATCACTGACGCATTGCCCAAAATCATTACGTGCCGAAGTTTCTACAGATTGCGTTCGATAAGGGAGGTTCAGTTGCCTGGCTACCCCGCTACTGGCCTGCGCTGGTAACGCCTGTATTAATTGCTCTGCTAATTCAGTGAGTTGAAAACCTTCTACCGCAGAGACTGTCATCACAGGGTGGTGCGGCTTGAATGCGGTTATCACAGCTTGTTGCTTCAATTCCAAGTTAGCTACTTGCTCAGAGGATGGTTGCTGGCACACTTCATCCCACTGGCGACAGGGCTCTATCTTGTCGGCTTGGTTCAGCACAAATAGAAATCGGCTTGGTTGATAACCACATTGCGCAGTGAGAAAGCGATAGAACTGCTCATCGGAAGACCATGCTCTGTCATCCGCTTTCAGTACCCAAATGATTAAATCCAGCTCTGGCAGTAAGTTACGGTACAGCGAGTGGTATTCGCGATCACGCTCAAGGCTTTCACCCACACCGGGTAAATCAATAAATGTCATCGTATGGCTGCCCATAGACATGGTGAAGCGTTGGGCTTGGCGGGTACAGCCAGAAACATCGCTAACAGGGGATAATGGCGACTGAAATAGTGCGTTGATCAGGCTGGATTTTCCGGCCCCGGTTTTCCCCATCAGACCTATGGTGGGGGAGTAGTCTATTAGGTGGTTTAGTCGATTGAAAAAAGAGGTTTTGAATGAATGAGGTAGAGTTGATAGGAGCGGTTTGAAATGAGAGAGCTGAGGCATGTTACTCCTTGAAATAAAAGAAAATTATAGTTATTCAAAGAGATAATATATATCTGAGATTTTTTGAAATAACCTGTTTAAAGGTGAGGTATCTCATCTTAACTATTTGTGTGATAATTTCACTGTTAAAACTTCATTGAATTTATACGCAGTCCTAATCAGGAGAGATTTAATTTGAAGAGCCATGATTTATTTTTGACTGAATGGAAAAATAATTTCGGGGGTAATTTTAATCTTGATGGGCCACTAACACCGAGCTACTTTTCATCATCGCTGAGACTTCTTTTTTTACTGAAAGAAACAAATGGAACAAAAGAAAACATCGATATCAGAGAAAGCATCTTAAACTCGTTGGATAATAAAAAGTCGAAATGGTCCCATGGGCATTCTTCAGTTCTTCGTCGTGTTGGGTTGTGGTCACAAGGCATATTAAATTATGGTGATAACATAACCTATGAAAATGCAAGAAAGAAAAGACTTGAAAGGTTGGTGTTTGAAAAAATAGCGTACATTAACATTATGAAGTCGTCAGGGAAAAATAGAACATCTGATAAAAAGCTTCGTGAGTTTGTTAAGAGTCATAAAACTGAAATTAAACAACAAATAGAGTTACTGAAGCCCAATATTGTTATATGTGGTGGGACATTTAGTGTGGTTAAAAATCACATTTTTTGCTCGATGGAGAAAATTAGTGACGAACTGTTTTGGTCGGAAGGAATATATTTTATCAAATCTTGCCACCCCGCATACTTTGGAGAAAAAGAGCGTGTTGTGTACCAACGAATTATAAAGAACTTTGAGATATATAAGCAGTGCGTTATTTAAAAAATTGAAATTAAATAATTTTTTAAATATTGAGTCTACTCAACAGCAGTATCGTGATAGATATAATTAGTTTGATTTAAATACATAATGAATCAGTGCTTCGATGAAGGCGCATTTTTTAGCGATGCAAGGTTTACATGGAATACCAATTCAAATCATACAGTCGGGGCAACAAGAGCAAAATAATTTCTGTTTACTGGGGCGTTGTTCTTGTTGTCATTTGGATAGCGTTCATGTATTGGTCAATAATATTAGGCCATAGAACAGTTATGTTTGAATGGTTTTCTCAATGGACTATTTCTATTGCGTTTGCTGCTATTGTAAGTGTAATTGGTGGAATTTGGAGCATTTTACGTCGTCCGTTAAAAAGCGCATTTAAAAATTTTCTATGGTCTGGGTTCGCTGGTTTTATGTTAATCGTTCCTGTGTTTGATGTGCTGACGTATTTACTAACAAACAAAACCATTCGCTACCAAACAGAGTATGAAATCACATCACCGGGACCTAGAACTAACCGATTTAGTCGATGTGACCACGGCATATGGATAAAAGAAACCTATACAGAGCAGTGGAAATTACTGTGTATCAGCAATCCAAAATCGAAAACCAAAGAAAACACAGGTATGGTATGGGTTACAACAAAAACAGGCCCTATGGGCGCATATATTGTTGATTACCAGTTTTCTACTTTTAACCCTGAGCGATGAATGCTGGGTTATAAAGGTTAATAGTATTTCAGCTTTAGCAGCTCAAAACCACTCGATTTTATGAGATAGCCTTTTTCAAGCCTGTTATGTATACATCATTAGCAGTTAGCTCAAAAATAACCGATACTATGCTACATGCAACAGCTGCTACATGTAGCAGCTGTTGCATAGGGATTGATAGGAGCTAAGATAAATCATCACTTATTTTTCATGATCTTTTCTCTTGCGATTAGTAATGCGCCACGTACAATTTCGTTTCGTTGATATCCACTTTCTGAAGTAACTACGAATGATAATATGTTAGGAAGTTGTTCCCCAAAGCATTTTAAATTTTTATACAATTCAGAAAGGCAATCAATACAATTATATAGTGTCGCTTCACTCAGAATTCCGATCAGATTATCATTTATTTCCTGTTTGGTTAAAACGTCATCCTTAATAATGAGCTCAGATAACTCTTCAATGGTAAGATTATTTTTATTATTGAGAATTGCGATGTTTAATTTTTTTAATGCCTGTTCAAGATTATCTAAAAGTCCATGGACTGATTGAGGGTAAATAGCACTTGAATCATAGTCTCCATAGTTGTTAATCTTATTAATTATTCGATTATATATCATGATTGAATGCAAAACAGTTTGATTGTTAGGGTCCTTAAGAATGGGGTTTTGAACAGTATAATTATTAGGGGGAGAAGGGTCCTGCGGGGCTGGAATGACTGTACGTATTTCATTGTACACGCCTTGATTTGTTAGAATAGGATTAATATATGATAATAATGTTCCATTTCTAATTTGAGTTCTTTCAAGTTTTATTTTCAATGCTAGATTGATAATAGCCATAGTTGAAGCTAAATAACCTAGTGGTAAATCTTCAAATGAAATCTGTTCAATAGATTTTTTTACTATATCTAACTTGTTTTTTTCTAAATTACTAAAGATAGAGTAAATCTGATAGTATGGTTCAAGTGAACGAATTATATTATATTCATCAAGATATTCTTTTAAATCTAATATGCTATTATCATCGCTTTCAAAGTAAATAAATTCATCTGAAAAATCATTGGGTTCGAAGTTTACTTCTGACTGATTTTCAAAGATGAATTGCTCAACATTGTTAAATATTCCATATAAGTAATCAGGAGCACATTCACACTTTGTTTTTTTACCACAATCAAAATCACAGTTACAATCAGGTATATTAATTTCTTCATGAAAAATCAAAGTGTATACGTAATCATAAAGTGACTCGTTGGTAAATAAATTAGCAATAAAGTTTGTTTTTTCATAAATATATTTATCTAGGAAAAATATAGGTTCTGAATTAGATACTTTATTTTCTATTAATTTTTTATAGTTTAAGGTAAGCAGGAAAAATAGATTTGTTTGTTTTTCAAATGATAATATTACTCTGATAGAGGTATAAGCCATTCTAAGTTTTTCAAATTTTTCATCTTCTGGAACTCCAATTTCCCTAGCTTCATTTTTACAATCATTAATTACTTTATTTATATTGTAAATTTTAGAGCTTGATGTTTTTTTTATGTTATTAATAGATGTTTCGATTTCATCTACATTAACAATTATTTTGAAGTCTAAATTTTTAATATACTGTTGTAGATAATTTCTTACTCCCTTAGATAGAGTCTCAAAATTGCTTTTTTTATTAGGGCAATGTTTACTCAATATAAAGTCATGGATATGACTATAAAAGTGTAATTGATTATTATTATTAGGATGGTTAAGAGTTTTATACATATCTAATGCAATAATTGCTGGTATTGTTGCTTGAGTATATTTTTTTAAAATTTCTTTTTTTTCCAAATTAGATATAACGTATTTTGCAATAAGCGCATTGTATAATTGCTCATATTTATAGAAAAACTCTTGCCTTTCAGTCCGACTAAATAGCTCTTCCTCATCTATTATTTTGAACAGTTTAAGATAAGTATCTTTCGGATTAATGTGGACATCATCATTCGTCTTCATTTTGAGATTGTCAGTTCTTGCAAAAAATTTCTGATGAAGCGAAAAATTAGCGAGTCTTCTTTGATTTGCTAAATTCAGACTATTATTCTTTTTATTTTTGTTTTCTTTGTTTTTTATTTCTTGGTTTTCTATTTTTTCGCCATCTAAAACTAAAATATCATAGGCAGTTAACATCAAATTAGCAAAAGTATGGGTACGCATGGCCCCCTCCAGTTGGTTTCCAATTTTTTACGGATACATACTGCCAGATGATATGGCAGATTAGAAACACTTAATAGCGTTGAACAGTGGAGAACGAAATGTTGAATCCAAAAGTAAATGTAAATCAATCAAACTCACCTATACGTATCCTGCGAATGACAGAGTTAACGGTAATGCTTGGCATATCCAGATCAAGTATCTATGAAAAGCTTAATCCTCGGTCGAAATACTACGATCAAGATTTTCCTAAGCCTATCAAGCTTGGTGCGGCATCGGTGGGATGGCAGTATGCATCTATTGAAAAATGGTTAGTTTCACGAATTGCTTAGTTAAATTAATAAAGGGTTATGAAATGTCTAAACAAAAAAAAGAACTGTGCTTCAAGCTAGATGTATTACCAAAATATTTTCAAGATTTGATCGTAGAGATCCATGCTAAAACAGGCGCAGTAGCTGAGGTTATTTTTCCTACAATGTTGGGCGTTATGGCTCAGTCCTGTCAGGATTTGTTCGATGTCAAATATAAAGGTGGGATACAGCATCCAGTATCTATCTTTAGCATCGTACTTGCTAGGTCTGGAATGAGAAAAACAACAGTATACCGCTTGTTGACGAAAGAGTTAGGGCAAATAGATAAAAAATTAGTGGAAGAGTTTGATGCTGAAAAAGCCATCTATGAACGTGAGAATATGATCTGGGAAAGTGCTCTTAGTGTATACCAGAAAAAATACCAAACAGCCTTGAAGTTAGGGGATGATGCTAATACAGCTGAAAATGAATTGGATAAACACATCTCAAAAAGACCAGTAAAACCAGTTAGAAAACGATTAATAATTAACGATACAACGAGTGAAGGGCTTGCAAAGGAATTAGGTTTGGGATATCCAGTAGTGATGCTTATGTCAGATGAGGCAGGGGAATTGTTTGATGGAAGTTTATTTCGAAAAACACCCCTGTTAAATGCACTTTGGTGTGGAGAGACAAAAAACGTCACTAGGGCATCTAGCGACGGTTTCACAATTAAAGATGCTCGCTTTGGAATAGTGCTATTGCTACAACCAATGTTATTTGACAAGTATTTAGATGCTAAAGGACAAAAAACTCGGGCGTCAGGCTTTTTACCTCGCTGCTTATTAGTTGATTTAGATAACATTCCATATTTAGCAGATATCAGTGTTCTAGCTCAGCCGGATGAATTAGTATTCAATGACTTTTCATTCATTTTAGTTAAACATTTAAAAGCAGGAATTGAGCGTAGAGAACGAAAGGAAGAGCGTATCTGTATTACTTTTGAACCAGAAGCTCAAGAAATATGGGATGAAAATCAAAAAAAGATACTAAAAGCGATGGAAAAAGGAGGGGAATTATACTCATATGATGATTATGCCGCACGGTTTATGGAGCATGCATCAAGAATAGCCGCAGTGATGCAAATATTTATAACACCGAATTCAACAATAGTGACTAAGGAAGTATTAGTATCTGCTTTACATATTACTGAGTGGTATCTTAATCACTTTATTGAAAAAGTAGATTATTTTAGGGAGCTTAGCGATACAGAAAAATTGGTGTTATGGCTAGAGGAACATTTAGTGGGCAATAAATCTTATGATTTTAGGCGAAATGATATTATTAAAAAAGGGCCATTTTGTCTTAGACGTTCGGATCGTTTAATACCTGCTTTAAAAAAGCTTGAAGATAACGATATGATTCAACAATTTGAGTTTGATGGGAAAAGCTACATCAGATTTATAGGGGCAAAAATGGAAGCAATGGAGCTTGCAAAAAGAATTAATTTACCTATAGAACAATATGCAGGCTTTGGATTGAGTAAGTTAAAAAGATTGATATAACTTCAGAGTAATTTTAGACATTTTCATTTAGTAATATTTTATTGGAGCCTAGGCGTATAGCGACTTTAAGCAATATTGCTATGTAAGTTTATTATTTATTCACACTGGTATATGTAATATACATTACATATTTAAATTATAACAAGATCAATTAATTATAACTCTTAATAGAGCTGTAAGTTATACGCATGAGTAATTTTTGAATTACCTGTTATTGGGTTATACGAGATTGATATTGGTGGAGATATTATGATGCCATTATATGAATTAACTAAAACTGAATTAAATAATCTGATTTTAGAAGCTAGTAATAAATATGGCTCTGAAATTGATGGTGCTATCTTATGTAAATCGTTAGCAGTGATATATGAAAGTTTAAAAAAACATAACCGAATATTCGCTATTCGTACAGATCTAAGGTTTGCACAAGACCATGTTCAAGATGAACCCGATTTACCTTTATGTTTCCAGCGAGTAGATGAAAAAGCGATTACTCGGTTTATAGAGTCATTGAAAAGTCAGCTTCGTGCAGACCATAAACGTTCAGGTAGAGCTGGTGAGCCGACGCTACCAGCCTACATTTGGGCAAAGGAGCGCAAGGAAAGTGAACATTATCACTATCACGTAGCTTTGTTGTTCAATGGCGAAGCTTATCGATACTTAGGTGATTATACAAATAGTGATGCTAATAACATGGCTATAAGGATTCAGAAGGCATGGTGTAGTGCATTAGGACTTGAGTTTCCTTATCATACACCACTAGCTGAATTTCATGAAAACCATTCATTTAGATTTAATAGGCACGATGCTCAGAATCGTAATTACAATTACCTTTATTTCTTATCACGAATAGCGTACTTAGCTAAAGTGAATACCAAGGAATTCAATACTGGCTATCGAAACTTTGGAACAAGTCAGATTTAGTTAAGAGGTGTTAGCTCAGACTTGAATTGACAGGCTTTGTTGGTAGAACATAACTAAACCTGACTGTCTGGTTTGAGCGATGAGTTTAAGTTAACCAATTGTTTTTTCATAACGCATACTATAGAGATAGTAGATCTAAGAAGCTCACAAGAATCATATTAGTTAAGTTTATTCAACATATACTCAGAAATTAACCCAACAGATTGAATAATACTAAGCGATTCATTTTGAGATAATGATGTAATGCAAAGTCTACCATGCCCTGTCCCCTCTCTATTACGAATCCTATTAATAGATAATGCAAGTTCAAATAAAGCACGTTCGTAATCCTTTATTGCTGGTTCATTAGCGGCTTTTGAATTATGGGGGGTAGCCATTTGTAGGGCCGCATAAGCTTGGCCAAACAGTGTTGGGAAATTGGTCTTAACTGGAATATTTGCACCAAATTTGGAATAAATTACATGTTTAGCTGTCGCCTCTAAAAGGTCTTTACCTGTACCAGATAATAATGCTGCATCTTCAACCCCTTTCTTAGCTCTATTTGCATATGACAGTAATGCAACTGTAAGATTTTTACCACTTAGAGTATCTAAGATTACCGCAGAAACATCTCCACTTTCAGAAAGAATATAATGTTCCGATTTAAACGCATCCATTGCATTTTGTATTTGCTCTGAACCAACGAAATTTGGTGATGACTCTCGAAATCCACCAACAGCTTTAATTTGAGACAATAGTAACGAAATCAATTTACTACCAGATTTTTGGTCATATTCAATAGCCCAGTTTAAAACGGCTGTTACCCTTTTAGCTTTTCCAACTGCTAATCCTTGATTTTTAGGGTCAGCAGTGATCAATCCAGCCCTTATAAATTGAACTTCTAGATCGTTATGAGTAGGTTGGCGGGATACGACTTGAGCATCATCTACAAGTTTTGCTATAGCAATTATAATTGAATCTGTTATAGGAAGTTCCATTTAGCCTCTCTAAACTGGTATTTTGAATAGTTATTTACGAACCAAATCGTAAAACAGTCTGTTGATGATAGCCTATTATCTCTTTCATCCACACTAGCATCCAATTATTGCGAATAAAGCCTGTTTTCGGCACGTAACACTAGAAAGTAATAACGATGTAGCTAGTTTGGTCGAATTAAGGACGTTAGTGGGCAATAATAGATACAGCCGATTAACTTGTTAATTACTATGTCTGCCGATACATGAATTGACAAAGCCTAGACCAAAGCTTGTAAAGCTATATTGCCCGCTGTTATAAGAAACTTTATCTAGATGTGAATTAAGATTGCATATTTCTTTTGTTTTCTCAGATAAGAAAATTCTTTCATGCTCTTCCTTTGAGAAAGAAGTTCCTGATGTTGGTGTTAACAGACCTAGCCGTTTTAAGTTGGAGAAATACATAATGGAGTTTTTGGGGGTAGCACAGCAAGCGTCCTCACAAATTAAGTTTACTTCCGATATTATTGATTTAACACTAAAGTTACTACCTTCCGAATCTTGTTGGACTATATCAATAGTTGGTGCATGGCCTTTTCTATGGTTTTCTTTATTAAACATAAATCGAAGGATCCGAGCTTCATCTGGCTGGAGCTGCTTGATTATTTCGATGTATGCAGGGTGAGCAATTCCTGAAGTTTTCTTGTCTAGGCTTGCCGATATTAGGTTAGAAAATAGGCGCTGTATTTCATCTTCATTGATTGCAAATTTTGCTTCATCTAGAGCCTGAAGAGCGACCCTTGGTTGATTGAATGAAATTTGCTCGGGTGGTAATAATGCAAGATTCTGAGCTGTCATTCGCAAAACATTTGTCACAGCATGAACGCTATCTTCTAATAGGAAAACTCCCGAGTTTACCATTCTAGCAATAGAGACTAATCCCTTTGATAATTCTTTAGCAAAAGGGCTCAGTGCATCTTCATAAACCGGAACTGCGAGCTTTTCGACTATTACTTTCGTATTATCATCTATCATCTTGCCTCCAATGCATAATATCTAATTTTGCCTGTATTAATATGTGGTCTGTTTTTACTGTAGCTAAAATGATCCGCAGGTCAAATGTCCTACACAACGATTAGCTTGGCGCCACGCACTGTAACTCTAAGAATTTGGATATATCATCATCAGATAGAGATTCTGCTGCAATCGATTCATTCATATCTGCAATTGGGGAACAAGGCCTAAGATTTGGCATCACGAAGCGCCCACCGTGCAAATACAAGAGAATAGCTTGGCTTAGCTGAACAATGTTTGTCCATCGGTCCATTAGATGGAGGAATATGAGGAGCTTAGTTGTTTCTATGTCGATAGTATCGCCCATTTTTCCCCTACGAGCTGGTGAATTCTCAATAATTACCGATAGTACATCTGTCGTATTAGCTCGATTGAAGGACCGTATTTCAGCCTGAAGCATAAACAGTGATTGATATATAGGTGTTTCGACGAAACCATTAACATTCTGATCGAAATGCAGGAAATAATCTGTCTCTAGTGCTCGGGCGACTATTTGACTCTGAAACCGAGCATTCAATAGGTGTAAACCAAATATTGATATTCTTTGCCAGAGCTTACTGGAAATCACTGTTCGCTGATTTTTACTGTCTTCAAATATAATGTTATTCTCTTCATGAAATCTCACAACAGTATTCATTGGGGAATATATAGCATCCTCTTTGATTTTTACTAGTCCCGACTTAAGAATCTCTGTCAATTCACGAACCAAGAGCCGCCTAAATGCAAGATTATCAACGGGTAGTCCAGTTAAAACTTGAGACTGAACAACATCCCAAATGTCACGAAAGTTGGAAAACGTATGTATCCAATTACCCGTAGGAAGTGGGGAACCGTCCCTAAGTGCTTTTTTCGTTTCTGCGTTTCGACCAACTTCATTGATAAAATTAGTAAGTGTTTGTGCATCAGAAGCGAATTTGTTCGGGGCATTAAGTAAACGCTGGCTAACAGTAATGTCAAGAGCTTCTTCCTGTAATAGTTTTTTCAACTCATTGCGTTGCTCTCGGAATTGCCATACTTCACTCCTAACAAAGCTAAGAATCTTCATTTTTCCTTGCTTATGAAGCTCGTACGCTAGCTGATATTCCTTTTGAGTAATACTAATTTTGTTTGCTTCGTCAAACCAGCCACCAACACGACTGCCAATTAAAAGGATAAAATAGTCGGCTTTTTTTAGGGCTGTTAAACATGCATCATAGCTATGCTGATCCAATGGTTTAGGAAAGTCGTTGAACTCAGATGCAAAGACGGTTGCCCCTTGCTCCTCGAGACAATACTTTAATGCGGACCTCAGGTCTCTGAAATCGTAAATGGTCGAGGAGATGAAAAAAGTAGGACGGCTCATTTTGATACTCAACACTTATTCGACGGAATGATCCATATTGAAACACAGATTTTTCTGTCTTTGTTAATTTAATATACGGAACATTACATTACTTTCGTAAAGCTTACAATAAGTTGTGGGTTCATTTAGTATTTGTGATCGTAACTAATACAGGTTAATTTATTTAGCAAGTGCCAGTGGTATCCAGATAATAATTGATATTATTTAAACGCCAATAATTTGGCATTTGGGTGGCTATATTTGGCACAAAGCTGATATGTTTATGGCGTATAGCTCAGCGTTGTTGTTGTACCAGCTCAGATTTGAGCTGGTACACAAATTACCCGACTAGCGATATCCCTCTTATCCCGCCTTCAATAATACTTCCCTTATCTGCCTCCTCAATAAAATCAGCCCACCATTGCATCAGAGGGCGTCTTTGCTCTAGGTAGTCACTACGATTGTAGGCGCGTCTAACTTCATTTTTATCAACGTGGGCGAGGGCGGCTTCAATCACATCTGGTGGGAAGCCTTGCTCATTGAGAGCGGTACTCGCAATTGAGCGAAGACCGTGTGAAACAAGTACACCTCCGAATCCAGCGCGTTTTAGTGCAGCATTGACGGTTTGGCTATTCATTGGCTGGGTAGGTTTGATACGGCTAGGAAAGATAAACTCACGATTACCACTTAATGGTTTCATTAGCTCTAAGATAGCTAAAGCAGCGTCAGATAACGGAACGGTATGTTCGCGATTCATTTTCATTCTAGCAGCGGGTATCTTCCATTCCTTGGTTTCAAAGTTGATTTCGTCCCAACGAGCTTCAGCGGCTTCGGCAGGGCGAGAGATGGTAAGCAGCTGCCACATAAACAAGCATCGAGTAGATAGGCTAATACTAGCTGTACGCATTGTCTGCATGAGTTTTGGCAGCTGATCTGGGGGAATACTTGGCATATTCTTTTTCTTGGGTTTTTCAAAAGCTTTACCAATGTTGATACTTGGTACGGCATCAATTAAGCCAGTATTTTGAGCGTAGATCATCACTTCGTTGATACGCTGGCAAAGGCGGCGAACGGTTTCTAATGCACCTCTAGCTTGAACGGGCTGTATTGCTTGAACCAATATATGGGCTTTGATATCGGTAACGCTGATATCACCTATAGCGGGAAAGACATCTCGTTCAAGTGAGCGCCAAATATCATTACCGTAGTCTTCGGTTACGGTGGACTTCTTCACTTCCCACCAACGTTCAGCGACAAGTTGAAAGGTATTGGTTTTAGCCTCTTGAGAGTTTTTTATTTGATCTTTCTGATATTCTTGAGGGTCAATATCTTTTGCCAGTAATGAGCGAGACTCTGCTCTAAGTTTTCTAGCATCTGAAAGTGTGACAGCAGGGTAGGCCCCAAAACTTTGTTTGGTCCTTTGTTTTGTATAAGGACGGTAGTAACGGAATTGCCATAACTTGCTTCCGCTAGATTTGATTAGCAGTGTGAGTCCATCACCATCATACAGCTGATAGTCCTTGTCCTGTGGTTTAGCTGCTTTGATTTCGGTATCGGTTAATGGCTTAGTTTTTCTTGCCATGAAAAATCTCCATGCGTTTAGGCCCAACAAAGATGTTAGTTCTTTTCGTTGGGCCTATCAATGGGCCTAAAGGAATTAGCTTGGGTAGGATAAAATAGGACAGCGTAGGACATAAAAAAGCCCGCAACTCATTGAGTTAGCGGGCTTTTCAGTCTTCTTTGGACGTCCTTAGAAGATAATTTGGTGGAGCTGGCGGGAGTTGAACCCGCGTCCGAAATTTCTACACCTTCGGTACTACATGCTTAGTCTGGTCTTTACATTCGCTTGCCAGCTGCGGACAGACACGCCACTAACAAACTAGCCCGATTCGTTTTAATGCTTTCTCCCCGGGCAGGAAGTCCACACGATCTCTTTTGGGTTTGACCTCTCTTGATCCCCGTCCTAAGAGCGGAGGCTAGGGAGAGAAGGCTCTGAGCAGGTTATTAAGCTGCTAAAGCGTAGTTTTCGTCGTTTGCGACTATTTTTTTGCGGCTTTTATCGTGGCCAACCGCCCCACGGCATGCACCTTGGGTTTCGCAAATCCCGTCGAATCCAGAATCAGCCCCAAGTTGTGAAACACAGTATATCAGAAAATCAGTACGGAATACCAGTACTTAACGCCCTGCGTGCTTCATAATTCTTGCTTTGTCTAATTTCCACTCACGTTCGCGGATGTCATCGCGTTTGTCGTGTTCTTTCTTACCTTTGGCAATGCCGATTTTGACTTTGCACCAGGCGTTTTTCCAGTACAGCGACAGTGCGACCACGGTGTGTCCGTCACGGTTGATTTTGCCGTACAGGCTGTCCAGTTCACGCTGGTTGAGCAGCAGTTTGCGTGTCCGGGTCGGATCGCAGACAACGTGGGATGATGCCACGCTGAGCGGTGTGAAGTTGGCACCAAACAGGAAAGCTTCGCCGTCACGGAGGATGACGTAGCTGTCCCCCAGGTTGGCTTTACCTGCACGTAATGATTTGACTTCCCAGCCCTGCAGCGCCAGACCGGCTTCTATCTCTTCTTCGATAAAGTAGTCGTGGCGGGCGCGTTTATTCAGCGCGATGGTGGCAGAGCCTGGTTTGTGAGCTTTTTTCTTTGTCATAATGTTCACTATTATACGTTATGCACACCCGAAATAAATTGCTTATTTATCCGTCGCACGGTAAATGCTGATATTTTAAGCGCCGTTACGGGTTTTCTGTCCCTGTACGCTGTTTTTAACATGTCAGCGGGATTTGGCAAGTGCTTTTTGTGACAAACATCTTTGTTGTCATTAAGATACATTCTGTCATCAGTACGTGCCGCATTGTGCATTTATCTCCGCGCTGCAGCACAGTATAATACGATTTGACAGGCGGCGATAATTTCCGCCGTTTCGTGATTTTTGACCGCAGGATATGTTATGCCGCAAATTAGCCGCTCTGCACTGGTTCCGTTCAGTGTGGAACAGATGTACAACCTTGTGAATGATGTCCGTGCGTATCCGGAATTTTTACCGGGTTGCGTGGGAAGCCGTATTATCAGCCATGACCAGGATGAGATGACCGCGTCTGTGGATGTGTCCAAAGCCGGTATCAGTAAAACCTTTGTGACCCGCAATCAGCTGACCAGTAATGAGTATATCCGTATGCAGTTAGTGGAAGGCCCGTTCCGCAAACTGATGGGCGGCTGGTCGTTTATTCCGCTGAGCCAGGATGCGTGCAAAGTTGAGCTGAATCTGGATTTTGAGTTTACCAATAAACTGGTTGAGCTGGCTTTCGGCCGTATCTTTAAAGAGCTGGCCGGTAATATGGTGATGGCATTTACCAAACGGGCAAAAGAGGTTTACCGTGTCTGATATTTCCGCTGAAGTCTGCTACGCCCTGCCGGATAAACAATTTCTGATCCCGGTGAAAATAAATGAAGGGGCCACCGTGGAGGCCGTTATTCTCGCGTCCGGTATTTTATCATTACGGGATGATGTGGATTTAACAAAGAATAAAGTCGGTATTTTCAGCCGCCCGGCAAAACTGACCGATATTGTCAGTGATGGTGACCGCGTGGAAATATACCGCCCGCTGATTGCGGACCCGAAAGAAATGCGCCGTAAACGGGCGGAAGAAGCCAGCCGCAAAAAGAAAGAGAGCTGATTGCATACCTCCCGGGCAAATCACTCCGGGAGGCAATACAAATATCCCCTGCCCCTTTATCAGTCAAAGCGGATAATATATTCTGCTGTTCCCGAGAACTGCCCCGGTTCAACCTGATTTTTCAGTTTATAAATATAGGCTGTTACAGACGCACTTAACTGTTTTTGCATATCGCCGATATACATCTTATTTTTCGCGGTAATCTGTTCATTATCATGATAAAGCACAAAACCGATTGCCGGATTCGTTGAGGCGATAACCGCTTTATCTGCATGCGCGAAACGGGTTGTCCCGCTCAGTGTAATCGAAACGCTTTTGGTGGTTTGCTCATTCGTGCAGCTGACTGAAAGCACATTCCCGGCGTGAATGGTTGTTTTACCCGTTTCTTCGGGAAAATCAGCAAGATCCAGATTACCGAAGTTATAAACTATCTGAGGGGTATCAATGACACAGGTTTCAACAGTATCAATATTGGCCGATAATTTAAGCCTTGCGATTGTTTCGTACCGGTCATCCTTTATCAACCCGACCTGTGATGATGATAATCTCAGCGGCTCCGGATTATCTTTTGCCGCATAAACCGAAATAGTGACCCGGGGAATGTACATCACGCCATTCCGGTTTTCCGCAGAAAACGCAATACCCTTTGATGAAGAAGGCTGGACGCCGTCCAGGCGGACAGAATAAGCATAGTCCTTGTTAAGGTAATAGGCAGGCGCCCCGTTTATCATCCTGAAAAACTCAGGGGATGCATCACTGTTCCGCTGCGTTGTTACCAGTAATAACTCCTCGTACATGCTGTTATTACAGGTTGAAATATCATCAACCTGCAATATATCCGTCGCCATTAACGTTCCGGCGCTGATTTTACCCTCAACACGTGCCAGCAGATGTGATTCTGCTGTTTTCAGCACAGCTGTACTTTTGCCGCAATCCGCTGCTGCCGGTATTGAAAACATGAGTAATGTCAGCATCAGCCATTTATTTCGATTCTTCAGTATCATTATAACTCCACTAAATGCTATTTACCGACTGCCACTGCCGATACGGTAATATACCTGTCAGTGACAAACTGCATCGAAAAGATAAAATCCGTTTACTTTCCGTTTTCCGTTAATATCGTAAGAAAAACTGCACTGATATTGATTTTCGTCTCCCCAGGTGATCCTGATAGTATCTTTATCTTTCGCCCCGGTGAGATAAAGCCGCCCGTGGTTACTGACATATGTACGTTCCTGTTCACCGTCACCGCCGGTTTCTGCATAAGCACCAAACGGAATCAGCTGATTATCTTCTCCGCGCAGTGTGACCAGAATTTTGGTTCCGAGAGTTGTTTTATAATCAAGCAAAACAATGGCGCCGCGGGTCGGATATATTTCTTTTATCGTGGCGTCAATTTCCGCATTTTCCGGAAGTGTCAGGTCATTAATCCGGACACTGTTATTACGGTAAGGAATAAGATTAGACACGATGGCCAGGCCGGAACCGTCCGTTGCCACGCCGGGATTATTAAGAATATGGATACCTTCAGCGCCCGGCGTGTATATCAGTCCGTTAGTATTACCGAGCGGTCGTGCCAGTGTAACGCCATAACCGCTGGCAACCAGGGAACCGTTCAGACCATAAGAAAACTGGTGGTTATCTTTCTTATAAGAATACCCGGCATTCACATCGCCGTATTGCCCTTTATATTTACCGTATGCACTACCGTAGTAGCCATTCCCCTTGTTGCCATATCCCTGCTGAACGTTCCACGCGAGGTTTTTTTCATCCAGAAGGAGACCGCCAATCCCGGCGTAATTATCAAAGTTACCGTCCTTATCATAAGAGGCTCCGTAGGTTACCCACTGATCGTTAAAACGACCCTGTAAGGGAATACTGATATTCAGGGAAACAACATGGTCATTATTACGGTCTGTATCAAAAAGATTGGACGAATTCTTTTTCCGGTTGAGTGAATTTTTATAATAGGCATAGTTGACACTCACCGTTGCCCCGTAAAATACATTGCTATAACCGATATTATAAGACTCAGTACTTTTTTCTTCATTATTATAATAGGTGTTGTACGTCTGACGGGATACCGACGCATTTAATATTCCCAGTTCATCCGGTAAGCTTTGGGTCATTGTTAAATCAAACTGACCTTTACGCATCAGATAAGCCGATGTATCCGCCCGTCCGCTGTAATAATCAAACATATCAGTCATGGTGAGATAATCACCACTCATATAGCGATACCCGGCAAAACTGATACTCGTGCCCGTCTCTTCCAGCGACTTGGAGTAACGGACACGAAATGCCCTGCCATTCATATCGTCAAAAGAATCCGGTTGCGCCCGGGTGAACATAATATCCGTTGCTATCGCACCCACGACCGGAATATTGATACCGATACCGGCGTCATAGGCCTGATAACGGGAGGCAACCTGAACACCGCCGAAAATAGTGGTATTACCGGTTAGTCCGTAGAATGTATCTGCCTGAACAAATTTTGTTTTATTACCGGTATTTTCTGAAGTCACGTAATTATTCATTCTGTACTGACCAGCTGTAATACTGTATTTATAGCGATCCTTACGCTGCATGAAATTAAGAGATGAAAAAGGAACAACAGAACGGAATTCGCTGCCGTCAATACCTTTACGGACAACGTATAAATTTTCCCCGCTGTTCAGAGGAATAACATCGGTTAATTCATAAGGTCCCGCAGGGACATTAGTCCGGTAAATAACATAACCGTTCTGATATATCTCAATAGTGGAGTCTGTTGTGGCTACACCACTGATAACAGGGGCATATATACTGGCATATTGCGGATACATCTGGTCATCTGACCATAGTTTTATTCCGCGAAATGCGACGTTATCAAAAATATCAGAATCCGAAAAATTATCGCCAACTAAAAAGTTACTTTTTATTGACCGCAGAGGACGTTCAATATAATTCAGCTGACTCTCCCATTTTTGATTACCATCCGAACTTCTGCTCCAGGTACTGTTGTTGCGGTAACGCCAGCTGCCGAGATTCACACCGGAACGCAGATTCAGATAAAAGGAATCGTCGGTATGATTATTTTTACTGTCAACCAGATGCAGGCCGGAAAAACTATAATCAGTAAAAACAGAAGGAATGCCGTCATCCCACAGTAACTCCTGCCGGGCATCCAGCGCTTTCTGATCAAACATCACCTGCGGCATACTGAGATACAGCCGGCCCATATTCCCTTTAAATTCAGCCTCCGCTCCCGGAATACCACTCAGGTCAACACAATCCCCGGATTGATCCTGTAACGAATAATATTCCGGCTTTATGCCGTAGTCCGCTAACTCTGTATCTGTAAAGCAAGGCCGCAGTTTATGGGTATTTTTGTCGCTGTAGAACAGAATTTCCTGCGTATTGACATACTTGTCATTCAGATAGATATCAACCCGGTAAGTGCCGGGTATGAAAGATGATTTTTCAAATGCGGTTAAATCGATATTAAGCGCTTTGCCCGACGGGCTGGTAAGAAAATCGGGGTCAAAATAATCGTCGGCTCCTGCCGGGTTGATGCCTGACAATGCAACTATCAGAATTGAACTGTAACGCCATGTTCTTTCTGATGATTTCATAATAATATCTCCATGAAAATCCCTATCATGAAAAGAAAATTTTATTTAAAAATCACAAATCAGCCTTAAATAGATTCAATTTCCCTAAATCATCAATAAATACGTAGTTTACCACAGATGGTTTTTTATTATTTTTTAACAAAATTAATGTCGATGATTCAGGTTTTATATAGCTCGGAGATTTCAAAACATCATCATTCACCTTAACTTCACTAATATTAATGAAGTATTTTGTCGGATTTTTAAACTCTATTTTCCCGTCAACATAGCGGACACTCACTTTTTTAAATACATCAACAGGATCTGTAAAAGATAACGATTTTGGTCTGTAAATTATTTTAACTCGGTTGTTAACCGCAAAGGTAAGCTTGTTTATTTTCAGATTTCTATCCGTTGACGGAATAAATTTCACATTCAGCCAATACAGAGATTCACGATCCGCAGGTGGTTCACCGACCATCACCACCCGGAGGCTGCTCGATGTATTACTCTCCAGCTTGAATAACGGAGGAGTTATTACAATGTCATTCGTTTCCTGTTCATTTTCATCCAGTACCCAGCTTTGGATAAGATAATTTACTTTATCCTTATTATGTATACTTGTACTACCTTCATTTTTACCGTCACTGATAACAACCCGGGTTGCTCCCAGGTATGTATCGGCAACACTGTAACTTATAAAAATACATGAAAGTATAAATATAAATATCTTAATAGATTTAATCATGACTCCACCTGACAATAATTAACAGGGCAGACGAATCTGCCCTGTATGCATATAGTTATTAGTTATACGTAATGGTATAATCTACTGCAGCATCAATCGTACCAGGTTGTAACGGCTCTGCAGTTCTGAGCAGACGTGGTACATATTTAAATGTTGTTTCACCACCGATAATCGGTTGTGTTGAGATTTCCGTACCATTTACCTTACGAACCTGATTTGATGACTTGTCATTTAAAACAATAACCAAGCCGGTGGCAGAGGTTGGTGTTGCTTTTAAGCCAATCTGCTCTTCAGCACCAGCAACAGGATTCTGAGCCAGTAATGACACGTTTGCATTCTTACCGGTACATTCTGTCAGTTTCAGCTCGACATCCGGTCCTATGGTTGAATCGCCGGGATTCGCAAATATACTCGCATCGTGAGTCCCCATATCGACATAAACATTTCTCACACCATTATTCACTTTACAGGTCGATGCATTAATCTTTCCTTCGAAGTAAATAGTACCAGTATCATCAGCAAATGATGCAGCACTGAATAACAAAGCAAGAGCAGTTGGTAAAACAGCATATTTAAGTTTCATAATACTTCCTTTTATAGAAATTAACAGTAGTAATTTACAACTCCATTTTTAATTCCGGCTGACGCCGCAAACTAATCATTAGCTATGCGCATAGAAATATTCACATCAGATATATCACCTGATGATATCAAATAACCTCTATTATATTTATTAGTAACTTTATTTTACGCTATTGACTTTTCTCTCCGGATGTAACTATTTTACAAAAATACCAACCATTCAGGTTTAACAAACACTACCATCTATTTTCCGTGTCAGTCCAGAGTAATTTCAGTGATAATATTAAATCAGTATTCATACTTTGTTATTACATTAACATTAAATTAATCTAATGTTACGGATATACAGTACAAACAGTACGAGATTTATTATTAATAAATGTCATTCATTAATATAAATGACAATAAAATACACTTACCATAACGATATAAACATCAACGCACTGATTTATAAAGAAAAATATTGTTTTATAAGATTTTTAACGATGCAGAGATTGTGATTTAAATGTAAAAGGCAACCAAAAACCATATATAAACTTGAAATACCGGTTAATACCCATGGAGTTAATTCATTACATTTCATTTTAGCTTTCCGGAATAATCGCTACCCGGATATGCCCTGCGCAGGAAAGCCTGGTTCACACATTGTAAATTAAGAGAAAATGCCTCCCATTATTAAGATTAATCTCACCATCAGAATAACCACCATGATGTCATTAATTCATAATAAATACGTAATTTTCATCATCATACTTATACGATTCAGGAATAATAATCGTTCAGATTGTTCAGTCCCTGTTTCTCCTGAGTAAATGCAATATTGATTTCCCCGTTCTTTCTGGTAATCGTCAGCACCCACAGGCTGTCAAAATCCTCACGCGGCCAGGCCGGCATACCGGCGTAACCCCCGCCGGTCTGTTTCAGAATATCCCTTACGACCTTAATCAGATTATCATGCTCCCAGACCACAAAGACCGTATGCCGGTGGTGGGTTTTATCCAGTAATGCATCCCGCAGCGCTTTGGTTTCTTTGGCGTGAAATTCCAGATGCACCGGCAGAGATAAGCGGATTGCCACCGGGGTTATGGTCTGAAGGGAGCGCAGCGAATTGCCGAGCTTGCTTTGTTTCGGCGCGGCGGCATACAGCGCATCCGCCCTTCCGTAACGGGCGATCAGAAGATCAGCCAGTGCCAGCGCACGGTTTAATCCCTTGCCGGTTAACTGACCACTGTCATTGTCCGGTTTTTCGCCGTGGCGCAGAAAAACCAGTGTCTGTACTGAATGAGTCATCTGCCTGATACCTGATTTGCAGAATACGGATTTAAGAAACCGGATGTTCATGACAATCCTTATTGTTTCCGGAAAGAATAAGTGTAATCGCCCGCCGCCGGTTAGCCTACTTTTTACATGAATTTTTATTTTTCAGAGAAAATGCATTTTCCGGTTTATGTCAGCAGGTTACTCCGCTTATTTTATCGTCATCTTTCATTCCCGGAGAATTTGATCAGTGAAAAATAAAATAACAGGAAAAAACACGGCTGCACCGTTTTTACGTTCCGGATAACGCTTTTCATCCCGTTGACGGATACACTGTATCGGTGCCATTAATAAGGGAATATAACAATATTACATAAAGGATATTATCTATGCGTCAGATTACCATCCGGTTAGCCGATCCTTCGGATGCAGCAGCTTTGTGTGACATGCATCAGGACTTTACCGCCTGCGCCAATACGTTACAGATGCCGTACACTTCGCGGAAATTCTGGGAACACAGGATGAGCCAGAGTGATCAGTCAGCCACCCGTCTGGTCGCGGTGGTTGAGGGCGTGGTGGCCGGGCTGCTGGGCATTAATCAGAACAGTAATCCCCGCCGCCGCCATGTGGTTAATTTTGGTATTACGGTCAATAAAAACTACCGCAGGCAGGGTGTCGGCAGTGCATTAATGCAGGCCATGATCGATTATTGTGATAACTGGCTGGGTATCCGCCGTATTGAACTGGAAGTGTTTGCCAATAATCCGGACGGTCTGGCTCTGTATGAAAAATTCGGTTTTCAGCGCGAAGGGATTGCCCGCGATTATGCGTTCCGCGACGGGCGTTATGTCGATGCGATTCTGATGAGCCGGATAAACGACCAACCCCAATAACCGGATAATCCGGAAAGACGAAAACGGAAAATAATGTATGGAACATAAATGGGTCTGTATTCAGTGCGGGGAAAAAGAGATACCGCAATACGCGGAATATTGTGATGAGTGCGCGGAAAAACAGATATCACGGATCGGCGGCTGGCTGTGGCTGCCGTTAATTACGCTTTTTCTGTCACTGGGTGCCGGTGGTTACTCGCTGAGTGAGTGGTATGATTTATATCAGCAAAATGCGGGGTTTATTCCTGACCGCATACTGCAGGTCATGTATATTAATATTGCTTTTACCATACTGACCATGCTGCTGATACTGACAACGCTGTATTATTTCTTCAGGCTCTCCCGTTATCTGCCGAAGCTGTTTATTGCCTTTATTCTTTTTGCTATCGCCTCGGAAGCCATTCAGGAAATAGTGCTGGTTAATCTGCCGGATGTTAATGTGGACTTCACGCTTTATTATCCGCTGATAAGATTGGTCATTTACGCTATCATCTGGGTTTCGTATTTCCTGGTGTCTGAACGGGTAAAAAGAACGTTTGTTCATTAATTTAAGGGAAACAGCATGAATAAGTTTATTTTTCCGGCAATATTATGTGCCGCCACACTGGTCACACTGCCTGCCAATGCAGATAAACTGCCGGATAATCCTTATTTATCGACAGCGGCAGTCAGTAGTGTGCTCAGTGCCTACAGCTCTGTGATGATAAGTGCTGCCATTTTATCGCCGGTTATTTTGCCTGCACAACTGAGTGTGGAGTCAGTGGAAAACAATAAAAAAGAAAAAGTCACCACTATCACCGGCAAAACCGATAAAAATGAAGATGTTGTGCTGCTGGTCGCCACTGAAAAACTGGAGAAAATACCGGTGACCCCGGGTGATAAACTGGCAATGGAACCGGCGGAAAAAGGCCCCGGTGCGTACCTGAAAAAGGACGGGAAAATTATCACTCATATGGTGAACAAGGATGATCGTGAATTAACCCATCAGGAGAAGATGCCATAATATGCGACTGCTGAAATCCGTTTTTGCGGCTGCCCTGCTTACTGCGTCCGGCCTTGCATACAGCAGCAGTCAGAACTGTGCGGATAAATCCCCGCCCACCCCGCAGGAAGCCGCACAGCGCACCGCACAGGCCAAAGTACTGAATGACTGGCTGGAGAAACAGGGCGACCGGGTCGTCCTGCTGGTCCGTCAGGGTCAGGCGCTGAGTGACTACGGGCTGAGCTTTTCCCATGCCGGTTATGCCGTGCGGGAAAGAAACGGCACCTGGCGGGTGTATCACAATCTCAACACCTGCGGCACTGCGCAGTCTGAATTGTGGATCCAGGGGCTTTATCAGTTTATTGATGATGAACTGGCGGGAAATACCGTTGCCACCCTGCACTTCCCGCCGGCCTTACAGTCTCAGCTGCTGAAAGTGCTGCGTGATCCGGAGCTGCGCAAAGCCCTGCACAATCCGGCTTACAACATGGTGGCACATCCGTTTGCGACCGACAGCCAGAACTCCAACGGCTGGGTACTGATGGTATTTGCCGCAGCCCGCTCTCCGGGTGTGAATTCCGTTTCTGCCGGGGTAAACTGGCTGAAATCAGAATTCTATATCGGCTCCTCAGCCGAGGCCGGGCTGGTTAAACGGGCACTGGCAGACAGCCTGATGCCGCATATGTCCACTGACGGGCAGCCGGTCACCGGGATTGTGACCTTTAACTCCGGCGACAGCCTGCTCGGGTTTCTCAGCCGTTACGGCAAATTCCGGGTTGAGTGCAGTCACGGCAGCTTCGGCAGTGCCGTCTGTATGGTGCCGCTGCCGGAATAATGACCACCCGGTTATTTTATATCCTGCTGCCATTATTTCTGATGGCAGCATTTTTCGTCGCTTTTTTGTTCCCCTTCCCGTTTATGTGATTTCCCGTCCCGCTTTTACCGCCAACCTGCCCGTTATATTAAATTTTCTTTTCCTTTTATTTTCATTAATTTAGTTGCAAACAATAACTTTACCGGGCTAATAATAAATCATAACAAGAGCATGGCAACTGCCAACACCACGCAAGACAGGGGAAACACCATGAGCAAACACGAGACGTCATCCGCGCCTCCGGCGCATGACCATGATTTTATGTTTACGCCCATACCGATGACACACCGCCGCGAGACCTGGAAACAGGTACTGGTCTGGATAGGCTTCGGGTATGTGGCAACCGGGTTATTTATCGGCGGCGCACTGGCCGGGGCCAACGGCGGGCCGGGAATGTCATTTCCGATGGCGCTGCTGGCTATCGCCATCGGGATGGGATTGTTGTTTATTCTCACCTCACTGCTCGGCATTATGGCGCAGCGCACCGGGCTGAGCCTGGCACTGATCAGCCGTTTTTCCTATGGCCGTTTCGGTGCGAACCTGCCGATGATTGCGATGGGACTGCTGACCCTCGGCTGGTTTGCGGCGATCACCGGCATGGTCGGGGATATCTGGGGCACGTTCCTGGGCAATCCCAGCGGGATCATCGTCTTTAACCCGGCGGAGCACGGCTACAGCGGTGTGCCGATCACCCTGGAAGTCTTTCTTTCCTGTGTCGTCGCCGGCCTGCTGTTTACCTACACCTCACTGCATGGCATGAAAGGGCTGGAAATTATCGCCATTCCGGTATCACCGGTTATTATGATTATTGCTGTGATCACCGGTTATGCCATGTTGCAGGAAGGCGGCGGGTTATCGGTCTTTATTGAGAATTCCAACCGTAATGAAGGACTGATGCTCTCAACCGCGATCACCATGGTCGTCGGCAGCTGGATTGCCGGGGCGGTGATGGGTGTGGATCTGTTCCGCTTTAATAAGAGTATTTCTGCGGTATTCTGGGGATCGGCGGCCTGTTTTATTTTCACCAACCCGCTGCTCAATGTGGTCGGTTATATCGGCACCATGACAGTCGGGATGCCGAACTACATTACCTGGATGATCGAGAAAAGCTTCCTGCTGGCGCTGATCGGGGTGATCACCTGGACACTGTCACTGTGGACCACCAATGACGCGGAACTCTACTGTAACTCGCTCTATACCGGGCCGGTACTGGATTCCGCCGGGATAAAGGTCAATAAAAACGTGCTGATCCTGACCACCGGGATTATCGGCACCGTGCTGGGCGCTATCGGTTTTTACCAGATCTTCTTTGCTGATTTTATTAACTATCTCGGCATTATGGCGCCACCGCTGGCCGGGCCGCTGCTGGCGGATTACTACATCACCCGCAAATGCCGCTACGACATCACGCAGATTAACAGTCAGCCGAAATACAATTATGCCGGGGTGATCAGTGCGCTGGCCGGCATGGCTTCCGGTCTGGTGATGGCACTGAACAACATTCTGTCTGACTGGCCGACCGGCCTGCTGGCATTAGTTATTACCGTTATTATTTATCTGATATTGCATCCGCTGCTGGCGGCAAAAGCCACCTCACCGGCCACAGGGAGATCATAATGAAAAAAGTTTACCTGAATGAATTTACGACTGAAGAACTGAAAAACCGGTTCGATAAGGGCGAAATTGACAGTGCTATTACCATTTTCGGCAGTTGCGAGAGCCACGGCCCGCATCTGCCGCTCGGTCCGGATCTGTTTGTGCCGGAAGCCGTTGCCCGCCGGGCGGCGCAGCGCCTTTCCCGCACGATTGTGGTACCGGGCGTGCCGTTCGGTACTTCCGCACACTATAACGGCACACCGATGGCGATTAACATCCGCTTTGAAACCGTCATTGCGATTGCGGAAGACATGTTTGAGAGCCTGATTCAGTACGGCATCAAACACATTTTTGTCTTCAATGGTCACGATGGGAATATTCCGTCGCTGGATATCGCGCAGCGAAATGTCAAAGCGCGTCATAAAGATGTGGTCTTTGCATTCCTGCCGGCCTGGTGGTCCGTACTCGGCGGCCGTCTCGGGGAGAATTTCTTCCGTGAGTGGAGCGGTCTGGGACATGGCGGTGAGGGGGAATCCTCCATTACCGCTGCGGTGTGTCCGGATCTGTGCGACCTGAGCAAAGCCGTGCGTCAGATGCCGGAAGACAGCATCCGCCACGGTGATAATGTGCAGATTATGTGGGATATCACCGAGGTTTCAGTGACCGGTGCCACCGGCGATCCGACTTACGCCAGCATTGAGAAAGGCGAAAAAATGCTGGATGCCCTGACTGACCTGGTGGTGGAAAGTATTGAAGCGCTGGAAAAAACCAACTGGAATTATGATTTACGCGCCAGGTAAACAGTAAAAAGCCCCGCAATGCGGGGCATTTTTCAGAGTCCGGCAAATTCAGGGATTGGCGGCCGTCCGTGTGATTCCAGAAAATCCAGTACCCGGCGCGGTGTCACATTCAGGATGCGCGTTTCAGGAAACTCAATCTCCCGCAGCATGGTCACCACCCGCTCAAAATTACCCAGATAACCGGCATAATGCGAATCTGAGCCCAGCGAGATCCAGCCGCCGTGATCACGCACCGCTTCGGCAATCGCACGACAGTTTTTCTCACTGCCCGCCCGTGAATGCAGGAATGAGGAGTTATTCATCTCCAGCGCCACATTGCACTCCTTTGCCGCCTGCACCACCGCCTGAATATCCAGCGGGTATTTCGGGTTTCCGGGATGGGTGATAATCTGCACTTTTCCGCTGCGGATAGTGGCGATCATGGCTTCGGTATTGGCGGCCTGTCCCTGCGGCTGCAACACCGGTTCGTGAAAACCGGCGAGAATAATATCCAGCTGCTGTGCCATTTTATCTGTGCAGTCCGTTTCTCCGGCCTGATTTTTAATATTGGCCTCAATACCGTACAGCAGTCCGGCACCGTTAATCATGCGCGGCAGAACCGGCATATTGGAAAAATGCCACTGATGCGGGCTGTCCGCCATGTCCGGCCCGTGGTCGGTGATCGCAAACAGGGTTATTCCTTTCTCCGCCGCTTCGGTGAAATATTCACGGACGGTACTGTAAGCATGGGTACTGGCAACCGTATGGGCATGTAAATCAACCGGATATATCACTCTGCTCTCCTTTCTGCGGTTAAGCACCTCTTGACCCTATCAGATTCTGAAACGGGTCTTCAACCCGGCGCACGAATTAACACACTGGCGGGTGTCAGGGTTATCATCCACTTTTTCCGTTCTGCAACAGATGTTCAATCCGCGCGGGCAGTTCCGGATGGTCTTCAGCGGGACAAGCCGGGCAGATATCTCCTTTTGCCGGAAAAAATGCTAAACTCTGCACGATCACCTATTTAACCGGAGTATACCTCTTTATGCACGCATCCACCCCGTCAGAAAAACCGGTGTTATCCGTTTTTGATTTTGACGGCACGCTGACCCGCCGTGACAGTTTTGTTCCTTTCCTGCGTTTTGCCTTCGGTAAACGTGTTTTTTCCCTGCGGATGCTGCGTCTGGTTCTGCCGACACTGCGCTGCTTTTCACGCAAACTGACCCGCGACGAACTGAAAGAAGTGCTGATCACCACCTTTCTGACCGGTACCGATGCCCGCTGGGTGGAGAAAAAAGCGCAGGAATTCTGCGCACGTTACTGGCATAAGATGATGCGCCCGGAAGGTCTGCACGCAGTGGCAGCGGAAATTGCATCAGGTGCGGAAGTCACACTCTGTTCCGCATCCCCGGAGCTGGTGCTGAAGCCGTTTACGGAGCGGCTGGGGATCAAACTTATCGGCACTCAGCTGGAAGAGAAAGACGGCATTCTGACCGGGAAAATCAACGGCAACAACTGCCGCTGCGGCCAGAAAATTGCCCGGCTGCAACAGGTTTACGGCGATTTATCCGCATACCATATGCGTGCCTGGGGTGATTCACGGGGGGATTATGAGCTGCTCTATGCCGCAGGCGAACCTCACTGGCGCCATTTTCACCGTAATCCGGCGAAATATGAAAAACGCCGCAAACAGTTTTCATCCCGCTGAAAACAAAAACGGGCTGTATCATACAGCCCGTCAATAATCACAGCGACCGTTATTTCGGCATTTGCTGTTCCATCATGGCTTTAGCCTGCGCTAACGCCTCAATACCCTGCTTACAGGCTGCATCCTGTGCATCGGCAGGTAATTCCGTAAACTGTTTTTTGGAATCAGCATACTGCTGCTTCATGGTATCAACCTGACCTTTCATTGCATCATTTTTGGCCAGCAATTCCATATATCCATCAACCTGTTTAAAGTAATCTTCACAGGTGGCAGATAACTGAGCAGAAAATGCAACGGAAGAAAGTGATAACAACCCGGCAGCTAAAATTAACTTTTTCATTAAATATCCCTTTAATGCATTGTTATTGAGCCTGTAATGTAATCGTTAATATTTTACTCCGCTATCAGTTTGCTCTTAATCCCCCTCTCCCGGAAGCAGAAAATATATCCGGGAAAATAGTTTCAATATGATTAATAATTAATATTGTTAATCGTTTTTACAATTCAGTCTGCGGAAATAAAACAGTTCCGGATCACCGTCATCCAGATTATCCACCTGCCCGCTGAGTACAAAGCCCTGACGCAGCAGCAACGCCTGCATACCGGTATTTGAGGTATTCACGGAGGTAAACAGTTTTTCTGTCCGGCACTGCTGCTGTAATGCCACCAGCAATGCACTGCCGACCCCCTGCCCGCGCAGTGCCGGATCCACCATCAGTAACTCAATAAATCCGCAGCCGAAAAAGTGATAATGCAGTACGCCGTAACCGGCTGTTTTTCCTTCACGCCGCAGCACAAAACAAATTTTTTGCTCAATCCAGCGGCGGATCGCCTCACACCGTTGCGGCTCCTGTGCCGCAACGGTATCAAGGACAATTAACGCTGCGAGATCCTGTTCCGTTGCCGGGGATATTTCCCCGGCGCTCCGGTCATTTATCATCATGACGTTCAGGCATCCTCCTGAACAATACCGGCTCCGGCCGGTTCCGGTTTCTGTGAAGCTAACAGTTCCAGCAGTGCATACTGTTTTACCGTCCGTTGTTCCGCTTCTTCTGCCAGAACAGCGGCTCTCGCCGGATCACTGCTGCTGAGGCGGTTAAAACGCTGCTCCTGATGCATCACCTCCGCCGGGGATTGTGACGGCGGACGGGAATCCAGTACCAGCGGTGCTTTGCCGGTGCCCTCACGGCGCGGATCAAACCGGTACAGCGGCCAGAACCCGCTGGCTGTCAGCGCTTTCATCTGGTCGTAACTGAATGCCAGGTCATAACCATGCTCTTCACACGGGCTGTAGGCAATAATCAGGGACGGGCCGGGATAGGATTCCGCTTCCTGAATCGCCTTCACGGTCTGGTTCATCTGCGCGCCGATGGCTATCTGTGCCACATATATATTGCCGTACATCATCATGGACACGCCCAGATCCTTGCGGGATTTACCTTTACCTTCCTCGCCGAATTTGGTGACTGCCCCCATCGGTGTGGCTTTTGATTGCTGGCCGCCGGTGTTGGAGTAACACTGGGTATCGAGCACCAGCACATTGACATTCTCACCGCTGCTCAGTACGTGGTCGAGTCCGCCGAAGCCGATATCATAAGCCCAGCCGTCACCGCCGATCAGCCAGACGGATTTGGGCAGAAGGTAATGCGCATCCTCAGACAGCTCACGGGCACGCGGATC
This sequence comes from Morganella morganii H1r, assembly GCF_000633515.1. Lineage (GTDB taxonomy): Bacteria > Pseudomonadota > Gammaproteobacteria > Enterobacterales > Enterobacteriaceae > Morganella > Morganella morganii_B. The sequence goes on along the minus strand of NZ_AYMP01000017.1, from coordinate 50,970 downwards.
CGGGTTATCCGCCAGCAGTGTCCGCAGTTCCGTGATAGCATCACGTTTTTCATCCGCAGATAGTGTTTCATCCGTCAGCCGCTGCTGTAACTCATCCGGCAATTGTGCCGCAAAGGTCATCAGCAGACGTTTCACCCGTTTTTTATGCTGGTCAGCCGTCAGACGGAATCCCAGCCCGAACTCGGCATTATCCTCAAACAGCGAGTTGGCCCAGGCAGGACCGCGTCCCTCTTTATTGGTGGTGTACGGCGTGGTCGGCAGGTTGCCACCGTAAATAGACGAGCAGCCGGTGGCATTGGCGATCAGCAGCTGTTCGCCGTACAACTGGGTCAGCAGTTTGATATACGGTGTTTCACCGCAGCCGGCACAGGCGCCGGAGAATTCAAACAACGGCGTGATAAGTTGTGATGTCCGGATATCAATGCGCTCAAGCCGCGATGCCGGGGTGTCCGGCAGTTGCAGGAAGAAATCAAAGTCAGCTTTTTCCTCTGCCAGATGTGCCAGCCGCGGCTGCATATTAATGGCACGGATGGACGGATCCTCCCGGTCTTTCGCCGGGCAGACCTCATAACAGAGATTACAGCCGGTGCAGTCCTCCGGTGCGACCTGAAGGACATAATCCATCCCTTTCATATCGCGGGATTTGACCGGCAGACGCTGCAATGTATCCGGTGCGCCGCTGAAATCTGCGGGATCGGCCACTTTGGCGCGGATAGCCGCATGCGGACAAGCCGCAACACAGTAGTTGCACTGGGTACAGAGAGACGGTTTCCAGATGGGGATCATCTCCGCGATATTGCGTTTTTCCCAGCGGGTGGTACCGGAAGGCCAGGTGCCATCCGGCGGGAATGCCGATACCGGCAGTGCATCACCGCGCCCGGCCAGCATCATCGCAGTGACGGTTTTGACAAATTCCGGTGCGTTATCCGGCACAACCGGCGGACGCGGCAGACTGCTCATATCCACGGGCTGTAATGGCACGCGGTGCAGGGCTTCCGGGGTGCGGGCTATCGCCATCAGGTTATCCTGAACCACACTTTCCCCTTTTTTGCTGTAGCTGCGGATGATTGCCTGCTGTAAATATGACTGAATTTCCGCCGCCGGTAACAGAGCGGTCAGATGGAAAAACGCCATCTGCATAACGGTATTAATCCGCGCACCGAGGCGGCATTCACGGGCAATACGGTAGGCATTGATAACATACAGCTGCGCCTGTTTCTCCGCCAGGATTGCCTGAACATCCTGCGGGATATGGTGCCAGACCTCATCCGCCGGATACGGGCTGTTGAGCAGAAAAATCCCGCCCGGTGCCAGTTTCTCCGCCATTTCATATTTGTCGAGGAACTGCCACTGATGGCAGGCAATAAAATCCGCCTGCCGGATCAGATAAGTAGCGCGGATCGGCTGTTCGCTGATGCGCAGATGAGAAACGGTAAGGCCGCCCGCCTTTTTCGAGTCATAGACAAAAAAGCCCTGCGCATAGTTATCTGTGTGACTGCCGAGGATCTGAATGGCATTTTTGGCGGCTGAAACCGTGCCGTCACTGCCCAGCCCGTAAAACAGCGCACTGAGGCGGTGTGTGACCGGCAATTCCGCCGGAACCGGTGCCAGGGACAGCCCGGTGACATCATCAATAATACCGGCTGTAAAGCGGCGTTTCGGCGAGGTTAGTGTCAGTTCACGGAAAATCGCCATCACACAATCCGGATCAAACTCTTTGGATGACAGCCCGTAGCGTCCGCCGATAATGCGCGGCAGCTGCGCCCGTTCCCCGTTCTGATATGCTTCGGCAAAAGCGGTCATCACATCCAGATAGAGCGGCTCTGCCTGGGCACCCGCTTCCTTGGTCCGGTCGAGCACGGCAATGTGCTGCACACTGTCCGGAATGGCATCGAGGAAATGCAGTGCGGAGAACGGCCGGTAGAGGTGCACTTCCAGCACGCCGACTTTTTCGCCCTGCGCAATCAGTTTGTCCGCCACTTCCTCCGCCGGACCGGCGGCAGATCCCATCAGGATAATCAGGCGCTCTGCCTGCGGGTGTCCGTAATACGTAAACGGCTGATAATAACGGCCTGTCACCTCACCAAATGCGGCCATTGCATCCGTCACATGCTGATAAACCGCGTCATACCACGTGTTAGTCGCTTCGCGGGCCTGGAAATAGGTATCCGGATTGGCCGACGTGCCGCGTATTACCGGGTGTTCCGGCGATAGTGCTCTGTCGCGGTGAGCGCGGATCGCCTCTGCCGGGATCAGTTTGCTCAGCTCCGCACGGCTGACCGCAATAATTTTGTTCATCTCATGAGAGGTCCGGAAACCATCAAAGAAATGAATAAACGGCACGCGGCTGTTCAGCGTGGCTATCTGTGAAATCACCGCAAAGTCCTGAGCCTGCTGGACGCTGTTGGCGCACAGCAGTGCACAGCCGGTCTGGCGTACCGCCATCACATCCGAGTGATCACCGAAAATAGAGAGCGCGTGAGTCGCAACCGTCCGCGCCGCCACATGCAGAACAAACGGGATCAGCTGTCCGGCAATTTTATACAGGGACGGGATCATCAGCAGCAATCCCTGGGAGGACGTGAAAGTGGTCGACAGTGCACCGGTCTGAAGTGCGCCGTGAACGGTGGCAATGGCTCCGCCCTCCGACTGCATTTCCATCATGCGCGGGACATCGCCCCACAAATTGGGTTCCCCGGTCACGGACCAGTGGTCGGCATATTCGGCCATGGTGGAACTCGGGGTAATAGGATAGATGGCGATCACTTCATTCAGCTGATACGCCATCCGCGCCACCGCCTGATTGGCATCAGTGGTGATCATGCTATGTATTTCGTTGCTCACAATAAGACCCTTCATTTTTATTATTTTTACAACATAACAGAATAAAAAATGCCGGATTATCGTGATTGTGGTTTGTTATCTGTCTGTAAGAACAGTTTACTCCGCCGCCGTCAGTACATATTCCGCTGTTTCACAGCGGTAAATTTCCGTGACCTGTGGACGGGAACGCAGTGCAGGGAGTGAATCATCACTGATACTGAGGCGGATCCCCAGACCACAGGCTTTGCCCAGTGACGGCGGGATGTCCGTCACGGTGAAAGGCTGCCCGGCCGCCGTGAGATGCTTGCGCATCGCCACCACACCGAGCATATTTTCAAATAAAATCAGATAGTCATTCATGAACATAGATCCCCGGAGGTCACGGCTGCCTGTTTCTGTAACTGACGGATGCCGTAAATGGCAGCACCGATGGCACCGGCAAACTGCCCGTCCGGATGCGTGATCACCTCCGCCCCCAGGTGCTGTGAAAGACGCTCACAGAACGCCTGACTGCGGCTGACCCCGCCGCTGAACAGCACTGACGGCACGATACTCAGCCGCCTGGCAAACCCGCCGGTACGTTGCGCCATAGAATTGACAATTCCCGACAGAATCGACTCCGGTTCCACCCCGGCAGATCGCAGACTGATCACTTCCGATTCGGCAAAGACCGTACACATGCTGGAGATAACATGCGGCTCAATCCCGCGGATGGTGTCATCCACCGCCGTGATATCGGTGCCGAGTGTCCGGCTGATCACATCCAGAAAACGTCCGGTTCCGGCGGCACATTTGTCGTTCATCAGAAAATCCGTGAGATGCCCCTGCTCATCAAGCCGGATCACCTTACTGTCCTGGCCGCCGATATCAATGACCGTGCGGGTCTGCGGATGCAGCCAGCGTGCCCCGATCCCGTGACAGGAGATTTCCGTGACCTGTTTGTCCGCAAAGTCCGCCAGCTTGCGGCCATAGCCGGTGAGGGTCAGATACGGCCTGGTGTCGCATTCGCCGCAGAGGGTTTCCCAGGCTTCCAGAATCGCTGACTGCGGCCGGAACGGGGTCGGGATCAGGAAGCGGCGCAGGATCACGCCGCCGTTTTCATCACTGAACAAAATCCCTTTGGTGGCGGTCGAGCCCGAGTCAATACCGATACTCAGCATGACGCCTCCTTATAACATCTCAATAAAGGCGGCAATGCGGGTCGCAAGCTGACCGGTGTCAGAGGTGGAATAATCTGTCTCAATCGCCATATACGGAATATCGTGTTTTTCACGGATATGCCGGTTTATCAGCAGCGATTCCACCGCATAGGTATGACAGGCCTGGAGGATCACATCAATCACCCCGTCCACCTGATAGTCCTGCACCATCTCACTGAGCATATTCAGACGTTGTGTATTCGGTGAAATACAGGAACAACCGATAGCAAGGTATTTTTCGGTCAGGGCATCATAAACATCGGTCTGCGGATTTTCATCCACACACTGCTCGGTGGCTTTCGCGCCAGTGCAGTTTTCATAACCAACCACCCAGCCGCCGTTCTCTTCGATAATCCGCACCACTTTTTCCGCCGCCCCGCCAATCGGGCAGCCGGTGATCAGAATGCGCGGGCGCGGATCCAGCCGTTTACCGGCGGCATATTCCGCACGCACTTTGGCGGTCAGCGTTTCCAGCTCACCGATCAGAGCGCGTTTATCAAATTTGAAGGTGGCGCCATAGACCACACTGAGAATCTCACGGCCGGTCATCGCAGGCGGATTGAGCTGCCCGAGGCGGTAAAATTCAGTTAATGCACGGCGTTCGCGGTTGCGCAGATCGATAGCATCGCGGATCCCCTGTTCCGTAATTTCACAGCCGAACTGCGCTTCCAGCCGTTTCTGAAAACGGATGATTTCCGAGCGCCAGAGCGCGACAGATTCCGCACTTTCACTGTTATTCGGCAGTTGCATCACATGGACAGGTTTAAATTCCGCCATATATTCATACATTTTCTTTTTGCCGTCACAGGTGGTTTCACCGACGACGATATCAGAAAAATAGAAATAGGGGCATTTATCGGTTTTACCGAATCCGTAGCTGCTTTTGATCAGCGGACATAAGTTGCGGGGTAAGGTTTTTTCTGATTCTTCAATGGTTTCATCACTGGTTGAACAGAGAGAGACAACCGCGGCACCGGCGGCCATGGCAATTTCCTGCGGCATAAAAGTGCAATAGGTTCCCACCAGCGGGATACCCTGCTCTTTCAGTTCCATGACAGTGAGAAAACCCTGTTGGCGGGCATCAGAGAAATCAGAAAAGATCGACGGAAGTTCTGTGACTAATGACATAAGTAGACCTACCATTATCATTATTAAAGTGTGGCGCCAGAGTAGACCTATTAATAATAAGGATAATTGAGGTAAATCATATTCAGGGTGAATATCCCTGACGGAACTAAATTAACGTGATCTTAAATCACAACGCCCGGCAACGGAATTATCTGGCACCTTGTGTTGTCAGTCAGTAAGCTTCAGGGTAATCATAAACCTGACTCAGGCGTGCTGTTTATAACAGCCGGCTGCTGACGGAGGATATATGTTAACAGGAATGAATCATCTGACCCTGGCGGTCGCCGATGTGGATCGCAGCCTGCATTTTTACCGGGACATTCTGGAAATGACACTGCATGCCCGCTGGAAATACGGGGCTTACCTGACCTGCGGGGAACTGTGGATCTGTTTATCCGCAGACCCTGAAATCATTCACCGCCCTGTTCATCAGGGTTATACCCATTACGCTTTTACCCTTCCTCCCGAACAGTTCCCGGCCTTCCGCTCGCTTCTCGCCGCTCATCAGATAACGCTCTGGAAACGCAACCGCAGTGAAGGGAATTCGGTCTATTTTCTCGACCCCGACGGACATCAGCTTGAGGTGCATTCCGGCGGAATACAGCAGCGTCTGGATGCCTGCCGCGAAGCACCGTATGAAGAGATGATATTTCCGGATAACACCGGCGAATAACCGCCGGTGCCGGGTTGCTGTTATCCGCTACTGACGCAGACTGACAGCAATCCGGTTAAAGGCATTCATCAACCCGGCCGCAATTGTCAGATCACTCATTTCCGCATCAGAAAAATGAGCCTTCACACGCAGCCAGGTTGCATCATCAGTATTCTGAGCTGATAACTGTGTGACAGCTTCCGTCCATTCCAGCGCCGCCCGCTCGCGATCACTGAAACGCTCACTCACACGCCAGCCCGCGAGTGCATCAAGTTTCTCCTGAACCATGCCCCGCTTACGCAGTGCCGCCGTGTGCATTTCCAGACAAAACGCACAACCGTTAATCTGGGATACCCGCAGATACACCAGCTCAACCAGTTCAGGAGATAACGCGCTGGTTTCCAGTGCATTTTTACAGGCAATCAGCCCCGCATACGCTGCCGGACTGAGTTTCGGATAAGATAACCGTAGTGATGACATAATAAACCTGCCTTGATCAGAATGAAAAAAGTATCCGGGAGACCGGGCACCACACCCGGTGATAACACCTGGTGATATAACCAGTCATCCCGCTATATTATGGATAAATTTACAGTATCGTTATCGTCATTGTGTGGTGGCGGTTAAAACGGCCCTTTAAAAATAAAGAAAGCGCCGGCGGCAATAAATCCGAAACCGATAAGGTGGTTCAGCGTGATGCTTTCACCCAAATAGGCGACAGAAAACACCATAAAGACACACAGGGTGATCACTTCCTGCATGGTTTTCAGCTCAGCGGCGCTGTAATACCGGTGTCCGATCCGGTTAGCCGGTACTGCCAGACAATATTCCGCCAGAGCAATCAGCCAGCTGAAGAAAATCACCGCAATAAGAGGTTTACCGGCAAACTTCAGGTGTCCGTACCAGGCAAACATCATAAAAATATTTGAGAGAACAAGCAGAAAAACCGGGAGAAACTTCGCCAGCATAGGGAGATCCGTCAGTAAAAAATGATATCAGCCGCTATGTTACGCCGATCTCTGATAAACGGATATATCATCAGGATGATAGTTTCAGAAACTGACTTTCCCGCCCTTTACTTATAAAATTTGTATTTTACACGTATTCAGCCCTTTATTCTTTCCGCTGATTTCCGGAAAATTGTACTGAACTGATTGTGCGGATAACCGCATCCCATTACACTTAATATTTGTGAAAACAATTATCGTGTTTATGCGTCTATTAACTTTCTTATTATTATCAGTCTGTTTATCCGGTTATGCCGCCGGAGGATCACTGAACGGCTATTACAAATGTGAGATTTCATCCGCCAGTTATCAGCGAAAACAGGGCGCAATGCGCGATTTTTATTTTCCGGATAAACAGCGTGAATCCGTCGTTCTGTTTCATAATGACCGCTTTACCGTGCTGGATACACAACCGTCCCCGTATCACTCCCCGGTACTGACGCCGATAAAACAGTTTGCCACCATGTCAAAGCAGGATTTACAGGAGATCGGCGAAGATACCCTGATTTATGCCGGCACCTTCAGCGGGCTCGCTTATTTCACACCGTCACAGCGGCGCTTTGTTTTCGGCTTAAATAAACGCATCAGCGGTAATAACGGCTCGTTTCTGCTGGAACTGCAAAACTGCCGCCGGACGACACGCTGAGTATCAGTCACACACCAGCATCACTATCTCCCGCAGCCAGCCGAGTGCCGCGTCCCCTTCACTGCGCTGGTGCCATAACATCTGAAAACTGAGCGGAGCAATAGTCAGCGGCGGCGCAAACACCTGCAGTGAGGGGCTGAGTATTTCCGGCAGTGCCCGCTGCGCCACCGTCAGGATCAGATCCGTGCCTTCCGGCAGCTGCGAGGCGATCTGCCAGTAAGGGACAGAAACTGCAATGCGCCGCCGGTAATTAAGCAGCTGTAACTGCCGGTCAATTTCATTGGCTTCATACGGCTTCATGCTCGCCAGAATATGCGGATGCGAGAGCCAGTCCGCCATCGGCATCGTGCCGTTGGTGCAGTATTGTTTGTCGGCAACACTGACCATGGTGTCCGTAAAGACCGTTTTTGTGCGGAGAGTGTAATCCGTGGCCGTAAATACCCCGAATGCCAGGTCGAGACTGCCTTCCTGCAATTTTCCCTGCATCTCCTCGCGGCTGCCCTGCCAGATTTGCAAATCAACCTGCGGCGCGGCAGTCCGCAGATAACGGATTAATTTTCCGCTGAAAATCGCCGCCCCGTAATCAGACATAGCGATGTTAAACCGCCGTGTACAATTTTCCGGCCGGAAATCCTGCTGTGCGATCAGGTCATCAAGCTGGCTTAGTGCCTGAGTCAGCGGCGCATACAGTGCTTCCGCCTTACCGGACAGATGATAACGGCCTTGTCTGCGGATAAGCAGCGGATCCTGAAATAAATCCCGCAGCTGGTTCAGTGTGTGGCTGACAGCAGGCTGACTGCGGTGCAGAGACACCGCCGCCCGGCTGACATGGCGTTCACGCAGCAGTGCATGCAGGGTAACCAGCTGATTTAAATCTAATTTCTTTATATTATTCATGATACGAATAGTGCCCTATAAAATTGATCATTTCCGGTTCTGCCGGGGATCACCTATGATTGATGTTAATAAAACGTTAACCGGGGAGGCCACTATGTCAACCTTATCATTATCTGCTATTGCTTTGATTGTTTGTGCTTTTTTTGCCGGTGCCATTGTACCGGTACAGGCGGTCAGCAATGCAGTGTTAGCACGCCATCTGGGTCATCCGTTATGGGCCAGTCTTGTATCATTATTAATCAGCATTATTGTTTTAGCACCGTTATTATTTATTTTTAAAGTGCCAAAGCCGGTACTGAGTGCGGATTTACTGCATCAGCCGTTCTGGATCTGGATCGGCGGGATAGCCGGCATGCTGTATCTGACCTCCGCCCTGATCCTGGTGCCGAAAATCGGCGGGATAACCTTTTTCGTGATGGTGATTGCCGGTCAGCTGGTGATTTCCGCGCTGATTGAGCATTTCGGGCTGTTCGGAATGCCGAAACAGCCGGTTCAGATAGCCAAACTCGCCGGTATCGGCCTGGTGGTGGCGGGTGTGCTGGTGATGCAGTTTGCGGGTGAAAAAAATCCCCGCGATACTGACAGCGGGGCAGGAAATGCAACTCAAGCCGGACAGACAATAAAAAGATAGGTTTGGTTTCCCGGAATATTACTGCACAACTTCAGCTTCCTTCTCCGCTTCCGGGCGGCGCGAAGAACGCTGTAATAAGAAGACACCACTCATAATCAGCACCATCGACAGAATCTCTGTCACGCCGAGCTGCTCATTGGCGGCCAGAAACCCGACAATCAGTGCCACCACCGGCGGGATGTAGGTCACGGATGAGGCCACCACCGCCCCCAGATTCAGGATCAGATAGTAATAGGTCAGATACGCCACCCCGGTACCGAGCAATCCCAGCCCGATAATCAGCCCGAGGCTGGTGGTGCTGTCCTGTGCAATCGCGGTAATGCCGGTAAACGGTGTGATGCAGGCAAGGAGCACCAAAGCAAGGCCAATCTGATAGGTGGTCAGTGCCAGCGGGGCAATCTGTTTATCCGCGAGGAATTTTTTCGCATACACAAAGGAAATCCCCACACTCAGTGATCCCAGGATCATATAGCCCACCCCGGCGAGACTGATACTCTCCCCGCTGACCTGCCACGGCTTGGCGATCAGAATCACGCCGGCAAAGCCGAGCATCAGCCCGCACAGACGCATTACCGTGATTTTTTCCTGCCGCAGAAAAATCGCCGCGACAATAAACGAGAACAGCGGAATTGCCCCGCTGAGTACGCCGGAGACCCCGGAGAGCAGTAATGAGGTGCCGGAAGCAAACGCCCAGTAATAAATCACCGTGGCCAGCAACGCCATCACCAGGAAATGTCCGGTGTATTTCAGGTGCTCACGGCGCACCGCTTTCTGCATCCACGCCATCACCGCGATCGGCACAAAACCGCATAGCACCCGTAAAAAGACAATCTGTACCGGCGAGATCCACTCGCTCGCCTGACGCATAAAAATAAAATTGGTGCCCCAGATAATCCCGAGGAACGCGAAGGCTGCTGCCGTTTTACTGTTCATACTATTGCTACCCCTTTTTTCTGATGGGGCTATTGTTCTGAATCCGGGGCTGTGCTACAACCGATTTAAATTACCTTATGAAAGAGAAAAACTATTTCATGAACCGTTATCCGCCGATGAAAGCGTTGCTGGCCTTTGAAGCCGGTGTCCGGCTCGGCAGCTTTATCAAAGCGGCAGAATTCCTGCATGTCACGCCGGGCGCGGTCAGCCAGCAGATAAAAAAGCTGGAGGAAGAACTGGGCGTGATGCTGTTTCTGCGTGAGATCCGCAAGCTGACGGTGACAGAGACAGGGCAGAAATACTATCGCTTAATTCAGCCTGCGCTGGAACAGATCCGCGCCGCCGGTGAGACAATCCGCTATGCGGCGCATCATACCCTGACCCTGTCCATGCCGCCCGGGCTGGCCTCCAAATGGTTCTCCCCCCGGATGAGTGACTTTGTCCGTACTTTTCCGGGGCTGGATCTGCATCTGAACGCCACGGCTGCCCTGGTTTCGCTGGAAAAGGATAATGTCGACCTGGCTGTCCGCTATACCGATTTGTCCCGCACGCAACCGGCGCGGGTGCTGTTGTCTGACGCGCCCTGCCGTCTGTTTTGCCATCCCGCTTATGCCGCGCGGCTGTCACTTCACAGCCCCGCAGATCTGAAAAATGTGGTACTGCTGCACACCACACTCTATCCTTACTGGGATAGCTGGCTGGAACACTATGCCGGAATACCGTCCGGCGGCACGCCGTTTACCGCCGGGCTGCATTTCGATCAGTTTTTACTGGCAATTGATGCGGCGGTGCATCAGCAGGGGATACTGATTGCCAATGATTTCCTGCTGGAGCATGAACTGGCACAGCAGACGCTTATTCCTTTGTTTCCGGCACTGACGCTGCATTCCGGCAAGGGATTTTATCTGCTGCATAACCGCCACAGTGCCGATCAGGCGATGATCAGTGCCGTCAGTAACTGGTTTTGTCACGCATTTGCTCACACTGCGGAGAATACATAATGAATCTTGTGATGATTAAAATAGACAAGCTGATTTATTATTTGCAATAAACCCGTTCATCCATTTGACGACGATTCTGTATGTTAAATAAGCCTTGATCTTCTGCTGATAATGTTGAAAAATCGTCAACAAAATCATTAATAATATTCCCCGGTTTTCTCTCCGGGGTCGTTGAGAGTAATTCAGCTGCCTTAACGACAAATATCCCGCATCCGTTTGGCATATTTCCCTGCATATCGCCATTAATAAATTCGATATTATTTTCGATTACCCCTGCTATTTTTGCCGAATCGATAAGATGATTTTTTGTCTCATCCTTTAACTCACATAAAGAATTAAAGATAACGCATTTTTGATTATTATCAGTTTCATTATTATATAAAACAAACAATATCCAGTGTCCTCCCGTATTTACCGGGAAAATCTCCATCTTATCAAGGCCGTGATCGCACTGTATTTTGTCGGCAATTTGTTCAGATAACATATTTGATTTATTTACAGGTTCAATAAGACCTACAGGAAAATTTGAATCTAATCCTTTCATGGCTGTGTTTATCTCATCTGTCGTCAGCATGCGGCCCTTATTCCACAAATCAACATTATCAAGCTGCTCATGGGATGACTGGGATATATTCCCTTCTCTGAAAATAGCGGATATCTCTTGTTGTTGTGTTATATTTTCCATAGCGGAACCCGCTATATAAAGCAGTTTGGATGGTGAATAAAATTTATTCATATCTTCATTGTTTTTACCTTTCGCATCAACCGCCACGTCGTATAATTTTAAACTGGCCTGTTGAATTTCTTCGTCTATTCCTGTCTTACCCTTGATTTTCCCGCTGAATAAATCAAAAAGGATACTCTCAGCCCGTTTTCCTGCATCATCATGACGCAAAGCAAGGTTACTCGATATATCAATACAAGCAAAGTTGCCATCTGCTGCTGATTTACCCATTACATCAAGCGTGTTAATATCCACATTGTCAGTAAACAAATTATTAAATTGCTCTGCGTTAAGCTGATAATGAGAGTAAGTCTCTGTAATCATTTTTTACCCTTATAAGAAAATTTACACTCAGTATTTTTTGCCTTTTCTCTCCCTATAATCAATACGGTAATAAATGTATTTCATTTTTTGTACTCCGGAAGATTGATTTGACAGCCATCTGAACAATGCTTTACTGACAATCGCCTCACTGTTGGTGGATGGCAGCGGGGTACGGTACGGAAACCGGCAGGCAGACTGCCGGAAAAGCGGTCATCATCATATGCGCTGAGGCGGGTGCTACAACAGATTTCCCGGCATAATGTGATGGATAAGAAAGTGCTTAAATTGCTGATATTCTTCCGGATTAATGACCTGCGGATAACTCAGGATCACCAGCTCATGCGGCGGAAACTCCGGGCGGTAAGCCGGGTGGTGGTGAATATAGTCATTAACAGCAAAACCGCAGTGCTGATAAAAACGCAGACGGCGTTGCGCCACGTCATCCGTCAGCGGATCAATTTCCAGAACAACCCGCTGTTTTTCCTGACAAAAAAGTGACAACGCCCGCTGACCGACACCACTGCCGCGCATCTGCGGCACAATAGCAATGTGCTCAATATAAACCAGGGAGCCAATCTGCCAGCAGCCGGTAAATCCGGCAAAGCGATCATTATCCCTTATCTGATACAGATAATAGCCGGGCTGTGCAAACAGTTTATCCCGCCCTGCCCGCGTGCGCTGTTCATGCAGCGGAAAAGCGGATTCATACAACGGACGAATATCATCGAGCACCGGATCAGCCGGTGAAGTAACCGGAAGTAATTGCAGCATAAAAAGGTATCCAACCTGAAAAGTGAGAGTTGTCTCACACTATCAGTAATACCGGGTGACGGCAATCACCCGGTACACCCGGGGCCCTATGAAGAGACGTTCTGATTTGACCGGCTGTTTTCCGCATGCGGGAACCGGGTATCCGCCAGCTGAAAGCAGAAATCATCACGATCAATCATGCCGGTGATGCTGTCCGCATCATACAGTTCAAGCGCAAACGCCGCCATTTCATCACTGGTATGATAACGCCCGAATGCACGGTCATAATCATAAGAATCCGTATTATTTGCCACCTGACCAAATTCTGTCTGTGTGGCTGCCGGTGCCAGCACTTTTGCCCGCAGTTTTGCACCGCTGCGGATAAGCTCACGTGCCAGCCCTTCGGTATAAGCACTGACAAAAAACTTCGTGGCGCAATAGGTTACCGCTGAGGGGACAATCGTATATCCGCCCGCCGAACTGATATTGATCAGCTGCGCACCGTCCGTATGCTGATAATCCTGCACATACAGCGCCGACAACACCATCAGGGCATTCACATTGAGGGCCAGCATCTTCTCAGCTTCCGCCACCGGTTGCTCTGCCACCGTGCCGTAATAGCCGAAACCGGCATTATTAATCCACACAATAATATTCAGTGCCGACAACGAGTGATACAGCGCCGCCGCATTACCGGGCACAGACAAATCACACACGCGGATTTCTGCCGTGATGTCCGGGTTCTGCTGCATCAGCTCCGCCTTAAGTGTCAGCAGCGCATCCTCACGCCGCGCCACCAGCACCACATTATTTCCCCTGCGGGCAAAAGCGGCCGCTATTGCCCGCCCGATACCGGCGCTGGCACCGGTGATCACCACATAATTCTGATTGTTCATACAAACCTCCTTTGACATTAGTCCGCTGAGCGTAAAAGATAGAGTTCACTCGAGGTCAAGAGGTTTCTGTATGCATTATTCCATCAGTGCGTTTTCTGCCTTAACCGGTTTCAGCATCCACACCCTGCGGTTTTATGAAAAAGAAGGCATTCTGATCCCGCTGCGCCGGGCAAATAATCACCGCTGTTACTCCGCCCGTGATGCGGAATGGGTAACTTTTATCACACGACTGAAAGAAACCGGCATGCCGCTGAAATCGATAAAACATTATGCGGATTTACGGGCTCAGGGAGAGGAGACGGCACAGGCGCGTATGGATTTACTGCTGGCACACAGCGGGGCATTACAGCTGCAGATAGCGGTGCTGAATGATCATTTTCAGCACCTGGAAAGAAAGATAGATTACTACCGTGATTTACTGACCACGGCAGCAATCTGAACCGTGTCAGTCTGCGGTACGGAGGCGGAATTTCTGTACGGAGTTTTGCAGCGCCTGCGTCTGTAATTCCAGACCGGCGGCGGTTTCAGAAACGCTGCTGACCAGCGAGGCATTCTGCTGGGTCACCGTGTCCATCTGGGTGATTGCGGTGCCGATCTGCAGGATCCCCTTGGTCTGCTCCTCTGACGCAATGGCAATTTCTTTCATGATCGCAGTCACTTCACCGGAGGCGCGGACAATTTCCTCCATGGTCTCCCCGCCGCCGGCCACCAGCGTAATACCCTGATCGACGCGGGATACCGCATTCGCTATCAGCCGTTCAATCTCTTTGGCGGCATCCGCACTATTACTGGCCAGTGTCCGCACCTCACCGGCCACCACCATAAAACCACGTCCGTGGACACCGGCCCGTGCTGCTTCAATCGAGGCATTCAGCGCCAGAATGTTAGTCTGGAAAGCAATACTGTTTATCACATTGGTGATTTCAGCAATTTTCCGTGAACTCTCAGAAATTTCGTCCATTGTGCGGATAACAGCGGCGATCATTTCATGGCCCTGATGCGCCGTTGAAGACGTGACTTCCGCCAGTGCGCTGGCATGATGCGCGTGATCCGCATTCAGTTTCACTGTCGCGGTGATCTCTTCCATACTCGCTGCCGTTTCTTCCAGCGCCGCTGCCTGCTGTTCGGTACGGGAGGAGAGATCGGTATTACCGCGCGCAATCTCAGACGCACTGTCACGCAGGGTATCACTGCCTTCGCGGATAGAACTCACAGCGTCCCGCAGACTGTCCTGCATTTCGCTGAGCAGCGGGAATAATTTACCGACACAGTTGCGTCCGGCGGCGTCACTTTCCACCGGCCGGCTGAGATCACCTCCGGCAATACGGCGGAAATGCTGACGGATATTGTTCAGCGGGCGCTGCATCATCTTCACCAGATAACGGTCAGCGAAAATCAGGATCAGCAGACCAAACAGTGTGCCGCTGATAATCACAATCCGTGTGGTGGTCATCAGGCCGTCCACCAGGGTACGGGTCTGTTCGATCCGCGCCTCAGCCACCTGCGTGAACTCAACACTGACAGTACCGAATTCTTTGCTCAGCTGCGGGGTGACATCATGGGACTGTTTGCGGTAACCCGCCTGATCCCCCTGCTCCGCCAGCTGCATCTGGATTTTAACTCCCTCATCATAGAGCACCTGCCAGCGGGCAATGACCCTTTCTGACATCTGCACATCCATCGGCCCCGGAGAAATCCGTTTCATCTCCGCCAGGTGCAGCCCCATATTTTTCATTGCTTCCGCAGACGGTTTTAAATCCGGTATTTCCCCTTCCGCTTTTTTCTGCATTTCACGGTTCAGCCTGGAAATAAAGCGAAAATACTGGTCATTCCCCTGATTCAGTACGGTCAGCTGCCGGACGAGCTGACGATCGGTCGCATTGCCGTCAGACACTCTCGACAGAGACCAGTCACTGTAAAAACTGACACATCCGAGTGTCAGACACAAAATACCGAGTATCGACAGCATGACGAACCGGATGGATAAGTTTCGAAGTAACTGCATACAGTTTCCTTTAAGGGGTGACAAAATAATCTGGCGCCATACGGATACTGTTATCGGCAGAAAATTCAAAAGTTATAATTTTTTGTTATTTTTTAAAATTTTGTTGTTTTTCAGGTTAATAGCTGCCCGCTTTTCGCCGGGTCAAGATCATTCTCCGGCCAGCAGTCACAAAATCACATAAAAAAAGACAATTCCTGATAAAAAAATACAAAGGCGGGCGTGCGGCATACAGATATTTACACTCCTTGCGGATATAAAAGATAAATTCATTTAATATTATAGGGTTAACTTTTTTTATCGCCCGATAACTGACTGAGCGATATCACTCTCTGCCGGTAATAAAAAAATGAACATAGACGGACTTCGCGGAAGTATTATTCAGAGTCTGGTTTTGTGGATTGAGCAAAATCTGGAATCCGATTTATCGCTGGATATCATTGCCGCACGGGCGGGATATTCCAAATGGCATTTACAGCGTTTATTTAAAGAGCATACCGGTGTGGTGATCGGAAAATATATCCGCGCCCGGCGTTTATCCTGTGCAGCCAGAGCATTGCGGATCACCAGCAGCAGTATTCTCGATATTTCGGTAAAATACCGCTTTGATTCACAGCAAACCTTCTGCCGCGCCTTTAAATCACAGTTTAATACCACCCCATCAGCTTACCGCAAGAAAGCGGGCTGGGACAGCAACGGCTTTTGTTTTCCGCTGCAGGCAAAGAGCCCTGTTCCGTTTCAGCCGGAGCTGACCAGATTACCGGAAATACAGTTAACAGGCTCTCATCATTATCACCGGAAAAACCTGTCAGACTGGCAGACAGAAAACCGGAAATTCCGGCGTGAATTCTGGGAAACATTTTTTAAGGAAGTGGATATTATTCCGGCGGATTTGTATGCCATGCATGCCCCGTATGAATCAACCGCAGATAATATCAGTTATGCCTATACCACGGCGGTCATGCCGTCGGTATTGTCAGCAGACAGTATCCGCCGTGCATCACTTTCTCCGGTGACCTTACCCGGCGGGGATTATCTCAGAATTACCATTGATCCGGCCACGCTGAAGGATCTTCCCGGCGATTACAACACGATTATTCATGCCGCTTATTCCGGCACACTGGCAGAAATGAACCTGCTGCGCAGACGGGGCCCGGATATTGAGCACTACAAACTGCTGCCCGCAGAGCGGCATGATGAGTTTATTGCCAACGGCTTACAGTATGTGGAAGTGATTAATTACTACATCCCGGTCATGCTGTAACAACGCATTACGGACAGTTCTGATGAATACCGATACCGGCAGCATTGCTTTCTGTATAGCCCGGTATCATCGGCTATTTCCCCTTCAGAATGAAAAATGGTGACATTTCGTCCCTCTGTTTTTATCGCGCCCTACCGGAAAATCTAAAGTCTTCCGGATAAATACCGATAATACGCTGTAACCCAGCTATAATGTACAACCCAACATCATGATTCGCATGATATTTCTGCATAACGCAACATATTCTGTCTTTTTTATCAGATAAACTATTATTGAACCTTTATTTACTCATGATACGTGTTATTTTACATTTACGCTTTAAACTTGTGAACAGGCACATTGTGGTAATAATTTGTAATATCTCAGGTGTTTTGCATTTAAACAGATATAACACCATGAAGTGTAATGATTTTTTAAATTTTACATTATGAAATATATGTTTTTATTATGTGTATTTTATGTTTGACTATATGAAAAAAGTCATAATTTTAGGCATTTCGATATATTATTTTAGTTAGTGATGTATTTATGGAAAATTACAAAAAACACAAATAGTGTATTTATCTGATTATATTGTATTATTTAGATATTAACTCTTTTTAGTTGCTAATTTAAAAAATTTTATCAACAAACCGCAATTTTGATTAAATATTAATTAAATTTTTTATTTGTTTACAATCAATATATTAACGTATATTTTATAAATAAATAGTCATAACAGAGAATAAATAAAGGTAACCGGCATTTACAAAATAATTAACATTTACACAGAATTTATATTTACTTATTTATCATGACATTACAGAATAGATAAAAAATAAAGACCACGAATTTTAAATACCCCATAAATTGTTAACATCCAAAAAAGATTACAACGATCAAAGAATCGTTATTGATAGTTTTTACCTTTCAATAATTGCCCTTTGATCGTTATAACTAACTTTACTTAGCACCTGTAAGCGCTAATACTTAATCCCGAAATGCAACTGCGCTTTTCCTGCCATATTTTATTATGACGGAAATCGGGTCTGTATTATCTGATTAGTTATTCAGAATACCTTGCATATTATTCCCATAAGAAACCCGGTAATTTTTGAGTACGACTCATGATGAATATAAATAAAGTTGTTGGAGAACAGATCAGAGCACACAGAAAAGAACAGGGATTATCCGGTTCAGAATTAGGTGACAAATTAAAATTAAGTCAGCAGCAGGTTTCACGCTATGAGCGCGGGGAATGCAATATTCCGCTTGATATGCTGTTTACTATTTCACTGGTTCTGGAAGTGCCTTTTGTCAAGCTGTTTGGTGATCTTGATAGCAGCCGGGATTATATGTATTAATTTTAGTATTTCACTTTTTTCATTTCTGGTACACACAACACTCAAATTGTATCTGAAGATTAACCTCTTCAGATGTAGTGGTTTACTATTCTGTTGAGATAGTAAAATTTGAAGATGGCGTTTATTTTTTAGGAATTCAGTATTATGAAATTAAATATTATTGGTGCATCTGTTGTATCCGCTTTATTATTCTCCGCTGCTGCTTCTGCTGCAGATCCGGTTATTGTAAACGGCGGCAACGTTCATTTTACCGGGGAACTGGTTAACGCAGCCTGTGCAGTCAGCACTGAAAGCAGCAACCAGACTGTTGAATTAGGTCAGTACCGTACAGCTAAATTAGCGGCGGCCGGCGACATGACGACACCGGTTCCGTTCAAAATCAAACTGGTTGACTGTGACCCGAGTGTATCCGCCACTGCGGCTGTTGCTTTCGCCGGTCAGAGCATGGATGGTGATGCTACATTATTAGCAGTAAATTCAGGTACAAACGCACCTGCTGCTCAGAATGTCGGTATTCAGATTTCTGACAGCACCTCTGCCATTTTATCACCAAACGGCAGCAAGTTCTCTGCAGCAAAAACACTGAACGAAGGCACTAACGTATTAGACTTCTCTGCACGTTATGTTGCCAAAGGTGTATCCACACCGGGTCAGGCAAATGCTGATGCCACTTTCGTTGTTAAATACGAATAATCAATTACTGAACGTAATTAATTAAGTAAATAAAAACTCTCTCTGTACAGAATTATATTTCCTTAATTCTGACGATGGATTGTGCCTGTAACAGGGAGCAGAGAGGGTTTTATATATCACCGGCTGTGCCGTAAACCACACCGGATAATGAAATACCATACTCTATGCGTTATTTCTGACAGAGAATATTAAGAGGTCCATCTGTGATTTATAATTATTTAAAAAATAGTGCATTGATATTGTTTTTCACTCTGATGTCAGGATTTGCTTATTCAGCATCAAATCAGAACTCAGGAATTGCACTCGGTGCAACCCGGATTATTTATCCCCAGGATGCTAAACAAACGTCCCTTTCTGTGATTAACCACAGCCCGAAAGAACGTTTTTTGATCAACTCATGGGTTGATAACGAAAATGGCAAAGAAAAAGATTTCGTTATCACGCCACCATTATTTGTGATGGAACCTGCCAGTGAAAATATTCTGCGGATTGTTAACCTGGCTCAGGATCTGCCGAAAGACAGAGAATCTGTTTTCTGGCTGAACGTAAAAGCGATTCCGTCCGTGGATAAAGAATCACTGGAAGGAAAGAACGTACTCCAGC
This sequence comes from Morganella morganii H1r, assembly GCF_000633515.1. Classification (GTDB taxonomy): domain Bacteria; phylum Pseudomonadota; class Gammaproteobacteria; order Enterobacterales; family Enterobacteriaceae; genus Morganella; species Morganella morganii_B. The sequence continues at coordinate 31,454 of NZ_AYMP01000017.1, read as the reverse complement.
TGGCTATTTTGTCACGGATCAAATTATTTGTCAGACCGGTGAATTTACCCATCCAGACCGAAGATGCAGCGGAAAAAATCACCATTACACAGAAAAACGGCGCAATTACGATTGATAACCCGACGCCGTATTACACCACCTTCGTCAATATCATGTTAGACGGGCGTCCGCTGGATAATGTCATGGTTGCACCATTCAGTGCCCATCAGATTGCCGGTAAAAACGGTCGCAAACTGACTTATCAGACCATTAATGACTATGGCGGACTGCGCAAGCAGCGCGACGTGAATCTTAATTAAGACATTCTTTATTTTATTGTTGTCATGCAGGGAACAGGGTGAAATGAGTAACATCAAAAAGGTTTTCACACATACGCCGGTTTATTTTGCTGTGCTTGCGGCGGTTACGTGTTTTTTCCCTGCGGGAACGGCCGGTGCGAAGCCTTCCTTCAACGCCGCGTTTTTAACCGATGACCTGTCTGACGCGGATGTCTCTGATTTATCCCGCTTTGAATCGGGCGGCTATCAGCCGCCCGGTACTTACCTGGTTGAATTGTCCGTTAATAATGATTTTGTCTCCTCCTCTGAGATCACGTTTACCGAACTGAAAAATAAAGAGGGTGAGCCTTATTTATTCCCCTGCTTCAGTGCGGATACCATTATGGGTTTCGGGGTAAATATCGCCCGTCCGGAGGAATTAACAGAACAGGATAAGCAGTGCTTTCCGTTTACCGAAAAAATTCCGGGCTCAGAATACCACTTTGATTTTCAGAAACAGCGGCTGATGCTCAGCTTCCCGCAGGCCAGTCTTTCCGGACAGGCGCGCGGCTATATTCCGCCGGACAGATGGGAATCCGGTATTCCGGCGCTGTTTATGAACTATTTCGCCTCCGGGAATAATAACTCGGACAATACCAGCAGCTACTACGTGAACCTGAACTCGGGGTTTAACCTTGGTGCATGGCAGTTCCGTCAGTCCAGCTCCTGGAATTACAACAAAAGTAAAAATGCCAGCAACAGCCAGTGGCGCAGCCTGATGAACTACGTTCAGCGGCCGATCATTGCCCTGAAAAGCCAGCTGGTTATCGGTGACGGAAACTCGGACGGCAGTGTCTTTGACTCTGCCGGGTTCCGTGGTGTGCGGCTGTTTTCTGTCGATAATATGTATCCGGACAGCCAGCAGGGCTATGCCCCGACCGTGCGCGGTATGGCAAAAACCGATGCCAAGGTGGTTATCCGCCAGAACGGTTATGTTATTTATCAGGTGTATGTCCCGCCGGGCCCGTTTGTCATTAATGACTTAAACCCGGCAACCTCCAGTGGTGACTTACAGGTGACCGTTGAGGAAAAAGACGGCACTCAGCAGCAGTATGTTGTGCCCTACTCCACACTGCCGGTGCTTCAGCGTGAAGGCCGCGTGAAATATGATGTGATGGCCGGGGAGTTCCGCAGCGGTAACAGCAACCAGGATAAACCGAAGTTTGTCCAGGCGACACTGCTCGCCGGTCTGACACGGGATATTTCTGTTTATACCGGGACCCAGCTGGCGGACAAATATAAATCAGTACTGATCGGAGTCGGTCAGAATATCGGCCGTTTTGGTGCCTTCTCCTTTGATGTCACCCATGCAAACAGTGAACTGGCGGACGGCTCAAACCACAGCGGGCAGTCATTCCGTTTCCTGTACGCGAAATCCCTGAACACCACCGGCACCACGTTCCAGTTATTGGGCTACCGCTATTCCACCAAGGGCTTCTATACCTTAAACGATGTCGCGTATAAACAGATGTCCGGGTATGAATATGCGCCGGACGGCGAGGATGGTGATACCGGCAAGCCGATCATTATTAATTATCACAACCTGCTCTATAACAAAAAAGGGCGTTTTCAGGTCAATATTTCGCAGTCATTTGATCAGTACGGCTCACTCTATATATCCGGTAACCAGCAATCTTACTGGAACCGCAGCGGTAAGGATGAGTGGTATCAGGCCGGGTATTCCAACAGCTGGAACGGGATAAATTATTCCGTGTCCCTGAGCACCACCAAAGCGCTGGAACTCAATGAGCGCGATAACATGCTGTCGGTGAATGTGTCCGTGCCGTTCTCCTCATTCTCGTCGCGTAACGCGCGCAGTAATGATGCCTTTAATAACGCTTACGCCACCTTCTCGGCCACCAATAACTCCGGCGGACGGAACGCTTACCGCGCCGGTGTAAACGGCACGCTGCTGGAAGGCAGAAACCTGAGCTATTCCGTCTCGCAGGGGCATGTCAGCCAGCAGGGTTATAACGGCTCGGCCGGTCTGGATTATCAGGGTACCTACGGCGATTTCGGGATCAGTTACAACTACGACCCGGATCAGAATCAGCTCAACTACCGGGCTTCCGGTGCCGTGCTGCTGCATGAAAACGGATTGACATTCGGCCAGTCAATTAATGATACCACCGTGCTGGTCAAAGCACCGGGGGCTGCCGGTGTGGCTGTGGAAAACTACACCGGGGTGAAAACGGACTGGCGCGGTTACGCCATCATTCCTTATGCCTCTGCTTACCGGAACAACCGTATTGCGCTGAATCCGGATTCATTTAATGACAATACGGAAATCAAAAATAACGTGCAGAACGTGGTACCGATCAGCGGTGCGGTTGTCCGTGCCACATTTGATACCAGTATCGGGATCCGGGCACTGCTCTCGCTGACCCATAACGGCAAACCCATCCGCTTCGGCAGTATGGTGCAGGAAACAGGCTCTCAGATCAGCAGCATCGCTGATGATGACGGACGTGTGTATTTAACCGGCCTGCCGCTGACCGGGAAATTACTGGTGCAGTGGGGGAATCAGCCGGGTGACCAGTGTACTGCGGATTATGATTTTACCCGTCAGGAAATCAAAGGGCCGTTACTGCGGACCGCGCTTGAATGTAAATAGAGAGTTAATGATGAAAAAGAGATATGCAATCCCGTTATTAATGGCATTTTTACCTCTTCCGGCGCTGGCTGTGGTATGCAGTAATGCGGCGGGCGGAACCAGTGAGGTTTTTTATGACCTGACAAACAGCTTTACCTCAGCCAATAACCAGGTCGGGGAGATAAAAACCTTAAACAAAGAGTTCAGCGCACGGGTAATGGCGGTTTGTCCGAGAAGTGTCGGCAGCAAAAGCACCACAATGCGCAGTTATGTGGCCAATATTCCCGTGGTCGAAACCGAAGGCCGCTATAAATACCTGAAGCTCAATGATTACCTTATCGGCGCCATGAGCATCACTGACAGCTATGCCGGTACATTCTATCCGCCGCAGGAATATGTACAAATGGGGATGCACCCCAACGTGGCTCTGGGAAATCCGTTTGAAGTGCTGGATCGTAACTTTATTTTCCGGCTGAAAGTGACCCGGCGTTTTGTTGACCAGGTGGTTATTCCGAAAAAAACATTATTCACGGTGTATGTCACCACCGGTAATTCAGATCCGCTGAGCGTACCGGTCTATACCATCAGCTACAGCGGCGTGATTAATGTGCCGCAGCAATGCAAAGTCGGCGTTAATGATATTGTGGTGATTAACTTCGGTAAAATCGGTTCGCAGTTATTCAGCCAGGCCGGTGCCGGTAATAAACCTGCCACAGTGAATAAAAAACTCGAAAATATCGCGATTCAGTGTACCAACGTGGAAGCGAAAGCGTATCTGACACTGCGTATCGAAGCGGAAAAAGTAAACGGCAATATGATTGTCTCCGATAACCCGGACGTCGGTTTTATGGTCGGTGATAAAGACGGTAATGCACTAACGCCGAATAATATCGGCAGTGTGATTCCGTTCCGGCTTGACGGTGCCGGTTCTGCCCGGACCGCCATTACCGCCTGGCCTGTCAGCGTGACCGGTAATAAACCGAAAGAAGGTGTTTTCCAATCCCGCGGTTATTTACGCGTTGACTACGAATAACAGGCACGGCAATGAAGAAACACATTAAACAAGTTCTGCTCCCCCTGCTGTGCGGTGGTCTGCTGATACAGTCAGCCGCCGCCTATGAACTCGGCCGGGTGAATATTGAGTTGTCCGGTGAGATTGTCGCTTACAGCTGCGGGGTCGAAGTTTCCCAGGCAAATAAAAAAGTTGAGCTGGGGCGCTGGGCTCTGAAGAATTTCCGCGCCGCCGGTGATAAAACACAAGCCATGCCGTTCAGTTTTCAGGTCCGGAACTGCCCGCCTTCTTCTGCCGTCACCTTTGTCTTCAGCGGTAAGAAAGATAAACAGGACAGCTCACTGCTGGCAATCAATGAAGGGGCAAGTGCGGCGGGCTCTGTGGCGGTGGAGATCCTCGACAGTCAGAAAAACCGGCTGCCGATGGAAACCAAAAGTCCGAAAATTGCCATGGATATTAACGGCAACGGTCAGGCACAGTTTTATGCCAACTATATCGCCACCGGCAACCGCCCGACACCCGGCATTGCTGACGCGGATGCCACCTTTATGATTACTTACGACTAATCCCGCCTCTCCTTACCTGCGCCAGCCCCGCTGACAGCCTCCGGCTGTCAGCGGGTAAATCGTGCTGTTTCCCCTGAAGTTGCATCTGAAATACTTTTTAAATTTTGAAAAGTATTTTAAGATTGAATCTTAATCATCTGTTTGACTTCAGGAGAACACAGATGGAACGCATCATCATTCCGACAAACTACATTCATATCCGGAGCACGCCGCTCTGGACCAAAGAAACGGCACCGGAATCTATCTGGCAAAGGCATCTGGATAAAGGCACCCGTCAGGGCGTTTATCCTAAATTGTCTGTTATGCAGGGCACCATTATCTACTATTCCTATGCGGATGAAACCAGCCCTGAACCAACTGATACCCTGGTAATAGAGGCCGGGCAGTTCGGTGTTTTTCCGCCGGAAACCTGGCACCGGATAGAAGCTGTTACTGACGATACGGTGTTTAATGTTGATTTTTATGTCGCCCCAGAGATCCTGACCGAGGAATAACACAATCATGAACGACGAAAACAAAGGCTTTTTATTAACGCTGATCAATGAAGGTAACGGCCAGAAAGCGGAGAAACACTTTCTGAATCCGAAAAAGTTATATATTCCTGAGATTGCTGCAGAAGAAATCGCTTTGCTGGTCAGCGAATTAGACGGCAAAGAAAAAATTAATGATGCGGCACTGATGGTCACCATGACCAATAAGAATAATGGTGTGTCAGTGGATAAAGACGTCGGTTCCGCCGCTGAATTAGCCGATGCGGAAAATGCGGCGCAAATCGTCAAAGATCTGATTAATATTATCCGCGGCTATGATATGGATGAAGAAACCAATATCTGCGGATGGTAACAGTTCTGTCTGTACCGTGAGGGGAAAACCGGTTTCCCCTCCGGATTAAAATAATACTATATGCAAAACCGTGCGGATGAGAATACCGGCCAGTGCTGCCGGGATCACATAACGGAACAGACGGACAAACCGCGAACTGATACCGAGAAAAATGCCGATCCCCGGTAAATCAAATGTCTGGATCAGTAACCCGGCAGATGCATTAATCTGATTGGCGGTTACCGCGCCCTGCTGTACCAGATCAGAAATCACCCCGAAATACGCCGTCCCGCCGGCCACGCATTTCACCAGGGCGGGCAGTACAAAACTATCCGGAATATGCATAACATTCAGTACCGGCATCAGAATATGGTGCAGCCATTCAATCACCCCGGCGGCCTGCATTAATCCGACAATGGATAATGACAGGATCAGCATCGGGATAGCCCCGAGTGCCAGGCGGATAGCATCCGCCCCCGCGCTGTTGATAACCGACAAAATCCCCTGATTATTCTGCTCCGCATCCGGCAGCGGCTCTGAGTTCACGGTCTCTGTCGCCGATAACCGGCGGCCGGTGACATACCAGGTAAAAGCCGCCGCACACAATCCTCCGGCAACAGAAACAATAATGGCGGTTGTCCAGTGCAGCCCGAACGGCATCAGCGGATAAAACACATTCCCCTGCCCCATGGCAAAGCACATTGCCAGGGTTGCAGCCATATGGCGGTCAGACACCCCCCGCTTATCCATAATCGCGAGTGTCGCCAGCGGTGCGGCAAAACTGACAAAGTTTATCTGGATCAGCGCAAATGCACTCATCCCGGTTAAGCCGAACGGTTTGAGTAAAGGTGCCAGCCAGCGGACGATCACATCCAGTACGCCTCTGACAGAGAGGTATTTCATTATGATCAGCATCACGACCATAATCGGTAATAAGGTATAAAGCGCGACATCAACGGAGGATTTCCCCGCTGAAATGATAATACTGATGACATCCATGGAATAAATACGGAAAGTAACTGAATCGGTTTTCCGGATTATAACCCTGAGATTTCAGAAGTAATTCAATTTTTTGAAGTGGCTCAAATACAGCAGATAACAACAGCCAATCCTGTATTTTCCGGTAATTTATTCAACCGGATGTTATTTTGCGGGATCAATAACCAAAAAATAACCCCGCATGATCATTCGTTGTTACCGCTCACCGCTATCCTGATGATTTAAATCATAAATATGACCAGAGCAGTGACAGCGGCATCACCAGTATCAGCGCAGGCAGCAGGTTAATCACCGCAAACATTTTAATACCGCAGATCCGAAGCCCGGTCGCGATCAATAATACCCCGCCCGCAGCGGTAAAATCCGCCATCATAGCCGCTGTGGTAAACGGCATCAATAACGCACCGCTGCCCGCCAGTGCCAGCTGAATAATCAGCATCGGCGCGGCAATAACCGACACCGCAATACCCAGTGAACAGGCAAATATCATCGCGGTGAAAAAATCCATAAAAGCCTTGGTCAGCAGAACGGTCGGATCTCCGGTCATGCCTTCATGCATCGCCCCGAAAATCCCGGTACCGCTGACACAGAACAGGAATATCAGCACCACATAGTTTTCAATAAAACTTTCCTGTGCCCCGCTCCGTACCGGAAGCCGGTTTTTTATTTTACCGGCCACCGCATTGATTTTATTTTCCAGGCAACACAGTTCACCGATAACCGCCCCGAGCAGCACCGACAACACCATCACCGGCATATTGGCGCATTTTATAATCAGCAACACCCCGATAGCGAGTGATGCCAGCCCGAATACGGACGGCATGGATGTCCGGATACGTTCCGGCAACCGGTGGCTCAGCCCTGCCCCGGCAATTCCGCCAATCAATACTGCGGCGGCATTAATAAATGGTCCGGTAACCAAACGTTACTCCTGCTTTTTTTATCCGGATCTTATGATTATACGGAACCGGTACCATCCTGTACGTGTACCTGTCCGCAAAACAGGCGTAATAAAAATAAAAAGCGGGTATTAACGCGGATGTTACGTCAGGCCGCACTCCGGAAAAACCCGGCTGAAGACCACCTCAAATCATGAATAACCCCTCATTTTTGCTGTTAATTCTGTAAAAATCACTAAATGAATATTTAAAAAAATAATAACAATATGAAAAATAAAAAAATATATTTCTGATAACAGGAATGAATAATAACAGTAACATAAAACAAGCAATTTCATGTGTTGTATATTCCTGTTATAAAAAGAAATCATCTTATCTTTTATTTAAAAAACACCATAAGGAAATAATTCTCAGCAAAGTACCCTATTCTGACTGACAGATTCAGTTCCGTTTTTTATTCAGAGAGTCTCTGCAATAGTAAACCCGGGGCAGCTCAGCCAATAACCGGGTAACCGTTAAAATATAGCAGGACTCTGCTCAGACCAGCCAAATTTATAGTATATGTAAATTTTATTATTTCCGGAGTTTTTTATGCGTTGGTATCCGTCCCGTATTTCAACTCGTCTGACGATCGGTGGCATTCTGCTCCTTGCTGTCACCACGGCTATTATTATTATTGTTATGCTGTGGCGCGGGCAGCCCCGTGTGGTGGAAATTAATACCGCATTAATTGAAGAAACCGGACACGGCCTGACCTCCAGAGTCAGTACCATTTTATCTCACACCGGCGGAAACACTGTCAGCCTGGCGCGCATGGCAGAGGTTCTGCCCAATGATGAGGCGCTGTACCGTTATATCCCGCCTAACCTGATTGAAAGTAACAGCCTGATCACCGGTGGCGGGATCTGGCCGGAACCGGGGGCATTCACGCCCGGAATTGAGAAACGCAGCTTTTTCTGGGCACGAAATCCGGCCGGGGAACTGGTCTTTTCTGATGAGTATAATAAAGACAGTACCGATAATTATCATAATGAAAGCTGGTACCAAAATGCACAGGATGAATCAACAGAACGCTGTTTATGGTCAGATGTTTACAGCGACACTGTTTCCGGTGTGAATATGGTAACCTGCAGTGTGCCGTATAAAACGGGCGGGAAATTTTCCGGTGTCGTCACAACAGATATCCGTCTGGATAATATTGCCGCCATTATGCAGCAATACGGTAACAGCACCGGCGGTTACGCCTTTGTGACAGACCGTCACGGGCAGCTGATTTATTTTCCCGGTGATGACAGTAAAAAATTTAAAACCTTTGATGAGCTGGCCGCCCAATCCGGCTGGCTGGCACCGGTGGCTGCCGGCCTGAAGCTGCAGGATTCTGAGCAAACCGCTCCCGGCAGCATCCGCATTGATCACGACGGACAACTGAATACATCGTCACAGGTGATGCTGTTCCCGATGGCAGATACCGGATGGGTTATCGGCCTTGCCACGCCGGAAAGCCGGGTAACCGGTCTGGCGAACATCATGATGCAGGATGTGCTGGAAGTCCTGCTGCCGGTTATGACGCTGTTATTGCTGGGCTCCTGGTTAGCAATCCGTCGTCTGATCACCCGCCTGAATGAGACATATAACGCACTCGATGATATTGCCCGCGGAGAAGGCGACCTGACGAAGCGTATGGCGATAGCCGGTAATGATGAAATATCGGATATTTCACGGGCATTCAATCTGTTTGCGGACAAAATATCATCGATGCTGCTGACCGTACGCAGCAGCAGCGCTGTTGTCGCGGAAAATACCGTCAGCCTGGCCGATAATAATAACGAGTTATCAGTACGGGTTACACAACAGGCCGCAGCCCTGGAGCAAAGTGCGGCGGCAATGGAGGAGCTGAATGTCACCGTGCGTCAGAACAGTGACAACACACACATGGCCGATAAACTGGCAGAAACCACCGCACAAACCGCAAGCCGCTGCGGGGATATGATGCATAATGTTATATCAACAATGAGCAATGTCAGTACATCATCCGGGCGGATGTTTGAAATTGTGTCAGTCATCGACAGTATCGCATTTCAGACCAATATTTTGGCCCTGAATGCGGCGGTAGAGGCTGCGAGGGCGGGTAATTCAGGCCGGGGTTTTGCCGTTGTTGCGACTGAAGTCAGGTCTCTGGCTCAGCGCAGTGCCCGGGCAGCCCGTGAGATTAAAGTTCTGATTGACGAGTCTGTTCAGAATATTAAAACAGGCAGCAGCCAGGTGCATGAATCCGGTGAAACACTGAGTCAGTTGGTGGAGGATGTCCTGAAAGTCAGACAGCTGATGAGTGATCTCCGGGTTGCGGGAGAGGAACAGAGTAAAGGGCTGGCTGAGGTTACCATGGCAGTCACCGAAATGGATACCACCGTGCAGCAGAATGCCACTTTAATTGATAATGCTGTCTCACGGACACAGCTTCTGAAAAGTGAAGCAGAACAGCTCGCACAGATGGTCTCCGTTTTTAAATTACCGGAAACACACTGATGTTATGAATATATTTACCGGCAGAGAACACCCTGCCGGTAAATATATTCTGACTACGCATCAGAAACCGTCTCTTTATCCAGCATGCCTAATGTATTCGCTATTTGGCTGTCAGCATCCGCCGGGGGATTATAGCTGCCAAAATACAGCGTCAATGGCTCACATTCGAAATCATGATCTGTAATAGCATCACGCCCTTTTTGCATATACGTGTTAATAAAATTAATAAATGCATTATTTTCATATTTCTCACTGAGAAATAAGCTACTGTGATCGGATGCATTCGGTTGAAACAAAATCGTGTCCAGTCTGTTTTTTTCGGTATTAAATGAAAACAATTTTATAAATACATTATTATTTGGTGTTGCATATCCGGCATCTTTATAGCGGGCCATATAGACTTTGTTATTTTCCCATGTATACAAAATTTGACGTGTTCTGTCTAAGACCAAGATGGGGTAAGGTCCAAAAAAAGCCGATTTACCTGTAATATACAGGCAATAACCAATTCCGAATACCAGTAGTATCGTTAAATATATTGAATACTTTGTTCCCGCATAAAAACTCCCGGAGTAGTACGATATTACATAATCAAATACACCGGGTTCTTTATCAAAAAAAGGACGATATCGTTCTGTACCCTCAAGTGGATCTCTTGAGTTTTCATCATACTCTTTATATATTTCAACATCTGAAATAAATGACTCATAATTTGAATAATGACTCTCGAAAAAAGAATTCATCAAAAAAATAAAAGTAGCAAAGACAACTAAAAATAAAGGAATTGAGACAACCTTTCGATGCTTAAAGTTAGTGGACTTTATTTGACATTGTTCCTGATTTATCTTCAGCAAATACGGGCTGTCTTCCAGAGAACCCGTAAAACGACAGTCTTCCTGGTAAGACGTGATTTTTTGCGTTTTTAGTTTATCAGGAAACATTGTTCCCATAAAAAATTCAAACATTACAAATGTCTCTTGTTCAATAAAATCTGATAAATAATCAGTCATAATAAATATGACGATAAAAAAAGAATCCGGTGTTACCTCCGGCGACTTACCCCGCTGCGACCAGCACTCATCCGCCGGAACATCCGCAAATCGCTTTACAGGCATTCACCTGACTACGCATGACGTTGCTTCCTTGTATCCCGCTTTGCCAGAATTTGTGTAACCTGTTGTTCAAAATCGTCGGGAAGCGGATTTTTACCAAATGACAGGAATGGTTTACGCGCCTGATAATCCGAGGCTGAAACAGCATCCCGTCCCTGCTGCATATAGGCATTGAGGAATGTCATAAAACGGTGGTTTTCGCTGTCCGTACTGGTCAGAAAAGCCGAATAATGCGAGACATTCGGCCGGAAGAGAATTGTTTTCAGTTCACCGGATTTCTGGTCAAGACCATAAAGTTTGATAGCGGGCATTTTACCGGCTAACCCGATTTGCGCCTCTTCATAACGGGTTACATATACTTTTCCCATACCGTAGCTGTACAGAATACCCCGTTGCCTGTCGGCAATAAGGTGTGCCGGAGGAACAAAGAAAGCCAGATACCCAAATATCCATAACGCCCCAGGGAAGAGAATAAGCCAGCCTATAACAATATATTTTCCATATTGTCCATTCATAATAAAATCACCTGAATCATATGCTTTTATGTATTCCAAAACCCCAATACCTTCCTTTCCAAAATAAGGTTTATACAGCTCTATTAATTTTAAAGAAAGCTCATTTTGATATCTATTATTACTATATTTTTCTTCCACATGCTTAGCCATAATTTCAATTGATAATTTATTATCAATATGATTATCAATAAAACCAAATAGTGTATAACACGCCATAATCAGGATAGCGATAAAAAAAGGAATTATGTTGGTTAACTGACTGTTACGCTGCGGTGAGTTAATCACACAATGCTGCTCATTCACAGCATCCAAAAACACCAGTTTACGGGGGGCTAAAGGGTCATCATAGGTGTGACTTTCCCCGGTTAATAATGTTGTCTCCAGCTGCTCAGGATGCCTGGTTGCGGTATATAAACTGGTCATGCGGTGCCCTCTTCATCAATACAACCATCGAGGTTAAACGGGGAAATATCCCCGTTAACCCAGTCATCACCGTACACAGACGGAACAGAATATTTTTCGTTCATATCTCTGTATTTAACCTGCTGCAACCAGCAGGCACCCACCGGAACATCCGCATGTCACTTTATGGCCTTCGAGGGCAACCGGTATGCCGTTTATTTTCATCAAACTGTCACCTTCCGCGATTGTCCCCGTCTGTTCACACGACGGGCAATATACCGGGTCCCCCACACAGGCAATTCCTTCCGTTTGTTTCGCAACAGAAGAGCCCCGGAGAACGGTGCCTCCGGTATTGGTGGTATCATTTTTTAAAATGATCTTACGGCCATTAACCTGACTGCGCATTATTTTAATATCCTTAAACCATCGACTCTGTTTAACAGCAGGTAATTCATACTGAGCGCTTAATTGACTCGGCCAGACGAACTTCAGTGTCTTCATCCGGGGGTAAAACCGCATCTACCTTACACACCTGCTCCTGTATTTGCTGTTCAAGATCCTCCGGAACAGGTGCATCCCGGAAAATACGGTAACGCTTCCGTGTATACGGGGATTCGGCTAACGGCGCCAGCCCGTTAAATATATATTTGGTTATATACCCCAGTCCCCAGGCATTATCATTATCACTTGCCGTTCCTAAATAACTGAAAAGTGATAAGTTGGGAAAGTATTTATACGGGACTAATGTGCCTTCATCATCAACACGGTATAAAAATAACGCCAGTGTGGGACGAATATCCGCAAACTCAATTTGTGAGTACCTGGCAACATAGACGTTCATTTTCATATCCCAGGTATAGAAAAGTTGTTTCTCCCTGTCGCAAATTAATGGCGGCCTGTTTCTTATAATAAAGCCCCAGTAAAAAAATGGTATGGAAAACAGAAGAGGGCTTAATATAGCAAATAAACCCACCATCACCGATGAACTGCTACGATAACAATAATAATAATGCAGAAAATCCCAGAATGATAACCGGCCGTCCTTGATATATTTTTCTTCCGGCCACTCTGTCCTGATATCGGATTTTAATATAGCTACATTATTTTTTCTTTTCTCTTTGCTTTCCATCATAGCTAAGATACTGTATTCCGTACTTTTCCATTCATCAATATAAATATAATCAAACGTAAACGCCGCTGACAAAAACAGTATAATGGCCAGAGGTATTGCCAACATTGTGCGGGTATTTGCAGAGGCATGCCTGATGACCAGACGGACATTATTAATTTTATCAACAAACTGAAGAACCTCCATCTGCTTATGCGGCATCCGGGTAGTTTCCGTCTGTGATAACGGTTCATAATAATCACTTAATTTGTATTTTAGCTCCATGACTGTCCTCCTGAACGGGCAACCATTTTTCCGTAGTGTGTAACATTCAGGCTGGCAATACTGCTGCCATTCCAGTCATAACGTAACGGGGCAATCGTATCGTCAAATGGCCGGTAATAAATAAAAATCTCATTATCAAAATAAAAACCTTTCGGCGTATTTATAGTGAGCTCAAGGGTCGTACTCTGTCTGTCCGCATTGTAAATATAATGTTCTTTTATATCGTCAGATAAGGTAAATTCCAACTCTCCATATGACTTCTTAATATAAGATGTCCTGTTATATAAAAAATAATCATCCCTTTTCTTATACTGAGACGCCACAATTTTATTTTTTGTTTTTATTGTGTTGCAAAACTGATAAAAAAACTGCGACTCATACGGTATGAAATTACTCAGTTCCATTTTAAATGTCAGTACCTTATTGGTATAAGTCCATTCTAAATTTGGCATATAAAAAAGATTGATAAACTCCTGATTCTCTATCAGGAAACCGTCTTTATATTTATCTTTATCACTTTGCGCAGACTCTAATCTTTTAATATATGGTTTCTTTTCTTCGCTCCAGAAAGGGTATTTTTCAGAATTACCCCAAAAACAACACCTGATTAATGTCTCCAGGTCATTCCATTCCGTAGCCAAATCGCCGGTAACACCCAGCAGCATGGTAATCGTCCCGACAAACAATAATACAGGCCAGGAAATAGCTGTACTGCCTGCCATAAACAGGCCTCCGGCAATGCCCAACGCCATCATCACATAACCGGCCCCCGTGATAAGTTTGAAGGTCATATTGAGATCATTACCAATGCGGTACGAGTTATGCGCCTCATAACCTGAGATACCCGCCGAAACAACGGCACCCGCCAATCCCAGGTAGCGGAAACTTTTCATCACACCCAGCTGGTTAAGGAGCGGGGATTTCGGCAGGCGCGCAACCGCTTTGATAATCCGGCTGTCTGAAAACAGCTTTAATTTTCTCAGCTGCCGGGCACCACTGACCGTTATCCGGGTGTTATCAAAAGCGGCAATAAAGGCTTCTGACATTTTTAAGCCGTAAAGCGTTAAGTAGCGCGACTTAAGCGGATTATTACGCTGATGCACACTCTGATTACTGAGCGAGAAGATGACCAGGGTATTTAAGCAAAAACTCAGACCCGGTAATGATTTGTCGATATAACTCAGGACTCTCTGACCGTTAACCGGGCTGTCTGCCGTCCCTATCCGGCTGAATGCGTCCGCTGTTTTTATGATCCGGGGGATCTTTATCCACTTATCGTCCTTTAAACGAGCGGTCAATTTATCCCAGTCAAACAGTCTGGTTCCCATACCTGCTGTTTCCGGTCTGGGTTTATCCGCCGCACGGCTCCCACTCATTTTTTTAAGCTCATCGTCCAGCTCCTGCCCAGATACGGTATCGGTGTTGTAAATATCGATGTTAATGCCAGACAGTACCGCGTATTTTTTAGCAACATCCGCCATTAAAACCCGCCCTTTCAGGGCAGACGTATCTTTCCCGGACGTCCCCATATACAGTAATGATGCAGAGAATCCCTTACCAAAAACCACAAAGAGTTTATCTAAGGCTTTAATCAGGTGGTCTTTCACATCAGGTCGTTCGGTTATCTTGTTATTCAGGAACGTGTGCAGCGGGGTGAGAATATCTTTCCAGTCTTCGGTTAGGCTGCTTTTCTCTGCCGGTAGGGTTTCCGAGTAGGTTTTAAAAGCTTTTTCACCGCTCTCGGTATCCAGCATCATCGTCGCAACAACCGGCAGAAGGTCGTATTTCTCGGACAGGGTATATTTCTGCACGTAGTGTTTCAGCAGTTCCTTATCCTGTAATTTTTTTACTGTCTCTGATGAGGTCAGCTCCTGACAAAAGAAGCGTTCGAGCACAGCTGCTCCCAGCTCCGTAAACTGTAATGCGTTGGTTATATCATAAAGTAAATCCGCAAGATAACCGATTTCCCGCACCCCGCTTTCATCAGCTGGCGCGGTAAAAAACACAAAAAGACTTCCCAGATGTCTTTTAAGACCGTCACAGGGGGCATTGGTCAGTTTTTTATTAAATGCAAACGAGTTATACAACGACAAAATATCGGCTTTACGGGCATTAATGCCTGTAATGATATTTTTAATTCCCGTCCAGTCCCTGTCCCATTCGGCCTGATTCAGACTGTCAGAAACGGTCTTCCGGATCTCCTCAGAATCGTTTTTCAGTAACGCCTCAATATAATTACCGATGGTAATCGGGTAATCGTAATTGTAGAAAAAGGATTTCAGATAGGTCACGAGGAAACGGTAGATTTCAATGATATCTTTCTGACGCCCGACCGGGTCATGCAGGATAACCAGAGTCCCTTTTTCCCCCTCACCGTAACACGCCCGGAACGTATTTTCCTTTTTGACAGGGTCGATAACATACCCGTTCTGCGTGGTTGCCTTGCTGAGTATGCAACTGTAACCGTCTTCTAAATCCACATCCTCATGGTAGCGGGAAAACTGTTTATCCGCAGGTTTATAGTCTTCGACAAGCGCTGATAAATTATCGGCACTGAGCTCCAGTGTATATTTATCTTCGCTATCCAAATCAATAGGTTGCATTACGCTCTGTCTGAGCGCGATGTCATCGTTGAGCTTCATGAACATAACCGGTGACAACGGCACATCGCTGAACAGCAGACTGATTTTTTTAATGTCTTTTTTAACAGGCAAAAATCCCTGCGGCGGGCAGCTCTGAATTTTTTCCCGGTATTCCTGTTCACCGTCATCCCACACATACTCAGAGAATATTTCCGTCACACCGGTAATATCATTATGACCTTCTGTTTCATTCAGGATATGCCTGAAAATCAGAATACCGGCCGGAGCCTGAGACCCCCGGGCTATCAGCGGCTCTTCTTCTTTGACATACACCCACCCCTCCCGCAGCACACGGGCGGCATAACCGCCGGTTTCCTGATGGGATTCAGCCCGGAGCAGGGTCCCGACCGGGGGAGGCAACTGAGGTTTCAGCAGCTCTGTTGTGAAATAATTCATATACGCATAGCGAACCGGGTAAACAGGTCGTATATTACGGTTACAGGGTGCAATAATGCTGGTGGCATCATCGCTGTCAGAAAAAAGTTTGTTGGCTCTGTCAACGATATCAGTCAACATTGTCATACTGTGTGAAGGCATTCGCTGTCTCCCGGAATCCGGCATTTGAGTATTAATTCAAGATAATGTAGTGCGCGCACGATCTGTGACGATGAATACGCCTCCGCCGCCTCCCAGCGGGAAGCCCGGTTTTCATCCGGAAAACAGATTTCAGCGGTCAGGAAGTAATAAAGGGCTTTCGGGTGTGTCAGCCCGAGCAGATACGCCTGATTCAGTGTCCGGATAATCAGGTTCTTCCTCTCATCTGCCGGTAAGCCTGCACCTGATGAATCCGCCGGGGCCGGGAGACTCTCCTCTATTTTGGTTATCAGTGCCGCCTGACGGGCCTGCTGAAATACCTGCTGTAAATACGGCGTAATAGTGACACGCTCAGGAGTAACCTTATTGTTCTGCTCAGGGTCATAAGAAAGCACACAGGCATTCCCCTCATGTAAAAACCGGCAGCCGGTAATTCCCTGAAAAAAATGTCTGACTTCTGCGGTATTCAGATGTGATACCAGCAAATAAAAAATACCGGGGTCATAAAAACGAAAAAAGTACCAGGTGGTGTTATCCGCAACCGGGAGGTAAGTAAACTTCCGGAAATGATGGGATAATGCGGCGAAATCCCGTGAGGAATGTAACAAAATGCCCGCCGGATTCTCACAACACCATGTCAGAAACTGTTGCTGGGTTAATGTCCGTTCCGGAACAGAAGGAATTTCAATCAGGTAAGGAGCATAATCTTCTGATGCAGCCAGTGCATCTCCCTGCAGCAGGCATCCCCACCGGCAATTAAGGGAATACAGGACAGGTAAAATAAACTTTCCGCTGCAGGTATGATACAGGGCGCCGTCGATCAGCAGATAAACCCGGCCCTCCTCCGGTATGCATTCCGGTGAGCTGTCAGCATTCAGCGTGAACCAGTCCTGTTCAATGGCCGGAGGACAGGTAATTTTCCGTTCTTCGAAAATCAGCGCCGTCCGTCCGGCCATGGAGTGCAGGGCGCGGATACATAACCACTCCGCTTCCCGGCTTTGTTCAAGATACACCGTTGCCGCAATAAGCGATTCGTAATAAAACGAAGAAAATCCCTGAGCCCTGAAACAGGCCTGAAAGACGCCAGCAGCAGAGAACTCGCTCTCTGCATGCACCAGCATTTTTCCCCGGCTGGCATTACCGTCTTTTTCCTTATAGTATGCCAGGACCCAGTATTGGTGCAGATTATGTGATGATATTAACATTTACTGACCTTCCGCTTTCATCGCTTTTGCCCTGCAGTCTTCCGCCAGAGGAACCCCTTCATGTGTGGCCGCATTTAGCGAGGCAACCGTTCCCGGCGCACCTGCTGCGATTGACACCGGGCCTTTCAGGGTAATATTTCCGGTGATCGTCACGCCCTGCCCGTCCAGCTGAATAGAACCGGCTTTTCCTCTGATAAGAACAGTGTCGCCTGCCTGCAGCGTATGCACCCTGGTGTGTGTGTGAATGCCGCCTCCGGCGGTTAATGTATAATCGCCCTGCACAACACTCTGTTTGTTTTCACCCACTTCCTGAAAATGCCCGGCCCGGATCACTTCTTTCCAGCTGTTATCAATCCGGGTGATACGGTCTTTACCTATCTGCTCAAACTGATTCACACCGATGTTCAGCGTCTGCTCATTCGTAACATGAATAAATTCGTCATGACATACCTCGTGCTTACGGTCATTCACCACGGTATGCACTTCATCATGTCCGATATGCTGGATTTTGTTGTGGTTAATATGGATGTTATTGTCCCGCTGGGCATGGAGGTAAATCTCTTCACTCCCGTCTTTATCCTCAAACCGCAGCTCGTTAAACCCCTCCCCCTTATGGGTTTTGGTACGGAACGTGGTGCGGGTTTTCTCGACCGGCAGCGTCAGCGGCGGACTGTTGCGCCCGTTATACGTGCAGCCGGTGATGATCGGGCAATCGATATCCCCGTTAAGGTAAGAAATAATCACTTCCTGCCCGATACGCGGGATCGACATAAACCCGAAACCGTCCCCGTTCCAGCCGTGGGCCACCCGTACCCAGCAGGAGGCGCTGTGATCCGGTCTGCCGCGCCGGTCCCAGTGAAAACGGACCGTGACAGCGCCATCAGCGTTGGTATAGATTTCCTCCCCCGGAGGCCCGACGACCGTTGCCAGCTCGTTACCGTCAGCGGTCGGTTTATAGCGGAACGGCGGACGCCATTCCTGAGCGCCCGGGATAAACTGCACGGTATTACTGAAGGTGGTCCCCTCACCGCCGCTGTTGTCTGCCAGGGGCTGCACACCCCGGTGACTGACACTGATTACCTGCCATGACTGATTCATGGCTGCTGACGGGTGGTTTTTCAGGGTAAAGAGCTTACCCGGCCTCAGCGCAAAGCAGTTGGTGCCCGCACTCCCGGTCTGACGTTCATTCTGGGATTGCTCATAGCGCAGCATCGTAAAGTAACCGCCCTGCTCATCCTGCTGAAAACGGCCGTAGCTTTCAAAGGTGGTGTGTTGCCGGTGAACATCCCCGGTCAGCTGATGTTCAAGGGGATAGGAGGGATTCTGCGGGTTGTAATCTTTGTGGATCTGAATATCACCGCATAACTGTTCAGCATAGCGCCAGGAGAATGCCGTGCTGTCGCGGGTGTCTGTATCCGCCTGCGGGTTGTAGGTCAGGTGAATACCCGCTGTCATGCCGAGATGACTGTCACTGTAAAACAGTTTCGGGCCTTCCTCGGACCAGAAATTAATCCCTTCCTCAAAAGCCAGACGACACCAGAAATCATAAGCGGATTCCCGTTTCTGGGTGATGTAATCCCGCTTACCGTGCAGTTCGCCATCGTAAAATTTCAGGTCATTTTTAACATGCGCCTCATTCAGCAGGGTTGCGAGAACTTCCGGTACGGATTGCTGACGGAAAATGCGGCTGTCCTGGTTGAGCGTCATGATCCACATTTCCGGGCGGATAACAAACTGATACCAGGTTTTGTTGCCGTCGGTATTACCCTGTTCGGCGGAAGCCAGCAGCCCCTGCACGGTACGGACCTTAACACCGTTGCGGGTGACCGTCAGTGAGGCTGCAGAACCGAGACAGGCCTGAAAATCGACTGACGGCAGAAACAGATAAGGAAAATAAGGCAGAAAGCGTTTCATCCAGGGTGAACGTGGTCACCCGGAAGGTGTTTTCCGGCAGCCGCCCGATTTTACAGGTAAAGACCAGTCCGGAATTGCCCGGCAGCAGATCAGAAAGAGAAGGAACCACAACAACTCCGTACAGTAACAGTCACGGACAGCAGTTACCCGGATGTCCGCAGAGAAAACAAAAACGATCCGTCCGGATAATGGCCGGATTATATTGACAGTGCTTCAATTGGTGCACACCGGACATGCCTGCAACTGCATGTTGTTATCAGTCAATACACATGGTGCTGAGCCGCGGGATAATAAATTTCACTTATCGTTCTGTAAAGATCCGGAGGAAAGTCCGAACCTCACAGAATGAGTGACTCAGGTCAATGTAATCCAAAAAAACAGAACATCAGACCATTTGTTAATCCAATTATGACGTTGGTGACTTAATAATCCCGGATATAAAAAAGACAAACCATCCTGTTTTTTAAGATAACGCGATAACTCACTGTAAATAATAAATAAAATAAACTTTTCTTTGGTGATCACAGAAATAAAATATGTAACAAAATAAAAAATCGGTATAACAATTTGAATAATAACAATAAAAATAAAAAATCATAAAAACCATGCAAAAACCCCGTGCTTTCCGCTCTGCCGCAGGCGACATAACCGGATAAAAACATTATATTCTGCTGTTTTGTTTTTATTTCATTATGTTATGCCATTCCTGAATCAGCCACGGCGATACCACCAGTCTCTGCATCTGTGCATCTGCGGGTCGTTTCCCTTTGAACTTATTTGCAGATATCGCTTCTCATGAGGAAGCAATCAATAATATGCGTATTTTTCACTCTGGCCATTTTTGCAATAAACCCGGAAATGGTGCAGTTTTAATGCGGGTCTTACATCTGAGGTGTGCTGATATTTTCCTTTTTTACCAATACAATTAGTATTAATACAATCTTACATTAAAATAATTTACATCTGATTACTCATTATATATATTCCCGCCCCTTATAATTTCAGGTAATGGTAAATATATGGATTGGTATTCAGACGCTATTAATATTAACTATTTTAACTTTAAAGGCAGAGCCAGACGAAAAGAGTATTGGATGTTTGTCCTGATTGATACTGCAATTATAGTTTCTCTTTATCTTGCTATACTTTATTCCGCAGATCTTTACTCCCGGGATTTTAATGCCATTGGTTTTGTATTAACGGTATTTTTTGTGATTTATATCATTGTGACGTTTATTCCCTCTCTTTCAGTAACAGTCCGTCGTTTACATGATACCGGCAGATCAGGCTGGTGGTTATTGGCCTTATTAATACCCTTTGGTGGTATTATTATTTTTGTATTTTCTTGCCTGGATAGCCATCCCGGGGACAACAAATTTGGCCCGAACCCCAAAAATAATCATCCTGTTGCACCGTAAAAACCGGATGGCGTATTAAACAGGCTCTGTATAAAACTGACCGTCCGGCAATAGTCTGTGTATAAACTTAAGAAAACAGCACGAATTAACAAAATGTAGCAATTCCTGAGTTAAATAAAATATTTAGATATGGCAGACTATTAACGCAATGTCATTAAAGTATATCTGGAGTGAAAATGAAAGTTGCCCATCTGATTAACCTCTCCGGTTTTGGTGGTGTCGAAAAACGGTTTTCCATGTTTATGGAAAATAGTCAATTTGATAATACAATCATATGCTGTAGTAACACAATTGATGACAAAATATCTGACTTATTTGACGATAAAAAAATCATCTTCGCCAACAGAATTTTTAACAATTTTAACATAAAATACCCGACAGCCTTAAGAAAGAAAATACTTATTGCCAAGATAAAGATGTTACAGCCTGATGTCTTAATCATATGGGATTTCATGCCACGTATAGACCTGAGTGAAATAAAATGTAAGAAAATATATTATGATTGCGGATGCGGGTGGCGACATCCGCAAAATAAAAAAACAGATGACTTTTTCAAAAATATCGACAGCGTTATATCCAACAGCAACGCTTCTAAAAGAATCATTCAGTTGCGATATAATTTCAATAAAGATATCAACGTTGTGCTCAATAGGCTGAATATGCCAATATCACCGGAGCCAAGAGATATATCTGGTGAAAGAATTGTTCTCGGGACAGCATCAAGACTGGTTGGGATCAAAGGTATAGGGATATCCATACTTACAGTAAAAGAGCTGTTAGATAATGGCGTTAATGCATTCCTGATTATTGCTGGTGACGGTGACAACAGGAAAGAACTTGAGAGACTCACAGAACGTCTTTCACTACAAGAAAATGTCGAATTTATTGGTTATCAGTCTGATTTAACAGATTTTTATGATAAAATCGACATATACCTCAGCACGCCGGTGACTGAAGCTTTTGGCCTTTCCTGCATCGAAGCAATGTCTCATGGGATCCCTGTTATATATCCGTTGATTGACGGGCAGCCGGAAGCTATTAAAAATGAATATAGTGGTATAGCCATAAAACCGACTCTCTTACCGGATGAATATAAAGAAAAAACAAATATCAATATTGACTTTCCATATGATGTCTATGATCCGACTGATGATAAATTAACATCAATTAAACTTATATCACCTTCTGATTGTATGGATGCGATTCACCATATCATTAATAACTATCATGACCTGAGTAAAAACGCTCTTGTATGGTCAAAAAATACGATGGATTTTCCTTTTTTTATTAATGAGTTTGAATCAGTAATCGCCGGTTGAGAAAGATAAAATAGTGTACCTTTATATCAGCCAGTCATTCACAAAATCTGACATTACGTTACTTGTTACAGCAAAATATCAATTCTCCTGTAATGATCTTGTATGACCCGTACCTCCGGTTTTACAGGCATGGATAAAACCCTGGTATTTTCCAGGGTATTTAACCTTTGTTTAAGTTTATCCCGTTACTATCACTAAGATTGTTCTTATATCAGATTCAATCACTTTTCTTACTATTATTCCAATTTATACCAACTCTTTCAGCCCGTTCCCCCCACGGTTCCGGGCTATTTTTTTATAACATGAACTCAGCACTGAGAGTCTCTGCATGCCGGGATTTGATTACCTTAAACTAATAAGACTGATACCCATTATGGAATAGCATGGGATCCATATACATAAGTGATGATTTTGTCTGAGAAAAATCCTCAG
Organism: Morganella morganii H1r; assembly: GCF_000633515.1. Classification (GTDB taxonomy): domain Bacteria; phylum Pseudomonadota; class Gammaproteobacteria; order Enterobacterales; family Enterobacteriaceae; genus Morganella; species Morganella morganii_B. The sequence continues at coordinate 8,834 of NZ_AYMP01000017.1, read as the reverse complement.
TTTCCGGTTCCGGGAATAAAGCCTCATAAGGAACACCAAATATATTTATTATCTTAAATACAATACTGGCATCTATTTTATTGATTCCCCGCTCATACCTTGATATCTGTTGCGGGGATATTCCCAGCTGATTTGCTAATGCTTTCGTTGTCATACCGTTACGGTGTCTTAAGCTGCGGATATTCTGACCTACAATAAAATTTATATCTTTCACAATGTCTCCTAATCAACACATATTAAGAGTAATCCATGCCGTGATTGACAACAAACAAAACGACCAGAAATTGATCAAAATATCGTTTTTGTTTAGCTTTTATTTAATTTAAGGTTACATTTTCTTACTGTTTCATCCTGCATGCTTTACCTGCCGCCTGCTTCTGATGTCAGCACCGCCCGTTCAGATGAACCATTTACCGCGAAATGGTACCGTGCGTCACCATGATGAAAACACGGCAGGGAAAAACGCATATGGCTATTTTTAAATTCAGAACACGCATTTTATGTTAGATTTTAGCGTAAATACTCTGTATATTTGTAATTGCATTATTTAGTGCGACCATTTTACTTAAAAGCTTATGTTTTCATGCCGGTTGCGTTTAACCGGCTTTTTTATGTCTGTGGTTTCTGTTGTTCAGAAGAACCAAACATATGAGCTATCCGGACATCCCGGAGAGCTGAGTTATCCCCGTCTTAGTTTGTTCAAACCGTTCCGCTTTCGTTTCCGCACCAGAACCCGGCGCTTACCTGTCCCGATATACATCACGTTGCTGCACCATACCTGACGGAGCACTGTCACTGCGGACTGATGTGCAGGGTGATATGGCGTTATATAAAATTAATTCTGAATTTGACGGGAATACGTGTTACTGAGGGAAATAGCGATATAGCAGCGTGCAAAAGTACAAAAACTTTCTGCTGCCGGGTATTCCGGAGAACCCGCATCGTACCTTCGGATTTTTTCGGATTAAAGCCTGATTTATCGGGGTTTGGGAGACTTCAGAAGACGTTGATAGAAGTGAAGATGGCGGAGGAGGAGAGATTCGAACTCTCGGACGGTTTCCCGTCGGCGGTTTTCAAGACCGCTGCCTTAAGCCGCTCGGCCACCCCTCCGCAATGACGAGCACTATAGTCCCCTCCCCGTCCCTTGTAAAGTCCCGGATTGTCTGAATGCCGGAAATTTAGCCATTTCTCAATGTGTTAGCTGATTTTATCATCACAATCACCGCTTTCTTTCTTCTGATGCTTGGGATAACGGCAAATCTTTGCTACATTTTCATTCTCATTTTCAGCAGGTTCCGATTATGTTTGTGTTTGAAGGGCGTGAAATCGCCACAGATCCCCACGGTTATTTACTCAATGTGCAGGACTGGCAGGAGGCCATGGTGCCGCTGCTGGCTGAACAGGAAGAGATTACCCTGACAGAACAGCACTGGGAAGTTATCCGCTTTGTACGGGATTTTTATCTGGAATTTAACACCTCACCGGCTATCCGTATGCTGGTGAAAGCCATCACTCAGAAGTATGGCGAAGAGCGCGGGAACAGCCGTTATCTGTATCGCCTGTTTCCGAAAGGCCCCGCCAAACAGGCAACAAAACTGGCTGGGCTGCCGAAACCGGTGAAGTGTATCTGACCGCCGTTTATTCGTGACGGACACGGAATACGGTAACGTCCCTGTAATCGCAGGGCGTTGCGATAACCTCAGTCACTTTCGCCCCCGGCGGCCCGCCCGCTTCCAGCCATGCGGTCATGGCGTCCAGCACACTTTCATCACCATACGCCTCAATTTCCACGCTGCCGTCATGACGATTGCGGACAAAACCGGTCACATTGTGGCGTTTTGCCCAATAAAATGTTTGATAACGGAAACCGACGCCCTGAACACGTCCGTATACGGTAAAATGTCGTCCGTTCTTCATTATGTCGCTCCTTTTTCTGAAAATATCACTATTTTTATCTGTATCACTGTCCGCAGGTTGTAATTTTATCCACTCCCCGATAACCTGAAATTGTCAGCTGTTGCTGATTGCAGTGATAGGAAACAACTATCTGTTAAGGGATTGAATCTGTCATCAGTACCCCCCATATTAGTAACAGAGCAAAGTTTCTTCGGAGGTGATTATGATGATTTCAAGTAAGTTCGGTATCGGACAACAAGTCCGCCATAAGCTGCTTGGCTACCTGGGCGTGATTGTCGATATTGATGCTGAATACTCACTGGATCAGCCGGAAGAGGACGATATCGCATCCAATATGAACCTGCGCTCTTCGCCCTGGTACCACGTCGTGATGGAAGACGATAACGGTGAACCTATCCATAGCTATCTGGCAGAAGCCCAGATCACCTATGAGATGGATGAAGACCACCCCGATAACATCACAATGGATGAGCTGGCTGAGTCCATCCGTAACCAGTTACTGTCTCCCCGGTTGCGCAATTAATACACGAAGAGCCCCGCCACTCACATGCCGGGGCTTTATTTTTGCTTACTTTTCCAGCCCCAGACGCGGGATTTCAATTTTCGGACAGCGATCCTCAACAAACAGCATCCCGGCGTTTTCCGCCAGTGCTTTCGCCCCGCTGCTGATAATTCCCTGCTGCAGCCACAACACTTTCGCTTTTATGGCTATCGCCTCCTGTGCAATACCCGGCGCGGCATCCGCATTCCGGAAAACATCCACCATATCCACCGGCTCAGGAATATCAGCCAGCGAACCATACACCAGCTGCCCGATCAGGGTTTTTCCCGCCAGTTTCGGGTTCACCGGAATCACCCGGTATCCCTGTCCCAGCAAATATTCCATCACATGATAAACAGGGCGATCCGGTTTATCGCTCGCACCGGCGACAGCAATTGTTTTTACCTGCTGAAGAATACCGGTCAGAAATGTGTCATTCATAGAAGCCTCTTTTATGATCCTGCGCGACAATCTGAGTTATAGCATACTGAATTGAAAATCACCTGTTGGCGGAACGCTTTTTTTCGCTTATGTTATTGAATAACATTTATTCGCCGGAAAAGAGAGCGTTATGGAATCGACCACCCGAGTACTGACCAGGCATAAAAAAATCGCCCTTGTGGCTCACGATCACTATAAAACCAAATTACTGGGCTGGGTTCAGCGCAATCTGGCCAAATTAGAAAGCCACGAACTGTTCGCCACCGGTACCACCGGTAAGCTTATCAGCCGTGAAACAGGGCTGGAGATCACCGGTATGCTGAGCGGCCCGATGGGCGGGGATCAGCAGATCGGGGCAATGATTGCGGAAGGGAAAATTGATGTGCTGATTTTCTTCTGGGATCCGCTCAATGCCGTTCCTCATGATCCGGATGTGAAAGCCCTGCTGCGTCTGGCGACCGTCTGGAATATTCCGGTGGCGACCAATATGTCCACCGCCGATTTTATTATTCACTCGCCGGATTTCGACAATGATGTGGATATTGTTATTCCGGATTACCACCGCTATTTAAGTGAGCGCACTCAGTAACGGCGTTTTGCGGCGGTGGTGACTGACCGCCGCCGCTTTCCTGTTCAGGGCTTTTTCACCCGGCTGACGCCCATATCCGCCAGTTCTTCCGCGAAGCAGGACGGAGAATTTTTGTCATACAACAGCCAGACCTGCTTTTTTGCCCGGGTCAGCGCCACATACATCAGGCGGCGCTCTTCCGCATGCATAAATTCCTCTTCCCGCGGCAGTAATCCCTGCTCAATAACCGATTCCCGCGCCGCCGCCGGGAAACCGTCCCGTTCATCGGTCAGTCCGGTAATAATCACGTAATCCGCCTGCTGACCTTTTGAGGCATGCATGGTCATAAAACGGATATTGAGATGCGGCCAGCGGGTGGCCGCCACCGACAGAATCTCCGGTTTAAGGTGGTGATAACGTGCCAGGATCAGAATCGTCTCTGCTTCGGTCACATAACCGCTCATTTTATTCAGTAATGCTTCCAGCTGGTTGTCCGGCAGTAACAGAACCGCTTTTTTATCCCCTTTCATCAGGCTGTTCAGCGGTTTGGTCAGCTGCTGCGGGTTACGCTGAATAAAGCCGTTGGCAATTTCCCCGATACGGCTGTTAAAACGGTATGTGGTATCCAGCGCACACTGCCCGCCCTCACCGAAGACCGCGCTGAAATCCGTGGTCAGCGTCAGCTCCGCTCCGCTGAAACGGTAAATGGCCTGCCAGTCATCACCGACAGCAAACAGTGTGGTCTGCGGATTCTGAGCCCGTAAAGCATGGATCAGTTTTGCCCGCAGCGGTGAGATATCCTGGAATTCATCCACCAGCACCGCTTTCCACGGCGAGATAAAGCGCCCTTTTTCAATCAGGTTCACCGCCTGATGAATGAGCCCGGAAAAATCTGTCGCCCCCTCGTCTTTCAGAGCACTTTTCCAGGCTTTTAAAAACGGGGCCATCAGTTTGATTTGTTTTGTGAATTCCGGTGCGATATCCGCCGGGGCGGATTCGATCATCACTTTCTGGCTGCCGCCGTTCATGCGCATCAGGCTGAGCCAGCGGTCAATCCTCGGCACCATCCGGCGGCACAGAGTTTCATCTTCCCAGTATTCCCCTTCATCCACCAGCCAGTTCATACTGCCGCTGATAAGTTCGCGCCAGCCTTTTGCCTGCGCTTTTTTCTCACGGCACTGCGTCTGCCAGACCGATTTAATCAGTTCATGACGGGCGGCTGTGTCGCTTTCCAGCGTACTGATAACCGGCGATTTGGCGGATGCCTCGCGGATAATATGCAGTGCGAGGGCATGAAAGGTTTTACTGCGGATCTCTTCTGTGTGCAGACAGGTGCGGATCCGTTCATTCATTTCGTCCGCCGCCTGCCGCCCGAAGGCCAGCATCAGGATCTGATCCGGCAGCGCCTGCTGACGGCGCAGCAGCCAGCCTGCCCGCGCCACCAGTACCGAGGTTTTACCGCTTCCGGCTCCCGCCAGTACCAGCACAGAAGGCTCACCATTGACCACCGCCTCACTCTGCGACGTATTCAGCGGGGAGGATTCCACATTGGCAAAGAAATCCGCATAGGTTTCAAGGCATTGTTCTGTCCATTCACGGTTGCGCTGACGGCGTTTTTCCCCGGTGTGACTAAGCCAGTCCAGACAAAACTGATATGACTGCGCGCAGTTATCAAAATTGACCAGACGCGCACGGGGCAGCGGCAGTGCCGCAAAAGCATGCAGAATGTTGTCACGGAGTTTCTGACTTTCCGGCTGTGTCAGCCAGCGATCGGCCTGAATCATCGCCTTAATGTCACTGACCTGTTTATCCAGCACCCCCGCGCTGACCACGCTCATTTCATCACTCCAGCGTGACCAGATATCAGTAACATACTGATAAAACGCCTGAGTTTCCTGCCACTGGGTACCGTGCAGACGCACAACCTGCTCATCCGGCAGTTCAAACTCCAGTTCGCCCCAGACGATACCGCGTTTACATTGAATATTGATTAACTCATTGAAAGGAATAACATACCGGTGTTTTGCCCCGCTGACTTCGATACCTGCGTTGAGTAACCGCACGCGGTTGTAAGGATGCCGGGCCAGTGTCTGCCCCATTTGTGTTGATTTTAATTCCATGTGTTCCGCACCGTTACAAGATTGAAATCAATATGTGATAAAACCAGATGTGGTAAAACGTATGCCAGCGCCATACCATTGCCATATTACAGGAAAGACACAATTAGTTTACTGCCAAATTCCCGTTAAGGGTATTTCTGACTCACTGAGGTTATTGTGCTTGCAGCGTTTCTCGGCTTCAGCCGGTATATTTATAACAGCCATTTTCTTTATTATTTCCGCATTCTGATTGCGCTGACAGGGACCACACTGGTGCCGTGGCTGCTGCACATGCCGCCGAAGGTAACCATTGCCCTGACGCTCGGGATGGTGGCCGCCGCACTGACAGATCTGGATGATCGGCTCGCCGGGCGTCTGCGTAATCTGTTTATCACGCTGATCTCTTTTTTTGTCGCGTCTGCGTCAATTGAACTGCTGTATGACCACCACCTCCTGTTTATGGCAGGTCTTGCCGTATCAACCAGCGGGTTTATTCTGCTGGGTGCGCTCGGGCAGCGTTACGCCACGATTGCCTTCGGGGCACTGCTGATCGCGATTTACACCATGCTGGGAAAAAACCTGTTTGATGACTGGTATCAGCAGCCGCTGTTACTGCTGACCGGGGCGGTCTGGTACAACCTGCTGACCCTGACCGGGCACCTGTTTTTCCCTGTCCGTCCTCTTCAGGATAATCTCGCCCGCTATTATATGCAGCTCTCCAATTATCTGGAGGCAAAAGCGAACCTGTTTGATCCGGACATAGAAGAAGATTATCAGCAATCCGTCTTTGAACTGGCGATGGCGAACAGCGCGCTGACGGAAGCGATGCATCAGGCAAAAATGACCCTGTTTTCCCGCCTGAAAGGCGATCGCGGACAACGCAGTACCCGCCATGCCCTTCATTATTACTTTGTCGCCCAGGATATTCATGAGCGGGCAAGCTCATCCCATATTCAGTATCAGAATTTAAGTAATGAACTGCGTTACAGCGACATTATGTTCCGCTTTCAGCGGCTGATGACCATGCAGGGACACGCCTGCGCCGCTGTTGCACAGGCCATTTTGCAGCGCCGCAAATATCACCATAACCCGCGTTTTGAGCGGACGTTTTCGTATCTGGAAAACTCCCTCAACCTGCTGGAGCAGCAAAAACCCGGCAACAGCAGTGTCATGGCACTGCGCCATCTGCTGACCAACCTGCGCGGGGTTGATGCCCAGCTGAAAGGGCTGACCGCAGAGCAGACGCAACTTCCGGCAGAAAAAATGCAGGAAGATGCGCGCCTGTCCAACGAAAACTTACAGGGACTGCGTGATATCTGGGCACGGGTCCGGCAGAACCTGACGCCGCGATCCGCCCTGTTCCGCCATGCTATCCGGATGTCGCTGTTACTGTGTGCCGGTTATGCCATCATCCTGACCTTTGATTTAACCCGCGGTTACTGGATTATGCTGACCAGCCTGTTTGTTTGTCAGCCGAACTACAGTGCCACACGGCGCCGCCTGATGCTGCGTATCACGGGGACACTGGCAGGGATCCTTATCGGCCTGCCGATCATGTATTTTGTGCCGTCTTATGAAGGACAGCTTATTCTGATGGTGCTGTCCGGGCTGATGTTCTTTGTGTTCCGTACCAGTCAGTATGCCCAGGCCACCATTTTTATCACTCTGCTGGTGCTGTTCAGTTTTAACCTGCTGGGTGAAGGGTTTGATATCGCCATTCACCGCATTATTGATACCCTTATCGGCTGCGGACTTGCCTGGTTTGCCGTCAGTTATATCTGGCCGGACTGGAAATACCGCCAGCTGCCGCTGGTGATTGACCGCACGATGCAGGCAAACGGCCGTTATCTGGAACAAATCCTGCAGCAGTATTACAACGGTAAAACTGACAGCCTGGAGTACCGGGTTGCCCGCCGTGATGCCCATATCAGCGACGGGGAATTTGCCTCGGTGGTGGCGAATATATCCTCAGAGCCGAGCAGTTACCGCACATCGCAGGATGAGGCGTTCCGCCTGCTTTGTCTCAATCACACGCTGCTCAGTTATATTTCCGCGCTCGGGGCCCACCGCACCAAACTCACGGATGACACTATTCTGCGTCTGCTGAATGATGCTATCCGCTATATTGAGACCGCCCTGCAAAAAGGACACCGGGAAGATTTGCAGATTCAGGCTATTGCGGATGCACTCGCACAGCGCCTGGATAAATGTGCCTGTGACAATAACAGCACCGAGCAGCTGGTACTGGAGCAAATCCGTCTGTTACTCAGCCTGACACCGGACATTACCGGGCTTATCCGGCAGATCAATGATAAAGAGCACAGCCGGCAGCCTTCCGCCGGACGGTTCCGCCGCAAAAAACAGACTGCGGCGGAAGAAACACCGCACAGCTGACTTCTGCTCCCGGGGAAAAATTCATTTCCCCGGGATGGCCGTGCTGTTTAGTTCAGCCTGCCGTGCCAGTGAATAAGATCCTCCCGCAGTGCTTTCGGTAATACTGCACTGTGGCACCCCTCAATGGCTCCCGCGATGGCAAACAGTAATTTCAGCTCATTCTGCGGCCGCGCTTTGACCTTCAGAAAACTCGCTTTGGCGCCCAGTAAATAGAGATCATCCACCCTGCGGATCCCTGCCTGCCATAAACGACGTTCCAGTGCCCTGTCCACATTCGGCAGATCTTTAATCCGCGACGGCAGCTGCTGACGTGACTGTGCATGTTCCCGCGCATGCAGGTAGGTCTGGTAAAAAAGAAACTCACACTGCTGAGGGCACTGCCATACCGCGTCCGGTACGCGGTAGTAGTTAATCCGCATCGGCAGGATCCGTTTGGGATACGTGAACCGGTCACTCAGTTCCAGCCGGCAGAATAATTCGCGGGTGGCTTCTGTGCTTTTCAGCCAGAGCTGGCTGTTGGCTATCAGTGCGAACGTGACGCGGTCAATGGATAATCCCATACACCCGAACTGTGATTTCAGGCGGATCCGGCCGAACGGCTGTGTGCTGTGTTGAAGACGATCAAACTGAACATCTGACAATTTCAAATAATCCTTCATATTATCAGTCCTTTGAAAGCAGGTTAAACGTATCGTTGTGTCATTCCCTGACTGAGCTCAGCTGTCGCCACAAAATAAGGAATGTTTCTCCGATTGCCAACGATAAATTCGTATTTGTATCCGGCAAACCTGAATTTTGCGAGTTGTATGGAAAAAATTTACTTGATCTGAGTAGAATTGGATTATACTGTATACATATGGGTCTTCCCCGATCA
>NZ_AYMP01000016.1 GCF_000633515.1 Morganella morganii H1r | reverse complement strand
GGTGCTGTCTCCGGGGAAAAAACATAAAAAAATACGGCGGGGTAACCCGCCGTATTATCAGTTACAGTAACGGCACTATTTTACCGTCTCGTCTTTTTTCGCGCCCTCATCGCCTTCAGGCAGCGTAACGTTCAGTTCAAGAACAGAGATATCATCACCTTTCTGCTCAAACTGGACAGACAGCATTTCCGGGTCGACCTGAACATACTTACAGATAACTGCCAGTAAATCGCGTTTCAGATCCGGAAGGTAATTCGGTTCAGATTCACCGCGGCGACGCTCTGCAACAATGATTTGCAAACGTTCTTTTGCAATATTAGCTGTCGGTTTTTTTCTCGACAGGAAGAAATCTAACAGCGCCATGGTTTACCCCCCGAATAAGCGTTTTAAGAAACCTTTTTTCTCTTCCTCAATGAAACGGAAAGGACGATCTTCACCCAGAATACGGGCAACAGTATCGTCATAAGCCTTACCGGCATCAGATTCCTGATCCAGAATCACCGGCTCACCCTGGTTGGATGAACGCAGAACAGACTGATCCTCCGGAATCACTCCGATAAGCGGGATGCACAGGATTTCCAGCACATCTTCCATACTCAGCATATCACCACGACTGACACGGCCCGGGTTGTAACGGGTAAGCAGCAGATGCTCTGTAATCGGCTCCAGCCCCTGTTCCGCGCGGCGGGATTTGGAGGACAGGATCCCGAGAATACGGTCAGAATCGCGGACAGATGAAACTTCAGGGTTGGTGGTAATAATGGCTTCATCAGCAAAATAGAGCGCCATCAGTGCGCCGCTCTCAATCCCTGCCGGGGAGTCACAGATGATAAAGTCAAATTCCATTTCACCTAATTCATTCAGCACTTTCTCCACGCCTTCGCGGGTCAGTGCATCTTTATCACGGGTCTGTGATGCCGGCAGAATAAATAAATTATCAGTCCGCTTATCTTTGATAAGCGCCTGATTCAGTGTGGCATCGCCCTGAATAACGTTCACGAAGTCATACACGACGCGACGCTCACACCCCATGATTAAGTCAAGGTTACGCAGACCGATATCAAAATCGATCACTACGGTTTTCTTTCCTTTCTGGGCAAGGCCGGTCGCTATGGCCGCGCTGGAAGTGGTTTTGCCTACGCCACCTTTACCTGAAGTAACAACTAAAATGCGTGCCATGGAATTATTCCTTGTTAAAGGTCTATATGAGATTGTTGATAGTGAGTTCATTATTAACCAGACTGAGTTTGGCCGCTTTCCCGGCGAATTCGCCCGGGATTTGCTCACTCAGCCAGTATTGCCCGGCGATAGAAACCAGTTCCGCATGCAGGTGGGTGCAAAAAATCCCGCTCTCCGTATCACCTGCCGCACCGGCTAACACACGTCCGCGCATCAGCCCGTAAATATGAATATTACCGTCCGCAATGAGTTCTGCGCCCGCACTGACATTGGCGGTCACGATAAGGTCACTGTTCGGGGCATAAATACGCTGGCCGGAACGGACAGGCACATTAATCAGCCGGGTTTTCCGGCAGGGGGAATCTGCGGCGGCAGGGGAAGACACTGACGGCGCTTCAGGTTCCGGTGTATCCGGTTCAGCAGTGCGGGTACTTTTGCCTTCATTGAGCAGCGGAAGCCCGTTACGGGTGGCTGCTTTGCGCATTTTCTCATCCTGACAGCCACTGACCCCGACAATCCGCAAACCGGCATCGGTCACGGCACGACAGATAATTTTCAGGTTCGCACCGGCTGAAATCTGGCTGACATTCAGCACAACAGGGGCATTCCGGAAAAAGGCAGGCGCCTGGCTGACTTTTTCGCGCACAGCCTGTTCAATAATCTGAGGATCCTCATTATTCAGATGAAGAACCGAAAGTGTGAAGTTACTGCCTTTAAGGTCAATTGGCGATGGTGACATCTGTCCGACTCAGTGTAATTAGCGGCCCGCTATTCAGCCATATATAAAATGTGCATTGCTGCGACGCAATGCCGGGTAACGATATTATCAAAAACAATAGCATGTTATAGTTAGTGCCATTTACTGGCAAGTCACGATTTGATTTAAACGGGATAATTCCAATGTTGTGTGCAATTTACAGAAGTCCGAACCGCGATCAAACCTATTTGTTCATCGAAAAGAAAGATGATTTTTCCCGTGTTCCGGAGGAATTGCTGAAAAGTTTCGGCAAGCCTGTCTTCAGTATGCTGATTAACCTTGCAAGCCGCGATAAACTGGCCAATGCGGATATTGAAAAAGTGAAACAGGAACTGACGGCTGCCGGTTATTATCTGCAGTTCCCGCCACCGGTGGAAGATCTGTTATCAGAATACCGGGATACACTGAATATTCAGGATAAATCCTAATAATAATTCCCGCGAAATAACCAGAAAGGATATCGCTATGCGCCTGACATTATTAAGCGCCGTGATTATTACGGCCTCGCTGACGGCATGCAGTGCATCTCAGGCTCCGGTATTACCGGTAAAATTACTGGCAGATGCCCCGGCAGCACAGCAGACAGCCGCAGTACGGTTGTCAGTGGCGGATTTACAGCGGGAATTTCCGGCTGACTCACGGACTGCAGAACAATTTCCGGCCTATGCTGAACAACTGAAAGCGATGGCGCGTCAGGAGGGTATTAAAGAATCCACGCTGACCCGCGCTTTTGAGAATTTTCATTTTATCGAACGTGTTATAACGTCTGATAAGAACCAGCCGGAGAAAAAAGTCACGCTGGATGATTATCTGTCCCGCCGCGTGACCAAAGGCGCAGTCAGCGCTGCAGTAAAACAGCATGATGCCAATGCGGCGCTGCTGGCCGGGATCAGTCAGCGTTACGGTGTGCCGCAGGAGTATATTGTCTCCCTGTGGGGGCTGGAAAGCGGTTTCGGCCGTTATCAGGGCAAAGAGGATGTGATTTCCGCCCTGGCAACCCTGGCGTATGAAGGCCGCCGTGAAGAGATGTTTGTTAAGCAGTTTATCGCCGCTTTACAGATTATCGACCGGGGTCATATCCCGGCAGATCAGCAGCTGAAAGGCTCCTGGGCCGGTGCCATGGGACAGAATCAGTTTATGCCGACCAGTTATCTGACCTATGCCGTGGACGGAGACGGTGACGGCGTGGCGGATATCTGGAATAACAAAGCGGATGTGTTTGCTTCCACGGCGAATTATCTGGCCACTGAAGGCTGGGTAAAAGGGCTGCCGTGGGGATATGAAGTGACTGTTCCCGCCGGCTTTGACCGCAGCATTGAGGGAACAAAGAAAAACCAGAGCAAAACACTGGCGCAGTGGAAAGCCCTGGGTGTGACACTCCCTGCACAGGCAAATCTGCCGGAATCGACCCCGATGTGGTTAGTCGTACCGGAAGATAAGCAGGCGCGGGTGTATCTGGTCACACAGAATTTTAACACTATCATGCACTGGAACCGCTCGTACTTCTTCGCACTCAGTGTTTCACTGATGGCGGATAATGTCGGTGCGGAAATCCGCTGATGTCATCAGAATAATAAAGTAAAGGGGTAAGACTATGTATCAGCATCGTGACTGGCAGGGCGCTCTCCTGGATTTTCCGGTCGGGAAAGTGGTATGTGTGGGGCTGAATTATGCAAAGCATGTTGCGGAGATGAAATCACAGGTATCCGCGGAACCCCTTCTTTTTATTAAACCTGAAACTGCGCTGTGCGATCTGCGCCAGCCGGTCGCCATTCCGAAAGAGTTCGGCGAAGTGCATCACGAAACCGAACTGGCGGTTCTTATCGGGGCACCACTGAAACAGGCCAATGAAGACCGCTGCGCCCGGGCGATTGCCGGGTTTGGTGTCGCGCTGGATTTAACACTGCGTGATGTGCAGATGAAATTAAAGGCGGCTGGGCAGCCGTGGGAAAAAAGTAAGGCATTTGATGGCTCTGCGCCGGTGTCCGGGTTTATTCCGGTCAATGAATTCCCGGATCTGCAGAATGTTACCCTGAGCCTGACCGTTAATAATGAACTGCGCCAGCAGGGAAACACCCGCGAAATGCTGACGCCGGTAATACCGCTGATAAGCTATATGTCCCGTTATTTCACGCTGCGTCCGGGGGATATTATCCTGACCGGCACACCGGAAGGGGTCGGGCCGCTGGTATCGGGCGATATGCTGAAAATCTCGGTAAATGATCATATGCTGACCACACGGATTATCTGAAACGGGTCAGCCACGAAGTAAAAGGAAAAAAGAACATGTCTCAACCATTCTGGATGGTGAAAACCCTCGATGAAATGAGTGACGAAGAGTGGGAATCACTGTGTGATGGCTGCGGGCAATGCTGTTTGCAGAAGCTGATGGACGCAGACACCGATGAAATCTATTTCACCGATGTGGCCTGCAACCAGCTGGATATTAAAAGCTGTCAGTGCCGTCATTATGAAGACCGTTTCCGCTATGAACCGGACTGCATCAAACTGACGCGGGAAAACCTGCCGACATTTGACGCCTGGCTGCCGATGACCTGTGCTTACCGCCTGGTCATGGAAGGTAAACCGTTATTACCCTGGCACCCGCTAATCAGCGGATCCAAATCCATGATGCACCAGAAAGGTATTACCGTCCGCCACATTGCGGTCACCGAAAGTGTGGTACAGAACTGGGAAGACCATATTCTGAATAAGCCCGAGGGCGGGATCTAAGTTATACGTCAGCAATGATACTGTTCCGGATGAATATAGCGTAATCCGGAACGGTATAATCCGGAATCCGGCTGGTTGTTATTCTTAATAAACAGGCTGTCATCGGTACAGCAGAATAAATTATGGAATTCATGCGTAATCCGGGCTATATGTGAGGAGTGTCCGGTAATATATAAAGGGAGTTTGTATGGGTATTATTACGCAGGAAAATAAAAAGAAAGAAAGAAATAAAAGAGCCAATGCTGAGGCAAATAACGCTTGGTGAAATGGCAATGGCCAAAACCATATTTGGTAACTCAATGTCCTATAATGTCTGGGTTCATTGTGACAGTTATCTGCCGTTCGGCATGCAGTCAGACAATGTAGCCATGGCGCCGAATGGGGATATTTATTTCAGAAAATCACTTTACAGGCACGATTTTTCAGAGGATTTTGCTGAATATAAACATCTCTTTATGCATGAGCTTACGCATGTCTGGCAGCATCAGAACGGGATGTGGGTCAGAACAAGAGGGTTATTTAGTAGCCTTGCTGACTACAATTATTATCTTGATAGTAAGAAAAAATTAAGTGATTACGGCATGGAACAGCAGGCCAGTATCGTTGCTGATTATTTTATTCTGAAAACGTATGGTATCAGCGGGCTTATTACTGGTATTCAGGATGGCTATGTTCGTATTAGTAATCGAATAGATCCCAATACTATAGAGAGTATTTACAGATCAGTGCTGCCAAATTCCATTTTATAGAGACTTAGTATGCGTAAATTTACTATCATACCCCTGATATTTCTGCTGAGTGCATGCTGGCATGGGAATGACCCCAGACCAAGAATGGTTAATGGCAGTGTGAGCACTAATGCAGGTAAACTATGTGTCAAAGCGCCGGATGCATCTGATGATGAATATATTTTGTATGTAAGAATATTTGATTATAAAGAACAGATAGACATTGCTTCTCTCGATTTTAGTGCAAATCCTGTTAAGTTAGATGAAAAAAATTGTTTGCCATCACCTGATATTCAGTATCAGGCAGACGGCAAATATGCGTACAGAGCTTCTACGGTTTTACAGAAAAAACAGGCAAAGAAAATTAATCCCCACAGACGGACAATTGTGGCGACGTTTTTTATTAAAGACGTTGATGGTGATAAACAAGCCGTTGATGTCTTAAACAGATAATTTCAGCAAAACCACCGGACTTAACAAATCCGGTGGTTTTCACCTTCTCGACATAACTCACTGCTTATTATTTTGTACTGACAACGGCAATATACCGCAGGCGATCACGGTTCTGCCGGAAATGGCGGAACATCTGTAAAAACTGCGGGCGATTCTCTTTTTTCAGTGCATTGCGGATAATTTTCAGCGTGCCGGGAAGCCCTTCATCGTGCAGCATGCCTTTTGGTGTCATCAGTGTCATCGCACCCTCCGAACGGATCACATCACGGAAACCTGCGTCACGGAACAGTGCCAGCCAGTCATCACTCAGCATCGGTTGTGCTTTGACATGAATAGCGGCCTGCATTTCCTGTGTGACACACTCATTTTCACGCCGCGCTGTCAGCGCAATATCGTGGGTCAGCAGACGACCGCCGGGCTTCAGTACACGGAAATATTCCTGTAACAGGCGGGCTTTGGCTTTGTCCGCATACATGGTCAGCATGGCTTCATTGATCACCACATCAAAATGATTATCCGGGAACGGCAGTTTTGAGGCATCTGCTTCCTGCACGGTAATAAGGTGCGATAACCCGTTAGTGAGGATGTTTTTCCGTGCATTGGCAAGTGCCTGTTTATCCATATCAATACCGGTAATATGACACTGAAAACGTTGTGCGATTTCAATGGCGGTGGTACCCATATTGCAGGCAATTTCCAGCACCCGGCTGTCGGTCTGTAATCCGCTGTGTGATAACAGCCATTCTGTGGCAGTGCGCCCTCCCGGGCGCAGGCGTTTTTTACCCAGACGCGCCAGAAATTTGTGTCCGGCTTCATGACCGGTATGTGTGCTTTCCATTATTCAGTCCTGTTTGTTTTCCGGTTCACGTAACATCACCAGCAGCATTTTTGCCCGCTCCGGCGCGTCCACAGCATGAGGAATATTGGCCGGCATGCGGACAATATCCCCGGGTTTTGCCGTCACCGGTTTTCCGGCGATGGTCAGGATCAGTGAACCTTCGGCAATCATCACAATGGCATCAAACGGGGCGCTGTGTTCAGAAAGCGCCTGACCTTTATCAAAGGCAAACAGGGTGATATTGCCGCCGCCGTTTTTAGCGAGAACACGGCTGGAAATGCCCTGTTCGGTGTAGTTCACCAGATCAGCAATCACTAATGCTTCTGCCGGGGTAATCGTGTTATTGCTCATAATTGGTATCCTTATGGTTAATCGGGTAATAAATGGGTTCAGCGGAACAGCGGGATCACTCCGCAGGTCTGCCGGTGCGGGTGGTTAACCGGCACAACAGAAACCGGAAGCTGATACAGTTTTTCCAGATTATCTTCCGTCAGCAGTGCGGATGTCTGACCAAACTGCGACTGTGTACCGTCAAACAGTAACAGTGAATAATCCGCAATATGCAGGGCATGTTGCGGATAATGGCTGGTAAACAGGATTGTTTTGCCGCGTTCGGCAGCCAGCATTTTCAGAACGGACAGAACCGTATCCTGATTTGCCAGATCCAGCGCAGAAGTGGGTTCATCCAGGATCAGAATGTCCGGTTCACCGGCCAGTGCGCGGGCAATCATCACCATCTGTTTTTCACCACCGCTGAGCAGGTTAAATGCGGTGTCCGCAAACGGGGTTAATCCGAGGTCAGCCATTGCCTGTCCGGTGATGTCATGGTCACGCCGGGACGGGGATGCATACCAGGGCAGATGGCGAACCCGGCCGAGACTGACCATGGTGCGGACAGAGTAATTAAACAGTGCACCGCTGAGTTGCGGCACATAGGCTGCCGGTGCACTGAGCTGCACAGAGCCGGTTGCCCCTTTTTGCAGGCCGAGCAGCAGGCGCAGCAAGGTGGTTTTCCCGCGGCCGTTCGGGCCGAGAATGGCGGCGATAGTGCCCGGCGGCTGGCGGAATGTCAGTCCGTCAAATAACGGACGTTTACCGGTGTGGTAACTGAGCTGATTAACACGGATCACAGGTCTGCCACCTTTTTATTCATGGAGTGAATGAGCAGGGCGAAAATCGGTGCTCCGATCAGCGCGGTGATGACACTCAGCGGGATCTCGGCACTGGTCATACTGCGCGCCAGGGTATCGACGGCGATCAGATAAATCGCACCGGTCAGGGCACTGGCGGGCAGAAGGACACGGTGGTCATGCCCGCTGATCAGTCGTGCGATATGCGGAATAATCAGCCCGACCCAGCCGATGGTGCCGGAAACGGCCACCGTGGCGCTGGTGATCAGTGTGACACAGATAAGTATAGTCCAGCGGGTTGCAGTGACCGGCAGCCCCAGCGCCTGTGCGTTTTCCTCGCCGAGGGACAGCACATTGATGCGGAAGCGGAGGGCAAAAATAATCCCGCCGGCAATGATGACAACAGGCAGTAACACGTTCACTTTCAGGTAGGTTGCGGTGGCAAAACTCCCCATCAGCCAGAACACGATGGTTTGCAGGGTATTGTTCGGATCCGCAAAATAGGTGATCAGCGAAATCAGGGCGGCAAAAAAAGCATTAATAATCACGCCCGCAAGGATCAGCATCAGAAGACTGCTGCCGTGCCGGTTTAGTCCCAGCAAAAAGACCAGCACAATGGCCAGCAGACCGCCGAGGAAAGCAAAACTGATAGTGATAAATAATGATGAAAAGAGCAGCAGTGCCAGTGCACCACCGAGTGCCGCACCGGATGAAACACCGATAATCTGCGGTCCCACCAGCGGGTTGCGGAAGATGCCCTGTAATGCGGCACCGGCAACAGCCAGCCCGGCACCGGCCAGTCCGGCGATCAGAATGCGCGGCAGACGGACATACAGCACCACATTTTCAGCGGTGCGGCTGTATTCCGCAGACGGGCTGCGTCCGGTCAGGGTATCCGCCAGGATTTGCAGAACCGCTGTCACAGAGACCGCATAGCGTCCGGCACACAGCGCAAGTACGATGGTCAGTAATAACAGGGCGGATAACAGGCACCATTGCAGACGGGATTTTCGCATCACGGCCGCCCCATCAGTGTCAGATAATCACGGCCTTCCCGGTTCAGATCAAGCTGCAGAATACGGTCTGTTTCCTCATCGGTGAGAGAATAGCCGTACAGTTGCAGATAGCGTTTGCGGATCTCTTCCCGCAGCGGAAATGCCGCACTTTCCGGATGAAAAATCTGAGCCAGCCACTGCCAGTAAAGCGGTGTTTCCTGATTTGGCGCATCCCAGATAAAGCCGCCGATCGGCAGTTTATAGACCCGTTTATTCTTTACCGCCGTCACATCACTGAGCATCGGGTTGTTATAAATATCCGCGGGTGCCAGCCCGGCCTCAAAATTACCCAGCAGGATAATGTCCGGATCCCACACCAGAATCTGTTCGATATTCAGGGTACGCGGCCCGGTCAGGTCACGGTTGAGGCTGACCCCTCCGGCAAGTGCAAAATCCGCATTGTTATGGGACGTGGATCCGAAAGTCTGAATACTCTGTTTAAAATGAGAGAGATAGAGCACACGCGGTTGTTTGTCTTCCGGAATGGCGGCAACACTGTTTTCCAGCTGGTTTATCACCTGCTTGCGCCAGGCAATCAGCCCGTCCGTTTTGGTTTCTTTGCCGAGGGTTTTTCCCATCAGGGTTAACCACTCCTGTGTATAGGCCTCTTTGCCGTAATCCAGCGTGGCAACCGTCAGACCGGCATTGCGCATCGGCGTGATAATGTCATCGCCCCGGTGTCCCCACTGCCAGACCAAATCCGGATTAACGGAGAGCAGGGCTTCAATATTGGGTGCGAAATCATTCCCCACCACATCACTGCGTACAGAGAGGACATCCGGAAACATCACACTGAGCATGCCGTCGCGGGCGGCAACACCGGCGAAAGGATGCATTCCGGCGAGCCGCTTGCTGCTCTCGTCAACGCTGACCAGCATGGAGGCGGCAGGAATCGGGATCACTACAATCCGCTGTGCAGGTGCGGCGAGTTCAATATTCTGCTGTGACATATCGGTAAAATGTACGGCACCTTTTGCGGCATAAGCTGCTGTTGTGCAGGTAAAAAACAGTACCGGCAGTAATGTAAATCTATTACTAATCATAAGGTTATTTGCCTTTTATTTTATGATTAAATTGATAATGCGATTGGTTATCATTTATAATTGCATTTATTCTGGCCGCACTGAGAGGAAAACCCTATGACATTTGTCAAAAAGACCCTTGCCCCCGCACAGCAAATGGCGATCCTCCGGTCGTGCCCGTTATTTCAGGCGGCAGAGGATGATGATCTGGCGCGGGTACTGGCAGACAGCACACATCGTCAGTTTGTGGCGGGGGAATTGATCAGTCGTGAAGGGGAGACAGTAAAAGCCTGTCCGCTGATGATCAGCGGGCAGATTGATGTTTTCCGTCATACCTGGTCGGGTGAGGAAAAAGTATTTGGTATGTTTACCGCCGGTGAACTGGTGGCGATCGCCGCTGTTTTTATGCCGCATAACCGTTTCCCGATGAGCCTGCGGGCGAGAACAGACAGCAGTGCGCTGATGCTGGATAAGCAGGCGATTTTACGGTTGTGTCATGCCTGTCCGGCAATTATGGCGCAGTTACTGGCGCGGTTCAGTCTGAAGCTGTATGAGAATATCAACCATATCGACTGGCTGACCTCCAGTTCCGCAGAGCAGCGGCTGGCGGCTTATCTGCTGGATCTGAAACGGTGTCAGCAATCGGATTGTGTGGTACTGCCGTTATCGCGCGGACAATTAGCCGCAAAACTGGGTGTCCGTTATGAAACCCTCAGCCGCCTGTTTTCCGGCTGGCGGCAAAAAGCGTTTATCGGGATTGATAAAGACGCGGTGCGGATCACCAATGAATCCTATCTGGCGGAACTGGCTATTCCGGCACAGCGTCCGTTCTGAATAAATAAAAAATCCCCGCCGGACGGGGATTTTTATGCCGGTAAGATCAGAAATTATAGGTGATACCACCGTTAACACTGAATCCCATCCCCGGGAACAGGGTGCTGTCTTTGTCGGTGACTGAACGGTTCGCCACAGAAGTGGTGGCATAGTGTTCGTTGGTCAGGTTATCCATCGACATATAGAGCGACCAGTTATCCGCAGGCTGATAAGTGCCTCTCAGCCCGAGCACCGTATAGTGTTTGCGTTTCTGAATATCGAGATGATTTTCGTGATCGACAGCCATATCGGTCGGTGCCCAGTGAATATTCGGGCCGAAACGCCAGTCGCCGATCCGGTACAGCACTTCCGCCGAGACAATATTACGTGGTATCCCGGCGATATAATTACCGTTATACTCACCGCCCATAAAGCGGAAATCATTCCACGTCCAGGCCAGTTTGTATTCCACATCACCGGGACCCGCCGGAACCACGCCGTTAATCCCGGCTTCCAGCCCCTGATGGCGGGTTTTGGCGGCATAATTAAAGACGCCGGTGATATTTCCCTCTGAATCATAAGTTGTGATGTATTCATCTTTGATAAAGCTGCGGTAGAGCGCCACATTCCATTTCAGCTGTTCGGTAATATCACCGTCACCGCCGATTTCAAACGTCACGCCTTTCTGCGGATCCAGTTTTGTCAGGCGGCCGTCAGAGGAATTAATGATTTCATGGAAGGTTGCGGGCTCCTGACTGGCGCTGACGTTGGCAAACCAGCGCTGATTATCCGCCGGACGCCAGATCACCCCGGCTTTGGGTGTCCAGAAAGTCCAGCTCTGATCCAGTGAAACGGAACTGTTGCGCTTTTCTGTATCCCGCCGTGCATGTGTGGCTTTGAGATCCAGATTCAGGATCAGCTCCGGTGTCAGATGAATACCGGCACCGGCAGAGGCATAAATGTTGTCTGCCTTACCGTCAAACTTACCGATCGGTGTTTTGTCCATCTTTGTGCCGCGCCGGTTTTGCATCAGATCGGTTTCCAGACTCATATGATCCGCTGCCAGTGCCGCCCGCCAGGAGACCGGCTCGGTTTCCATCTGCCAGCCCAGCTGCATACCTTCACTGTGGCTCTGACTGAAACGGTAATAGGCCGGGGTGGTGAAATTATCGTGGGTACGGATATACCAGACACCGGCGCTGATGCGCTGATTATCTATCTGCCAGTCAGAACGGTTGGCGGCACGGAACTGCTCCACGTTGCGGTGCGGATCCCGCAGCCAGACCATCGGGTAAACCTCAGTCGGGTCACTGTCGAGTACCGCTTCGGAAACCGGTCCGGCGACATCAAAGCGCAGATCGGTCCAGTTCAGGGAGGTGCGGTTCTCAAAGTTATCTGCGGTATAGCCAAAATTACCACGCACGGTTTTGCGTTGTGATGAGGAGTGTTTGCGGTAGCCGTCGAAATGGTCATAAGTGAAATTGATGCGTCCGTCGAAGCGGCCGTCATCTGATACACCGCCGAAGGCGGTCTGCAAACCTTCGCGGCCGTAAGAACCGTATTCATAGCGCAGGCGTCCGCCTTCGTCACGGCCGGTATAGGAAATCAGATCCAGTTCGCCGCCCAGGCTGTTACTCTGCGGATTCAGGCTGTTGGCTCCACGCCGGACACTGATCATCCTTGCATCCCGCATTTCCAGGGTACTGATATGGAAACTGCCGTCCGCATCGGTGACCGGCAGCCCGTCCTGCATCAGCAGAATACCGCGCGCCAGCGGGGCACTCTGTACGCCGGAGCCGCGGATATTCAGCCGTGGCTGATCAATACCGCCGAAGAAATTCTGCACCAGCACGCCGGGCTGATAATCCAGCGCATCATGCAGCGTTGCCAGCCGGGTATCTTTTTCAACCATAATCAGGTTGGTGCCGCCCGCGACATTTTCCAGTTTTTCTTTTTCCTGTGCGGCATCCGGCGCGAGACGGCTTTGTTTTGCGGCGGTGACAACAATGGTGTCCGGTGCGGGTTCCGCTGCCGCAGCGGAGACACCGGCAGTAAGTGAGAGCGCGAGGCAGTGTGTCAGCCTGCGGCGGGTGAATTTGTTCTGCATTATCCCTGACC
Organism: Morganella morganii H1r; assembly: GCF_000633515.1. GTDB lineage: Bacteria > Pseudomonadota > Gammaproteobacteria > Enterobacterales > Enterobacteriaceae > Morganella > Morganella morganii_B. The sequence goes on along the minus strand of NZ_AYMP01000016.1, from coordinate 254,590 downwards.
TCATAAATGTAATGGTTATCATTTTCATTTGAGGTCATAACATAGTGCAGAAAATGCGGCTTACCCTATGACATTTGTCAAAAAGTCCCGTCCCGGGATTATTTCAGCCCCAGACGTTTTGCCAGCCGGTGCAGATTTCCGGCATCAATGCCGAGACGGCGGGCCGCCGATGCCCAGCTGCCGTCACTGCGGGTAAGGGCAGTGCGGATAAGCTCTGCCTGAAAGGCATCGGTGGCCGTGCGCAGATCCTGATCGGCCTCTGCGGTGCGTGTTTCAGGGCTGACAGCCGGTTCAGGGATTTCTTCCGGTGAGAAGTGATGAGGCTGTAACAGCAGTTCTTCACTGTTGCCGGTGGCACGCGCCAGCACAATGGCGCGGTGCACGGCATGTTCCAGCTCCCGCACATTACCCGGCCAGTGATAATGCAGCAGCGCCAGACGTAACGCAGGACTTATCACCACCTGCGGTAAACCAAATGCCTGACGGTAGCGTTCGCAGAAATAGCCGGTCAGCAGCAGGATATCTTCATGGCGTTCCCGCAGCGGCGGCACCTGTAACGGGAAAATGCTGAGCCGGTGGAACAGGTCAGCCCGGAAACGGCCTGCAGCAACTTCCGCCCGCAGATCCCGGTTAGTGGCGGCCAGCACGCGGACATTCACCCGCAGCGGCCTGTCATCCCCGATCCGCTGGATATCGCCATACTGTAAGACCCGCAGCAGCTTGGCCTGTAAGGCCGGTGACAGTTCACCAATCTCATCCAGAAACAGCGTGCCGTTATCCGCCATTTCAAATTTCCCGCTGCGGTTACTGATAGCGCCGGTAAACGCGCCTTTGACATGCCCGAATAATTCACTTTCCGCAACGGTTTCCGGCAGCGCCGCACAGTTAAGATACACCAGCGGGTGATCACGGCGGGCGGATAGTTCGTGAATGGACTGTACCACCAGCTCTTTACCGGTACCGGTTTCGCCGCTGACCAGCACATTCATATCCGCACCGGCCACAATAGCTATCTCTTTCTTTAACTGCATCATGCAGGGAGAGAGACCGATAATATCGGTTTGCCCGCCGGATTGCCCTGCCGCCAGCCCGGCGGAGGCGCTGAATGCCAGTTGCTGGTTCTCGAGCTGACCGATAAGCAGGGCGTTATTAAGTGCTCCGGCGGCCAGAGCAGCAATCAGGCGTAATTCTTCATCACTGAATGTATCAAACTGATCCGGTGCAAGGCTGTCGAGTGTCAGCGCACCGATAAGATTTTGTCCGGCAAACAGTGGCAGACCGGCGCAGGCGTGTACTTTAAGATGGATATGATCCGGGATCAGACCGTCGTAAGGATCGGGCAACTGACTGTCTGCGGGAAAACGGACGACATCCCCGGCGCGGGCGATAGCTTCCAGTCTGGGATGCGCATCCAGCCGGAAGCGGCGGCCGAGAACATCCGGTGACAGCCCGTCAATCGCCAGCGGAATAAACTGATGTGATTCATAACGCAACAGTGCAGCCGCATCACAATTAAGCACCCGGCGCAGTGTGGAGACCAGGCGCTGAAAGCGATCCTGATGACCGATATCCCGCTGTAAGGCAATGGCAATGCCGGTAAGTACATCAACTGAAAATCCCATGCTGTCCTCCGCTGTCATTATGACAACACAATGTCATATTGACAGTTAATTGCATAGTCATTTTGACACTTATTTTTCCCGGTAAAATTTAAAAGCCTTATAAAACAACATAATAAAAGTTGGCACGCAAATTGATTATCTCTCTGTAACGAAGCATAAAAACAGAAGGTAACTATCAAATGGCTATTCATGTAAAAAATAATGTGCATTGGGTCGGACAGCGTGACTGGGAAGTGCGCGATTTCCACGGAACAGAATACAAAACCCTGCTCGGCAGCAGCTATAACAGCTATCTGATCCGTGAGGGGAAAAATGTCCTGATTGATACGGTTGATCACAAATTCAGCCGTGAGTTTGTGCAGCATTTACAGACACAAATCGACCTGAACGATATTGATTACATTGTGATTAACCATGCGGAAGAAGATCACGCCGGGGCATTAACCGAACTGATGGCGGCGATTCCGGACACACCGATCTATTGTACAGAAAATGCCATTGATTCCATTAATGGTCATCACCATCATCCGGAATGGCATTTTAATGTGGTGAAAACCGGGGATACCCTGGATATCGGTAACGGCAAACAGCTGATTTTTGTCGAAACCCCGATGCTGCACTGGCCGGACAGCATGATGACCTATCTGACCGGGGATGCCATTCTGTTCAGTAATGATGCCTTTGGTCAGCACTATTGTGACGAGCGGCTGTTTAACGATGAGGTGGATCAGACTGAGCTGTTTGAGCAGTGCCAGCGTTACTATGCCAACATCCTGACGCCGTTCAGCCGTCTGGTGACCCCGAAAATTAATGAAATCCTCGGGTTCGGGCTGCCGGTGGATATGATCGCGACCTCACACGGTGTGGTATGGCGCGATAATCCGACCCAAATCGTGGAGTGGTATCTGAAATGGGCGGCGGATTATCAGGAAAATCGCATCACGATTTTCTACGATACCATGTCCAATAACACCCGCATGATGGCCGATGCAATCGCACAGGGGATTAATGAAGCAGACCCGGATGTGGCGGTGAAAATCTTTAATGTCGCCCGCAGCGACAAAAATGACATTATCACCAGTGTGTTCCGTTCAAAAGGAGCGCTGGTGGGCTCATCCACCATGAATAATGTCATGATGCCGAAAATTGCCGGCATGCTGGAGGAATTAACCGGTCTGCGCTTCCGCAATAAAAAAGCAGCGGCTTTCGGCAGTTACGGCTGGAACGGCGGAGCAGTTGACCGTGTACAGACCCGGCTGATGGATGCCGGTTTTGAAACCACGATGTCACTGAAAGCAAAATGGCGCCCTGATCTGAATACCCTTGAAGAGTGCCGTCAGTACGGGCGTGATCTGGCGCGTCAGTGGGCGACCGGGATATTACCGGCGGTCAGCAGACCGGCAGTGCAGGTACCAAACCCGGTTACACCGCAACCGGCAGCAGCTGTAAATGAAACAGAAGAAGTAACACTATGTGACACTGTCACAAATGCATCTTCGCAGGATTTGGGGCCGTGCATGCAGTGCAGCGTGTGTCAGTGGATTTATGACCCGGAAAAAGGTGAGCCGGTGCAGGGCGTGGAGCCGGGCACACCGTGGTCCTGCGTGCCGGACAACTTTTTGTGTCCTGAGTGTTCTCTCGGCAAAGATGTATTTGATGTCCTGGCAACGGAGGCCGCATGAGCGCAGGTATTGTGATTATCGGCGGGGGCTTTGCTGCCCGCCAACTGGTAAAAAATATCCGTAAAACCGATACACAGGTGCCGCTGACGGTGATTGCGGCAGACAGTATCGATGAGTACAACAAACCGGATTTAAGCCATGTGATAAGCCTGAATCAGCATGCCGCTGATCTTATCAGGCAGTCAGCACAGGAATTTGCGCAGCAATATAATGTGGCGCTGTTCCCGCATACCCGGATCAGCAGTATTGATGCACAACAGCATTTTATCGGCAGTGATCAGCAGCAATGGCACTATGACAAGCTGGTACTGGCGACCGGTGCAACACCGTGCCGTCCGCCGGTGCCCGGTAATGAACTGATGCTGACACTCAACAGCCGTGAGGATTTTCAGCAACACGAAACACAGCTGCGCAATGCACAGCGGGTACTGATCCTCGGCAGCGGCCTTATCGGCACGGAACTGGCAATGGATTTTTGCCGGGCCGGTAAAACCGTTACCCTGGCGGATATGGCGGCCAGTATTTTATCTTCACTGATGCCCGCAGAGCTCAGCAGCCGTCTGCGGCATAACCTGTCCGCGTCCGGCGTGCGGGTGCTGACCGGCACGCAGTTACAGTCACTGAAGAAAACAGAAAATGAAATTGAAGCGCGGTTTGATCATGATTGTGTGACCCGTGCGGATGTGGTGATTGCCGCCACCGGCCTGAAACCGGAGACCTCGCTGGCTGAGCTGGCCGGTCTGACTGTCCGGCGCGGCATTGTGACTGACAGTGCATTACAGACATCGGACCCGGACATTTATGCCCTCGGTGATTGCGCGGAAATTGACGGCAAAGTGATGCAGTATCTGCAGCCGATTATGCTCAGTGCGGTTTGCCTGGCGAAAAATCTGACCGGCGGAGAGGGAAAACTGACATTACCGCCGATGCTTATCAGGGTAAAAACGCCGGATCTGCCGGTACAGCTTGCCGGGAATCTCCGTCATCCGGATTTGCAGTGGAGTATTGATATCAGCCGCAACGGTATGATCGCCAAAGGCCATGACAGCGCCGGAAACCTGCATGCGTTTGCGGTAACGGAAGACAAACTCAGTGATGCTTTTACGCTGCTGCGTCAGCTGCCGCAGCACTGATTATCACAGTTTACGACTGAATTCTGAGGTAACAAAAATGACATTACGTGAAAAAACCCTGGGTGAACTGGCACTGTCTGTGAATGGTGCATCGGCACTTTTCCGCCGTTATGATCTGGATTTCTGCTGTGGCGGAAAACGGACGCTGGCAACAGCGGCAGAGAAAAAATCCCTGAATATCGATGAGATTGAACAGGCATTACTGGCCCTGAAAGATGAGGCGCCGGCGCAGGACTGGCGGAAAGCCCCGTTGGGCGACATTATCGCTTTTATTATTACCCGTTATCACGATCGCCACCGCGCACAGTTGCCGGAGCTGATTTTACAGGCAGAAAAAGTGGAGCGGGTACATGCCGCCAAAGCCAGTGTCCCGAAAGGGCTGGCCCGGCAGCTGACTGCACTGCATGAAGAACTGACCTCGCATATGATGAAAGAGGAACAGGTGCTGTTTCCGATGATCTGCAACGGCATGGGGCCGCAGGCGGCAGGGCCGGTACAGGTTATGGAAGCAGAACATGATGATGCGGGGGATATTGTGGAGGTCATTAAGTTTATCACCAACAATGTCACGCCGCCGGAGGAAGCCTGCACAACCTGGCGGGTGCTGTATAACGGCATCAACACGTTTATCGGTGATTTGATGGAACACATCAGCCTGGAGAATAACTTGCTGTTCCCGCGTGCCCTGGCCGGGGAATAGTTCAGCCGCTGAGATCATGACGGAACAGCGGGATATATTGTCCGCCTTGCTGTTCCGTCTGTTGTTTTTCTTCTTCACTCCAGCCGTAGTTAATGACACGGCTGACGGCGCCGGAGTCCCGGGTGGTGACAATCAGTGAGGCCGCCGGGATTGCCGTGTATGCAGAGAGTGCCCGGATAAGTATATTCAGTTCATCACGGGTGAACGTGACCTGTGATTCAGGCGCAGTATTTTGCAGGCGTTGTAACAGAATTGTCAGGTTGTCATCCATTAATGCTGTCTCCTTTTTACCGGTATCATTAAAATTACTTAATTTAAAGGTAACGGTATCATATGACAGAAAAGAGAACTACCGGCTGAATCTGATAGTAACAATGGCGGACAGAGGGGGATTTTTCTTTATCACAAATAAAAAAATCAAACATCCGGAGATGTTTGATTTAAATGAGGTATGTTATTTATTGTTTTTGATTGTACGGGATATGTGTTGTTTTTAATATTCCCGTCATTTTATTTTTATACTTGCTGTGTAGTATATCTTTGCCAAATCAGCGGTAGCTTACGGTAACAATATGTTTTTCTGAATCAGATGAAACCGGCGTGATATTTACTTCGCCAATATTATCCGGTATTAATGTGCCGTTAAGTTTATTACCTGCCTGAATACTGCCATTAAATTTGGCCGTTTCGCCTGTACGGTAGCATTCGGCATTCACACTATTATCTGATACCCGATAGGTGCAGGGTGCTTCTGTCAGTAACCCGTAGAAATTAATGACACCGCCTTGCTGGCCCTGTAATGACTCGCTGTGTGCGACAAAAGATAATGCAATACCTGCAATTAAAACTAAACGGTTTAACATAGACATATTTTTACTCTCTGTATTCGATATTAACCGGAAGTATCCCGTTTTAATATTATGGGAAAGCATCAGTTAATAACATCACAAATGATAGTTTACGGTTAATGATAATATATGGTTGCTGCGCCTTACTTTATAGGTGCAATGTTACATCAATATAATTAAACAGAGCTATAACAAAGAGAATACGGCAACAAAACAGAGTCTGTTGTTTGTGTTCTCTTTATTTAGGATTTGTTTATTAAGTATGATTTATAATGCGGACATTAAAACAAAAAATACGTTACTCAATATCTGTATCCTGTCCGCCCCGTTCGGGGCTTTTTTTTATCCGGAATATATTTACTCTTAAATCTGACCAATATCGAAGGGAATATCAGCTGCCGTGATTATTGAGAAAATCTCATCAAAAAACTGAGGCGAATGTTAGCATCAAAAATTGAGATGAGCAAAATTGAGAATAAACTTAATGACATTGCCTAAGTTTATGTTTTTTGGTTTTTTTATAATCAAAATCCCGGAGAGCAGGATAAAATCTCCGGGATTAAATTGTAATGTTATGTGTAGCAGTCACTAGTTCTGTAACACAATGTTACAGGATGTTTCGCCGTTGTAGAGGGCTGTGATGTTTTCCAGCGTGGTTTCGCTGATACTCAGCAGCGCTTCTTCTGTCAGAAACGCCTGATGACCAGTGAACAGCACGTTATGACAGGAGGAGAGGCGGCGGAACACATCATCCTGAATCACATCATTTGATTTATCCTCAAAGAATAAATCCCGTTCGTTTTCATAGACATCCATGCCCAGTGCGCCAATTTTTTGTTGTTTGAGGGCATTAATCGCGGCAACGGAATCAATCAGTGCCCCGCGGCTGGTGTTGATAATCATCACGCCGTCTTTCATTTTGGCGAATGCGGCGTCATTCAGCAGATGATGGTTTTCCGGTGTCAGCGGGCAGTGGAGAGAAATCACATCAGACTGTGCAAACAAGGTGTTCAGATCGACATACTCTGCACCCAGATCCAGCGCTGTCTGGTTAGGGTAAGGGTCAGACACCAGCAGCCGCATCCCGAATCCCTTTAATATCCGCAGTACGGCCAGCCCGATTTTGCCTGTCCCGACCACGCCTGCAGTGCGGTTATGCATATTAAAACCGGTCAGACCTTCGAGAGAAAAGTTAGCATCACGGGTGCGCTGGTAAGCACGGTGAATACGGCGGTTCAGGCTCAGCATCATGCCGACAGCATGCTCTGCCACGGCTTCCGGTGAATAGGCAGGAACACGGACAACCTGAATACCCAGTTCTTTTGCAGCGGCCAGATCTACGTTATTAAAACCCGCACAGCGCAGTGCGAGGATTCTGATATTGAGATCCGCCAGTTCCTGTAATACTTCCCGGTTCGCATCATCATTCACAAAAATACAGACAGCATCGGCACCCACTGCGTTTTTTGCGGTCTGTTGTGTCAGCGGGAAATCAAAATATTCGATATCATACTGAAAGCGCGGATCCTGATTAATCAAATCCATATGTTTGCTGTCGTAATGTTTGGTACTGTAACTGACGATTTTCATCGGGGTTCCTCCGCTAAAAAATAAATCGCTACACTAAACCGGATAGCCCTGACAAAATAGGTCTATCCTGTGTTCAGAAATGATTGAAATATGCTGACTACAGTATAACGCTTAGTTGATGTATCTGTAACCGGGGAACTGCACCTCTGAGGTCTATGAAAAAATTACTGAAAGTGCTGGTGGTACTGCTTGTTCTGCTGATGATTATCCTCCCGGCGGCCTGGCTGACAATTCCGCGCTGGCTGCCTGCCGTGGTGAAATCCTCTTTGCCGGATGGCGTTACACTGTCACTTTCTCAGCCGAAAATCCGTGCCGGTGGTCTCTATATAGAAGAAGCATCTCTCCGCAGTAATACCTGCCAGCTGGCAGGCGGGGAAAAGTTATCACTTCACTATCAGCACGGCGGTCACTGGGTTATTGATGCCGGTTCACTGACCGGTAATGCGGATTGCTTTCAGAAATTACCTTCCGGCTCTGAAGAAACAGGCAGCACACCGGTTGATATCGGTGTGCTGTTATCGCAGCTGCCGCCGGTGACGCTGACTGCTGATAATGTTATTCCCGCGCCCTGGCTGATGTATCAGGGAAAACTGAGCCTGACAACTGCACCCGGCCGGGGACAGCATCTGAGTTATCAGGGAGAGAATATTCAGGCGGAACTGGCGGTTGATCCGGCACTGAACCTGACTTTGTCGCAACTGGACGCCACTATCGGTGATGAAAAATTTGCCCTCAGCGGCGCACTGACTCTGCCGCTGAATACGGCGGCGCTGCCTGAGAAAGGCGGCTTGCAGGCGGAAATTACAACCACATACCGGCCACAGCCGCTGAGGGTGACCTTTGACTGGCAGGAACGGCAGGGCGTGCTGGCTCTGAGTGAAACCAATCCGCAGACTGTGCTGCTGAATATTCCCTGGGAAGCCACGGCGGAAAGCATTCTGATTAAAAACGGGGAATGGCGCTGGGATGAGTGGGAGCAGCCACTGAAGGGAACGATCAGCGCAGAACTGAAAAACTGGCTCGCCTCCCCGGCGGATATGCTTTTGGGGGCGCGGATCTCAGTGACCACGCAGGGGGTGCGCGGTAAAGGCACGGTGGTATTGCAGTTACCGGAAACACACCTTCCGCTGACCGGATTCGATATTCCTTTTGAGCTGGCCGGACAGGTTAATCACAATGATATGTGGGCAGCCGGACGGGTACCGGCGGTGCTGACCGGTACATTTGCTGACCCGGTGATCCGGTTACGCTCCGGGGCGCTGGTGCGGGCACGCGGGCAGCTCAGCCCGGATTTTCTGGTGGAAGAACTGCGTCTGCCGCTGGCGGGAACGTCGCTGTCACAGCAGGGAATTTCCGGGCCGCTGGATGCCATTGTGACGGTGAACAATCCGGAACTGGGACGCTACCGTTTTCAGATGAAAGGCCTGGCGCGGGAATTCCTGCCGGACAACGGGCGCTGGTACTGGCAAATCTGGGGTAAAGGCCGGATGAAGCCGCTGAATGCGGACTGGACATTCTCCGGTGCCGGTTCCTGGCTGGATGAGGAAATCCGCATCCGGAAACTGAATACCGGATTTAACGGTATCCGCTACGGCATGATGTCGATGGATGCCCCGGCGCTGACACTGTTATCTCCGCTGATCTGGATCCGGACCGGCGGACAGGAGAAACTGTCCGGCAAAGTACAGCTGACCACCCGTAAAATCCGGCTGGATAACAGTTATCTGCCGTCAGCTACCTTTGATATGGCGCTGGATGGTCGTGATCCGCGTGATTTTTCTGTTAAAGGCACATTGTCAGCAGGGAAAAATATCGGGCCGATACACTATTGGAGCCGCTGGGACGGTGTTCGCCTGCGTGGTGAGGCACGCTGGCCGGAGCAGGATATGCGGGCATTTCAGACCCTGATCCCGGCCGATCTGGGGATCACTCTGCGTCACGGTGTGTTCTATGCTCAGGCAGCGTATTCCGCTGCACCGGGTCAGGGATTTGTGGCCGGCGGACACTGGGTGGTCAAACAGGCGGGCATGTGGCTGAAAGACGGCGAAGTGGACGGTGTCGATTTTGTCCTGCCGTGGCGTCTTTCGGACAGCCGCTGGCAGCTCGGCAGTAAAACGCCGGTGATGCTGCGGATTGCGCGGGTTGAGAATCTGTTTGAAGTCACGGATATTAAAGCCGATTTACAGGGCTATTATCCGTACGATGATGCCTGTCCGCTGAAACTGTCCGGTGTCAGTCTGGATGTGCTGGGCGGGCAGGTGACTATGCCGTTGCTGACTATTCCGCAGAAAACCGCAGCGGTGATAAAACTGGATAAACTGAATACCGGCCCGCTGATCAATACGCTGAAAGTGACACAGTTTGCCCTTGAAGGCAGTATCAGCGGGGAATTACCGTTTTATATTGATAATCCGCAGTGGATTGTGCATAACGGTTGGGTGGAAAACGACGAACCGCTGACCCTCAATCTGGATAATCAGTTTGTTGAATCGGTCAGTGAAAATAATATTTCAGCGGGTACGGCGATTAACTGGCTGGATTATCTGGTGATGAAACGGGTGCGGACGGATGTCAATCTGACCAACCTGGGTGTCCTGACGATGTCATCGGTGATTTCCGGCTATAATCCGGTACTGGATGCACGGCGGACGGTAAACCTGAATTACCGGCATGAGGAAAATGTGTTTCAGTTATGGCGAAGTCTGCGTTTCGGCAGCAATCTGGAAGCCTGGCTGGAAAAGAGTATTTCACAGAATCAGGAGTAACCTCCGACGGAGTCAGAATGAAAAAATGGATAGCAGGTGCGGTATTACCGCTGATGATTATCGCGCTTAACGGGTGTTTGCGGGTGGAAGTGGCCACACCGGATAAACCCATTGATATCAATATGAATGTCAAAATTGAACATGAAATTAATGTCAAAATTGACCGTCAGGTCGAAGATTTGCTGAAAAATAACTCAGCGATATTTTGAGGTGAATAATGCGTAAATTCATTAACAGCGGGCTGGCCGCGCTGACATTACTGATCAGTACCTCCGCGTTTGCCCTGACCCTGGATGAAGCCAAACAGCAGGGACTGGTGGGCGAAACCTTCAGCGGTTATATCGCAGCGGTGGATAAAGCATCGTCACGGCAGGATGTCAGCGGTCTGGTGAAAGAGATTAATACGGCACGGACACAAAAGTACAGCGAACTGGCACAAACCAACCGGATGAAAGCGGATGAAGTGGCTAAAATCGCCGGACAGAAACTGGTGACCCGCGCACCGCAGGGAGAATATGTGCTCGGTATCAACGGTAAATGGCTGAAGAAATAGCGCAGCAGCAAAAAAAAGCGCCGGATGACCCGGCGCGGAACAAGGATGATTAATGATGATACTGCTTGTTTTTGTGTTGTTATCCGGTTATGCGGAAAGTGCTTCAACGCACTGACGGGCATTCTGCTGTGCTTTTTCAGCAAAATCTTCACCCATCGAGACACCTTCGGCATAAATAAACTCAATATCGCTGATCCCGATAAAACCCAGGAACTGCGTCATAAACGGCACAATCAGATCAGAAGTCTGATCGCGGTGGAAACCGCCGCGGGCGGTCAGAACAATGGCGCGTTTGCCCGTCACCAGCCCTTCGGCACCGTTTTCGGTATAGCGGAACGTTTTACCGGCAGCAGCAATGAAATCCAGATAGGTTTTCAGTTGTGTCGGTATCGTGAAGTTATACATTGGTGCGGTGAATACGATAACGTCGTGTGCAAAAAGCTCATCAATCAGTTCAGTCTGTAATGCATTTGCGGACTGCTGACGCTGTGTTAAGGTGCCGCCTGCCGGCGCGTGCATACCGGAAACAATTTCGTTATCCAGCACCGGTACCGGATCGGCACTCAGATCGCGGACAGTGATTGCATCATCTGCATGATTTTTCCGCCATTGTCCGATAAAATAATCCGCCATTTTGTTGGTGTGTGAGTAGTCCGCAAGAATACTGGATTTCAGAACGAGAACTTTTTGCATAGTAAACCTTGTTATTGTGATTCAGCTTATTTATTACGTAATCAGTGTATGAAAGCCGCTGCATAAAGAACAGCAGATAAATTCGGCGTATAACATCAAAAAATCTGACCATGGCCGGATACGGCAAGTTTAATCAGGATGTGCGGTGTGTGTTACTCCGAAAACGGGATAACAATGACAGAGGGGAGACCCGCCGCACAAAAAGCCAAACCGTACAGACGGCACAAAATTACCGACCAGAAGGACAGCAAGGTGAATTCCCTTCTTAATGAATTAAAACAGTTAATCCCCCATTTATCGCTGCGGGAGCAGCATCAGTTCCGCAAACGGCTGGCGGGGGTGGCGAAGATCCGCAACCCGGAATCGCAGCAGAAGGTGCTGGCAGGATTACAGGATGAGATGCTGCGCGGTATTACCCGCACAGAGCTGCGTATTGCCAACCGGCCGGAAATTACCTATCCGGATAATCTGCCGGTCTCACAGAAGCGTGAAGCGATTTATAACGCGATCCGTGATAATCAGGTGGTGATCATCGCGGGGGAAACCGGATCCGGGAAAACCACGCAGATCCCGAAAATCTGTCTGGAGCTGGGACGCGGTATCACCGGGTTTATCGGCCATACCCAGCCGCGTCGTCTGGCTGCGCGGACCGTGGCCTCCCGTATTGCGGATGAGCTGAAAGTCCCGCTTGGCGGTGCTGTCGGTTATAAAGTCCGTTTCAGTGATCAGGTCAGTGATAATTCGCTGGTTAAGCTGATGACGGACGGGATCCTGCTGGCAGAGTTACAGCAGGACAAGCTGCTGCTGCAATATGACACCATTATCATCGATGAAGCGCATGAACGCAGCCTGAATATCGATTTTATCCTTGGCTATCTGCGCCAGCTGCTGCCGAAACGTCCGGATCTGAAAGTGATCATCACCTCCGCGACCATTGATCCGGAGCGGTTTTCCCGTCATTTCGGTAATGCACCGATTATCGAAGTCTCCGGGCGTACCTATCCGGTGGAAGTCCGTTATCGTCCGGTGATGGGTGAAGAGAATGATTCGGATCGCGATCTGACTCAGGGCATTCTGGATGCGGTGCATGAACTGGGACGGGAAAGTGCCGGGGATATTCTTATCTTTATGAGCGGAGAACGGGAGATCCGTGAAACCGCCGATGCGCTGAATAAAGCCGATTTGCGCCATACCGAAGTGCTGCCGTTGTTTGCCCGTCTTTCCAACAGCGAACAGAACCGGATTTTTCAGCCCCACACCGGGCGGCGCATCGTGCTGGCTACCAACGTGGCGGAAACCTCGCTGACTGTTCCGGGCATCAAATATGTGATTGATACCGGTTTTGCCCGTGTCAGCCGCTACAGTTACCGGACAAAAGTTCAGCGCCTGCCGATAGAGCCGATTTCACAGGCTTCGGCAAACCAGCGGAAAGGGCGTTGTGGTCGTGTTTCTGACGGGATCTGTATCCGCCTCTATTCTGAGGATGATTTTCTGTCCCGGCCGGAATTTACCGATCCGGAAATTCTGCGCACCAACCTGGCCTCTGTTATTCTGCAGATGACCGCTATCGGGCTGGGGGATATCGCCGCCTTCCCGTTTGTGGAAGCACCGGATAAACGCAATATTCAGGATGGCGTCAAACTGCTGGAAGAGCTGGGTGCTATCGACGGTAAAACCTCCGCTGAAGGGCATTATCATCTGACACAGACCGGCCGTCAGCTGGCCAAACTGCCGATTGATCCGCGTCTGGCGCGGATGGTGCTGGAAGCCCGTAACCACGGCGCGGTGCGGGAAACCATGGTGATCGCTGCCGCACTCTCCATCCAGGATCCCCGTGAGCGTCCGCTGGAGAAACAACAGGCATCGGATGAAAAACACCGCCGCTTTGCGGATAAAGAATCTGACTTTATTGCCTTTGTGAATCTGTGGAACTACCTGAAAGAACAGCAGAAAGTATTATCCAACTCGCAGCTGCGCAAACAGTGTCGTCAGGAGTTCCTTAACTATCTGCGGATCCGCGAATGGCAGGATGTGTATACCCAGCTGCGCCAGGTGGTGAAAGAGCAGGGAATCCCGGTGAACAGCGAACCGGCGGACTATAAAAATGTGCATCTGTCGCTCCTGAGCGGTCTGCTGTCCCATGTCGGGCAGAAAGACACGGAAAAACAGGAGTTCACCGGGGCGCGTAATGCGCGTTTCTCCGTGTTCCCGGGCTCCGGCTTATTTAAGAAGCCGCCAAAATGGGTCATGGTGGCGGAACTGGTGGAAACCAGCCGGTTATGGGGGCGTATTGCCGCTAAAATCGAACCGGAATGGATAGAGCCGCTGGCACCGCACCTGGTGAAATATCACTACAGCGAGCCGCACTGGGAAAAATCACAGGGTGCGGTGATGGCAACGGAAAAAGTCACGCTCTACGGGCTGCCGGTTGTGGCGGGACGCCCGGTGAATTACGGCAATATCGACCCGGCGCTGTGTCGTGAACTCTTTATCCGTCATGCACTGGTGGAAGGTGACTGGCTGACCCGTCATGCGTTCTTCCGTGAAAACCAGAAACTGCGTAACGAAGTGGAAGAGCTGGAACACAAATCCCGGCGCCGCGATATCCTGGTGGATGACGAAACGCTGTTCAGTTTCTACGATACCCGTCTGCCGCCGGATATTATCTCATCACGGCACTTTGATAACTGGTGGAAACGGGAACGGTTACAGAAACCGGATTTTCTCAATTATGAGAAAAACATGCTGATCCGCTCTGATGCTAATCAGGTGACGGCACAGGATTATCCGAACTACTGGTATCAGGGGGATCTGAAATTCCGTCTGAGTTATCAGTTTGAGCCCGGAACGGAAGCTGACGGCGTGACCGTACATATTCCGCTGCCGGTACTGAATCAGGTCAGTCCGGAAGGGTTTGACTGGCAGATCCCGGGACTGCGTGAAGAACTGATTATTGCGCTGATCAAATCGCTGCCGAAACCGGTACGCCGTAATTTTGTACCTGCACCAAACTATGCGGGCGCATTTATGGAGCGGGTGCCTGAGCCGCAGGGCGCGCTGCTGGATGCGCTGGAGCGGGAACTGCGCCGTATGACCGGTGTTACCGTTGATCGCGAATCATGGCAGTTGGATCAGATCCCGTCACATCTGAAAATCACCTTCCGTATCACGGGGGATAAACAGAAAAAACTGGCGGAAGGTTACGATCTGGAAGCCCTGAAACTGAGCCTGAAAGAGCAGGTGCAGCAAACATTGTCTGATGTGGTCGATGACGGTATCGAACAAAGCGGTGCGCATATCTGGCGTTTCGGCGACATTCCCGGCTGCTATGAGCAAAAGCGCGGTGGTTATGCGGTGAAAGCGTATCCGGCGCTGGTGGATGAAAAACAGAGTGTCGGTATCAAGGTTTTTGAAACGGAATTTGAGCAGCAACTGGCGATGCAGGCGGGAACGCGGCGTTTGCTGCTGCTGAATATTCCTTCGCCAATCAAATATCTGCATGAGAAATTACCGAACAAAGCCAAGCTGGGACTGTATTTTAATCCGTACGGCAAAGTACTTGATCTGATTGATGACTGTATCGCCTGTGGTGTCGATAAGCTGATCGCACAATACGGCGGTGTGGTCTGGCAGGAGGATAAATTCGCGCAGTTACAGGAGTTTGTCCGGGCTGAGCTGAATGAAACCGTTGTCGGTATCGCGAAGCTGGTGGAGCAAATCCTGACCACCACATTTGCTATTAATAAACGCCTGAAAGGGCGGATTGATATGCAGATGGCGTTTGCCCTCTCTGACATCAAAGCACAAATGAGCGGGCTGGTTTTCCCGGGCTTTGTGACGGCGCACGGCTGGCAGCGTCTGCCGGATATCCTGCGCTATTTACAGGGGATAGAGCGGCGCATCGAAAAACTGGTGTCTGACGTTAACCGCGACAGGGCGAACATGAGTAAAATCGAGCATGTTCAGAACCTGTGGAAGCAGTGGCAGGGTAAATTGTCACCGGTGGAGAAACGCAGATCGGAAGCGGAGGCGGTGCGCTGGATGATAGAAGAACTGCGTATCAGTCTGTTTGCCCAGCAATTGGGGACACCGTATCCGGTTTCAGATAAACGGATTATTCAGGCAATGGAACAAATCAGCGGGTAAAGTGCCGTTTTTACGGCATGCTGTTTATTTATCCAGTATCAGTGATTATAGTAACAAACGGGCATATCATCGCCCGTTTTCTTTTGCCCTTTTTCTGTGCCTTTATCGTCTTAGTTACAACATACAGTTTGTTTTTATCCACGTACTCTGCAGGAAGCAATAAAGCCTGTTTGTGTTCAGCAGCGAAAATTGGCGGGATGCGGGGGAGGAGACAAAAAAGCCGGTCAGCGACCGGCTCCTGTTTTCAGATTTTCAGCGCACCAGATACCAGAGTGCGGGAACTGCTGCTATCAGCAGGGCAGCAATAATGCTCCATTCGATAAAATGCAGTGTGGTTTTTATCTCACGGTTTTTCAGGGCATACAAAAATACCAGAATGCCTGGTGCATACAGCACAACGGACAGCATCAGATTGATAATGCCGGATGCATAAATCAGCCATAAACCATACAGGGCTGCGATCACGCCAACACTGAGCAGTGCCGGTTTTTTCATTCTCAGGGCGGTTTTTACCAGGAATGCACCGACCAGGAAATAAGGCACCAGAATCATTTCAGAAGCAATGGTCAGCAGCGTATTGTAATTACTGCCGCTGAGCCAGATCA
This sequence comes from Morganella morganii H1r, assembly GCF_000633515.1. Classification (GTDB taxonomy): domain Bacteria; phylum Pseudomonadota; class Gammaproteobacteria; order Enterobacterales; family Enterobacteriaceae; genus Morganella; species Morganella morganii_B. The sequence continues at coordinate 238,253 of NZ_AYMP01000016.1, read as the reverse complement.
GCACCAGGGCCAGTTGTACCGCACCGTTAGTCATCCATAAAGAGGAGGATGGGGCATTATTCGCATTCTGTTTTTTAAACGGTGACGGGAAAGAGCCATGCAATGCGGCAATAAACGGCACTTCGGCAGCCATAATTGTCCAGCTCAGATACGCACCGCAGACTGAAATAATCAGACCTGCTGCGATAATAATCTCACCGCTGCCGCCAATCAGGTTTACCATCAGTGTCGCCATTGACGGGTTGCGCATTTCTGCCAGTTCCGGACGGGCAACAACACCCATTGACAGCAGGGTGACCAGGATATAAATCGTCAGTGCGGAAATCACCGCCATCATGGTAGCCAGGCCGACATCTTTGCGGCGGCGGGCACGGGCGGAAACCACAACGGCACCTTCAATCCCGATAAACACCCACAGGGTGATCAGCATGGTATCTTTCACCTGCTGCCACACCGGTACTCCGAGATCCACACCGGTGAAATCAAGATGGAAGGTATCCCAGCGGAACGCAATCACCGCCAGCACGATAAACAGGCCTAGCGGCACCAGTTTGGCAAATGTTGCCAGCTTATTGATACCGGCAGCGGTTTGTACGCCGCGCAGAACCAGACAATGCACAAACCACAGCAGAACAGATTCACCAATCAGCGCCTGCCAGGTATTTCCGTCGCCGAAAACAATATTGTCCGGGGTATCCGTAAAAAAGCTGAACGCCGCAAACACAATCACCAGATAGGAAACGTTGGCAATCACTGCACATAACCAGTATCCCCAGGCGGAGCAAAAACCAATCAGCTCTCCGAAACCGTCTTTGGCATAGGTAAAGATGCCGCCGTCGAGATCCGGACGCAGCCGGGAGAGCAGCAGCAGGGCGAAGGCCAGAAAGAGGATACCGACACCGGTAATTGACCAGCCGATAATAAGTGCAGCCGGACTGGCCACTTCGGCCATATTCTGCGGAAGACTAAACACACCGGCACCGACCATAGAACTGAGCACTAAAGCGGTGAGCGCGGTTAAACTGAGTTTCTTATCCAAAAGACCTTCCCGGTAAATCTGATGCGGTAAGCAGGGGATTCATGCAGTCAATCTGACTGAATACGCAAAAATTGGCGCTGATTGTACGGATACGCGGCGGGATATGCAATGTTTAATCATGCATTAATTGCATTATATTATGCATATTTACTGTTTATCAGAATGACAGCAGAAGAATGTAGTGAAAGTGTTAATACCACAGCGGGGAGCCATAAAAAAAGCATATCTGAGATACGCTTTTTCCGGTGAACTGTCAGGCGGTGATTATTTAAATAAGTCGGCGCTGATAGTCACGTTACCGCCGCTGGACTGCCACTGGCGGGTGATATGGTAATATTTCGCCCCTTTGGCTGCAGCACGTTTAGCAACCTGATAAGAGACTTCCGGTGACGTGGTGTAGTAACCGGTGAAGGTCACGCTGTCAAACGGTGCCATAACAGCGGCTGACGCCTTGTTCAGTTCCTGAACCTGGGTGCCGTCCGGCAGCGTGACGGTATAACGACCGCTGCGGGAGGACTGGGTTTCAAAGAAACGGCCGACATTATTACCGGCGGTATCAGTGGAAGAGGCCACACCCGGGATTTCAACCTGTTTGGCGGCTTCGCCACCGGCAGCCAGTGCGGCACGACCGGCATCTGAATCCGCAGGGATCAGCGCTTCTTCTGTCTGCAGTACACGTTTTGGCGCATCCGCTTTATAGACATAGGCAGTGACCAGCTGGTTGCCGCCATCGTTGGTGAAAATATTACGGACGATAAAGAAAGAGGCCGCACCTTTTTTCACCGCTTCTTTGGCGATAGCATCGTTCAGGTCAGGGCTGTTGGCAAAAAAACCGCTGACAGTGACGGTATCAAACGGCTGAAGACCGATGGCATCTTTCTCTGGTAATTCATTAACGCCACGGAACTGGCGGTAGCCTTTTTTCTCGGCAGGCGGTGCATCGCGGTGGTAAACATCCGCAACAACGCGCATATTGCCGTTGTTGTTCAGATCATCGAGGCTCTGGATATAGAAAGCATCGGCACCCATTTTGTCTGCTTTACGCGAAACGGCAGCTGCGGCTTCATAAATTGCATTAAAACGCCCTGTAACTGCAATCCGCTCAAATGGCTGGTACTGAGCGGCCTGTTCCGGTGTTAATTCCTGTGCCGCCTGAGCGGGGAGCAGACTGGTAAATGAAAAAAACATCGCAGATGCGATGACCGTTGTTTTCAGCTTCATACAAAATCCTTCCGCCTTGCGCAATTAATATTCATAACGTGCTGAACCTGTAAATTTTATATCCTGGCCGCACAATTATGACATGTATTTGTGCTTGTTGTCGCTTTAATTTATCGTGCAATCTAACGACTGTTAATCATACAGCTATTTTTACCATAAATTTATGCAATCATAGTCATTTATCGGCAAAAAATTTTTCCTCCCGGATAAATGCCGTTTTAATTTCATCCGGCAAATAAATTAGATGGATCGATATCACATTTTTCAGTAGCTTATTAGGACATATCGGATAAAAGGGTGCTTTTGATCTGAATTTGTGCAGTTGGTTGTTTTTTTACGCACATGTCCGACCAATCATCCGTAAAACACTTGAGCTTATATAAGGGAACATTATGCGTATTGGTGTACCAAAAGAGCGACAGTCCAGTGAAACCCGGGTCGCCGCCACGCCGGCAACAGTAATACAACTGAAAAAACTCGGATTTGATGTGGCTGTTGAAACAGGAGCCGGTCATCTTGCCAGTTTTGATGACAACGCTTACCGCGAAGCCGGTGCTGATATTGTCAGCACACAGGAAGCCTGGCAGTCTGACCTTATTTTTAAAGTGAATGCCCCTCAGGATGATGAAATTCCGCTGATGAAGGCGGGCAGTTCACTGGTCAGCTTTATCTGGCCTGCCCAGAACCCGCAGCTGCTGGAAAAACTGGCCGCACAGGGTATTAACGTATTCGCGATGGACTCTGTACCACGTATCTCTCGCGCCCAGTCGCTGGACGCACTGAGTTCGATGGCCAATATCGCCGGTTACCGTGCGATTGTGGAAGCTGCCAACGCCTTCGGCCGTTTCTTTACCGGGCAGATCACCGCCGCCGGGAAAGTACCGCCGGCCAAAGTGCTGGTGATCGGTGCCGGTGTTGCCGGTCTGGCCGCCATCGGTGCGGCGGGCAGCCTCGGGGCCATTGTCCGTGCCTTTGATACCCGCCCTGAGGTAAAAGATCAGGTTAAAAGTATGGGTGCCGAATTCCTCGAACTCGATTTCGAAGAAAATGCAGGCAGCGGTGACGGTTACGCGAAAGTCATGTCGGAGGCCTTTATTAAGGCTGAGATGGCATTGTTTGCCGATCAGGCAAAAGAAGTGGATATTATTGTCACTACCGCGCTGATCCCGGGCAAACCGGCACCGAAACTCATCACCAGAGAAATGGTGGAGTCGATGAAATCCGGCAGCGTGATTGTTGACCTGGCGGCTCAGAACGGCGGTAACTGCGAACTGACCGTGCCGGGTGAAATCCACACCACAGAAAACGGTGTCAAAATCATCGGTTACACCGACCTGGCTGCGCGTCTTGCCACGCAGTCATCCCAGCTTTACGGCACCAACCTGGTGAACCTGATGAAGCTGATGTGCAAAGAGAAAGACGGGCAGATTAACATTGATTTTGATGATGTGGTGATCCGTGGTCTGACGGTAGTGAAAGCCGGTGAAATTACCTGGCCTGCACCGCCGATTCAGGTATCCGCACAGCCGCAGGCAAAACCGGCTGCTGTCAAAGCAGAGAAAAAACCGGAAAAACCAATGTCACCGTGGCTGAAATACGGCCTGATGGCACTGGCATTTATCCTGTTCGCCTGGCTGGCGAATGTGGCTCCGCCGGAGTTCTTATCCCACTTTACCGTGTTCGCACTCTCCTGTGTGGTCGGCTATTACGTGGTCTGGAATGTCAGCCATGCGCTGCATACCCCGCTGATGGCGGTGACCAACGCAATCTCGGGGATCATTGTTGTCGGCGCACTGCTGCAAATCGGCAGCGGCGGCTGGGTGACATTCTTCTCCTTTATTGCGGTACTGATTGCCAGTATCAATATTTTCGGCGGATTCACCGTCACACAGCGTATGCTTAAAATGTTTCGTAAGGGGTAATGAATATGTCGGGCGGAGTCGTTACAGCGGCATATATTGTTGCCGCAATCTTATTTATTTTCAGTCTGGCCGGGTTATCCCGCCATGAAACCTCACAACGGGGTAACCTGCTGGGTATTACCGGTATGGCTATCGCGCTGGTTGCCACCATCTTCGGGCCTTATTCCGCCAATATCGGCTGGATTATTGTTGCCATGGTGATTGGTGCGGTAATCGGTATTCGTCTGGCACGTAAAGTCGAAATGACCGAAATGCCGGAGCTGGTTGCTGTTCTGCACAGCTTTGTGGGTCTGGCAGCGGTACTGGTCGGTTTCAACAGCTATATGGATCACGACCAGGCACTGACCTCTGCGGTGATGAATAACATTCACCTGACAGAAGTGTTCCTCGGCATCTTTATCGGTGCGGTGACTTTCACCGGTTCTATTGTTGCTTACGGCAAGTTATGCGGGAAATTATCCTCCAAACCGCTGATGCTGCCTAACCGCCACAAACTGAACCTGGCGGCACTGGTGGTGTCCTTCCTGCTATTATGGACCTTTGTCAAAACGGACAGTACCGGTTTACAGGTCTTCACCCTGATCCTGATGACAGTGATTGCACTGGCCTTCGGCTGGCACCTTGTTGCCTCTATCGGCGGTGCGGACATGCCGGTAGTGGTTTCCATGCTGAACTCTTATTCCGGATGGGCAGCGGCAGCGGCGGGCTTTATGCTCAGCAACGACCTGCTGATTGTCACCGGTGCGCTGGTCGGTTCTTCCGGTGCGATCCTGTCTTACATTATGTGTAAGGCGATGAACCGCTCCTTTATCAGTGTGATTGCCGGCGGTTTCGGTACTGACGGTACCGCGTCATCCGGTGATGAAGAGCAGGGCGAACACCGTGAGATCAGTGCGGAAGATGTGGCGGAGATGCTCAAAGGGGCAAATTCCGTTATCATCACCCCGGGCTACGGTATGGCGGTTGCCCAGGCTCAGTATCCGGTTCACGATATCACTCAGAAACTGCGGGATAAGGGCATCGAAGTCCGTTTCGGTATCCATCCGGTTGCCGGTCGCCTGCCGGGACACATGAACGTCCTGCTGGCTGAAGCAAAAGTGCCTTACGATATCGTGCTGGAAATGGATGAAATCAATGATGATTTCAAAGACACCGATGTGGTGCTGGTGATCGGCGCGAATGACACCGTTAACCCTGCGGCACTGGAAGATCCGAACAGCCCGATTGCCGGGATGCCGGTTCTGGAAGTGTGGAAAGCGCAGAACGTGATTGTCTTTAAACGTTCGATGAATACCGGTTACGCCGGGGTTCAGAACCCGCTGTTCTTCAAAGAAAACACCCAGATGCTGTTTGGCGATGCCAAAGCCAGCTGTGACGCTATTCTGCGCGCACTGTAATCCGGGTAAAAAAGCATAAAATGCACAAGGCGGGTAAATGCGTTACCCGCCTTTTTTTCACTCAGAGGGTTCAGATTAATGAAAAAAATGATGGCTGTTTCACTCTTTCTCTTTTCTGCTTCCGCATTAGCTATTCCGAATATCTGGACATCCGGTTTCGGTCAGGGGTTTATCGAGTACGGGATCAGTAATGACACCGGCGTGACCGTTGTTGTCGCCTGTAATGTCGGGGCAGACCCGGAGGATTATGAAAATTCAATCGATCACAGTATTGATATTTCCGCCGGTGACCATGAAGTGGAAGGGCAGATTGAATTTCTGATCGACGACGAAGCGTATTTTGTACCGGACAGCACCAAGAACCGCGCCGGTGCTGCAGCATGGACCAATCTGACGGAAGCGCTCAGTAAAGCCACTGAGTTTAAGGTTTATTCCGATAATAAAGTGGTCGGTGAATTTAAACCGAATAAGAAGAACGTGAAAAAAGTGCTCGGTGACGGGATGTGTGCGCCGTTGTTCTGATTATCGCAGAACGCGAAGAAAATTCCCGCAGAAGCCGTGGCCTCTGCGGGAGACAGAATTAATCATCTTCACTGGTATCGATCGGACAAACAAAGCCGTCCGGTTTCACCGCCAGCAAATCACACTTCAGATGGTCGATAACATGCTCTGCGGTATTACCGAGGAACGCGGCAGAAATACCGGTCCGGCCGATAATACCCAGCACCACCACCCCGGCATTCAGTTCACCGCATACTTCCGGGATCACTTTTTCCGGTAATCCCTCATAAACGTGGGTGTACTCCTCGCCGATGGAGAATTGCTGGCGCAGCTCTTTCATGGCGATAAGATGCTGGCCGCGCAGCGCGTTGTTGTAAGTATTCGGGTCAAAATCCGGTAATTCGATAGCGATATTGATAGGTGCGACCGGATAAGCACTGACCAGGTGGATGGCCGGGTCTTTCACAATCCGTTTTGCGAGATCCTGTGTCAGTGACACCAGTTTGAGATTCAGCGCGTCATGGTAGGATTCTTCATTGGACAGATTCACACCGACCACCACAGAACCCTGTTCCGGCCAGACTTTATCCTTAACCATCCAGACCGGACACGGACATTTGCGCAGAAGCTGCCAGTCCAGCGGGGTGAAAATCAGAGACTCAAACTTATCATTCTGATGCGCCATTTTCAGCAGCAGGTCATGACCACCACTGACAACTTCCCGGATAATCGCCTCATAAGGCCGGTTATGCCATACCACTTTCACGTCGATATCGATACCGGCTTCCAGATAATAACGCGCCTGCTGTTTGATCCACGCGCAACGCTGGGCAATCACGCCTTTGCGCATGGCATCCCGTTCTTCGGGGGACAGCAGGGTGGTCATATCGTATGACAGATCATAGATAGGTAAGAAAGCTTTGATGCGTCCGCCATTGCGTTGCACGATATATACCGCACGCCGTAATGCCGGCTGATCATCCTGATTGGGGTCTATTGCAACTAAGAGGTTCTGATATTCAGACATTCATCTCTCCTCGCGGGGCTGGATACGTATCTATAAAGATAAACCAAACGGGAGCAGTAATGTAGGAAATATTCGCATCAGACCGAAATTAACCGGTCTGATGCGTTTTACGGCAGCCAAAAATGTTGCCGGGAGAGATATTACTAATCCTGCGGCAGTGCAGGCACTTTACCAGCCAGTGCAGCCAGCTGTTCCATATCTTCGATGGTGATATATTTGCCTTTTACCGCCAGCATTCCGCTCTTCTGAAAACGACCCAGCAGACGGCTGATAGTCTCGACCGTCAGACCCAGATAGTTACCGATATCACCACGGGTCATGGTCAGGCGGAATTCACGCGGGGAAAAACCGCGCTGCGCAAAACGGCGGGACAGGTTATAAATAAAGGCCGCCAGGCGCTCTTCCGCGTTCTTTTTGGATAGCAGCAGGATCATTTCCTGGTCGCCTTTGATTTCACCGCTCATCAGGCGCATCATCTGCTGACGCAGGTTCGGCATTTTGCCGGACAGGTCATCCAGGGTCTCATACGGAATCTCACAGACCATGGACGTTTCCAGCGCCTGGGCGAAGCTCGGATGCTCGGTATTGATAATGGCATCAAAGCCGACGAGGTCACCGGCAAGATGAAAACCGGTGATCTGCTCATCACCTTCTTCGGTTATAGTGTAACTCTTGATGGTCCCGGAGCGGATTGCATACAGTGATTTCAGCTCATCTCCGGCTTTAAACAGTGCCTGGCCTTTCTGGATAGGCTTTTTACGCTCGATAATATTGTCGAGCTGATCCAGCTCATGCTCATTGAGCGTGAACGGGATGCAAAGCTGGCTGATGCTGCAATCCTGGCAGTGGATCGCGCAGCCACCTGATTGAATTCTACGTACTACACGTTTTTCCGGGATCATAGGCTTGCTCTTGAAATAATATTGATTTGAATCAATTTTATCACAGACTACCAAAAGTGGTAAGTAGTCTGAGTTTAAATATCGTCATACCGGGCTGAAAACAGGGGCATAATATTGACATATTATGCTTTTTCCGTGATGTCATAATGTGAATTATTTGATTAAACTCTCAATAATCCGGTTTAAAATAACAGAGCGGGGGAATGCAGGTCAATTTCCTGCTTATCAGTATGTTAATAAACCGGGCGAATATGAACAATGCGTTCTTTTCGCGTTATAAAGTAGTGTGATACATTAAAAATCGTCACAAATAAATAACGAAAAAACCAAAATTCCGGCCGGATAAAAAATATAAAAAGCAGTGGCCGGATATAATACACCGTCATAAACATGCAGTGCTATCTTTGATAAGCTGCATTATGCTGAAACCGTAACTTGCCTGACTCGTCATAATACGACAGGTATTAAAAAACCGGGACTGTTTAAGGAAAAGTAATGATGTCATATACATTACCTGAATCAATGATGGCAATTGATATAACCCGGCACGGTGGCCCGGAAGTATTACAGGCAATTGAGATACCGTTGCCGAAGGTACAGGGAGAATACCTGCTGGTTAAGGTGGCAGCCGCCGGTGTTAACCGGCCTGACGTATTCCAGCGTCAGGGCAGTTATCCGCCGCCGCCGGATGCCTCCCCGATTCCGGGGCTGGAAATCGCGGGCGAGGTTGTGGCAGTCGGGGAGGACTGCAAACGCCGTCAGATCGGCGATAAAGTGTGCGCGCTGGTTGCGGGCGGGGGATATGCTGAATATTGCCTGGTGCATGACAGCATCGCGCTGCCGCTGGAAAATCTGAGTTACACCGAAGCTGCGGCCATTCCGGAAAACTTTTTCACCGTATGGGCGAATGTCTTCCAGACCGGCAAACTCCAGAGTGAAGAGAGTGTACTTATCCACGGTGGTACCTCCGGTATCGGCAGTGTGGCGATTATGCTGGCGAAAGCCTTTGGTGCCACGGTATACACGACTGTCGGATCCGGTGAGAAAGCAGAACTGGCCCGGCAGCTGGGAGCCGATCACGTCATTAATTACCGCGAAAACGATTTTGCACAGGTTATTCCGGAACTGACCGGCGGGCAGGGCGTGAATATGGTTGTTGACCTTATCGGTGGTGATTATGTCAGCAAAAACTATGAGGTTGCAGCCAAAGGCGGGCGGATTATCCAGATTGGCCTGATGCGCGGTAATCCGCAGAACCTCAATCTGATGCCGCTGATGGTAAAACGCCTGCTGCATACCGGCTCAACACTGCGCGCACGGACACCGGAAGAGAAAGCGGTTATTGCCCGTGATCTGGCCCATAAAGTCTGGCCGCTGCTGCGGGCAGGAAAGGTCAAACCGCTGGTCAACTATACCTTTGACCTGGCGGATGCGGCAAAAGCCCATCAGCTGATGGAATCCGGCGACTTAACCGGAAAAATTGTTCTGGTTAACCCTGACTTCTGATTTTCGTCCTTTATACCTGCACTGTCAGTGTGTTTCGCACCATTTGCTGATAGTGCAGGTCACTTCCTGTTATACTGCGATAGTGATAATCATTCCCGTTAAAAGACAAAATGTGCTATTTTAGATATATCTAATTTGATCTTTTTATTCCGGTAGACTATAGTCGTTCCTGAAGGCAAAACAGATATATCTAAAATCTGATTTTGCTGATTATCATTATCTGTCACAAAAGGAATTTATTATGTTTCTTCATGCTTTACGCCACCGCGCCTGTGATTCACAGGAAGGGCGTCAGCGCCGCGGGGGCCATGGCGGCCGTCACGGGGAACGCCACGGACAAGACGGGCACCGTTGCCATGGTGAACATCACGGCCACGACGAACACCACAGCCATTGCTGTCATGGTGATCATCACGGACAGCACGAACATGGTTACCATGGCGATCATCATGAACACCACGAAGGCCACGGTTGTCACGAAGGGCGCGAACACGGTCGTCATCGCGGTCGCGGGAAAGGCTTGCGCCGCCTGCTTGATCATGGTGACCTGCGTATTATGATGCTGGCGAATCTTAACCAGAAACCGAGTCACGGTTATGAGTTAATCAAATCTATTGGCCAGCTGACTTCCGGGCTCTATACACCGAGTCCGGGCGTGATTTACCCGACACTGACCCTGCTTGAAGATCAGCAGCTGATTGTTGCGGAAAACACCGGTAACGGCCGTAAAAGTTACAGCCTGACACCGGAAGGTAAAATGCATCTGGAAGAGAACACCGATGTTCTGGAACAGATTGCACAACGCCTGCAGGAAACCAAATCTTTCCGCCGCGGTTCACTGTTATCCGATGAAATCGAACAGGCGCTGGGGAATTTACGGGCACTGCTGCGCCATAAACTGGTCACCAGTGAACTGGATGAAACCAAGCTCGGACAGATCGCTGATATTCTTAATGACGCAGTACGGAAAATAGAAGCGGTTAACGACGCTCTGAGTAAAGAAGGGGAATAACATGGCGGAAAACACCACCTCCGGAAAGATCCCGCCGGAAAAACCGGTTCAGGATGAAAAACAGGAAGCGGTGAACACCGGCAGACCCGCAGATAAGTCGTGCCCCAGCTTACCGTTTTCCTATTTACGCCGCGCCTTGCGCAATAAGGTCGGCAAACACGAATAACCGGGGCGCATAATGCGCCCGGGTCGTGCAAAACATCAGCGTGATTTCAGCGCGTGAATTAATTTATCCATGCCTGCGGCGAGTTTATCACGCGGGCATCCGGCATTGAGACGCAAAAATCCGCGCCCTTCCTCTCCGTAGGTATATCCCGGCATGATCGCCACTTTTCCCCGTGTGATAAGATCATGTTGCAGAACTTTATCATCAATATTCAGCGGATTCAGATCTATCCATGCCAGATAGGTGGATTCCGGTACCTGCCAGTTCAGTTGCGGAAATTCCGCATCCAGCCGCTGCTTTATATAGTCCAGATTAGCAAAGAGGTAATCACGCAGTTCATCCAGCCACGGCGCACCTTCCCGGTAGGCCGCGATATGGGCGATAACCGCCAGCACGGCGGGGGAAGAGAGCCCGTCACAGGCTTTCAGCTGATGAAAATAAGCTTCGCGGGAGGCAGTATCTGAAATCAGCCCGTAAGCGCCGGTCAGCGCCGGAATATTGAAAGATTTCGATGCGGAAGTGAATAACGCCCATTCCCCGCGCCCGGTTTCAGACCACGGCGTGTGCTGATGCGGCGCACGGCACAGATCCATATGAATTTCATCACTGATCACCCGCACATTATGCCGCTCACACAATTCTGCCATGGTGGTCAGTTCTTCGCGGGTCCAGACTTTCCCGGTCGGGTTATGCGGGCTGCACAGCAGCAGAATCCGGGTTTCCGGTTTTGCAAGCAGCGATCCCAGCGCATCCATATCGCACCACCAGCCGTCTGTTGTTTTTTGCAGCGGGCAGGGAATGATGGTGCGCTGATTGCCGGTGATCGTTTTATAAAATGCATCATACGCCGGGGTATGCACCACCACACCATCACCGGGCTGTGACCACAGGCGGATCATCTGACTGACCATGTAGATCACCGACGGCCCGTACACCAGTGCCTGAGTATCAATCTGCGCCTGAAAACGGGATGAAAACCAGTGCGCAACCGCGCTGAGAAAATCATTATGCTGCCAGCGGCTGTAGCCGAATACGCCGTGTGCGGTACGCTCTGAAATAGCGTTCAGGATCACCGGCGCTGTGACGAAATCCATATCTGAGATAGTAAAAGGCAGTAAATCCGCCTGACCAAAGCGATCCTGCACAAAATCCCATTGCGTGCAGTAAGTGCCGTGGCGGTCAACCGGGACAGAAAAGAGAGAGGACATAGTATCTCCGGAAAGAAAAACCGCACTGTCAGGCAGTGCGGTGTTGGTTATCAGGCATTTTGCGGTTCCGGCTGAGCGGAATCAGGCACAGATTTCATCAGCTTTTCCAGTTCATCTTTGACAGACTGAACCTGCGGGCCGATAACCACCTGTAAGTTATGTTCATTAAGATGGACAACCCCGATCGCCCGCAATGCTTTGAGCTGGGCGTCATCCACTTTGCTCATGTCCTGCACGGACATCCGCAGGCGGGTGATACAGTTATCCAGTGAAATAATGTTTTCTTTACCGCCCAGCGCCGCCAGAATGGCCGGAACATCATAGCCGGATTTCCCTGCTGAACTGCCGGTTGCCGGTGCGCTTTCTTTGGTGTCTGTATCGCGGCCCGGCGTTTTAATATTGAAGCGGGTAATGGCGAAACGGAAAATCGCGTAATAAGAAGCAAACCAGATAAAGGCCACCACCGGTACCATATACCACTTGGTCTGGATGCCGTGGAGGATGCCGAATACCACAAAGTCAATCAGGTTACCATCGGTGTTACCGATGGTGACACCGGTTATCGCCATCACGGTAAAGCCCAGACCGGTCAAAATCGCGTGGATCAGATACAGGAACGGCGCGACAAACAGGAACAGGAATTCCAGCGGTTCCGTTGTGCCGCCGATAACACAGGCGACCACACCGGAAATCAGTAATCCCTTAATTTTATGACGATTTTCAGGGTGAGCACAGTGATACATCGCTAATGCCGCTCCCGGCAGGCCGCCGAGAAACGCCGGCATTTTACCCTGAGACAGGAACTGAGTGGCGCTGGCTGAAAAACCCTGTGTTTCCGGGCAGGAAAGTTGTGCCTGGAAAATGGTCAGTGCGCCGTTAACGGTATTACCGCACACTTCCATGGTGCCGCCCGCTTCAGTAAAACGGATCAGCGCCACCAGGATGTGGTGCAGACCAAACGGCAGTAACAGCCGTTCACCGGAGCCGAAAATCATCGGTCCGAAAGCACCGGCGCTCTGAATCAGCTTACCTAATCCGTTGATACCCATCGCAAACCACGGCCAGATCAGCGGAACCAGCAGGCCGCACAGGCCAAGTACCAGAGTAGTGATAATCGGCACGAAACGGGTACCGCCGAAGAACGCCAGGGCATCCGGCAGACGGATGGTATTGAAGCGCTCATGCAGCATATACACAATAATACCGACGATAACCGCACCGAGGATCCCGCTGTCGATAGACTGAATTCCCAGCACATCACGGATGTTATGGGCTTTCAGAATGGCCGGATCGGTGGTTGGTAAAATATCAGCGGCAGTGAGGTAGAAGTTAGTGGCAAGGTTAAACACCGCAAAGCCGACAAATCCGGCAAATGCAGCAACGCCTTTGTTTTCACGCGCCAGCCCCAGCGGAATGGCGATAGCAAACATCACCGGCAGGAAACTGAACGCAAATGAGCCGATTTTGCTCATCCAGGTGAACAGTAACTGAAAGGCGGTGTGATCCAGAAACGGCAGCAGTGTCAGTACATCGCGGCTGCTGAGGGAACTGCCGATGCCGAGAATGATCCCGCAGAACGAGAGCAGCGCGACAGGCAGCATAAAGGTTTTGCCCAGTCCCTGGAAAAACTCCCAGAGCGTGACTTTTTGTTTTGGTTGGCTACTCATACGGTATCCTGTAAATGTCAGTGTGGTGTTGTGAAGGTAAAATAAGATAAAACGTTTTACCAAATTATAATAGTTGCCCGATCACAAAAAATAAACATGACCTGGCAACCATATTTCGGAAATAGATAAAACGTTTTATCGGATTTTGTGTAAAATCCCGTGCAGTATCCTGAGCATAAGGAAGTATCCGGCGTTATGAATCTCAGAAAAGTCACGATAGTTGATGTGGCGCAGCAGGCAGGGGTATCCGTGACCACGGTGTCACTGGTAATCAGCGGAAAAGGGCGGATCTCGCGGAAAACCGCGGATAAAGTCAACGCGGCAATTGAAGAACTGGGGTATGTCCGTAATCAGCAGGCTGCCACATTGCGGGATAATATCTCCAATGTGATTGGCCTGATTGTCAAAGATATTACCGAACCGTTTTATGCGGAAGTCGCCGCCGGTGTCAGTGAATATGCGGAAACACAGGGCAAACAGGTCTTTCTGACCCAGTGCGGTAATTCCGCCGCCGGGTTTGCCCGCTCACTGGACAGCCTGATCCGCTACGGCGTGGACGGTGTGATTGTCGGCGGCGGAAAATTTCTCACCAATGACGTGGTTGAGCGGGTAAATCATTATCAGATCCCGATGGTGTGCGCGGCCCGGGCCAGTGAGTTCTCCGGTATTGATGTTGTCCGCCCGGACAATGCCTCTGCCGCCAGAATGGCAACGGAATACCTGATCAAAAACGGTCATCGCCAGATAGCCTATTTCGGCGGGGAAAGTGATTCTCTCACCCGCGCCGAGCGGGTCGGCGGTTACTGCTCGACACTGGTGCAATACGGGTTACCGTTCCGCACCGAATGGATAGTGGAAACGGATAACAAACAACAGAATATCATCCGCCGGGTATCTGAATTTATGTATCAGTATCCCAAAGTCAGTGCGATTGTCTGCCACAACACCGGTACGGCGCTGGGTGCGTATTTTGCCGCCCTGAGTACCGGTAACACGGTCAGACAGGGGGATAACGAAAGTTATTTCACCCAGGAAATCGCCCTCGTGGGGTTTGATGATATCGGCAGTGAAGCACTGTATGACATCCCGGTGGCCTTTATCACCCAGCCGTCGCGTGATGTGGGCCGCAGTGCCGCAACCCGCCTGCTGAGGCGCATTGGTGGTGATAGTTCTCCGCCTGCAAGCGTGACACTGTCACCCGGTTTTTCACAGCTTAACGGATAATGATATCGCTGCGGACTAACATATAACCCCGGCAAAGCGTAGTGTGTTTTATGCGCTGCGGCAGATAAAATGTAAAAACGCGATCAGCGATACAAAACCGGCTCTGCTGCTCGCGTAACCCGTTGTTCCTGTTATGATGCAGGAATCCCTTTTCTTGCCGGATTTCCGCTGATGTTCGCAATTCTGATGACATTATGGCCGCTGTTTGCACTGATTCTGCTCGGCTGCATTCTGAAACGGCGGCCGGTTTTCGATGCCGGGTTCTGGAATGGTGCGGAAAAGCTGAACTACTATATCTTATTTCCGGCGCTGCTTATCAACAGCCTCGCCGTTGCTCCGCTGGATAATCCGCAACTGCCGAAACTGGCAATCGCGCTGGTGATTATGCTCGGGCTGGCCACTGCGGCATTTGCGGTGGTAAAGCGCCTGCGCGGAATACCAACGGCAGAATTCGGCGTGCTGCTGCAGGGCGCGATCCGCTTTAATACCTATCTCGGGTTATCCATCGTCAATGATTTTTACGGCCTGTCCGGTGTGGCGGTGGCGGCAGTGATCCTCGCGGTGCTGGTTCCGCTGTGTAATATCATTTCCGTGGTTGCGTTATCTGAATTTCAGCAGTTATCGCTGCGCCGCCTGTTACTGCCCATTCTGACAAACCCGCTGATTATCTCCTGTATTATCGGGATGTTTCTGAATGTCACCGGTACCGGGCTGCCGTATCACACCGGTCAGTTTGCCGGGCTGCTGGCCGGAGCCAGTCTGCCGCTGGGGCTGCTGTGTGTCGGGGCTGCATTGCAGGTGGCGACCATCCGCTATTCCGCACTGAAAATCAGCCTTAATAGCCTTGTCCGCCTGTGTGTTATGCCATTACTGGCGATTGCGGTAGCGACTGTGATGGGGTTAACCCAACTGGAATATCAGCTGTTTGTGATCTTTTTTGCTATTCCGACCGCGCCGACCGCCTATATTTTATCGCGTCAGCTTGGCGGTGACAGCCAGCTGATGGCCGGGATTATCACGTTTCAGACCATGGTGGCGGTACTGACACTGCCGGTGGTTCTGACGATGATCACCTGAATAACCTGAGAAAAAATAATGACATCTGTTATCAAACATTTTACCGCCTCCGGCCTGATCAGTGACAGCCATGGCCGTTTTCTGCTCCATCGCCATCCGAAGCTCGGCATCTGGCTGCCGCCCGGCGGGCATATTGAAGAAAATGAAGAACCGCAGGATGCCGTACTGCGTGAAATTCACGAAGAAACCGGGCTGGAATGCCGGATTATCAGCTGGGATACGCAGGCGCAACAATTTATCACACCACTGCCGGAGGCTGGTGTACTGCCATTGCCGATGGCGATCCTGAAAGAGTTTATCCCGGACAAGAAAACCGGTGATCACTGGCATATTGATATGGTGTACTGGTGCCATCCGCTGGATAAAACGACCGTACCACATCCTGACTTTCAGTGGATGACGCCGGAGGAGATCCTGAAAACGGACAATGTTCCGCAGGATGTCTGCGGCCTGATTGCCATGGTGCAGGCGCGCCACTGAACAAAGCTTTCATCCGGCTGTCTTTTTTTATCTGATTCAGGGCAAATGCCCTGGAGACCCCCGCAACCTCCGGTTACTGTGGCTCATCCCGTGATAAAAGACGTATGCAGGAGTTGCCATGGTTACCAGTATTTATAAAGATCTCTCATCTGCACCACAAGGTGAGCAAAAAATTGCCTGGGTTCGCGCCCACATGCCGCTGCTGCGTGCACTGGAACAGCGTTTCACACAAGAACAGCCGTTTGCCGGAAAACGCATTGCGCTTTCTATTCACCTTGAAGCCAAAACTGCCTATCTGGCACGGGTTCTGGCAGCAGGCGGGGCTGAAGTGTCCGTCACCGGCAGCAACCCGATGTCCACCAAAGACGATATTGTGGCGGCACTGGTGGTCAGCGGCATTCATACATTTGCCATCCGCGGCGCAGATACGGAAGCCTACCGCAACTTTGTTAAACAGACTCTGGCCTGTGAACCGCACATTGTTATCGATGATGGCGGTGACCTGGTGCATGAACTGCACAGTCTGTATCCGGAATATGCCAAACACACGATCGGTGCCTGTGAAGAGACCACCACCGGTGTTTTGCGTGCAGTTGCCCGTGAAAAAAACGGCGCACTGAATTTCCCGGTACTGTCGATCAACGGCGCTCAGTCCAAACACCTGTTTGATAACCGCTACGGCACCGGACAATCCACCTTTGACGGCATTATGCGCACCACCAACCTGGTTATCGCAGGGAAAACCGTGGTTGTTGCCGGTTACGGCTGGTGCGGCAAAGGCTGCGCTATGCGGGCGAAAGGGCTGGGTGCGGAAGTGATTGTCACGGAAGTGGATCCGATAAAGGCCCTGGAAGCGAAAATGGATGGCTTTGCAGTCATGACCATGTCCGCCGCAGCACCGCTGGGTGATATCTTTATCACCGCCACCGGCTGCTGTGACGTGCTGACATCCGGACATTTCAGTCTGATGAAAGAGGGGGCCATCATCAGTAATACCGGGCATTTTGAGGATGAAATCAATCTGACCGACCTTCAGCAGTTAAGTGACAGCGTCACAATCGCCCGTGAGAATATCGAAGGTTATACCCTGAAAAATGGCCGCACACTCTATCTGTTAGGCCGTGGTGCACTGGTTAATATTGCCTGTGCGGACGGGCATCCGGCAGAAATTATGGACATGAGTTTTGCCCTCCAGGCACTCAGCGCCGAGTATCTGCTCAGCCATGATCTGGAAGCGAAAGTCTATGATGTCAGTGATGAAATCGACCGTGAAGTCGCGGCACTGAAATTACAGGATATGGGCGTTTCACTTGATAATCTGACCACCAGACAGCAGCAGTATCTGAACGGCTACGAACTGAAGTAATCTGACTGACGGGCTGCCGGTAATCCGCAGCCCGTCAAAACCGGTGTTTACCGGTTCAAACCTGTTGTTAACCATGCTAACGTTTACCCACTGATTATCCCGTCCTGACAGATACGGCACATGCAAAATACAACCCCGTTTCGTGAACTATGGCTGAAATTCAGCGAAGAAGAGCTGTTACCGGAGGCAGACAGCCTGCTCCGTGATGCACCGGATGTTGTCAGAACCAGTGTGACCACACTGCATATTTATAACGGACAAAATCTGATTTGCCAGGGCGACCCGGCTCAGGCGGTCTATATCATTCTGGACGGCGAGTTTATTGTTAATAAGCAGGCGGAGAATGGTAAACAGGTCGGGCTGACATTCTGCTACCGGGGCGAATTCCTCGGGGAGATGGAAGCGATTTGCCGGCAGGCATACCGTTATGATGTGATCGCGCTGTCAGACTGTCGTGTACTGCGGATGCCGGCGGCAACATTTCTGTCCTGGCTGTCACAGGATCACCGCCTGTCTCTGCTGCTTAACCGCCAGCTGGCAAAACGCTGCCTTATCAACGGTGAACAGCGGCTGATGAATGCGGTTGATTCCATCGAAAACAATCTGCTCTATATGCTGACACAAATCAGCGGCCATCAGATCCATCTTCCCCGGGACATGCTGGCCAGCATTCTCGGTACTTCCCGGCGTCATACCGATAAAGTTCTGCTGCGCCTGAAAACACAGGGAAAAATTACCCTCAGTGAAGGTGTGATCGGGCTGGTAAAACCGGACTGAACTGCGGTTCGTACCATTGTGCGCCGGTAAGTATCAGCATAGTATTACTGCACACTATCGGAGGAGCATATGTACCGTTTTCAGAATGATTATAATGAAGTTGCACATCCGGCTGTTTTAAAAGCCATTACTGACACAGCAGGCCACCGCCACGACGGTTACGGCACGGATACGTTATGCGGTGATGCCGCCGCACTGATTAAACAGCGGATTGGTCAGCCGCAGGCTGATATCCACTTCTTTAACGGCGGTACTATCACCAACCTGACGGCGATTTCCCATTTTCTGCGTCCGCATCAGGCGGTGATCTCCGTCAGCACCGGCCATATTGCCACCCATGAAACCGGGGCAATTGAAGCGACCGGGCACAAAGTCATCACCGTATTTTCCCCGGATGGCAAACTGACACCCGATCATCTTAAACCGGTCATTGCCGAACATAATGATGAGCACTGGGTACAGCCGAAACTGGTCTATATCACCAATTCCACCGAGATCGGTACGGTTTACCGCAAAGCAGAATTGCAGGCACTTCGTCGTTTCTGTGATGAGCACGGGTTATGGCTCTATCTTGACGGCGCCCGCCTGGCATCCGGATTAATGTCCGCACAAAGTGATCTGGCAATTGAAGATATCGCGGTACTGACAGATGCGTTCTATATCGGCGGTACTAAAATCGGTGCGATTGCGGCAGAAGCTCTGGTGATCAATAACCCGGCACTGAAAGATGATTTCCGGTTCAGTATCAAACAGAAGGGGGCGCTTCAGGCAAAAGGCTGGCTGCTGGGTGCGCAGTTCCTGGCGTTATTTACCGGCGATCTCTATTTCTCATTAGGCAAACACCTTAACAGCATGGCAGAACAACTGGCGGCATTCTTTACGGAGCAGGGTTTTACCTTCCTGGCACCACCGGAATCCAACCAGGTCTTTGTTATTCTGCCTTCCGCACTGGCAGAAAAACTGAAAAAGCAGTTTGTTTTCCATGAAACACTGTTGCAGGAACCGGGAAAATCCTGTCTGCGTCTGTGCACCTCGTGGGCAACCACACAGCATGATATCGATGATTTTAAACAGACATTCTTGTCATTGATCTGAATGGCGGGATAATTTCCGTTTTGATAAAACCACGCGGTGAAGACATCGCGTGGTTTTTTTATAATTTCATATTATGGCAATTATTTATTTCCTCATTATTCCTGCTTATTTTCGTGACGCTGATTCAGAAAAATAACACCGGATAAAAAAAGTGTTTTTTAATCGTTATTTTTATTCTAGGGTTTAACAGCAATCTGAGTGCACAGTACATCCATTCATATAACCCGTTATTAATAAGGAAATGAAATAATGAAAAAATTAGATAAAAGCAAACTGCTGAAAATAAAATCACCATTATCAGGATGGTCGTTCAGTAAATAATAAACCCGTTAACTAATTGATAAACCGTGCCTGTCAGTCCGGGCATGGTTTATCTGTCTGCCCGGAAGCCGTTATATGATAAATCTGACTTTTCCTGATTATAAACATCAGCAGGCCTATCAATACTTTTCTGAAGAAATCTATGAATCACTTAATTATTTATTATCTTATTATTGCTTGCCCGAAATAAACTCAGGGGTTCCGTTATCGTGGCAAAATTGTGCCATTCATTATATCGCCGGAAAATATGCGGAAGATGATGAACACGCGGATGCGGTAACTTATCTCAATCAGCTGATGCGAAAAAGAACGCCGTTACCACTGACAATCTCGCCGCTGACATCCGCCGATCATTCTCCTGCAAAACAAATGATTCTTAAAATTATCCGCGACGATAAACAACTTGGTTTCGGCTATTGTGATGATCCGGTACTGGCAGCTGCAGAAACGGAAAAAATCACACAGGCATTATCCGTTATTCGCCGCTGTGCGCCGGAAACCGGCAATGAAATTGACCTGTTTATTCATCAGATATACCTGACCAGGGAAACGACAGACGGCTCCCGTTTTATGCGTTCCGGTACTAACTTCTATATGTGGGGAATGATGTTTGCCTATGTGCATCCATCGCATTCGGTCGCGTATTATATTGATATTCTGGCGCATGAATGCGGCCATACTGCACTGAATATCCTCAATGCCGGTGATCCGCTGGTACTTAACCCGGCGGATGAGGTCTTTGCTGCGCCGCTGCGTGATGATGACCGGCCGATGATCGGTATTTTTCATGCCTTGTTTGTATTATCCCGCATCTGCTATGTATTTTCTGAAATTATCCGTAACAGCAACGATATACCGGATCCGGAATATTATGACCGGCTGAGCAGTAATCTGGAAAAGCTCCGTAATACTGCGGATATTGTCAGGCAGCATGCCATACTGACAGAAACCGGAAGCGATATTTTCACGACCATCTGCCGGCGCTGGAATCTCCGCTGATGCAGATTTACCGGACTGTTTTTGAGCGGAAAAGCAGGGCGCTTAATATCTGCTTTTTCTTTAATGCACTGGGTTCCGGATTACTGATGCCGCTGGCATTACTCTATTTCGCGGGGAAAACGCTCAGTGAAAAAGAAATTCTGTATCTCGGCACGATTAAATTCTGGTCATTTTCACTGGCGTATTTTTTTATTATTCCGCTGATAAGCCGGTTTAACAGCAAAAAAATCCTTGTTTTTTCACTGTTGCTTAAATTGCTGTCACTGTCATTTTTGTTTACCGGACAAACATTTTACCTGTGTACTGTGGTGATGCTGGCAAACGGTCTTGCCACCTCCGTATTTTCAGTGGCAGCAAAATACTATATCAAAGCCACCTCAGAAAATATCAGCGAAAGCTTTTCAGTGCGAATGACACTGAATAATACCGGAGCGGCGGTTGCACCGGTTCTGATTACGCTGTGTGTCTTTTTTTCACTGCCTTTTCCATATGCATTACTCATCCTGATCGGGATTTTCATAGTGGGTATTCTCTTTTCAGCAAAGTTGTATTCCTGTCCCGGGGAAGCGGGAAACCATGTTCATTACCTTCATTTTTCTGACCTTACCGGCAGAGACTCCATTTTGATTGCTGTGGTCAGCGTTATTTTTGCCATGCTGTATTACAGTTTTGAAGTCATTGTGCCGCTGGAGTTGATCCGGGCCGGGGATGACTATCTGATAGGCCCGGTTTTGCTATTTAACACATTGGTGATTATTGTCGGTCAACTTCCTGTATACCGTTACTTCACTGAAAAATGGGGCATTATTACCGCACTGATGGTGGCGACAGGGCTATGTATTCTTCTTTTCGTGCCGTGGTTCTCCGGTATCGCAGAACTTCCCGGTCTGTTATTAATTGTGCTTGGCGTAACACTGCTGGAAATGTTTTACGGGGCGGGCACCGACACACTGATCACATCGGCGGATTCGCCCCGGAAAATCGCAGTGCTCGACGGTATCTCCGGAATTTCACTGGCAATTGGTGCGGCAATGACAGCGGCAATTTACAGTGATTCAGTGGTGTTTTTACCGTTGGTTATTGTACTGTATCTGTTTGTCGCCGGTATACTTGCATTGCGAAAGGGAAGGGGTTACCAGTGAATTCTCAGCGGAACGCCTATTTCTGCACGAAAAGTATTTTCAGAGAAAAAGGGCCGAAACCAATGGTACGGGCTTCTTCTTCCCAATACATCACTGAACTGATGGTTTCATCCGGTACAGCAGAAAAACCCGATCAGCATACTGAACAGGATTGCGCGGTTTTTCAGCCGTTGACCCGGATACGGTTGTCATGATCAGCGGTGCCCGGCACGGGCTGACCTCTGTTGTTCTGAGTATGTTCAGTCCCGGCGATGTGGTTGCAACGGAGACACCATTTTATATCTGATGGATTTATAATTTTACTTTGTGATTTTACCGGAATATACTCCATGTGTTTATTTCTTGCGGAGAACACATCATTGGACAGTCATAGATTATTTATCAAAATATATTGAACCTGCCGGTAATTCTGTTTTCCTCTGACTGCTGGCAGTAATACTGCGGCAGTGCCTCTCTTTATAAATGGTACTTCCTTATTTAATTTCGCTTATCTTTTACGGGATAAGCCCGAAAGGACGGATTTATCATGAATCTCTATATGCTGGCGTTATTCCCTCCTAACTGATTGATTTTCAGTTAATTCAATTTAAATCGCCGTGCTTGTGCTCTGTATTTTGCTGTTCCGTTTACTCAGAGCGGAAAGGCATGGCTTTTTATTAAATAAATTCACAGTACGTATTCATCTATGAATAAGCGTGCGGATTATCTTTTGCTGATAAGGAATATATGGACACACCACCCGGGCCCGGAAATATATCATTTCCCGGACTGTCCGTTATTATGACAGTTATTTAAATTAACTGTTAAATCAGGCAGTCCGGTGAAAAATAAATGACTCAGTTTATCTGAGGAAATAAAAGGAATCGTACCATGACTGTCAACGTTAACCGCACCGTCACACCGGCTGTGCGCGATAATAATACTTTCCCTGCGGCGGTCTATGCCGCAAAAACACCAGATAAAACCCTGGCAGAATTACATTCTGATATGCTGGGGCTGGATGAAACTGATGCCCTTGACCGCCTGATAGAACATCAGGAAAACGTGGTGGCACATGACAAAGCACCGTCCGCGTTTATTCAGTTTATTTCCGCGTTTCATAATCCGTTTATTTATGTGCTGCTGGCACTCGCTGTTATCAGCTTTATGACGGACTACCTGATCCCCCTGCAACAGGGCGAAGAAACGGACCTCACCGGTGTACTGATCATCGGAACGATGGTTTTTCTGAGTGTGGTACTGCGCTTCTGGCAGGAATACCGGACCAACAAAGCGGCAGAAGCCCTGAAGTCGCTGGTAAAAACCACTGCCACTGTACTCCGGCGTAAAAAAGGACGATCTGTCCGGACTGAGCTGCCGGTGAAATGCCTGGTGCCGGGAGATATTGTGGTTTTGAGTGCCGGAGATATGATACCGGCTGACTTGCGGCTGCTTCGTTCCCGCGATCTTTTTATCAGCCAGGCCATTCTGACCGGAGAATCAGTTCCGGTGGAAAAATATGATACTCAGGGTGATATCCATCAGAAAGACGCGGCAACGATAACGGAAAATGGTCAATCACTGACGGAATCGGGCAATATCTGCCTGATGGGCACCAATGTGGCCAGCGGCACGGCACTGGGTGTTGTGGTGGCAACCGGCGACAAAACCTATTTTGGCTCACTGGCGAAATCTATCGTCGGCACACGCTCACAGACGTCATTTGATCGCGGGGTGAATAGTGTCAGTATCCTGCTGATCCGCTTTATGTTAGTGATGGTGCCGGTTGTCCTGCTGATTAACGGGTTTACCAAAGGTGACTGGTTTGATGCCACACTCTTTGCGCTTGCTGTTGCTGTCGGATTAACCCCGGAAATGCTGCCGATGATTGTCAGCTCTAACCTGGCAAAAGGCGCAATTGCAATGTCACGGCGAAAAGTTATCGTTAAGCGTCTGAATGCAATACAAAACTTTGGTGCAATGGATATCCTGTGTACGGATAAAACAGGGACGCTGACACAGGACAATATTATCCTCGAGCATCATCTCGATACGGAGGGTAATACCGATGAAGCCATACTGGGACTGGCGTGGCTGAACAGTTTTCACCAGAGCGGTACACGTAACCTGATGGATCAGGCGATCATCCGTTTCGGGCGCGGCAAAGCCGAAACAGAGTCTCTGCTCAATTATCAGAAAATTGACGAACTGCCGTTTGATTTTGTCCGCAGACGTCTGTCTGTGTCAGTAAGAAAACCGGATGGTACCGCCTTGCTTATCTGTAAAGGTGCGGCGGAAGAGATGCTGGAATGCAGCACACTAATCAGGGTTGGCAATCATATTTCACCAGCGGATGATGAGAAAAAACAGGCCATTATGGCGCTGGTCAATCATTATAATGAGACCGGATTCAGAGTGCTGCTGCTCGCCGAACGGGTTCTGGATAGTAAAGAGCAGGGGCTGCCGCTCTCTGCCGACAGTGAACAGAATATGATTTTATGCGGAATTCTGACCTTCCTGGATCCGCCGAAAGACAGTGCGGCAAAAGCCCTTAAGGCACTGAAACATAACGGAGTAACGGTAAAAGTGCTGACCGGGGACAATGCGGTTGTCACGGCAAAAATCTGTCGTGAAGTCGGGCTGGATGCCTCGATGAGTATCAGTGGTGATCAGTTGGCACATCTCAGTGATGAAGAGCTGAAACAGGTGGCGCAAACACACACTATTTTCTGCAAACTGACGCCGCTGCAAAAATCAGCCCTGGTCCGTGTTTTACAATCCGCCGGTCATACCGTTGGTTTTCTCGGGGACGGAATTAATGATGCACCGGCACTGCGGGATGCAGATGTGGGGATTTCCGTGGACAGCGGAACGGATATCGCCAAAGAATCTGCGGATATTATCCTGCTGGAAAAAGATCTGATGGTTCTGGAGGAGGGCGTCATTAAAGGGCGCGAGACATTCGGTAATATCATTAAATACCTGAATATGACCGCCAGCTCTAACTTTGGTAATGTATTTTCTGTTCTTATTGCCAGTGCCTTTATTCCGTTCCTGCCGATGCTGGCCATTCAGTTACTGATTCAGAATCTGCTTTATGATATGTCTCAGCTGGCGCTGCCATGGGATAAAATGGATAAAGAATTCCTGCGCAAACCCCGTAAATGGGATGCAGGCAATATCCGGCGCTTTATGATTTGGATTGGCCCGACATCATCTGTATTTGATATCACCACTTTTGCATTATTATGGTTTGTTTTCGGGGCAAACAGCCCGGACAGTCAGGTTTTATTCCATTCCGGCTGGTTTGTTGAAGGATTATTATCACAAACACTGGTCGTGCATATGCTGAGAACACAACGGATCCCGTTTATTCAGAGCACAGCGACATTGCCGGTATTATTGGTGACCGGGATTGTTATGGCCATCGGGATCTGGCTGCCGTTTTCACCCATCGGAAGTTATATCGGGCTTGAGCCGTTACCGTGGGAATATTTCCCGTGGCTTGCCGCTACACTGGTCAGTTATTGTGGCCTGGCGCAAATCATGAAGGGCATTTATATCCGCCGTTTCGGAATGTGGCTGTAAGTTAAGATGCTTTGTACCTGTTATTCAGCTGATTTTTTCTGAATAACAGGTACAATCAGAGCATCAGAATAAAAGGAATACTATGCACTTAGAATTTAAACGGCTCACTCAGATAAAACCGGCCGATATCACGGCACTGAATAATCACCCGAAAGTTTTACAGCAAATGCCGCTGGGCAGCCCGGATTTTGATGATGAAAAAAGCCGCTGCTGGGCAAAAGAAAAAGACGCTCAGTGGGACATTAACGGATATGGCCCTTGGGCATTTGTGATCGACGATATATTTGCAGGCTGGGGAGGGCTTCAGAAAGAAGGTGATGACGCTGACCTGGCACTGGTACTTCATCCTGATTTCTGGGGAACGGGAAAAATCATCTGTGATGAAATTATCCGCCACGCATTTGATAAAATGCACTTAACCAGTATCACCATTTTATTACCATTATCCCGGAAAGTTTCCCGGTTTATAACACGTTACGGATTTCAGCCGGATGGATCTGTTAACTATGATGGTGTGGATTTTCGGCGATTCCGGTTGTTTTCAGATCATACAGATGGGCATGATTAAATATCGATAGATTTCATTTGTAATTTATAATCTGATATACAAAGTATCCCGCTGCCAGCGGGATGATAAAAGGAATAATGAGCATCAGATACAATCCGCCAAGCCCCCGGGGGCTACTACCATTAATAACATCCTCAAATGTTGATTCTGAAAAATAATGACGAAGGACATCATCACTGCATTTTTTAGCAAACGGAAATAAAGGTAAGCAAATGCAGGCATAGATTATCCATAAAAAATGAATGGTTACATTGTCATTTGATGAATAAATAAACATGCCAAAAACAAAAAGGCCAAGGCAGGATTTACCCCAAAAATCCCAACTTCTGATAAAAATACGAATAGGGTGTTTTCTTTTTTTATTTGCTATATGGCGCTGTTTTATTTTTTCTTTTGTATAGTTTCTTCCACTCTTACTCATTGAACTATCTCATAAAAAAGGAAATATTTGGGGATGGACATCCGGCCAATTTATCATGGCTGAGCGTAGTGAACGAGAGGTTTTTGAAACGCTGAGATAAAACACCCGTCAGCGGGTGTTTTATCTTGTCAGGCTGATGTGACTTATTCTTCGAAATACCAATATCCCTGATTGATAAATTCGGTTAATTCCGCAACAAAAACCGGGTTCTCCAGTGCTTCACCGAGTTCATTCACGCCGACTTCTGTTAACCGGCACAATGTATCCGCACCTTTCATTTCGGTGGTCATCCAGCCTTCGGTATTAACGAAGAAATGTTCCCCGATACGCAGAACACGCAGTCCGCTCAGTCGTATCAGTTTTTCGCCGGCATTCAGAGCACTCAGTACTTCTTCCGGCTCATACGGCGGTTCCGAAGGTGCAATATCCAGCTCATGGCGCGGGGTAGTTGCAAAACGGCCTAACCACTGTTCGAAATCACCGGGCTTGTTGATCATCTCAATCATCATTTCACGCAGGCGTTCAACCTCATAAGATTCCATTGAGCCTGAGTTTTCACGTACTTTCAGGTCAGGATCGCCATAATTGACGCCTCCCAGATCCTGTTCCAGTGCGTAGTCTGCAAAGCTGCTCAGCAGATCACGTCCGGTCGGTCCGCGAAAGCCGACAGAATAGTTCATGGTATCTTCGAAGGTGAAACCATCGTGAGGGAATCCAGGCGGAATATACAGAATATCGCCCGGCGCCATTTCCACATCAATAATCGGTTCAAACGGATCGACATGCAGTAATGCCGGATGAGCGCAGAACTGACGCATGGGAAGGGCGTCACCCACACGCCAGCGGCGGCGACCCATACCCTGGATGATGAAGACATCATAGTTATCAATATGCGGTCCGACACCACCGCCGGGCACTGAGTAGGAAATCATCAGGTCATCAAGACGCCACTCAGGCAGCACACGGAACGGTTTTACCAATTCTGCAGCCGGCATATGCCAATGGTTGACAGCCTGTACCAGCAGTGACCATCCTTTTTCGCCTAATTGGCTGTAGTCCTCAAACGGACCGTGACTCGCTTCCCATTTGTTATCAATGAAGCTGACCAGGCGGCTGTCAACTTCCGGCTCCATGGCCAGGCCGGCCAGCTCATCCGGCGTGATAGGGTCGGCAAAATCAGGAAATGCATTTTTCAGTACAACAGGTTTTTTCTGCCAGTATTTTTCTAAAAATTCAGGCCAGTTAAGATTCAGTTTGTTAACCATGTGACCACATCTATATGAGAGTAAATAAGCGGTAATTATAGAAGTAATGCGCTGTCATATTTTTGTTTGGGGTCAAATGCAGGTCGATAACTTTACGGGGAGATTTGTGGTCTGTAATGATTCAGTTGCCGGATGGCCGGAGACAAGAAATCGTTATCCACGATAAATGAACCAGCATGATTAACCTGGCGGAATGCCTGATTTCGTTATTTTATACATTTGTTCGCATAATGTATATTATGTTAAATGAAATGCAGGAGATCCTAGTGATGATTAGATGCAATAATATCAATGTGTTATATCGTTCATTGGCGTTCCCTGCTCTCCTATCCGGTAACGTGAACTGATGTACAATATCCGTCAGTTCACGGATACTGTACAAATTAGTTATTGGTTTTCATCATTTACCGACCGGAGTGTTTCCCACTTTAACGAATGGCGAGCCATAACTCCGGTCATAGTTGATTATTTTTCCGACATATTTATCGCGTATAGACTGCTCTGCTTTTCTGCCGATAAATTCCCAGCGATTACTGTCACGGCTGACTTTCCTTGTAAAATATTCCTGAGTACCGGCTTTAATCCAACCATGAATTTCATATACTTCTTTTACAATGTTGTTGTAAACAGCGTAAGCATATTTCAGGGATTCATCATTGCGCGGCGGATTGTGCCAGACACCACGGGTTGCTTCGAACAATTCCTGCTCAGTCATATCAAACCGGTAGAGTTTGTTTAAAATGAATACAAGTCCTTTATCTTCTTTTGAAACCTCAGTCGGCTCACCAGAATACCATGAAGCCGCTTCTTCAATAGTTAACCTTCCCTGTGTTTTATAAATATCATTACCGGGACTCTTTTTCCCGTTAATTTTATTAGTCAATCCTTTAATTCCGATGAGGTCAATACACGTGGTTTCGACCATAAATGCAGTTTCAGAGTCAAGTCCGTGAGACAATATATCGATACCGAGACGATTTTCTTCGTAAAGCTCTTTAATGCGCTTTAGTTTTTCATTAGATATATCTTCAGCATTATCAGCTACTTCTGCCATGGCATCGCTGATGTGGGCCAGACAGCGGCTATTTTTCCCTTTACCGATATAAAACGGAACCCGGAGATTTTCTTTTATTTCACATAATGCATAAACATAATAGTCTAGCTTATCGAGTGTTTTTTTATATTTGCTGAAGTCTGTCATTTTTAGCCTTTATCGTATGAATGTTAATTAATACTGTTATTCAACCATAACCTCAATCATTCAACCATACGTTCCATGCGGTAATTAGCGGCTATATTTGCTGCATTATCTTATGTTTGAAGTCATAAAAGGAGGTTAACGGAAGAATGCAGACCCTGAAGTAATACGGAATGAGTCTGCCGGGAGGGATAATTGTTATGTTCCGGAGTTTACGGTATCCTTCCCTGCTCAGGTAAAATAACAGGATATTCATTCATGACAGCCCACAAATCCAACGACCCGCTGCATGGCGTTACTCTTGAAATGCAGGTTAATGCACTGGTTGCAAAATATGGCTGGGCAAAGCTGGGTAAGTTAATCAATATTAACTGCTTTAAGAATGACCCCAGCGTAAAATCAAGTCTGAAATTTCTCCGCCGCACCCCCTGGGCACGTACCGAGGTTGAGAACTTATATCTTGATTCACTGGATGATGATACGGCTAAAAAAACAGACAGTATCTGGCCGGAAGGTCCATGGTAAATTACCGGATATCACCGGCTTCCGTTATATCAGCAGAAGCCGGTTTTTCAGTCATCGTTAGCTTTTGCAGGATTGGCCCGGTTTTTTAATTATTTCACCATAATCATTCAGTGCTGCCGGTTTTTGGCTCTGAATATTATTTAATACCGGTAATGTCGGGTCCATCTGCCAGGCATTCCAGCCGCCGTCATAAATCCGGCTGTTTTCCCAGCCCGCCAGTTGCGTCATAAACCAGGAAACACTGGCCCGCCAGCCGGTGCCGCAATAAAACGCGACCTGGTCAGTCGGTTCAATACCCTGCGTTTTCCATAAAGCAAAAATCTCGTCCGGATTACGTAATGTGCCGTCCGGGTCATAGTAATCGGACATATCATTCGAATTTTTACCGCCGAATCCCCATATCGCCCCGGCTGGTTCCCCTTTGCGCGGAATATAGTCATAACCGGAGATTTTGCCGGTATATTCATCCCATGTCCGGTTGCTGATCAGTTTAAGACCGGATTTCTGACCTTGTATGGCTTCCGCCGGCATAGCAATAGTGACCTGCGGATTAACCGGAATTTCCGCGCCGAAATCTGCAACCGGTACCGGAATATTCAGAGTGGTTTCCGTCGGTAATTCCGCATCAACCCAGGCATTTAACCCGCCGTTCAGGAAACGGACATCTTCAACACCGGCCCATTTCAATGCCCATAATACCCGCAATGCTGCCATCTGATTTTCAGAATAGACGACAACCGGGGTATCTTTGCGGATCCCGTTTTTCAGCAGATTATTTTTGATAACGTCGGGTTCTGATAAATTCCAGACCGGCGCGTTTTCTATCCAGTCGGTATTAAAATGGAAAGCGCCTTTAATATGCGTTGCATAGGATTTAGATTGTTCCGCATCCCCCCACGACACTTCAAATATCACCGGTTTTTGATCACGGGTATAACTTTCCGGTTTTTCGCCGTTCAGTGCAGCCTGAACCCATGCCGGCGAAACACTCAGAAAATAATTCGGGTATTTATCCATCGGCAGATCAGAATTGCTGTATTGGATAAAGGATTTAAATGCCCTGACCTGAAAACCTTTGGCAGCAAATTCGGCGGTAATACGTTCCAGGGAATCCGGGTCACTGTCGTAAAATATCAGGGTTTTTTCTTTGGTAATCCCCTTTTCTTCCACAAAAGTATCAAATTTGTTTTCGTCAATAAAATCCAGCCAGCCGGTGGTAAACTGCATTGCACCTTTAATATGGCCGCCGCGGGTCGCGCCTTTATCTTTAAAGCCGAAATATAAACTGTCCGGCCGGGTATCAATAATAATGTATTGCGGGTTGTTCAGGTTCTCCGATAATTCTTCAATACCGATCTCTTTTACCACCGTCTGGTCACAACCGGACAGTAATAGCGGTATCAAAAGAAAGAGTGATTTTGTTTTCATATGTGATCCTATAAACGACATTGTCCTGCACGGAAGAAATAACTGGTCAACCAGACACCGGCCATAATCATGAATGTCGAAATCCATCCCTGCCAGGAGAAATAAGCGGTTGCCACAAGAGAATTTGTGACGGTACAGCCGCCTGCCAGTGTTGCCCCTGCTCCCATCACAATCCCGCCGATCAGCCGTTTGACGACAGTAATACCATCAGGCGGAAGTGTTAATCTGAATTCTTTGCGGATAATCGCACTTATCATTGAACCGGCGAAAATACCGATAACAAATAAGGTTCCCCAGTTAAAATAACGCTGCTGCCCTGTGATCAGATACTGAATAACATTGCCGGAAGGAACGGCAACACCATAGCCGAAATTACGTCCGGCTTCAGCGCTGAAAACCCAGGCAATAATCCCGAGAATACCGATCAGAAGACCGGTGATATTCAGCGGCAGATAATTAAACCGCCCCTGTGAAGGTGATGTATAGCGGGGATGGTAATGCTGATAAATCAGTAATCCGGCAGTGAGAATAATTAAAAACACGACCAGAAACCACGGGGAAATATCCAGCGTTTTATAAATTGTATCCGGTTGAGCGGGATGCTGTAGTAAGGGTTCAAACCAATGTTTCAGGCTGCCTTTCTGAGCGGCGGCCATGGTGACAACAAAGGCAAATAAGGCAATCCAGGTGCCGGTTAATCCTTCGCCGGAACGAAACCATGCGCCGCTGCCGCAGCAACCGGCCAGCACCATACCTGCACCAAATACAAAACCACCGGCAAGTGTGGCGGTGATTGGCAGATTTCCTTCCGGTATGTGTAATAATCCGGCAGATTCCAGGGCAAAGAAACCAACGGACTGAATAGTGACCGCAATCAGCAGTGCGGTGAGAAACCGGGTATTTCGCTGGTAAAGAATGTTTCTGAATCCGGAAACAAAACAGAACTGACCTGACTGGAGCAACCCGCCGAACAGGATGCCGATAAATAAACCACTGACCATGAAAAAACCCCGGAGAATAAACAACTGCGTGTATCTGTGAATTTTACCCTCCCCATTATTCGCCGTTATGGCGCAAAATCAAGTTAAGTATTGCTCAGTGTCTCTTTGATGTTTTTTTCATCCGGTTTACTATATTTCAGTGGTAAATCTCATACAGAAGAGAGCGGAAAAAGATGTGGCTAATTACGGTAAAAAAATCCGCTCTGTTCAGGTTATTCGCTGATTAACTCCCCTGATGGCAATATTCCGCCACCAGCGCATCAAAGAACGGGGATAATGCACCGTGCATTTCATTCATATAGGATTTGTGGTTGATGATGAATGTGACATTCTGCTCAAAATAATCCGGGACATGCTGACTGAACCCCGTGGTGATTTCCCGGAATAATGCCTCATTGTGCGTGAAGGGGCCTGAGAAAATAATGACATCCGGGAACAGAATAAAATAGATATTTGCCAGTACCCGCCCCCAGATATCCGCCGCTGTTTTCAGGCACGGAATAACGGTAATATCCGCATGCTGTAATGTTTTTGCCGCTGCCCGTTCATTGCTTAAATCGCCGGGCAGCGCTTCACTCAGTACACCGCGCAGTGCGGACAACGAAAACATCTGCTCAATCGTCTGTGAATTACCGAACGTCAGCTGCCCGAGCTCGCCGAACAGCCCCTGCTGGTTGGCATTTATCTGCTGTTTTGAATAGCTCGCCGCGCCAATCCCTTCCCCCCAGTGGACATACAGCACACGTCTGGCGGACAGGTCACTATTTTCGAGGATAAAGGCATTCAGCTCCGCCTGTAAGTTTTTCACCAGGCAGACAGGAATGGAAAACTCTGCAGCCAGCCGTGATAAATCCATATGGCGGGCTTTCGGCCAGCGGTTGGTGTAGAGCCAGTGGCAATGTTCCGCGTCCATAACCCCCGGCAGCGAGATAATAATCCCCTGCACCCGGGTGTCCGCCCGGCAATTTTGCAGCAGACGGCTGATCAGTGTCCGAAAACAGTTCAGGAGTGTATCACTGTCAGCATTATCATCGTGAACCGGCTGGTGTACACCGGCGAGAACCACACCCCGGATATCCACCAGCGACGCCGTGATATTGCGGGCATCAATGCAGATAAAAATAGCCGTCAGTAACCGGAAATCCGGAATAATACCGACTTCCGGGCGCCCCGGTCCGGGCTGGTGATTAATGGTGTCCTCAGCAATAATGCCGCTCTGGATCATTTCGCCGATCAGCTGTGTCACCGTCGCCGGGCGCAGCTTGTTAGTGATCGCGAGCCCTTTACGGGTGATCACGGCCTGCATTTTGTATCCGTCCAGAATTTGCCGGAACAGATGCTGTTTACGTTCTGACGAAAGAGACGGTTTCACCATAATGATCTGCTTTCCGGTTCAGTGAGTGAGGAACAGACTGATTTTCAGCTGTTTATCTGATAAGTCAATAGTGGGTGGTGTGATTACCCTATATGTATCACACATTATCTGCCGGATAAATCGCTGTTGATGTGCCCTGCGTGTGTTGTTGAATTGTGAGTCAGATCGAATTAATAACATACAGTGGAATTAAATATATTTACAGTGTGTGTTATTAATGTACAGTCAGGATCAGCAGTTCTCTGCTGCCGATTATCCATTTTATGTCAGTACCCGCAATTCCCCGTTTTACTGTAGATGTTGATGACAAAATAATTATAAGGAATCAATAAGATGCAAACGCCGGACTGGATAACACTCTCACTTTTCTTCATTATCATGATAGGTATCGGTTTAAATGCTTACCGTCGTGTTAAAGGCACTAACGATTTTTATGTCGCGGGCGGTGGTCTGCCCTGGTGGCTGGCCGGGATTTCCCATCATGTGTCCGGTTATTCCGGCGTGGTGTTTACCGGTTATGCCGCCCTTGCCTATGCGACCGGGTTTAACCTGTATGTCTGGTGGGCGCTGAACGTGACTATCGCCTGTCTGCTCGGTGCGTGGCTGATTGTTCCCCGCTGGGCGCGGCTGCGTGATGCGTTGCAGGTACAGTCACCGACCGAATATCTGAAAATCCGTTATGATATTAAAACCCAGCAGGTGATCGCCTGGCTGGGCGTGCTGCTGAAACTGCTGGATACTGCCGGGAAATACGCGGCGATCGGCGTGTTGTTCTATGGTTTTACCGGTATTCCGGTGATTTACGGTGTGCTGATTTCCGGCGTGGTGGCGATGATTTATGTCACCGTCGGCGGGTTGTGGGCCGATACCATGAATGACTTTTTCCAGTTCCTGGTCGGGATTGCTGCGGGGATCATTATGTTCTTCGTGGTGCAGTCTCAGCTCGGGGATATCGGTACCAACTATCTGGATATGTGGGACAGATTGCCTGCCGGTAACAGTGACTGGTTTAACGGCCAGTACAGCCCGCTGTTTTTTGCCAGCTTCGCGTTTGTCTGTTTCCTCAGCTATAACGGCGGCACCTGGAACCTCGCATCCCGCTTTATCGCCTCACCGGACGGTAAACAGGCACGCCGCGCGATGATCCTGTCTGCGTCTCTCTATCTGGTCTGGCCGCTGATCCTGTTTGCGCCGATGTGGGCCGCTCCGCTGCTGATCCCGGATGTCCCTGCAGATCAGCAGACACAAATCTACTCCATGCTGACACTGAAATATCTGCCGGCCGGGTTTGTCGGGGTGATCCTCGCGTCGATGTTTGCCGCCACACTGTCGATGGTGGCCTCTGATGCCAACGCCATCAGCTCTGTACTGTCGCGGGATATCCTGCCGCTGATCTCGAAAAAAGTGAAAAGAGCCAACGGCGAAACCCCGTTGTGGATGGCGCGTACCGTCACCTTCACCTTTACCCTCTGCACCATTATCCTGGCACTGAATCAGGAGCATTTCGGCGGCATTATCGGGCTGATTGTGGTGTGGTTCGGCGGATTAATCGGACCGGCGTCTATTCCGATGGTTCTGGGTTTACTGCCGTTCTATAAGCATTGCGGTCCGAAAATTGCCATTACCTCTATGCTGATTGGTCTGGCGGTCTTTGCCGGCACCAAACTGTTTGTTACCGCACCGTCAATGGCGTTATCGGTCGGCGGCCCTGTCTTCTGCTCCCTGGTGTTCTTTACCCTGGCAGCCATTGTGGCGCGCAAAAATCCGGTAAAACCGGAAGTGGATGCCCTGATGCATAAACTGAGCCGTGACGGAGGCAACTGATATGGGATTAACCGCGCAACAGAAAGCACAATGCCGCGCCTTATGGCAGCAGGAGCTGGAACAGAATATCCTGCCGTTCTGGCTGCGGGCGGTTGATACGGAGTCCGGCGGCGTGTTTACCTGCTTCAGTAATGACGGGGGCACGCTGCTGAGTGAAAATAAATTTACCTGGTCTCAGGGGCGTTTTCTGTGGAATGAGTGCCGTCAGGCGGCGCTCATCCGCAGCGGGTTGTGTCAGGGGGATGCCATCCCTCTGCTGGCCCATGCAAAACAGACCGCGGATTTCCTGCTGAACCATGCTTTCCTCGATAACGGCCATTGCGCTTTTTTACTGGATCGCCATGGCAACAAGCTGGAAATGAAGCCGGGCGGGGAATATGACACCTCGTTTTACGCGGATTGCTTTGTGGTGATCGGCTTGTGTGAATATGCCTTTGTCTCCGGAGAAAGCGGGTATTTTGAACATGCACTGGCACTGTATGACAATGTCAGTCAGCGGCTGGCATCCGGCCGGGT
Organism: Morganella morganii H1r; assembly: GCF_000633515.1. Taxonomy (GTDB): domain Bacteria; phylum Pseudomonadota; class Gammaproteobacteria; order Enterobacterales; family Enterobacteriaceae; genus Morganella; species Morganella morganii_B. The sequence goes on along the minus strand of NZ_AYMP01000016.1, from coordinate 202,516 downwards.
GCGGAGTGAACCGTATCCCGCCCCGCCGGGGTTTGAACCTTATGCCTATGAAATGATTATGCTGGGAACGGTGACGGAGCTGCTGCGTTATGCCCTTCGTTATCAGCACCCGGCGCTTTCCCGGCTGACAACCCGGACACGGCAAAGCCTCGGGCGGATTTTTACAGAGTTTCATGACCCGGAAACCCTGATCCCGCTGGAGATGAAAGTCATTCCTGAGCACCGCGATACCCTGCTCGCCCGCCATAAAACACCGGGGCATACACTGGAAAATATGTGGTTCTGTTTCCATGCCGCACAACTGCTTGGTGAGACAGAAACGTATCTGTCCGCCATTGCGAAAATTACAGGACTGATGTGGCATATGGGCTGGGATGATCAATACGGCGGACTGTTCCGTTATACCCTGGCAGACGGCTCTCCGCCTGCCGGACGTCTGCTTGGGGATGATCCGTATGAAACCCTGATAGCGGACACCTGGAGCAGTAAAATCTGGTGGGTGCATTCGGAAGCACTGTATACCCTGCTGCTGATGGCAGAACAGAATGACGATCCGCAATTTTTCAGCCTCTATCAGCAGACGGCAGACTATGTGCTGAATACCTTCCCGAACCGTGAACAGGGGGAATGGACACAAATCCGTGATCGTGAAGGTGCGCCGCTGAACAAGGTGGTTGCGCTGCCGGTAAAAGATCCGTTCCATATCATGCGCAATCTGCAACTGATTGTCTCACTGTGCGGGCTGCCGTCATGATCCTCGGCGTCAGTAAAACCGATATCACACCGTCACTGCCGGTGAAATTGGGCGGATTTGCGTTCCGGCATCAGCCGTGTACACAAATTGGTATGCCGCTGTATGCCCGCTGCTTTATCTGGAACCGGCAGTATGCCGTTGTCAGTCTTGAACTTCTGTTTGCCGGGGACAATCTTGACCGGCAGATCCGCACAGCGCTGGCAGACATCCCGGAACTGGCCGGACTGGCTCTGATCCTGACTGCCACTCACAGCCACTGCGCGCCGCAGACAGCAGATAACCACTCGCCGCAGTTGGGTGAATGTGACCGGCAATATACTGCGTTTATCACACAACAGGTTATTACCGGCCTGCAGACAGCACTCGCCGCCGGGAAACCGGTGACAGCACAGGTTGCGGAGTCAGACTGCCCTCTGGCAGTTCACCGGCGGCTGATGGTCAACGGTGAAATCATCATGGCACCGAACCGGGATGAACCGGCGGATACTATCGCCACACTGGTGCGGTTTACGGATGAGAAGCAACAGGTATATGCGGTGCTGGTGCATAACCAGTGCCACCCGACCATTACCGGCGACAATATTCTCTCCGGTGAATATCCGGGTGTGGTTTGTGATGAAATTGAAACGGCCTTCCCGGGGGCAGTATGTCTGCTGTTACAGGGATTCTGCGGCGATTTGCGCCCTGACCTGAGCCGTGACGGGCAGTTTTACCGCGGGGATTATGCACAGATGGAAATCTGCGGAAAACAGCTGGCCGCCCTTTTTCTCGATGCGCTGGAGCAGCCTGATTTACCGCTTTTTCAGCTGACCGCCCCGCCGTATTTCCGGCAGCGTCAGGTTTCGCTGCCCTTACAGCCGGTGATGAATAATGAACAACTGATTCAGTTCCGTGATGAACATGAGCCGGCCACGATTGAACATGAATGGGCGGTTTACAAACTGAAGCAGACCGCGCGCGGGATCCCGCTGCAGGCAACACAACCCATCACTCTCACCTGTCTGCACCTTTCACCACAGCTGAAACTGCTGACCGTCAGTGCGGAAGTTGTGAATCACTACCAGAAATTATTACGCGCCAAAGGGCAATATTTCCTGGGGATCGGCTACAGCAACGGCATGGCCGGTTACCTGCCGTCAGCCCGCCAGATTGCCGAAGGCGGCTATGAGCCGCACGGTTCAGCATACTACTTTTATCTTGATGCCCCGTTTGCACCGCAGGCGGAGCACCTTTTTACAGAGGCGTTATTCCGCCTGTCAGAGGAACATAATAATGACTGATTCTCTTGTCACTGCCGGTCAGAAAGACCTGCTGCACTATGCTGTTTATACAAACCGTGATGCGACGGGACGCGCGGCGGCTGAAAAAGCCCGCGATATTATTGTTCAGTGTCAGGCATCACAGCCGGAAGTCCGTATTATTTTTGCCTCTGCGCCGTCTCAGAATGAATTTTTGCAGCATCTGCAAACATTCCCGGAAATCGACTGGTCAAAAGTCACAGCATTTCATATGGATGAGTATATCGGCCTGCCGCCGGGCGCACCGCAGGCCTTCAGCCACTATATTCAGGAACATCTGTTTGATGCGGTAAAACCGGCTGCAACACACTTTATCCGGGCGCATGCCACGGACAGTGAAGCCGAATGCCGCCGCTATGCAAAGCTGCTTTCCGCCGCACCGGTAGATCTGGTGTGTCTGGGGATTGGTGAAAACGGTCATATTGCCTTTAATGACCCGTGGGTGGCGGATTTCAGTGACAGTGCGGTTGTCAAACGGGTGCAACTGGATGAGCAATGCCGTCAGCAGCAGGTTAACGACGGCTGTTTTGCGCGGACGGATGATGTCCCGGTGTATGCCCTGACCCTGACAATTCCTGCGCTGGTCAGCGCCCGTCATATGGTATGTGTGGTGCCCGCTGCCACCAAACGGCAGGCTGTCACCCGGATGATCCGGGATCCGATCAGTGAAGATCTGCCAGCCACCATTCTGCGCCGCCATAACAGTGCATTTCTTTATCTGGATACCGATTCAGGAGCGGATTTATGCTGACACAAATCTGCGCTAAAACACTGAACGGCACGCCGGTCACCATCACAACAGATCATGGTGTTATTACCACTATTGAGCCGCTGCATACCGCTGCGCCTGAAAATCTGCCGTATGTCGCCGCCGGACTGGTGGATTTACAGGTCAACGGCTATGCGGGAACCGATTACAACACCCTGCCGCTGCACCGGGATGATGTCCGCCACAGTTACGAAAGACTATACCAGAAAGGCGTAACCAGCCTGTGCCCGACCGTTATCACCAACAGTGATGAGGCGATTTCTCAACTGATGGCTGATTTTTCTGCCTTTTGTGCCGCCGACCCCCGTATCCGTGCCTCAACAGCGGGTATTCATCTGGAAGGCCCGTTTATTTCGCCGGTCAGCGGGCCGCGCGGTGCACACGATAAAGCCTGTGTGCAGCATTGTGATAGTGAAAAAGTCCGCCGCTGGCACAGTGTATCTCAGGGACTGTTGCGGATCCTGACACTTTCTCCTGAACAGGAAGACGGACTGGCCGGCACCATCCGCTTTTGTACGGATAACAACATCCGGGTCTCCATCGGCCATACCGCTGCGACCCCGGCGCAGATCCGCCGTGCTGCAGAACTGGGGGCTACTATGTCCACTCACCTCGGTAACGGCTGTGAATTACAGATACACCGTCATCACAACCCTATCTGGGCACAACTGGCGGAAGACAGTTTATGGAGCGGCATTATTACCGATGGTTTTCATCTGCCGCCGTCATTGATCAAAGTGATTTTACGTGCCAAACAGGGAAAAATTCTGCTGACCAGCGACACCACCGCATTCGGCGGTATGGCTCCGGGCCGTTATCACACCCATATCGGCGGTGATGTGGTACTGACGGAACAAGGCCGCCTGCATCTGGCCGCTAATGACGAACTGCTGGCCGGCTCTGCGCAGTCAGCTCTTGAATGCATCAGCTTTCTGCTCCGCAGCGGACTAAGTGACACAGAACAGGCCTGGCATTACGCCGCTGAAAACCCGGCTGCATTCCTCGGGCTGACCGACAGAGGCACACTCGCCGCCGGAAAACGGGCGGATATCGTGGTACTGGATATACAGGGCAGCACATTGCAGGTGCTGGAAACCTATCTTCAGGGGGAGGCGGTTTACCGCGCATAACGATGATGAATACAACAACTGATCCGCTGGCGTTATCCGCTGAGTATCTCGGCAAAATCACCACGCATCTGCACACGGTGCTGGACAGTAACCGGGAAACGCTGCCCCGGGCCGCCGTCCTGCTGGCAGAACAAATAGCACGGGATAACCTGATCCACGTGGCGGCCTCCGGCGGGCATTCCAACCTCGGTCCTCAGGAGGTTTTTTTCCGTGCCGGGGGATTGATGCACATTAACCCGATCCTGGATGAAGGAACGCTGCTGACAAACGGCGCACTGCGTTCAATGGCGATTGAGCGGCTGCCGGGGTTCGGCAGAATTGTCATGAATAACAACCCGGTACAGGCCGGGGAAGTGATGGTACTTATCAATGCTTACGGTATTAATGCCTCGGTCATTGATATTGCCCTTGAAGCGAAAAAGCGCGGGGTGACGGTGATAGCAGTAACGTCGGTTGCCCACGCCGGGGAAACACCGGCAGATCACCCCGCGCGCCACCCCGGCGGACAAAATCTGTGTGATATCGCCGACCTGGTGCTGGATTCTCATGTGCAGGTCGGTGATGCGGTTATGCAGATCACGGGGATAACCCAACAGGTGGCAGCCATGTCCACCTTTGCCAATGCGTTCCTGCTCAATGCCCTGATAGCCGAAACTGTCAGTCTTCTGGCGCAACAGGGCATTGAACCGCCAATCTGGAAAAGCGGCAACGCTACCGGCGGCGATGACTGGAATCAGCAGTTTATCGACCGTTTCCGGCACCGCATCCGCTTATTGTGATCATCTCCGGCGGTGCCGTTCCGGTGCCGCTGACTTTTTAACAACGCAGCATATTTTCAACATCTGCTCACCTTTTTTATAATTCACCCATGTGATTATAACGGTTTATTTTCAATTACCTTGACCGCTTTCCCGTTTCGAACTTTTAGTCATATTTTTTAGTGACTTAGCCTCCCCTGTTTTCTTAAGATGAAAACGGATCGCATTAACACTTGATGTTATTTGTTTCAGAAAAATTGTTTCAGGGAAATTCACCGGTAATAGCCGGTGTTTTGGTCAGGCATTATATAAAAATGAGTTTTTAACAATGAAAATAAACAGCAGGAAACTGGCACTGGTTTCACTGATCCTGTCATATTCACAATTCACCGCCGGCGCGGAAAATACCGCGAAACAGGATCCGGACAGTGACACATTAATCGTGACCGCGTCAGGGCGTGAAGAACAGCAGCGAAAATCCACCGTGACCACCCAGGTTATCGACAGCGATCAGATTGAACGCTCACGGGCGGAAAGTCTGACTGAATTACTGGCACAGAACAGTGTCGGCTTTTTCAGTGAATGGAGTCCCGGGCAGACATCCATTAATATCCGCGGTGCCGCAACGGATGGTCAGGGAAAAGATTTTGCCGGACAGGTACTGGTATTAGTTAACGGCCGCCGTGCGGGAACCGCGAACTTATCCAAATTATCACCGAAAGATGTCAGCCGGATTGAAGTGATCCGGGGCCCTTCTTCGGTTATTTACGGCTCTCAGGCGATGGGTGGCGTGATTAATATTTTCCTGAAAAACGGATTAACCGACGAAGGCGGCAAAATTTCAGCGGAAACCGGATCCTGGGGACTGGCACAGACTTACGGCGGTTATGGTTTTCAGAATGATGACGGCGATATTTACGGCTATGTCGGGTTTGAAGCCGGTCGCCGTGATGATTACCATTCCGGGAAAGGCGGCCACAAACAGGAAAATACCAACTGGGAACGCTTTGGCTTAAGCGGCAATTTAGGCTGGCAGATCAACGAAAGTAACCTGCTCGATGTCTCTTTGCGGACTGACGGTATTTATGACGGCGGTTTCCGGGGCTCAACCGGGAATATTTACGCCAAAGATACCCGTTATAACCGCTCCGCAGATGTGGTCTGGAAAAACGGCACCGATGACAGTATTTTCAGAATGAACAGCCATGCCTATTTTGTGCAGGACGTGGATAATTTCCGCTGGGCATCACCGTTAACCGCAAAAACCCGCAGTGATCATAACCGCCGTCAGCTGGATATTTATGGCGTGAAATTCCAGCCGGTAATTAAACTCCATGAGCAGAATGATCTGTTATTAGGGGTGGATTATGAATACAGCCGTCTGCGTTCCGAACGTAATCAGGTTAGTGTCAGCGGCAACCCGCTGAAACAATCCGCGCCGTATGATAATAACCAGACTGAAAACCAGTATGCCGTTTATTTCGATGACCGGCAGAGTTTATTTGACGACAGCTGGATAATCCGCGGCGGGATGCGTTATACCTACGGGAAAACCAATTTCGATAAAACACCGAACCTGGATAATCAGTTCACCGGCAGTGCGTCATATAATCAGTTAACCTGGAGTCTCGGTACCAACTATCAGGTCAATGACTGGCTGAACCTGAAATCCTCTGTCGCTACCGGTTACCGTGCGCCGACCGCCACACAGCTGGGGGCGGATTATATTACGCTGTCCGGTACGCAATATCTGGGCAACAGTTCCCTGAAAGCGGAAAGCAACCGTCAGTTTGAAGTGGGCGCGACACTCGGTGATTCCCTGAACTCCGTGGATATTGCCCTGTTCCAGAATACGATACAGAACAGAATACAGACCAACGTTCTGGCACCGAATGTTTATCAGTACGCCAACAGCGACGATGATATTGTGGTGCGCGGGCTGGAAATTAACAGCCGGGCCACCGTTAACCGTGTATTTGACTGGCAGACAGACTGGGATTGGGTCATGCGTTTAAACGGCAGCTGGAATTTCGATATGGAAGATAAAGGCGCCAAAATAACCGCAACCAATAACAGTAATAAAGTTCAGCGCATGTATCAGTACCAGGCGGCGTTTATTAACGAGCTCTATTTTACCAATGCCCGTTATCCGTGGAGCCTTCAGTTACAGGGCATTCTGCGCGGGCCGATGTGGTATAAAACAGAGGAAGGTATTATCCCGGATGTCCGCCCTTATTCTTCTTATGTGATGCGCAAAGCGCCGTTTATGGTCTGGAACCTTCAGGCGGATGTGGATATCAGCCAGTCACTGACGCTGTACGGACGGATAGACAATATTCTGGATAAAAATGAGCATCCGGTCTTTTTTGCCCTGGATGAAGACCCGTATATTATGCTGCCGTCGAAATCCAACGGCAGTCTGGGAACCTCTATGCCGGGCCGGTCATTTATTGCCGGTGTGACATACCGTTTTTAACCGGCAATAATGAAAGTCCTGATTATTATTATCACACTGAGCATGGCCCTGTGCCATGCTCTGCCTGCTTTCAGTATGATGGCGCAATTATCTGCGCCGGTCACACTGAACGAAAAACCGCAGCGTATTGTGACTATCTTTTCATCAAATACCGAAATTGTGGCGATCCTCGGACTGGCCGACAATATCGCCGGTATTGATGCCTACACCTATTTCCCGGATGAAATCAAAAATAAACCGTTAATCGGCGGCCGCCTCGGGTTTTCTCTTGAACGGATCATTGAACAGAAACCGGATCTGGTGATTATGACCCCTGCCCGCCAGGCCACGCATCAGTTATTAATACCGCTGCGCAAATTCGGCATTCCTGTGCTGGTGCTGGAGGGAAACAGTATTGAGGAAATTATTCATAATATCCGTCTGGTGGCACAGGTCACCAAAACAACGGAAAAAGGCGAACAGGTGGCGGCGGAAATGGAACAGCGGCTGCACACTGTACAGCAAAAGCCCGCCGGTTACCGCGCACCAGGGGTCATTATGATCACCGGTCAGGTCAGTAACGGGTTATTACTGGTTGCCAGGCCGCAGGCGTATAAAAAAACACCGGGATATACCGCCGATTCCATTTTAAAAGCGGGCGGAACGCTGGCGCTGGAGGAATATAAACAGGCCGGACCGGCGCTGAAACAGGTATCCCCGGAGGCAATTATCGCCGCCGACCCGGATATTATTTTGTACACCATTTCCGGAGACAAAATCCGGGATTTACTGACGCTTCCCGGCTGGTCACAAATGAAAGCAGTTAAAAAGAATGATATTTATCCGGTCAAAAGTGCGTATGTGCTTATTCCCGGCCCGCGGATTATTGACGGCATTGAATATATGTCTGATATCTTTGAGCAATGGAGCCTGAGACAGTGAAAATAATCAGTCTGTTACTCATACTCTCCGCCGCATTTATTTTCTCCGCCTGTGCCGGACATACATGGGAGAGTCCGCTGAAAGTGGTAAGCGCCCTGTTTTACAGTGATGACTTAACATCCCGCTTATTAACCGAATGGCGTTTACCGCGTGTGATTACCGCCGGATTTACCGGCGCATTACTGGGATTAAGCGGTGCCATTTTTCAGGGGGTATTCCGCAACCCGCTGGCAGAGCCGTGGTTATTAGGATCCTCCGGCGGTGCGGCGATCGGCGGAACAGTGGCATTATTAGTGCCGCTCGGCTTACCGCTGGCGGTATCGCTGCCCTTATTCGCCTTCAGCGGGGCACTGGCGGCGATATTTATTGTGTTATCTGTCTCCCGGATTGCCGGGTCACTGGATACCGCCACACTGTTATTAACCGGGGTGGCCGTCAGCGCGGTATTAAATGCCGCCCGTTCGTTTATGATGATGGCATTATCCGATGAAAGTACCAGTCTCCAGGTGGTATTAAGCTGGATTCTGGGCGGAATACAAACCCCGTCCGGAGAAGGTCTGCTCATCAGCCTGATATTAACCCTGGCCGCCATTTTATTATCCGTTTACCTGTTATCTGACGGGCTGGATTTAATGGGACTGGACAGAACAATGGCCATGAGTTTCGGTTTATCGGTTGAACGGTTTACTGTGCTGGCCTTAATTGCCGGGTCCGCCATTGTCGCGATTGCCGTTTCACTCGGCGGCGTTGTTGGTTTTATCGGATTGATTGCCCCGCATATTGCCCGCTGGCAGGTTGGTGCCCGTCATAAATATGTTCTGCCCGCCTCCGCTGTTATTGGTGCGGCACTGGTGATGTTCTCCGATGCATTATCGCGCAGTCTGCTGCCGCCGGGGGAAATACCGCTCGGGCTGATCACCGCCTTCATCGGCGGCCCTTTCTTTATTTATCTGCTGGCGAAACGGGTGAGAAAATCATGATCACAGTGAATAACCTGAACGTCCGTAAACAGGATAAAACAATACTGACGGTTGATTCCCTGCATTTACCCGCCAGAGGCAGCATTGCGCTTATCGGCCCGAACGGCTCCGGTAAATCCACCCTGATAAAGGCATTATCCGGGCTTGACCGGGAAGTATTCAGCGCCGTTACCCTGGACGGGAAAAATATCAGCCGTTATAAAGGCGCGGCGCGGATGCAGAAAATCGGGCTGATCCCGCAGAGTTTTAATCCCTGCTGGGATCAGCGCACAGAGGAATTAATTTCACTGGCCGCAGAGCGGGCAGCTGACCCGAAAGCCGCAAAAGAGGCCGCCTGCCGGAAATATGAATTACAGCCGTTACTGGATAAACACTGGCATATCTTATCGGGCGGGGAGAAAAGCCGGGTACTGACCGCAATGGCACTGATGTGTGATCCGCCGGTGATATTTGCTGATGAACCGGGTGCGGCACTGGATATAAAACACCGGATGCAGCTGATTGAAGATTTAACGGCACAGGGAAAAGAAAAACTGGTGGTAGTGTGTCTGCACGAACTGGATATGGTATTCCGCTATTTTGAATCGGTTATTGTGTTATCACAGGGGCAATTACGTTATTTCGGTTCATCTGCGGCACTGCTGGAATCCTCTTTATTAAATACGGTTTTTGATGTGGAATTCCGCAAAATAGAGATGGATGGTTACAGTACAGTGTATGCACACACGATTATCCGTCCGTAAAAATAATCCGGCGGCTGTTTTCTGCCGCCGGATTAATGTCTGTTATGACATAAACGGATAATCGGTATACCCTTCGGCACCACCGCCGTAGAAGGATTCCGGACGCTGCGGGTTCAGCGGCGCTTTTTTCGCCAGCCGTGCGGCCAGATCCGGGTTGGCGATATAATCACGGCCAAATGCCACCGCATCAATCAGCCCTTTTTCAATCAGATCTTCAGCTTTTTCCGGAGTATACGCACCGGCACCGATAATCACACCACGGAACAGAGAACGAACCTTACGACGAAAATCTTCGCTGTACGGCTGACCGCCTGCCCAGTCCGGTTCAGACATATGCAGATACGCAATATTGCGTTTATTCAGTTCTTCAATCAGATACAGGGCATCCGACTCTTCATCCGGGCCGTTGCTCATATTCTGGAATGAACCGATTGGTGATACACGGATCCCGATGTGTTCCGGTCCCCACTCCGCACAGACGGCATCCACCACTTCCAGTACCAGACGGGCGCGGTTTTCGCGGCTGCCGCCGTACTGATCGGTGCGGTGGTTGGCATCCGGTGATAAGAACTGGTGCAGCAGGTAACCGTGAGCGGAATGCAGCTCCGCCATATCAAACCCGGCCTCGCGGGCATTAGCTACCGCCTGACGGAAATCATTCACAATCCCCGGAATTTCACTGGTTTCCAGCGCTCGCGGCATGGAGGTATCGACGCGGATAGCATGGCCATTCTCATCACGCAGTGAGGTACGGGTTCCGGCACTGATCGCTGACGGTGCCACCGGTGCCTGTTGTCCCGGCTGAATGCTGTTATGAGAAATCCGCCCCGTATGCCACAGCTGGACAGCAATGTGGCCGCCTGCGTCATGCACACCGGCTGTGATTTTTTTCCAGGCCGCAATCTGTTCCGGACTGTGCAGCCCCGGCGCACCGGCATAGCCTTTGGCCTGTGCCGAAATTTGAGTGGCTTCTGAGATAATCAGCCCGGCCCCGGCGCGCTGACGGTAATACTCCCCCATCAGCGGGGTCGGGATATCGCCGGGTTCGATACTGCGCAGCCGGGTCAGCGGTGCCATAAAGACGCGGTTCGGTGCGGTAAAGGCACCCACTTTCAGCGGGGTAAACAGTTTTTTCTGTGACAATGGTTGTTGTGACATAGTAACTCCGGATTAGACCAGTCGACTAATTTTCAGATAAATAAAAACGCCTGCGAAAAGAATCACTCAGGCGCGGTAATCAGTGTTTCAACATGCGCCAGTGCACTTTCCAGCGGCGCGGTACTGCGGGAAATTTTTGCCTGCAAATTTGCCCCCAGCCATAACGAATAAAAGACCTGTGCGGCGTGCTGCGCATCGCCCTGAAACGTCAGCGAATTTTCTTTTCGTCCGTTTTCCAGGGTTTGCGCCAGCAGTGCGATCACTTTACTGACGCCTTTATCCATCGCGGCATTCATATCTTCCGATAAATCACACACTTCGGCGGATAATTTAACCGTCAGACAGCCCTGAATACGGCTGTGCTGACAGGCATTTTTCAGAATATCGCCGTAATACGCGAGAAAGCGATCACGGTAATTCCCCGGGCCGTGCTCAAAATGTCCGGTCAGTCGCTCCAGGTAATCTTCGTAATAGCGTTCCAGCAGGGCTACGCCGAATAATTCCTTGGAGCGGAAGTAGTGATAAAATGAGCCCTTCGGCACCCCGGCTGTTTTCAGCAGTTCACTCAGCCCCATGCCGGTAAAGCCGCGCTGAAGGCACAGGCGTTCGCCGGTAGCCAGAAGATGTTCGCGGGTATCATGTTCAGTGTGTTTGTTCATAACAACACTCTAATAGACCGACCGGTCTGTTGCAAGTTTATTTAAAACAAATTTCGCCCCAGCGTGCCAGACCGGCGGTTACTGAGCCGAAATCATTTCCTCTGACCACCGGTATTCCCGGTAATTGTGCCTCAATCGCACGGCATAACACCGGCGAACGGCCTGACCCGCCGGTGATAAAGATAGCATCCGGTGTTGCGCCGCCCTGCTGCACTGCATCATTCACCAGGAAAATCATTTTATCTTTCGGGGAGGAAATCGATTCTTCCATTTCTGCCGCGCTGATGTCTGTTTCCAGCGTTTCACTGAGCAGACGGATTGCTGCACGGTATTCCGGTGAGGCGGAAAGCGCGATTTTTGCCTCTTCCGCCCGGCGGATAATACTGTAACCCAGGCTTTGGTTATACACTTCCAGCAGGCGCAGCAGTTTTTCCGGCTCTGCCGCATCCCGCTTCAGTTGCTGTAACAGGGTGAGATTCTGGCGGGAATAGAACTCTTTCTGTGCTTCCACATTATTAATGGCGATCGGGTTCCAGAATTGCATCAGCGGCATTTCGATACCGGAAGCCGCACGGCTGTTCATTCCGAACAGCGGCATCAGCTGTTTAAAGGCCAGATAGATATCAAGGTCGTTTCCGCCGACCCGCTGTCCGCTGTGTGCCAGCAGACTGTCAGTGCGATCAGCCTGTCCCCGGTAACCCGGTCCCATACGGATAAGCGAGCAGTCGGTGGTACCGCCGCCGATATCCACCACCAGCACCGTCTGATCCGTATTCAGAACCGATTCATATTCCAGCCCGGCGGCCACCGGTTCAAACTGAAAGGTAATCTGCTGAAAACCGGCACGTTTTGCCGCCCGCAGAAGAATGGCCTCCGCCTGCTGATTGGCTGCTTCACCCCCCAGTCCGTGGAAGTTAACCGGTCTGCCGATCACCGTTTCTGTGATGGTTTCCCGGGTGGAAACTTCGGCCTGAGATTTGATATTCGCCATCATGGCGCAGACCAGATCCTCAAAGAAGCTGATTTGCACATCATGCAGCCCGGAAGCACCGAGAAAGGATTTCGGGGATTTGACGTAATACACGTCACGCGGATCATTAAGATAGAGCTCCAGCGCGGCCTGGCCAAACAGAATATCCTCCGGCACCAGCTCAATACTTTCTTCGCGGTTAAAAGCGATAGAGCGGCGCAATAACTGTTCGCCGGTATTATCTGACGGCAGAATATCGCGGTGACGGAATAAGTGTTCGGAAACGGATTCGCGTGTCGGTGCACACAGGGTGGACGGAATATAGACATTATCCCCCTCCAGCGGTAATAACACCGGAGTGCCCTCTTTCATCACTGCCACTGAGCAGTTGGATGTTCCGTAATCAAAACCAATAAACATAATGCCTCCGCTGTTTGCCATGCCGGAAAAAAGCCGGAAACTTTACCGCAGACAACGGGGAAATACCAATAAAAAACGCGGAAACAACAGGCGGGAAAACAGATCCGGGCGTGATCCCCCGGATCCGATCAGTTATTCAACATCATCCAGCATGGCCGGTGACGGAATAAAGAACAGTGTACCGGTCACGGCGGTACTGAATTTCAGTAATTCATCGGTGGCACCGGTTTCTTTCCCGGCGAACATATTTTCCAGCATTCTGCGGGTGGTGGAGAAATAACGGGCGTAGCCGATAAAATAGGTGCCGTGCTCATTTTTGGCCGGATTGGAGAACGGCATATTGGCGCGGACAATTTTCAGGTCATTGCCCTCTTCATCCTGAATATTGGTCACCACATTGTGGGAGCCCGGGATTTTCTGCTCATCCGTCAGTTCGACATCATTGAATTTATGACGGCCGATGACTTTTTCCTGATCTTCGGTGCTCAGGCTCTGCCAGGCATCCATATCGTGAATGTATTTCTGCACAAAAGCATAGCTGCCGCCGGCAAATTCCGGGTCTTCGTCGCCGATAACCGCATACTCTTTGCGCTCATCCTCAAATTCCGGGTTTTCTGTTCCATCGACAAAGCCGATAATCGCGCGTCCGTCCATATAACGGAAGCCGTGAACTTCATCCTCACAGGTCACTGCACCGCTCAGAGCCCGGCTGATAACAGAGCCCAGCTCGTAACAGGTCGACACATTCAGGGCGCGGATATGAAAGAAGATATCACCGGGGGTGGATACGGCGGTAAAACGCGGCCCTTTAATCGCTTCAAAGGTATTCAGCTCACGGGGCTTACCCGCGTCCGGAAACAGTTTCTGCCACGCATCCGCCCCGAACCCCATCACACAACTGACTTCCAGTTTCGGAAACCGGTTGCGGATGCTGCGCAGAATACCGGACAGGTTATTACACAGCGTAACAACCGTCTCCCGCGTTTGCGGGGTATCTGTCAGATTAAAAACGAGGAAATAGGAATTCTCACCGGGCGTGTCAGTCACATTTTGGTATTTCATACTTTCTCCATGCATTTCTTATTCTGAATAGTTTCTGTCGTTATGGTACACCAATTGACTGGTTGCGGACGGTGACCGGGCAAAAATATTCTTAACAGACATGTAATGCCCGCATTATATGTGACAGTGTCACTAGTGCGGGTTTGCAGATCTCAGCGCTTACGGCTGAACAACTGTAACAATCCTTTCACGGTCACATCCAGCTGGCTGCCTTCCTCGTAGTTTGCGGGTACCACATAATTTGCCCGCTCTTCCGCAATCAGCTTGCCGACCTTGCTCTGCGTTTCCGGGTTGCCCCATTTTTTCTGATCAAACACCGCCAGCGAAAAACCGCCCTGATAACGCACCATTTTCATGGCCGGGATATCGGTATCACCATCCCCGAAATAGATCATATGGCGGAACTGCACTGCGCGCTCTTCCTGCTCGATAAACTGGTTAACCGCCACATTATCCCATGAGTTATGTATTCCTTTGTTTATCCGGAATAAAAACTGTGTTTTAGTGGTATAGTTGATAGCCTGAGCGGGCCATAACGCGGTTTTTCCGTCAGCGGAATAGTGATATTTACAGGCAAAAATATCGCGGAATTCATGGCCGATAGCCGTGCCGCGGATCATACCGTCCAGTCCGCTGGACAGAATATAGTGCTCCGGATCAAGTCCCTGTTCATGGGACCAGGCATTGATACGGTTAAACCATTCGGTGACGCCGGGAAACAGCGGAATCGTTGCACCGTGTTTTTTCAGATTTTCAACACTCAATTCAGATGACTGCCGGATATTGGCTTTCGCAGCCAGTAACCCCATATAGGACAGAATTTCATCGCCGTCATCGGCTTTGGCAAACCGCTTCACTTCCCGCCAGAATGCTTTCGTGTCGCTGATACCCAGTGCAGGCATCAGTCCGTGCTCCGGACAATCTCCTTCCGCCAGGGTGCCGTCAAAATCATAAATCAGCGCACATTTGAGTTTTTCTGTCATTTCACCTCTTCCCCTGAAGCGCGCACGGTTTCACGGACTTTTTCCGCAAAACGCTGTGCATCCTGAATAATTTCATTTTCATTGACGGTCAGTAACTGCCGGTCTTCCATCAGGATCACACCGTCCACAATGGTATGACGGACATTGGCACCGTTTGCGCCATAAACCAGGGCGGCATACGGGCTGTACACCGGTACCATATTCGGTGCTTTGGTATCCACCACAATGATATCTGCCCGTTTTCCGGTTTCCAGCGAGCCGATTTTATCATCCATATGCAGCGCACGGGCCGATCCCATGGTCGCCATTTCAACCACGGTCAGCGGCGGCATGGCTGCCCGGTTTTTGGTTTCCAGTTTATGGATTTTACCGACCAGGTTGAGTTCATTCATGGTGGTTAGTGTGTTGGATGACATCGGGCCGTCAGTACCGAGGCCGGTGCGGATCCCCTTTTCCAGCATTTGCGTGACCGGTGCCACGCCTTTGGCGGATTTGGTGTTGGCACTGATATTGTGTGCCACCCCGACATCATATTTCTTCAGCAGATTCAGATCATTATCATCGGCCATAATCACATGTGCCGCCAGCAGGCGGTTATTCAGCACACCGATATCCGCCATATACTGCACCGGGCTTTTCCCGCCGGTGCGTTTGGCGATTTCCTCTTTTTCGCGATCCGTCTCCGCCAGATGGATCATCACCGGTACATTCAGTTCTTCAGACAGTGCCGCAATTTTCTGTAAGTTTTCAGTGGTATTGGTATACGGGCCATGCGGGGCAAATGCCGGTGTGATACGCGGATGATCTTTGTATTCATTGATAAAGCGCACCGCATACGCGATCCCTTCTTCCGGCGTCTGTGCATCCGCGACCGGGAAATTAATAATTGTCTCACCCAGTACGGCGCGTAAACCCGCTTTATCCACGGTCTTCGCAACTTCATCTTCGAAATAATACATATCGGCATAGGTGGTCACGCCGCCTTTAATCATTTCGATATTAGCCAGATTGGCGCCGGTGCGCACCATATCGCGGGAAACCAGTTTATTTTCCAGCGGGAAAATATAGCGGTGCAGGCGATCCGGCACATCATCCCCGAGAGAGCGGAAAACCGTCATCGAGCCGTGAGTGTGGGTGTTTATCAGCCCCGGCATCACAATATCACCTTTTACATCCAGCACTTTTTTTGCCTGATATTTCGCTGTCAGCTCAGGGCCGCCGACGGCGACAATTTTTCCGTCACTGACCACCACGGTACCGTGTTCAAACACCGTATTTTCCGGGTTCATGGTCAGCACTGTGCCGTCAGTTATCATCAGATCTGCCGGGTCGGCAGCATAAGCGGAGCAGGCAGCAGCAAGCAGTGTGGTGGCAAACGCGCGGGACAATGACATAGTAACCTCATGACTGAACGGAAAAACCTACTATATCACCGCCATTAATCCACTTCCAACCAGCGGATTTCATTGAAATGCGGACGGATAATCACTAGTATTGCAGGGTTTATAACTCCCTCCATGGATAACCCCTGTTTATGCTGAATAACTATGTTCTGCGCAGTGTCCGCTACATGCTGGATCTGAGTGACGCAAAAATGGCCGAAATCACCGGACTTGCCGGATTAACTGTCACCAAAGCGCAGATGAGCGACTGGCTGAAAAAAGAAGACGAAGCGGATTATCAGCTTTGTGATGATAATGTGACCGGTCATTTTCTCAACGGACTGATTATTTTCCGCCGCGGCAAAGATGAAAGCCGTCCGGTTCCGGCGGTGGATGCCCGTCTGACCAACAATATTATCCTGAAAAAATTGCGCGTTGCGTTTGAACTGAAGGATACGGATATGGCGGATATTTTTCAGCGTGCCGACTTCCGGGTTTCAAAACCGGAAATCAGCGCCCTGTTCCGCAACCCGGATCATAAAAATTACCGCGACTGCGGTGATCAGCTGCTGCGCTATTTCCTGAAAGGTCTGACATCCCGCATCCGGGGCTGACAGATAATGATGCCGGGTGTTATCACCCGGCAGAGTGTTATGCCGGTTTGTTATTCTGTTTCCGTTTGCGGTATTGCAGCCAGCCGAATAACACCCCGGCGGCAGCGCCGCTCAGATGAGACTCAACCGAGACGAATTGTTGCCCCGGAAACAATCCGCTGATCATACCGCCGTAATAAATCAGCACCACAATGCCGATAATAATATCCGGTAGTTTACGGCGAAAAATTCCCTGATAAATCAGTAATGCCCATAAACCGAAGATCCAGCCGCTCGCCCCGACATGCACCGCCGTCCGCCCGAATAGCCAGACCAGTAACCCGCCGACGATAATAATAAACAAAGACGCCTTAATATAATGTTTTACCGACGGGATCATCAGTAACACACTGAGAATTAACAGCGGCGGCAGATTACTGAATAAATGCCCCCAGCTGCTGTGAATAAAAGGCGCAAAGAAAATACCAAACAGCCCGTTAACCGTACGCGGCTCAATACCCAATGCGGTTAATCTCCCGCCGGTCAGTGTGGTCAGTAACTGTACCGCCATTAAAAACAGCACAAAATACAACCCGTTTCTCAGATAGATTTTTATACCGCTCTGTGCGGGCTGCTCTGTGTTATTCAGTATATTTTTTGTCATTTCCCGATCCGTTGGGTGATGGAGTCCGCCCTACTATAGCGAAATTTTGTGCCCCTTCCATCCTGATCTTTCAAATGCAAATGAAAATAATTACCATCATTATTGACTGTCGGTCGGTCAATGTATATGCTGCTGCTGTTCTGATCAACTGAGACAATCCTCATGTACCGATTACCGGGGTTTTACCCAGCCGTTATGACAACTGTTATTTCATCTGTTTTTTCTGTCGCTTTTTTATCCTCTCCGGCGGTTTATGCGGAACAGGAGGATGTGGTGTATGTCACCGCTGCGGATGATGTTCATTATGAGCCGCGCGGCTATGGTGCCCTGCGTCAGTCCTCGGCAACAAAAGGTTCTGCAGCGCTGGCGGAAACGCCGCAGTTTGTATCAGTGATCCGCCGTGATCAGCTCGATACCCTGCCCGGCGAATCCCTCAGTAAAGCACTGCGTTACAGTGCCGGGGTAACCAGTGAAAAATACGGTGCCTTCGGTAACGGTATTGATTTTTCCAAAATACGCGGGTTTGATGCGGATTATTATCTCGACGGCCTGCGGGTCGCGGGTAACAGCGGGATCTGGGGCGCACAGGTTGATTCCTGGCTGCTGGATAGCGTAGAGGCGGTTCACGGCCCGTCCTCTGCCCTGTATGGTCAGGGCGGTGCCGGTGGTGTAATTAACATGCAGTCGCGGCTGCCCCGGGCGGAAGAATCCCATCAGATTCAGTTTCAGAACGGGAATTATGATAACAATGCACTGCGTTTTGACAGCACCGGCGCACTGAATGAGGATGAAACCTGGCTTTACCGGATGACCGGCTCAGCAGCATCGACCGGTTCACAGATCGAAAACACCAGACAGTCCCGTTACCTGATAGCGCCGTCCGTCACCTGGCAGCCTCTGAATAACCTGAGCTGGACAATGGCCGGTGTCTATCAGCATGATCCTTATATCGGTTATTACAATACCCTTCCCGCCGCTGCTCTCGGCCTGTTGCCGTTGCCTTATGGCTCTCTGGACAGGCACCGCAACTACAGTAATCCGGATCATGAGAAATCGGCCCGGACACAGCAATCCGTCACCTCACTGGTCAGCTGGCAGGTATCGGATTCACTGACACTGAAGCAGAACCTCCGCTATGCGGATGTGAAAACGCATATCCGCCGTGATTTTACGCGCGGATTTGTGCAGGACGGACGTCTGCTGACCGCAGTGTATCAGGATTCCCCGTCCCGTGCACGTACTCTGGCTGCGGATAATCAGCTGATTTACAAAGCCCTCACCGGCCCGGTATCCCATGAAATTCTGACCGGTTTCGATCTTCAGGCCGGTAAGCTGGATAAGGACTGGTCAGGCTCGCAAACGGTAACATTTGATCCGTACGGTTCTCACTACCGTCCGCAGTTTACGCCGCACATGACATCATCCACTTCCACCGGACAGACTTACCGGCGCTACGGTGTTTATATGCAGGATCATCTGCGCTGGCAGCAATGGAGCCTGATTTTAAGCGGCCGTTATGATGATTCCTCACTGAAAACCACCAACAACCTCAGCGGAACAACACAAAACAGTGATACCTCAGCTTACAGTCACCGTGCGGGGCTGACCTACACCTTCAGCAATGGTTTCTCTCCCTGGATAAGCATCTCTGACAGCTTTGACCCGGTATTGGGCACTGATGAGGACGGCAAGGCATTTGTGCCGACAAAGTCTGACCAGACAGAAGCCGGGGTGAAATATCTGAGTGATAACGGTGATATTATGGCGAGCCTCGCGGTGTATGAGCTGACACAGAAAAATGTCACCACCCATAACCCGAAAAATCCGGATTACTATAATCAGACCGGCAAAGTCCGCTCCCGCGGATTGGAGTTTGAGAGTCGCATGTCCGTGACACCGTCACTTAACCTTATGCTGGGTTATGCTTTTACCGATAATGTAATCACGGAATCGGATGACAAATCCGTACTGAATAAACGCCCTGTTCAGGTGCCGCGCCACAGCGGTTCACTCTGGGCAGATTACCGCTTTCACGGACGTTATCTCGATGGCGCGCTGATCGGTGCCGGTGTCCGCTATCTCGGTGCGACGCAGGGGAATAACACCAACAGCTTTACTGTACCTGCCGTCTGGCTGGGGGATGTCAGCCTGCGTTATCAGATGGACGCGCTGACACCGGAACTGAGCGGAATGGAACTGGGTGTCACCATCAGCAATATCGCCAATACATCTTATGTGGCGGGCTGTACCAGTTCCACTTATTGCAGCATCGGTAATGACCGCACCGTTGTCGCCACCCTCAATTATTTCTTCTGAGGGCGGTGACACTATGGATCATCTGAAACGAAATCTGCTGAAACACAGCCTGCTGTTTTCCGCACTGGCTGCACTGCCGGGCGGATTATCCGCCGCACCGGAACAGCCGTTCATTACCGATATACGCGGACGACAGATTGACTGCCGGATCACACCGCAGCGGATCTATGTGGCAGATGCCTCCCTGATGTTTCTGTACGCCTCACTGACCGGAAAACAGCTGACAGAAAAACTGGCGGCGATTCCGGCAGCATTCCGTCATGCGGACGGACTGAGCTATCAGCAATACTGCCGGGCGTTTCCGGCACTGGCTGCCCTGCCGCACCTTGCACCACTGGCCGGGGCACAGGCAAACACAGAAACTATTGTTGATCTGCACCCTGACATTATTTTTGTCACCACCGGCACATTCTCCGCCATGGAAACAGGCGGGATCACCGCATTACTGGAACGCGCAGGGATACAGATTGTTGTACTGGATATGAGTATCAGCCCGCTGAAAAACACGCCGCGCAGTATCGCCATTATGGGTGCTGTTCTTGGTGTGCCGGACAGAGGCGCTGAGATGATCGCCTTTATTCACTCACATCTTGCGCTCGTGACATCGCGGCTGGCTGCCGCACCTTACCGCCCGGTACCGGTTTTGCTGGAACGCGCCGCCGGATTCAGTGCGGAGTGCTGCTATGCTTACGGGAACGGCAATTTCGCGGAATTTCTGACCTGTGCCGGCGGTAAGAATATCGGCGCGGATTATATTGACGGCACCTACGGGACGCTCAATCAGGAAACCATCATCCATACCCGGCCGGAGAAAGTGATTGTCACCGGCGGCCAATGGCAGAGCTATAACCCCGGCGGTGACTGGGTGGGACTCGGCCCGGGGGCTGATCTTGCGGTGGCGGAAAAACAGCTGGCTGTTCTGATGAAGCGTCCCGCGTTTAAAACCCTCGCCGCCGTACAACAACGGGCGTGTTATGCCATCTGGCACGCCTTCTATGACAGCCCTTTCGGCTTTATCGCCGTCCTGAAATTCGCCGCCTGGCTGCATCCGGCACTGTTTGCCGATATTGATGCTGACGCGGTATTCCGTTCATTTTATCAGCAGTTTCTGCCGGTGCCGTGGCAGCCGGGTTACTGGGTATCACTGCGCCCGGAATCATAACGATAAGGATAATATTGATGACAACGATTTTTTCACCCGATGCGCTGCGGGTCAAAACAGAGAAAGAGAGTCAGGGACGGCGGACCGTAATTTATTCCGCCAAAGGTCAGCCGAATTTTATGTATCAGATTTGCCGTGATGATCTCCCTGCTCTGCATCCGGCATTTCGTGTGAACGGACAGATAATTGATACCTTTTTCTATGCCTGCTACCCGGGCAGCCTGCATGACGGCGAGCTTATCAGTCAGCCGGGAAAAGCACCGGCCTGTCACCTGAATCTGGCGGAATTCCGGCAACTGGCCCAACAAACCGGACCGGGATTTCATCTCAGCAGTAATGCGGAATGGGCGGCACTGATGCATTGTATTGATCAGCAGAATGTTTTTCCGGACGGTAATACCGATTATGGCCGCAGTCTGCGTCATCCTGACCAGAGCGCGGTACGGATTGACGGCAAACCAGCCGGTGATCTCAGCGGGGAAGCGAATACGCTTACCGGATCACCGCACCCGGACTGGTATCATAATCAGCAACTGACCGGGATAAGTGATCTGTGCGGGAATTTGTGGGAATGGCAGACCGGCGTCCGGCTGATAGCGGGTGAGATTCAGCTTATCCGTGATAATGATATCAGTGCGTTACCGGCAGATGCGCCGCTGTTATGGCAGGCAGTCAATATGCAGAGCGGGGAATATTGTAAACCCGGCAGCCCCGGGACGGCAAAATATGATTCGCCGTCTGCCTGTCTGACCGGCAACGGCGGCACACCAGTGCTGTCAGAAAATATTGTACATTATAACGGCGATCCGGCTGACAACAGTTATCCGCCGGGACTGCTCGACGGCCCGTTCTTCAGCATGAAAACAGCCGCTCATCTGCCCGTGCCGCATCTGTTACAACTGAACGGACTCGCGCCGTACGGGGAAAAACCGCTGACTGATCAGATTTACCTGCGCAATTACGGAGAGCGTGCACTGATGCGCGGCGGAGCATGGTATTCTCAGGAGTTTGCTGGGGTCAGTGCTTTTTGTCTGAGTCACACGGCACTGCACCGCAGTGCCACTGTCGGCGGGCGTACGGCGTGGCTGCCGCCGACAGCAGCAGATGCGCATACCTGAAATCATTGAGAATCTGGTATGCCGGTCGTGCAATCACTTATCCCTCAATAAAAAACGGGTTTGCTCCTTCCGGAGGCAAACCCGTTATTAACACACTGATACAATTACGGACGAACAGCGGTCACTTCGATCTCTACACGCCATGCCGGGTTTGCTAATTTTGAAACCTGAACAGTGGTACGCGCCGGTAATGTGTTACCGGAATCTTTGTCGTTGTAGTATTTGGAGTAACCGGCCATAAAGCCCGCGAAATCCATATTACCGTTGGTCTCTTCACCACCGACCAGGAATACCTGCATTTTCACCACGTCTTTCATTTCCAGACCCAGCTCAGCCAGGTGAGCTTTGATCTGCTCCATGATATTAACAGTTTGTGCTTCAGTATTGCCGTATGACGCCAGAACACCTTCCGGTGCGTCTTTGGACATTTTGGTCGGTACTTTGCCGCTGAGGAAAATAATATTTTTGCTGCTGCTGATTTCCACAGATTCAGAGATAGGCATACCGTTCAGTTTATGATGAACGACACCTTCTGACGCATGAGCCGCGCCCCAGACCAGCGGAAGAGCTAACAGTAAACTTTTATAACGCATATTAAGCCTCTTAATAGTATCAACGTAAGTAATCAGAAAATTAACTAAAACGTGAAAGACTAAACGGAGCCGGGTCAATAACCGGTTTTTTACCGGTCACGATATCCGCAGTGATTTCACCGGATGCCGGACCTTCTGTCATACCCCAGACAGTCGCGGTGTTGATCACCAGACCCGGATACTCTTTCACTTCAGAAATAATCGGCAGTTCGTCGTAGGTTGGTGCGACGACCGCGCCCCAGCGTTCAACGACTTTCGATTGTTCAAATACCGGGAATTCCGCTTTCATGCGGGCAAATACCGCATCCAGGTGTTCAGTATTCTGTGTGGCAGTTGCGATGCGGTAAGTCTCGAACGGCGTGACTTCATCCGGGTTCCAGGATGTCGCCATTTTGAAGGAGTTAAACAGATCTTCACCGATGGAGAATTCCAGCGGCAGCTCACCGCCGCCCAGCAGATGCAGGAATTTCGGCCCCAGCAGGAAGCTGTCTTTCACCACAGAGCTGGTGAAGATACGCGGTGCCACGGCATATGTGCCGTCGGCCTGTTCGCGGAAGTGAATACCGCTCGGCAGATGCACGTTACCGCGCGGTGCCCCGGGAACACCGGAAACACGCTGTTGTGACAGATAAACATTGAGTGTCGGGATATCAATACCCAGATTACCCATAAACAGACGTGACCAGATACCGCCGGTCAGCACCACATGAGAGGTTTTGATAGCGCCCTTCTCGGTGACCACATCAGAGACTTTACCGCCGGCAGTTTCAATACTACGGACCGCGCAGTTAGTGTAGATTTTAACACCCAGGGATTTGGCATACTGTGCCAGAACCGGTACGCCGGTTTCCGGGTCAACACTGCCTGAATCTTCTTCAAAACCGGCAACCGGCCAGTCAGTTTTGGCATCAACCAGGCGTTTTTTCAGTTCGTCACCCTGAATGAAACGGGTGTTGAGCGGTGCTTCGAAATCAGCGGCCCACTCTTTGGCATTCTCAACCCAGGCCTGTGAGTTTGCGAGATCTTCCGCGCCTGACGGTACCTCAACACGGCCCTGGGTACGATAACTGGTATCCGCCCCGATTTTTTCATTCATACCGCGCCATAACATTTTGCCGTAATGGTGCAGCGGGAAAATTTCTTTTGATGTTTTGTAGCTGATGATCTGGCTGTAAGCACGTCCGGACTGCTCACCGGCGATTTCACCTTTTTCCAGGACGGTGACGCTCATGCCTCTTTCCGCCAGGTTAATCGCTGTCATGATCCCCATCATGCCGCCGCCGATAATGACTGCATCGGACTCTTTCGGTAATGCACCCCCGGTGCCGTCAACATGTTTTGCGCGTGAAGCCGATTCCACAAATTTGCCATCGCGGCGAACCATAGGAACTAATACTGAAGCACCACCTGCCAGTACGCCGGCAGCACCAACCCCTAAAATTAACTTTCTGCGTGAGATTTTCATCTAAAGCCTCATCATTATCTGTAATATTTGTGTGGCATTTTTTTAATTAAGTAGCATGCTAATTATAACAATTATCATTACAATGTTAATGAATATGGTGTCATGTTAATAATAACGAGACTTAAGATAAGCTTTATCAGGAATACCCGATACAAAGTGTCGGATTTAACGAGGTGACGTGCAGAATGCAGAGCGGATATTCTGTAGTATAACCAGCTGTAAATATCATAAACCATCGTTATTATAGTGAATAAGGCTGCAGGACGGGGTTAATTAAGAAGTTGTTACAGTAAGGGGGGAAATAAAACGCCGGATGCCACAGCAGCAACCGGCGCTTTATAAAGATATTAATAAAATGGGGCAATCAGGCGGATGGTGTGCGTTTTTTGCGCTGTAAAAACCATTTATCCAGTTCATTGGCAAACAGCTGGCGATCCCGCTGATTCAGCGCCGCCGGACCGCCGGTCTGAATACCGGAAGCCCGCATGGTATCCATAAAATCACGCATGGTCAGGCGTTCACGAATCGTCGCCGGGGTGTAGCGTTCGCCGCGCGGGTTCAGTGCCACCGCGCCCTTCTCCAGCACTTCGGCAGCCAGCGGAATATCAGCGGTGACAACAAGATCATCTTTCTGCACACGGCGGACAATTTCATTATCGGCGACATCAAACCCGGCAGAGACCTGCAATGTTTTTAAAAACGCTGACGGCGGAACCACCAGCCGCTGATTGGCCACAAAGGTAACGTCTGTTTTTTCCCGATCTGCTGCCCGGTAAAGGATCTCTTTGATAACTTTCGGACAGGCGTCCGCATCCACCCAAATCGCCACGGTTTATTTTCCTCAGTGCTGCAAAATTGAATCCGCGATCATAGCGTATTAATGCTTTCTGATAACCTGAAAAAGTGCCGCCAAAACAACAAAAGCGGCAAAAAAGGAGACAGAAAGCGACAATTCATAAAAGACAAAACGATTTATATGAACACCGGCGGTTGTCTGTGCCAGACGACAGGCCAGCGGCACTGTACACAGCGCCGCCAGAACCGCCAACGCAATCAGACGGATAAGCCGGATAAGATTCCCGCGTTTTTCTGCCTTCGGCAGTGCCCGCTGATACTGTGCAAATTTCAGGCAGAGATAGCCGCTGCCCAGCAGTGATCCCAGATGCTGCAACACTTTATAGACCGCAATCTCCTGCCCGTCCGTCATACCGTGTAACAACGGTACCTGCAAAACGGACAGCGCCCGCACCATCGTGCCGGTTTCATGGGTAAATGCATCCCAGACAATATGTGTCGCCGCACCAATAAACAGAGACAACACAATAATGGTATTTTTCCGCAGAGAACGGGTCAGCGGGTCAGTCACCGGAAACGGTAACACGGTTTTCAGCGGCCCGGATAAACAGTGAAAAATGAACAAAACCGCCAGACATACCGGTAACCCGGTATAAAACCAGCCGGTAAAATGATGCGCCTTATCTGCTGCGCGGTACATCCCGAAAGAATACAGCAAATCCGGTGATACACTGCCCGTAATCAATGCGGGCAGATTCAGCCACCGCCCGAAACGGGATTGTTTCAGCGGAAAAACAACCGCCGGATGTGCAAAAGTCCATGGCATGTCTGCTTATCCTGTTCCGGAAAACCGGAAATAAATTCATTTTTATGGTAATAAATAGCCGGTCATAAACATTAATGGCACACCGGACTCCGGACAATAACCTGTAAAGGCAGAAAAATGAAAAAATATCTTATCGGGATGGTCGTAACCGGGCTGCTGTCAGCCCCGGCGCTGGCTCAGGAGTTTACCTGCCAGCTGGAAAATAATAAATACGTCAGTGTGGTGGTGGAAAAAGGCAAAACGCCGGTATACCGTTACGGGACGCTGGCAAAACCGGAGATCACTCTGCCGGTGAAAGGTAATGCGAAAAATGGTGTTTATGTCGGACAAACCGCATTTATCGGCGGCGGTTCGGCCTATATCCGCTTTGAAAACGGCCCGTTTAACTATGTGGTATACAGTGGCATCGGGCGCGGCTGGGAATTTACCGGTCTGGCAGTTTACAAAGGGGATAAAGTCATTAACAAAAAACTCTGTAAAACTGACCTGGGTATTCATGACGTTCTGAATTACGGCCTGCCGGAAGATGCATCCGGTGAAATCTATGCCATGGATCCGAACTCACAATAATATGTACTGCGGTGGCCTGCCGGGTCACCGCCCTTTTTTTATACATCTGTGCCTCGCCGCTCATCTGTGGCATAATGCCCGCCGTTTATTTTTCTCCTTTAACTTATGAGTATTCGTCTTGTTAATCAGCAACAATATTACGATGCAGTTCGGCGCCAGGCCGCTGTTTGAAAATATCTCTGTCAAATTCGGCGGCGGTAACCGCTATGGCCTGATCGGCGCAAACGGCAGCGGTAAATCCACCTTTATGAAAATTCTCGGCGGTGATCTGGCACCGAGCAGCGGCAACGTGTTTCTCGACCCGAACGAACGTCTGGGTAAACTGAAACAGGATCAGTTCGCCTATGAAGAATTTTCTGTTCTCGACACCGTCATTATGGGTCACACCGAACTGTGGGAAGTCAAACAGGAGCGTGACCGCATCTACAACCTGCCGGAGATGAGCGAAGAAGACGGCATGCGCGTGGCGGATCTCGAAGTGCAGTTTGCTGAAATGGACGGCTACACCGTGGAATCCCGCGCCGGTGAATTACTGCTGGGTGTGGGGATCCCGCTGGAACAGCATAACGGCCCGATGAGTGAAGTGGCTCCCGGCTGGAAACTGCGTGTGCTGCTGGCGCAGGCCCTGTTTGCGGATCCGGATATTCTGCTGCTCGACGAACCGACCAACAACCTGGATATCGACACCATCCGCTGGCTGGAGCAGACGCTGAATGCGCGCAACAGCACCATGATCATCATTTCCCATGACCGTCACTTCCTGAATATGGTGTGCACGCACATGGCCGATCTGGACTACGGCAGTCTGAATGTGCATCCGGGCAACTACGATGAATATATGTTTGCCGCCACCCAGGCGCGTGAGCGTCTGTTAGCGGATAACGCGAAGAAGAAAGCACAAATCAGTGAATTGCAGTCATTTGTCAGCCGTTTCAGCGCAAATGCTTCCAAATCCCGTCAGGCGACTTCCCGCGCCAAACAGATTGAAAAAATTCAGCTGACCGAGATTAAAGCGTCCAGCCGTCAGAACCCGTTTATCCGCTTTGAGCAGGATAAAAAATTATTCCGCAATGCGCTGGAAGTGGAAAACCTGTCCAAAGGTTATGACGGTAACGCCCCGCTGTTCAAAAACGTCAATATGATGATGGAAGTGGGCGAAAAAGTTGCGGTTCTTGGTATGAACGGTGTGGGTAAATCGACCTTCCTGAAAACCCTGGTCGGTGAACTGACACCGGATACGGGTCGTTATAAGTGGTCTGAAAACGCCAATATCGGTTATTACGCACAGGATCACGCCACTGATTTTGAAGTCGATATGACGGTTTTTGACTGGATGAGCCTGTGGATGCAGCCGGGTGATGATGAGCAGTCTGTCCGCAGTGTGCTGGGCCGCCTGCTGTTCTCCCAGGATGACATTAAAAAATCGGTACAGGTGTTATCCGGGGGTGAAAAAGGCCGGATGTTATTTGGTAAGTTAATGATGACCAAACCCAACATTCTGATTATGGATGAGCCGACCAACCACCTCGACATGGAATCTATTGAATCCCTGAATATGGCACTGGAGTTATATCAGGGAACATTAGTGTTTGTTTCCCATGACCGTGAGTTCGTCAGCTCCCTGGCGACCCGTATCATCGAAATCACACCGGAGAAAGTCACTGACTTTACCGGCAGTTACGATGAATACCTGCGCAGCCGCGGTATTGAATCAGAAAACAACTGATCCCCGTTCTGCCAATAAGAAAAGCCCCGTTTCAGAGCCATGAAACGGGGCTTTTTGTTTTCGTCAGACCCGGCGGGGGCGGTTGCCGGTATATCTGACATTTTTCAGAAACCAGTTCCCGCATACCTCTGTCCTGTACCGGAAACTGATAGGAAGGATATCGGTATTCGGGTAGAATGTGCTTGCTAATCAGACCCTGATTTACCTTATTTGAGGGAGAAAATCATCAATGGACAGCTTTGACAGGAAGATTCTTTCTGAATTACAACTTGACGGGCGATTAACTGTCACTGAACTGGCAGATCGCGTGGGTCTGAGTTTGTCCCCCTGCCACCGGCGGCTGAAAGCACTGGAGCAGTCCGGGGCTATCTGCGATTACCGCGCACAGCTTGATCCGCGCGTGCTGGGACTGAATTTCTCCGCGCTGGTGTTTGTCACGATGAAAGACGGCAACCAGGAAAGTATGAGCAAATTTGAGACAGCAGTGGCGGACATCCCGCAGATTATCGAAGCCAAACGGCTGTTTGGCGATCCGGACTATATGCTGACGGTTGTGGTCAAAGATATCGATGCCTTTCAGAAATTATATGACAGCCGCCTGGCTGCCATGCCGGGGGTTCAGCGCCTGACATCCACCCTGGTGATGAAAGACGTGATCCCGGCGCGGGAACTGCCCCTGCTGTAACAAAAAAGCCGGCAATATCTGCCGGCAGGCAACACTGTACTGAATTTTTTATGCCGGGCTGGCTAATTTCATCATCACCAGCCCGGAGATAATTAACACCCCGGCGATAATCCGCATCATGTTTGCCGGTTCGCCCAGCACCACAATCCCGACAATAAAGGCACCGATAGCGCCGATCCCGGTCCAGATGGTGTAAGCCGTACCCAGCGGCAGTGCCCGCATGGCCATTGCCAGCAGCCCGAAGCTTATCAGCATGGCAATAATGGTGATCACTGACGGCCCCACTTTGGTGAAACCTTCTGATTGTTTCATAGTAAATGCCCAGACGACTTCAAATAATCCGGCAGTAATTAATAAAATCCACGGCATGGTGCATCCTCACTGATTCCTGGTTGCAGGTGAAACGGCTATAAGTTACCTTTGGTATAGTTATATGTTACCTTTGGTAACTTGTAAATACCTTTCCGATCTTTTTTCGATCTTTTCTGTCAGCTGACCGCTGCCGGGAACTCTGTGATACACTTTCCGGCAGACAGAACGACGTTAATATCATGAGGAGGCAGATTTGTCCGGACGTTTACAGCGCGACGAGCGCCAGATACAGCTGCTCAATGTCGCCAACAGCATTATCCTGGCGGAAGGCACCGATGCCCTGACCCTCATTACCCTTGCGGAAAAGGCGGGCGTGACCAAGCCGGTAACCTACAAACATTTCGGCAACCGCAAGTCTCTGCTGCATGCGCTGTTTAAATACAGTGATGATGTTCTGACCGAACGGATGAATACCGGGATGGAGCAGCCGATAGCCGATCTTGACCAGGCCGTTTCTGTCTTTATCACGACCTATTTTGATGTGATGGCAGAGGATGGTGAAGCCTTCAATGCCACCGTGGCGGCACTGAAAGCGTATCCTGAATATGCAGGGATCAGCCGCGAAGTGCAGGATTTTTTCTGTCAGATCCTGCAACGCGCATTGCAGCGCTGGCTGCCGGAGAATTTCCGGATCCCGGAATGGACATCCGTGATGATTTTCGGCGCAACCGAGTCACTGTGCCTGATGATGTTTGCAGACCCGGCGCTGAAAGCAAAAGTCAGTGAAGAAGCTATCTGGCTGGTCAAAACCCTGCTGGCTGACCAGCTTAAGCGGTTCACCGGCCGCTGATGACCAGCCCTTCTTCTTCTGACTGATAACTGAAGTGTGCGGTAAAATGTCAGGCGTTTTTTTTCGGCCGTTTAATACTTATCACCGCCAGTGCCAGCACAATCATCACGATCCCGGCCGTTTCTGTGCTGCCCGGCTCCTCACCCAGCAGCCACCATGAAAACAGTACACCACAGACCGGCACCGCCAGTGTGCTGAGGCTGGCAATCCCCGCCGGTAATTTTCGCAGCACAAACAACCATAAACTCCAGGCAACGGCGGTCGCCAGAATAGCGCTGTAACTCAGTGCCCAGAAAACATACGGCTGCCAGTCAATCGCACGCTGCGGCACCAGAAGCGCCACCACGGTCATAATTATCGCGGCATAGACCATCTGCCAGGTGGTGAGAGAAAGCAAATCCACCTGCGGATAGCGGCTGTAGAGTTTCTTCGCCACAATCGCACTCGCCCCCCAGCTGATACCGGATGCCACGGCCAGAAAGGCACTTTTCATGGATGCGAAATCGAGTGTCCACGGCTGTATCACACACAATAGCCCTGCACCGGCAACCGAAATAGCCGCATACTGGAGGCGGCGCATCCGTTCACCCAGCAGTATTGCCGCCATAATCACCACCCAGAACGGCATGGTATAACTGAGGATCGCTACCTTCCCCGCACCGCCGCTGACCAGCGCCCATTGTGCCAGCCCGACCATACCGCAGGTCTGAAGCACAGCAATCCCGAGTGTGTAACGGAATGGCGTAAAGCTGACTTTCCGTCCCATCGCGCGTTCACGGATATACAGCACCAGTAATAACATAATGGCGCTGAATACACAGCGCATCGCCGTAAAGTCAAACGCACCAATATAGTGCGTGACCTGTTTCATGGCGATCCAGCTGTAACTCCAAATCAGTGTTAAAATGACCAGGCCGGCAATGGCGATGGCATTGTCTTTTTCCCGTAAAGCCATAATATCCTGTGACCACTTCACGGCAGTACCCGTCTGTACCCCGCGTGCGGCTCCTGTTTTTATAGTATCATAACCGGAATAATATACCGGATTCCCGCAGGCGCGGCTGACCTCATACAATCTGCATTTCTGCCAGTTTACACCCGTATACATCCTGCCACTGTTACTCAGATGTCATTAATGACGAAGAACCGGAAGCAATCTGAAAGACACCTTTGCATTTCGGACAGGAGACCGAATCCCCCTCCGTTGCCACCGGGCGCCCGTTGATGCTGTAATTATCCAGAGCGGAGATAACCACGCCGCCGTGGTCAGTCATATCACCCAGACAGATAACCGATTTACCGGCCATTGAGTTTTTTCTCCAGCAGGCTCAGATCCCGTTCATCATCATGCGGAATTTCGCGGATAAGCCGCCATTCTGTCCGTCCGGGCGGATTACCCTCAATATCAATCGCCGGTGTGCCCTGAAGAAAAATGGTCTCCACATTCTCGCGGCCTTTGGTCACCCAGTAACCGTCAACCCGTGCCGGTTCACCCGCATACAACGGAGAGACAACCATCGGACCGCGATCATAACGTTCATACCACTGTTGGGTTGTTTTGCCGGTAAAATGCCCTTCCCCGAGAAAATGCAGAGAGTGCCCTTCCTGGCGGACATAACGGATTGGTCTGAGCAATTCATTAATCCGGTAATAGCTTTCCGGCGGTGTGCCGGGTGTAAGATCCGGATAATCTCCGGCCTGAATTATCAGCCCGCCCGGATAGCGGGTCAGTGTGATCTCAGGATTCGCAGACAGCACTTTACGGACATGAGCCTCTCCCCCGAGGCGTTCAATATAACGGTCAGCGAGGAGCGTCAGCCATTGCACGCTGCGGACAGAATTACGATAATTTGTCTTATGCATATGAACGGTCGAGTTGACCACTATGGCCGGATAGCGTTGTGCCAGCTCACACTCCTGCGGCATAAATAAATAATAATCGCGGGGCATTACCAGTGTATAACCGCAGTCACCATGATCCGGTTCCAGCTCCTGACATAAAAACTGTAGCCACTCCTGAAATTCCTGCTTGCCTTCTGCTGAAAACAGGATGTTCCAGGGCAGATACAGGCTCAGATAGGAGTTTCCCTGTGCTTTATCCACCTCGTAAGAATTCATACCTCGTATTAGATATTCCGGGGCTTCATCGCCGTTTTTGGCATCACTGATGTACCATTCCACGAGATTATTCGGTCCGGACGTCTGAATATACTGCTCCAGCTTCTCTGTATTTTCCTCAGAGTATTTTTTCATCCCCTTCTGGTTATGAGTATGGAAGCGCAGTTTTCCGGCGTACAGCTCACGGAAGCGCCGGTAGCAGCGCAGAATGGCGGCTTTTTTCTCCGGGGTATACCCGTTTTTAAAGAAAAATGTCATCACCAGCCCGAGGCGGGTTAAATACCGTTTTTTATCATCAATCAGCAAAAATCCGGTGATTTCCCGGATAGCATTCAGTTCAGCTTCCTGTTCAGTCATTCTTCCTCCTGTGATTTACTGGGTGGCTAAGGTTGCTGCACTGCCTGCAAACAAGGCAGCAGACAAGCCTGCTAATACCTCACTCAGCCCGGCTGCCGCTGCGCCGCTGGCCCCGCCAGTCGCCGGTGTCAGGGCGAACAGTACAACAATCGCCGCCGCGACCGCAACAGTGGCCACAATTTCAAACACATGGTCTTCAACCCAGAGTGCAATCTGTACCATGCCGTTGCCGAGATCAGTCATAATCTGCGACCATTTTACATTTTGCAGGACTTCAATAGTCAGATCCGTGTAATAACTGATTTCCTGCCATGCTGATAGCAGATAATCCTTACTCAGCTGAATCATTTCTCCGGTAACATCACTGAGCCAGTAAACGGCATACAGCAGAACACCGGTTCCGGGTTCTATCACTTCCCTGACCACCCATTTTCCGGTTTCACGAAACCAGATACCGGCAGCAGCAAACTGAGCCGCCAACTCCGTACTCAGAAAATCCAGCCCGCTTCCGATATAATCACAGGACACGGCCCAGGCTTCTGCGGCAGTATCGCGGGTATATTCATAACCGGAGACAATATAGCCGCCCGCTTCATGAACAAGGTATTCTCCGGCTTCCTGTATGCCGTCAGTAAACATCTGCCAGCCTGATACCGGCCGGGAATCAGCCAGCACAGCCTGACCAAAAGCCGGCACATCCACATTCAGTGCCCACCACAGACTCGCCGCCGGTTTAATACGCCAGAGAGTTTCACTGACCAGCGAGAAATCCACTAACACCAGATTTTCCAGTGCCTCCTGTGAAAACACCGGTTTATGTCCGGTTTTTCTCCTGTATTCAGCCAGCAGGCGCTCCTGGGCTTCCCAGGCTTTTTCCCGCTCTTTACGGCGGGAACGGCCGTTTTCCTCAACATGAAGGACAGAAAAACGTTCTTCAGTCGATATTAGTTTATAGTCTTTCTCCTGGTCTTCTGAAAGACGATCTCCGGGAAATTTGACTTCAATAAGCCGGTGCAGGTTGTCAGCACATGACCCTTCCCAGTTCTCCCCCCGGCCCGGCCAGCGGTTTGTTTCTTTTTTAACAAGAATGATATCCGGCCGCCGCCTGCCTGATACGCCTTTAGGGGCCCACTGACCGGATAGCGGCATGGCAAACGGGTTTGATGAATGCGGTAAATCATTCCCGTATTTTTTTCGCTTATCTGCACTGGTGGCCATTATCGGTAAGGGGGTATTAATTTCTCCCCGCATTGCAAACACCACTTCCGCTTTGTACGGCCACAACCAATCAGCAAGTGATTCCTCCGCACGGATAAGCCCGCTCATCACCAGTTGTTTCAGAGAACGTTTTACCCCGTCTTTGGTGTATGATGCCCGGGGAAAATAGCTGGCAAACACCGCTTTAGCCTTCAGATAGCACTCATTTTCAGGGGAGGGAAGCTGTGCCCCCTCCACCCGGCAGGTCACTGTCGTACCACCGGGACACACTTCTTTCATTGGTTTTATGGGTTTCGCCGGTTTCATTGGTTATCGTCCTTAAACTCCATCACATATTCCTCCGGGCTGTTATCAAACATCCGGTATAATTTACAGGTTTTCGGCTGGCTCTCTTCAGGGACTGTCAGCGTCAGTGATTCCGCCTGCTTTGTCTGAAGGGTCATGGTTAAACCGTTGGCATCTGTCACACCTCTGACCGCCTGACCGCCCGCGGTGGTGATCCGGTAGGGTTGGTTAACCAGCGGCTCTTCTGTTCCCTCCGCTGTCAGCCGGAAACGGCCGGAATACTCAAACAGAGCGGGTGCCGCTTTAACCCCGGCGGCGTGGTCTGACACCGTGACAGACAATCCCTCGATACGGATATTCCCCATGGGGTCGATCACAATATGCCCCCCTGCATTGCCGATGATGATTTCCCCGCCGGATGAACGGATCAGCAGATTTCTCCCGGCATGAAGCTCATGATTATCACCAATTTCGGTATACAGACTTTTGCCGATTTTCTGTGCCAGCTGACCGTCCGTTGTCTGAGTGACATTACCGGCGACATACAGTGACGACTGTCCGCCGATGGTCAGTTCATCGTCCTGTTTTACGGATACCGTCCGGTTATGACCGATTTCGGATGTCTGATCCTGCGTTACAGACACTTTCTGGTGCTGACCGATACGCTCCTCATGATCATTATCCACTTCGGTAAGCCGGTTATGCAGAACCCGGGTATTCATGTCCTGCTGTGCATGAATATAGATTTCTTCTTTTCCGGCCTGATCCTCAAAACGCAGCTCGTTAAAGCCCTCTCCTTTATGGGTTTTCGTGCGGAACGTGGTGCGGGTTTTCTCTTCCGGCAGGCTGAGCGGCGGGCGGTTTCGCCCGTTATAGGTACAGCCGGTAATAATCGGCCTGTCGATGTCATTGTTAAGGTATGACACTATGACTTCCTGCCCGATACGGGGGATCGACATAAACCCGAAACCGTCACCGTTCCATCCCTGTGCTACCCGCAGCCAGCAGGACGCGCTGTGATCCGGCGTTCCCCGGCGATCCCAGTGGAAATACACTTTCACCGCGCCCTGCCCGTTGGTGTAAATTTCTTCCCCTTCCGGCCCGACTACTGTTGCCAGCTCGTCGCCGTCTGCCGTCGGTTTATAGCGGAACGGCGGACGCCATTCCTGAGTGCCGGGGATAAACTGCACCGTGTTAGAAAGCTGAGTCCCTTCACCGCCGCTGTTGTCTGCCAGCGGCTGCACACCACGATGACAGACACTGATTACCTGCCAGGCCGTATTCATATCGGCGGAGGGATGATTTTTCAGGGAAAAAATTTTGCCGGGCCTCAGGGCAAAGCAGTTTGTACCCGCCGTACCGGTCTGCCGGTGATTCTGGGACTGTTCATAACGCAGCTGCGTAAAGGATTTTCCGGCGACATCCTGCTGAAAACGTCCGTAGCTTTCAAATGTGCTGTGCTGCTGATGTACCTCACCGGTCACCTGATGTTGCAGCGGGTAAGACGGATTCTGCGGGTTATAATCTTTGTGGATCTGAATGTCGCCGCACAATTGTTCGGTATAACGCCAGGAGAAAGCGGTACTGTCCGTAATATCGGTATCGGCCTGCGGATTGTAGGTCAGGTGAATACCGGCAGTCATGCCGAGATGATTATCACTGTAAAAGAGTTTCGGGCCTTCCTCAAACCAGAAATTAATCCCTTCCTCAAAGGCCAGACGGCACCAGAATTCATAAGCGGACTCCCGCTTCTGAGTAATGTATTCCCGCTTCTGATGCAGCTCATTCTGATAAAATTTCAGGTCATTTTTAACATGGGCTTCTTTCAGCAGGGTTACCAGAATCTCCGGAACAGATTGTTGCCGGAAAATACGGCTGTCCTGATTCAGCGTCATGATCCACATTTCAGGACGGATAATAAAATGATACCAGGTTTTGTTACCGTCAGTATTGCCCCGTCCGGCAGAGGCCAGCAGTCCCTGCACGGTACGGATGCGGGTGCCGTTACGGCTCACTGTCATTGAGGCCGCCAGACCGAGGCATTCTTTAAAACTGACTGACGGCAGCAGGCTGACGACGGAAACGGATAAGGTAAATAACGAGGATATTTCCTCATTAAGTGTAAATTCAGTGACCTGAAAGGTGTTTTCCGGCAATCGCCCGATTTGGCAGGTAAAGACCAGCCCGGAATGCCCCGGCAGCAGGTCAGAAATAGATGGTACCACTGTTCCTCCATGACGCAGAATTGCCGGGCCTGGTATATCCTGCCGCAGGATAAAATTGAACCGGCTCCGGAAAGAAAGAGAGAATAACAACGGCGCGATCATAAAATTTGTTTAACCACATGCAAACAACAGAAAATCACTCTGATTCCAAGTTATAAATTATTTTATTCCGAAAAAACAATAAAATAGCACATAACACTTAAACAGAAGTGCTTTTTATGCGTATGCAGCGAGAAATGCCGGGAAAAACAGAAGGTAATGAACAGTACAGATGGAGATGTACAATAACTCTTTGTAAATAAAGAATAAATAAGTTTATTCTGTTCTTATAAAAATAAAATATGTAATAAAATATTTTATTGCAACAATACCCGCCTCACTCAAGCATCACAATACTATCAATTTTCCACTGTCCGTTTTGCTGAATCAGTTTTACCCGGAATGACCGCAACGGCTCCGGTGCTTTACCCAGTGTAATGCGCACAGTGGCCGTATCCGCAGTTTGTGATTCAGTATGTGCTGCCCGCTCTGTCATCCACGAATCAGGGTAATCCTGTGACTTGGTGTAATAATTGACATCATTTTCCACCCAGTGTTTTCCCCACAGACAGATATAGCTATGTGCGGTTTCTTTGCAGGGACGCGGCTGGTCACAAAATGCCTGGTCGGTGTCCGGACCATCGAAATTACAACTGAGGGATTCGTTGATGCTTTCCTGCAACGCCGGGCTGACATACAAATCCTGACTTTTTGCATAACCATCAGAAGGCGGATCCTGTAAATTGAGACGGTAGAAATCTAATACCACATTTTCCGGTGATAATTGTGCGGCAACAGCGGATAACGGTAATAGCAGGGACAAAACCAGCGGCAGGTATTTTGTTGTTTTCATTATTATTTTTCCATTCTTCCCGACAGCGCCAGGTACTGTAACAGCATAATCGTCTTGCCATCATTTATTTCACCGCTTTTGATCGCTACAAGAGCCTGCGGGAACGGCATTTCCAGCACTTCCACATCTTCGCCCTCTTCCGGCAGGCCGCCACCAGCGGTCTGCCGGTTATTATCCTGATATTCCGCAATAAAAAAGTAGAGTTTCTCGGTGACTGAGCCCGGGCTCATAAACGCTTCAAACACTTTTTCAACATCGGTGATACGAAAACCGGTCTCTTCCTCTGCTTCCGCTTTGATACGGGATACCGGATCCTGCTCTTCCAGCAGACCGGCTGCGGCCTCAATCAGAAAGCCGTCATGGCCGTTGACATATACCGGCAGACGAAACTGACGGATCAGAATGACGCTGTTTTTCTGACGGTTATACAGCAGAATAACCGCGCCGTTACCACGGTCATAGACTTCCCGCTCCAGACGCTGACGGGTGCCGTCGCGGCGCAGATAATCAACGACATATTTTTTGAGGATATACCAGTCATCGGAAAGCGTGATGGTATCAATAATACGGACAGTACTCTGCTCAGAAGTCATAGTTCACCGGATATCAGCGAAATTGCGGGTTTGCAGAACACTTTAATCGCTTTATCCGTCTCCGGCAATGGCAAAACCGGCAGCATTATTTGCAGGCATATTAATGCTGACGATATAATCTGCCGCAGATAATCCACAAACAAGGCGGGTTGCATGAGTGACACTCAGACACTGAGTTACAGCGAATTACACACAATATCTGATGCAGATATCGCACAAATTAACGAATTAATTATCACTACCTGGGATTACCGCAGCTGGATCCCGAAAGAGAAAGTTCTGCCGATGGCGGAATTTTTGCTGGATGATGTCATTCTGACCTCATCACGGATTTTTGTGGTACGGGATGGCGATACCATCGCCGGTATTATGGCTGTCACAGCGTCTGCCGACCTGCGGGAGAAAGTCCGCGCCAAAACCCGTCAGTATTCTGCGCTGAAAAATATTATCGCCCGCGACCCGCAGGAAGAAACTCTGTTTGATATGTATCTGAATACACTGATTATCAACGGAAATCTGCTGGCTTCCTGTGACGGGAATTTCGATGCCTCGCTGAATTTATTTATGATTGATGCCCGCTTCCGGGGACACGGTATCGGTAACCGGCTCTGGCAGCTGGCGATGAATTATCTGCGGGAAAAACAATCCGCCCGTTATTTCCTCTGGACAGACAGTGATTCCGATTTCGGTTTTTATGAACACAAAGGATTACAGCGTATCGCCGCACAAGCTTATGACTGGGGCGGCCATGACGTGACTGAAACCTATTATGTTTATGCCGGGGAACTCCCTGCTCTGTCCTGATGCATCCAGCTGTCCCACGGCGGATCAAGCGGCAGCTTATCCGCCAGAAAATCAATAAAGGTGCGGATTTTCGGGGCATGGGTGTGCGCCGGGCTGTAAAGTGCATAGAGCGCGAACGGCGTGGTTTTCGGATTGTAATCCAGTAATACCGGCAGTAATTCACCATTATCAATATAATTTCCCAGCATATAGGTCGGCAGACAGACAATCCCCTGATGGCAGCGTGCCGCCTCCAGTAATCCCAGGCTGCTGTTGACCTCAATCATATTGTTGATCGCCAGCGGATAGGCCACACCGTCTTTATCATTCATCCGCCAGGTATCCGGTATATTCGGATTAATTAAACAATTATGCCGGGCAATATCCGCCGGTGACTGCGGGATCCCGTTTTGTTCAAAATAATGACGGCTGCCACAATAGATCCAATTTATATTACACAGTTTCCGTAATGCAAAATTTTCCGGCGGATGACTGGTAATGCGCAGTGCAATATCAAAGTCGGTTTCATTTAAATTAATTAATGCATCGTTCAGATCAACAGATAAGCTGACCTGCGGATTTATTTCCCGGTATTCGCTGTAAAGCCGCATTAAATGGCAGACGCCGAAGGCAATTGAACAGGTTATTTTTAGCTGCCCCTGTGCGTGCTGATAAAAACTCGCCGTATTCACTAATGAATCATCAAGATCTGTCAGTAACTGTTGCGCCCTCTGCAATAAATAACGGCCGGCTTCAGTCAGGATAAAATTGCGGGTGGTTCGTTTCAGCAAGACCACACCGAGCTGCTCCTCCAGTTGCTGTAAGCCACGGCTGACAGATGACGGTGTGACATTGAGTTTTCGTGCCGCACCGCTGAAACTGTTGCACTCCACAATTTTGATAAACAGCTCCAGATGGCGAAAAATCGCGTAGCTGTCAATTTTTGCTTTAAACGCAAAAGTGTTTTTATTTATTAGCATAGTCGTGCCCTGTTCAGCCTGCGTGTTACCCCTTACTATAACAATGGTTTTATAACACTGTATCCATACAACATAAATATATTCACGTTGTTCCTGACTTTTTAAATAATTAAATCTATAACGTTGAGGAATTGACTATGCAAGACAGCATTCAGACAGGTGCAAATGCAAATAGTGATTTAAAAAAGATACCCTTTACCAAATATGATGCCGGGTGGGTTGTATTATGTATCGGGATGGCAATCGGTTCCGGGATTGTTTTTATGCCGGTTCAGATCGGTATTAAAGGTATCTGGGTATTTATTGCCGCTACATTATTATCCTATCCGGCGATTTACTGGCTGCAGAATTTATATCTGCGGACATTATCCGAATCAGAAGAATGTGAAGATTATGCCAGCGTTATCACACAGTATCTGGGAAAAAACTGGGGTGTCGCCCTGGGTATCGCCTACTTCCTGATGCTGCTGCACGGCATGTTCTCCTATTCACTCGCCGTGACCTTTGACAGCGCCTCCTACATCAAAACATTCGGTTTAACGGAAGGATTATTATCTGATTCGGTATGGTACGGGCTGATTATCCTGACGGTTCTGGTGGCAATTGCCGCACAGGGGGAGCGCCTGTTATTTAAGGTCTCCGGCCCGATGGTTATTGTGAAATTCGGGATTATCGTGTTACTCGGGATTGTGATGGTGCCTTACTGGAACTTTGCCAATATCAGTGCGTTCCCGGACTTTCTGCCGTTCCTGCGGGATGTGTTCCTGACACTGCCGTTTACCCTGTTCTCTATTCTGTTCGTGCAGATTTTAAGCCCGATGAACATTGCCTACCGCAGACTGGAAAAAAACAAGCGTATCGCAACTTACCGTGCAGTACGGGCAAACAGGGTGGCGTATATTATCCTGGCGGTTGCTGTCCTGTTCTTTGCCTTCTCGTTCACGTTCTCGATAAGCCACGATCAGGCGGTCTCCGCGTTTGAGCAGAATATCTCGGCACTGGCGATTGCCGCACAGGTGATTCCGGGGTCGGTTGTTAAAGTCATGACTGCAATGCTGAATATTTTCGCCATTCTGACCGCCTTCCTTGGTATTTATCTGGGTTTCCAGGAAGCGATTAAAGGTATCGTGGTGAATATCCTGACCCGCTTTATGCCGCAGGAGCGTATTAATCAGACCGTGCTGCATTACGGTGTGTGTATCGGCGTGATTCTGTCCCTGTGGTTCTGGGTCTCCACCCGCTTCTCAATTCTGTTCTTTATGCAGCTCGGCGGGCCGTTATTCGGCGTAGTTTCCTGCCTGATCCCGTGCTATCTGGTTTACCGCGTGCCGGTATTACATAAATTCAAAGGTGCAACAGTCTGGTTTATTATCTTCTTCGGCGTACTGTTGTGTCTCTCTCCGTTCTTTAAGTTTTTCGAATAACGCCGTAAATGAATAATGACGTATTACGCGTGAGGATGTTATGACTAAAAAAACCGTTTCAGATTTTCATATTGATACACAGATAACGCAGCTGGGACGCGACCCGGCGTCACAGTCCGGCTTTGTTAATGCCCCTGTTTACCGGGGGTCTACAGTGGTTTTCCCGACCATGGATGCCCTGCTCAATAACCGGGCTGAGTTTAACTACGGGACAGCGGGCACGCCGACCATTAAACATCTCGAGCAATCCTGGAGCGCCCTTGCGGGCGCCGAAGGAACCGTGCTGTCACCGTCCGGGCTGGGTGCCATTGTGCTGGCGCTGCTGACCACACTGAAAAGCGGCGATAACCTGCTGATGCCGGACAGTGTTTATCGTCCGACCCGTAATTTCTGTCGTGGTTTGCTGGAAAAAATGGGGATCACCATCACCTATTACGACCCGATGATCGGCAGTGACATTGAGTCTCTGATAAAAAGCAACACCAGCACGATTTTCCTGGAGTCTCCGGGGTCTCAGAGCTTTGAGGTTCAGGATGTTCCGGCTATCACGGCAGTGGCGAAAAAATACAACATCGCGACGATTATTGATAATACCTGGGCAACCCCGCTGTTTTTCCGGGCACATGATATGGGCTGCGACCTCTCCCTTGAAGCCGGTACCAAATATCTGGGCGGCCATTCCGATCTGCTGATGGGGATTGTCTCCGCCAACGCAGAATGGTGGCCGAAACTGCGGGAAACTTATGATCTGATGGCAATGCTGCCGGGTGCGGAAGATTGCTTCCTGGCATTGCGCGGGCTGCGTACCCTGTCAATCCGCCTGAAAGAGGCACAGTCACGGGCACTGGATATTGCGCACTGGCTGAAATCTCGCCCGGAAGTGATCCGCGTGCTGCATCCGGCCTTTGAGGACTGCCCGGGGCACGAGATCTGGAAACGTGACTTTACCGGCTCTTCCGGCCTGTTCTCAGTGGTGCTGGATCCGAAATTTACACAAGATGATGTCGGCAGGCTGCTGGACGGCCTTTCCATCTTCGGTATGGGCTACTCATGGGGCGGTTTTGAAAGCCTGATCACGCCGTTTGATTGCGCGGAATACCGCACCGTCACACAGTGGAATCCGGGCGGGCGGACATTACGCCTGCAAATCGGGCTGGAAGATGTTGATGACCTGAAACAGGATCTGGCTGACGGATTTGCGCGTATGGCGCATTGATATTCTGCCGGAAAACCTGAATCCGGAGTGACCCCCGATAGTCGGATACCCAATTACCGGGGGTTTTTTCTGACCGGAATACGGACAAAAAAATGCCGCACTGAATGCGGCAATTATGTCATGAGGGTATTTATAATCGTTCGTTTATCAACAAATTATATTAATACGACATAACATTGATAAGCCAGCCAGCCAAGTACGGCACCTGCCGGTAAATCAATAATGTAATGCTGTTTGGTGAACATGCAGGATAAGGCGATTAACAGCGGGAACATGAATACCCATGGTCCGAGTGTGGCATAGGCCAGCAGCGCAGTTAATGTGGCAACAGAGACGTGCATGCTCGGGAAACAGTTGGATGTATCGTCGAATTTCTGCACAAACAGCAGGAATTTTTCAGACGCTTTCTTCCCGGTATTCATTTCACGCCAGTGCGGCGGTGTGGCAACCGGATACACCACAAAGAAAAACATCTGCATCAGTAACAGGATAACATAGCTGAATACGATGATAATAAACTGACGTGAATCCTGAATAATCCAGTTCAGATAGAGAATCGCCGGATAATAAAGAAAGCTGTAGATCCAGGACCACCAGGGCCAGAAGGGAATTTTTTCATCCAGTGCAGAGTTAAACGTTTTAACCGGCCTGACCATATGACGCTGCGTAAAAAAATAAAACTGATAGACACCTACGATAATAATGCCACTGAGCACCAGGTGAATAACCCTGTCGATAAACATCATCTGAAAATTTCCTTTTTAAAAAAATCAATTAAACTGCTTTTCTGATTTTCAGCACACCGTGTTTTAGCATACCAGGGCACTAAATACTATCGTGTCATTTTATGTTGAAATGTAAAATTATAATAACATCAATGAATTACAATCATTTACTACAATAAAGAAAATTCCTAATTTTTCAGGAAAATAGAGTTACCGTATTGATTTACCGAATAATATTTTATAGATCCTTCAGGTTCCGGTTTAATTTATCCGGAAGACTATTTTAAATAGCGTAAAATCAGCGGGTACCCTTTATGACAACCACTCTCACACTGCCGTTTATCACGGAACAACTATCCTCTCCGCTGCCGGTTATGGAAAAATCACGGTAATTGCCGTAATAACATTGCTCATAAGTCTGAGAAAAATGCATCTGTCACCGGCAGATAAGCAGCAATAAACTGATTTTCCCTTATCTGTTTATTATCTGCCGGAGAAACATTATGACTCAGACTTCTGCCCTTCACATTGCCGCAGAAAACACCCAGCCACAGTTACATATGCTGACATTACAGGCACTGAATATGATCCCGCCTGCATCTTATGCTGTACCGGTCACTTCACCGCAGGGAATTGCCACCACCATTCTCAGCATGGTGCTGAAACTGGTCTATAAAAAAACGACAGAACCAAAAGAAGTTGATATCATTGATATTATTCAGGAAATTATGTTGAAAAATACCGATGAATGGCGGAGACTGGACTATCAGGCGGTCCGTAAAAATGCTGAAAATTTGCAGGATGCTATCAGTTCCTGGCAAAACGAACCGACAGAAGAGGCGCGCCAGCTGATTGTGGTACGCAATGAGATCGCTATCGCAAGTATGAACCGCTTATGCATTCTCAGCATCGATACCGCAAAAAGAATAGGCATTGTCCGGCTGTGCGGGGTGTGTGCCCTGTCCTGTCTGCTCTACTTCTTTACGCTGCGCGATACCCTGGTATTCGGCAGGAGCTGGGGATATGCCTCCGATGTGCTGGAAAAATACAGCAAAACCCTGACCAAACAGGCTGATACTATGTTTAAAGATGTGCTGACTGCGGAGCTCAACAATTACACCGAAAATGATGATTTTTATGACGCGGAAAGTCAGGCCAAACGTTCTGTGATTTACTGGACATCCGATTATACCAATATTCAGGATCACCTGACTTACGGTGCGCAGCAGAAACCCACCCGTG
This sequence comes from Morganella morganii H1r, assembly GCF_000633515.1. GTDB lineage: Bacteria > Pseudomonadota > Gammaproteobacteria > Enterobacterales > Enterobacteriaceae > Morganella > Morganella morganii_B. Next base: position 158,320 of record NZ_AYMP01000016.1, on the reverse strand, counting down.
TCTGCCTTGAACGCGGGGATATTGCTGCCAATCCGGTTGATGCTGAAAATCATACGGTTTATCTCGGCAATCTGTTCCTGACTGACGGTAATTCTTCCGCTAACGGCAGTTATAATTATTTATCCGTCACCGAACCCCGCAGCTACAACAGAGGCTGTGACCCTGTTACACTGCCGGTCAGAAGTGCCGGTCAGTATCATCTCCGGCTGTATTATGCCTATATGACCAATTCACTCAGTTTTGATTATGAAACCCGGCTGAAGATTGAACAGACCGGAAAAACCGTCACCGATGCCCATCTGACCGATTTAACCAAAACAGTGCTGACACCGTATAAATCCGGCTCAAATTACGGCCCGGTGATTTACCGTGAAACACAGCTGAACCTGGAGGAAGGTGATATTGTGCTGACATTCTATGAGGATCGCTCATTGTCCGGCGGCGGGCTCTTGCAGCATGTTGAACTAGTAAAAGTATAAACAGATACAATCCCGTCACCGGAAAACCGGTGACGGGATGTCCGGATTACTCCGGTTGCAGAATATCCGTGATCTGCTGCGGCGTCAGCGTAATGCCATAAAACGCCTGATAGAACGCGGCTGTTTCATTTCTCATATCAATATCCGCAAAAGCGTCCGGGTACAGCACCGTGGCCAGCCAGAGAAACTGCAATGCCTCCTCTGACGTCTCGCGGCACCACCAGAACATACCACGCGGATTGGTATATACCCGCCCGTTACGCACGGCATCAATTGACTGCCATTGCGGCGACTGCTGAATAAATTCCGCATCCCGCCGGTTCATCGCAATAATCACCTGCGGATCAGCCGCGATAATCTGCTCTGATGATACCTCTCCGTTTGCACTGCTGTGTGCCGGAAACCAGTTTTCCGCCACATTGACCGCGCCGGCCAGATCCATCCAGTCCTGATTGAGTGACGGCCGCCCGGAGGTATACAGCGGGTTTCCCATGCTGTGATACACCCGCAGACGGGCAGACACCGGAACCTTTTTCAGCCGTTCCTGCACCCGGCGGATATTGTCCCGGAAATAGCGCTCATATTGCGCCGCTTTCTCTGCCGCATCCGGCCCGAGCGCTTCGCCGGTCAGTTTTACCCGCTCCCGCAGGGCATCCATACTGTTGGCTTTAAAAGCCAGCACACGGACACCGGCCTGTGCCAGTACCTCCTGCTGAGGAATGCGGATCCCGTCATGAATAAATAAAATATCTGTCCGCAGACTCAGAATTTGTTCAATATTCAGCTCATTACCGCCGGTTGTGCCGATGACCGGCACATTATCAATCTGCGGCAGCATCTGACGGAACAGCGGGATCTGTTTGGCAACCCGTGAGGTTCCTGTAATATTACCGCCATAACCCAGCATCATAATAATCGCATTCTGCGCCGGCCACGGTGTTGCTATCCGCAGTGCCGGTTCCGGCGGGGTTTCCGCCGGGACACTGAAGACGCAGGTACTGACAAATAACAGGCATAACGCTGATAAATAGTGCCGCATCACCGTACCTCCGTGTCAGAAATCAAATGATACGGTGGCCCGGAATTCGCGGCCTGCACCGGTAAAGGCATTAGCGCCGCCATTTTTACCATTACTGTTGCCGGGGAAGATAGACGCCCAGTAATGTTCATTGGTGACGTTATCCGCAGAGATCCGCAGCGTGACCGGCACATTTTCTATCTGAGTGGTATAACGGGCACCGAGATCCAGCGTGGTATAGCTGTCCGCCCAGCTGGTGTTGGTATCATTTGCCGCCCGTTTGCCGGTGTAATGAATATTGGCACTGTATACCCACTGCGGAACAGACGGCAGACTGTATTCCATCAGCAGGTTTGCCTGTACTTTCGGTACCCCGACAACCCGTTTATCTTCAGTCTTACTGTTTCCGGTATCCGTCAGTTCTGCTTTCAGGAACGTAACGCCGCTGTAGATATTCAGCCCCTGCCAGACATTGCCGGTGGCGGTCAGTTCCAGGCCGTCATTCACCTGCTCCCCCTGTTTTTTAAAGATCTGGTCGCTATCGGTATAAGCAAACGGCCGTTTCAGGCGGAAAACTGCGGCACTCAGATTCATATTGCCGGTATTGGCTTTAATACCCCATTCATATTGGGTACTGCGGTACGGGCTGAGTGTTTCACCCCGGTTTTTGACTTTATCATCATCCGGCGCGGTATCCCCCGGCTGGAGAGAATCGGCATAACTGATATAGGTCATCACATCGGGAGTGATTTTGTACATCAGCGCCATATTCGGGCTGGTACCGGTCTGCTGATCGCGGTCAGTTTTGTGTCCCTGCTTATCGAAGTTACGGGTCGTTATCCAGCTCTGACTGACATACACCATGGCAGACCATTGCGGGTTAAATGTGACAGTGTCACCAATGATAATACTCTGCTGCTGGTTTTCACTGGCTTTGTAACGCTCCCCGCCGGTTCTGATACGACCATCGGAAGGTTCGGTCATGGAAGACGGGTCATACATATTGGTATTGCCGAGCTGAAAGGTTTTACCCCGCTCTTTGGCACTGTAAATTGACCAGGTATAACCGGTAGTGGCAAGAGCAACATCATGGTTTACCGAACCTGTATCAAACTGACCGTTCAGGGCGAGATTATTACTCAGTACGCGGAAACGGCCGGCTGCCGGAGAATCCGTGATCGAGCGGCTGATAGTCCCTTTACTGTCCAGAATTTGCGACGAAACGGAGCGCATTGCCCGATCAGCCTGCTGATAGCCGATACCGCCGCTCAGTGACCAGTCATCATTCATATAGTGGGTAAAACGTGTACTGACGGAATCTGTCGTCAGGTCATTACCGGCGGTGTTAAGTGCAAGATCAGGGTTGGAACTGTCCGGTGCATTCGGTAAATCAATATCCGGGCCGTAACCAAAGCTGCCGGGAAATCCTTTGGTCACAAAATGATAGTGGCTGGCATCCAGCTGTATCTGTGTTCCCGGCCGGATCTGCCAGTCCAGGGCAACAGCGGCCAGCTGACGGCGGATTTTACTGTTCCGGACATAACCTTCCCCCTCTTCATCCAGTAAATTCAGGCGGTAGCCGAAAGTCTTCTCTTCATTCACCTGCCCGCCGAGATCCAGATGTGCGCTGTAGGCATTGCGGTTCTGATACCCCACCGTAACCCGGCGCAGCGGCTCCTGAGTCGGCCGTTTAGAGATAAAATTAAACTGACCGGAAGGGCTCGCCGGGCCGTAAATTGCACCGGTCAGGCTGTTCACGGCGTCCAGCCGCTCCAGCATTTCTACCGGAAACGCCGTGGTGGAAACAATATTCAGGCCGTTCAGTCTGCTGTTTTCCACCACGCTGCCCTGCATTCCCCGGCTCTGCGGACGCCCCACATCCATACCACCGCGTGCCTGCATCTGGGAAGACGGCAGATATTTCAGCATTTCACTGACACTTTTACTTTGCTGATTGCGGATCATCGCTTCACTGACGGTATTGCTGCTGTAGGGAATATCCAGCCACTGGCGGGTACCGAGCGGCCCCATATCAATATCGGTCGCCACAAAACCGGCACCGGCCTGAGTTTGCGGGGTGATATGAGAAGGCTTATCCGTCACAATTATGGTATCTGCCAGTGCCTGCTGCGCCGGAAAAAGGGCAACAGAAATCAGCGCAGGCAGCAGTACCCGCGAAATATAGTTAGTCGTCATAGAACCATCCGTTATCGTTTTACTGTTATCGTTATATACTTGTATATACAGCGTAAATGATATTGATTTTCGCTTCCGGTAAACGTGATCGGTATCAATGAGTTCCGGAAGAGATAATTTCTCTCGTTATTATTACTTTTTGCGATATATCGGGCTGAGAATGTACCCCGTCAGTACTGTTGCGCGACACAATAGCGCGATAACTGCGGGTAATAATATCTGACTATCCTGCTGCGCCGCTGCCACCGGCAATAAAATAAAAATACTCAGATTATTCAGACTTTCTGACAATACCAGTGCCTCTCCTTTACGTGTTCCTGCATGTTCAGCCACGATAATGCCGGTGAGTAACATTTACCGGGCCGGAAATTATACCGGCGGTCATACCTGTCATCACCACCCCATAGCAGAAGCCTGTCTGTCATGCGGAAATTGTTCTGCAATCAGTGCAAAAACTGACGGGATCAGCGCGGCAGCCACACTGAAACACGGTGCCAGCGACAAGGCGATACCATCCGCCACAAACAGTAATAATGCGGCACGCAACATCCGGTAACGGCCGATACGATCTGACAGCCGTCCCGGCACCGGCGCGGCGAGTGCATACGATAAGGCATACACCGCAGTCAGCCATGAGGCTTGTGCGGGTATGACATCAAATGCAACCGCCTGCGGCGTGAGCATCGGTGAAACCATAAATTCAGTAATACCGGTAAAAAATACCGGGAATGCCAGTACCGGCAATATATAAGGTGAAATCATAAAAATCCTGTATAACGAAATGAAAATAAACGGGTTATGGATTGAATTCACTCATCAGGAAAAGATAAAACAGGTGAAATGACAGGCAGACAGAAGATGTACTGCTGACAGAACGCAGTATGTTCAGAGGATAAATAAGAGGAATGTAAAACAGAGCGGAGAATACAGAAGGTAAAAAATACAAAACCGGCAGAAGGTACCGGCGGGTTATGGTATCAGGAATACCGGCTGCCGGAAACCCGGCAGCCTCTGTGGCAACGAAAATCAGTTCTGTTTTTGCCGCCAGAAATCATACAGTGACGGCTCACCTTCCGGTTTTTGTTGTGTAAAAGAGAAGCCCGGCTGCTCATGCGGATCGGCCCGTAATGCCAGTGCGACGGATGCCGTTGATAAACCATAAGGTTCCGCATCTGCATTGGAATACGCATATACCGCACGGGTTATGCCAGCCATTCGCATCGCCGCCAGGCACATCGGGCATGGTTGTCCGCTGGCATACACCACGCAATCTTCCAGCCGGGTCTGCCGGAGGTTGTTACCGGCATGGCGCAGAGCCAGTAATTCCGCATGGGCGGTCGGGTCATGCAGTTCAGACATCTGATTAACCCCTTCACCGACAATTTCCCCGTTTCTGACCACAACGGCACCAAACGGGCGCCCGCCTTTTTCGACATTCCGGCGGGCCAGTGCTATCGCCTGTGCCAGAAATTCACTATCTGTCATCAGTTATTCCTTATGATTGATTAACGGGAGGGATTCCCATACCGCTTTCCCCCTGCCATTGTATTTCCGGTATATTGAGAAATTCGCGGACTTTCGGCGCCAGAACTTTCCGCACCAGGCGGCTGTTATCATTACCGCCGATACACACTGCCACAGCAATCCCTTCCTGAACCAGATCACAGTCATCATCCGAAAAACTGACATCAATATCAACACCGGGCCATTGTGCGGCATACTGTTGTACTACCGGCATCACATAATTGCGGCCAAAGACCACGGGGACAGCAATCCGCAATGTACCGGAAAGTCGTCATATAAGGCATTTTCCGCATCATCCACCCCGGATAATATCCGTTTGGCGTGCAGAAAAAAACGTTCACCCTCTTCCGTGAGACGCAATCGCCGTGTGGTCCGGTGAAGAAGACGGGTACTGGCACGGTTTTCCGGGCGCTGAAGGCGCTTTCCGGCGGCGGAACGTGAAATCTGCAATATGAGACTATAATCACATGCCGTTATCCTGTTACAATTTAACTGTTTATACTATTACTAATAATAACAGGCACTAAAGGCAACATAACATAAGGCATCTGAACATGAGTGAAAATCCGCGCACACGGCCGGAACTGGCTGATTTTTTACGGACAAAACGCGAAAGTCTGACTCCGGAATGTGTGGGCCTGCCACATACTTCACGCCGCCGAACCCCGGGTCTGCGCCGTGAGGAAGTCGCCGCACTCGCCGGTGTGGGTCTGACCTGGTACACCTGGCTGGAACAGGGACGTGAAATCGGAGTATCCACCCGCTTTCTGGACAATCTTGCGCGGACACTGCGTCTGAATGAGGCAGAACGCCAGCACCTGTATCTGCTGGCCCATCAGCGGGCACCCGAAGCGTCCGGTGATACGGAACATCATGTGCCGCCGGTTATCACCCGGATGCTGGATGATTTTCCGGATAATTATCTTTGCTATGTGCTGAATCTGCACTGGGATGTGCTGGCGTATAATGAAAAAGCGGATCGTTACCTGCACTTCTCTGAAGCACAGCCCGGGATGCGTAACTTTCTGTATTTACTGTTTACCGATCCCCGCTATCAAACCCGCTTTATTGACTGGGAAACCGATGCTCAGCGTCTGCTGGCCGGTTTCCGCCGGGATTATGCCAGAACAAAACATGACCCCAATATTCAGCGGATGATCACAGCGTTATGTCAGGAGTCTGCAGCTTTTGACGCTTTGTGGAATAAACACGAAATCTATCAGCCCTGTAACGGTATCCGTGAAATTGAATTTAACGGCAGACGGGAAACCTACGAATATGCGTCCCTGACATTTGATATTGATAAAGCCAACCGGCTGCTGGTGTACACCCCGGTTACCGGTGATGATTAAATCACCGATGCCACTGCCAGCAGTAATGCCATAAGGATCATCAGGATACCGCCGCACAGATTAAACCAGCGCAGACTGTTTCCCCGGAAAAATGACGCGGATTTAACGGCATGTGCGGCATAAACCCAGATAATATCGATAACAATACCCAGCACTATCGGGATCAGCGACATCAGCAGTAACACGGTGGTCGCAGACATCTCCGGCGGAATTTCGCCGGTGAATCCGGGGACAATTGTACCGAACATAATCACGGATTTCGGGTTCGCGGCACCGACAATAATACCGGCAAAAAATGACTGACGGCCTTTATTCGCCGGCACATCTATCGCCATACTGATACGGGATGCCCGGACATACTGCCAGCCAATCAGCAACAGGACAAATGCTCCGATCAGACGAATAATCATCAGGATCTGCGGAGAAGACATCAGTACCGCGCCAATGCCGAAAGAAAGTAATACCGCAATGCTGTACATACCGATGGCATTTCCGGCAACGCCTTTCAGGGCATTTTTCTTCCCGGCAGATAACGCCTGACCGACCAGAAACAGAATACTCGGCCCCGGAATGGCAATCAGCACGGAGCTGGTGATCACCAGCCCCAAAATACCCTGCAAATTGCCGGTCATGGCTCCTGACCGGCAAAATAGTCTGTGGCCCGCAGCAGCTGATCCCGGATCCCCGGTTCAGACATCGCGTGCCCTGCACCTTCAATCAGATGCAGCACAGATCCCGGCCAGGCTTTATGCAGATGCCACGCAAAGGTTGCCGGACACGGCATATCATAACGGCCGTGAACAATAATTCCCGGGATACCCTGCAGCCGGTGAATATCACGCAGCAACTGTCCTTCCTCCAGCCAGCACTGGTGATAAAAATAGTGGTTCTCCAGCCGGGCAAAGGCGATGGCGAAATGGTCACCGGTAAATTCATCCAGATGCTCTGCATCCGGTAACAGCGTGGTGGTTTTCCCTTCCCACAACGTCCAGGCTTTGGCTGCTGACAGCTGAACCTGAACATCATCACCGGTCAGCAGTTTATGGTAGGCAGCAATCATATTGTGCCGTTCCTGCACCGGAACCGGTGCCAAAAAAGCTTCCCACTCTTCCGGGAACATCTGTGAAACGCCAAATTGGTAATACCAGTTCAGTTCTGCCTGTGTCACGGTATACACACCGCGCAGAATGATTTCACTGACCTGCTGCGGATGTGTTTCACTGTATGCCAGCGCGAGGCTCGAGCCCCAGGAGCCGCCGAATACCAGCCATTTACTGACACCGGTATGATTTCTCAGCCGCTCAATGTCCTCCACCAGATCCCACGTAGTGTTATGGGTAATTTCAGCATGGGGTGTTGAACGCCCGCAACCGCGCTGGTCAAACAGCAGCACATCATAACGGGCCGGATCAAAATAGCGCCGGTATTCAGAGCTGATGCCGCCGCCGGGCCCGCCGTGCAGAAAAACCGCCGGTTTCGCACCGGGTGTGCCGGTGCGTTCGTAATAGATCCGGTGACCATGACCAACATCGAGAAAACCGGCCTCATAAGGCTCAATGGCCGGATACAAAGTACGGAATGTTGTGTCAGAAAAGGTTGTCATAGCAAAATCACCGGTTATCAGTAAACAGAATTCACCACTCTAATCAATAACCCGCACAAAAGACAAGCAGTCCGTGGATTAACATCACGGACTGCCAAGGTTTTTTAATCTGCTGACTTATTTATACAGTGGTGCATTGCTCTGCATCTGAACCTGATTTCTGCAGTTTTGTCCGGCGTAAGGTTATCCGCAGCACCACTAATCCGGCGGCAGCTACTGCCGCACCTGCATAACTGACTCCGGCATAATCACCACCGTTTGCCAGCACCGATGCTCCCAGCGCGGCGCCCACTGCATTACCGAGATTAAAGGCACCGATATTAACTGATGAGGCCAGCGCCTGTGCTTCTGAAGCTACCTGCATCACTTTGACCTGAAGCGGCGGAACGATACCAAAACTGGCCGCTCCCCAGATAACCAGCATGACCCCGGCTGTGACAGTGTCACGGACCATAAACGGGAACAAGACCATCGTCAGCGCCAGCAGTGCAAATAATCCGTACAATGTGCGGGAAACCGAACGGTTTGCCCAGACTCCGCCCAGATAATTCCCCAGTGTGAAACCCAGCCCGACCAGAACCAGCATAATGCTGATCTGCGTTTCCGGAACGGCAGAGATAAAGGTCAGCGCGGGAGCAATATAGGTATAAAACGTAAACATGGCGCTGGCACCCAGCACAGTACACAGCATTGCCAGTAATACCGCCGGACGGGTCAGCACCTGTAATTCACGGCGCAAATTAAGTGCCTGTCCCTGCATATTACGCGGCAGTGATCGCAGCAATGCTGCCATTGTCAGCAGGCCGAGAAGGCTGACCACAAAGAAGGATTCGCGCCAGCCCAGCATCTGGGACAGTTTGGTGATCGCCGGAACGCCGCCGATATTAGCAATCGTCAGCCCCATAAACATGCCCGCAATGGCCCCGGCTTCTTTGCCTTTGGCCACCACCCGTGTCGCCACCATAGCACCGATGCCGAAAAACGCGCCGTGATTCAGGCTGGTGATAAAGCGGGCAAACAACAATGTATTGTAATCCGGTGCCAGTGCCGACAGCACATTACCCGCCGTAAAGATACTCATCAGGAAAATCAGTGCCGCTTTCGGCGAACGCCGGATCAGCAGTAACGTCATTACCGGTGCACCCAGCATCACGCCCAGTGCATACACCACAACCAGCATCCCGGCGGCGGGTATGGAAACAGCCAGTGACCCGGCGATTTCCGGCAGCATACCCATCGGGGAAAATTCCGTTGCCCCGATAGCAAATGCACCGACAGACAGGGATAACAGAGCAGTATTTGTTCGCATAATGTCCTCAGAATAAAAAACAACGTCACAGTGTTGTCAGGACGGCGATTCTGCCACATTGATTTTTGCGGAAACAGCCGCTAATCTGCAAAAAACAATTGAATAAAATGCAACAATGAAAATCACTCTGGAAGAAATGCGGGCCTTTATCGCTGTGGTTGACTGCGGCTCTGTGACCACCGCCGCCGCGCAGAGCGGATTGACGGTTTCAGCTGTCAGTCGCGCCCTGCTGCGCCTTGAAGAAAAGATGAACAGTACCTTGTTGTACCGCACCACGCGGCGGCTCAAACTGAGTGAGGAAGGTGCATTATTTCTGCAGAAAGCCCGTGATGTGATGCAACTGGCGCAGGAAGCGGAAGATGTGCTGATGAATCATAAAGAGATCCCCTCCGGCACACTGCGTATTGATGCCTCAACACCTGTTCAGCTCCATGTGATAGCACCGCTGGTGACACAATTCCATGAACGTTACCCGCAAATCCGCCTTGAACTGACTAACTATGAAGGCATCACCAATTTACTGGAGAAACAGACCGATATTGCATTCCGCTTCGGTCCGCTGGCGGATTCTTCCCTGCATGCCACGCTGATGGGCTACACCTGCCAGCGGATTCTGGCCAGCCCGCGTTATCTTCAGCAGCATGGCGAGCCGAAAACGCCGGAAGATTTGGCACAGCACACCCTGCTGGGATTTATCGCGCCGGAAAGCCTGAATACCTGGCCGCTGTATGACGGCAACAAAAAGGGACTGAAAATCACCCCGTCACTGGCTGCGGGCAGCGGGGAAATTATCTGCACCCTGGCACGTTCCGGCGCGGGGATTGCCTGTATCTCTGATTTTGTGACACACGAAATGCGCGAAAACGGGGAATTTCGTCAGGTTCTGACGTCATATACTTATGAAAATAAATTGCCGATTCATGCCGTGTATTACCGCAGTCAGGCACTTTCTCCCCGGCTGCGCTGTTTTATCGATTTTGTTCTGCAACACAGTCAGTGTTTTAAACGTACCGGTTAATCTGAACACTACCTTAAGCCACTGACAGCACATCACCGTATCTTCCCGGCAATATTTTTCAGCGCATTTAGTCTTAAAATGAACCTGCCATGTAAAAATATGAGGAAGAATAACAGCATGATAGCACGTTATCTCCGGCGGGTACTTGCAGGACCCGCGCTGCACTTACGGACTGCCGGACGGGATTTGACAGCGTATTATCCGGCGTGTCAGCCCTGAATCATCTGCTGATAACAGGCATAGCCGCGCTTCGCCGCTTCGTGATATTGCCGGTTCAGCGGCGCGGTCATGCTTTGTGAAACGGCAGTCATTTCCGGCCCTGCAAGTTGCGGGGAGCCGGTACGGAACGGCGGGCGCGGATCGTATTCAATCGCCAATTCAACCAGCGCAGCCAGCTTTTCACCCGCAGAGCTTTCAGCACCAGTAATGAAGCATCAAACGAACCGGTGGCCGGACCCGAGGTGTAGATAGTATCGTCGATCACCACATCACTGCCGCCGACGGCAACAGCCCCGACATCAGGCAGCATCGGCACCACATTGCTGTTACTGGTTGCCCTTCTGCCTTTCAGTAATCCGGCGGTGCCCAGCATCAGCGAACCGTAACAGGTGCCAATCACATATTTTGCTTTTTGCCCCGCCCGCGCGAAAAAGCGGATCACCGCCGGATCTTCAATCACTTCCGGCGGCACCATGCCGGTCACCAGCACATCCAGATCATCCGGACACTCATCAAAGGTCATTGTCGGCATGGTCGGCCAGCCGATATAGCCTTCCACCAGTTCCCGGCGTTTCCAGATAAAATAGATTTCCGCCCCGGCAATCGTAAAAACAGACTGTGCGCCATTGATATCCATCGGCATATAGCCCGGACAAACAAAAATTCCGACTTTCAGCAATGCGGGCTGTGATGCACGTCCGGCAGCGATCAGCGCCTGAATGGAAGGCGTGCTCAGCCCGTAAATCGTTTCAACTGCATAATCATGATCAGACATCAAAATACTCCGTGCCAACATTTATTTACTAAACGGTAAATTAATGCATGAGGTACAATGATGTAAATTGTTTTTATACTGATCGGTAATCAAATGGCACAAAAAGGCAGACCCCGGAATTATGACAGTGCCGCCGCACTGGATAAAATCATGGCGCAGTTCTGGCACAAAGGGTATACCGCAACGTCCCTCGATGAACTGGCCGCAGAAACGGACATGAGAAAACCCAGCCTGTACGCCGCTTTCGGTAATAAAGAACGGCTTTATCAGCTGGCAATGAACAGGTTTGGTGAAATAGCACAGGCACATTACACCGACGCACTGGCACTGCGGACGCCCGGTGAGCCGCTGGCCGCCCGCCTGACCCGCTGGTTACAGGCAACTGTCACCCTGTATACCGGAGAGCACGGCCCTGCCGGATGCATGGTGTTATCGACAGCCGCTGCGGAAGTGTACGACCCTGCTATCCGCAAACGCCTGCAGGAAGTCATTGCGGCACAGGAGATGATGGTGCTGGATTGTCTGAATGAAGAGAAAGCCGCGCTGCGCGATCCGGATTCCGCCCCGCTGCTGGCGAAAACACTGACCGCGTTTCTGCACAGTATTTCCCTGCGCGCACGGGCCGGTGAAAGTGCGGAGCAACTGGCAGAAATGGTTCGTGCCGGTCAGCTGGTATTGCAGTCTGCACTGACATCACCGGCGGCATAATATCCGCCGGTAAATATTTTTCAGCGCAGTGAAACCTGCCCCCGGATACAGTCTGTCACCGCACCGCCGACCCAGATCCCGTCTGCATCCTGCCGGACACTCAGCCGGCCGTCACGTTTCACACTTTCTCCCTGCCGCGCCAGATAGTGCGGCGGCAATGTGCCGTTGCTGATAAGCCATTGTGCCAGCGCTGCATTCAGGCTGCCGGTTACCGGGTCTTCCGCACCCCTGCGGTTAATAAATGCCCTTACCGCAAGTGCAGCTTCACTGCCTGCCGGATACCGGGCACACACGCCGATTTTATACAGAGCGTTATTCCCTGACTGGCTGAGTACCGCATAATCCGGCGTAATTGCCAGCAGGCGGGCAACGGAATCCACCTCAACCCCGGTCCATGCCGGGCCGTTATCAATATATTTTGCCTGTAAAACAGCACTGCGGGGGATGCCGTATGCCGACGCAACCGTATTGCACTCGTCTTCTGTCAGATCCCGCCCGTTAATCATCGGCGGTGCGGCAAAAGCAGTTCCCTGTTCAGACTGACGCAGCGTAATAAGCCCGGCGGCGCATTCCTGAATGATATCCCGCGTCTCACTGAAACCGGTATGCTGCTTCCAGACATGGCAACTGCCCAGCGTCGGGTGCCCGGCAAACGGCAGCTCACCGTCCGGGGTGAAAATCCGGACACGGTAATCGGCCTGCGGATCCTGCGGTTTGAGCAAAAATGTGGTTTCGCTGAGGTTTGTCCAGCGGGCAAAACGATGCATCTCTTCATCGGTCAGATCATCCGCATCAACCACTACCGCCAGCGCATTGCCGAGCAGCGGCACATCAGAAAAAACATCAACCTGGTAAAAGGAATGGGTTTTGTTGCTCACGGTAATTATCCTTTTGGTTTGTTTTCAGTCAGCGCAGCGTTACCTGTCCGGTGATCACACAGGTTACATCCCCGGCAACCCATACCTGACCTGCTTCCTTAGTGACAAAGATTTTGCCGTCACGGCTGATAACCTGTCCCTGTCCGGCCACATAGCATTCCGGCAAAATACCTTCGCCGGTCAGCCACTGAGCAAGCGATGCATTCAGGCTGCCGGTTACCGGATCTTCTTCCCCCAGAGAACAGCACAGAGCACGCACCTCCAGCTGAACCGGTCCGCTCTGGTCGTCATACAGTGCACACAGGCCGATATCATACCCGTCCAGCAGGGAATAATCCGGTTTCGCCGCCAGCACCTTTGCAACAGAAGTCAGTTGCAGGCCAATCCATCCCGGCCCGTTATCCACCCATGCGGAGCGCACCACATCTTCATCATGCAGACCCAGTGCTTTCACTATATACGCCACCTGCTGCGGATCAGTATCCCCGCCGCGTAACAGTGCCGGGGCAGCAAATGCCAGCCGGTTATCCTGCTGACGGATAGTCACCATACCGACCCCGCACTCCTGAATGATATCGCGCTTATCATTAAACTGCTGTGTTTCGCGCCAGACATAACAACTGCCCAGCGTCGGATGTCCGGCAAACGGCAGTTCACCGTCCGGGGTGAAAATCCGGACACGGTAATCGGCCTGCGGATCCTGCGGTTTGAGCAAAAATGTGGTTTCGCTGAGATTTGTCCAGCGGGCAAAACGGTGCATTTCCTCATCCGTCATATCATCTGCATCAACGACCACCGCCAGCGCATTGCCGAGCAGCGGTACATCAGAAAAAACATCAACCTGGTAAAACTGATAAGTGCGGGTATTCAACGTTATTATCCTTTTTATGTGGTAACAGAGCAGAGCTGATGATTTTTATCACAGAAAACGATTATGATGAAATCATTAACCATCATTGTGATAAAGGAACGATAATGTCGGCAAAAATGATCGATAAACTGGCACTGATCACGCTGAAAGACGGCAAAGTGGCCATGGTCCGCTCCCATAACAAAACCCTGTTCTACGCTCCGGGCGGCAAACGTGAAGCCGGTGAAACTGACGAACAGGCACTGTGCCGCGAAATTGACGAAGAACTGACGGTGACACTGACACCGGACACCATCACGTTTTACGGGGAATTCACCGGTCAGGCGGACGGTAAACAGGACGGCACACAGGTGCGTATCCGCTATTATCAGGCGGAATTTACCGGCGTACTGCAACCGGCTGCGGAAATTGCTGAGCTGGACTGGCTGGACAGCCGTGATCTGCCCCGCTGTTCTCTGGTCGCCGCACTGATTGTGAAAGACCTGGCGGCGCGGAAACTGATCGGCTGATGAGACTGACAGACTGAGATCGTGCGGCTGAGCAATTTTGTACAAGACAGAATATAACGCAGCGCGATAATAACCGGTTACCGGAAAGACAGAGCAGGACACCGCATGCAGAGTGACGAACACGCCCGCGAACAGGCGGACTATTTTCATCTGGACGATTTTTATGGTCTGGGGATGATCTCTGCGCGTTATTATCAGCAAAAATTCAGCCGCCATACGCACGAAGGTTTTTGTATTGGTGTGATTGACGAAGGTGTTCAGCAGTTTTTCCGTACCGGCAGTAATCATTATGCCCCGACCGGCGATATCATTCTGGTGAACTCCGATGAAATCCATACCGGCTCCTCCGCACTGGAAACCGGCTGGGCCTACCGCGCGATTTATCCGACACCTGAGATGCTGAACACGCTGATGCAGGATCTCAAATCGGCCGATCAGGGCTTTGTGCCCTGGTTTTCTCACGCAGTGGTGCATGACCCCGGCCTGGCCGCGCAGTTACGCCTGCTGTTTGATGTGTTGATGAAGCCGGATAACCGGCTGCTGAAAGGCTCACTGTTACTCTCAACACTGGCCTGGCTTATCACCCGTCACAATAAAAAAGGCTTTCACCCGGCGGAGATCACCCCGGCCGGTCAGCGCCTGCAGCATATCGCAGAGATGATGAACAGCCATCCGGAAACTGATTACTCCCTGGATGAACTGGCCGCAATGGCGAATCTCAGCCCGTGGTATTTTCTGCGCCAGTTCCGTCTGCGTTACGGCATGCCGCCCCACGCCTGGCTGATTCAGGCGCGTCTGCGCAAAGCACGTCAGTTGTTGCAAAACGGCGGCCGCCCGGCGGATGTCTCTTTACAGTGCGGGTTTACCGATCAAAGCCACTTTACCCGCCATTTTAAACGGGCAATGGGGGTCTCACCGGGCAAGTTTATGCAGCGCCGCTGATATCACTGAACAATTTTGTACAATATTCCTGCTGCCGTGTCATGGCAGAGTATCCGGACTGTTTTACGCTGTACGGATGATAACAATGACAACAACCACAGATTTACCCGCTTCGCCGCTGAAAGATTTCCTCACCGGCGCACTGCATATGACCCCGCTCAACCTGGCCGTGGTGCCGTGGGCAATCCTTGCCGGCTCGATGGCAGTGGACAGCGGCCTGACCTTTGCACAAAGTGTCGCGATGTCCGCCATGGTCTTTGCCGGTGCCGCCCAGCTGGTGACACTCGGCCTGCTTAACAGCGGCGCCGGGGTGATCACTATTATCGTGTCAGTCTTTTTTATCACCTCACAACACCTGCTGTACGGGCTGACACTGCGCCCGCATGTGCGCCCTTTTTCCCCGCTGCAACGGGCCGGTATCGGCTTCCTGCTGACAGATGAACTGTTTGCTGTCAGTGTCGCCGGGCGGCAGCGCCTGAGTTTTGCTTATCTGTTCGGTGCCGGACTGAGTTTTTATCTGGTCTGGGTGCTGGTCAGTATTCTCGGTATTGTGCTGGCCCACAGCATCAGCGACCTGAGCCAGCTCCGGCTCGACTTTTCGGTGGTGGCAACACTGCTGGCGATTGTGGTGCCGCTGATCAAATCAAAAAGTGCACTCGCCGGGGCTCTGTTCTCCTTTGTGGTCACGATTATGCTGACCCGTGCCGGTGTACAGGGCAGCGCGGTGATTGCCGGGGTCAGTGCTATGCTGCTGGCGGTTCTTCTGGGACGTAAATGGGGGGATGTAAAATGAGCTGGGGATTAATACTCGCACTGACACTGATGCTGTTTTCACTGCGCTTTATTTTTCTGATCCCGGGGTTACCACTGCGGCTGCCGGTCTTTATTCAGCAGGCGCTGACCTATTCCGCACCCTGTCTGCTGGTGGCTATTTGTGCGCCGATTGTATTATTAGAGGAACAGCAGTTCCGTGATATCAGTGATAATCCGTATTTATGGGGTACGCTGTTCTGTATTATCGCCGCACGGCTGATTAAAAATACCCTGCTGACTGTGGTCCTGACGCTGGTATTTTTCTACACCCTGATTTATCTGTTCTGATTATTTAACTGTCCGCACCGGAAACCCGGTGCGGAACTCAGTAAACATTACGGTTTTTCGTGAATTTCTTTTGCCAGTACCGGCAAAATATCAATTGAACGTGGTCCCGGCACCAGTTCAGACAGATTGACTTTAATATAATTTTTGTTTTTCACCGCTTTTACACCCTGCATTTCCGGCATGGCTTCAATAAACGCGACTTTCTGGTCATAATCATCATCATTACGGAAGCCTTTATAAACAGGAATAATGATCACTTCCGGATCAGACATAATCACATCTTCCCAGTTGCCGACTGCCCAGGTTTTTCCGGTATTTTTACCGGCAAAAATATTCTTAACGGAAATCAGTTTCAGCATCTCCGTGGTATAACCATCAAAGAAGGTATAGGGTTTGCCGTCCTGAGAATCAAAAATAAAGGCGGTTTTTTCCGGATACGCCTGAATCTGGCTGATAACGGTATTCAGTTTTTCTTTTTCTGCCGCCACGTATTTTTCAGCCGTCTCCTGCACACCGAAGATCTCACCAAATTTCAG
Organism: Morganella morganii H1r; assembly: GCF_000633515.1. Taxonomy (GTDB): domain Bacteria; phylum Pseudomonadota; class Gammaproteobacteria; order Enterobacterales; family Enterobacteriaceae; genus Morganella; species Morganella morganii_B. Next base: position 141,282 of record NZ_AYMP01000016.1, on the reverse strand, counting down.
CATGTCGTTAAAATAGGTATTCACATCGGCTTTCGGTGATGTCATGGATTCCGGCACATAAACGGCAACCCCTTCCGGCACAATTTTATTGGCTTCCAGTGCCAGTTTCGAGAATGAGTTTGCCCAGCCGGTGGCGAAATCGGGTTTGACGGACATAAAGACTTCGTAAGACGGCCATTTTTCTGCCAGCACAGGAATTTTGTCATACGCCGCTTTAACCGGCGGATAAATCGGCTCTTCCAGAAAAGCGGTACCGACCATACGGTCCCCCAAATCCAGCGCCAGCAGCATTTCGGTGGTGATCTGACTGAGAGAAACAATACGCTGCGGGGATGTTTCCGGTTTAAAGTGATATTCGTTGCCATCCAGCTTTGCACTGAATTCAACCGGGACATAAGCCTGTTCTGTTTTATTTTCCGCAGCAGCTGTCACGGAAAATAATGCGGAGATAACCAGAGTACTCAATAATAATTTTTTCATCATTCCCTCATCCGGATTATAAAAATATAGCGACACGGTCTTCGACCGGCAATACCGTAAATTCCACACCAAATACATCAAACAGACACTCCCGGGTTAATACTTCCGCCGGTGTACCCTGCGCATAAATTTGCCCGTCATGCATCAGGATCAGATGCTGACAGTATTTCGCGGATAAATTAATATCGTGAATGGTCATAATCACCGTGGATTCTGATGCCGCCAGCGCTTTCATGACTTCCACTTTATAGCGGATATCCAGGTGGTTGGTCGGCTCATCCAGGATCATAATGTCGGTTTCCTGGGAAAAACATTTCGCCAGCATCACCCGTTGTTTTTCACCGCCGGACAGTGCGTGATACTCTTTATTTTTCATTTTTTGTAAACCAAACAACGCCATGTAATTATCTGCAATCACAAAATCCCGGTCGCTGTAATCCACGTAATGTTTTTTATACGGCATCCGCCCCATCACCACGATTTCCTCAATGGTCAGTTTGCCTTCCACCTGGTCATTAAACTGCGTCAGTACCGAGATATTGCGGGCGAGTGATTTGACGGAAAACTGAGCCACATCCGTATTATCAACGAAAACGGTACCCCGTGTTTTGATATCCCGGTAAATATGCCGTAATAAGGTTGTTTTACCGGAGCCGTTAGGCCCGACAATACCGATCACTCTTTTGCCGGAAAATGATAAATTAATGTCTTTCAGTATTCCGTTATAATTCAGGTCAGTAATATCAACAGTACTCATTGTTACCGGCTCCTGTTCGCTTTAATAATGATATAAACAAACAGCGGTGCGCCTATCAGTGAGGTCAGAATACCGACCGGAATCTCCTCCGGTTTAAACCAGCTGCGGGAAATCGTATCAATAATCACCAGGAATGCACCACCGACCAGACAGGAATAGAGCGATAACTTAAAATGTTTCACGGAAATGGTATTACGGACAATATGCGGAATAATAAGACCGATAAACGCAATCACACCAACGTTGGCCACAATAATAGACACCACAAATGATGACAAAATAATCACCGCCAGCTTAATGGCACCGACATTCACACCTAATTGTGCAGACGCATCCGCACCTAACAATAACGTATCAAGCACATTACTGAATAACAGACAAAAAATTAATACTGTAATTAATGCCACCAGCGGCAGCGGAATATAAGACCATTTAATACCGGAGAAACTGCCCAGCATCCAGAACATCGCGCTTTTAACCTGACTTTCATTCTTGGACAGATAAATAATCGCGGTGGTGATGGCAGAAAACAGGCTGGAAATACCGATACCAATCAGCACCAGATTGGTCATATTACTCTTTTTGAAATTAAATAAGACAATAATGGCAGTGGAAATCAGCCCGCCGGCAAATGCACCGATATAGACATTATACGGTGACATAAACGCAAATAACCCGAGCACAATGGCGGATACCGCCCCTGCGCTGGCCCCGGAGGACACCCCGAGAATATACGGGTCGGCCAGTTCATTGCGGGTTATCGTCTGCATCAGGATCCCCACCAGTGACAGGGATGCGCCGGTAATCGCCACCAGGATAATCCGGGGCAGACGAATATTATAAATGATGGTTTCATACGGCAGGAGGTCATCCCCGTTGATGCCCCCGGTAATAATTTTGATTACCGTATCCAGCTTCTGATGAAATTCCATATTGACGCTGCCGTAAAACAGCGAAAAAAACATGGCGGCAAGCAACACAGACAGGCAGATAAAAAATTGTGAAAAATGCCGGCCATTCAGTTTCTTTTTACGCCGCAGGGCTGTTTCTCTTACTGCTTCACTCATCACTGTTAACCTGTATTTCATCAGAACAGAGACTGTTAACAGATTGACGGAAATATCACATTATGATAACGAAATACCGCCATAATTTGCCTGTCAGCCTCTGTTTTCACTATTTTTCTGATTATAACGGAGAACACGGTGTGGTTATGTACTCCCCCAGAGTATATTCCGGAAAATAATCAGCAAATATCCATATTTAATGATCTGTATCTGATTAGCACAGAATAAAACGCCGGAATATTCCCGGTGTTTTATTTATCTGAACAGCACGACTTTGCCGCATCAACATTATTCTGCCGGATAACTTAAAATACATAAACGGTATTCATCTGTCCGCGTGCAGCTGAAGTGGTTCTCTGAAATTTAAAAAAACCGGCTCTTTTCTCATCCCGTTCCGCATATTACAGTACAGAAAAGCAAAACAGCGCGGAGAGAAAACAAATGAGTCAGATAAATGCATTCGGACAAACTGTCGGTGATATCGTTCCGGACTGGACTGCCCGCCCTTACCCTGCCCGTATCAGCGCGGAAGGTCGTCACTGCCGGATCGATCCGCTGAGCCCGGCCCATGCGGATGACCTGTACCGGGCATTTTCACTCGCCCCTGACGGGCGTTACTGGACGTGGCTGCCGGATGAGCCCCCGGCTGATCTGAATGAATACCGCGCCCGTACCGAAAAAAATGCGCAATCGCCGGATCCGCTGTTTTTCACGATTACGGATAAACACACCGGCAAAGCCGTTGGTCTGTTTTCCCTGATGCGGACCGATGAGAAAAACGGCGTCACCGAAGTCGGTCACGTGCATTTTTCCCCGCTGCTCAGCGGCACTGTGATGTCAACGGAAGCCCACTGGCTGCTGATGAAATATGTATTTGATACCCTCGGCTACCGCCGCTATGAATGGAAATGTGACAGCCTCAATGCACCGTCCCGCAATGCGGCACTGCGCCTGGGTTTTCAGTATGAAGGCTGTTTCCGTCAGGCGCGGGTGGTCAAAGGCCGCACCCGTGACACCGAATGGTTTTCTATTACTGACCGTGAATGGCCGGTAGTTAACCGCGCCCTGGAACAGTGGCTGTCAGCGGATAATTTCACACCGGACGGCAAACAGATCCGCGCCCTAGCATCTCTGCGTGATACAGTATGAAAATGATTGATATCGGCCGTGTCGCAGAGCTGACCGGCCTGACAACCGCCACTATCCGCTATTATGAAAGCAAAGGCCTGATCACGCCTGCCGGGTATGCGCTGGTGGTGTATATGGTCGGTGCGTTCCCGCTGGCAATGAAAGCGCAGGGATTTGAATTCCCGGCAATCGCCTTTGTGTTTCAGTGTCACATTTTGGGTATGTTTGCGCCCTCTTTCTTTACCGGGCAGTTAATCAGCCGGGTCGGGGTAAAATGCGTTGTCTGGCTGGGGGTGATTTTCCTGTTAATCAGTAATGTCATCAGTCTGACCGGCAGCAGTTACGCGCATTTTCTCATTGCCATGACCTCGCTGGGGCTGGCCTGGAACTTTATTCTGATCAGCACCACGCATCTGTTGCCGCACACTTATACCGGCAATGAACGGGCAAAGATCCAGGGCGCGACCGATTTTCTTATCTTCAGTTTCGGGGCACTCGGCAGCCTGCTGGCCGGGTTCGCCTTCTATTATGCGGGCTGGTATTCCGTGAATGTCGCCGGGCTGGCAACCGGCATTATGATTCTGGTGGTGATGTTTTTACTGCGCCACAGTATGAATGAATCCCCGGCGGAAAATACCGTCTGATAGCAGATCTGCCGCTGTCATAAAAAACAGCGGCGGATAGTTTTACTTCACCGGTGAGGTTTCATATTCCAGACCGTCACGGTTTCCTTTCGGACGATTGCTGTAGCCATTGCCGGAGAAATAAAAAAGTCGGTTATGCCATTTATCAAACAGTACGGTTTCCCCGTAGTCTTCCGTCAGTACCGCTCCTGTATCCCAGTTGAGCCCGCCGTCATCAGATATCCGGGTTTCTGAATATAAAACGGCCATCAGTAAATCACTGCCGGCATACAAACCGGAAATATAACTGCCGCCGGTTTCCAGTACCGGTGAATAATCCCCGTTACAGTTCAGATGATTCACACTCTGACGCCTGCGCGCTTTTTCTGTCAGTGTGAAATAAAATTCACCGCCGGTTGTGCTGTTCAGTGCACCTATCTCCCCCGGGATAAGCAGATCAGACTCCGTTTTCAGTGTCCGGGTATTAAAGCAGACCAGAGCAACATTTTCCGGATCATTTTTTTCATCCTGCATCCATGCCGCGACCAATCCGTTGCCGTTGTAGTGCCAGTCAATATTCTTCAGGCTGACATACCGGTGGCCGTAACGATCAGTGGTTCTTTTTTTACGGTGATCCATACTAAATAACAAACGCCAGTTTTGTCCGTAATCACGTGTCTGATACAGTGTATTATTCTGAACCATAAGTCCGCTGCCCGGCGCAGTAACGGCAATAATCTTTGCATCACCCGCGACTTCCGGCATCTGCCACTGCGACAACCACCGCCAGTTCTGACCACCGTCCCCGGAATAGAAAACATACTTTTTATACGAGCCGTAATCCTGAAACAGGATCAGGCACTGACCCTGCTCATCACAGGCCCGGCTTTCTGCCCGCCCCATAAACATGGCGCTGACCCGTAAATCCCCGTCCTGCTCTGTCATTATGTAGGTTACCGGCACCAGTGGCCTGCTGCCGTAGACTTCACTGCGTCTCAGTTCATAGGTCTGTTTTTCCAGATAATCGCTGATCACTTTTTTATCCGGAGATATTTTCAGGTTCAGCAGTGGTATATCCGTGTCCTTTACCGGGTCAAAACCAACATTTTTACTGTGGCGGCACGTGCGGGTTTCCCGGTCGCAGCTCTCCAAATCAACCCGCATGGCATCTCTGACACCGGTTATCATCACGCCGTTCTGAAAAGAACTGATGACCAGTGAGGATAATTTTACGGTTTCTGTTTGCGGCTGATAACTGCGGGCGCGTTTTCTGTCCGGCGCGGAAAAAAACGTATCTGAAAACGTCAGCATCAGTGACGTTATGAATATAACAGTCAGCAGTGTAATCCGGGTGCATCCGTCGGCAAACATCAGTTAATTTCCTGTACAACAATATTTTTACCGTTCCGGAGCCTGAGTTGTATCAGCATTTGCCTGACAAAGACAAAACGGGCTGCGCCTGCTGATTTTTTCCGCACAAGCAGCGTCACCACTTCCGTCAGCAGCAGTATGCCGCTGATCACCATAAGAAACATCAGTGCCATACCACCCAGTGATTTTGCCGCGTGCAGCCAGTCCCATTTATCCGGCGTGCCTTTTATACTCCACAAATCATGGCATATAAAAATCATCACAATCAGCATCATCACCAGAAAAATGCCGGTGAACACCTTATACATCATTTTCACTTGCTGTGAGGATACCGCCATGCCATCCGGCTTCAGGTAAGCACTGTGATCACGCTCATTGTAGAGACCGGTAATCACGCCTTTCTGCTGATTGACGATCAGGTTTACAGAGTCCTCCCCGGCAATGAAAAACGGATGGCTGCGGAAAAACAGCGGATTGATGTCCTCTGTCATTGAGCTGTAGTAATTACGCAGTGTAAACGGGATGCCGTTACACAAAAAATAATACTCAATATAATCACGCCGGGATTTGCCGCTGCCGGTAAAATCACGGACAGAGCGGAGGCCGGTAACAGGTCCCTGCACACCGGTCAGTGTCAGTTTTTCCGCATAACGGTAGTCTTCCGGCTGCACAGAATCCAGCTCGTTGAAACGTCCTTCATCCCCCTGCCGCCGGTGCCGCATGCCTTCCTCTGTGCCGGGCAGCAGATATTCAGCCTGAGAACAGATAGCGGTATTCCCCGCTTTCACCTGTGCCAGCCCGTTCAGAAGATGCTTCATGGTTCTGCTGTTCGCCACCAGCAATGCCTGAACTGACGATGCCAGCATCCACAATCCGCCGCCGAAGACAAGCATCAGCACCAGACCGGCAATCACATTCGTCAGTTGCGTGAAAAACAGCCAGGAAGAAAAAATAACCATCACCAGGGCAAGCGCCAGTTTTTTCAGGTTACGCACATTACCGGTTCCGGTTACCGGTTCCAGATTACCGCGTTCCGGCGATACCAGCCAGTGCAGCCAGTAACTGCCGTCAGCCAGCGGACGGGCACCGATAAAGACCCGGTCACCGTCGCGGAGTTTTTTCAGCACCGTTTTGTCACTGAACTGAGAGACAAAGGTATAAAACACCTTATCACCCGCCAGTATCCGGCGGTAATTATGCTCCGGTTTCGCGTTGTTATCCTGCCGGATAAAAGGCAGATCAAAAAAACAGACTTTTTTCATAAACAGACAATACACCCGGTAATAACTAAAAAATTAACCTGAGTTTATCTTTTTCACGTATATCAGGGAACCTTACCGGTCCCGCTTCATCAGAACAGCATCGTTTTTAAGGTATTTCTCAGTGTTTCAGGTTAGTGTCGGGGTGAAACCGCTAAGGAGAAACGATGTCTGAATCCCGTAATGCAAAAAATAATGTTTATGATGATCCTGTTTTCTTTGAAAACTACCGTCGTCTGCGTCAGAACGATACCGGTCTGAACGGTATTCTGGAAATACCTGCGCTGCGCGCATTACTTCCCTGTCTGAAGCATAAACAGGTGCTTGACCTTGGCAGTGGCTTCGGCGATTTTGCCCGTTATGCCCGGCAAGGCGGCGCGGCATCCGTTACCGGCATAGAGCTGTCGGAAAAAATGTTTACAGAAGCGCAGAAACTGACAAATGATCCGCATATCCGCTACCTGCACGGTTCAATGACCTGTTTACCCGCTGTGCTGAAAAATTTTGATATTATTGTTTCTTCTCTGGCCATTCATTACATTGCTGACTTCACCGCACTGGCAAACGACATATATACAAGGTTGCAGCCCGGCGGGTATTTTGTTTTCTCTGTGGAGCATCCGATGTGTACTGCTTTTTCTTCCTCATATCAAAAAGATGAACATGGCCGGTTCGTCTGTATGCCGGTGGATAATTATCAGGATGAATCCCGCCGTCTGACACACTGGTTTGTGGACGATGTGGTGAAATATCACCGGACAGTGCAAAGCTATGTCACTGCACTGCTGGATGCGGGTTTTGAACTCCGCGCCTTACAGGAGCCGAAAATTCCGCAGACGTGGCTGGACGTTCGTCCCGAAACAGACATATTTAACCGTTATGCGCCGTTTTTATTACTCAGCGCCCGCAAGCCGGGGTTCGCGGGAAATGGTATCTGAACCGGGTCATTCATGCGCGGCCTGAATTGCACCCTGCGGGCTGAGTGAATCACGGCAGACTGCTTTCTGCATCTGCACGATCTGCACGGCCATACAGTGGCGATCCGCCGGACAGATTACACCTTTGAACAGAGCAATTGTTATCGCATTATTTCGGGCTGAAAACCATTATCCGGCTGAATGGTATCCGTAATCATGATATTACTGATGCACATATTGATTTTTATGCACGGTGCATAATTCCTTTACTACCGACGGACAGACACATGATACCGATTAACTGGCAGACTGCCGCCCTGCACGACCTCTCCCCGCAGACACTCTACCGCCTGCTGGCGCTGCGCAGCGCGGTATTTGTGGTTGAACAGACCTGCTGTTATCTCGATCCTGACGGTGCCGATCTCACCGCACTGCACGTTTGGGCGGAACAGGACGGTGAAATTATGGCCTGCTGCCGTATTCTGCCCCCGGAAAACAGCACCGCACCGGCAGCTATCGGCCGGGTGGTGGTCAATCCGCAATTCCGCAGGCAGAAACTGGGCTACCCGCTGATGGCAGCCGCCGTTCAGGCGGTATACCGGCATTTCGGTACACGGCAAATTAACATCAGTGCACAGGCGCATCTGACCGCGTTCTATGAAAAATGCGGCTTTACCGTCTGTTCTGATGTTTATGATGAAGACGGTATTCCGCATTGTGATATGTTCCGCCCGCCACTGCTGCTGTCGGATCAGGAGCGGCAGGATGTGATGACCTTTGCGGAGAGTGACCCGGATGAAAACCCGTGGGTTGCAGGAAAGCCCTGCACGGCGGAAATTACAGTCAGTGAATATGATCCCGCCTGGCCCGCCGTTTATGCACAGGAAAAACAGCGCATTCTGGATGCGCTGGGTGATAAAGCTCTGCATGTCGAACATATCGGCTCGACTGCGGTTCCCGGGCTGGCGGCCAAACCGTTGATTGATATCGATTTGATTGTCGCCGACCCGGCCGATGAAGCCGCCTGGCTTCCTGCGCTGATCGCCCTCGGCTATAAACATACTGTTCGTGAGCCTTCATGGTATCAGCACCGGATGCTGAAACTGGATCAGCCTCAGGTCAATCTGCATGTGTTTGCCCCGCGCTGCCCCGAGCATCTGCGCCATATTCTGTTCCGCGACTGGCTGATAAGCTATCCGGACGATCTCGCGGCTTACGTACAAAGTAAAATGACAGCAAAAGACGGTGTCAGTAACACCATGGATTACAACCGGAAAAAGCATGACACGGTACAGCAGATCTATGCCCGGCTGTTTGCCGCATTACCGTAAAACAAACCTTAAGGCGGTTTAATCTCCGCCGTTGTCTGTTATTCACGGGCAATGGTATGATGCCCTCATCCATCAACTCAAAAAATAAATAAGGAGGCTAATAATGGTGTTAAGTTATGTGATTGAATTTTCACATTTCTTTGGTAATCGTCAAAACTCAGGCTTTTCTGTTAACGCTATGCGTTAATCCTGCCTGAGTGAAGCTTTACTGAATTTAATATCCTTCCTCAGCTTACAGGGTTATCGCGTTTTATGACCCATGGCATTGTTATGCCTGAAATTTGAGTAAGCTATGAGCACATTATTATCAACCCGTAATCTGTCATTCCATCCCGGTCACACACCACTGTTAACCGATATTTCTGTCGCCCTGAATCAGGGAGAAAAGATCGGCCTGATCGGGCATAACGGCTGCGGAAAAAGTACCCTGATGAAGCTGTTATCCGGCCAGCTGACACCGGATGAAGGTACCATTACCCCGGCGAACCGCGTCATTATGGCGTATATCGAACAGCATCTGCCGGAATCCCTGAATACCCTGTCACTGGCGGATACCGTGCTGGATAAATTACCGGCGGAACAGCATCTGTCGGAAATGTGGCGGGCAGAAATGCTGCTGACAGAGATGGGGTTTGACCCGGAACAATGGCAGTTGCCGGTCACCGCCCTGAGCGGCGGTCAGCATACCCGGCTGTTACTGGCGCGGGCGCTGATCAGCCAGCCGGATTTATTATTGCTGGATGAACCAAGCAACCATCTGGATCTGCCGACCATTTTGTGGCTGGAACAGTTCCTGAAAAACTGGCGCGGCAGCTTTATCCTGGTGTCTCACGATAACGCCCTGCTGGATCACGTCACCAACTGCACCTGGGTGCTGCGGGACGGTAACGTTTCGGTGTTCCGCCTGCCCTGTACACTGGCACGGGAAGCACTGGCGCAACAGGATGAAAGTGATGAGCACCGCCACAATGCGCAGCAGAAAGAGATCGACCGTATTGCGGTAAGTGCCAAACGGCTGGCGATATGGGGGAAAGTGTATGATAACGAAGCCCTTTCCCGCAAAGCCAAACAGATGGAAAAACAGATAGACCGGTTGCAGGATGACCAGGTTGAGCTGGCGATCGGCAGTCAGTGGCAGCTGAAGCTGACCGGGGATGCTTTGCGTGCAGACCGGCTGTGCGCCTTTAACCAGCTGTCCGTGATCCCGGCCGACAATTGTCCGCCGCTGTATGTGACAGACAATGTATCGGTGAAATCCGGTGACCGCATTGCGGTGATGGGCGCAAACGGTACCGGAAAATCTTCACTGCTGCGGATGATCTGGTCGCAGTCTCAGAAACCGGAAGCGACACTGCCGGACAGCCCGCTGGTGCTGCATCCCCGTGTGCATTTGGGGTATTACGACCAGAAACTGGCGCAACTTAATGATAATGACTCACTGATGGATGCACTGAAGCCATTCGCATCACTGATTGATGAGCAGCGGAAAATGGCACTGATCAGCGCCGGTTTCCCGTATCTGCGCCATCAGCAGACGGTGTCTGCGCTGAGCGGCGGAGAACGGGCGCGGTTGTTGTTTGTCGGACTGAGCCTGGCCAACTATTCCCTGCTGATGCTGGATGAGCCGACCAACCACCTGGATATGGACGGAAAACAGGCGCTGGCAGAGAAAATCAGCCGGTTTGAGGGCGGTCTGATTCTGGTCAGTCACGACCGGGAACTGATCGAAAAAAGCTGTAACCGCTTCTGGTATATCGACGGTAACCGGCTGACGGAATATCACGATCTGGATCAGGTCTATGATGCTATCCGTGCCCTGAATGCGGATTCCGGCACCGGCAACAGCGTGTTACCGGCGGCGCCGGAGCAATCCGTTCCGGCCAGTGACGAAGAGGATTTGCTGGCGGCACTGATTACGCTGGAGGAAAAACTGGCGGCGGATTTGCAGCGCAAACCCGCACACCAGAAACCGGCTCTGCAACAGCAGTGGCGCGAACAGATTACGCAACTGCGGGATGAACTGGGGCTGTAACACAGCCATAATAAACGCAGGCCGTTACGTTTTTTGTAACGGCCTTTTTTGATTTATTTTTTCAGCCCGCCCGCGTCCAGCCACCCTTCTGTAACCTTGCCGGTGACCGGATGAATATAACGGCCATGAACAAATCCCTGATATGGCTGAGGGCGATCCACCCAAACCACATCATCTTTCACCACAAAATCCGCAGCATCAGTAATACAGCCCTTATCCGGAGCATCATAAAAACGCAGGCGATTTTGTGTCACACTGTATTTGTATGAGGACGGTTTACTGTTTTTCAGGCCCGCCTGATACTGTTTATCCGCGTTTTCAGTTGCCGCATCGCACAGCGCGTCCTGTGATGCCAGCCGGTTAACATTAATCCAGCCCTGCTCATTACCGTAAGCCACCAGCAGCCAGCCCTCTTTTTCCCCTTTCACCGGTTCCGCAGCCCGCAATCCGACCACCTGAAGCACATCCCCCGGCACCACAAAGGCATTATCATTGCGGCATTGTTCCACCGGTGCTGCATAAAAATAAGCCCGCCCTTTGCCGGTGACCCGCCACTCCGGCGACATGGCAATAAAGGGTTCTAACCGGAGCGTACTGAGGATCTGCTGACACGTTTTCTCTTTTTTCAGACAGGATTGCAGCCGCTCACCCTGTGCCGCGCTGAACGTCAGCGGGACGGGATGCTCCACATCCGCCCCTGTCGCCGTCAGGGTATTGTCTTTGATATTGTAATTCACCCAGCCCAGCTGCCCGGCACCCGGTGACTCCGGCGAAGGCTTTTGCCGTGTATCAGAGAGCTGAACCGCCAGTTCATTGATCTCCCGGTTTTCAACATAAATCCCCAGCCTGTCGGCAGTGACCTTTTCCGCGCGGACAAGCCCGTGATTGCTGCCTGCAATCAGCTTTATCAGTTCTCTGTCACAGTCAAACAACGGGCCGGTCGCTGTCGCGGGAATTGTTGCGTCATTATCCATAATAACCTCCGCCGTTGCCGGTGCGGCGGCTGCCATCACCGGCAGAGTGGCAAAGAATAAACTGCTCCCTAATATTGTTGTGCGAAAAACATCTGTGCGAAAACGCATCCGTATTCCTTTTTTTAACCAATTTCCTGCTGCAATGCCTCGCGCTGCAACAGACGTTTTTTCCGTTCGATCCCCCAGCGGTAACCTGCCAGTTCCCCGCCGGTTCTCACCACCCTGTGGCACGGGATAGCGACCGCCAGGCAGTTTGCCGCACAGGCACCGGCCACCGCTCTGACCGCTTTTGGTGAGCCGATCCGCTCTGCGATCTCCCGGTAACTGACGGTGGTACCCGCCGGGATGGACTGCAATGCCTGCCAGACCCGGCGCTGAAATGCAGTTCCCCGGATATCCAGCGGCAAATCAAGCCCGGAAGACGGTGCTTCCACAAACCCGATAACCCGTGAGACCACCTGTTCAAATTGCGCGTCGCCGCCGACCAGTTCCGCATTGGGAAACTGATCCTGCAAATCCCGCAACAGCGCTTCCGCATCATCCCCCAGCAGAATGGCACAAATGCCTTTTTCACTCTGCGCCACCAGGATATCCCCCAGCGTACATATCGCCAGAGCAAAGAAAATCCGCGCCCCTTTGCCGCCTGCCCGCCAGCTTTTCGGGGTCATACCGAGCAGTGTATCCGACGATTCATAAAACCGGCTGCCGGAACTGAAGCCGGATTCAGCGATTGCGCCGGTGATTGTCGTCTGTTTTGTCAGTTGTTCCCGCAGTTTATCCCCGCGATAGGCTTTTGCCCACGCCGCTGGTGTCAGCCCGGTATGTGACCGGAAAATACGGTGAAAATGAAACTGACTCACGCCGCACAGTGTGGCCAGCTCTGCCAGTGACGGCAGCGGCTCGCCGTTATCGATCCGCGTTTCCAGCTCACGGCAGGCCTGCACCACCTGTTCCGCATGGCGCTGTGTCATGGCCTCACCGCTGCGCTGACGGCGCTTTCCGGCGCGGTAGCCGTGAGCCTCAGCCGCTTCCGGCGTGGCAAAAAATTCGGTATTTTCCCGTTTCGGCAGCCGCACAACGGTAGACGGAAATCCCCATGTCTGTGTGGTTTTTACCGCATACACAAACAGCGTATCGGCGGTTTTATCCCGGGCGACCAATGCTGCCCAGCACGCATCGTCTGAGAGTATCGTCTGTTTTGTCATCCTGTTTCTCCGTTACCGCGCGCAGCGGAAGGTCAGATTAAACCGCCGGGCACCCGCAAGCGGATGCACCCCGGCCCTTACCGGACGGACAGCATGGTAATTCAGACGGGAGCGGCCGCCCCACACCAGTACATCTCCGTGCTCAAGCGCAAAGGTTTTCAGGGGATGATGCCGTTCACTGCCGCCGAACTGAAACTGCACCGGCAAACCGAGTGAAAATGACACAATCGGCTGGCGGCGATCCGGCTCATCCCTGTCCTGATGCAGAGACATACCGGCGCCCGGTGCATAACAGTTAATCAGACAGCTGTCCGGCGAAAATCCGTGAAATCCGGCACGCGCCGCCGCCTGCTGCGACAGCGACAAAAATGCGTCCGGCAGCGGCGGCCACGGATTGCCGGTCAGCGGATCAGTCGGGGAGTAGCGGTAACCTTTGGCATCAGAGATCCAGCCGCATGTACCGCAGCTGCTCATGGCTGCGGACATCCGGTATCCGCTGGGCGTCTGCATATGGCGGAACGGTGAAATGGCTGTCAGACGGCGGATTTCCGCCAGCAGCATCTCATCCTCATCACTGAGAAAACCTTTCAGCAGATACGCATCGGGTGCCACGGCAAGCGGTTCATCGTGAGCAAAGAGATCTGACATAACGCCTCCGTTCTGTTTCCTGTGTCTTTCCGGTGATGACAGTATTGCAGGCCGGATACAGACAAACACTCCGGCTCTTGCTTTTCAATTCTGAAGCACAGTATAAGGCGGCGGGCAGTCAGGATGAAGTATTCTGTTCCTGTTTCAGACGACGCCATAAGGTGGTGCGGCTGATCCCCAGCCAGTCAGCGGCGGCGCGGCGATCGCCGCGGAAACGGGCCACCGCTTCTGTTGCCGTGGCGGTATTCACCGGCTCCGGCAGGAGATCAGCCACCGGGGCGGGAACAATCGCCGTGCGCCGTTCAGGAGAGAGTGTCAGTAATAATGATTCTGTAATAATTTTATCCGGATACGCGCTGCAATACAGCGCCACCCGCTCCATCAGATTACGCAGCTCGCGGGCATTTCCCGGCCAGCGGTAGTGATAGAAAAAGTCACTGCATGCCAGAATCTGCTGCAAATGGCTGCGGTGCAGCGGCAGATCCAGCTCAGCAAACGCCAGTTTGAGCAGTTTTTCTGTCAGTAACAGGATATCCGCCCCACGGTCGCGCAGTGCCGGAAGCTGCAGACGCAGCACCCCCAGCCGGTAAAACAGATCCGCACGGAATGTCCCTGCCGCCACCCTGTTATCCAGGTCATTATGAGTCGCACAAATCACCCGCACATCCCCGGTAATCGGTTTATAGCCGCCGATACGCACAATGGCGCGATCCTCCAGTACCCGCAGCAGACGGGTTTGCAGCGACACCGGCATTTCACCGATCTCATCCAGAAACAGTGTACCGCCGTCCGCTGCCTCAAATAATCCGGCACGGCCGCCCCGCCGCGAGCCGGTAAATGCGCCCTCCTCATAACCGAACAGTTCTGCTTCCAGCAGACTTTCCGGGATAGCCCCGCAGTTCACCGCCACAAAGGGTGCAGCGCGTTTCGTCCGCTTATGTTTATGAAACAACGTATATTCATGATGAATAGCTTGTGCCGCCATCTCTTTACCGGTGCCGCTTTCACCCTGGATCATCACTGTCGCTTTCGAGCGTCCGAACAGCGTGATGGTTTCCCGTACCTGTTCCATCACCGGCGAGGTACCGAGAATATCATTCAGTGTATGGCGGACATTCAGGGAACCCGCCACCGGCAGCGGCATGTTCTGCGGCTGGTCGCGGATACGCGTCAGTTCTATAGCATCGGTGAATGCCCGGCGGACGGTATCATTGGAATAAATGAAAATGCAGGTCATGCCGCACTCTGCCGCGATATCGGTAATCAGTCCCGCTCCCACCACCACCGGAATACCGTCCGCTTTCAGGGCAAGGCAGGCTGCCCGTGCATCCTCGGCGGTCACATAACTGCGCTGTTCAATCTGCATGCCGAAACTCTGCGCCAGCGAGTCCAGAGCCGGAAAGGTGTTGCGGTAATAAATGAGACCAATGCGCTGACTGAGCTGCCGTGCCCGCGCCAAAGCCTGCATGATGTCGAATCCGCCCGGCGCGGCGACAATCACCGGCACCGGCAGATGCTGTTTCAGATACGCACCGTTAGATCCTGCACTGACAATCGCATCACAGCGTTCTGTTTTCAGCCGTTCACGAATCGCCTCCACCGCAGCATCGAACCCCAGATTAATCGCACTGATACTGGCACGGGCACTGAATTCCGGACTGATATCACGGAACAGGGTAAAAAGACGCGAAATGGAGACCGTCCAGATCACCGGTTTGTCACTCTGAGCCATGCGTTTCTCCCCGGTTTCATGTGTTCCAAATGTTTCATTTATATTCCATGAAACACATTAGCAGCTATTTTGAAACATAAATAGCATCACCATCACAGAAAGCTAACATCCCGCTTGTCAGACGGAATCGGCAAATTCTATAGTGGGCACCGTAATGACAGGATAAATACGCCAAATGCGTGATGTATCTCGCGTTTTGGTTACCTTACCCGGCTGATTGGCATAGCGATTGCTTTATAACATCTGAGTATCAAACTAATAACAAGGTGAATATATGGCACTTTATTCCGCAGGACGCGCATTCCGCGACGCTGTACAGTCTGAATCCCCGCTGCAGCTGGTCGGTGCTATTAATGCCAACCATGCACTGCTGGCAAAACGTGCGGGTTACAAAGCAATTTATCTCTCCGGCGGCGGTGTTGCCGCAGGCTCTCTGGGTATTCCTGACCTGGGCATTTCCACACTGGATGATGTACTGACAGATGTCCGCCGTATTACCGATGTATGTGACCTGCCGCTGCTGGTGGATGCGGATATCGGTTTTGGCCCGTCAGCCTTTAACGTGGTGCGCACCGTGAAGTCTCTGACCAAAGCCGGGGCTGCCGGGATGCATATTGAAGACCAGGTCGGCGCAAAACGCTGTGGTCACCGTCCGAACAAAGAAATCGTCTCAAAACAGGAAATGGTTGATCGCATTAAAGCCGCGGTTGATGCACGGACTGATGAGGATTTCGTGGTGATGGCGCGTACTGATGCGCTGGCAGTGGAAGGTCTGGAATCCGCGCTCGACCGCGCACAGGCGTATATCGAGGCCGGTGCGGATATGCTGTTCCCGGAAGCGATTACAGAGCTGGCAATGTATCGTCTGTTCACTGACAAAATCCGTGTGCCGGTGCTGGCAAATATTACCGAGTTCGGTAAAACGCCGCTGTTTACCCTGGATGAGCTGCGCAGTGTGAATATCGCTATCGCCCTGTACCCGCTCACCGCCTTCCGCGCCATGAACAAGGCTGCTGAAAATGTTTATAACACCCTGCGCCGTGAAGGCACGCAACAGAGCCTGATTTCACAGATGCAGACCCGTGAAGAATTATACCAAAGCATTAACTACTACGATTACGAAGATAAGCTCGACGCACTGTTTTCGCAGAAAAAATAACCTCTGAAAGATAACGCGAAGCAGGTTGTACACTCACTATAATAATAAGGATCACCCGTCATGAATGAACAACTTAGCAAACCTGAACCTGCACTGAAGAAAGGCAAAAAATCCGTCGCACTGTCCGGCGTCGCTGCCGGCAATACTGCACTCTGTACTGTGGGGATTAACGGGAACGACCTGCATTACCGCGGTTATGACATTCTGGATTTAGCCACACAATGTGATTTTGAAGAAGTCGCTCATCTCCTGATCCATGAAAAACTGCCGAACGCCGCAGAACTGGCTGCTTACAAGGCGAAACTGAAATCACTGCGCGGCCTGCCGCACAGTGTGAAGAAAGCCCTGGAAGCGCTGCCTGCCTCTGCCCATCCGATGGATGTGCTGCGTACCGGCGTGTCTATTATGGGTTGCGTCCTGCCGGAAAAAGAAGGTCATCCGTTATCCGGTGCCCGTGATATCGCCGATCGTCTGCTCTCTTCCCTGACC
This sequence comes from Morganella morganii H1r, assembly GCF_000633515.1. Taxonomy (GTDB): domain Bacteria; phylum Pseudomonadota; class Gammaproteobacteria; order Enterobacterales; family Enterobacteriaceae; genus Morganella; species Morganella morganii_B. Next base: position 124,110 of record NZ_AYMP01000016.1, on the reverse strand, counting down.
TCCATGCTGCTTTACTGGTATCACTATGCGTTTAATGATCGCCGCATTGATACCGAAACCGATGACGACACCTGCGGCGGCCATTTCCTGCATCTGCTGCACGGCAAAAAACCGTCTGAAAACTGGGTGCGTTTTATGAACTCCTCGTTCATTCTCTATGCAGAACATGAGTTTAACGCCTCCACCTTTGCTGCCCGTGTTATCGCCGGTACCGGGACAGATTTTTACTCCTCCATTACCGGGGCGATTGCCGCACTGCGCGGACCAAAGCACGGCGGTGCCAATGAAGTGTCTCTGGAGATCCAGAAACGTTACAGCTCACCGGATGAAGCTCAGGCCGATATTCTCGCCCGCCTCACCCGCAGTGAAGTGGTGATGGGCTTCGGTCACCCGGTGTATACCATTGCTGACCCGCGTCACCAGGTTATCAAAGCGATTTCCCGTGAGTTATCCGAAGAAGCGAAAGATTTCCGTCTGTTTGATATTGCCGATCGTATTGAATCCGTGATGTCTCAGCACAAGAAGATGTTCCCGAACCTCGACTGGTTCTCAGCGGTGGCGTATCACCTGATGGGGGTGCCGACCGCCATGTTCACCCCGATTTTTGTTATTGCCCGTTCCGCAGGCTGGGCTGCACACATCATTGAACAGCGTCTGGATAATAAAATTATTCGTCCGTCCGCGAATTACACCGGACCGGAAAACCAGACCTTCGTACCCCTTAAAGCGCGCTAATTATTGATTAAAAAGGAAGATAAAGTATGTCAGCATCTTTTACCCCGCAGCATCAAGAGTATGACAAGGTCATTCAGGACATCACTGATTATGTTCTGAATATGGACATCAGCAGTGAGCGCGCCTATGACACCGCGTATTACTGTTTCCTGGATACCCTGGGCTGCGGTCTGGAAGCCCTGGAATATCCGGCGTGCAAAAAAATGCTCGGCCCTGTCGTGCCGGGAACCATTGTCCCGAACGGTGCCAAAGTACCGGGTACCCAATTCCAGCTGGATCCGGTTCAGGCAGCCTTCAATATCGGCGCCATGATCCGCTGGCTCGATTTCAACGATACCTGGCTGGCGGCGGAATGGGGTCATCCGTCCGATAACCTCGGCGGTATCCTGGCAGTTGCTGACTGGTTATCCCGTGAAGCCATTGCCAAAGGCAAGGCACCACTGCCGCTGAAACGTGTGCTGACCGCGATGATCAAAGCCCACGAAATTCAGGGCTGTCTGGCACTGGAAAACTCATTTAACAAAGTCGGCCTTGACCACGTTGTACTGGTGAAAGTCGCCTCCACCGCCGTTGTCGGTGAAATGCTGGGACTGGATCGTGAACAGTTACTGAGCGCAGTTTCTCATGCATGGGTGGACGGCCAGTCTCTGCGGACCTACCGCCATGCGCCGAATACCGGTTCACGTAAATCATGGGCGGCCGGTGATGCCACTTCCCGCGCGGTACGTCTGGCATTGTTCGCGCAGAAAGGTGAAATGGGTTATCCGACCGTGCTGACCGCCAAAACCTGGGGCTTCTATGACGTGCTGTTTGACGGCAAGCCGTTTAAATTCCAGCGCGATTACGGCTCTTATGTCATGGAAAACGTGCTGTTCAAGATTTCATTCCCGGCAGAGTTCCACTCTCAGACCGCCGTTGAAGCAGCAATGACACTGCATCACAAACTGGCGGCACTGGGTAAAACCGCAGATGATATTGAGAAAGTCACTATCCGCACCCATGAAGCCTGTATCCGTATTATCGATAAACACGGCCCGCTGAATAACCCGGCTGACCGTGACCACTGTATCCAGTATATGGTGGCGGTTCCGCTGATCTTTGGTCGCCTGACTGCAGCGGATTATGAAGATGGGATCGCGTCAGACAGCCGTATCGATGCCCTGCGTGCCCGCATTCACTGTGAGGAAGATACTGCGTTCACCCGTGATTATCATGATCCGGAAAAACGCTCTATCGCCAACGCCCTGACCGTGACCCTGAAAGACGGTACCGTACTGGATGAAGTGGTGGTCGAGTATCCGGTCGGGCACGCCCGCCGCCGTGAGGAAGGTATTCCGCTGCTGCTGGCGAAATTCCGCACCAACCTGGCGCGTATGTTCCCGGAAACGCAGCAGCAGCGCATTCTGAATGCTGCCCGTGACCGTAAAACACTCGAATCCATGTCAGTCAGCGAGTTTATGGATCTGTTTGTTATTTAATTTCTCTGCCCGGCAACGCAGAAAAACGAAGCGGATACTCAGGTATCCGCTTTCTGCTTTATTTGGCTTCAAACACTATTCAGCTTCAAACATGGCCAGAATATCCTGTTCAGTCAGCATCGGTGTTTTTTCCGCAAAATTGTAATATGCCGGTTTGCTGTCGGTATAAATCTGCATTGAGAGGCGGGATTCTGTTGTCTCCCCCAGCAGTGCCGCAGAGACATAATACTGATCTGCCGGTTTCAGATAATAAAACAGGTGTGTCCCGCACTCGCGGCAGAAACAGCGGTCGCCCCACTCAGAGGAGTGATAACGGGTAATATATTCCTCACCACTGAGCGTAACATCACTGCCGCAATCCACAGACATAAACGGTGCGCCATTCCATTTTCTGCACATGCCGCAATGGCAGACAGAAACATCGTGTACCGGCTTCGGCACAGATACTGTTACTTTACCGCACAAACATTGACCCTGAACCATGTTCTGTCTCCTGTATATAATCAGGTTGTTATTGATTAACTTCAGTGTTTTTCCGTGATGAAAACTGAAAAACGGAATCTGTGACCCGCTTTCTGTCATGCAGACACGATACACTATCAGGATATTACCACCGGTATTATATCGCCATGGTTATTGTTATTTTTTCCGGGGATCCCCGCTGACAGAATCGGAGTATGTGATGATTGTTTTAATTACAGGTGCAACAGCAGGTTTTGGTGAGGCATTTGCCCGTAAATTTATTGAGAACGGCCATACCGTTATCGGCACCGGCCGCCGTATTGAGCGCCTGGCGAAACTGCAAAAAGAGTTCGGAAGCAAATTTTTCCCGCTGGCTCTGGATATGACAGACAGCCCGGCGGTCGATAATGTGATTAATTCACTGCCTGAATCCCTGCGCGAAATTGATATTCTGGTCAATAACGCCGGTCTGGCGCTGGGTATGGAAACCGTTGATAAAGGTAATCCGGCGGAATGGGATGTGGTGGTGGACACCAATATCAAAGGGCTGCTGCATATGACCCGTGCTATTCTGCCGGGGATGGTGGAAAGAAACCGTGGTCATATCATTAACTTAGGCTCAACCGCCGGGTCATGGCCGTATGCAGGTGGTAATGTTTACTGCGGAACCAAGGCATTTGTCCGTCAGTTCAGCCTGGCACTGCGTGCCGATCTGGCCGGTAAAAAAATCCGTGTGACTGACATTGAACCGGGCATGGTCGGTGGCACAGAGTTCTCCGGCATCCGCTATCGCGGAGATGAGGAGAAAGCCGCCAATACCTATAAAAATACCGATCCGCTGATGCCGGATGATATCGCGGAAGCGGTTTTCTGGGTTGCAACATTGCCGCCGCACGTAAATATTAATACTATGGAAATGATGCCGGTCTGTCAGTCATTCGCCGGGCTGAGTGTGCACCGCGAAGGCTGAAACCACCACAAAAGATAAGCCGGTATCCGTATAATCAGGTAATTTTCTTAAATTACCTGAAATTATCGCTGAAAAACGTTGTCTTTTATTGGTGCATTAATACACTTTGCTATAATGCTCACGATCAGAATGACGTTTGCAGGTTTGAACTTTGAGGAAAACACGACAATGACTAACTCCATGCTCAAAAAGTGGTTTATCGCGACCGCCTTTGCTGCACCTTTCATGTTTGCAGCTCATGCAGGCGCGGCCACCACCAATTGCAGCCCCGGCAGCACTTGTGTGGTCAGCGGCGGCGATACTGCACTTGAAAAAGAAAGAGCACGCCAGGAAAAAGAGCAATGGGATGATACCCGCTCCCTGCGTCAGAAGATCAACCGCCGTGCGGAAAAAGAGTTCGACAAAGTTGACCGTGCTATTGATTCGGAAGATGCATGTTTAAAAAGCACGGTTGTTACCGCGTATTGGGAACCTAATACGCTGCGCTGCCTTGATGCAAATACAGGGCGTGAAGTTTCCACTGGCTGGAAATAAAGACATTTAAGGATAAATGATGAAAAAACTGATTGCGCTCAGTGCTGTTCTCTTTGCCGTTTCGCCTGTTATGGCGCAGGCATCCTGTGAAAGTGTGACTGAGGAAATTTCGCAGAAAATCATCAGCAATGGTGTTCCTGCTGACGGTTTTACACTGACTGTGGTTCCGGCTGAAGAAGCGGCACAGGCAGAAGGTCAGGTTGTGGGTAACTGCGACAACGAAACTCAGAATATTATTTATCTGCGTAAATAATAACTCGCTGTCAGGTTTTGACCATTAAAAAGGGCTGATTTATTTATCAGCCCTTTTGTATTTCTGACCGGAAACTCAGGATGCGGCTAATGCTTCACCCCAGAGCATCTCAATCTGCTCTTCATTGAGGTAATGCGACAGTTCCCGCTCTTCCGGACGCAGCAGATACGGGATCTCGCCCAGCAATGGTGCCGGTAAATGTGTCAGTAAGCGATCCATGACCTGTGCGTAGTGTGATAAGCCCGGGTTTATCCGGTTTGCAATCCAGCCGATAATCTCCAGACCATCATTTTTAATGGCTTCGGCAGTCAATAATGCATGGTTCACACAACCGGACTGGATCCCGACCACCAGGATCACCGGCAGTTTCTCTTTTTTTACCCAATCGGATAAAAAAGTCTCGTTATTCAGTAAATAACGCCATCCGCCGTTCCCTTCCACCACAACCTGATCCGCCAGATGACTTAATTTTTCCAGACCCTGTGATAACGCAGGAAACTGAACGTCTGCGGTTGTCTGACCATAATTACTTTCCAGCATCACCGGGTTAATATCCTGATAAGAAACATCAACTGATGATGAATCATGCAGGATCATCGCGTCACGGTTACGTTTGCCGTTCAGTGTGTCGTGGTATTCTGTCGCGATTGGTTTATAGCCAACGACAGATTTACCCAGGCGGTTGATGGCTTGCATTAAAGCCCGCGTCGCAACAGTTTTGCCGATATTCGTATCTGTGCCGGTTATAAACAAGCGCCTTAACATAGATGTTCTTCCGTTATATCAAGAGGTGCGTATCAAAATTGATAACAGAAGCAGTGTAAGACATCCGGTTTATATCAGGCTTGCGCCAGCGCAATTTTTTGCGAAAATCCTGTTTTCATAAACAAATCCCTGCCATTTATTTGTTTTATGTCAAAGATGAACACTACAGAATTACTTAACCATCCATCAGTCTGATAAGAAGTGAACCGTTATACAGTGCCTCTTTGATTAATGCCGCACCGGGCAATGTACCGCAATTAGTAAATTCACATGAAGTCATTGTCAGTTCCCGGCTGAATGCCGGTAAGGCACGCTGCGTAATCCGGGCGCGGATGGCGGGAAACAGAACAGAAGATGCCGGGTTTAAGGGTGAACCAATCAGGATAATCTCCGGATTAAAGATATTGACCATCACGGCAGCAATATCCCCGATATGCTGCCCTACCTGCTCTATCAGCCCGCAGGCTGCCGTATTACCGGCCAGTGCGGCACGGCACAGCATCTCTGCGGTCAGCGGTTGTCCCTCTGCTGAATCCAGGAACCGGGCAGCCGTTTCCAGCACATGATGCAGACCAATCTCGGTTTCCAGACAGCCGTGATTGCCGCAGTAGCAGGGTTTGCCCTGCGGGTTTATCTGCGTATGACCGATTTCTGCCGTGCTGTGACTGCCGGCATGCAACAGCGCACCATCGGTAATGATGGCAGCACCGACATTTTCATCAATCACCAGCTGGATAATATTTTTACACTCTTTCGCCGCACCAAAAAAATATTCCGCCAGAGACCAGGCTGAAATACCGTGCTGGAGGAACACCGGCATCCCGGTATGCTGATAAAGAATCTCCGCCAGCGGTAAATCAGTCAGCTGATAATACGGAGAGTGACGGATAATACCGTTTGCAGGATCAACGATGGCATCGGTGGTGATGGCAATGGCTGTCAGCCGTTCCGTTATCCGGTGGTTACGGGAAAAGAAAGTATCAACCTGTGTCAGAAACAGTGTGATAAAATCCCGGCTATCAGCCTGAAACGCAATAATATCTTCAGCCAATAATTTACCGCTCAGTTCCCGCAGCGCAAAAACCAGCTCACCCCGGTTAATACGGATACATAAAAAATGCCAGCCTTCACAATCCGTTTTCAGCCCCACTGCCGGACGACCGCGAAAGCCTAATCCCGGAAACTCTGTTTCCCGGACCAGGTGTGCATCCATCAGCTCACGGGTGATTTTGGTGATACTCGCCGGAGCAAGCTGTGCTTTTTTCGAGAGTGAAATGCGGGAAATGGGCCCTTCACGATCAATATAACGGTACACAACCCCCATATTGGTTTGTTTTATATGGTCAATATGTCCGGGCTGTGCTAAAGGTTTCACCAATAATAATCCTGTGCAGATGATGCTAAGATCTTAATTATCCGGCTAAATACACGCTTAGTAAGCGGCTTCACACAAAACTGTGAAATGATTCACAGTCAGGGGGTAAAAGCGGAACGATAAACCACAATTCCTGCTTTATTGTGCAGATATCCCTGCAATGGTGAATCAATGATCCGTTGCTCATTCCGTTTTGATGACGCATTACGTAAAAACAACCCGTCCGGGGTACGGATAATGACCCCGGCATGAGAGACATCCAGGCCCGGGCGATCAGAATAGATACCGATATAATCGCCGGTCTGTAATTGTGAAAGTACCGAAGGTGTCAGTACGGATACCGGCAGCCAGGCAATATCCCGCGATATGACCGGGAGATCAGCAATATAACGTGCGCCATTTTTTTTCTGATTCAGCATTTTATGCGTCACCCGGTAATCCGGCGACAATTGCCGGGTAATATCCTGTGCAACAGGCTGCGGTTCACTGACCCAATCCGACAAAAAATGACGGCGCTGATAATAATTTACCTCCCCGTTTTTATACCGGATGTGCATCAGTCTGTTACGGAAATCCTGTTTCAGCGGGCTGCGTTTAAGTGCTTCGGTGTAATCCAGAAAAGTGAAACAATCGAGGGCGTTCAGGTCAGCCACCAGAATTTCCGGTGATTCGGGAGAGCCAATCAGCCGGCCCGCGCGGTAAGGTACGCCCAGGAACTGCCCGGTCAATGCCGTAATATTGTCAGGCGCAATTTTGCGTGAACCATCCGGCTGATAAAAATGGCTGAGCGAGACCACGGCACCTGCGGTACCGGTATGTAAAAAAAACAGAAATGCGGTAATGGTACAAAACCGGTATCGCCGGAACATCCGAACTCCTGACAGTCAGATTCCGCTCAGCGGAACACATTATTTTTCAGCATTGCAATCAGCCGCTGGCCGGCCGGAGAGAGCGTATTGTGCTTATGGTACACCAGCCAGACCTCAGAAAATGCCTGATTTTCAGCTAAATGAATGTAACGGACACCATCCACTTTCATACGGGTAAAAGATTCCGTTACCAGTGAAACACCTAACCCGGCAGAAACCAGCCCCAAAATAGTCATGGCTTCCCCCGCCTCCTGGGCGATAACCGGCGTGACATCCGCTTTTTTCAGCAGATTGATAATCTCATCATACAGCGCCGTTCCCACATCCCGCTCAAAGAAAACCAATGGTACGCCAGTGAGCATTTCCAGGGGAATACCCGTTTTGAGGTATTTCATCAGCGGATGGTCATCATAGACCGCCAGCATAAATCGTTCTTTAAACAGCAATTCGTGGATCAGGTTATCCGGCAGCTGGGTGTTGCGCATGACACCGAAATCGATTCTGCCGCTCAGCAGCGGATTAATCTGCTGTTTGGTATTCATCTGATGCATATGAATAGCCACATCAGGGTACATTTCACGGTACTGGCGAAATGTGGCCGTAATATGACGCATAAACGGGGTTGTGGAGGTGAACCCGACAGACACCTCACCCAGCTCCCCGCGATCCATTCTGGCTGCTTTTTCAACCGCTGCCTCGACCTGAGTGCGGATTTGGTAAGCTTCACGCAGAAACATTTCGCCCGCCGGAGTCAGGCTGACATTGCGGTTATTCCGTGCCAGTAACTTAGCCGGAATTGCATTCTCAAGTGCCTGAATCTGCTGACTGAGCGGAGGCTGGGAGATATTGAGACGCTCCGCTGCCCGACCGAAATGCAGCTCTTCAGCGACCGCGATAAAATAACGCAGATGGCGGAATTCGATCATTATTCCCTCATTGAGTCGTAAAACATATCAAACAAGAGTATTAATATATTAGACAAAATACTACTATCTTTTTATGCTCACCATTATGATCCAATGCTGAGATAAGTGTATGACAGACGAGAATAAACTGATAACTGAAAACCGCGTGACCTCACCGGTGCAGAATGATCAGGTAAAGCAGCACTATATCCAGCGCGACGACAAACTGTATCTGCGTGTCACCCTCTCTTTTTTTATGGTCGGACTGGCAACATTTGCCCTGCTCTATTTTGTACAGCCGATCCTGCCATTACTGTCAGAAGATTTTTCAGTATCACCGGCACAGGCCAGTTTATCGCTTTCTCTGGCGACCGGATTTATGGCTGTCGGGCTGCTGATCACCGGCCCGCTCTCGGATGCGGTCGGACGCAAAAATGTCATGGTGATATCCCTGACCTGCGCAGCCATCTTTACTCTGCTCAGCGCATTTACCACCAGCTGGGCAGGGATCCTGATTGTTCGTTCCCTGGTCGGTTTATCACTCAGTGGTGTTGCAGCCGTGGCCATGACCTACCTGAGTGAGGAAATCCATCCCAGTTATGTTGCCCTGTCGATGGGGTTATATATCAGTGGTAACTCTATCGGCGGTATGAGCGGCCGTCTGATCACCGGGGTCATCGCAGATTATGCCAGCTGGCGGATTGCTGTTCTGGTGCTGGGAACATTTTCCCTGTTCGGTGCTTTTCTGTTCTGGCGGTTACTGCCGCCGTCACGTCACTTCAGAGCCAGTTCACTGAAACCGAAAAGCCTGTGGAAATACCTGATCCTTCACTGCCGTGATGATGGTCTGCCGTGGCTGTTTGCCATCGGTTTTATCATTATGGGCAGCTTTGTCACTCTGTTTAACTATATCGGCTACCGGCTGATGGAGCCGCCGTATCACTTCAGCCAGGCGGTTGTCGGTATGTTGTCGGTTGTATATCTGTCAGGAACTTACAGTGCCTCTAAAGCCGGTGTACTGACACGGAAATACGGCTACGGCAAAGTACTGATTGGCGCTGTCACATTAATGCTGACCGGGATTCTCATTACCCTTGGCAGCTCACTGGCAGCGGTTCTCATCGGCATGCTGGTGCTGACTACCGGGTTCTTTGCCGCCCATTCTGTTACCAGCAGCTGGGTCGGACGCCGGGCGCGGCGCGCCAGAGCTCAGGCATCCTCACTGTATCTGTTTTGCTATTACGGAGGATCCAGTATTGCCGGGACACTGGGTGGCGTTTTCTGGTCTTACTGGCACTGGGATGGTATCGGCTGGTTTATTGCCGCTATGCTGGCAACCGGTGTGCTGATTGCCCTGTATCTGAATAAGCACGCACACTCATGATACATAACCAGCACAATCAGGTAATTAATAGTGATGTCATATAAAATACCTCATCGGGTTAATTGCCGGATAACATGTAATTCCGTATATTTCCTCTGTTACGCAAAAATCCATCTTTCTGCGGCATCGGACGCCTGTCGGGTCCGCAGAAAACCCGGGTGAATGATTGATCGCGTAACAAGTACCATTGGTATTAACGTCTTCATATTTATAATCTTTCGTACCATATTATTTTTAGGTCTTAACATTCATCACCACCATTGGCATCTTTGGTGGTGATTTTTTATTTATCACATAAACTATATCCTTCTGATTAAATTAAAAATCCAATAATCACGTTTTTATTTTTATGGAATGTAAAATACCCCATAAGGTTAATTTCATTATCGTATAAACGTATCTACAGTTATAAGTGTTCCACATATTCTTTTTTCCACACAACAGAAAAATGAGGTTCATATGCTTACTCTGATATTAAGCTCTGCCCTGATGATGCCCCCTCCGCTACTTGCTAATGAGCAACTGGCACCACCACCACCAAACCTTGCTGTTTGTCACGACCAGGTTATGCCACCACAACCAAGTGACGAAGCTCCGTTTCAATAAAAAATATCCGGTTTGACATACCCTGACCAACACTGCCTATGCTGGAATGGGATCAGACAACCAATAAACAGAGATTATTATGCTTACACTTTTATTAACAGGCACCCTTTTTTTTCTTCCGCGGAATCATTTGAGTCCTGCGATATATTTGTACCTGAATATTGTTCCACCGACTGGTGGAATTAAATGGTTATATAACATATATGAGGCACATTTATGCTGACACTTATTTTAAGTAGTTCATTAATGGTTAACAGTTATTTTCCTATCCCTAAAAATGATGAGCCAAAACCGCCGGATCTCTGGGAGCCAACGTCGGCTCAGTATATTTATGATTCATGCCCCAAAGATAAACCCTATTGTCACATGCTGTGATAACAATGGGCAATATTACTGTCCATCCTGAACAAACGTTGTTTATCCATTTATTTCACACGGTACAGATAAACAGGGTTGTTCATATAAAAACTCACTGAGTATTTGCCATTAACCCACGTTTATGTGGGTTAATGTGCTTACCATCGCCCCCTTTTCTTCCATGGAAAACAAAAATTTGCTTGTACAGAGCACGTTGCTGAATTAATCTGGTATAAACATTATTGTATGTTGTAACTAAAATGGTGATGTATGCGATATGATGCAATAGTTTCTCTTACCGACTGCTTTAATCAGCTGGAATCAGCACTGAGTGCATTATGCAACGCTATCCGGCAGCATCCTTCCCCTGCGGCTGAGGTTTATCAGTTACCTGAAATACTAAAAGGTGAGGAAACCAACACCGTCAACACCATTTCCGTTATTCCTGTCAGTGGTGAAGAGGCTGTTTCGCTGGCACTATCTCACTATCAGCGTTTGTTTATCTTTGATAATGACCAGGAGGTCAGCAGTAAATCTGCCGTCCGGTTGCCTGGTGTACTGCTGATTTCCCTCTCCCCTGCACAACGGAAAATAATGCAGCAACAGCTTGATGAAGTTAACCGGCTGAAACAGCAGCTGGCCGCAATCGTGACAAAAACCTCCGGTGTGGATAAAACACAGCGCTTTGAATTTGTACACAATCAGATAAAGGGATTGATTACGCTCAATGCCTACCGGCAGATCCAGTCGGTCACCTCTCCTTCCTCAGTCCGGTTTGGCTGGGCCAATAAACATATTATTCAGAAGGTAGATCGTAACACGTTGTTATCTCAGCTGGAGGAGCAGTATCAGAATCCGCGCGCTATTCAGTCTCTGACACGCGAAGAGCGGCAGGTTTATCTGGCGAAAGAGATATCCGCCTTAAAACAGGTGCCGGAAGATGCCATACTCAAAATCAAACGACCGGTAAAAGTTCAGCCGATCGCCAGGGTCTGGTACAGTGAGGCACAAAAGCAGGTGCAGTATGCCTGCGCATCACCGCTGATTGTGTTTTGTGATAAAAATGAGGAAAAACCGGTAACGGGAATATTGCCGGATTATGATGCGGAAAACATCAAAATCCGCCACAGACCGAAAGCAAAAAAATTAATTCCTGTGATACCACGACTGCATTTGTATATGGAAGTGATGTAAAAACGGAGCCATCAGCGGCTCCGTTATGACTATCCCTGACTGCGGATTACTTCATGCTGCCGACCATATCTTCCGGGCGCACCCACGCATCAAACTCAGCTTCAGTCAGATAACCTAACTTCATGGCTGAGGCTTTCAGGGTCAGGCCTTCTTTATGGGCTTTCTTCGCGATTTCGGCGGCTTTGTCGTAACCGATATGCGTATTCAGCGCTGTAACCAGCATCAGTGATTCATTCAGCAGCTGACTGATCCGCTCGCGGTTCGGCTCGATGCCGGCTGCACAGTGCTCATTAAAGCTGCGCATACCATCGGCCAGCAGGCGGACAGATTGCAGGAAGTTATGGATCACCATCGGACGGAACACGTTCAGTTCAAAATTACCCGATGCCCCGCCGATATTAACCGCCACATCATTACCCATCACCTGAGCACACAGCATGGTCATGGCTTCGCATTGTGTCGGGTTCACTTTACCCGGCATGATAGAGCTGCCCGGTTCGTTTTCCGGAATCGCAATTTCACCGATACCACAGCGCGGACCGGATGCCAGCCAGCGGACATCATTAGCGATTTTCATCAGTGACGCTGCCAGGCCTTTCAGTGCGCCGTGAGCATGAACCAGTGCATCGCAGGCAGCCAGTGCCTCAAATTTATTCGGTGCAGTCACAAACGGCTGACCGGAGAGTTCAGCAATTTTCTTCGCCACACGCACGGCATATTCCGGATGTGTATTGAGACCGGTACCAACCGCAGTCCCGCCCAGTGCCAGCTCGCTCAGATGCGGCAGGCTGTTTTCCAGGTGTTTCAGGTTATATTGCAGCATCGCCGCCCAGCCGGAAATTTCCTGACCCAGTGTCAGCGGTGTCGCATCCTGTAAGTGAGTACGACCGATTTTCACGATATCGCGGTAAGCTTCCGCTTTCGCGGCCAGAACACTGTGCAGGGATTTCAGTTCAGGGATCAGCTGTGTGCTGACCACAATCACGGCTGCAACATGCATTGCTGTCGGGAACACATCGTTAGAGCTCTGGCTTTTGTTGACATCATCATTCGGGTGAACGATACGTTCGCCGCCGCGCTGCCCGCCGAGGATTTCACTGGCACGGTTTGCCAGCACCTCATTCATATTCATATTACTTTGTGTGCCGGATCCGGTCTGCCAGATTGCCAGCGGAAACTCTTCCGGATGTTTACCGGCAAGCACTTCATCCGCTGCGGCAATCACCGCATCCGCCCGCTCTTTCGCCAGCAGTCCCAGATCACAGTTGACAGCTGCTGCCGCTTTTTTTGTTATGGCCAGCGCAGCAATCAGATCCGCAGGCATTTTTTCAACTGAAATACGGAAATGCTCTAAAGAGCGCTGGGTCTGAGCGCCCCATAATTTGTCCGCAGGAACATCGATAGGGCCCATTGAGTCTTTTTCAATACGCGTGGCTGCCATTAGTCTCTCCTTAGCACACAAAATAAAATGGATTTAAAATCCCGAAAGTTACAGATAGACTCTGAAAACGGGCTTATTTTGCCATACTTTCATTTCCGATTATGCGATCCGGGCGGAGTTATTGCTTTATTGTTATTATCTTATTGTTAACTGTTTAAAAAGAGAGCGTTGCTATGTTAAAAATGCAGAATCAGGTGCAATTCTATGACTGGGGAAGCCATACCGCGATGACAGAAATGTACGGTTACCCTAACCCTGACAAGCAGCCAATGGCAGAATTGTGGATGGGAGCACATCCGAAAGCCAGTTCGGTGGTGACAGACTCCTGCGGTAACTCCTGCTCTTTATATGATTTTATTGCCGGTGATCCGCAGTCAGCGCTGGGGGATAAGATTAACCGCCGTTTTCACCGGCTGCCGTTTTTGTTTAAAGTACTGAGTGCTGCTCAGCCCCTGTCGGTACAGGTTCATCCGGATAAAGCTGCCGCAGAGGCCAGATTTGCCCGCGAAAACGATGCCGGGATCCCGCTGGATTCACCGGTTCGTAATTATAAGGATGATAATCATAAACCGGAGCTGGTTTATGCCCTCACCCCGTTCCGTGCAATGAATGCGTTCCGCCCGCTGGCGGACATTGCCGGGCTGCTCAGTGAGGTCGCACCGGCACATCCCGCCATCGGACGTTTTATTGCCTCTCCGTCAGAGGAAAATTTATCTGTTCTGTTTACCCGCCTGCTCTCCATGAGCGGGGAAGCCAAAGAGCGGGCAATCGCTGTGCTGAAATCCGCACTGAACAGCCGTCAGGGTGAACCGTGGGATACCATCCGTAAGATGACAGAATTTTATCCTGACGATAATGGTCTGTTCACCCCGCTGCTGCTCAACGTAGTTGAGTTAAAACCCGGTGAAGCAATGTTCCTGTATGCCCGCACACCGCATGCGTATCTTGAAGGAACCGCGCTGGAAGTGATGGCTAACTCGGATAATGTGCTGCGTGCCGGTCTGACACAAAAACATATTGATGTCGGTGAATTGCTGAATAACCTTGATTTTATACCGAAACACGCAAAAAGTTTATTTATGCAGCCGGAACATATTAACAACTCTGAAATTTTCCCGATCCCGGTTGATGATTTTTCTTTTTCAGTGATGAAACTGCATAATCAGGAAATGATTCTTGAGAACAACAGTGCTAATATTCTTTTTTGTGTGGAAGGTCATGCAGTTATCACTACAGAAACAGAACAATTAAGAGTTATCTCAGGTGAATCTGTTTTTCTTTCTGCTATAGAAAGAAAGTTTAAAATAGATGGTGAAGGAATCATTGCCCGCGTTTATAATGCTGTGTAAGTAACTTCTCTCATTTTCTCCGGGCAGTGAACCGTTTAACTGCCCGTTAATTTTGATACCGTGCGAAAACCTGCAAAATAAATCGCATATAAAGGATGGATTTCTCTATGAAAAAGTCGTTAGTTGCTGTTGGCGTTATTGTTGCGTTAGGCGCCGCATGGGGTGTGGCTTCATGGCAAACCGGTAAGGAAATTGAAGCAAACCTTGATGAGTATATCGCCAAAGCGAACAAAACAATCAAGGATAAATACCCTGATATCCCTGTTACGCTGACTGCCAAAGATTTTTCACGCGGTATTTTCAGTTCTGATGTCAAACTGATCATCAAAGAAACGAAAAAAAGCGGTGATACTGGCGGCGAAGAAGAAGAACTGGTGATCCTCAATACCATCGATCACGGCCCGTTCCCGTTATCTCAGTTTAAGAGCCTGGTCTTCTCGCCAAATCTGGCGTCAATCCACTCTGAGCTGGAAAATAATAAACTCACCAAACGGGGCTTTGATATCACCGGCGGTAAATCCCCTGTTGCAACGGATACCCGTATCAGCTACGACCAGAATTTCGATGTTGATCTTGTTGTCAGCAAAATCAACCATAAAGAAAACGGTGAAGACCTGGTATTCTCCGGTGCTGATGTGAACGTCAAATTCGATAAAGAATTCAAAAATGTCAAAGGTAAAGGCAGCAGCAATGAACTGACTTACCGTAAAGGCGAGCGCGACAGCCTTATTATGAAAGGTCTGTCTTTTGACAGCGATGTTGCCAAATCCGGTGACAGCTATTTCTACCTGGGTGACCAGAACCTGAGCCTGAAAGAGTTGGCAGTTGTTAATTACAACGATACCCTTACTCTGAAAGATCTGAAACTAAGCGGCACATCCGGCAGCAAAGATAACAAACTGACTGCAGATATTGATTACAGCCTGGGTTCAATGAGCTACCGTGATGCCAATCTCGGTGCTATCAGCCTGAAAGGTTCTCTGAAAGATCTGGATGCCACTTCCGCAAATACGCTGATGGCATCCCTGGAAGAGTACACCAAGCTGTCTGAATCTATGTACACCGAAGATTTCGACGATGCGAAAATGGAGGCACTGGATGAAAAAATGAAATCCAATGCACTGGGTCTGTTCAAATACAGCCCGTCATTCGCTATCGCGCCCCTGAGCTGGAAAAACAGCGGCGGTGAATCAAAAGTTAACCTGAACATGACCTTTAATACACTGAATGAAGAGAGCTTTAAAGCTCTGGAACGCGCAGGCAGCTTTGATAAAGTTCTGCCGGTTCTGGTGAAAGAGTTCGGTTTCAATATGGATCTGTCCAAACCGATGCTGACTGATCTCGTTGCATCTGTCATGCAGTCTCAGGGTATGGGCGCAAAAGAAGCCAAAGAACAGGGTGAGCAGGGTGTTACTCAGATGGCCAGCATGGGTGCCATGATGGAAGTCGTGAAAGTGACCGATAAAGCAATCACCATGGATCTGAAATACAGCAACAACAACATCGATTTCAACGGGAAGAAATACACCGTTGCAGAATTCCTGGAAAAATATGACCAGTACGGCGTACTGAGTGATGACAGCAGTGACGACGAAGGTTACGAGGAAGAAACAATCGAAATGGATCCTAACGGTGACGCAGTGACGTTCGGTGAAGAAGCAGTGACTTTCGGTGAAGAGCCGGCTGCTGATACTGCGGCACCTGCTGCGCAGTAATTTCACACTGTTATTATCTGTTGATCAGACAAAAGCCAGTCGTCAGACTGGCTTTTTATCATCTGAGGAATACCGCAATGATTAACCGCTCACTCCCCCTGACCGACCTGCACCGCCATCTCGATGGTAATATCCGCCTGTCCACCATTTTGGATCTTGCCCGGCAGCACAACCTGCCGCTGCCCGCTTATGAAACCGAAGCACTGCGCCCGTATGTACAGGTGATGAGCAATGAACCGGATCTGGTACAGTTTCTGAGCAAACTGGACTGGGGCGTTTCCGTGCTGGCCGACCTTGATGCCTGCCGCCGTGTGGCCGCTGAAAACGTGCAGGATGCCGTCAGTGCCGGGCTGGATTACGCTGAACTGCGCTTTTCCCCTTATTATATGGCAATGAAACACCATCTGCCTGTTGAAGGCGTGGTGGAAGCCGTACTGGATGGTGTCGCATCCGAAGTCCGTAACAGCCCGGTACGGATTAATATGATCGGTATTCTGAGCCGGACATTCGGCACAGAAGCCTGTCATGAAGAACTGAATGCCCTGCTCGCTCATCATGAACGGATTGTGGCGCTGGATATTGCCGGTGATGAATACGGTTATCCGGGCGATCTATTTACCGGGCATTTCCGCAAAGCCCGTGATGTCAACTGGGCTGTTACCGCCCATGCCGGAGAGGCCGCCGGGGCCGCCAGTATCTGGCAGGCAATCCGTGACCTGGGAGCGCAGCGTATCGGTCACGGCGTGATGGCGATTGAAGACCCTGCACTGATGGATTATCTGGCTGAACACCGCATCGGAATGGAATCCTGCCTGACCTCCAATATTCAGACCAGTACCGTACCGTCACTGGCAGCGCATCCTCTGAAACAGTTCCTGGCACATGGCATTGCCGCCACCATCAACACCGATGACCCGGCGGTTGAAGGTATTGAGATTGCCCATGAATACAATGTTGCCGCACCGGCTGCCGGTCTGACCCGGACGGAAATTGAACAGGCTCAGATTAACGGGCTGGAAATTGCCTTTTTATCCGCAGAAGAAAAAGCGGCACTGAGAAACAGAGCAGCCAAACGCGGTCAGTAAGCGCCGGCCTGCCAAACAGCGTATAAATCCCCCCGGAAGCCGGATATTTATCCCGGGGGGATACCGGGTTACCGAACCCTCTCCCACCCCGAAAATCAGCGCCATTTCCGGCTCACATGAAGTGGTAACGAACCCGCGTTTATCACCTATGGTTCGTCATAAATAAAAATAAAATCTGTACACCCGCAGTTTTCCCACATTTTCTCCTGATTGCTGTATACTTTTCTTTGCAGCCTCAACAGCTGTTTAACCTAGACAGGAGAATATCATGAACACATCATTGTTCAGTAAGACCCCGGCAGTCACGGTTCTCAACAACCGTGGTCTGACCATTCTCAACGTTGCGTATCACCGCCACCCTGAGTCACCGGATATCACCACGGAACGTATCACCCGCCACCTGTACGATACCCTGGGCTTTCTGACGCAGAGCGCCGACCCGCGCCTGGCCGGAGCCGGGCTGACGAACTTTACGTACCGGACGGATCTGCGCGGAAACGTCCTGCGTACACAGGGGACAGACAACGGTACCACCGTCAGCCTGAACGATGTTGCCGGACGCCCCTTTATGATGGTCAGTAACATCGGTACCGCAGGCAACGGTACGGATGACCGGCGTCAGGCCGTAACCCGCACCTGGCAGTATGAAGATACCTCCCTGGCCGGACGTCCGTTAAGTATTACGGAACAGGTAAACGGCGGAGCCGCACGCATCACGGAGCGTTTCGTCTATGCCGGTAATACGGATGCAGAGAAGGCTCTGAACCTCGCCGGTCAGCTTGTCAGTCACAACGATACCGCCGGACTGAAGCAGACAGACAGCATTGCCCTGACCGGTGTACCGCTCTCCGTCACCCGGCGGATGCTGAAGAATGCGGACAACGCTGATACGGTGGCTGACTGGCAGGGAGAAAATGCACCGGCCTGGAACAGCCTGCTGGACAATGACGCCCGGACCACTCTGACCACCACAGACACCACCGGCTCCGTGCTGACCACCACCGATGCACAGGGCAATACGCAGCGGATGGCGTACGATGTGGCAGGCCTGCTGTCGGGCAGCCGGCTGACGCTGAAGGACGGTTCTGAAAAGGTTATCGTGGCTTCCCTGACGTACTCGGCAGCCGGACAGAAACTGCGTGAAGAGCACGGCAACGGCGTGATAACCACATACTCATACGAACCGGAAACGCAACGCCTGAACGGCATTAAAACGGAACGCCCGGCCGGACATGCCGCCGGACTGAAGATACTGCAGGATCTGCGCTATGAATATGATCCTGTGGGTAACGTTCTGAAAGTAACCAATGATGCCGAAGAAACCCGTTTCTGGCGCAATCAGAAAGTGGTGCCGGAAAACACATACGCCTACGACAGCCTGTACCAGCTGATAAGCGCCACCGGGCGTGAAATGGCAAATGCCGGTCAGCAGGGCTGCGGATTACCGCCGCTGACCGTTCCCCTCCCCGCAGACAGCAGCACTTACACGAACTATACCCGCACATATACCTACGACACAGCCGGTAATCTGACACAGATAAGCCACCGCTCACCGGCGGCAAACAACAGTTACACAACAAAAATCACCATAAGCAACCGAAGCAACCGGGGCGTACTGAGCACCCTGACGGAAAATCCGGCAGACGTGGATGCGCTGTTCACCACAGGCGGCCAGCAGAAACAGCTGCAGCCGGGACAGAGCCTGACCTGGACACCGCGCAACACGCTGCTGAAGGTGACACCGATCGTGCGGGACGGAGAAGCAGATGACAGCGAAATCTACCGCTATGATGCGGGCAGCCGGCGCATCCTGAAAGTCAGCAGGCAGAAAACCGGCGGCAGTATACAGACGCAGCGGGTGCAATATCTGCCGGGTCTGGAGCTGCACACAACAAAAACCGGCGATACGCAAACGGAGAACCTGCAGGTGATTATCGCGGGGGACGCGGGACAGGTACGTCTTCTGCACCGGGAGAATGGCGATGACCAGATGCGCCGGAGCTACGACAACCTGATCGGCAGCAGCGGTCTGGAACTGGATGGTGAGGGAAATATTATCAGTATGGAGGAGTACTACCCGTACGGCGGTACCGCCGTGTGGACTGCCCGCAGCGTCGCGGAAGCGAAGTACAAAACCGTGCGCTACTCAGGCAGGGAGCGGGATGCCACCGGGCTGTACTACTATGGTTACCGGTACTACCAGCCGTGGGCCGGAAGATGGCTGAGTGCGGATCCTGCGGGAATAATGGACGGACTGAATCTGTTCAGAATGGTACGGAATAATCCTCTGCGATTTTTTGATACCAACGGGCTGGCACCAAGTGATGACAAATCTCAGCAGGCACTCGGCAGACCTTATATTAAAGAAGCTAAATATTTAGCTGCGGAGCAATTATCAGCTGCTGAGAAATTTTTGAATAACGCATCTGATAATGACATTGCGTTAGATATCTATAAGACATTTTTCGGGCAGCATATGGGAGAAGAAAAACTGGGTCTGTGGAAGACACAAATAAAAAGTGTGTCGGAGGGGATAAACAAACTGGATACGAAAAGAAATGTCCGGTATTCCCCGCTGAAAATAACCGCATCCGGAGAGAAATCAGAGACTGTCGCAGCCGAAGCCAATATGCAGGCATTTCAGCGGGGAGAAAAAATTTACATAGATGCTTATACTGGTGTACTGGAAAAAGTCAAAAAAAATGAAACACTGGGTGTTGATCATTTAGCGCATATTTTAATTCATGAAATGTCTCACCTCCGCCTGGACACGGAAGATATGGCGTATATCGGGGTGGCGAAAAATGAGGGATATCATGATTTAAATGCTATGCTCGCCCTTCTTGAACCAGAAAAACTACAGACCGGCAGAGGAGAGCCTGAAGAAACGCTCAAACAACGACGTGCCCGGGGAAGCCTGGATGCTGTCAGAAATGCAGACTCTTTTACAACAGCAACCCGTTATCTTGCTTATACTGCAAAAAATGCTGATTTTTATCGTCACTTTGCCGGGCAGAAAAAAACGTTCACACACGGAGCCTCGTCTCTTATCACGAGTCCGCGCTGGAGGTGAGTGTCATTGATTAACACGATGCAGGCTATCATAGTGTTTATACAGACTGTATTGTCGTTAAAAACCACCGGGATGGCAGTGTGATAAACAAGGCTGTTTTCCTTATACCGGGCGGTCAGACAGCGCCGCCCGGTATTTCTCATCACCAACTGCCGGAAGCACCGCCGCCTCCGCTGCTGCCGCCTCCGCCCCCGGACGATCCGCTGCTTCCGGAACTGCCGCCGGAGCTGCTGCTGTAACTGCTACTGTCAGAACCGGATGAATATCCGCTTCCGGCACCTGCTGTAACACCGGTTAATTTCTGTATTTCCGCTTCCTGAATACGGTATGCCGGAATTAATGCATATAACAAATAGCACAAAAACAGTGAGCCAAATACATTCAGAAAAACCAGCATCATAATACTGATGAATAATGCATCCGGATCAGGATCTCCGTCTATCAGAACCCGCGTCATTATAAAAATCAGAACCGAATAAATTAATACAGCAACTGTCTGACCGAACAGTGACGGATATATATATTTATGACGTAAAAATGCCGTCAGGCGCTTCTGAGTCAGGCGTATTGCCCGTTCGGGCTGACGTTTTTTCTTATTTTTGGATTTTGCATATTCCTCTTTCAGGTATTCAATATCGTTAACAACCTGTTTTTCTATGCTTTTCTTACGGCCGGGAGAGCCTACAAACAATGACCAGAGATACACCGTAATAAATGTCAGAAAATAAATAACGGTCAGCCGTGCGATTTTTAAAGATTCTGTTCCGGATGCATTTGATTTGATATATGCCGGTTCATTCCCGCTGATAATATCAATGGCATCAGTTACGCCCGCTTCAATCCCGGTAAAATAACGGCCTTTTTTAAATTCAGGGGTGATACGGTGACCGATAATACGGCCTGCGGAGACATCCGGCAGAATACCTTCCAGACCATAACCGACTTCAAAGCGCAGATTGCGGTCATTTACTGCCACGACCAGCAGCAGACCGTTGTTCTGACCTTTACGGCCGATTTTCCAGGTATTAAATGCACGGTGTGCGAATGTCTCAATGCTTTCCCCGCCGGTTGACGGCACAATAAACACCACAAACTGACTGCCGTCATTGCGGCTCAGTTCATACTCCGTGAGTTGCCGGTTAAGCTGTGTAAATTGCGGGCCGGTCAGAAGACCGGCGCTGTCAATAACCCGCGCCCGTTTCAGTTCCGGCAGCTGTTGCACATCCGCACGGGCAAAGAAACTGACAAAAAGAAACACAAGGCATCCTGCCATAATCCTGCTCATCATGACTCCTGTGAATGTTCTTTTCCCTGTCGCGCATAGCGCGCCGCCATCACCGCACACACCATCAGCTGGATCTGATGAAACAACATCAGCGGCAGTACCAGAATACCGACTACCGCAGGCGGGAACATCACGTTTGCCATCGGCACGCCGTTTGCCAGGCTTTTCTTCGAGCCGCAGAACACGATGGTGATTTCATCGGCCTTATTAAAGCCGAGTGCCCGTGCGCCGTACACGTTGATCACTAATACAATCGCCAGCAACCCGCACGACACCACCGCAATCTGCAGAATAGACATTGCATCAATCTGCTGCCAGATCCCCTCAGCAACCGCTTCACTGAAAGCGACATACACCACCAGCAGAATAGAGGTACGGTCTGTTTTATTAATGATTTTTTTATTGCGATCCACCCACTTGCCGATCAGCGGACGGGAAAGGTGTCCGACCACAAACGGCAGCATCAGCTGCAGTAAAATAGAACGGATAGCCCCCAGGGTATCCAGATCATGCGCGCCCTGCGTTTCCATCATAAAACCGATAATCACCGGTGATAAGAACACACCAAGGATACTGGAGGCAGATGCACTGCAAATCGCCGCCGCCACATTTCCGCCCGCGACAGAGGTAAAGGCGATAGCCGATTGTACTGTCGCCGGTAAGGCACATAAGTATAAAAAACCCATGTAAATGGCCGGTGACATCCATTCCGGCACCAGGAACTGCAAACCCAGCCCCAGCAGCGGGAAAAGGATAAAGGTACTGGAGAACACCATCAGATGCAGACGCCAGTGCCCCATCCCCGTCACAATCGCTTCCCGCGAGAGTTTTGCGCCGTGGAAGAAGAACAATAACGCAATCGCGGCGGTGGTCAGATAGCGGAATCCGGTCGCCGCACTGCCGGTTGCCGGAAAGAGTGACGCCAAAATAACAACCGTGATCATTATGACCAGGAACGGATCTAACCGCAGTTTCTGCCACCAGTTTGTCATGCGTTATTCACTTTTGTCTGCATTAAAATTAAATGATTATTTGTTACAGCGTCACTGTTCGTCCGGTTTGGTGAGATTCCATACCGGCCTCAATAATTCGGATAACTTCCGCCCCTTCCTGCGCAGTTACCGGGTTCGGGCCGTTATTGATAATCGCCTCTGCCACTTCCGCGTAATAGCGGCCATAGTGCCCGGCTTTGTTCGGATACGTCTCCGTGATCACTTCAATGCCATCCGGTGACAGGCTCAGTTCCCCGTCGCGGCTGTCATGCCCCCAATTGACACCGACCGGCATCTGTCCTGCTTTCAGCGCATTCTCCTGCGGATCCAGCCCGTACTTCACATAGCTGCCTTTCATGCCGTGAACGATATACACCGGGGATTCCGCTGCCGCGACCGTGGTGGCATGCAGTACGACTTTAACATCCGGATAGTGCAGTTGTGCATGGAAATAATCCACTGCTTCAGAACCCGGACGAATCATACCCAGATCGGCGGTGATCGCCGTTGGTTTGCCGAAAAACTGCAGTGCCTGGTCAATCAGATGAGAACCCAGATCATACCAGATACCACTGCCCAATGCGGCAGCTTCGCGCCAGCGTTTTTGCGGCTGCGGGCGGTAACGGTCAAAATGGATTTCAAAATATTTGATATCCCCGAGTTTTTTACTGTCAAACAGGGATTTGAGCGTCAGATACCCGGAGTCAAAACGGCGGTTATGATAAACAGATAACACCAGCCCTGCGTCATCCGCCTGCTTTGCCAGGGTAAATGCCTCTTCAGATGTCAGAGTAAACGGTTTATCCACCACCACGTGCTTACCCGCTGCCAGCGCCATCCGCGCCAGCGGGAAATGGGTGTCATTCGGGGTCGGGATCACGACGAGGTCAATGGCCGGATCAGCAAAAATAGCTTCCGGCGTGGCAACAACCTGCACATCCGGATAATCCGCATGCACTTTGGCCGCATCACTGCTCGCGACTTTGGCCAGTTCCATATTGGCATTATTGACAATAAACGGCGCATGGAATGTTTTTCCGGCAAAACCGTATCCGATCAGGCCCACTTTCAGTATTTTCGTCATCACTCCCTCCGGGGGATTGTCATGTTAACGGATAAAAACATGCTTTCAGAATCTGTCATCCTCCTGAAAAGTACCACTAACTGATTCCGTGACGCAAATACTGTGCCCGGTTTTCGTCAGTTTTGCCGCTTTTTCATTCTGATACACACGGTTATCCGTGCTTTCACACAATCCCGATAACCCCGGATGCCCGGGGATTGCTATTATTCACCCCGCTTACCGGGGATCCCGGTTTTTTATGTGCTTTATTTGACTGTTTTTAAAGACTCGCTTTGGGCATTGTAATGGCTGACTACTTATTACTTTTTGTCGGGACGGTGCTGGTTAACAACTTCGTACTCGTCAAATTTTTAGGATTATGCCCCTTTATGGGGGTTTCCAAAAAGCTGGAAACCGCTATAGGCATGGGGTTTGCCACCACATTTGTGATGACACTCGCCTCCGTCTGCTCATGGCTGATGGATACCTTTATCCTGATCCCGCTGGATATTCTCTATCTGCGCACACTGAGCTTTATCCTGGTGATCGCCGTGGTGGTGCAGTTCACCGAAATGGTGGTGCGTAAAACCAGCCCGGCGCTCTACCGGCTGCTCGGGATCTTCCTGCCGCTGATCACCACCAACTGTGCGGTTCTCGGCGTGGCACTGCTGAATATCAATCTGTCGCATAATTTCCTGCAATCCGCCGTTTACGGCTTTGGTGCGGCAGCCGGTTTCTCTCTGGTGATGGTGCTGTTTGCCGCTATCCGTGAGCGGCTGGCAACGGCAGATGTGCCGGCGCCTTTCCGCGGGGCGTCTGTCGGGCTGGTCACTGCCGGTCTGATGTCTCTGGCCTTTATGGGCTTCAGTGGTCTGGTGAAATTCTGATGACAATGATTTGGATTGCCGTTGCCGTACTCAGCCTGCTGGGTCTGGCATTCGGTCTGATACTGGGTTACGCCTCCCGCCGCTTCAAAGTGGAGGAAGATCCCATTGTGGATAAAATTGATGACATTCTGCCGCAGAGTCAGTGCGGGCAGTGTGGTTTTCCGGGCTGCCGCCCCTATGCGGAATCTGTTGCCAATGGCGGCGCAATAAACCGCTGTGCCCCCGGCGGCGAGCAGGTGATGCTGAAACTGGCGGATATGCTGGGCGTCGATCCGCAGCCGCTCGACGGTGACGAATCCGTACTCAACCCGGTACGCAAAGTGGCCTTTATTCATGAAGACCAGTGCATCGGCTGCACCAAATGTATTCAGGCGTGTCCGGTGGATGCGATTATCGGCGCCACCCGCGCCATGCACACCGTGGTTGAGGATCTCTGTACCGGGTGTGACCTGTGTGTCGCCCCCTGCCCGACAGATTGCATTGAGATGATCCCGGTCGCTGTCACCCCGCGTAACTGGAAGTGGGATTTAAACACCATTCCGGTCAGAAATATTCCGGCGGATACCGGCGGTACTCCTGTCAAACCTGTTCAGATTGAGGCGTCGTAAGTTTTATGTTCAATTTGCTCAATTTTCTGAAAAAAGACCGGGTATGGGATTTTGACGGCGGCATTCATCCGCCGGAAATGAAATTACAGTCCAGCCGGACACCGATGCGGGTATGCCCGGTACCGGACGAACTGATTATTCCGTTGCAGCAGCATATCGGGAACGAAGGTGATGTGCTGGTCAGCCCCGGCGATCATGTCCTGAAAGGTCAGCCGCTGACACGCGGAACCGGCCGCAGCCTGCCGGTACATGCTTCATCATCCGGCACCGTGACCGCCGTGGAGCCTTGTGTGACCGCGCATCCGTCCGGGCTGACCGCGCCGTGTGTCCGCATCCGGACTGACGGGCTGGATACCCCGTATCCGGCAGAAAAAACACCGGATTTCACCACTCTCACCAAAACAGAACTGACCGACCGCATTCATCAGGCCGGGATTGCCGGTCTCGGCGGTGCGGGCTTCCCGACCGCCAGCAAGCTGAAAGGCGGCGGTGATCTTATCCGCACCCTGATTATCAATGCGGCGGAGTGTGAGCCTTATATCACGGCGGATGACCGTCTGATGCAGGAACATGCCGGGGAAATTCTTACCGGCATCCGTATTCTGATGCACCTTCTGGAACCGGAACAGGTGCTTATCGGCATTGAAGACAATAAACCGGAAGCGATCGCCGCACTGCGCGACGTCACTGCCGGTGAAAAACAAATTTTCGTGCGGGTGATCCCGACCAAATACCCGTCCGGCGGTGCCAAACAGCTGACCAAAATTCTCACCGGCCGCGAAGTGCCGTCCGGCGGACGTTCCTCTGATATCGGCGTACTGATGCAGAACGTCGGAACCGTGGTTGCCATCAAACGCGCCATTACCGACGGCGAACCGCTGATCCGGCGCGTAGTAACCGTGACCGGCGAAGCGGTCGGATCACCGGGCAACTTCTGGACACGACTCGGTACACCGGTCCGTTTCCTGCTGCAACAGGCTGATTTCCACCCGCAGCATGAGCAAATGGTTGTGATGGGAGGCCCGCTGATGGGCTTTACATTGCCGGATCTCGATGTGCCGGTGGTGAAAATCTGTAACTGTATTCTGGCACCGACCACAAACGAGATGGAACCGTCTGCACCGGAAGAAGCCTGTATCCGCTGCAGTCATTGTGCGGATGCCTGTCCGGCCGGATTGCTGCCGCAGCAGCTCTACTGGTTCAGTAAAGGTAACGAACACGAAAAAGCAGAGCAGCATCATCTGTTTGACTGCATCGAATGCGGTGCCTGTGCCTGGGTCTGCCCGAGCAACATTCCGCTGGTGCAGTATTACCGTCAGGAAAAAGCACAGGTTATTGAGATCCGCGAAGAAGCCCAGCGCGCTGCCGATGCCAAAATCCGCTTTGAAGCCAAACAGGCACGAATGGTACGGGAAAAAGAAGCCCGTGAAGCCCGTCATAAAAGTGCGGCTGTTCAGGTGGATGAAAAAGACAGTGCTGCTATCAATGCCGCCCTTGCCCGTGTGAAAGCCAAGGACAGTAATGCAGGGATGACCATTTCTGTTAATCCGTCCGTCTTACCGGATAACAGCGCCGTAATTGCTGCCCGCGAAGCCCGTAAAGCACAGGCACGCGCACGTCAGGCAGAGAAAGCGGCACTCGCGGCGGAAACCACTCAACCGGCAACAGAAACAGAAACGGATCCGCGCAAAGCGGCTGTCGCTGCCGCCATTGCCCGTGCCAAAGCGAAGAAAGCCGCTCAGGCGGCTGAAGCACCGTCGGAAGTTGCACAACCGGCAACAGAAACAGAAACGGATCCGCGCAAAGCCGCTGTCGCTGCCGCCATTGCCCGCGCCAAAGCGAAGAAAGCCGCTCAGGCGGCGGAAGCACCGGCGGAAGTTGCACAACCGGCAACAGAAACAGAAACGGATCCGCGCAAAGCGGCTGTCGCGGCGGCCATTGCCCGCGCCAAAGCGAAGAAAGCCGCTCAGGCGGCGGAAGCACCGGCGGAAGTTGCACAACCGGCAGCAGAAACAGAAACGGATCCGCGCAAAGCCGCTGTCGCTGCCGCGATTGCCCGCGCCAAGGCGAAAAAAGCCGCGCAGGCGGCTGAAGCACCGGCGGAAGTTGCACAACCGGCAGCAGAAACAGAAACGGATCCGCGCAAAGCCGCTGTCGCTGCCGCGATTGCCCGCGCCAAGGCGAAAAAAGCCGCGCAGGCGGCTGCACAACATTCTGAAGAAACCACTGATTAATGAAGCGAAATAAGCATGAAATTTAGGCCCGTTTCCTCAAACGCCCCGCACCGGCTGAAAATTGCGGGATCACCGTTTACGCATAACCGCGACAACACATCCGCCATCATGCTGTGGGTGGTGATTGCCATGATCCCGGGGATTGCCGCGCAGCTCTGGTTTTTCGGCGCCGGTACCCTGTTTCAGATTCTGATTGCGGTTGTGACTGCGCTGGTCACTGAGAGTATTGCTGTCCGGCTGCGCAATCAGCCGGTGATGCCGTATCTGAAAGATAATTCCGCGCTGGTCACGGCGGTGCTGCTGGCTGTCAGTATTCCGCCGCTGGCACCGTGGTGGATGATTGTTATCGGTACATTCTTTGCCGTGATTATTGCCAAACATATATATGGCGGCCTCGGGCAAAACCCGTTTAACCCGGCAATGGTCGGTTATGTGGTGCTGCTGATCTCTTTCCCGGTACAGATGACCAGCTGGCTGCCACCGGAGAGTCTGCAAATCACCCCGGTTTCGCTCAGTGACAGTCTGCATGTGATTTTCACCGGGTTATCAGACGGCGGTCAGACACTGGAACAGTTACGTGCCGGGGCGGACGGCATGAGCCAGGCGACCCCGCTTGACAGTTTCAAAACCGGTCTGCTGACCCGCGACATGTCAGATATCCTCACGCAGCCTGTTTTACAGGGCTCTGTCGCCGGTATCGGCTGGCAGTGGGTGAATATCGGTTACCTGATCGGCGGATGCATTCTGCTCAACCGCAAAGTGATTGCCTGGCAGATCCCGGTTTCCATACTGGGAACACTTGCTGCGCTGTCCGCCATCGGCTATCTGATTGATCCATCACATTTCACCACCCCGGTTATTCAGCTGTTTTCCGGTGCCACCATGCTCGGGGCATTTTTTATCGCCACCGACCCGGTTACCGCCTCCACCACGCCGCGCGGCCGCCTGATATACGGGATGCTGATCGGTCTGCTACTGTGGATTATCCGTGTTTACGGTGGTTATCCGGATGCAGTGGCATTTGCCGTTCTGCTGGCCAATATCACCGTACCGCTGATCGATACCTATACACAACCGCGTGTTTACGGGCACAAACGGGGGAATAAATGATTGCCACATTACGCCGTTACGGGCTGATCCTCGCACTGTTTGCCGCCGGTACCACCGGACTGAGCGGATTTGTCTATACCCTGACAAAACCGGAAATTGATAAGCAGGCCGCTGCTCAGCAAAAAGCGCTGTTTGCCGAAATCCTGCCGGAATCGGTTTATAATAATGATGTGATTGCAGAGTGCTATCTGGTCACCGATCCGGCACTGGGTAATGAACTGCCTCACCGCCTGTATATTGCCCGCAAAGACGGCACACCGGTCGCCGCCGTGCTGGAGTCCACCGCGCCGGACGGCTATTCCGGCAATATTCAGCTGCTGGTTGCGGCTGATTTTAACCGCACCGTCCTCGGCTCCCGTGTCACCGAACACAAAGAAACACCGGGGCTGGGTGATAAAATTGATACCCGGATTTCAGACTGGATCACGTCACTGAGCGGCAAACGGATTGAATCCGCCAATGACCCGCACTGGGCAGTGAAAAAAGACGGCGGGGATTTTGATCAGTTTACCGGCGCCACCATCACGCCGCGCGCAGTCGTCAATGCTGTCCGTGCAACAGCGGATTATATGCAGACACTGCCGCCGCTGCTGAACAATTTACCTCAATGCGGAGCAGAATAATGAGTCAGATTAAAGAGTTATTCGCAGACGGATTATGGAAAAACAACTCCGCCCTCGTCCAGGTGCTGGGGCTGTGTCCGCTGCTGGCAGTTTCCTCCACTGTCACCAACGCGCTGGGTCTGGGGCTGGCCACCACACTGGTGCTGATTTGCACTAATGTGGCGGTTTCCGCGCTGCGCCGCTGGATCCCGTCAGAAATCCGCATTCCTATCTATGTGATGCTGATTGCCTCTGTGGTGACCGCAGTACAGCTGCTGATCAACGCCTATGCTTTCGGTTTATATCAGTCGCTCGGTATATTCATCCCGCTGATTGTGACCAACTGTATTGTTATTGGCCGTGCCGAAGCCTTTGCCGCCAAAAATGCGGTTTACCCTTCTGCGATCGATGGCCTGGCGATGGGGCTTGGTGCGACCGCCGCGCTGTTTGTGCTTGGTGCCATGCGCGAAATCCTCGGCAACGGCACCCTGTTTGACGGTGCGGATCTGCTGCTCGGCGACTGGGCAAAAATACTGCGCATCGATGTGCTGCACCTTGATACCCCGTTCCTGCTGGCGATGCTGCCGCCGGGTGCCTTTATCGGGCTGGGCTTAATGCTGGCGGGTAAGTATCTGATTGATGAGAAAATGAAAAAGCGCAAAAATGCGCCTGCCGCTCCGCAATATGAAACAGAAAAAGGATGCGGAAGCCATCTGGTCAAATAACTGTATCATTAAGCAGATTCCTTTCCCGGAATCTGCTTTTATCATGAATGAGCCAATGTCGTTATGAATAAAGAAAAACGTATTGAAATCCTGACCCGCCTGCGGGACAACAACCCGCAACCCACCACCGAACTGCTGTTTGATTCTCCGTTTGAATTACTGATCTCCGTCTTATTATCCGCCCAGGCAACGGATGTCAGTGTCAATAAAGCCACCCGCCCGCTGTATGCTGTTGCCAATACACCGCAGGCTATCCTGGATCTGGGTGTGGACGGCGTGAAATCCTATATTAAAACCATCGGGTTATTTAATACCAAAGCAGAGAATGTGATTAAAACCTGCCGGATGCTGGCAGAGCTGCACAACGGCGAGGTGCCGGAAGACAGAGCCGCACTTGAGGCGCTGCCCGGTGTGGGGCGGAAAACCGCCAATGTGGTACTCAATACTGCGTTCGGCTGGCCGACTATCGCTGTTGATACCCATATTTTCCGTGTCTGCAACCGCACAAAATTTGCCCCCGGTAAAAACGTGGATGAGGTGGAACAAAAATTATTGCGGGTTGTTCCGGCAGAATTTAAAGTCGACTGCCACCACTGGTTTATACTGCACGGGCGTTACACCTGTGTTGCCCGCAAGCCCCGCTGCGGTTCATGCATCATTGAGGATTTGTGTGAATTCAGCGAAAAAGTGTATCCGGAAGATTAATCTGCTGCGCTTTAAACAGAAATTGTCCTCTGTGCTTGCGGGCAGCGTAAATTCGCGTAAAAATAACCTTAAATTAGCTCACCCAACCAGTACGGAAACCTATGTTTCAAGATAACCCGCTGTTAGCTCAGCTAAAACAACAGCTCCACGATAAAACACTGCGTGTCGAAGGGATCGTAAAAAGTACCGATAAAGGCTACGGTTTCCTGGAAGTTGACGGACAAAAATCCTATTTTATTCCGCCGCCGCAGATGAAAAAAGTCATGCACGGTGACCGCATCACCGCGGCTATTCACACAGTGAATAATAAAGATGTGGCAGAGCCGGAAGCCCTGGTCACCCCGTTTCTGGACAGATTTGTCGGCCGTGTGCAGCGCAAAGCAAATGATGACCGTCTCTGGATCATTCCTGATCATCCGCTGTTAAAAGACGCCATTCCCTGCCGTCCGGCAAAAGGCGTTGATCATGAATTTCGTCAGGGTGACTGGGCGGTTGCGGAAATGCGCCGCCACCCGCTGAAGGGTGATCGCAGCTTCCACGCGGAAATCACCGGCTTTATTACCGATGCCGATGACCATTACGCGCCGTGGTGGGTGACGCTGACCCGCCATCAGCACGCACTGAAAGAACCGGAGCCGGTTGAGGTAACGATGGCGGATGATGATCTGCCGCGCACTGACCTGACACATCTGGATTTTGTCACTATCGACAGTGCATCCACCGAAGATATGGATGATGCACTCTACATCACTACCGGTGATAACAATCAGCTTCAGCTGACTATCGCGATTGCTGACCCGACCAGCTACATCCCGGCAGGCAGCGGGCTGGACGCTATTGCCCATAAACGGGCATTTACCAACTATCTGCCGGGCTTTAATATCCCGATGTTGCCGCGTAACCTGTCTGATGACCTGTGTTCGCTGCATCCGCATGTGCGCCGTCCGGCACTGGTGTGTCAGGTATCTGTTAATGAAGATGGCTCTCTGGCGGATGATGCCGTGTTCTTCGCTGCCTGGGTTGAATCCAAAGCCAAGCTGGCTTATGACAATGTTTCCGATCTGCTGGAAGGGGTGGCTGACCGCGTGACAACGGATGAAACGATCCGCCGTCAGATTTCCCTGTTGCAGGATATGTATCAGCGCCGCCATCACTGGCGTGAAACTCATGCGCTGGTCTTTAAAGATCGTCCTGATTACCGATTTATCCTTGATGAAAACGGCGTGGTGACAGATATCGTGGCGGAACAGCGCCGCAGTGCCAACCGTATCGTGGAAGAAGCGATGATCACCGCCAATATCTGTGCCGCGCAGGTGCTGGATAAAAAACTCGGCTTTGGTGTTTATAACGTGCACACCGGGCTGGATCCGCTGACCATCAGTCAGGCCGTTGCCCTGCTCGCCGAAAACGGTATTAATTTCAGTGCGGAAGAATTACTGACCCTCGACGGTTTCTGTCGTCTGCGTCGTGAACTGGATAACCAGCCGACGCAATTCCTCGACAGCCGTATCCGCCGCTTCCAGACCTTTGCCGAAGTCCGTATGGAAAAAGGCCCGCACTTTGGTCTGGGACTGGATGGTTATGCGACCTGGACATCCCCTATCCGTAAATACAGTGATATTGTTAACCACCGTCTGCTGAAAGCCATTATCGCCGGTCAATCTGCGGAAAAACCGGCTGAAGCTCTGGCCGAGCACCTGGCTGAGCGCCGCCGTGCTAACCGCATGGCAGAGCGTGATGTCGGTGACTGGTTATATGCCCGTTATCTGCAACCGTATGCCGGTACAGATACCGCGTTCCCGGCGGAGATCATTGATATCACCCGTGGCGGTGTCCGTGTCCGCCTGACAGATAACGGTGCGGTCGCCTTTATCCCGGGTACCTTTATTCATCCGGTCAAAGATGAACTCCAGTGCAGCCAGGAGACCGGCTCAGTGCTGATTAAAGGTGAAGTCCGTTACCGCCTCAATGACATCATTCCGGTGAAAATTGAGGAAGTGAAGATGGAAACCCGCAGTATTCTGGCGCGCCCGCTCTGATCCGGCGCCGGAATCCCTGACGGATAAAAACCGCCGTTTTGTATTAACGGCGGTTTTTTTATACGCTTCACTCATAACCCGCCGTTGTTTTTATCATTAATCTGCTTCAATCACGCATTCAGCAGAATTTAAATTTTATTTAAATCATATGGATAGAAATTAATAACGTGATTGTTATAGTGACAGTACAGAATAACAGGCGGAAAAATAAGATGAAGAAAACAGTAACGGCATTGCTCATCGCCGGTGGCTTGCTGGCGCTCAGTGGCTGTAAAAATCTGTCAGAACAGGAAAAGGATACCGCGATTGGTGCTGAGTTAGGCGCAATCAGCGGTGCGATCCTGACGGACGGTTCCGGTTTGGGGACGGTCGGTGGTGCCGCTGTCGGCGGGATTATCGGCAACGAGGCAGGAAAGTAACACAGGCGTCCGCAACGGACGCCTTATCATACTGTCAGCCGCCCGCCAGTTTGACGTTAAAACCTTTCTCTTCGAGCAGTTGCTTCAGCAGATCGCGCTTATCGCCCTGAATTTCAATAACACCGTCTTTCAGCGCACCACCGCAACCGCAGCGTTTTTTCAGATCTGCCGCCAGTTTGCTCAGCGCCGCATCATCCAAATCAATACCGGTGATCAGACACACGCCCTTACCTTTACGGCCGCTGGTCTGGCGCTGAATGCGGACAATGCCGTCACCTTTCGGGCGCGCCGCTTTGACTTCCGGCTCATCAATACGGCCGGCGTCTGTGGAATAAACCAGTCGTGAATTATTGTCCATCTTATAACACTCCCACCGAGGCATTAATGGCCTGCAAAGCCGCCTGCGGATCATCACTGCGGGTAATCGGCCGCCCGATAACCATATAATCCACCCCGGCGCTGACCGCCTGCGGTGGTGTCATGATACGGCGCTGATCACCGGCATCACTGCCTTCAGGGCGGATCCCCGGTGTAACCAGTTTAAATTCCCGGCCCAGCGTCTCTTTCATCAGTTTTGCTTCATGTGCGGAACAAACCACACCATCCAGCCCGCAACTCTGCGTTAATTTAGCCAGACGCAGCGCGTGCTCTGCCGGTGTGGCATCAATACCGGTTCCGGCCAGGTCGGACTGCTCCATGCTGGTCAGCACGGTTACCGCAATCAGCAGTGGTGCATCGTTGCCGTACGGCAGCAGGATCTCTTTTGCTGCCGTCATCATCCGCTCGCCGCCTGCCGCATGGACATTAACCATCCACACACCCAGCTCAGCCGCTGCCCGTACCGCATGCGCCGCGGTATTCGGAATATCATGAAATTTCAGGTCAAGAAAGACCTCAAACCCGCGCTGCTGCAATGCACGGACACATTCCGGCCCGCAGAACGTAAACAGCTCTTTACCGACTTTCAGACGGCACTGTGCCGGATCAATACGGTCGGCGAAAGCCAGCGCATCGTCCGGGTTGTCGTAATCGAGCGCAACAATAACAGGCGATGCGATATCTGCACGGCCTGTATGCGAAGGAAGAGATGTCATGAATGAATTACCTGTGGTTGGTGAGTTTATCCGGGTAAATAAATACGGGTAAATGTGACATTGTCACTGTCCGTCCAGCCCTCTGATAGGCTTGATAGTATCCCATGACCGGCAGGACGGGCAGTGCCAGTACAGGGCGTGTGATGTAAATCCGCATTTGCCGCAGCGGTAATCCGGTTTGGTCCGGATTTGTTCACCGACCATGTTACGCAGCAGGCCGAGGCTCTCTTTGGCACGGCCTTCCTCCGCCTCTGACAGATAATATTCCATCAGGCGGCAGAACAGACGCATGGTCGGATGGCGCTGCAACTGCCGGTTGACATAAGTGATCGCCATCTCCGGCCCTTCCTGCTGTTCAATAATATCCGCAAGATAGAGTTCGGCAATCGCACCAATATTTTCATCCGAACAAAGCAACAGGTATTCTGCCCATTCCGCCGGCTGATCAAGGTGGGTGTAACAGGTTTCCAGCATCGGCAGTGTTTCACTGACCATTTCTTTATCCTGTTCAAACACCCGCTTGAGCACAGTGACAGCCTTGCTGTATTCCGCCCGTTCAATATGAATGCGCCCCTGCATAATCGACACACGGGCACAGTTTTTATCCGCCCCGGCAGCTTTGGCGAGATACGCAAATGCCCCGTCCGTGTTATCACTGCCCAGCGCCTGCAATGCCAGTTCACAATAGAAATTAGCGATATTTTCCCGCTGCCCGGTGTCGCCGTGCTTCAGCAGCTTTTCGCCGATATCAATCGCTTTGCCCCAGTCACTGGTGGACTGATAAATCGATAACAGCGACTGAAGCGCACTTTGTCTGAAATCCGCCTCATCAATCAGCTGTAAAAACAGCGCTTCCGCCCGGTCATAAACCCCGGCGGCCACATAATCGCGGCCCAGCTGTTGTGTGGCGAGGAGACGTTGTTCATAGGAGAGAGAGGCACTTTCCATCAGCGACTGATGGATGCGGATGGCACGTTCCACTTCGCCGCGCGAACGGAACAGGTTGCCGAGTGTCAGGTGAGCTTCAAATGCAGAGCTGTCTTCTTTCAGCATGTCGAGGAACAAATCAACCGCTTTATCCTGCTGATCGGAAAGCAAAAAGTTTACGCCTGCCACATAATCACGTGACAGGCGGTCAGCATGTTGTTGTTGATTCTGCTGCGCGCTGCGCCGCCCCATATACCAGCCGTATGCGGCAGCAATGGGCAACAGAAGAAACAACAGCTCAAGCATAATGCTTATTCCTTAGTGGTGTCCCGCAGCACAACCGAACCGGAAGACTGCACCGTCTGGTCAGCTTCCAGACGTTTGATCCGGTGCCGTGCATGTGCCAGCGACAACCTCAGACGTAAATAAAACAGACCGCAGACAATCCAGCCCAGCACAAAACCGATACCGAACAGTACGGCCAGCAAGGTGGATACAGAATACTGTCCCTGCGCAATCAGATAATTAAATGTGACTACCTGATCGTTATTTGCGCCCAGTGTCACCGAAATGATGAAAACCACCAGTACAAGGATAAAAATCAGAAAATATTTCACCGGCGTTCCTATTATCAGGCTTGCATTTCACGCCTGCTCCTTGCAGACGCACTAATCCCTTAAGTTACCATTTCCCCCGGGGAGAATGAAAGTAATTTGTTGTGTTCCCGAGTTTTTTCCGCTTTTCTGCCGGTGTCCGCACAGAATACCGGTAACAGGTTTTATACACCCTATAATAACATGATTTCAGGCCTGTGGTGGCAGCTGCACGCCATTTTCACGTTGTTTACTGAGCCAGATGAAAAACAGCCCCGCCAGGATTACATTAATCATCACCGACATAATGATATCAGACGGCCAGTGCATCCCCAGCGCCAGACGGCTGTATTCCGCCAGAATCCCCCACAGAAGAATCACACCGGCCAGCCCGCGGCGGCCCTGTGCCGTGAAAAACACAAAGAGTATCAGCGCCCACGCACCTGCAAACAGTGCATGACCGGACGGAAATGCATAGCCGGTTTCGCTCTTCCAGTGCTTCAGGAGCCAGCCGGGCACCTGATAATGATTTTTCACGGTATTATTCAGCAGTTGTACCCGCGCCTTCCGGGAAAGGTCATAAAATTCGTTTTCTGGCACACTATTTTGCTGAGCCAGCCAGACCACATACGGACGCGGCTCTTTAATGGTGTTTTTCATCGCCACTTTGATGCCCTGTCCCGCAGCCACCACCACCAGGATCAGTACCGCCGCGCGCAGTGCCTGTTTTCTGCTGCCGCGAAACAAACGGACAAACAGGATACAAAAAATGAGTGATACGATAATCGCCAGCGGATACGCCGCCGTGTCAGTCAGATACCGCAGGCCGCGCAACAGGTCATCATCACCTGATGGCTGCCAGCGCCAGCCGGTGAGCAGTGTTACCAGCGGTACCAGCATCAGCAATATGACACCGGCAATAAAGGGTTTTGTCAGGTTTTTCATCCGGGTTGAATCATTCCATTAAAAATAAATATTATTTTTGTCAAACTGATGTACTACTATGGTCATGTTCAGTTATTTGACCCGGAAAGGGAATGTCAGTTTCATTTCCCGGGCAACGCAGATAATAACATCGCCAATACGATTATGTGCGTTTAAATAAAAATACTTATATCAATGAGTTAATAAATCATGAATAAAGAGTTGCAGTTAAAACGTGTCGCACAGGCAAAATTACCTACCCCGTTCGGGGAATTTTTGATGGTCGGATTTGAAGAAATTGCCACCGGTCACGATCACGTGGCTCTGGTGTTCGGTGATATCAGCGGTGATGAGCCGGTGTTATCCCGTGTCCATTCTGAATGTTTAACCGGTGACGCCCTGTTCAGCCTGCGCTGTGACTGTGGTTTCCAGCTGGAAGCTGCCCTGAAACAGATCTCGGAAGAAGGCCGTGGTGTATTACTGTACCACCGCCAGGAAGGCCGTAATATTGGCCTGCTGAATAAAATCCGTGCCTATGCATTGCAGGATACGGGGCTGGATACCGTTGAAGCTAACCAGAAGCTGGGTTTCGCCCCGGATGAACGCGATTTCACCCTGTGCGCCGATATGTACAAACTGCTGGATGTACACGCTATCCGCCTGCTGACCAATAACCCGGAAAAAGTCGAGATTCTGACTCAGGCCGGGATCAACATTACTGAGCGCGTGCCGCTGATTGTCGGCCGTAATCCGGCTAATGCCCATTATCTGGATACCAAAGCGGAGAAAATGGGACACATGCTGTGCCAGTCTCCGGGCTGTAATCACTGATCCGCCTGCAAAAACAGAAAAGCGCGGCAAAAGCCGCGCTTTGTTTTCACCCGTCTGAATACGTTACGCCAGCATCTGCCGGATCACATAACAGAGGATACCGCCGTGACGGTAATATTCCAGCTCCGTCTGTGTGTCGATACGGCACAGCGCGTTCAGTTCAGTCACCCGTCCGTCTGCATACGTGATTTTTACCGGCACAATCTGTTTCGGTGTGATACTGTCCAGTCCGCTGACATCAATCAGCTCATCCCCGGTCAGACCCAGTGTACGGCGATCCGTTCCCGCCGGAAACTCCAGCGGCAAAATACCCATACCGATCAGATTGGAGCGGTGAATACGTTCGTAGGATTCCGTCAGCACCACTCTCACCCCCAGCAGATTGGTGCCTTTGGCTGCCCAGTCACGGCTGGAGCCGGAACCGTACTCTTTCCCGGCAATCACCACCAGTGGTATCCCGGATTCCTGATAACGCATTGCGGCATCAAAAATAGCCAGTGTTTCCCCGGACGGAATATGGCGGGTAAATCCGCCTTCCGTGCCCGACACCATTTCATTGCGGATACGGATATTGGCAAACGTCCCGCGCACCATCACTTCATGGTTGCCGCGCCGTGAACCGTAAGAGTTAAAGTCTGCCGGTTTTACGCCGTGCGCCTGTAAATAACGCCCCGCCGGGCTGTCTGCTTTGATGTTCCCCGCCGGGGAGATATGGTCAGTAGTGACAGAGTCACCGAGGATCGCCAGAATCCGCGCCTGTTTTACATCGTTTACCGGTGCCGGGGAAACCGGCATGCCCTCAAAATACGGCGGATGGCGGATATAGGTGGAATCCGGCTGCCACTGGTAGGTCGGGGTATTTTCCACCGGCAGTGACTGCCACTGCTCATCCCCGTCAAACACTGCCGAATACTCTTTGCGGAACATCTCCGTTTTCACTTTTTCCACCGCAGCGGCAATTGCGGCATTATCCGGCCAGATATCTTTTAATAGTACCGGCTTGCCCTGTTTATCATAACCCAGCGGATCGGTTTCCAGGTTGCAGTGCAGACTGCCGGCCAGTGCATAAGCGACCACCAGCGGCGGAGAGGCCAGCCAGTTGGTTTTCACCAGCGGATGGATACGCCCTTCAAAGTTACGGTTACCGGACAGCACGGCACCGACCGTCAGATCATTCTCTTTAATGGCCGTTTCGATTTCCGCATCCAGCGGCCCTGAGTTACCGATACAGGTGGTACAACCATAACCGACAAGATTAAATCCCAGCTGATCCAGATACGGCGTGAATCCGGCGGCATGCAGGTAATCTGTCACCACTTTTGAACCCGGTGCAAGAGAGGTTTTCACCCACGGCTTGCGGGTCAATCCTTTTTCAGCAGCATTTTTTGCCAGCAGACCGGCGGTCATCAGCACACCGGGGTTGGAGGTATTGGTACAGGATGTAATGGCGGCAATCACCACAGCACCGTCCTCAAGGGTGAAATCGTCACCATGCTGAGAGACCGGCACTTTCGCCGCCGGGGATTTTTTATTCAGTTCCAGATCAACCGCCGCCTGAAACGCGCCCGGCACCTGCGCCAGCACCACTCTGTCCTGAGGACGTTTCGGCCCGGCCAGACTGGTCTGCACATCCGCCAGATCCAGTGCCAGCCCGGAAGTAAAGCGCGGCTCATCCCCCTCGTAACGCCACAATCCCTGCTCCCTGCAGTACGCTTCCACCAGTGCGATTTCGTCATCACTGCGCCCGGTCAGACGCATATAACTGAGTGTGACCTCATCCGCCGGGAAGAAACCACAGGTTGCACCGTACTCCGGTGCCATATTGGCAATCGTGGCACGGTCAGCCAGCGGCAACTGCGCCAGGCCGTCCCCCCAGAACTCGACAAATTTGCCCACCACGCCGTGTTTGCGCAGCATTTGTGTCACGGTCAGCACCAGATCCGTGGCGGTGATCCCCTCACGTAAACGGCCGGTGAGTTTAAACCCGACCACATCCGGGATCAGCATAGACACAGGCTGTCCGAGCATCGCAGCTTCCGCTTCAATACCACCCACACCCCAGCCCAGCACACCGAGGCCGTTGATCATGGTGGTATGGGAATCGGTTCCGACCAGGGTATCCGGGTAGGCATAGGTTTTACCGTCACGGGTTTCATACCAGACAGATTTCCCGAGGTACTCAAGGTTGACCTGGTGGCAAATCCCCGTTCCCGGCGGCACCACCCGGAAGCGGTCAAAGGCCTGTTGCCCCCAGCGCAGGAAGCGGTAACGTTCGTTATTACGTGACATCTCAATCGCCACGTTATCGGCAAAAGCCTGCTCACTGGCATATTCATCCACCATCACCGAATGGTCGATAACCAGATCGACCGACGACAACGGATTGACCTTATTCTCTTCGCCGCCCAGCACGCGGATAGCCTGGCGCATCGCCGCCAGATCCACCACCGCCGGGACACCGGTAAAATCCTGCATCAGTACACGGGCGGGCCGGAAAGCAATTTCATGGTCAGCGGTGCCGGTTTTCTGCCAGTCAATCAGTGCCTGTAAATCGCGCACCTGTACACTGTCGCCGTCGAGATTCCGCAACAGGTTTTCAGCCAGCACTTTCAGGGATTTGGGAAGTTTATCAAGATTGCCGAGCAGTTCCGCCAGGCGGGAGAGATGATAGATATGGTAGTGTTTTCCGCCCGCTGTCAGCAGGGTCTCACATTGTTGCTTTAAGGTTAACGACATAACGCCTCCACACAGTGTGTACGGGTTAAACAGGTATCTTCCTTATTATTTTCACTATAAAGATACCATATTCCCGTAATCTTTGCGGGGGCAGACACACAATTTGTTAATTCAATGTAACCAAAACTAACCATTTTTCCGGATACTATATCCGGAATATACCCGCTTCCCGGCAATGTAATATCCGCTTTCTTTTGTCGCCGGCAGCTAAAATTTTGTGACACTTATTTTCTTGTGCCATTGTTGCTTTACTCTACAATCTGCCTTTATTTTAAGGATATCGCTCATGAAAAAAATAGGGTTATTAATTTCACTTCTTATATTATCTGCCCCGGCGCTTGCTGAATGTGATTTCAAAAAAGCGGCCCGTAACAAAATGCTTGATCAAAAAATCGGAATTTCGGGTAACTGTGACACGAAAAAAGCCGTTAAAACTCAGACAACACATCAAATCGATGATGCGCTCAATATCGATTCAAAAAAAATCAAAAATGACAGTCTGGAAAAAAAAGAGAATATTGAGAAAAAAGCCAGTACAACCAAAAAGGTGATCAGTATTGTAAAATGACGCTTCAGCAAAACAATGTAACCGGTCTATCATCTGACCGGCACAGGCTCCGGTAATATAAAGAAGCCACCTGACCGGTGGCCTGACTATCTTCATTTACCTGTTTTCAGCGCCTGCCGGGGCGGATCCCCCCGTTCAGACAATCGGCAGAGGAATGTCTTTAAACATGGCTTCGATATCGTCATTATTGCGCAGCGCAATGGCTTTATCCACCACATCCCGCGTCAGATGCGGCGCGAAACGCCACATAAAATCATACATATACGTTCTCAGGAAGCTACCGCGCCGGAACCCGATCTTTGTGGTGCTGTAGCTGAATTTGTCCCGCATATCGATACTGACAAGATCTTTATCCGTTTCCGGGTCAACCGCCATACTGGCAATAATCCCGATCCCGAGTCCGAGGCGGACATAGGTCTTAATCACATCCGCATCGGTTGCGGTAAAGACCACTTTCGGCTTCAGGCCCTGTTTTTCAAAGGTACTGTCCAGCTCGGAGCGGCCGGTGAAACCGTGGGTATAGGTGACAATCTCATATTCTGCAATATCGGCAATAGTCAGGTCACGCCGCTGCGCCAGCGGATGATCACGGCGGACCACAACAGCCCGGTTCCACTGATAGCACGGCAGCATAATCAAATCGTTATACAGATGCAGGGCTTCTGTCGCGATAGCGAAATCGCTGTTGCCTTTGCAGACATCCTCGGCTATCTGTGTCGGCGTGCCCTGGTGCATATGCAGGGAAACGTGCGGATAACGTTCAATAAAGCCTTTAATCACCGGCGGCAGTGCATAACGCGCCTGGGTATGAGTCGTGGCGATGCTCAGGGTTCCCTGCTCCGGATAAGTGTGCTCACTGGCAACAGCCTTGATGGCATCTATTTTCGCCAGCACTTCACGGGAGATACGGATAACGGATTCCCCGGCCGGTGTCACGTGGGTCAGATGTTTACCGCTGCGGGCAAAAATCTGCATTCCCAGCTCATCTTCCAGCATCCGGATCTGCTTACTGATACCGGGTTGTGATGTGTACAGCCCCTCGGCAGTTGAGGAGACATTCAGATTATGATTGACCACTTCCACAATATAGCGCAGCTGCTGTAATTTCATCCGCTTATTCCTTTCCATGCAGGTTTGACATTGCTTACTCCTTTTTCATCTTTATTATTACAAAAAAGAATAAGTGAGC
Source organism: Morganella morganii H1r (assembly GCF_000633515.1). Taxonomy (GTDB): domain Bacteria; phylum Pseudomonadota; class Gammaproteobacteria; order Enterobacterales; family Enterobacteriaceae; genus Morganella; species Morganella morganii_B. Next base: position 82,029 of record NZ_AYMP01000016.1, on the reverse strand, counting down.
AAATTGTTATAACGTTATTCTATTCAGTGACGATATAACAAAAAATGCACGGGCACCAGTCAAAAAATAACAGCTCAATGCCCTGATACCGCCCATTTCTCAGCAAAGCGCGGAAAATCGCAGCTGTACCTTCTTAGGCTATTTTCATCAATACTTATAACTAAAAGGTATTACTGCCGTTTGGATGTAAAAAAAACCGGTCAGTTTAAGATCCTGACCGGTTTTTACTGTTACCTGACCGCCGATATTATAACGACAAATTATTTGGATTTTTCAACCCATTTACCGTCGATATAGAATGCAGACCAACCGGTTGCTTTGCCGTCTTTATCAGATGCCACATACTGCTGTTTGGTTTTGCGGCTCCAGCGGACCGTGGTCGGGTTACCATCCGGATCTGCCACCGGCGCTTCCGCCAGATAACGCATTTTCTCAGACAGGCGATCTTTAAAGCGAACCAGTTCTGCCACCTGCGGTGCGCGGGTTTCCCGTGATTTCGGGAAGTTATGTGCCGCCAGGAAAATACCTGCGGCACCATCACGCAGTACAAAGTACGCATCTGACTTCTCACACGGCAGTTCCGGTAACGGTACCGGATCTTCTTTCGGCGGAGCCACTTCGCCGTTACGCAGAATTTTGCGGGTGTTTTTACACTCGTCGTTGGTACAGCCCATATATTTACCGAAACGTCCCATTTTCAGGTGCATCTCAGAGCCGCATTTTTCACACTCAACGACCGGGCCGTCATACCCTTTAATGCGGAATTCGCCCTCTTCAACTTCGTACCCTTCACATTCCGGGTTGTTACCGCAGACATGCAGTTTACGGCCGGTGTCAATCAGGTAGCTGTCCATCGCCGTGCCGCATTTCGGGCAGCGGCGGCGGGCACGCAGTGCGTTGGTTTCCGCATCATCCCCTTCAAGGATATTGAGGATTTCGTGTTCCGGGATCAGGTTGATAGTCTGCTTGCAGCGTTCTTTCGGCGGCAGCGCATAACCGGAACAGCCCAGGAATACCCCGGTGGAGGCGGTACGGATCCCCATAGGACGGGAACAGGTCGGACAGATGATCGACGTGATAACCATCGGGTTCGTCCGCATACCGCCTTCTTCCGGATCTTTGCCCGCGTTATCCAGCTGCTTGCTGAAATCAGCAAAGAATTCATCCAGCACTGATTTCCATTTCGCTTCATTGTTGGCGATATGGTCGAGCTGATTTTCCATCCGCGCGGTAAAGTCGTAGTTCATCAGTTCCGCAAAGGTTTCTTCGAGACGATCGGTGACAATTTCACCCATTTTCTCGGCATAGAAACGGCGGTTTTCCACTTTCACATAACCGCGATCCTGAATAGTGGAAATAATTGACGCATAGGTGGACGGACGACCAATACCGCGTTTTTCCAGCTCTTTGACCAGCGATGCTTCACTGAAACGTGCAGGCGGCTTGGTAAAGTGCTGCACAGGTTCAATCGCTTCGCGCGTCATAACCGTACCCGGCGCAATCGCAGGCAGCGTATTATCATCATCATTCTTACGCAGAGCAGGCATCACTTTGGTCCAGCCATCGAAACGCAGTGTGCGTCCTTTGGCTTTCAGTATAAAGTCACCCGCTTCTGCGATCAGTGTGGTGGAATCGTATTTTGCCGGTGTCATCTGACACGCGACAAACTGACGCCAGATTAGCTGATACAGGCGGCGTGCATCCGGCTCCATATCCTTGAGCATCTCTTCCGTGACAGCAATATCAGACGGACGGATAGCTTCGTGCGCTTCCTGGGAATTCTCTTTGTTGCTGTACAGATTCGCTGAGGCAGGCAAATATTTATTACCGAAATTCTCAGTAATATAGTCACGCGCCATCGTAATGGCATCCTGGCTAAGGTTGGTGGAATCGGTACGCATATAGGTGATGTGACCGGCCTCATAGAGACGCTGTGCCATCATCATGGTTTTCTTCACACCAAAGCTCAGGCGTGTACTGGCGGCCTGCTGGAGCGTGGAGGTAATAAACGGCGCACCCGGCTTGCTGGAGGTCGGGCGGTCTTCGCGGTCAATAATTTTAAACGTGGCGTCCTGTAACTTGCTGACAGCAGCATGCGCCTGTTTTTCATTAACTGCTTTAAACGTTTTTCCGTTTTCCTGTACGACTTCCATGCGCAGCTGATCTTTTTTATCAGACAACAGTGCATGGATCTGCCAGTACTCTTCCGGCACAAACGCTTTAATTTCACGTTCACGTTCAACAATCAGACGCACTGCGACAGACTGCACACGACCGGCGGACAACCCGCGGGCAATTTTCTTCCACAGCAGCGGAGAAACCATGTAACCCACCACGCGATCCATAAAACGGCGCGCCTGCTGGGCATTCACCCGGTCAATATTCAGTTCGCCCGGCTGTTCAAACGCCTGGCTTATTGCATTTTTGGTGATTTCGTTAAACACAACCCGGCTGAAACGGCTGTCATCACCGCCGATCACTTCCCGCAGGTGCCATGCAATGGCTTCCCCTTCGCGGTCAAGGTCCGTTGCGAGATAGATGTGTGATGCATCGGCAGCCAGGTGCTGTAATTCAGACACAACCTTTTCTTTGCCCGGCAGAATCTGATAATCCGCTTCCCAGCCGTGGTACGGGTCAACACCCATCCGGCTGACCAGCGCTGTGCGTTCGTCTTTTTTAACTTTTTTCGTTTTATCGCCTGCAGCAGCGGGTTTACGGCTCGCTGAACCACTCGTCGGCAGATCCCGGATATGACCGACGCTGGATTTCACCACGTAGTCTTTGCCGAGATACTTGTTAATCGTTTTGGCTTTTGCCGGGGACTCCACGATGACAAGAGCTTTACCCATAATTATCATTACCTAAATTTTCGGGGCGATTATAAAAACGCCAATTTTTGCGTTAAATACACTGCCTTTTATATTGAGGCACTTTCGTAATAGATCAACTCTTTTTATACTAATGCTTTGTTTCAACTCAAAACATCTGTCAGGAAATGATGTATTTTTAATATCGCCGTCACCGGAGTGTATTACGCAAATAGTCTTCCCGCCACGTTGCGGGGCTCTTGAAAAGTTCACACTCTACCTGATAAATAGTGATGCGCAACAAATTATTTTTCAAAGGAGTTCACAGAATGCAAAAAGAAACCATCGCCATCAGCAAACAAGAGCTATTAGAAAAAGCCAATAAAATCATACAGGAACATGAAGATTTTCTGGAAGGTATGCAGGCTGATGATGTTGAACAGAAATCCGGCGTATTGGTTTTTAAAGGTGAATACTTTTTAGACGACCAGGGCCTGCCGACACTCAAAAGTGCAGCCGTCTTTAATATGTTTAAACATCTTGCTCACGTTCTGTCAGAACAATATCATCTGGTGGATTAACCGGCGGATGCCGGAATAGTCACCGGCAGGATAATAATAATCCGCAAAGAATAACGGCAGCCTGCGCTGCCGTTATTTATATTGAGACGGTTATTTCCCGACCGGGCCATTCCCGCGCTGCCACCAGCGGAGAATAAGGCGGTCAGCACTCATCATCACACTCTGTGTGATTTTATCGATAAGACGCTTACGGCGGAAATAACGCACCTGAATAACTTCGTGGTCAGGAATTGCCGCGACAATTAAATCGTCACTCACTGCCAGCTCATCAACCAGCCCCAGCGCTTTTGCCTGAGTACCGTACCAGTGTTCACCGGTTGCCACTTTATCAATGTCCAGAGACGGACGATTCTGAGAAACAAAGCTTTTGAACAGAACGTGCGTTTCATCCAGCTCCTGCTGGAATTTCTCCCGGCCTTCATCCGTATTTTGTCCGATGAATGTCAGCGTACGTTTATATTGACCGGCTGTATGCATTTCCACATCAATATCATTTTTCTTCAGCAGACGATGGATATTAGGCACCTGTGCCACCACACCAATCGAGCCGACAATCGCAAACGGCGCGGCCACAATTTTATCCGCCACACACGCCATCATATAACCACCGCTGGCCGCGACTTTATCCACCGCAATGGTGATACGGATATTTTTCTCACGCAACCGGGTCAGCTGAGCAGCAGCCAGACCGTAGGCATGCACCAGTCCGCCCGGGCTTTCCAGACGCACCAGTACTTCATCCAGACCTGGTTCAGCCACAGACAGAATAATGGTGATTTCTTCACGCAGCGATTCCACTTCGTGTGCATCCAGGCTGCCTTTAAAATCGATCACATAAATGCAGGATTTGCGCAGACGGGTCTGCCCGTTTTTGGCGTTGCTTTTGTCTTTTTTATCTTCGTTTTTTTGTTGTTTTTTAAATGCTTTATTCCAGACTTTCTGCTCTGCTTCGCTCATGCGGGCATGTTGCATTTCACGCTGTCTGTCACGGTAGTTTTCACCCAGATCCGTCAGACGTAATTTACCCAGAGACTGCCCTTTACGGATGCTGAGCATGACAAAGAACACGACAATGGCAATGATTGCCAGAACAATAGTTACGGTTTCTGCAAGAAATAAACCGTATTGTGAGAGAAACTCCACCGGCACACCTTAATGCTGTTAAATTGAATGTCGCTATTTTAACTAAAAAATCTGATAAATGCTCAACTAGTTTTGTAACCCTTGATGGCAATCACGCCCTGAGGACGGTATGATAAAAACGGGTTCACCGCCTTCCCGGTATGTGATACCCGTCCATTCGCTTTTCCGGAGTTATCTGCCATGCATAATAATGATGTATCCCGCTTCTCGCCGTCCTCCCCTGATGCACTGAAAAATAAAATCATACTGATAACCGGTGCCGGTGACGGAATCGGCCGTGAAGCTGCCCTGACCTATGCCCGCTACGGTGCGGAACTGATCCTGACCGGCAGGACAGAATCCAAATTACAGGCCGTCCGTGACGGGATAACACAACGTTACGGGTCAGTACCGCACATTTATCAGCAGGATTTGCTGACACTGACAGAAACACAAAGCCGTCAGTTCGCCGCCGCACTGGCACAGGACTTTCCGCGCCTCGACGGCGTGCTGCACAATGCCGGTATTCTGGGTGTCGTCGCCCCGGTCACAGAGCAGCCGGTGCAGTTATGGCAGGATGTGATGCAGGTGAATGTTAACGGCACCTTTATTCTGACACAGGCACTGTTACCGCTGCTGCTGAAATCCCCGCAAAGCTCGCTGGTATTCACATCATCAAGTGTCGGCCGCGAAGGCCGTGCCGGATGGGGCGCATATGCCGTCTCCAAATTTGCCACTGAAGGTATGATGCAGGTTCTGGCTGAGGAATATAAAGGGACCGGTCTGCGCGTTAACTGCATTAATCCGGGCGGTACCCGCACGGCCATGCGCGCCGGCGCATTTCCGGATGAGGCATCAGAAAAGCTGAAAACCCCGGCGGATATTATGCCGACTTATTTATATGTGATGTGTGATGACAGTGCAGGTAAAAACGGGATCAGCTATGATGCGCAGCCCGGCCGCAAAGCCGGACCGGCGGAATAATAAAAGACAGTAACATCAGTGTGCCGGGAGCGCGTCATCCGTTTGCAGCAGTAAAATCCCGGCACCGAAAATCTCACCGGTTTCCTGCACAAATTCACTGAATTTCCGGCTCTCTTCTTTATCTGTCCCGTTCTCTTTATCGCTCTGCAGCAGTATCTGACGATAACGATTTGCCATCCGCATCAGTACCGTATGATAACGGCTGTATATTTCATATTTTTTGGTCACATCGCTCTGATGCCGGAACTCCGTCACAATATCTGTGATTTCCTCAGCATCCTCACGCAATTCCGGATCCTGAAACCGGATATCATGCAGGCGGAGAGTATTACCGGTATCCGCATCCTGTTCCGGGGTGATCACGGTATTATCCGGTAATAAACTGACACCACGCGGATTGTATTCCAGGAACCGGCGAAATTCATTTTCATTCATACAGATTGTCATCATTCCTTTTTCCCCGGCAACAAATCTGTCCAGCACGGCTTTTATATCCGGTACATCGGAAGCAAACCGGCATTTAAACAGATTATTATCGATAACGTCAGCATTACTGGTTCGTAAAGGCCCCTGATAATAATGACCGTCAAATTTAAATGTTTTCACCAGGGAATTAAACTGCGGTGAATATAGGGTATCGCCGTCATGAATGGTATAGGAATAATAACGGGCGCGGGACGGATTGAGGATCCCGCCGCTGTTTCCGGGATAGGCCATAAAAGAAATCTGCTGTCCCTGCGGCGTTTCCAGCTTATTCAGGCCGGACGGCAGATAAACGCTGCCCTCCGCACCATGTGCAAGGTGATAGCTTTTTCCGTTTACCGTAAAAAACAGATCATCCCCGGTAATATTACTGTAGTAATACCGGCTCAGTTCAGGTGTGCCGGACTGTGTTTTGTCACCACATCCCGGGAGCAGAAAGATGAGCGTTAACAGACCGCATCTGGCTATCTCAATAATCATCTCCTCGCAGATATATCACTGTTTTCCGGCCATTCACCGGCAGGAAATACGGTTTTGATTATTTTAACCCACACTGCGGGTATTTGCATGGCCCCTGTACAAAAAAACGCCCTGTACGCAGGTACAGGACGTTTATAAGAACAAGACAGACTGAAATAACAAAAATAACCGGTTTTACGTAACCGGATTATTATTTACCGGTACGGCGTTTCTGGGTATTTCCGGTCCCCTGACGGGTTGATGACGGACGCCCGGAATTACGTTTTGATGCGGTAGTGCCGACTTGTGAATGACGTTTTACCGCACGGCGGATCTGATTGGCTTTGATCCGGCGTTTATCACTTTCCACAGAAACCTTGGTGGTGGTTTCCGCAGGCAGCCCCACCAGTGCGCGCAGATAGTTGGTTTTTTCCAGGTTCAGTTCCACCCATCCGCCGCGCGGCAGCGCTTTCGGCAAATCGATATCGCCGTAACGGACACGGATCAGGCGGCTGACCTGCACACCGACCGCTTCCCACATCCGGCGGACTTCGCGGTTGCGGCCTTCGGTCAGAGAAACATTAAACCACTGGTTGATACCTTCCCCGCCTTTGAATTTCAGTGAACGGAATGACGCTGGGCCATCTTCCAGCTGAACACCTTTGAGCAGCTGATTACGTTTGGCATCATCCACTTCACCGAAGACGCGGACCGCATATTCACGCTCCACTTCACGGCTCGGGTGCATCAGGCGGTTTGCCAGTTCCCCGTCAGTGGTAAACAACAGTAATCCGCTGGTATTCACATCCAGGCGGCCGACCGCAATCCAGCGGGCGCCCTGAATACGCGGCAGACGATCAAAAACCGTCGGGCGGCCGTCCGGGTCGTGGCGGGTACATAATTCCCCTTCCGGCTTGTAATACGCCAGTACACGGCACGGGTTTTTCTGTGCATCTTTGATGCCTAAAATCCGGCCGTCGAGGCGGATTTTGGCATTGGTATTGACATCGATACGGTCACCCAGTGTGGCGGTTTTACCGTCAACGGAGATACGGCCCGCTTCGATGTAACTTTCAATTTCGCGGCGTGAGCCATGCCCTGCATGCGCCAACACCTTTTGTAACTTTTCTGTTTTCTGGCTCATTGAGCACCCTCTGCTGTCGCCTTCACAGGCGTCATAAAAATCAACCGCAGCATTATACACAGGTTAATGCACGGCGCTAACGCATTTTACACATGTGACGCACACGGCAGTCACAGGAACGGCGTTACATCTCCGGTTCCTTCACGCACCACAACCGGGACATCGTCAGTCAGGTCAATTACCGTGGTCGGTTGCTGACCGATATAGCCGCCGTGGATCACCAGATCCACCTGCTTGCCCAGGGTATCATTAATTTCTTCCGGATCGGATTCCGCAAAATCGTTACCCGGCAGGATGAGACTGGCTGACATCAGCGGTTCGCCCATAGCGGCAAGCAGATCCATGGCAATCGGATTCGACGGAATACGCAGACCGATGGTTTTGCGTTTTTCACTCATCAGACGGCGCGGCACTTCTTTCGTCGCCCGCAGAATAAAAGTGTAATTACCCGGCGTATTATTTTTGATTAAACGGAATACCGTGTTATCCACATGCGCATAGGTGGAGATATCCGATAAATCACGGCACATCAGGGTAAAGTTATGATTACTGTCTATCTGACGCAGGCGGCAGATCCGCTGTAATGCATCTTTATCTTCCAGGCGGCAGCCGATGGCATAGCCGGAATCGGTCGGGTAAATCACCACGCCGCCTTTGTTAAAAATATCCACGCTCTGATTGATCAGGCGTGCCTGCGGGTTATCCGGATGGATATAAAACATCTGGCCCATGTTGTTTCCTCTGTTAATCCTTCAATGACCAATCCTGCCAGATTGGTATCACATCACCCGGTAACCACAATTTACGGCCCAGTTCTATCCACGAACACGGCTGATGAAAATCGGATCCCTGGGAAGCTTTTAATCCGTAAGTTATTGCATACTGTGCCAGGGTCCGGCGTTCATCCGGCGCCTGCTGACACTGCGCCACTTCCATGCCATCCCCGCCGGCCTGTTTAAAAAAATCACACAGGCGTTTTAGCCACTTGGCGGATAAGCCATAGCGGCCGGGATGTGCCAGTACCGCCTGTCCGCCGGCGGCATGAATAGCCTGTACTGCGTCAGGGATATCACACCACTGCGGCGGCACATACCCGGTTTTGTTACGGGCGAGATAGCGTTTGAACACTTTCGGAATCGTCGGTTCCACACCACGGGCGATCAACACCCGGGCGAAGTGTCCGCGTGTGACTTCACCGCCCTGCGCCATTTCATTCGCCTCTTCCCAGGTGCCTTCAATTCCGGCCTTTGCCAGCCGTTCACTGATAAGCATCCCGCGTGCCCGGCGTCGTTCTGACTGCTGCGCCAGTAATTCTGTCATTGCCGGATGGGTAATATCAATATTCAGCCCGACAATATGAATCTCATGATGTTCCCAAAGCGTTGATATTTCAACACCATTAATCACTGTCAGCGGTAAATTATTTGCCTGCTGATAATGATGTGCTGCCGGAAGTGCATCCGTGGTGTCGTGATCGGTAATTGCCAGCACGGTCACCCTCATCTCAACGGCTCTGTCCAGTAACTGCTCCGGTGTCAGCATGCCGTCTGACGCAGTGGTATGGCTGTGTAAATCATAGCACGACAGGTCAATACCTGTATTCTCCGGCTCCATCGCGTCTCCCTTCGGTTCTGACATCTGACAACTGTTGTCAGAAGTGACCACATAAAGTTTCACCCGTCTTTCACGGGACGCACAGTATTCCATAAAAAGCCTTGACACACCAATCACGATCTAGTTAACTAGTACGCAGAACGAGTTATCTGTAATCACTGCTAATACTGAGGACATCCCATGAACATGCACAAACTGAACAATCGTTGGTGGCGCAATCTTTCCCGTCGGGCGGAATGGTTGTGCGTGCATGTCAGTTAACCGGCTGTACCAAAGCACAGAACCCGCCCCCGTGGCGGGTTTTTTTATGGCAAAAATTCACATAGCAAGGTAATTATCATGGACAGCACACGTTTCACACAACACATCCGGACAGATTATCCGGCTTATCAGCCCGACCCGGCGGCGGTATTCACCGCACTTTGCGCACAGCGTCCTGCAACGCTGTTATTAGAATCTGCTGAAATCGCGTCCAGAGCAAATTTAAAAAGTATGCTGGTACTGCACAGCGCACTGCGCATCTGCTGCACCGGACATACAGTCACTGCTGAAGCACTGACCGCCAACGGCGCGGCATTACTGCCGGTACTGCAGGATCGCCTGTCCGCCGGGACTATCAGCGGTAACACCCTGACACTGCATTTTACTGCACCGGCCGCGCATGCGGATGAAGATACCCGCCTGCGTGCCGCCTCGGTCTTTGATGTACTCCGCACCCTGATGAACCTGCCGTCACAGACAGATGACCGCCACGCGCTTTTCTGCGGCGGACTGTTCAGTTACGACCTGGTCGCTGCCTTTGAGGCACTGCCGCCGGTTGAGCGCACCAACCGCTGCCCGGATTACTGTTTTTACCTGGCGGAAACGCTGCTCACCATCGACCACCAGCAGCAAACCAGCGAACTCATTACTTTGACCTTTACGGCAGATACAGCAGAACAAACCCGTCTGGCAGAACAGCATCAGCAGATACTGACCGCACTGGCACAGCCGGTAACCGGTTCTGCGGCTGTTACGCCGGTGGATATCAGTGTGACAACGTCACATTCAGATACTGATTTCTGTACTATCGTTAATCAGTTAAAACAATCCATTGTACAGGGTGATATTTTCCAGGTCGTGCCGTCACGCCGTTTTCAGTTACCGTGCCCGTCACCGATGGCGGCTTACCGCGAACTGAAAAACCGTAACCCGAGCCCTTACCTGTTCTTTATGCAGGATGCGGATTTCACTCTGTTCGGCGCATCACCGGAAAGTGCCCTGAAATATGACCCGGCAACCCGTCAGATTGAAATCTACCCGATTGCCGGCACCCGTCCGCGCGGCCTGTCAGCAGACGGTTCGGTGGATGCGGATAAAGACAGCCGTCTGGAGCTTGACCTGCGCACGGATCAGAAAGAACTGGCAGAACACTTCATGCTGGTTGACCTGGCCCGTAATGACCTCGCCCGCATCTGCCGTCCCGGCAGCCGCAGTGTGGCGGAGCTGACCAAAGTGGATCGTTATGCGTTTGTGATGCACCTGGTGTCCCGCGTCACCGGTGAATTACGCGACGACCTTGATATTTTTCATGCTTATCAGGCCTGCATGAATATGGGCACTCTGACCGGGGCACCGAAAGTCCGTGCGATGGAACTGATTGCACAGGCCGAGAAAGTCCGCCGCGGCAGCTACGGCGGCGCGGTCGGCTATTTTCGCGGCGATACCACCTTTGATACCTGCATTGTGATCCGCTCTGCCTATGTCGAAAACGGCATTGCCACTGTGCAGGCCGGCGGTGGCGTGGTGCTGGATTCTGACCCGCAGGCGGAAGCCGACGAAAACCGCAACAAAGCCCGCGCGGTGATCCGCGCCATCACCCGCGCCCATCATGCAGAGGAGACATTCTGATGGCTGATATTTTACTGCTCGATAATGTCGACTCCTTTACCTATAACCTGGCCGATCAGTTCCGTGCTCAGGGGCATCAGGTGGTGATTTACCGCAACCGGGTACCGGCGGAGGTCATTCTGTCCGCGCTGGAAACCATGAAAAACCCGGTGCTGGTACTCTCTCCGGGGCCGGGAAAACCGGCAGATGCCGGATGTCAGCCGGAAGTGCTGAGCCGTGTCAGAGGGCGTTATCCGGTGATCGGTATTTGCCTCGGCCACCAGGCGATTGTTGAAGCCTACGGCGGCAAAGTCAGCCACGCCGGTGCCGTACTCCACGGTAAAGCCAGTCAGTTGCACCACGATGAGCAATCTATGTTTTCCGGTCTGCCGAACCCGATGAAAGTGGCACGCTATCACTCACTGGCAGCGGAAGTCATCCCGGAAGCGCTGACCGTGTGCGCCACCAGCGACAATATTGTAATGGCCGTCCGCCATGAACAGGACAAAGTCTGCGGCTTACAGTTTCATCCCGAATCCGTCCTGACTCCGGACGGCGCAGCCCTGCTGGCCAATACCCTGGCGTGGGCACAGGCATAACTCAACCTGAATAACAGATAAAAAAACAGATTAAGGAACAGAGAGATGCAAACATTATTTGAAAAACTTTACCGGGGTGAAACACTGACCCTGACGGAAAGCCGGGAATTATTTTCCGCGATTATCCGGGGAGAACTGAGTGAAACTCAGCTGGCGGCAGCACTGATCAGCATGAAAATGCGCGGCGAACAGCCGGATGAAATTGCCGGTGCCGCCCAGGCCTGTCTGAACAACGCGCGCGCCTTCCCGCGTCCGGACTACCGTTTCAGTGATATTGTCGGCACCGGCGGCGATGCTTCCGACAGCATCAATATCTCCACAGCCAGTGCCTTTGTGGCAGCGGCCTGCGGGATAAAAGTCGCCAAACACGGCAGCCGCAGTGTTTCGAGCAAAACCGGCTCTTCTGATTTACTGAATGCCTTCGGCATCGCGCTCGACACCCCGGCGGATGTGTCCCGCAGCGCGCTGGATGATGTCGGCGTCTGTTTTCTGTTCGCTCCGCACTACCATGACGGCTTCAGTTTTGCCGCGCCGGTGCGTCAGCAGCTGAAAACCCGCACCTTATTCAATGTCCTCGGGCCGCTGATAAACCCGGCCCGCCCGCCGGTTGCCCTGATCGGTGTATACAGCCCGGCGCTGATCCGCCCTGTTGCACAAACGCTGAAAGTCCTCGGCTACCAGCGTGCAGCCGTGGTGCACAGCGGCGGGATGGATGAGGTTTCCCTGCATGCGCCGACACAGGTTGCCGAGCTGCATAACGGAGAGATCCGCGAATACCGCCTGACCACAGACGATTTCGGCCTGCCGGGTTATGACATGCAGGAATTGCGCGGCGGCACCCCGGAAGAAAACCGTCAGTTACTGACCCGGTTATTGCAGGGAGAAGGCACAGCAGCCCAGAGTCACGCCGTGGCAGCCAATGTCGCCCTGCTGATGAAACTCAATGATAACGAAGACTTACAGGATAATGCTCAGCACGCGCTGGCAATGATCCGCAGTGGTAACGCCTTTGAGCGCGTCACCGCCCTGGCCGCGAGAGGATAAACCATGAAAGGCACCGTATTAGAACAGATTGTGAATGATAAACGTATCTCCCTGGTTGCGCGGAAGAAACAGGAGCCGCTGCTGAGTTTCGCGGATGATCTTCCGCTGAGTGACCGCGATTTTTATCAGGCACTGCGCAGTGCGGAAACCGCGTTTATTCTGGAGTGCAAAAAAGCCTCTCCGTCGAAAGGACTTATCCGTCAGGATTTTAATCTCAGTGAAATCGCAGCGGCCTATGCACCGTATGCCACGGCAGTTTCGGTACTGACCGACGAGAAATATTTTCAGGGACAACATGACTATCTGCGGCAGGTGCGCGCGCTGATCACGCAACCGGTATTATGCAAAGATTTCATTATTGATGCTTATCAGGTGTATCTCGCCCGCCACTATGGCGCAGACGCAATTCTGCTGATGCTCTCTGTCCTGAATGATGCGGATTATCACTCACTGGCAACGCTGGCTCATTCCCTCAATATGGGGGTGCTGACGGAAGTCAGTACGGAAGAGGAACTGCACCGCGCCATTGCCCTTGATGCACAGGTTATCGGTATCAATAACCGCGATTTGCGCGACCTCTCCATTGACCGCCGCCGGACAGCGGATTTTGCCCCGCATATTCCCGCTGACCGTATTATTATCAGTGAGTCCGGTATTACCACACATCAGCATATCCGCGAATTGCGTCCCCATGCTGACGGGTTCCTGATCGGCAGTGCCATTATGGCGCAACCGGATCTGGACACAGCCATCCGCCGCCTGATTTACGGTGAACACAAAGTCTGCGGGCTGACCCGCGCAGCAGATGCCCGCGCCGCCTATGACGCCGGTGCTGCGTTCGGCGGACTGATTTTTGTCAGCAAATCACCGCGTTATGTGGATGAAGCACAGGCAGCGGAAGTAATGCGCGGTGCACCGCTGGCGTATGTCGGCGTATTCCGTAACCACGATCCGGCAGATATCGCCGCGATTGCCCGCCGCCTGAAACTGCATGCGGTTCAGTTACACGGTGATGAAAACGAACATGATATCGCGCTGCTGCGCCTGCACCTCCCGGCAACGTGTGAGATCTGGAAAGCGCTGGATATGTCACACGGTGCGGATATCACCGTTCCGGACGGCGTAGTGCGCCTGGTGCTGGATAACGGCAAAGGCGGTACCGGGCAGACGTTCGACTGGCAGACCCTGCCCCCGTCATTACCGGTACCCTTTACCCTGGCAGGCGGACTGAATGCGGAAAACTGTATCTCCGCTGCCGCTTCCGGTGCTGCCGGGCTGGACTTTAACTCCGGCGCCGAGTCCGCCCCCGGTATTAAAGATGCAGAAAAACTCCGTCAAATATTTAATCAATTACATCAGCAAGTTGCCTGACTGACGACTGAAAAGAAAAAGGATCAGAAAACAATGAGTAAATTAAATCCCTACTTTGGTGAATTCGGCGGACAGTTTGTACCGCAGATTTTAATCCCGGCACTCGACCAGCTCGAAGATGCCTTTATTGCCGCTCAGGAAGACCCGGAATTTCAGCGCGAATTTACCGACCTGCTGCAAAACTATGCCGGTCGTCCGACAGCCCTGACACTGTGCAAAAATCTGACTGTCGGCAGTAAAACCAAACTGTATCTGAAGCGCGAGGATTTACTGCACGGCGGTGCCCACAAAACCAACCAGGTACTCGGCCAGGCACTGCTGGCAAAACGGATGGGAAAAACGGAAATTATTGCCGAAACCGGTGCCGGTCAGCACGGTGTCGCGGCAGCACTCGCCAGTGCGCTGCTCGGCCTGAAATGCCGTGTTTATATGGGGGCAAAAGATGTGGAACGTCAGTCCCCGAATGTGTTCCGTATGCGGCTGATGGGCGCGGAAGTCATCCCGGTACACAGCGGTTCCGCCACCCTGAAAGATGCCTGTAATGAGGCGCTGCGTGACTGGAGCGGCAACTATGACCGCGCCCACTATTTATTAGGCACCGCAGCAGGCCCGCATCCGTACCCGACCATTGTCCGCGAGTTCCAGCGCATGATTGGTGATGAGGCGCGTGCCCAGATCCTCACCCGTGAAGGCCGTTTACCGGATGCGGTGATCGCCTGTATCGGCGGCGGCTCAAATGCTATCGGTGCCTTCGCCGGATTTATTCCGGATGAATCTGTCGCACTGATCGGCGTCGAACCGGCCGGGCACGGTATTGAAACCGGCGAGCACGGCGCGCCGCTCAAACATGGCCGTATTGGTATCTACTTCGGTATGAAATCACCGATGATGCAGACAGAAGACGGTCAGATCGAGGAATCTTACTCTATCTCCGCCGGTCTGGACTTTCCGTCTGTCGGGCCGCAGCACGCATATCTGAATGCCATCGGCCGGGCTGATTATGTTTCCGCCACCGATGATGAGGCCCTCGAGGCATTTAAAACGCTGAGCCGTCAGGAGGGGATTATCCCGGCACTGGAATCCTCCCATGCCCTGGCACACGCACTGAAAATGATCCGCGAAAATCCGGAAAAAGAACAACTTCTTATCGTTAATATTTCCGGTCGCGGAGACAAAGACATTTTCACTGTTTATGACATTTTTAAAGCAAGAGGTGATTTCTGATGAGCCGGTATGAACAACTTTTCCAGCGTTTGCAGTCCCGCAATCAGGGCGCATTTATCCCGTTTGTCACCCTGGGTGACCCGTCGGCAGAGGTTTCCCTGCAAATTATTGATGCTCTGGTCGCGGGTGGTGCCGATGCCCTGGAGATCGGCATTCCGTTTTCTGACCCGCTGGCAGACGGTCCGGTGATTCAGGATGCCAACCTCCGCGCTTTTGCCGCCGGTATGACCCCGGCGCGCTGCTTTGAGCTGATTACGCAAATCCGTGCGAAATATCCGGAACTGCCGGTGGGACTGCTGATGTATGCCAATCTGGTCTTCCATAACGGTATCAGTCAGTTTTATGAAACCGCAGCAAACGCCGGTGTGGATTCGGTTCTGATCGCCGATGTGCCGCTGCATGAATCTCAGCCGTTCCGGGATGCCGCGCTGGCCAATAATATCGCACCGGTCTTTATCTGCCCGCCGGATGCGGATGACAAATTACTGGAGACACTGGCTGCCGCCGGGAAAGGCTATACTTATCTGCTTTCCCGTGCCGGTGTGACAGGAACAGAAAAACGGGCTGAAAAATCGCTGGCTGATCTGACCGCCAAACTGACCGCACTGAATGCCGCCCCGCCGGTTCAGGGATTCGGGATTTCCGAACCGGAACAGGTGCGGGAATCACTGAAAAATGGTGCGGCGGGGGCAATTTCCGGATCGGCTGTGGTAAAAATCATCGCCGCAAATCTGGATAATGTACCGGTCATGTGTCAGAAACTGCGGGAATTTACGCAAAAAATGAAAAACGCAACGCAATTATAATGTTTCACTCCGCCCGCTGTTAACAGCGGGTTATTTTTTGTTGAGAAACATTCAGTTTTCATCAATACTGAGAGGGTCAGGCACACATTATTCTGTGAACCGTGCCGGTAATAAGGAGAACATAATGAAGTATATGAAATTGGTCACCTCATTTTTTGTTGTCATGTTTATGGCTTTCACGCTGTCCGCCTGTGCCCCGACTGCCACCAGTGAAGGTACCGGGGGTTATTTTGATGATTCCGTCATCACCACAAAAGTGAAAACAGCGTTACTGGGTGAGAAAGGCATTAAATCCACCCAAATCAGCGTGGAAACGTTCAAAGGTAAAGTTCAGCTGAGCGGATTTGTCTCTTCAGAAACAGAAGCAAACCTGGCGGTGAATACCGCACGTAAAGTTCCCGGCGTGAAGGTTGTTATTAACTCAATGAAGTTGCGGTGACCCTGACTATCAGATTACCGGATAAAAAAACGGCGCAATGATGATTGCGCCGTTTTTTATGGTACTGATAACACGAATTATCAGAATTTGTAGCCCGCACCAAACATAAAGACAAACGGGTCAAGACGGGTTTTATAAGAGTAACTGTCATTACCTGCTTTGAAATCCACATCTGTTTCGATGTTCATCCACCAGACGGACGCATTCAGCAGCCAGTGGTCATCTAACTGATAATCCAGACCAGCCTGTGCCGCAAAGCCCCAGGAATCACCTAAACTCAGATCACGTAAGCCTGCACCACTGCCGGTACCGTTAAACCCTTCATCAAAGAAGAAGGTATAGTTCACACCCACACCTAAATACGGACGCAGTTTATCTTCCGGAGTGCGGAAATAATACTGAGCCATTAAGGTTGGCGGCAGATCTTTAACTGATGCGATTTCACCCAGAGATGACGGCAGTGAAACTTTGTGTTCAAACGGAGTCGCAGCCAATAATTCAATACCGATATTATCAGTTGCCATATAAGTAAAGGTCAGACCCAGCTGCGTATTGTTATTTGCTTCAAAAGAGCCGGCAAAACCCAGAACATTATCAGAGCCTGTATTCGGACGCACAGTCGCGGTACCACCACGAATGATAAAATCACCGGCCTGGTGTGCCATTGAAACTGACGGTAAAACCGTTGCCAGTGCTAAACACACTGCAGAAAGCTTTTTCATTATCTATCCCATCCTAAAAAAGAAAAAACACACAATAAGTACAGTTTGAAATATACAGACTTAAATCCAATTATGATCTAAGACAGATCACAACATTTAAATAAAAAACGCACTTTTCACAAAGATCTGAATTATTATTCCATGGTGACATTTTCATTTATTGATTTACATCAAAAACAACAATTGTCATTTTCAGAGTGCTCATTATTTATGTGTTTTATATCAATTTGTAAAATACAATTCTGACTATTCAGCCGACCATTTTGTTTTATTATTGTTAATAATTTGTGATTATTTGGCTGTCTGTTTCCGGATATTCCGTCTGAATACTGTATTTCCGCCGGACGAACAGGTTACAATCCCCGCCATACTGTTTTACAATTGCATCAACGTTTTTATTTCATGCCTTACAGGAGTTGTTCCATGTCCATGCCGGTGCCGGTTCTCGCCCGCGACAGCCTGAATTTTTTCCGTAATCAGCTGTTATCTGTCCTGATCATTTCGCTGCTTACCGCCGCTGTGACCGTCGGGCTCAATGTGCTCCTGACTTACAATTCCAACGGTCTGGCGCTGATCCGCGCGCTGGAAACCACCTACGTCACTGAAGGCTCCGGCGGCTTTCAGCGCGCTGTTGCCGCGCTGACATCCGACGACCAGTGGCAGATGCTGAAAACCGGTCTCGGCACAATTTTCAGCTCCCTGCTGGGCAATGCTGTCTTTGTGACCGCCATGATTTTCCTGATTTTCAGTGTTTCACAGGGACAGCCGGTATCCGCTTTACAGGCCATCACCGGCTCTGCCGGACGTGTTCCGCGCATGCTGATTCTGCTGTTAATCTGTTCACTGGTGATTGCACTCGGACTGGTCGCCATGTATCTGCCGGGATTAATTCTGGCCATGTTGCTGGCACTGGCCCCGGTCATTATGTTCACCGAAAAGAACAGCGTATTTACCGCCATTAAAATCAGCGGAAATATTGCCCTGAAAAATATCAGAACGCTTCTGCCGGCTATTTTAATATGGTTTGCTCTGAAACAGGCATCCGTAGTGTTTCTTAGTAAACTTCCTATCGTGAATGAGCATATTTTGATGACTGTTATTCTGTTTATTAATAATGTTATCAGCGGACTGGTGATTATTTATCTGTTCCGGTTCTATCAGTTATTTACACAGTCACAATCTGTCAGTGATTATCAGTAAAGCCGGATTAATACGTGCAGATAATAATATTGTCTTTTTTATGCACAATATGATGTGCAAACTGTTCAGGAAATATCAGGCGGCCATTGCTGCGGTATCCTGGTTTGAAATATGCCACTTTCTGTGTAAAGGAATACAATGATGATCACCCTGCCCGTCACGCTTACTGTTCAGGATCTGGCTGACTACCAGGCTTTCAGTTTCCGGCATTTTTATCAGGAACCGGTCGGGTGGCGACGTATTCCTTATTTTCTTATCTGGCTGATCTTATGCGGGATGTTATTGCTTATTTTCAGTACATTTTCCCCCCTGCCGGGTAAGTTTGATAGTTATTCTGTTTTTTACGGGCTGAGTTGCGGTTTTTTATCGCTGCTGGTGTTTATGTTCAGCCGTTCTGTCAAAAACAGACGGATTATGCGTCAGTTTTCTGTTCAGTCCGGACATTACCTCCTGCGTCCTGTCACGTTTGAACTGAATAATGACGGAATAAGCCAGGTTTCAGCCCTTCACCATTCTTTTTTTGCCTGGGGATCTGTCATTGATTATGCCGAAAGCAACACCGGAATTTATCTTTACCACGGCAAAAATGACGGCATTATTCTTCCGCTGCGGGACATTCAGTCAGAGACGCAAAAGAACGATATTTTGCACCTGCTGTCACAGAAAATAAGACATATGAAGATAAAGAATCAGGCCGGTAAGATGGCCTGATTATCCGGTGTGTCTGCGGTGGTGATTACTGCACTTTACGCACGGCTTTCACATCCAGTTCGGTTTTATTCCATTCTTTGTCGATTTCCCCTTCGACCTCAATTTCATCCTGCGGTGTAACTTTCAGTCCGTTCCAGCGTTTCGGGGAAATTTCAGCACGGATAGTACCGGTGTTATCTTTAAATTCATAATGTTTATTATCGAGCTGACGGACAATCGTGCCGCGCAGTACAACCGGTGCATCATCGGATAATTTCAGTGCATCCGCAACAGTCATTTTACGGGCATCCGGGCCGCTGAAACCGCCGTTTTGTGATGTTGTTGTGGTTGTTGCCGCCGCTGTCGCGCCGGGACCTTCAAAACCGCCGTTGGCTGCAAAAACGGAACCGGCTGATCCTGCCAGTAACGTGGCAAGTAATGCGAGTGCAGGTAATTTTTTCATCATTTATCTCCTTTATGAGGAAGCGTCTTTGCTTCATGGACACTATTAAACCATTAAGTTCTTAACAGGATCTTAAGGGGATGTCATTTTTGATTATATTTTTAATTTCAGCAAAAACAGGTGGTTATCCTGAGATATCCGGGTTAAAACTAGTATAGCGCTATTTATACGGATAAGAATTATGCGGATATTATTAATTGAAGATGACCGGCTGATTGGTGACGGGCTGAAAATCGGCCTGAGCCGGCTCGGCTTTACGCCTGACTGGTTTACCGATGGCCTGACCGGTCAGCAGGCCCTCTATTCTGCCCCTTATGATGCCGTGATCCTTGATCTCTCCCTGCCGGGTATGGACGGGCTGGAGATACTGAAACAGTGGCGTTCGGAGGGCCGTGACGAACCGGTACTGATCCTGACCGCCCGTGATGCCCTTGAGCAGCGCGTAAGCGGTTTACAGCAGGGCGCGGATGATTATCTGTGCAAACCGTTTGCGCTTGCGGAAGTGGCGGCACGGTTACAGGCGCTGATCCGCCGCCGCTACGGGCAGGTTTCTGAAAAACGGGTGCTCGGCGATGTGGAGATGGATCCGGTAGCCATGACCGTCACCCGCAACGGTGTGCCGGTATCGCTGAAAGGCAAAGAACTGGCACTGCTGGCACTGTTTCTGCGCAATCCGCAGAAAGTGCTGTCCCGCGCAATGATTGAAGAGAAACTGTATAACTGGGATGAGGATGTTTCCAGTAATGCCGTTGAGGTGCATATTCACCATCTGCGCCGCAAACTGGGACGCGGGTTTATCAAAACCATTCACGGTGTTGGTTATGTCGCGGGAAAGAATGATGAAAACGTATAGTCTGCGCCTGCGGCTGGGCGGGCTGTTGCTGCTGCTCACTCTGCTGACCTGGGGGATCGCCAGTCTGTTTGCCTGGATGCAGACCACAAAATCCATTAATGAATTATTTGATACGCAACAAATGGCCTTTGCCAAACGCCTGTCGGTTCTGCCGTCCGGGCTGGAATTTCCGTCGTCCGCTATTAAAAAAACCAAAAAAATGCTCTCCGGCAACCGCGGAAAGCAGGATGATGATGCGCTGGCTTTTGCTATTTTTACCCCGCAGGGCAAGCGGGTGCTGGATGACGGCGAGAACGGCCGGAAAATTCCGTTCTCAGACAAGAAAAACGGGTTTCGTGACGGCTCGCTGACGGATGACAACGACCGCTGGCGCTTTGTACAGCTGCCTTCCGCTGATGGCCGCTATATCATTGTGGTCGGCCAGGAATGGGAATACCGCGAGGATATGGGCCTGACGATTATCACCGCTCAGGCGGTTCCGTGGCTGGTGGCGCTGCCCCTGATGCTGCTTTTGTTCCTGTGGCTGCTGACCCGTGCCCTGACGCCGCTGCGTCTGCTGGCACGCCAGTTACAGCGCCGGAATCCGGCGGAACTGACCCCGCTTACCCCACCGGTGCTGCCGAAAGAAGTCAGTCCGATGCTGGACGCGCTGAACGGGTTATTTCTGCGGATCCGCGACCTGCGTGAGCGGGAAAGCCGTTTTACCTCTGATGCCGCCCATGAACTGCGCAGCCCGCTGGCTGCACTGAAAGTACAGACCGACGTGATGCAGATTGCCGGCGATGACCCCGCCACCCGGGAACATGTGACCGCGAATCTGCTCACCGGAATTGACCGTGCCACCCGTCTGGTGGATCAGCTGCTGACCCTCTCACGGCTGGAATCACAGTCTCAGCCGCTGGAAAGCACAGAGCTGCGCTGGTCAGCCATTATTAATGATGCCGTTGCACAAACCGCACCGGATGCAGCGGCGCATCAGGTCAGCGTAATACCGGACATCACCGCACCTGAACTGACTGTCCGCGGCGAACAGCTGCTGCTGACTGTCATGCTGCGCAATCTGCTGCATAATGCCATCCGCTACGGTAAAACCGGCGGCACCGTTCAGCTGACGCTGACTGCACAACAGTTAGTCATTGAGGATGACGGGCCGGGTGTCAGTGATGCAATACTGGCCCGGCTGGGAGAACGTTTTTACCGGCCGCCGGGACAGGAAAAAACCGGCAGCGGTCTGGGACTATCGATAGTGAAACGGATTGCGGAACTGCATCACATGACCATACAGTTCCGCCGCAGCCCGCAGGGCGGGTTTATTGCTGAGATCAGGTGGTGAGCGGTTTTTCCGTTCCTTCAGCCGCCTGCGCCATTGCCTCTTCTATCGCTTTGATACGGCTTTGCTGTTTGCTCTGAATCAGCCGGATGGCAAAATAGAGATCCGGCACAATAATCAAATCATCATCATTGCGTTTGATTTTATTTTCCGAAACCCAGCGGGTCAGCTCGGTGCGCCGTCCCGCCAGGATCAGTGTGACACCTTTGATTTTCAGCTCAGTCACCAGCTCATTGAGAGTGCTGAACACGCTCATATCATTATTGATAAAGCTGACGGTCGCATCCACTGCTACCCATCCGGGGCGTTTTGGTGCCGTATTCACCATCTGCAATATCCGCTTTTTAAAATACGCCACGTTAAAATAGGTCAGCGGCGAGTTAAAGCGGTACATCAATAATCCGTCGACCTGATTAATATCCACGTTACTGTTGTTGATGGAATGGATCATTCCCTGCTCATCCACACCCAGCAGCTGATCGGTCGGACGGAAAACGGTGCGCAGAAACTGTACCAGACCCAGCAGAACCGCAAACCCGATACCGTTGATAAGCCCCACCACTAACACCGCCACCAGAGTAAACAGCGCCAGGGTGAAAGCCGATTTATTCCGTTTACGGAAAGAGAAAATCTGACGGATGCTGAACATCGACCAGGAGGAGTAAATCAGGACCACCCCGAGTGTTGCCAGCGGAATGTGTCCGAGGAAACCGGTCAGGAAAAACAGCACCAGCGCGATCAATCCGGCGGCGATCAGGGACACCATCTGTGTTTTACCACCGGTGGCATCGTTAACGGCAGTACGGCTGGTCGCGGCACTGACCGCGAATCCCTGCGATAGCCCGGAGGCAATGTTGATATACCCCTGAGCACGCAGCTCCTGATCCACATCGATGGCATAGCCGTTTTTCTCGGCAAAACTGCGCACTGTCATCATAAAGCTGACAATACTGATCACCGCAAGGTTCAGTGACGGGATCACCAGTTCACGCAGCAGACCCGGATCAAACGCCGGCATTTTGATATGCGGCAGCCCGTTACCCAGATTACCGACCACGGCAATCCCCATTGAGGCAAAATCCAGCTGTGCGCTGACCAGTGTGGCAATCGTCATCACAATCAGCGGCCCCGGCCAGCTGCGGCGGACAGCCCGTAATAAAAACAGTGCCGCCAGACTGGCACCGGAGAGGATCAGCGTCGGCATATGCATAAGATGCAGATGCTCCGGCAGCGCCACCAGGCACTCAATCAGCTGCGACGGCAGTTCATCCAGCCCGAGCACATTTCCTATCTGCCCGACAATGATCGTTACCGCCACACCGTTGAGCAGCCCCTGTAAAATCGGCTGCGATAAAAAATCCGCAAACGCGGCGAGTTTGAAATGCCCGGCAATCAGGCACCAGACACCGGTCATCAGTGTCATAATGATCGCCAGCTGCCACAGCGTATCCGGATCACCTTTTGCCAGCGGGATAATCGCCGCCGCAATGACCGCACAGGTCGCCGCATCCGGCCCGACAATCAGCTGACGGGAGGATCCGAACAGCGCATAAGTCACCATCGGCAGGATACAGGCATAGAGTCCGACAATGGCATTTATGCCCATCAGCCCCGTGTAAGCGATAGCCACCGGCAATGCCACGGCAGCAACAGAAAGCCCTGCGCGGATATCAAAACGCAAATTTTTTCGTTCATAATGCAAAAAAACAGAAAGTCCCGGCATCCAGCGCAAAAATCGGTTCGGCTGCATTATCGCCCCTTATAAAAATATCGTATTGAGATGTACAATTTAATTTTACTGCTGATAGTTAAACTGATTTATAACCGAACGCGCATAAAGAAGATAGTCAGACCGCGTCTTATGGTAAAATATTGCAAAATCAATTGTAATATATTTTTTTTCTTTAAAAATAAGAGACTGAATGCCACGTGCTTAAAATAAATTTAAATTTCGGACAGACTCAATTATGAAGCAACTACTAGACTTTATCCCCCTGGTTATCTTTTTTGCCATATATAAAACCGTGGATATCTATTACGCCTCCGGTGCCTTAATTGCCGCGTCTGCGGTGGCGCTGGCTGTCCGCTGGTTCATGTATAAGCATCTGGAGAAATCGGCTGTTATCACCTTCGTGATTGTCGCCATCTTCGGTACCCTGACCATCGTTTTCCATGACCCGCAGTTTATCAAATGGAAAGTGACGATTATTTATGCCCTGTTTGCTCTCGTATTACTGGGCGGTCAGTTTATCTTCGGTAAACCGCTGATTCAGAAAATGCTGGGCAAAGAGCTGACCCTGCCGCCTCAGGTCTGGCAGCGCCTGAATCTCGCCTGGGCTCTCTTCTTTATCGTCTGCGCGGCGGTAAACGTGTATGTCGCATTCTGGTTATCAATGGATACCTGGATGAACTTCAAAGTGTTTGGCCTGACCGCAGTAACGCTGGTATTTACCGTTGCCAGTGTGGTATATATTTACCGTCATCTGCCACGGGAAGAAGAAAAATAATAAAATCAACCGGATATCGGCTTGTTTCTGCCGCTGTCCTTTTTCGTTAAACGGATGTAAGTGTTTCTCATGACTCAACAACAATGTTTACCTAACGGGGAACTGGTGCTGCGCACCTTAACCATGCCGACAGACACCAATGCCAACGGGGATATCTTCGGCGGCTGGCTGATGTCGCAGATGGACATCGGCGGTGCTATCCTGGCAAAGGAGATTGCACTGGGCCGCGTGGTGACAGTCCGTGTGGACGGCATCACCTTTCTGCGCTCTGTGGCAGTCGGTGATGTGGTCTGCTGTTATGCGCGCTGCCTGAAAACCGGAAATTCATCCATGACGGTCAAAGTCGAGGTCTGGGTGAAAAAAGTGGCTACCGATCCTATCGGTGACCGCTACCGAGCAACAGAGGCTGTCTTCAGTTATGTTGCTGTGGATGCTGATAACCGCCCCCGCCCGCTGCCTGACGGAAAACGTCATTTTCAGTTAGACAGCAGTAACAGTGATTTAAAATAAGCGTTTCATACCGGCCACTCTCCTGAGTGGCCGTTTTGTCTGCCGGGATAACGCGCAGGTTACCCGCGACACCGGCGCCCGGTAATAGTATCATTGCCGCAAATCTCTCTTTTTATTTAATCCGGAATTTTCATCGTGACCTCATTTGCTGAACTTAATGCACTTCCCGCAGAACAAATTACCAACCTGAATGAACTGGGTTATCTGACCATGACCCCGGTTCAGGCCGCTGCATTACCGGCTATTCTCGCGGGTAAAGATGTCCGTGCGCAGGCCAGAACCGGCAGCGGAAAAACCGCCGCATTTGGTCTCGGGCTGTTACAGCATATCGATGCCGGACACTTTATGACTCAGGCTCTGGTTCTCTGCCCGACCCGTGAACTGGCCGATCAGGTTGCCGGGGAACTGCGCCGGCTGGCGCGTTATCTGCCGAATATCAAAATCCTGACCTTATGCGGCGGCGTGCCGTTCGGTGCCCAGCGCGATTCCCTGATCCACCCGCCGCACATTATTGTGGCAACTCCGGGCCGTCTGCTTGATCACCTGAGCAAAGACACACTGCACCTTGATGCTATCCGCACCCTGGTGCTGGACGAAGCTGACCGTATGCTGGATATGGGCTTTGCTGATGATATTACTGATATTCTTTCCCGTACCCCGGAAGAACGCCAGACCCTGCTGTTTTCCGCCACCTGGCCGGATGAGATTGCTGCCGTCAGCCGCCGTTTTCAGCGCGATCCGCAAACCATTGAAATCAACAGCACCGATGAGCTGCCGGCGGTTGAGCAGCAGTTTTATGAAGTGTCGCGGCGCGGAAAAACGGAGCTGTTACAGAAATTACTGAGCCGCGAACAACCGGCATCCTGTGTGGTGTTCTGTAATACCAAAAAAGATTGCCAGGATGTGTATGACGCCCTGGAGAGCAGCGGACAGAGTGTTCTGGTGCTGCACGGTGATATGGAACAGCGTGAGCGCGACCAGACGCTGATCCGCTTTGCCAACGGCAGCAGCCGTGTACTGGTTGCCACTGATGTGGCGTCTCGCGGACTGGATATCAAAGCCCTTGAGCTGGTGATCAACTATGAACTGGCGTGGGATCCGGAGGTGCATATCCACCGTATCGGACGTACCGCCCGTGCCGGTGAAAGCGGGCTGGCGATCAGCCTGTGCGCACCGGAAGAAGCGGTCCGTGCAAACGCACTGGAAGAAATACTGCATATGAAACTGAACTGGCAGCCAATCCCGGCCGGGCTGCGTATCACTCCGCTGGATGCGGCAATGGCGACACTCTGCATCGACGGCGGCAAAAAAGCCAAGATCCGCCCCGGAGATATTCTCGGCGCAATGACCGGTGATATGGGACTGAACGGTGAGGATATCGGCAAAATCGTGATCCAGCCGATGCATGCTTATGTCGCGGTACGTCAGGGTATCGCGCAGCAGGCACGCAAACTACTTCAGCAGGGTAAAATCAAAGGCAAACCTGTCAGAGTCAGACTGCTGAAATAATTTTAAAGGATCGCATTTCCCGTCAGCGGATGATATCTCTGTTTTGTATCCGGCCGGCCTTCTCAGGCCGGCTTTATTCCACCTGCATCTCAGCGTGCTGCTGAGGTATTTTTTTGTTAAAGGGTCTCTGTATGTCAGCGCTGTTTAACGCTTTAGTCTCTGATTCTGTCGTCTTATTTGTCGTTACCTTTATTTTATCGGTCAGCTCAGCCTATGCCGGAAAATACCTGTTCAAAAAACGTCACGGTAAGACTGAATTAGCGGATGATGAAACCAAAATTGTTCTCGGTGCCGTATTATCTCTGCTGGGTTTATTAATCGGCTTTTTACTGACGATTTCTATCGGCGGCTATAATAACCGCGAACAAATGGAAGAAAACGAAGCTATTGCCATCGGTAATGCATTTCAGCGGGCACAATTATTGTCCCCGGAAAATAATCTGCGGGCAAATACTCTGCTTAACACGTATATTAACGCACGTATTGATTTTTTTAACGGCGGTTCACAGGCAAAAAATGAAAAATGGCGGGATATCTCCCTTGAGGCTCAGTCCTCTCTCTGGGAAATTGCTGCATCTGAAGCCCGTACGACCCCGAATCCGGTCATTGCCTCTGTACTGACAGCATTCAGTGATCTCTATGTTTCCGAAGAAAAAACCATGGCCAGCTGGCGCTATCAGATTCCGGGAGCTGCCTGGATATTACTGGTTCTGTTTGCCGTCAGTGCCAATGTGCTGATCGGGTATAATATCCGCGGACTGCGCGGCAGCAATATGATGATTTTAATTCTGCCGCTGCTGACAACGATGGCACTGTTTATGATTGCCGAAATCGATATTCCGGGTGAAGGGGTTATTCATGTGATACCGGATAACCTGGTGAATTTACGCGCTGATCTTTTTCCGGCAAAATAAAACAGCAACAAAAAACCCGGCATTTTTATGTGCCGGGTTTTCTTATTTTATCTGATCACTGAATCGTGGTTTTACCGTCGATCCGGAAAATAATGGTTGTTGTCATGCCTTTCTTCGGCTTTTTCTCGTAACGCCATTTACGCATTGCATTACGGACTTCACGTTCAAACATATTTTTCGGTGATGCTTCGATAATATCAATATTCTGAATACGGCCATCCGTATCAACATCAAATCTGACCCGCACCTTCCCTTCTTTGCCGAGGCTGCGTGCCCGTGCCGGATAAACCGGATCGGAACGGTGTAACGCTCTCGGATCACCACCGCCAACATCACTTTGTCCGGCAGAGGCGACATTTCCCGCGGGACCTGCGGGGGCTTTTTTCACGGCCTGCTGACCATCCGGCGTACCGCTGAACAGTGGTTTATCGGATACCGGTGCTTTGGTTTCTGCCGGTTTTACAGCTGGTTTCTCAACTTTTTTCTCTTTTTTCGGTTTTGGCTTTGGTTTTTTCTCAACCGGTTTCTTTTCCACCGGTTTTTCAATAACCGGCTTCACGACCGGCTCCGGTTCCGGCTCGGGCTCCGGTTCTGCTTCGGGTTCCGGCTCAGGCTCAGGTTCAGCCACCGCAGCTGCCGGTGCAGGCGCAAATGCCGTCATTTCCACCATCAGCACCTTAGGTTCGTCCGCAACCTCCTTGTTTATGTTGTAGTAAATCGCTGCAGCCACAGAGGCATGCAGACAAAGAGAAATGAGAATTGGCCAGCTGATCCAGCGAAAAATAGGCATAATCGATACAATCTTATAAGCAGCTAATAATGACAATGGTCACTAGTGTAAATGCAAATAGCAATCAATTTCAACACGAAAGACGCAACCATTGTCACTTATCGTGCGGGTGGTCACTTCTTAGTGGCTTAATTCAGCCTGAGCAAACAGCAGCGAACGGCGCTGTCTCGCGATATCCAGCTTACGCAGGGCGAAAATCCGGATGTTCCGCCGGGACTGGCTTTCCAGCCAGCGACGACGACGACGGGTTGCCTGCCGTAACATACGCCAACGTGCAACTTCCGGTCTGCTGTGTCTCATAACTAAACCCTTTTTTAGACTGTGTGAAAAAAATACGCTAATAATAAGGGCAATTATTATAAACTGCCTGACACAATAACCAACCGCTTTCCCGCAATATCTGCAAACATCGGCAGAAAAAAGTGGTTAAACTGACTTAAATCACAAATATAGCAGCATTACAGATGGCTTTCTGATACATTTTCCGATGAAGTATCAATCAGATCCTGTGCCTGTTTTGTCTGCAAACCTTATTCTTAGGGAAAGATAATACCTATGTCGACATTTTATACGCTGTTATATTGGCTGAGTATTCTTTTCTACTGGCTGCTGGTGGCCGGTATCTCTGTCCGCGTGATGTACAAACGCCGCCCGGTGACATCTACCATGACCTGGTTACTGATCATCTATATTCTGCCTTTTATCGGAATAATCGCTTATCTCGCTTTCGGTGAACTGCATCTCGGCCGCCGCCGGGTTGAGCAGGCAAAAGGAATGTGGCCGTCCGTTTCCGGCTGGGTCGAAAATCTGCGTCAGTCAAAACACATTTTCGCCACTGAAAACAGCACCCAGGCGACCCCGCTGTTTCAGCTGATCGAACACCGCCAGGGTATTCCCGGGGTAAAAGGTAACCAGATTCAGCTGTTTACCACCTGTGAAGACTCATTGCGCCAGATTGTCAAAGATATCGATAATGCAAAACACAGCATTGATATGGTGTTTTACATCTGGAAGCCGGGCGGTGATGTGGACAATGTCACCAATGCCCTGCTCGCCGCCGCAAAACGGGGTGTAAAATGCCGGATAATGGTTGACTCCGCCGGCAGCTGGCACTTCTTCCGGCATGATTATCCGAAGATGATGCGGGATGCCGGGATCGAATTTGTCGAAGCACTGCCGGTGAATGTTCTGCGTTTCGCCCTGCGCCGGATGGATTTGCGCCAGCACCGGAAAATCGTCACTATCGATAACTATATTTCCTACACCGGCAGTATGAACATGGTGGATCCGCGCTATTTTAAACAGGATGCCGGTGTCGGTGAATGGGTTGATATTCTTGTCAGGATGGAAGGCCCTGTCACCACTCTGTTCGGTATTATCTACGCACTGGACTGGGAAATGGAACGCGGCGAACGCCGGTTACCGCCGCCGCCGGACGATATTGAAATGCCGTTTGAAAAAGACAGCGGTCATACCGTCAATATTGTGGCTTCCGGGCCGGGTTTCCCTGAAGAGCTGATCCAGCAATCCCTGATGACGGCTATTTTTGCCGCGCAGGAACGTCTGACCTTCACCACGCCGTATTTTGTCCCGAGTGATGACCTGATGCATGCCATCTGTACCGCCGCCATGCGCGGGGTGCGTGTTGCGATTGTGATGCCGCGCCTCAATGACTCATTCCTCGTCCGCTGGGCAAGCCGCGCGTTTTATACCGAACTGCTGGAAGCCGGTGTGGAAATTTATCTGTTTGAGGATGGTCTGCTGCACACGAAAAGTGTCCTCGTGGATGACCAGCTCAGTATGGTCGGCTCTGTAAACCTGGATATGCGCAGCCTGTGGCTCAACTTTGAAATCACCGCCGTTATTGATGATGAAAGTTTTGCCGGTGATCTGAATATTGTCCAGAATGACTATATTTCACGCGCAACCCGTCTTGATTACACCGAGTGGGAAAAACGTCCGCTGACAAACCGGGTTCTGGAGCGGTTATGTTATTTCTTCAGTCCTCTGCTGTGATAAACTGACCCTCTTTATTATCCCCGCCGGTATGACACGGCGGGGGATCACCGGAATGTAACCTGACCTATGAGTACCTCTCTGCCCCGCCGCCTCAGCGAGCAAGAAACTATTGAAATGGCCTATGACCTGTTTCTGGAACAGGCAATGGATAATCTTGATCCGGCAGACGTTCTGCTGTTCAACCTTCAGTTTGAAGAGATCGGCGGCGCCGAAATTGTTCCGGCCGGCAGTGACTGGTCAGAGTTTGCGCCCTTTCTGGCGCAAAACCCCGCATGTGCTGAAGTGGTTATCGGCCTGGCTCCGGATGAAAATGCTGATATCGACCAGATTTTTGCCCGGGTACTGATTTCCCGTCATTTTACCGGCTCACCGGAATACGCCGTCCGCTGGCGGGAATAATTTTTCCGCCGGTCACACTTTCAGCAGCGGCACTTTTCCCGTCTTGCAATTAATGACCTTGTGATAATGTCAATTTCAGCGGGATCCTCTGCGGCACCCGCCCGTAATGCAATATTCCAATTGCTGATAATTCTGGCGTTTTCCGCCAGCCCGGAATGGGCAGTCAGCCGCCCCTGCGCCGTCAGCCAGGCTGCAACGGCCGCCCAGTCCCATAACGGGGATTGCCCGCGCAGCCGCTGTACCGGCCCCGGAAATGTTCCCGGACCACGCGCGCCATCTTTGAGTAACGCGATTGCCTGACGTGACATGCCGGTCAGTTCTGCAATATCACTCAGGCCGACAAGCGCGGAATCCACCGATTCCACCCTGGCATTCACACCGGCAGTCTCCGCATCTTCCACCGCCGTGCGGATTGCACAATCCAGCGACGGTGCTTCCCGGTCAAATTCCAGATAGACCGATTTGCCGTAAAAACAGAGTAATGCATCATCACAACCACCTGCAAATAAGGCATCCTCCAGATTCTCTGTATCCGCTGTCACACCGGACAGCGTCAGCGTAAAATTATACAGTGCCATCATTTTCCCCTTTCCTGCTGCCCGTTTTCACTGACAGGTATCCACTTTTCGTCTGATCTGTTTTGCATGGTTTTCCGGATTCTGCGGTGTTGACCAGACACTCATCTGATGCTGCCGGTGCTCATCATACGGTGACCCGCACCGTAACCGGCAGAATGCATGTGAGGAATTCCCCGGCGCAATCCATATCCATCCCTGCAACAGTGCATATTCAATCGCAGACTGAATATGTTTATCCTGATGTTTCTTCATTACCTGTATCTACTGTAGTTTACATGTTGACACACGTCAACATCTGTTATTGACATACCTGAAAACCGGCTATGCTTTTTAATAACGGAATCAGTAGGCTGCCTGCAAGGCCGCGAAGTACGCTCTGTCAGATTTTGCGGCTGATGCGGAAAAGCAGTATGTGAAAATGTAAAAAAAGCGCCCGTTCCGGGCGCTCTGTCTCAAAAATAAGATTAACGGCTTTACCGTATTTACAGCGGATCAACCTTCAGGCAGGAAACCGCATGGCGGAAACTGCCTTCCAGCAGCGGCCGGGTTCTTGCACATTCGCTGTCCGCCAGCGGGCAACGGGTGCGGAAAACACACCCGGACGGCGGATTAATCGGTGACGGCAGTTCCCCTTCCAGCAGCTGAATCGTTTTATTCTGCTCTTTGTCCGGATCAGGCACCGGCACCGCAGACATCAGCGCCCTGGTGTACGGATGCAGCGGATTGTGATATACCTCGTCATAGGTGCCGAGTTCCACCGCGTGGCCGAGATACATCACCAGTACACGGTCAGAAATGTGTTTTACCACCGCCAGGTCGTGAGCGATAAAAATAAGGGACAATCCCATCTCCCGCTGTAATTCTTTCAGCAGGTTCACCACCTGAGCCTGGATAGACACATCCAGCGCTGAAACCGGCTCATCACAGATAACCAGTTTCGGCTCGAGGATCAGCGCTCGGGCGATACCGATACGCTGACACTGTCCGCCGGAAAACTCATGCGGATAGCGGTTCACCAGGTTCGGCAGCAGCCCGACTTTCATCATCATAGCTTTGACTTTGTCTGTCACTTCCGTCTTACTCATTGACGGATAATAGGTGCGCAGCGGCTCTGCAATAATATCGCCGATAGTCATACGCGGGTTAAGTGACGCCAGCGGATCCTGGAAAATCATCTGGATGTCATTGCGGACATTGTGCCAGTCTTTTTCGCTCATTCCGCACAGGTCTTTACCCAGCCAGGTTACCCGCCCGGCAGTGGATTTTACCAGGCCGATAATCGCACGGGCAAACGTGGATTTCCCGCAGCCGGATTCCCCGACCACCCCGAGTGTTTCCCCTTCATACAGACGGACAGTCACGCCATCCACCGCTTTCAGGCTTTTGGCCGGCTGCCAGAACCATTGCTTATTGTCTCTGATGGAAAAATGGACTTTTAAATCTTCAATTTCCAGCAGAACCGGACGTTCTGAATGTGTCATTATGCCAACTCCTCTGCAGTTCTGAAGCAGGCACGCAAACGGCCCTGAGAAAATGCCTGTAACGGCGGCTCATGCCGTGCGCACTCGTCTGTCGCATACTGACAGCGAGGGCGGAACGGACAACCCGCCGGGAGACGCAGCAGGTTCGGCGGGTTGCCCGGAATCGTGGCGAGCTCACTGTCTTCCGGCCCGTCAAGGCGCGGAACCGCCTTAAGCAGCCCGATAGAGTACGGGTGTGACGGATGGTAGAACACATCACGCGCCGTGCCGTATTCCATGGTACGTCCGGCATACATCACCAGCACCTTATCGCAGATACCGGCAACGACACCGAGGTCATGGGTGATCATAATAATCGCGGTGTTGAATTCATTCTTCAGCTCATTGAGCAGTGTCATGATTTGCGCCTGAACCGTCACATCCAGCGCCGTGGTCGGTTCATCCGCAATCAGCAGCTTCGGCTTACACAACAGCGCCATGGCAATCATAACCCGCTGACGCATTCCGCCGGAGAATTCATGAGGATACATATTCATCCGTTTGCGGGCTTCCGGCATTTTCACCGCATCCAGCATCCGGACAGATTCCTCAAAAGCATCGTGAGAACTCAGACCTTTATGCAGCATCAGTACTTCTGTCAGCTGTTTACTGACTTTCATGTACGGGTTGAGTGAGGTCATCGGATCCTGGAAGATCATGGAAATTTCTTCCGCGCGCATTTTGTTCAGCGCTTTCTCTTTCAGATTGAGAATTTCACGCCCGTTGAACACCGCAGAGCCGCTGACCACACCATTGCGGGCCAGCAGTCCCATCAGCGCAAACGCCGTCTGTGATTTTCCGGAGCCGGATTCACCGACAATCCCGAGTGTCTCTCCCGCCGCCAGCGAAAAATTAAGTTTGTTCACGGCGGTGACATCACCGTCCGGCGTTTTGAATGTTACGTTCAGGTCGTTAACCTGTAATAACTGAGTCATTGGCGGCCTCCTCAGCGATCTTTCGGGTCAAGGGCATCACGCAGCCCGTCACCGAT
Source organism: Morganella morganii H1r (assembly GCF_000633515.1). GTDB lineage: Bacteria > Pseudomonadota > Gammaproteobacteria > Enterobacterales > Enterobacteriaceae > Morganella > Morganella morganii_B. Next base: position 48,488 of record NZ_AYMP01000016.1, on the reverse strand, counting down.
AAAGTTGAAACAAAACAGAGTCACCACCAGGAATGCTGCCGGGAACATCAGTAACCAGGGCGAAACTTCCATTGAGTTAGCACCGTCATTGAGCAGCGCGCCCCAGCTGCTTAACGGCTCCTGTGTACCCAGCCCGAGGAAGCTGAGAAAGGATTCAAACAGGATCATACTCGGCACCAGCAGCGAGGCATAAACCACCACCACACCCAGCACGTTCGGGACAATATGACGCAGAATGATATTGCGGGTCGGCACACCACATACTTTCGCCGCTTCAATAAATTCTTTGCTCTTCAGGTTCAGGGTCTGACCGCGCACAATACGCGCCATATCCAGCCAGGAAACCATACCGATAGCCACAAAGATCAGAAAAATATTCTGACCAAAGAAGGTCACCAGCAGGATGACAAAGAACATAAACGGGAAGGAGTTGAGGATTTCCAGCACGCGCATCATGAAAGAGTCAGTTTTGCCGCCGACATAGCCGGACATCGCGCCGTACAGTGTTCCCACCAGCACTGCGACCAGCGCTGCCGCCAGTCCCACCATCAGCGAGATACGCCCGCCGATAGCCACACGCACCAGCAGATCACGGCCGGAGGAATCGGTACCAAAATAGTGGCCGCTCTCCGTATCCGGTGCTGCGGACATCATGCCCCAGTCGGTATCGTCATACGCGAACTCCGACAGCATCGGCATAAAAATCACAAACAGGGTAATTAAAAACAACAGACACAGACTGGTGATCGCGGCTTTGTTATGCATAAAGCGGCGGCGGGCATCCGCCCACAGGCTGCGTCCTTCGACATCAAGCTGCTCCGTGAAATTTTCCAGAGCTTCGCGGTTTTTTTCATTCGGTAACATAGCGTGCTCCGGGACTAATAACGGATTTTCGGATCGATAACGGCATACAGCACGTCAACGATACAGTTAAAGGCGATGGTCAGTGTGCCGACCAGGATGGTCAGACTCAGCACCAGTGAGTAATCGCGGTTCAGCGCGCCGTTGACAAATAACTGCCCCACGCCCGGCAAACCGAAAATTGTCTCAATCACCATTGAACCCGTGATAATCCCCACAAATGCCGGTCCCATATAGGAAACCACCGGTAACAGTGCCGGGCGCAGCGCATGCCGCCAGACAATCTTACGCATCGGCAGACCTTTCGCCCGTGCGGTACGGATAAAGTTGGAGTGCATCACCTCAATCATGGAGCTGCGCATAATACGGGAGATACTGGCAATATACGCCAGTGACAGCGCAACCATCGGCAGAATGATATTGCTGAGCTGCCCGCCGTTCCAGCCGCCGCCCGGCAGCCAGTGCAGATGGATGGCAAAGATAAGCACCAGCAGCGGTGCCACCACAAAGCTGGGGATAACCACCCCGGTCATGGCAAAGCCCATGACGGTATAGTCCCATTTGGTGTTCTGGTTCAGTGCGGCTATCACACCGGCACTCACCCCGACAATCAGTGCCAGCACAAACGCCGCCAGCCCGAGTTTTGCGGAGACCGGAAATGCGGAGGCGACCAGGTCATTCACCGAGTAATCTTTATATTTAAAGGAAGGCCCGAAGTCCCCCTTTGATAACTGAACTAAATAATCAAAATACTGAACGTGAATCGGATCATTAAGATGGTATTTGGCTTCAATATTCGCCATCACTTCCGGCGGCAATTTACGCTCACCGGTAAATGGACTGCCCGGAGCCAGACGCATCATAAAGAAAGAGATGGTAATTAACACAAAAAGCGTCGGGATCGCCTCGAGTATACGGCGAAGAATAAACTTAAACATTGCCCGTTCCTATACAGTACCCGCTCCCGGGGTACACACTACACAGGCCGCCCTTCGCAGAGCGGCCAACCGTCGGTATTATTTTTTAATCATATATAAGTTTTTGGTGTGGAAGTGATCCAGCGGATCTTTTCCGGTATAGCCACCCACATACGGTTTCACTAAACGGGTACTGACATAGTAATAGACCGGCACAATGGCAGAGTCTTTATCCAGCTGAGCTTCCGCCTGCTGATAGATCTGCGCACGTTCCGCATCGGTTTTCACCTGAAGGGATTGCTTCATCAGCTTATCAAACTCCGCACTCTTATAATGCGGGGTGTTGGTGCTGCTGTAAGAAAGAACCATATTCAGGAATGAAGACGGTTCGTTATAATCCGCACACCATGCGGCACGGGCAACATCATAAGTCCCCTGATGGCGGGTATCGAGGAAGGTTTTCCATTCCTGGTTAACCAGCTGGACTTCCGCGCCGAGGTTTTTCTTCCAGATAGACGATGCCGCGATCGCCATTTTTTTATGCAGATCAGATGTGTTATACAGCAGGTTAAATTTCAGCGGATTATCTTTATTAAACCCGGCTTCCTCCAGCAGTTTGCGTGCTTTTTCGTTACGCTGATCCTGCGTCATATTCGCGAACCACTCAGGCTCTTTGGCTGACATACCATCCGCAAACGGTGGTGTGAAACCAAATGCCGGGGTATCACCCTGTGCTTTGACTTTGTTGACCATAATGTCGCGGTCAAGGCTCAGTTTCAGGGCTTCACGGACTTTCGGGTTATCAAACGGCGCTTTTTCGTTATTGATTTCGTAGTAATAGGTACACATATACGGCGAAATGCGCAGTTCGTCCGGAATTTCTTTTTTCAGCTTCTGGAACAATTCAATCGGCAGGTTGTTATAGGTCATGTCGATTTCACCGCTGCGGTAGCGGTTAACATCGGTAACTTCGGAAGAAATCGGCAGGAAACGGACATTATTGATAACGGTTTTTTCGTTATCCCAGTATTTCGGGTTGCGGGTCAGTTCGATTTTTTCGTTAACCACCCAGTCTTTCAGGGTGTATGCACCGTTACTGACATAATTGCCGGGCTGCGTCCATTTATCACCGAACTTCTCAACAGTGGCCGGATGCACCGGAGACATGGAATTATGCGCCAGCAGTTTCGGAATGTACGGTACTTCTTCAGAGAGAGTCAGTTCAAGGGTTTTATCATCCAGCGCTTTGATACCCAGCTCTTCCGGTTTTTTCTTCCCGGCGATAACATCATCAATATTTACCACGTGAGCATACTGGAGATAACTGGCATACGGTGATGCGGTATTCGGATCAGCCAGGCGGCGCCAGCTGTAAACGAAGTCCTGCGCGGTGACCGGATCACCGTTAGACCATTTTGCATCTTCGCGGATTTTAAACGTCCAGACTTTAAAATCTTTATTTTCCCAGGAGATAGCTGAACCCGGCAGAATTTCACCACCCGGCCCTTCCAGGGTAATACCTTCCATCAGGTCACGGATAATATTCGCTTCCGGCACCCCTTCCACTTTATGCGGATCCAGTGACTGCGGCTCAGAGCCGTTATTGCGGATTAAATCCTGCTTATCTGCCAGCTGAACACCGGCCGGTACATCCGCAGCAAACGCCTGTGTACCAATTCCCATCCCCATAGCTGCGACCACACTGAGTGCCAGCAGTGTTTTTTTCGTTGAATTAACCATCTTACATAAACTCCCCATTGACGAATGTGTTTTGCGTTTGTTGCGTTTTTATCAGGTGCTTTTCGTTTTAACTGCCGCACCTTCATTTTTTTCGCACTCTGTGAGTGCAAATTTTTTATTATTAATGTGTTTCTACCATATATAAGCGCTTAATATCCATATAATCAAGCGGGTCATTGCCGCTGATACCGCCGACTGATGGTTTTATCAGCCGGACACTCACGCGATAATAAACAGGAATTAATGCAGAGTCCTGATCTAACTGAGTTTCTGCCTCCTGATAAGCGGATTGACGTGTTTTTTCATCCGTTGCCAGTAAAGCGCGCTGCATTGCGCTGTCAAACGCGGTATTTCGGTAGAAACTGGTGTTATTACTGCTGTCTGACAGAAAAATGTTCAGAAACGAGGACGGCTCATTATAATCCGCGCACCAGGTCGCCCGGGCGACCTGATAATTCCCTTCATGACGGTTCTGATTGGATGTTTTCCATTCCTGGTTTTTCAGCACCACTTTCGCGCCGATATTTTTCTGCCACATGGATGCGGCGGCAATTGCCTGCTGTTTATTCTGATCGGACGTGTTATAGAGCAATTCAAAGGTCAGCGGATTTTTTTCACTGTAACCGGCGTCTTCCAGCAGTTTGCGCCCTTTTTCATTGCGCTGTTCCTGTGTCAGGGATGCCCAGTCCGGTGTGGTAAAATGGCCGCCGTTAATATAATGCGGTGTAAAACCAAACGCAGGAATTTGCCCCTGCCCCATGATTTTATGAGTAATAATATCGCGATCCAATCCCAGTTTAACGGCTTCGCGCACTTTCGGGTCAGTAAACGGTGCCGCCGTATTATTTATCTCATAATAGAACGTGCATAAATACGGGGAGATCCGCACCTGAGCCGGTATATCTTTTTTCAGTTTGGCAAATAAAACCGGCGGAACCGCACTGTTGGTAACATCAATTTCACCGGCGCGGTAGCGGTTAATATCACTGGTTTCTGACTGGATCGGCAGAAATGTTGCCTGTTCAATCACGCTTTCTTTATCGTTCCAGTATGCCGGGTTGCGTTTAAGCACCAGCCGTTCATTCACATTCCATGCGGAAAGTGTATATGCGCCGTTACCGGTAAATTTTCCGGCAGATGTCCATTTATCACCAAACTGTTCAATCGCCCCTTTCGGTACCGGTTTCAGTGCGGTATGGCTCAGCATATCCGGAAAATACGGCACCGGCTGAGTCAGCTGAACCTGAAAAGTTCTGTCATCAATCGCTTTGACACCGAGGCTTTCCGGCGGTTTTTTACCGCTGATAATGTCATCGACATTTTCGACATAGGCATAATGCAGGTAGCTGCCGTACGGTGATGCGGTTTTCGGATCAGCCAGCCGCCGCCAGCTGTAGACAAAATCCTGTGCGGTCACCGGCGAGCCGTCACTCCACTTCGCATCCGGCCGCAGTGTGAATGTCCAGATGCGGTTATCCGGGGACGACCAGCTTTCCGCCACCCCGGGCACGATATGACCATCACTGTCAGTAGAGACCAGCCCTTCCAGCAAATTAAGAATTATATTGGATTCCGGCACCCCTTCCACTTTATGCGGATCAAGTGATACCGGTTCAGTACCGTTATTGATAACAATAACCTGTTTTTCCGCCAGTTTGGTTCCCGGCGGAACCTGTGCCGCCCATGCGGAATAAGAGAATGCACTCAGCAGCAGCGCCTGCGTGAGGAAAACAGTCATAGTGTGTTTTTTCATCTTCCGTCCCTTCTGAATAACACCTGTTAAATGAACAACGTGATTAAAAAATCGCAAATGCTTTATTTATAAGTGCCGTCAGCGACGGGTTTCGCCTGTTTTCCGGTGCTGTTTTCCGGTCTGATGTACATTTTCCGGGGCAGTGATTGTTTTTATCTGCAAACAGTGCCGTTCTGCCGCTGAAATAAAACATTAACCCAAGACTGCTTATGATCCGGCTGTTTTGCTCAGCCAGGGATAAAAAGTAAACATTTAATTAACAAAAAGCAATTTTTCCAGATAAAAACCCTGCCTCTATCACAATTTTAACTGATTAAATATTAACAACCACTTAAAAAACAACTGTAAATAAAAAGAGTAAAGCAAAAAATTTCACTGAAATATCAACCTGGTGAGCACTGAAAATAATGGATTGACGGTAAATATAGTTTCTGTTGTTTATTTAACCACCTTTATCTGTTATACCCGTTTATTACTGAACGACACGGGTTAGCGTATCCGCCCGTACAGCGCCATTTTTAGTGTGATTTTTTATGAGCTGATAACCCGTTGTTATATTACTGCTGTTTTTCCGCTTTTTTTGCCGGTGAAATCTCCCGGTCAGCAATTTCAGACTATGATTAGTTTTGTCTATAACCAAAAGTTATAAACAAGCACGTAACAGACTTTGCAAAACAGCGCTGTTTTTTTTAACGTGTCAGTATTACAAAAATCAATAACACCGCGTTTCAGGGGAAATATATGAAAAAAATATATCCGGCAGCGTCACTGGCTCTGCTCTTTTCCGTCTCCGCATTTGCCGCCACACCACCGAATACCCTCATTGTTGTCCAGAGCCTGGATGATATCGTCAGCCTGGATCCGGCTGAAAGTAATGAACTGTCCAGTATCCAGACTGTTCCCAGCTTATATCAGCGTCTGGTGCAGCCGAACCGTGATAATCCGGAACAGCTTGACGCAATTTTACTGGAAGACTGGCAGGCCGATGCTGCCAATAAAACCCTGACTGTCCGGATTAAAGAGAATGCAAAATTTGCCTCCGGCAACCCGGTGCGCCCGGAAGATATTATTTTCTCTTACCAGCGTGCTGTGGTCATGAATAAATCGCCTGCGTTTATTCTCAATATTCTCGGCTGGAATAAAGAGAATATCGGGCAGCAGTTTGAAAAAACCGGCGACCGCACCCTGAAAATAAAATGGAGCGCAGATATCAGCCCGGACGTGGCACTGAATCTGTTATCTACCCCGATAGCCTCGGTGGTGGATGAAAAACTGGTGACACCGAATATTAAAAATAATGACTTCGGTAATGCCTGGCTGAAAATGCACTCTGCCGGCAGCGGTGCTTATTCTCTGAAAGTCTATCAGCCGAACCAGGCAATTGTGATGGCTGCCAACCCGAATGTCTCCACCGGCGAGGCCAAAATTCCGTCCATTATTATTAAAAACGTGCCGGACCCGGCTTCCCGCCGTCTGCTGATTCAGCAGGGCGATGCAGATATTGCCCGTGAACTGGGTGCTGACCAGACTGCGGCACTGAAAAACAGCGCCGGGGTGCGGGTGGAAAATATTCCGTCCGCCGAGCAGGATTATATGGCATTCAACACCGGCAACAGTGCTAATCCGTTGCTGAAAAACCCGGCATTGTGGGAAGCGGCCCGTTATCTGGTCGATTATGAAGGCATTACCCGCGATTTACTGAAAGGTCAGTATTTTATTCATCAGAGCTTCCTGCCGGTCGGTTTACCGGGCGCACTGGAAAATAACCCGTATAAATTTGATCCGGCCAAAGCCAGAGAGATTCTGGCAAACGCCGGGATTAAAGATGCCCATTTCACCCTCGATGTGGAAAACAAACCACCATATATCACTATCGCCCAGTCACTTCAGGCCAGTTTTGCTCAGGGCGGCATCAAAGTGGAATTGTTGCCGGCGGCAGGCAGTCAGGTCTATTCCCGCGTACGGGCACGCCAGCATCAGGCAGCCATCCGTTTCTGGATCCCTGACTATTTTGATGCCCATTCCAATGCCAGCGCCTTCGCCTTTAATGACGGCAAGAGCAGCACCGTTGCGTGGCTGAACGGCTGGGATATTCCTCAGTTATCACAAACCACACTGAAAGCCGTGGCCGAGCCGGATAAAGCCAGACGTGCGCAGATGTATACCGCCATGCAGGAAGAGTTACAGCGCAGTTCTCCGTATGTCTTTATGGCACAGGGACAAAACCAGGTGGTACTGCGTGATAACGTGAAAGGCTATCAGCAGGGACTGAACGCAGACATGGTGTATTACGACAGAGTCACCAAATAACCTGCTGATTTTCTGTTTATCACCCCGTCAGTACTGCTGACGGGGTTTGTGTGTTTTGTTTTTATTCAGGAACTGCTGTATGTCCGATATTTCCCCTGCCGGAACCCTGTTTCGCCATACCCTGCGTGTGACGCTTCAGGGCGTTTTCACTCTGGCACTGACACTGCTCGGGTTACTGGTGATCACCTTTGCATTATCGGCTCTCTCCCCGGTTGACCGGGTATTGCAGATTGTCGGCGATCACGCCAGCCATGAGACCTATGAGCAGGTACGGCTGGAGCTGGGGCTGGATCAGCCCGTCTATATTCAGTTCTGGCATTACGCGGAACGCCTGCTGCACGGCGATCTCGGCATGGCCTCCTCGATGGGACAGCCCGTGCTCGACGGCGTGCTGACCACCCTGCCCGCCACCATCGAACTGGCAACACTTTCACTCCTGATCGGCGCTTCGCTCGGCATCCTCTGCGGCGTGTTATGCGCCCGTTATGCCGGTACGCCGTTTGATTTTATCATCCGCACCCTGACCCTCCTCGGCAACTCGGTACCGGTTTTCTGGCTGGGACTGCTGATGCTGCTGTTGTTCTACGCCACGCTGCAGTGGAGCCCCGGTCCGGGGCGGCTGGATGATATCTATCAGTATACCGTCGAGGCAAAAACCGGTTTTGTGCTGATCGACACCTGGCTGGCAGATGACCCCGGCGCATTTACCAATGCGGTGGCACACCTGATCCTGCCGGTATCGCTGCTGGCTTATTTTTGTCTGGCGGGGATCACCCGGCTGACACGCGCCGCCTGTCTGAGTGAAATGAACAAAGAGTATGTCACGCTGGCCCGCGCCAAAGGCAATACCGACATGCAGGTGCTGTTCCGCCATGTGCTGCCGAATATCCGGGGAACACTGATCACCGTTATAGCACTGGCCTACACCGGAATGCTGGAAGGTGCGGTACTGACCGAAACGGTCTTTTCCTGGCCCGGTATCGGCCGTTACCTGACCGCCGCTTTGTTTGCCGGGGATACCACTGCTGTGATGGGCGGAACCCTGGTGATCGGTATCTGCTTTATCTTTATTAATAACGTGACCGATATGATTGTGCGTTTAACCGATCCGCGGGTGAAATCATGACATTACTACCGAAAATCCGCCGATCTCCGTCCGCGCTGACGGGCACCCTGATTATTTTATTTCTGCTGCTGGTGGCCCTGTTTGCGCCGTGGCTCGCTCCCTATGATCCGGTATTGCAAAACCCGGCACAGCGCCTGCTGGCACCGGATGCACAACACTGGCTCGGAACCGACAGCTACGGGCGTGATGTGCTCTCCCGCCTGATCTACGGCACCCGCCCGATGTTTGGTCTGGTTGCGCTGGTTGCCGCCATCACCCTGCCTGCCGGGTTATTAATCGGCATTCTGGCCGGATTTTACGGCCGCTGGGTGGAAACGATTCTGATGCGCTTTACCGATATTGTCATGTCGATGCCGCGCCTGATCCTCGCGTTTGCCTTTGTTGCCATTCTCGGCCCGGGGCTGATTAACGGCGCGCTGGCACTCGCCCTGACCTCCTGGCCTGCCTATGCCCGCCAGGCACGCAGTGAAATCCGCCATCTGCGCAACAGCGATTATCTGGCCAGCGCGGAAATGCTGGGGATCCGTGGTCTGCGTCTGCTGTGGGGGCACATTCTGCCGCTCTGTCTGCCGTCAGCGATTGTCCGGCTGGCGCTGGATCTCGCCACCATTATCCTGGCAGCAGCAGGTCTGGGCTTCCTCGGGCTGGGCGCACAGCCGCCGATGGCGGAATGGGGTGCCATGATTGCCGATGGTATGCAGGTTATTTTTGACCAGTGGTGGATAGCTGCTGTTCCCGGCGCAGCCATTCTGATTGCCGGTATGGCATTCAATCTTCTGGGTGATGGTTTACGGGATATTATGGAGCCGCAACATGACTGAGCCGCTTATTTGTGTCCGTAATTTGTGTGTGGATTATCCCCGCGCACAAGTGGTGAAAAATGTCTCCTTTACCCTTGGACAGGAGCGGCTGGCGCTGGTCGGGGAATCCGGCTCCGGCAAATCCATGACCGCCAGGGCGCTGATGGGGCTGGTGCGCAAACCGGGGATGGTCAGCGCAGATACGCTGACATTCGGTCAGACGTCCCTGTTGTCTCTGCGGGAAAAACAGTGGGCGGCACTGCGCGGCAATGACATTGCCATGATCATGCAGGATCCGCGCTATGCACTGAATCCGGTCAGAAATCTGTATCAGCAGATTGAGGAATCTCTGCTGAGCCATCAGACACTGAACAAATCTGATCGCCGCGACCGTGTTTTTGAAATGGCCCGTGCCGCCGGGTTATCAGAACAGGCGCTCTCCCGCTATCCGGGGCAGCTTTCCGGCGGTATGGGACAGCGCGCCATGATTGCGATTGCGCTGATCAACAACCCGTCAGTCTTAATTGCCGACGAACCGACCTCCGCTCTGGATGCCCGGCTGCGCCACCAGATTCTGGAGCTGATTGTCAGCCAGTGTGAGGAACGCCGGATGGGGCTGCTGCTGATAAGTCATGATTTGCCACTGGTCGCGGCCCATTGTCAGCGCGTGATGGTGATGTATCAGGGTCAGCAGGTGGATGAACTGCCCGCCGCACAACTGCCGCAGGCAACGCATCCTTATACCCGCACATTATGGACCTGCCGCCCGGATGCACAGACGTACGGCACCGATTTGCCGGTATTGGATCGCACCGCCCTGCAGGCGTTACTGACTCAGGAGACACATCATGCCGGAAAATAATTCAGCACCGATTATTGAGGTTAATAACCTTTCCGTCAGCTTCGGACAGCGGCAGGTGGTTTGTCAGGCCGGTTTTCATCTCAATGCCGGAGAGACGTTCAGTCTTATCGGTGAGTCCGGCTGCGGAAAATCCACCATTTTGCGGGTGATCGCCGGATTGCAGCGGGAATGGCTGGGCGGTGTGCAACTGCTGACACAGCATATCCACCCCGGCCAGCGGTATAAGGGAGCTTTGCGCCGCAATGTGCAGATGGTCTTCCAGGATCCTTATGCGTCTCTGCATCCGTTCCATACCATTCACCGGGCACTTTCCGAACCATTACGCATTCACCGTGAAAATGATATCGACAGCCGGGTGGCAGAGGCCATTGTATCTGTCGGGCTGCCGCCGGATGTGGCACAGCGTTATCCGCATCAGCTCTCCGGCGGGCAGCGCCAGCGTATTGCCATTGCCCGCGCCCTGATGCTGCGCCCGCAGATCCTGCTGCTCGATGAACCGACATCCGCACTGGATATGTCCGTTCAGGCGGAAATTCTCAATCTGCTTAACCACCTGAAAACCGCCCACGGCATGACCTACCTGCTGGTCAGTCATGATGCGGATGTGGTGGCCCATATGTCAGACCGGGCGGCATTTATGGCGAACGGGAAGATTGAACGGGAATTTGATCGCGCCGCCTTGCTGCGCGGCGATCACCGGATGGAGAACTGATAGAGGTAAAAACGGGGCCATTGGCCCCGTCTGATAATAATGAACTGCGTGATTATGACAATAATCCCGGAAAACTCATTTTCATGCCGGTAATAATCAGTTCGATCCCTAAAGACATCAGCATCAGACCCATAATACGGGTCACAACGTTGATACCGGTTTGTCCGAGATATTTCACCCACAGTCCCGCCGAGCGGAACAGCAGCCAGCAACAGAACGCAAACACGATGCTGGTCAGCGCCAGCCCGAGAAAGTTCTGCCAGCCCTGCCAGCGGGCACTCCAGACCACACAGGAACTGATCGCCCCCGGTCCCGCCATCAGCGGCAGCGCCAGCGGCACCACGCCGATATTATCGCGGATCGCCGTTTCCGACTGCTCCTGTTTGTTCTGCTTATCTTCCCCCAGCTTACCGCTGATCATGGACATGGCAATGAGGACAATCAGTGTTCCCCCTGCTATCCGGAAAGATTCGATGGAAATACCGAACATAATGAGGATCTTATCGCCGACCAAAAGTGATGTGCACAAAATCACGGCCACCGAAAAGTTCGCAATCATGTTGGTTTTATTGCGCACTGCGGCAGTCTGATAATTTGTCATGCTCATAAAGACCGGCAGAATACCGACCGGGTTAACTAAGGCAAATAAGCCGACAAAAAATTTTAAATAACCGGAAAAATCCAGCAACGTGTTGCCCACAAAGGATCCTCAGCCTGATGATAATACAGTGACAGCCGCTGATAATAACAGCAGACTATCGCCAGATAGTTGTAATAATTATAAATGTGATTATTAACACAGACATCATACCGTTGAATGTGCAGGAAAAGGAATTGCTTTGCGCAGAATATTTTCCGCTTCCCGCTGACCCGATACAGTTATATTGCCTTATTTCTGCCTGAATTTCAGACAATCATCAGTTCTTCTGTGAAATTGAAACCCGATATCATTCCCGTCATGGTGTGATGTTCCCGTTTTGACCCATGCTGAATGGTGTCAGCTTGATATATTTGTGACCCGGATCACTTTAATATTTCCCCCGAATGTTAAGCTGCTTTCATTATAGTTGAATCGATTCAACTACAATGCAAACAGAAAGACCTGACGGGCTTTTTAAGCAAATCAGCGGGCATATCTGCATTATGTTACCGGCAAAATCGATTTAGTTACCGGAAGATATCACCGCTATAATCAAATTGTATCAATCCGCTGATTTGCTTAAAAAGTTTAACAATTTATCAGGAGTGATCTGTATGGCCGTAACGAACGTTACCGAACTCAATGAATTAGTTGCCCGCGTGAAGAAAGCTCAGCGCGAGTTTGCCGGTTTCTCCCAGGAACAGGTGGATGCTATCTTCCGGGCGGCGGCACTCGCCGCAGCAGATGCCCGTATTCCGCTGGCAAAACTGGCGGTTGAAGAGTCCGGCATGGGTATTATTGAAGACAAAGTGATCAAAAACCATTTTGCTTCTGAATATATCTATAACGCCTACCGCGATGAGAAAACCTGCGGCATCTTATCGGAAGACCCGACCTTCGGCACTATCACCATCGCAGAGCCTATCGGTATTATCTGCGGTATCGTCCCGACCACTAACCCGACCTCCACCGCGATTTTTAAAGCGCTGATCAGCCTGAAAACCCGTAACGGGATCATTTTCTCCCCGCATCCGCGTGCCAAAAAAGCCACCAACAGAGCCGCTGAGATTGTCCTTAATGCAGCTGTTGCCGCCGGTGCCCCGAAAGATATTATCGGCTGGATCGACGAGCCGTCAGTGGAATTATCCAATGCCCTGATGCATCATGCGGATACCAACCTGATCCTCGCCACCGGCGGGCCGGGCATGGTGAAAGCGGCCTACAGCTCCGGTAAACCGGCCATTGGTGTGGGCGCGGGTAACACCCCTGTCGTGATTGATGAAACCGCCGATATCAAACGCGCGGTGGCCTCTATTCTGATGTCAAAAACCTTCGATAACGGCGTGATTTGCGCATCTGAACAATCTGTTATTGTGGTGGATGATGTGTATGAGCAGGTCAAAGAACGTTTTGAAACCCACGGTGGTTATATTCTGAAAGGCAAAGAGCTGAAAGCCGTTCAGGACATCATTCTGCTCAACGGCGGACTGAATGCGAAAATTGTCGGCCAGTCTGCGGTGAAAATTGCTGAAATGGCCGGTATCGAAGTACCTGCCTGGACCAAAATTCTTATCGGTGCGGTCTCCGTGGTGGATGAAACCGAGCCGTTTGCACACGAAAAACTCTCTCCGCTGTTAGCCATGTACCGCGGCAAAGATTTTGAAGATGCGGTGATAAAAGCGGAAAAACTGGTGGAAATGGGCGGGATCGGCCACACCTCCTGCTTATATACTGATCAGGACAACCAGCCGGCGCGCGTGAAATACTTCGGTGAGAAGATGAAAACCGCACGTATCCTGATTAACACCCCGGCATCACAGGGCGGGATCGGCGACCTGTATAACTTCAAACTGTCTCCGTCACTGACACTGGGTTGCGGCTCCTGGGGGGGTAACTCCATTTCCGAAAACGTCGGGCCGAAACACCTGATCAATACCAAAACCGTGGCAAAACGAGCTGAAAATATGTTGTGGCATAAACTTCCGAAATCTATCTATTTCCGCCGTGGTTCTCTGCCGGTTGCCCTGGAAGAGATCGCCGGTGACGGCGCAAAACGTGCCTTTATCGTAACTGACGGCTATCTGTTTAATAACGGCTATGTGGATGAAGTCACCCGTGTGCTGAAATCCTACGGTATGGAAGTGGAAATTTTCTTTGAAGTGGAAGCTGACCCGACGCTTTCTGTGGTCCGCAAAGGTGCAGAGCAGATGAACAGCTTCAAACCGGACGTGATTATTGCCCTCGGCGGCGGCTCCCCGATGGATGCAGCCAAAATTATGTGGGTGATGTATGAGCATCCGGAAACCCATTTTGAGGAACTGGCACTGCGCTTTATGGATATCCGTAAACGTATCTATAAGTTCCCGAAAATGGGTGTGAAAGCGAAAATGGTTGCTATCACCACCACATCCGGTACCGGCTCTGAAGTGACACCGTTCGCGGTCGTGACAGATGATACCACCGGTCAGAAATACCCGCTGGCGGACTATGCCCTGACCCCGGATATGGCGATTGTTGATGCCAACCTGGTGATGAACATGCCGAAATCCCTGACCGCGTTCGGCGGACTGGATGCGGTCACCCATGCGCTGGAAGCGTATGTATCGGTACTGGCAAACGAATTCTCTGACGGTCAGGCATTGCAGGCGCTGAAACTGCTGAAAGAGTTCTTACCGGCCAGCTATCACGAAGGTGCGAAGAACCCGGTGGCCCGTGAGCGTGTGCATAATGCCGCGACGATTGCCGGTATCGCGTTTGCCAACGCCTTCCTCGGTGTCTGTCACTCCATGGCCCACAAACTGGGTTCAGAGTTCCATATTCCGCACGGTCTGGCTAACGCCCTGCTTATCTGTAACGTCATCCGTTATAACGCGACCGATAACCCGACCAAACAGACTGCGTTCAGCCAGTATGACCGTCCGCAGGCGCGCCGCCGTTACGCGGAGATTGCTGACCATCTGCAGCTGAGTGCTGCCGGTGACCGTACCGCGCAGAAGATTGAAAAACTGCTGATCTGGCTGGACGAAATCAAAGCGTCCCTGGGTATTCCGAAATCTATCCGTGAAGCCGGTGTGCCGGAAGCGGAATTCCTGGCAAAACTGGATAAACTGTCCGAAGATGCCTTTGATGACCAGTGTACCGGTGCAAACCCGCGTTATCCGCTGATTGCAGAATTAAAACAAATTATGCTGGATACCTATTACGGCCGCACCTATGACGAATCGGTGCCTGTTGCGGCACCAAAACCGGTTGCCAGACGAAATGCTAAGAAATAGTCATCAATCCGGTAAATAATAACCGCAAAGCCCTCTCCGGAGGGCTTTTTTATATCTGTCTCATAATAATTATTAAATAATTGTCTTTGTATGAACAATTGTTCACCTTTGTACCTGTTTTCCGGTACAGATGGTTTTTAATATTTCACTTAATACCCGTCATTTTTCCTGCAGAAACTGTTTGCGGTGTTTTTTGATATCGCCGGCAAAACCAGCCGGATATAAAAAAGCCGGACAATGACGTCCGGCACTTTTTGTATAACAGAGACGTTTCCCTGCTTTATGACCGATATTCTGCTGCTTTCGCTTCGCGTATCGCTTCATTGTAATGTTTGCGGCAGACGGATACATATTTTTCATTACCGCCGATGTCAATTTGCG
This sequence comes from Morganella morganii H1r, assembly GCF_000633515.1. GTDB lineage: Bacteria > Pseudomonadota > Gammaproteobacteria > Enterobacterales > Enterobacteriaceae > Morganella > Morganella morganii_B. The sequence goes on along the minus strand of NZ_AYMP01000016.1, from coordinate 33,111 downwards.
CGCCGTCTGACATCACCCGGCCCTGCCCGTCGTAACGTAAAACACGGCTGGCTTTCCGCCCGCAATAGCAAATAGTTTTTAATTCAACTAATTTATCCGCCCAGGCTAATAAATAATGGCTTCCGCTGAATAACTCACCTTTAAAGTCTGTGCGTAACCCGTAACACAGAACCGGGATATCAATATCATCGACAATATAGCAGAGCTGTTCCACCTGCGCTTTGGTCAGGAACTGGCATTCATCGATTAATACGCAGTGTACGGGCGTCTGCTGATGTTCACGGATAATAACAGTACTCATGTCCGTCTCAGGGCCAAATACCCGTGCATCCGCGCTCAGGCCGATACGTGAGGTGACTTTGCTCTGCTCATAGCGGTTGTCTATCTCTGCGGTAAATATCAGCGTGCGCATGCCGCGTTCATTGTAGTTATAGGATGACTGCAGTAACGCTGTCGATTTTCCCGCATTCATTGCGGAGTAATAAAAATAAAGCTGAGCCACCGGCTCTCTCCCCTTACACATTCAAGATCCGGGACAATACTAACACATTAGTGTTAAAAACAGCGCAATCTGTATTTAACACATGCCGTGATCGCATGCACAATATCCTGATTTCATCGTCCGCGTAAATTCACACCGGTCATGGTTACATACCGGATATTCACTGTTGTTATCGGCTATTCTTCGCTTTATCCTGTTTTTCATTATGCAGGCGCCGAAGAATAACGTTTCTTTACATAAGATAAGGTTGAATATAATTTGTATTCCCCACCTCATTTATGAACATTTTTTATGAAGATGCTGAACATCAACACATTTTCACCCCGTCCCCTTATCAGTTTTAAACGAAAAACCAAAAAGACCCTTATTATTCCTCAGAAATAATTGCTTTTAAAAAAAATGTGTTTTAACCTTACTCCGAAATTTGCTATTGCAGATTTTTAAATAGCAATCTATTATTATCTATACATCAGCCAACATTTAATTTGAGACCAGGATTATGAGTGAATCTTTGAAGCCATTTAATAATATCCGTACTCTTCGCGCTCAGGCGAGAGAATGCAGCTTAGAAATCTTAGAAGAAATGCTTGAGAAGCTCACTGCGGTTGTTGAAGAACGCCGTTCAGAGGAATCTCAGGCTCAGGCAGAAAAGGAAGAGCGTACCCGCAAATTAGAAGAAGTCCGTCAGTTAATTCTGAAGCAGGGTATCAATCCGGAAGAATTAATTCAGTCTATGGCAACCGGCAAAGTGGCAAGCAAATCCAAGCGTGCCCAGCGTCCTGCCAAATACGAATATATCGATGAAAACGGTGAAAATAAAACCTGGACCGGCCAGGGCCGTACACCGGCTGTTATCAAACAGGCTATCGATAACGAAGGTAAATCACTGAACGATTTCTTAATCAAGTAAGCGATAATACCTGACAAAAGGCCCTTCTCTGAAGGGCTTTTTTATGTCTTCCGGACAGCCGGACAGAGAAAAGGAGGCGTTTGCCTCCTTTTTTTATACTTATAACCGCCGCTGTTATTTATTTTTTACCGTGATAAAACGACATATACCAGTCAACAAACTGCTGCACACCGTAATTAACCGGTGTATCCGGTGAGAAACCAATCGTGTTATACAGTTCGGAAGAGTCCGCACAGGTGGATAACACATCTCCATCCTGCATATCCATATAATGTTTATTGGCTTTAATATCCAGTGCTGTTTCAATTGCCTGAATAAAATCACCCAGCCGGGTCGGCTGACCGTTACCGACATTATAAATTTTGTACGGCGCAGAACTGGCGGATTTCAGTCCCTCTTCCACCGTCCAGTCACTGTTTGCTGCCGGAATCACATTCACCAGACGGACCACGGCTTCCGCAATATCACCAACATAGGTGAAATCACGCACCATATTGCCGTGGTTATAAACATCAATCGGTTTTCCGTCCAGCATGGCTTTCACAAACTTAAATAAGGCCATATCCGGACGTCCCCACGGACCGTAAACGGTAAAGAACCGCAGACCGGTCGTCGGCAACTGATAGAGATGTGAATAGCTGTGAGACATGAGTTCATTGGCTTTTTTCGTTGCCGCATACAACGAAACCGGATGATCCACATCATCCTCGGCAGAAAACGGCTGTTTGCGGTTCAGACCGTATACGGAACTGGAGGAGGAGTAAATCAGATGCCCCACGTTATGATGGCGGCACCCTTCCAGAATATTCATATGCCCGAGAATATTCGCGTCAATATACGCCATCGGGTTCTGAATGGAGTACCGCACACCCGGCTGCGCCGCCAGGTGGATCACCCGCTCAAATTGCTGAGCGGTAAACAACTCACTGACCGCCGCTTTTTCCGACAAATCCATTTTAAAGAACTGAAATTGCGGATGCGGTAATAACAGATCAAGACGGGCTTTCTTAAGATTAACATCATAATAGTCATTGAGGTTGTCGGCACCGACAACCTCGTGCCCCTGCTCAAGCAGGCGCTGCGAGACATGATAACCAATAAAACCGGCCGCGCCGGTTACAAGTATTTTCATATTCAGACTCAGATTACCGGATTAATGGAAGCACCACGGCCTATACCATAATAGATAAAGCCGCGATTTTCTAAACGTTCCGGGTCATATAGGTTGCGTCCGTCAAAAATAACCGGGGTTTTCAGGCCGGCTTTGATAGCATCGAAATCCGGCGCACGGAAACTCTGCCACTCCGTACAGATAACCAGAGCATCCGCATTGTGCAGTGCCGCTTCTTTGGTACCCATCAGTGCCAGGTCATCACGCTGTCCGAAAATACGCTGAGCTTCCTGCATCGCTTCCGGGTCATACGCCTGAATTTTGGCACCGGCAGCCCATAATTCCTGTAACAGGATACGGCTGGACGCTTCACGCATATCATCGGTATTCGGTTTAAAGGAAAGACCCCATACCGCGAAGGTTTTGCCTTCCAGATTTTCACCGAAATGGCGTTTGATAAAGGATGGCAGCTTGTATTTCTGCTGCTCGTTCACTTCTTCCACTGCACGCAGAATACGCGGGGTAAAGCCGATATGTTCGGCAGTACGGATCAGCGCCTGTACGTCTTTCGGGAAGCAGGATCCGCCGTAACCGCAGCCGGGATAAATAAAGTGATAACCGATGCGGGAGTCAGAACCGATACCCTGGCGCACATTTTCAATATCCGCGCCCAGCATTTCCGCCAGGTTGGAGATTTCGTTCATAAAGCTGATTTTTGTTGCCAGCATGCAGTTTGCCGCATATTTGGTCAGCTCCGCGCTGCGGATATCCATCACGATCATGCGATCGTGATTGCGGTTAAACGGCTCATACAGTTCGCGGATAATATCGATAACACGATCATTATCACAGCCGATAACAATACGCTCAGGGCGCATGCAGTCAGCAACCGCAGCCCCTTCCTTCAGGAATTCAGGGTTGGACACCACATCATAGGCAATATCCGCACCGCGTTCAGCCAGTGTTGCTTTAATGGTGGCGTTAACTTTATCCGCAGTACCGACCGGAACCGTGGATTTATCGATAACCACTTTGTAGTCCTGCATATGCTGCGCAATCGTGCGGGCAACGGCGGTGACATATTGCAGGTCAGCAGAGCCGTCTTCATCCGGTGGTGTACCAACCGCGATAAATTGCAGTGTGCCGTGTGCCACACCCAGTGCCGCATCCGTGGTGAAGCTTAAACGGCCTTCGTCATAGTTTTTCTTCACCAGCGGGGTCAGACCCGGTTCAAAAATCGGGATAATCCCGTTTTTCAGGTTTTCGACTTTTTTTGCATCCACATCGACACACATAACATCATGGCCGACTTCCGCCAGGACAGTCGCCTGCACCAGACCGACATATCCGATTCCAAATACAGTTACTTTCATAGTTCACCTATTGCGATAATAATTAATTCTGTAATGTTTTCAGCCAGTCTGAAAATTCACGGCCCAGGTGCTTATGACGCATGCTGTATTCGACAAAGGCTTTCATATAGCCCATTTTGTCGCCACAGTCATGGCTGCGGCCTACCAGACGGTACGCCTCCACCGGATTTTTTTCAATCAGCATGGCGATAGCGTCAGTCAGCTGGATCTCATCACCGGCTCCGGGGGCTGTTTTCCCCAGCAGCGGCCAGATATCCTGAGAAAGGACATAGCGGCCGACAATAGCCATATTCGACGGTGCTTTGGCCGGTTCCGGTTTTTCCACCACGGCAAACATCGGTTTACTTTCACCGGCGGCCAGGCTTTCACCGTGGCAATCCACCACACCGTAATTTGCCACCATTTCCTGCGGAACCGGGTCGACCATCACCTGGCTCGCGCCGTGTTCTTCATAACGCGCGATCATTTCTTTCAGGTTGAATTTCGTCAGGTCAGTGCTGTACTCATCAATAATGACGTCCGGCAATACCACGGCGAACGGCTCATCACCAATCATCGGTTTTGCACATAACACCGCGTGGCCGAGCCCTTTGGCGATGCCCTGGCGGGTCTGCATAATGGTGACGTGACGCGGGCAGATTGACTGAACTTCATCCAGCAACTGACGTTTTACACGTTTTTCCAGGATGGCTTCCAGTTCAAAACTGGTATCGAAATGGTTTTCAATGGAGTTTTTTGATGAGTGGGTCACTAAAATAATTTCGGTGATCCCCGCCGCGATACATTCATTTACCACATACTGAATAAGCGGTTTGTCCACCAGAGGCAGCATTTCTTTCGGAATCGCTTTTGTGGCCGGTAACATACGTGTTCCTAATCCTGCAACCGGGATCACAGCCTTGTGTACTTTATTTTTCTGCACTGACATACATCATCCTCAATGCGCATAAACAGAATAAATACGCGATTTATAAAAAATAATGAGACTGAGTATACCAGCTAATTTTCAGGGATAAATACTCTGTGCCGGGTAAATGCGGTTTAGTATTAAGAGATGTTTAATATCTGAACGGGTTGGTAAAGTCCGGTCATTATCCCTGATGCGGTCCGGGGGTCAGACTTAATTTAATCTGACTGCTGCTGTTCCAGATCCGGCATTGCAGATGACGGCTGAATTCGCTTATCTGACTGGAATAAACCGATGAGAGTGTCCCCAGCGGGATCCCCCGGTTAATACGGATCACATGATTATCAGAGCGTAATTCCGCACAGATACCGGCACTGGACAATAACACCGACTTGCGCCGGGTGTGATAATACCCCAGCAGCAGCGGCAGCTGTCCCGGAATACCCGCGTCCTGCAATAAACGGTTCAGCTTATTTAAGATAGCGGTCATGCTCGGTAATTTCCGGTGGTGATTATGAATATAGCGTTTAAGCAAATCGTTAAAGATGACGCGGATTAACATCGCCACCAGCGGGCCATTCCCGGTATTCTGACTGATATCGAGACAATAAAACGCCACTTCATTATCGGAAAATTCTGCCACATCAAATACAAGTCCGGCACGGCAGGTATCGGATAATTGCGCATAACGAATCTGATAATTGGCCAGTACCTGGCTCGGCGGCGGATTCAGCTGTTTTAATAAACGTAAAACATCATCCACATTATGCTGCAATTGTGCCCAGATCCCGGAAAGATCATTATTTTCCAGCACACCCGGTGAAAAAAAGGACGGATACAGGTGAGACAGACATAATTTTTTCACCTCTTCCAGCCTGCTCAGGGGTTTTAACAGAACATCTTTCGCCCCGAGACGCAGGACTTCATCAATATCGGACATTTTTTGTGTCGCGGAGATAACAATCACCGGGATGGCCGGTAAATCCGACTGTGACCGGGCAATAAATTCCGCGCCGGTCATCACCGGCATATTGAGGTCGCAGAAAATCAGCTCCGGCTGAAAGCCCTGTTCTATACATTCCCATGCACGGGCGCCGTCACCGGCAGATAACACCGTGGCACCGAGAAGACGTAAATAAGATGACAGCGCCATATTGAATGCCGGGTCGTCATCGATGACTAACAATCGTTTTCCGTCCAGTGCCTGCTTCATCGCATCTCCTTTCCGCCGGCCTCACAACACAACGTGCGGAACGCCGGTGGTAACGTTGCCCGCGCACTGCTGCTGAGATTAAGGATAGCGCGTGATCGCTATTTCCGGTAGCATCTGATCTCTGTTCCTTACGATTATTTACCCTCAACACATTATTTGATAATTATGTCTCATTTTACAGAAACAGATCCCTGCCCGTGCGGCAGCGGGAATACCTTCGCACAGTGTTGTCAGCCTTATCTTTCCGGCGTGCAGTCCGCACCGGATGCGCGGGCACTGATGCGTTCGCGTTACAGCGCGTTTGTCACCCATAATGCTGATCATCTCATCCGCACCTGGTACCCGCCGGTACGTGCGCAAGCTCTGCGGGCAGAACTGGTTGCCGGGTTCGGTGAAACAGAATGGCTGGGGCTGAATGTGATCGATTTTCAGCCCGGCACCGCGCCGGATGAGGCTTTCGTTGAATTTTGTGCTTGCTTTATTGATAAAAAGTCCGAAGATAAACAATTCATTCACGAACGCTCCCGTTTTCGCCTGACTGACGGTGCCTGGATGTACCTCGATGGCGTTAAACCACAGACCGGACGTAATGATCCCTGCCCCTGCGGCTCCGGAAAAAAATATAAAAAATGCTGTGCCTGACACCGGACAGGCACCTTCTGTAAACAAACATCACCGACATCAGTTATTAAGGATCCGCACCTTCCATGCAACACCAGACGAGCCAGAAAAAAATTCTGCGAACCATTTGCCCTGACGCAAAAGGCCTTATCGCCAAGATCACCAATATTTGTTACAAGCATCAGCTGAATATTGTCCAGAACAATGAATTCGTTGATCACCGTACCGGCCGCTTTTTTATGCGTACCGAGCTGGAAGGAATTTTTAACGATGAAACCCTGCTGGCCGACCTGGATGATGCCCTGCCGAAAGGCTCCACACGTGAATTAACCACCGCCGGGCGCCGCCGCATTGTCATTATGGTGACCAAAGAAGCGCACTGCCTCGGTGATATCCTGATGAAAAGCGCCTACGGCGGTCTGGATGTCGACATCGCGGCGGTTATCGGCAACCACGATGTCCTCTCTCATCTGGTCACGCAGTTCGGTATTCCGTTCCATTATATCAGCCACGAGGGGCTGACCCGTGAACAGCATGATATGCAGATTATTCAACAGATTGATCAGTATCAGCCGGATTATGTGGTGCTGGCAAAATACATGCGTGTGCTGACCCCGGCATTTGTGCAGCACTACCCGAACCGGATTATCAACATTCATCACTCCTTCCTGCCGGCCTTTATCGGCGCACGGCCTTATCATCAGGCATATGAGCGCGGCGTGAAGATTATCGGTGCCACCGCGCACTATGTGAATGATAATCTCGATGAAGGCCCGATCATTCACCAGAGCGTGATAAATGTTGATCACACCTACAGCGCTGATGATATGGTCATGGCCGGACGTGACGTGGAAAAAAATGTGCTCAGCCATGCCCTGGGACGTGTTCTGACACAACGGGTATTTGTTTACGGTAACCGCACTGTCATTTTATAACGGCTTAATTGCCTGAAGTTGCACGGATAACGGGCACTTCGGGCAAAAAAACGGCGAACACACATTTTTTCTCTTTTTTTACTTTACAGCGCCCGCATATTTGCTATTATGCAGCCCGTCCCAAGGCAACCGCTGAACGGACAGACAATTTGATTTTTGGTGGGATACCCAAGCGGCCAAAGGGAGCAGACTGTAAATCTGCCGTCACAGACTTCGAAGGTTCGAATCCTTCTCCCACCACCATCTCTATTCTCTCCTGTTACTTCATATTTTCAATACAATCCATTATTTTGTTCAGCACACTTGCATGTGACTTCGATTTGTACAGATAACAATGATTTTCCGCCTCACTCTGCGATAACGGCAGAAAAATCAGCTCATCACTGTACGGCAGGGTTTTCGGATGCTCATCAATAAAACAGAGATAATCCCCGTCAACCAGCAGATGCAGATAACTGTTCACATTGTCGATCAGGTGCACATGTTCATGTTTACTCTGCTCATCATGCTGCTGCAATAATGTTTTCAGTAACGGGCTTTCATATAACAACGGCTCACATAACCAGACACAGCAGGATAATAATGCCTGTAAATTATTGTCGCAGGCCAGAAACAGTGAACGGCGGCAACAAATCCCGATTTGCCCCTGCGGTAAGTGGCGCAGCAGCATAAAACGCTCACTGATAACCTGCTCAGAGGACAGTATCAGGGTATTCCCCTCAAAATCATTTATTTCATCAATACAATCATAATGGAAACGAAATATATTAATTTGTATACCGGCTTTGAATGCCGCCCGGTACAGCGCACCAATATATTTACTTTTGCCCCAGTCATAAAATATATTCACCTTATTACATATCGTTCCGCTGATATGTTTTTTGGTAATCTCTTTTTCCTGCATATAGAGATCTTTCAAATCATTGTACAACTCCATACCTTCACGAGTCAGGCTCATCCCGAATTTCTCACGTTTAAATAAACGCTTACCCAGGGAGATTTCAAAATCCTTGATGGACTTCGCGACCGGAGGCGTTGTCCTGTTCATTACTTTCGCGGCCTTGCTGAGTGAGCCGTACTCAACAACGGCCATAAAGGCTTCTAACTTCCTTGAAAAAAACATAATGTCGATTCCTGTGCTGTAGTAAATAATCAGTTAAATAATTACTTATTGATATGTAACGACTTTATTTCTGGTGTTTTTTTCTTAAATAAAGAGTTAAAATACGGCTTTCGTTAAAACTCATACAACAATAATAATACAATGTTATATTTTTATTATTCTGTTTTATTAAATCTCATTTTAAATATTAATCCATAAATACAAAAACCTTCCTTCCGATTTTTATCATACCCATTTCATTCCGCTTTACTGAAGGAAGAATAATCATTATTAATGCTGATTATTTTGTCAATTAAAATTAAGACATATTAACCTCTGCCGGGTGTGCCGGTTTTTTATTATTCTGCAGGCGGGTTACTTTTTTTCTGCGATCTGTTACTCTTTTGTTGTTAACTCATCAACCGGTCGGAATGCTATGAAGTTTGTCTCTTTTAACATTAACGGGTTAAGAGCCCGGCCCCACCAGCTGGAAGCGATTATCGCACAGCATCAGCCAGATGTTATCGGCCTCCAGGAAACCAAAGTCCATGACGAGATGTTCCCGCTCGATGACCTGAAACACCTCGGCTACCACATTTTTTATCACGGCCAGAAATCCCATTACGGTGTCGCCCTGCTGACCAAGGCAGAGCCGTTTGCCGTGCGCAAAGGCTTCGCCGGGGACGATGAAGATGCCCAGCGCCGTCTGATTATGGCGGATATTGATACCCCTGCCGGGGTACTGACAGTGATTAACGGGTATTTCCCCCAGGGAGAGAGCCGTGACCACCCGCTGAAATTCCCGGCGAAAACCAAATTCTATCAGGACTTACAGGACTATCTGTCCGGGCGCTCCAATCAGGATCCGATTGTTATTATGGGTGATATGAATATCAGCCCGCAGGATATTGATATCGGAATTGGTGATGCCAACCGTAAACGCTGGCTGAAGACCGGCAAGTGCTCTTTCCTGCCGGAAGAGCGCGAGTGGATGGATCGCCTGCTCAGCTGGGGACTGACAGACACTTACCGCGCCATGTATCCGGATGCAGACGACCGTTTCTCGTGGTTCGATTACCGCTCCCGCGGCTTTGATGACAACCGCGGACTGCGGATTGACCTGATTCTGGCAAGCAATGCACTGGCACCGCGCTGTACCGCCACCGGCATTGATTATGAGATCCGGGGTATGGAAAAACCCTCTGACCACGCGCCGGTCTGGGCTGAATTCGATTTAACCCGCTGATAAAAAATGTCCCGTCAAAGCGGGACATTTTTTATTCTTTTTCCTGTTGCGGTGCTTTTTTCCCGCCGGTTTTCCCTTTGCCCTTCGCGGCTGTTTTGCCTCTGCCTTTCGCGCCGGCCTTCTTCGCCTGCGGCGGTGGTGGTAAATCACGGAAAGCCCGGACATTCCGGTTCTGTCTGGCCTGGTTTATCAACCCGGTCAGTGTTTCAGATAATGGCACCATAAAATCCTGATAACGATACTGTTTTTCACTGATTTGTGTCAATGTGGATTCCCAGTGTGCCGTCATATCCGGTAATGTCGCCATTTCGGGCAGCACATGAATCAGTGCGCGTCCTGCCGGGGATGAATGAATATTCCGCCCTTTTTTGTACAAAAACTCGCGGCGGAACAGCAGCTCGATAATCCCGGCGCGGGTCGCTTCAGTGCCTAATCCGTCAGTTTCACGCAGTACTTTTTTCAGCGCCTTATCTTTCACAAACCGGGCAATCCCGGTCATGGCTGACAGCAGCGTGGCATCGGTAAACGGTCTCGGCGGCTGCGTCTGACGCTCCGCCACTTCACCGCGCTCACACAGGAGTTCATCCCCTTTGGTCAGCACCGGCAGCGGTGTGCCTTCATTTTCCTCGTCACGCTCTTTGGCACCCAGCATGGTCCGCCAGCCCGCCTGAGAGAGGAAACGCGCCTTTGCCACAAATTTACCGTTGGCGATATCGAGCTCGATCACGCATTTGCGGTACTGTGCATCCGGCATAAACTGCATCAGATACTGACGCGCAATCAGTTCATAGATATTGGCCTCATTCTCATTCAGCGACACGGAGACCGATTTTGCGGTCGGAATGATGGCGTGGTGCGCATCCACCTTTTTATCGTCCCAGCAGCGGTTACGCTGTGAATCATCGAGGTTATCCTGCGGCAGCAGATGCGGGGTATGCACAGAAATCGCATTAAGCACACTGTGACGTCCGGCAAAATGCTCTTCCGGCAGATGACGGCTGTCCGAACGGGGATAGGTAATCAGTTTGTGGGTTTCATACAGACGCTGACAGATATCCAGCACTGCCTGGGCGCTCAGCCCGTAGCGTTTGGCGGCCTCAATCTGTAACGCGGACAGTGAAAACGGCAGCGGCGCGATTTCATTTTCCGTTTTGTCCTGAAAATCGGTGACAAACGCCGGTTTGCCGGTGATGCGGCTGACCACATGCTCCGCCAGCGGCCGGTACGTCAGGCGCCCTTCATCATCCTGATAATCCCGGCATGCCTCACTCGGCACCCACATCGCCGTAAAACGTTCATCTGCCGGGGTAACAATATGTGCCCGCACTTCAAAGAAATCACGCGGTACAAAATTCTCAATTTCCTCATCACGACGTACCACCAGTCCGAGCACCGGGGTCTGCACCCGGCCGACTGAAAGTACACCGTTATATCCGGCATTACGGCCGAGAATAGTGTAAGCGCGCGTCATATTGATGCCGTAGAGCCAGTCTGCCCGTGCCCGTGCCAGTGCCGAGACACACAGCGGGATAAAATCACGGTTAAGACGCATTTTATCCACCGCCCGGCTTACCGCCTGCGGGTTAAGGTCATTGACCAGACAGCGCTGTACCTGCTGACGCTTTTCCGGCGCGAGTTCCAGGAAATCCAGAACCTCATCCACCAGCAGCTGCCCTTCGCGATCGGGGTCTCCGGCGTGGATAACTTCGGTTGCGGAACTGAGCAGTGTACCGATAGTACGTAACTGTTTCGCTACCGCATCGCGGGGTCTGAGGATCCATTTCTGCGGGATAATCGGCAGATCAGCCAGGTTCCAGCGGGCATAACGCGGATCATACGCATCCGGCTCCGCCTGCTCCAGCAGGTGGCCGATACACCAGGTCACGCAGTCATTCTGACCGCAGCGGATAAAGCCGTCCCCCCGCTGGTGCGGTTTGGGTAATACATCCGCAATCGCACGGGCGAGGCTCGGCTTTTCGGCAATAAACAAACGCATGCTTATGCAGTGACTTCAATCAGTTTACGGGATGAGTCCGGCTCAGTCAGTTCACCGACCGGGCTTAATGTCAGGCCGTATTTGCGGGCGACAGCCTCCACTTCCTCACGCGCAGCCGGATCAACCGCCAGCAGCAGGCCGCCGGAGGTCTGCGGGTCACACAGCAGTTTACGCTGTACATCGGTCATGTCGCCGATAAGGTGACCGTAGCTGTCAAAGTTACGCTGTGTGCCGCCCGGACAGCAGCCCTGAGCAATATAGTCATACACCCCCGGCAGTACCGGAACAGAATCAGTGCGAATAATAGCCTGTAACCCGGAACCCTGACAGATTTCGCTCAGGTGGCCGAGCAGACCGAAGCCGGTCACATCTGTCATGGCTTTTACGCCGCCGATTTCAGAGAAATCCGCACCGGGCTTGTTGAGCTGACACATGGTGTCACGTGCCAGATTTTTATGTTCCGGACGCAGTTTGCTCTGTTTTTCGGCGGTCGTCAGAATACCGATACCCAGCGGTTTGGTCAGCAGCAGCTCACAGCCTGCGGTCGCACGGTTGTTTTGTTTGACTTTATCTGTCGGGACGATACCGGTGACCGCCAGGCCGAAAATCGGCTCAGGGGCATCAATGGAATGGCCGCCCGCCAGCGAAATACCGGCATCACGGCAGACCGCACGCCCGCCCTCAATCACCTGCTGTGCAATTTCCGGTGCCAGTTTGTCTACCGGCCAGCCGAGGATCGCAATCGCCATAATCGGCCTGCCGCCCATGGCGTAAATATCACTGATGGCATTGGTGGCCGCGATACGGCCAAAATCGTACGGGTCATCCACAATCGGCATAAAGAAATCGGTGGTGCTGATGATGCCGGTACCGTTGCCGATATCATACACCGCCGCATCATCACGGGATTCATTGCCGACCAGCAGATTAGGATCGGTGAATTTTGCCTGCTCACTGTGCAGGATGGTGTCGAGCACTTTCGGGGAAATTTTACAGCCGCAACCCGCGCCGTGACTGTATTGCGTTAAACGCACCGCTTCTGACATGATAGTCTCCTTGTTAACGTCAGTCTGCTCAGAAATACGTGACAAACGGTGTCAGATCCGGTGCCGCCACGTTAGCCGGCGCTTTCAGTGCCGGGGTGCCGAGATACAGAAAGCCGACAATTTTATCGTGCGTTTCACATCCCAGACCTTCCCGTACCACCGGGTCTTTTGTCCACGAACCGGTGCGCCAGATCCCGCCGAAGCCCTGAGCCACAGCGGCCATCTGCATTGCATGGACCGAACAGCCTGCCGCCGCGATCTGTTCCCATTCAGGAACTTTATGTTCCGGCTTCACTTTCGCGATAACCGTGATAATCAGCGGTGCGCGTAATGGCGCATTGCGGGCTTTCTCTTCCGCTTCCGGCCCGAGATCGGCTGTTTTTGCCGCTTTTTCGAGCAGCTGACTGAATTTGGTGATGCCGTCATCACGCATCACGATAAAATGCCAGGGCTGTAACGCGCCATGATCCGGCGCACGCATCCCGGCATTAAGTATATTTTTTAATGCTTCGCCTTCCGGTGCAGGTGTGGTCAGACGAGACGCAGAACGCCGGTTGAGTAATAATGTCAGTGCATCCATCGGTTTTCCCCTTTTTGCAGTTGCTGATAAGCTACCACTTTTTTTACTGTTTTTAAGGATAGATTGCTTAACTGCCGATATTTTCGGCAATGCGTTGTTTTCCGGCTGACAAATCCGGATATCCTCTTTACGATAGCAGGACATCTTTGTTTTTGGAGCCGTCATGCATACTTTATGGACTATCGTTGCCGGAATATTTAAATGGAGCTGGCGTATACTGAATTTTGTGCGTCAGCTTGTCGCCAATGTCCTTTTTATCATCATACTGCTGTTAGCTGCCGGGACCTATGTCCTGCTGAGTGAACAGGATGTTCAGACCAGCCGTAACCCCGGGGCATTATATGTAAATCTCTCCGGTGTTGTCGTCGATCAGCTGAGCCGTAACAGTCCGCTGGAAAGTCTTTCTCTTCAGCTGCTCGGCGCGTCTTCCGGTCAGTTACAGGAAAACTCGCTGTTTGATGTGGTTGAAACTATCCGCACCGCCGCCACTGACCCTGACATTACCGGCATGATCCTGAAGCTGGATGATTTTATCGGTGCTGATCAGCCGTCACTTCAGTATATCGGCAAAGCCATCACCGAATTCCGCAAACAAGGGAAACGGGTTTATGCCGTCAGCGGCAACTACAACCAGGCGCAATATTACCTGGCATCCTATGCAGACAAAATCTACATGCCGCCGCAGGGTGGTGTCGGTATCTACGGCTTCGCTACCAATACGCTGTATTATAACGAATTGCTGGAAATGCTGAAGGTAAAAACGCACATCTTCCGTGTCGGCACCTATAAATCAGCCGTTGAGCCGATGATGCGCAATGATATGTCGCCGGAAGCCCGTGAATCCACACAGCGTTTTATCAGTGTGCTGTGGGATAATTATCTCACCACACTCGCGCAAAACCGTAAAACCGGCAAAACCACCATTTTCCCGGGCGCACAGCAGATGCTGGCACTGATGAAATCCGCAAATGGTGATAATGCGGCTTATGCTGTCACACAGAAACTGGTCGATGAAATTATGCCGGCCAGCGTGTTTGAGTCTGAAATGTCCAAAACATTCGGCTGGGATCAGAAGAAAAACACCATCAATGCGATTCCGTTTGCTGAGTATGCCAAAAATATGGGCATCGGCGTGCCGAAGGGAAAAACCACCGGTAATATCGCGGTCGTTGTGGTTCAGGGCGCGATCGTTGACGGGCCGGATGCACCGGGAATGGCCGGTGGTGATACCGTTGCCGCACAAATCCGCGAAGCCCGTCTGGATCCGCAAGTGAAAGCCCTGGTACTGCGGGTAAACAGCCCGGGCGGCAGTGTAACGGCATCGGATCAGATCCGTGCGGAAATCGCAGCACTGAAACAGAGCGGTAAAGCCGTGGTGGTTTCCATGGGAGGTATGGCGGCCTCCGGCGGTTACTGGATCTCAACACCGGCAAACTACATTATTGCCTCACCGAGCACCATCACCGGCTCCATCGGTATTTTCGGTGTGATCACCACCTTTGAGGACACCCTGGGTGAAATCGGTGTGCATACTGACGGTGTATCCACGTCTCCGCTGGCTGACGCCACAGTGACCAAGGCACTGACACCGGAATTTTCAGAACTGATGCAGCTGTATATCGAAAACGGGTACCGTAACTTTATTAACCTCGTTGCCAAATCCCGCCACAAAACACCGGAAGAAGTGGATAAAATTGCCCAGGGCCGTGTCTGGGTAGGTATTGACGCCAAAGCGAATGGCCTGGTCGATAAACTCGGCGATTTTGATGATGCGGTTGCCAAAGCGGCAGAGCTGGCCTCTGTTGAACAGCCGGTACTCAACTGGATGCAGCCGGAAATGTCGTTCATTGACAAACTGCTCGCGGAAACAGCCGGAAATGTGAAGGTGACACTGCCGTCATCATTACAGGGGCTGATCCCGGCACCGGTCGGCGCACAGCTGACACAACAGGCATCCTTTATGAAAATGCTGACGGATCCGCAGTACCGTTATGCATTCTGCTTAAATTGCACCAATATTCAGTAAGTTTTATTCTTTATCCGCAAAAGCCTGTTCGTGACGAACAGGCTTTTTTTTATTTCTGAAGCCCCTATAATTTCCTTCCCTGTACTCATTGTTAAGAGCAGTAACATGCAAAAGAAATCCATTTATGTGGTCTATACCGGCGGGACTATCGGTATGCAGCATTCGGCACAGGGCTATATCCCTGTTTCCGGCCATCTTCAGCGCCAGGTTGCCAAAATGCCGGAGTTCTTCCGTCCGGAGATGCCGGATTTCACCATCACCGAGCACCAGCCGCTGATTGATTCATCCGATATGACGCCGGATGACTGGCAGTGTATCGCGGATGATATCCAAGCCCAGTATGACCACTATGATGGTTTCGTGATCCTGCACGGTACGGATACCATGGCATTCACCGTATCGGCACTCTCCTTTATGTTTGAGAACCTGACCAAGCCGGTAATTGTGACAGGGTCACAAATTCCGCTTGAAGCACTGCGCTCCGATGGTCAGATCAACCTGCTGAATGCCCTGTACCTGGCGGCAAATTATCCGGTCAATGAAGTGGGCTTATTCTTCAATAACCGCTTATACCGGGGTAACCGTACCGTCAAAGCCCACGCGGACGGCTTTGCGGCCTTTACCTCCCCGAATTACCCGCCGCTGATGGAAGCCGGGATTAATATCCGCAATCTCAATACACACCCGCTGCCGCAGAGCACTGCACCTTTCACGCTGCATAACATCACTCCGCAACCCATCGGCGTGGTGACCGTGTATCCGGGCTTGTCAGTGGATGTGGTGAACAACATTCTGCAGCAGCCGGTCAAAGCACTGATTATCCGCTCTTACGGCGTGGGTAATGCACCGCAGCACCCGAAACTGCTCACAGCACTGCGGGAGGCCACAGAGCGCGGCATCATTGTGATCAACCTGACACAGTGTATTTCAGGGCGCGTCAATATGGGCGGCTATGCCACCGGTCATGCGCTGGCGGAAGCCGGGGTGATCAGCGGCTTTGATATGACCTTCGAGGCGGCGCTGACCAAACTGCATTATCTGCTCAGCCAGGATTACACCAGCAATGAAATCCGTATTCTCATGCAGCAGGATCTGCGCGGAGAACTGAGCTATAACGACAACTGAGGAGTCGGCAATGAAAAAACCGGCATTACTTCTGGTGGATATCCAGAATGATTTTTGTCAGGGCGGCAGTCTGGCTGTCCGCGACAGTGATGCGGTGATCCGCACAGCAAACCGGATAATAGCCCGTTGTCAGCAGCAAAATATTCCTGTGATCGCCAGTCAGGACTGGCATCCGGCAGCGCATCTGAGCTTTGCGGTTAATTCAGGGACAGTGATTGGTGAATGCGGCGAGCTGAACGGACTGCCGCAGGTCTGGTGGCCGGTGCATTGTGTGCAGAACACGCCGGGAGCGGATTTTCATCCTGAGCTGAATAAACAGGCCATCAGCCATATTATTTATAAGGGTGAAAATCCGGAAGTGGACAGTTACAGTGCATTTTATGATAACGACCACCGGGAGCCGACCGCCCTGCTGCCACTGTTGACAGAACGGCAGATCACGCATCTCGCGGTTCTTGGGATCGCCACCGATTACTGTGTGAAATTTACGGTACTGGATGCCCTGGCGGAAGGTTTTGCCGTCACTGTGATCACAGACGGCTGCCGGGGCGCTAATTTACAGCCGGATGACAGCCTCACCGCCTTTGCAGAGATGGAAAACGCCGGGGCGGTATTGCAGACTGCCGCTCAGTTCTGCGGCGAAAACGAATAGCAAAAATCACAACGGGACAGTCAATACTGTCCCGTTTTATATTCAGTCCTGCGGTCTCAGTGTCGCCAGGTGAGTGTCGGTAAACAGCGCTTTCAGTTCCTGCTTACTTTTCAGACTGATTTCCCCGTCAGTACCCACCGTCATATGTGCCGGATCCGCATTATGGCGGGACTGCCATAACATCACCAGCTGCAGACTGCTGCTTTTCTGGGATTCCGTCAGCGGTACACCATCGGCCCATTTACCCAGTTCGACGGCGGTCACCAGACGCCCGTAGACTTCCGGCGTCATGGCGGACAATAAATCATCAATTTCCATACAGTTCCTTCCCCGAAAGCGTCTGATTTCACGTTTTGATCACATCAGAAGCTGAATCGTTTTTTCTATCGTTATACAAATGTTAAATACCAACATAACCAAACTAACCGCTTGTTATTGCTTTTGTTTTTTCATCTTCAAAACTCAGTGATGCTGAGTTAATGCAATAACGCTGCCCTGTCGGCGCAGGCCCGTCAGGAAAAACATGCCCCAGATGCGCATCACAATGGCCGCAGCGGGTCTCAATACGATGCATGCCATGAGAGGTATCGTCAATATACCGGATCGCACTTTTGCCGACCGGTTCATAAAAACTCGGCCAGCCGCAACCGGCATCAAATTTGGTATCCGAATAAAAAAGCGGAGAACCACAACAAATACAACGATATAGCCCCTGTTTCTCATTATAGAGCAGGCGGCCGGTAAACGGGTGCTCAGTTCCCGCTTCCTGTGTGACATAGTGCTGAATCTCTGTCAGCTCAGCAGGTGTATCCCGCTTTTTATCAGTCCCGGACATAGCTGAATCCTTATCATTATTGTGCAGGGTCAGTCAGACTACAGAACAACAAAAAATTAACATCAAATGACCGGATGTTATTCTAAACTTGTCATGTCAGCATTGACACTACTTATTTGTGACATGTTTCACATTTATGCCCCATACACGCTGTCTTTATTCCGGTAAGTCCCGATAATAGCGGCGACAAATTTACTGAAAGTGGCGATTTGTTGAGCAGATTAAATGTTAAATGACATTAATTGACACGATTCCGCTTGACGGCTGGCAAGGTTTTGGTAACTTTAGTAGCAACTTTAATTCACTAACAAATAGCTGGTGGTAATACTATGACTATCAAAGTAGGTATTAATGGTTTTGGTCGTATCGGCCGTATCGTATTCCGTGCTGCACAAGAGCGTTCAGATATCGAAATCGTTGCAATCAACGACCTGCTCGATGCAGATTACATGGCATACATGCTGAAGTACGACTCAACTCACGGCCGTTTTAACGGTACCGTTGAAGTGAAAGATGGCCATCTGGTTGTTAATGGTAAAACTATCCGCGTTACCTCCGAGCGTGACCCTGCGAACCTGAAGTGGAACGAAGCCGGTGTTGATGTTGTTGCTGAAGCAACCGGTCTGTTCCTGACTGACGAAACCGCACGTAAACACATTCAGGCAGGCGCGAAGAAAGTTGTTCTGACCGGTCCTTCCAAAGATGCGACCCCGATGTTTGTTATGGGCGTTAACCATAAAGATTACGCGGGCCAGGAAATCGTCTCTAACGCATCCTGTACCACTAACTGCCTGGCACCACTGGCAAAAGTCATCAACGACAAATTCGGTATCGTTGAAGGTCTGATGACCACTGTTCACGCCACCACTGCCACCCAGAAAACTGTTGACGGTCCTTCACACAAAGACTGGCGCGGCGGCCGCGGTGCATCCCAGAACATCATCCCGTCTTCTACCGGCGCAGCAAAAGCAGTGGGCAAAGTTATCCCTGCACTGAACGGTAAACTGACCGGTATGTCTTTCCGTGTTCCTACTCCTAACGTCTCTGTTGTTGACCTGACTGTCCGTCTGGAAAAAGCAGCCACTTACGCTGAAATCTGCGAAGCTGTCAAAGCAGCAGCAGCCGGTGAACTGAAAGGTGTGATGGGCTACACCGAAGATGACGTGGTTTCCACTGACTTCAACGGCGAAGTACTGACTTCTGTGTTCGATGCCAAAGCCGGTATCGCACTGAACGACAACTTTGTGAAACTGGTTTCCTGGTATGACAACGAAACCGGTTATTCTCATAAAGTTCTGGATCTGATTGCACACATCTCCAAATAAGTCTGCACTCATATTCTCTGAAATGGCCGCGATTGCGGCCATTTTTTATTTTATACATCATGACAGCACCATACCGGTTTAAATGGTGATATCTTTAAATACATTCCTCAGCCTGTTTCATATTATTTTCCGGTGACGACAATAAACAGGAAAATAACCGTGAAAATAATCTCCTATACTCCGGAATATCAGCCTCTGCGTGCAGGAAGCTGTACTGGAAATCAACCTGTTTTCAGCCATCTGAAAGACAACCTCGCTTCCGTTATTAATAGTTTTAAAACATTCTCAACCGGATGTCATACACAGAAAGACCATAATATCCGCAAAGTGTGTGAGCGATTAATTGCGCTGACCTGCATGACCCCCGAATGTTATCTGACTCCCGTAATAAAAACGTGTGCTGCGGAACTCGGCTTTGTATTACCGAATCAGACCGAACCAGTTTCAGCAGAAAACGGACAGGCGACTGCATCAATCGGTAAATTATCTGTATTGTCCACCTCATCTGTCTCAGCACAGGCAGCATATAATATGCTCAGGCAACAGCAGGATAAATATCTGTCATCCGGACACGAATTCTCACAGGAGAATACGGATACCATACAGATGGTGCTTGAGATGGCAGAACAGGGCTTTTGTCTGGCCAGAGATCATTCTTCCCGTTATGAGGACAAGTATATTGTGACCACAAAACCGGCAGAAAATACTCAGAATAACGCGATCAGCATTACACCGGAAAAACGTCGTCTGCTTCACAGCGCAGCATACCGGATGAACCTTGCACTGACCCGTCAACTGATAGATGTGCATTATAAAAATGAAAGTATCATGAGTAATACCGGGGGTTCTGTATTAAGCAGACAGAATTTTTCAAATCTTTCACATCAGATTTTCTATCCCGATTTTAATAATATATCTATCGCGACATAAAATTCCGGATGTCAGGAGCCGCTTTTGCGGCTCTTTTGTTTTGGGGTAAACAGTCGTAAAGTAGAGATTAAATGTCCTGTTTTTATTACAAAAGGGTAAATTATGATTGACCGCCTTCTTGCGTTACCGGTTACCAGTCCGATCACCCCTTCACTGTCCCAGCGTCAGATGGGTGATTTGCCGGTTATTGTGATCGACCATCCGAAAGTCCGTGCTGCGGTCAGTTTTCAGGGAGCACAGGTACTGGCATGGCAACCTGCCGGTTCAGAACAGCCGGGATTGTGGCTCAGTGAGAACAGTGCATTTACCCCGGGTGTGGCCATCCGCGGCGGGATCCCTATCTGCTGGCCGTGGTTCGGCCCGGTACAGGCGCCTTCTCACGGTTTTGCCCGTATCATGCAGTGGGAATTCACCGCCCATAATGAAAATGAAGAGGGTGTATTTCTCACATTCACTTTGCGTGACAGTGCGGAAACCCGCAAATTGTGGCCGCACGAATTCACACTGATTGCCCGCATCCGTCTGGGAGAAACCTGTGAGGTTGAGCTGGAAGCTTACGGGCAGTATCAGGCAACCGCTGCGCTGCATACCTATTTTACTGTCGGTGATATTGCTCAGGTCAGTATCAGCGGTCTGGGTCAGCATCTGCTGGATAATCTGTCACAGCGCGAAGAGTATACCGAAGATACAAAGCTGGTGTTCAATGGCCGTACTGACCGCATTTATACCGAGCCGGAACAAGCCACCTATATTCACGATAAGAAATTAAAACGTCATATTGAAGTGGTGCATTTTCATCACAGTGATGTGGTGTGCTGGAACCCGGGAGCGGCATTATCCGCATCAATGGCAGATATGCCGGATGACGGTTATAAAACCATGGTGTGTGCCGAAAGTGCGCGTATAAACCGCCCTATGGCACCACAGGGTGATAAACCGTCCCATCTCTCTGTCCGTATCCGTCTGAACCCGAAAATCGGCTGACAGGCTGTTCCCGCGCTTATGAAGGCCGGTAAAGGATTACCGGCTTTCATATACCGTTTTCAGCAGCGGTGAATCAAACATGGCCACCGGCGAAATCACCGTTTCATTCAGCGGAATATTCTTTCCGTATCGCTCCTTCATTTTCGCCTGAACTTCCGGTGAGGATAAATCAAACTCCCGCAATGTCTGTAACTGCCCGACCTCTGTATTCAGGGCATTTTTATAAATTTTCCAGACCAGTTCAGAACAATAAATCCGCTCATCATCCCATGAAAATGTCAGATCGTAAGGCCGTGACTGATAACGGCCCGCCTCACGGTATAAAGCCAGCTGCTGTGAGGAACTCAGTGGTTTTTTCAGGCGTTTCACCACATAGTGATTACCGGTACCACGTGAAATCCACTGTTTCAGCGGAGTAAACCGGACGGTTTTTTCCGCCTCATACACATACGGTTTTCCGTCACGCAGCAGAATAATACCCATGTGGCTGTATACCGACCCGGTCGCTTTTTGAATGGCAAGGCTCTGAGAGGAGCGCGAGGTATGAAAAATAATATCGCCCTGCTGCGGCTGCCATGCATACACGGCGGAAATAAAGAAACAGAGCAATAACAGACAATGACGCAACACGCTGACCACAGAAAGCCTCCGGCAGGATTTCAGCCATAAAAAAACTGCACCGGACACAGGTCAGGTGCAGTTCTGTTATACCGCTGAATCATCAGAAAGTATAAGTCACACCGGTCCACAGGATGGAGGTGTATTTTTTATCCACCATCGGGCTGTCTTTGGCCTCCGACGGTAACAGGTCGATACGGCCCATGGCGAAGGCGGACCAGCTTTCATCAAACTGATAGCGGCCGGTCAGCTCGACATACGGTGTCCAGCTGCTGCCCGGACGGTATTCATCCAGACCACTGCGGCGGGATTCCGCGTCAGTGATCCCGTATTCATAACGGTTCTGTTTTTCACTGGACCAGATCACACCCACCCCCGGCTGGACAGACCAATTATTCCCTTCGAATCCGTAGAGGTAAGCGGCATCAAAACGCATACCGTCACTTTTACCCAGGATATCGCCGGAGAAGTTGGTACGCAATGTTCCCCACGCTTCATGGTGACGGTAGCTCAGCCCGGCCATGGCGGTATCACGGCGGTTATCGAGTTTGCGCATACGGGAATCTTTATTATCTTTGGCACGGTATGCCTGCGGGTAGTAGAACAGATCAACGGACAGCTGATCTTTTTTATCATTCCACAGATAATAACCGGTCGCTAACGTATGAAAATAAAAGTTTTTACCTTCATAGTTAACCATCGGAACCGGCATAAACTTATCAGACGTTTTTGTGCCGCGGTATGCCTGATCCTGATAGAGTACAGATGCACCGACAGACCATTTCCCGTCATCGGCAAACGCAGAGGCTGACATGACAGTTAACATACTGAGGCTGAGCAGGCCGGTTAATTTCTTATGCATTATCATTTCCTGAGTTAAATTCATGTACAAATTACCGCAACCAACGCTTGCGGATCGCATATATTACGGTGAATGATAATTCAGCGATGATAAAAATTACAAATATTTACTGTGCTAAATCGTGCCGCCGGTTTTCGTTAAGTAATGTCACTGCCGCGATAAGCGCCTGTCCTGCAGCAATTCCGCCATCACCGCACGGCAGCTGACGGGGTTCCAGCACCTGCCGGTGGCTTAATTTGTCCTTAATGAAACGGCGCAGCAGCCTGTTATTAAATACCCCGCCGGAAAGCACAATCGTATCCGTATTCCTCCGTACAGCGGTTTTATCCGCCATTCCTGCCACCGTATTTGCCAGCAGCACATGAAAACGGAATGCTCTTTCCGGTATTGTCAGCGTATCATCCGCCAGCATCTGCCAGAGCGGGCATAAATCAATGGTATTATCCGCCGTCAGCGGCAATGTTTCACCTGTAATAAGTTCATCCTGATTGTGACACTGTAACGCATAAGTTTCCAGTGCACAGGCTGCTTCACCTTCCCAGCTTATCTGATCAGCGGTTAATCCCAGCGCACAGGCCACCGCATCAAACAAACGCCCGCATGATGACGCTTTCGGGGCATTGATGCCCTTCTCAATGGCTTTGATAAGCGGTGCTGTATTCTTCCCGGCAAGCCGTGCTGCCAGTGGCGAAGACGGCCACAAACCGGCATGATGCAGATGTGCCAGCAGGTTACGCCACGGCTGAACAGCGGCTTTATCACCACCTGGCAGACTCACCGCCGGTAACCCGCCGGTGCGGGTCATCTGCCGGTAATCACCCGCCAGGATTTCACCGCCCCATAATGTGTTATCCGCGCCGTACCCGAGGCCATCGAGCGCTATCCCCGCCACTTCGCCATCTTCCTGACGCCAGCCGTGTTCTGCCAGACAGGCTGCAATATGAGCATGATGATGGTAAACCGGAATAAACGGCACCTCATGTGCCTGCGCCAGTGCCATACCTATCTGATGGCTGATATAGCCCGGATGCGCATCCCCGGCGACAACCTGCGGTTTCATCTGATAAATCTGTTCAAACAGTTTCAGCGAGGCCTCAAGCTGCCCCTGCACGGAGAGATCGGCCAAATCCCCGAGATGCGGCCCGGTAATCAGCTGCTGATGATGCAGCAGACAGAAGGTGTTTTTCAGGTCACCGCCCAGCGCCAGAACCGCAGGCGGATTTTTGCCGGTCACAGTACTGACATCAATGGCATCCGGCACATAACCACGCGCGCGCCGCAGCACCTGAACATCACCGGACTGATAACGGACAAGAGAATCATCCGCCCGCTGAATAATTTCGCGGTTATGCATAAGAAAAGCATCGGCAATGGTACTAAGCTGCTCAAATGCCGCTGCGTGATCCAGTGCCGGGGTATGACCCGATGCATTCCCGGAGGTCATAATCAGCGGGCGCTGAATATCATGCAGTAACAGGTGCTGTAACGGGTTAGACGGCAGCATAATTCCGGTTTCACACAATCCCGGTGCGACCAACGGCGATAAAGCAGCAATCATCCCCGGTTCATCTGTCAGCACAATCGGTGCAGCCGGACTTTTCAGCAGCGTTATCAGGCCGGGATCCGGCGCCTGTCCGGTGCATTCCGCCAGCCAGTCAACGGACGGTATCATCACCGCAAATGGCTTGGCAGGCCGGTGTTTACGGGCTCTCAGCAGAGCCACAGCGTCACTGTTTTGTGCATCCGCCACCAGATGAAAACCACCCAGTCCCTGCATTGCCAAAATTTTTCCGTCTTTCAGTAAGCGGACTGCGGCTGACAGAGCATCATCAAAACGGGCGGTAATCTGCTGCTGCGGATCCGTCAGCCAGATATGCGGCCCGCAATCCGGACAGGCATTAGGTTGTGCGTGAAAGCGGCGATCTGCCGGGTCGCGGTATTCATGCTGACACACCGGACAAAACGGAAACACCGACATCGTGGTGTTCGGGCGATCATACGGCATTCCTCTGATAATAGTGAAACGGGGTCCGCAGTGTGTGCAGTTAATAAAAGGATAACGGTAACGGCGGTTGCCGGGGTCAAACAACTCACTCAGACAAACATCACAGGTTGCTGCATCCGGGATAATCTCCGTATCCATTTCCCCCTGTCCGCTGGCGGTGATAGTAAATGCTGCCGGACGCTGTTCAAAGGTATAATGCTGCTGCCCGATATGGTCGATACGCGCCAGCAACGGGCACTGAGCCTGCAACCGGCTGATAAAACCGGCGATATCCGCATCTGCCGGAAGGTGGATAAGCACCCCTTCACTGTCATTGCTGACATCCCCGCACAATCCCATCTGATGTGCTATCTGCCAGACAGCCGGACGAAACCCGACTCCCTGAACTTTTCCTTTCACCCGGATTTCCACACCCGCCTGCATACCGCACTCCTGCCTGATTTCAACCGCCACAGTTTACTGCGCGCAGAGTGACCGGGTATTTATCAGGATCATAAAAACAGCCGGAAAGACGTATAATTACCCGGCGGTGATCACCGGTACCCGCCGTGCCAGTGCCGTCAGCAGCTCGTAGCCGATAGTCCCGGCATATTGCGCGACATCATCCGCCGGAAGATTCGCACCCCACAATTCAACCGGTGTACCGATATCCGCCTGCGGACAGCGGGTGATATCAACTGTCAGCATATCCATGGAGATCCGTCCCGCCAGCGGACAGCGCTGACCGGCAATCCAGACCGGTGTGCCATCCGGTGCGTGGCGCGGGTAACCATCGGCATAACCACAGGCAATGGTGGCAATCCGCATCGGCTCCGCAGCGGTAAAACGGCTGCCGTAGCCTACCGTTTCGCCGGCTTCAATATCATGAACAGCAATAATTTCACTGCGCAGTGTCATTGCCGGTTTCAGGCCGAATTCTGCAATATCCGCACTGTTGCCACTGGGTGATACGCCATAGAGGATAATACCGCAGCGCACTTCATCCGCACGGGTGTCCGGTTCCCACATGGCCGCTGCGGAATTTGCCAGACATTGCGGTAAGTTCAGAGAGCTGAACAGGGCAATACGGGACATCTGTTTATGAATACCGGCGGTTAAATCCGCATCCGCAAAATGGCTCATCAGTGTGATAGTGCCGACCTGTGGTAATACTGTCAGGCGCTGGAGTGCATTCAGGTACGCCGCCGGTGAAAAGCCCAGCCGGTTCATGCCGCTGTTCAGTTTCAGATACACATTCAGCGGATGAATAAACGATGTTTCCTCTATCGCTTTAAGCTGCCACTCGCTGTGTACGGATGTTGATAATTGCAAATGGTCAATCAGAGACAGATCCTGCGGCTGAAAAAATCCTTCCAGTAACAGAAGCGGTTTCTGCCAGCCCAGTTCGCGGACTTTCGCCGCCTCACTGAAATCCAGCAGCGCAATGCCCTCCGCCTGCGCCAGTGCCGGAAAAATCCGTTCAATGCCATGTCCGTATGCATCCGCTTTTACCACTGCCCACACCCGGGACGGGCTGACCCGCTCTTTTACCCGGGCCAGATTATAGCGGACAGCCTCACTGTCAATCACAGCCTGTATCGGACGAGGCATAAAATCACCACTCCTTATTTTGTTCGTTATGCGGTATGCAACTGCTGCGGGATCACCAGCCGGGTCTTAAATCCGTTCAGATAACGTGAAACGGCAAGATCATCCGCACGGATAGCCGGTTTGTCACCGGACATAATATCGGCAAGCAACTGCCCGCTGCCGCAGGCCATTGTCCATCCGAGGGTGCCGTGACCGGTATTGAGGAACAGGTTACTGTATTCCGTCGGCCCGACAATCGGAGTACCGTCCGGTGTCATCGGGCGCAGACCGGTCCAGAACGTGGCTTTGCTGATATCCCCGCCGCCGCCGTAAAGATCCTGTACCACCATTTTCAGTGTTTCGCAGCGCCGTCTGACAATATCCAGATTAAAACCGACCACTTCCGCCATACCGCCGGCACGAATGCGCTGGTCAAAACGGGTCACCGCAATTTTATACGTTTCATCCAGTACGGTGGATGCAGGAGCACGGCTTTCGTCAATAATCGGCATGGTCAGAGAATAACCTTTCAGCGGATACACCGGGATGGCGACATGACCGTGCAGTAATTTCGTGGAGTATGAACCCAGCGCCACCACATACTGATCACCGGTGATCACTTCCTCATCACAGATCACCCCGCTGACGCGATCACCGCTGAATTGCAGACGGTGAATATTGACACCGAAACGGAATTTCACGCCGGCCTGCTGTGCCATTGCCGCCAGCCGTTTGGTAAAAAGGTTACAATCCCCGGTTTCATCATTCGGCAGTTGCAGGCCACCCGCCAGCTTATGTTCCGCATGGGCCAGCGCCGGTTCTGCCTCGTGCAGTTCACGGGCACTCAGCAGGCGGTACGCCACGCCTTCCTGCTTCAGAACCGCAATGTCATTGGCGGCGTTATCCAGCTGCTTTTGTGTGCGGAACAGTTGCAGTGTACCGCCCTGACGCCCCTCATACTGTATCCCGGTTTCTGCGCGTAATGCTTTCATGCAGTCACGGCTGTATTCCGCAATCCGCACCATGCGGCTTTTATTCATAACATAATAATCCGCACCGCAATTACGCAGCATCTGCCACATCCAGCGCAGCTGGAACAACGAACCGTCCGGCCTGATGGCCAGCGGGGCATGTTTTTCAAACATCCATTTCACCGCTTTCAGCGGAATACCCGGTGCGCCCCACGGTGTGGCATAACCGGGAGAGATTTGCCCGGCATTACCGAAGCTGGTTTCTTCCGCCGCCGCCGGCTGCCTGTCGATAACAGTCACATTGTGCCCTTTCTGCGCGAGATACCAGGCTGTTGTGACACCGATAACACCACTTCCCAGGATGACAATGTTCATGTTGCCGCCTTGTTACTTATTTCACATTAGCATCAGCATAATATTTCAGAAACATTTTGCCAACATAGCGGAATCCCCTCACATCATATTAAGTCTGATTCTTTGCAGCCTGTCACAAAACCGTATTTTTTTTAATCACTGATATCATTAATTAAATTATCCTTTTATCCGAAAATGCTTTTATTATCTTGTAATATAAGCATTTACTAAATAGTATGCAGGCTATCTGTCGCAGGCACCGCTGCGAACTCATCGTGAAACGCAACCGGACTCTCGTCTCTGTTGCCGATGACACCAGACTGAATAAATAATCCGTATATTTACGTTACGCCGGTTATTTATCAGAAAACGCCCTCTTCTTTTTTATGCCTTCCGGCATATTTTCCGGTAATCACCATGAATATTAAAAACCAACGCAAAACCATCACTACCTTACCCGATGGCCGCCACTTCAGCTGGTATGATTCCGGCCCGGAAACCGGTATTCCGGTTGTATTCTGCACCGGTGCAGGTATGAGCGGCTCTGCCGGATTCGGCATTTCGTATCTGGCAGACCATAATATCCGGCTGATAACCCCCGATCGTCCCGGACTGGGGGACTCTTCTCCCGATGCCGGAAAATCCCTGATGTCCTTTGCTTCAGATGTCACTTTTCTGATGCAGTCACTGGGTTACGCACAGTTCCGGGTGGCGGGATTCTCTCAGGGCGCGGTTTATGCCATGGCGCTGGCGTATTATGCGGACGTTTCCGCTCTGGCACTGATTTCGGGACAGGATCAGTTCGATTACCCGCCAACCCGGGCACTGTTATCTGCGGATATCATTGATATGCAAAATAACGCCCGGACTCAGCCTGACGGATTTAGTGCATGGGTGCGGGAAAATATCACTGCAGAGTGGCTGATGAATTTCATTCTGAATTACAGCGGGGAAACAGACCTTGCGGTTTATCAGGCGGCAGATTTTTTACCGGTTTACCGGCAGTGTATGGCAGAGGCATTTTCTCAGGGAAATGAAGGCTATACACAGGATCTGCTGATTGCTATGCAGGAATGGGGGTTTACACCGGAGCAAATCACCTGTCCGGTGTCGCTGTGGTACGGGGAGAAGGACACCAGCACCGTGCATTCCCCGGATGGCGGCAAAATCCTGGCCGGACGCTTTCCCCGCGCGGAACATCATCTGTTTGCGGAAGAAGGCGGCTCCCTGCTCTGGACACAGTCACAGGCGATATTACAGGCTCTGGCCCGCGCATAACAAAAAAACCGGCACTGAGCCGGTTTTTCATCCTGTCCGCCTGTATTACTGCGGATTCAAATCCTGTGCAATACCGCTCTGCATGGTCTGCCAGATAGTACCGCTCTCTTTGCCGTAGCTGCGGACACAATCCAGTACTTTATCATAGGCTTTTTCACGGCACAGGCCGGTCAGCTGCTGATAAAAATTCCGCGCCAGTTTACGCGCTTCCGGGCTTGCGAAATAGAACCGGCCGACCCGTGTATATAACCCTTTCAGACCATTCAGGATCAGACCGTAAATCGGGTTGCCGGAGGCAAATGCCAGGCCGCGGAACACGTCATAATCATACTGGCTGAACGCATCGGAATTATCATCCGGCTCATTTTCCCGGCTGAGAATTTCCAGTGACTTTTCCGGATTATTACGAAACGCAGTACGGATAAAAATGGATGCAATATTGGTCCTGGCTGCCAGCAGGTTCTCAATCAGTTTCGGCGCGCTTTCGTGATCGAGACGGGCAATGGTTTCCAGGATGTTCAGTCCGGATGTTTCCCAGAAATTATTAATTTTTGTCGGTTTACCGTGCTGAATCGTCAGCCAGCCATCTCTGGCAAGGCGTTGCAGTACTTCGCGCAGGGTTGTCCGGGTCACACCAATCAGTTCAGATAACTCACGCTCTGCGGGTAAAATGGATCCCGGCGGAAAGCGGTTATTCCAGATACTCTCAATAATATACTCTTCTGCAAACCCCGCAGGGCTCTGCGCCTTGATGACCATAGATGACTTCGTCCAAAACAATTAACCTTCCAATTATCCGGATGATAACAGAATGTGATGCCGCGATATAGCAATCAGCTTGCGAAAGAGTGAGTCCGGTCATAAATCATGATAGTGCGGACGGTGACCATCAGTTGATTTAAATTCTTAATAAATTCAGAATACCGGCGTAGTATAAAGCACTGTAGTTATACGCGGATCGTCTTTTCACCCCCTGCGGAGGACACACAGCAATAATGGAAATATCAATGCGGCAGGCCTTCCTGAAAAACTTCATGGGCCACTCCCCTGACTGGTACAAGCTTGCTATTATTCTTTTTTTAATTATAAATCCGGTTGTTTACTTCTTTATTGACCCTTTTACCGCCGGCTGGCTGCTGGTCATTGAGTTTATTTTCACCCTTGCGATGGCACTGAAGTGCTATCCGCTGCAACCCGGCGGCCTGCTGGCGATTGAGGCGGTACTGATCGGCATGACCTCTCCGGCACAAATCAGTCATGAGATTATGAATAACCTGGAGGTTATTCTGCTGCTGATCTTTATGGTTGCCGGTATTTACTTTATGAAGCAGCTGCTGTTGTTTCTGTTCACCAAACTGCTTCTGTCTATCCGCTCCAAACGCGCGCTTTCCCTTGCTTTCTGTCTGGCAAGTGCATTTTTATCCGCATTTCTGGATGCTCTGACGGTGATCGCCGTGGTGATCAGTGTATCTGTCGGGTTTTATGCGATTTATCATCAGTATGCTTCTTCCGGAAAGGAAACGGTGACACTCAGTGATGATGAATTTATTGACAGCAGCGAAATGCGCCAGACACTGGATCAGTTCCGTGCCTTTCTGCGCAGCCTGATGATGCATGCCGGTATCGGTACCGCTCTCGGCGGCGTGATGACCATGGTGGGTGAGCCGCAGAACCTGATTATTGCCAAACATGCCGGATGGGATTTCGTGAATTTCTTCCTGCATATGGCGCCGGTGACGATTCCGGTGTTTGTCTGTGGTCTGCTGGTCTGTTACCTGGTGGAACGGTTTAAACTGTTCGGTTATGGTGCGGAACTGCCGGATCGGGTCAGAGCCGTACTGGAGGATAATGCACAAAAATCCGCAGCACGCCGGACCAAACAGGAAAAAATGCAGCTGATTGTCCAGGGCCTTATCGGTATCTGGCTGATCACTGCACTGGCCCTGCATCTCGCCGAAGTCGGGCTGATCGGTTTATCGGTGATTATTCTGGCAACAGCATTCTGCGGGATCACGGAAGAGCATGCTCTCGGTGAGGCTTTCGAGGAAGCACTGCCGTTTACCGCCCTGCTGACCGTGTTCTTCTCTGTTGTCGCGGTAATTGTTGACCAGAAATTATTCACACCGTTTATTCAGTTTGTCCTCAGTTCGGATCCGTCATCGCAGCTGTCACTGTTCTATCTGTTCAACGGCCTGCTCTCGGCGGTCTCCGATAACGTCTTTGTCGGCACGGTGTATATCAATGAGGCAATGACGGCAATGAAAGCGGGACTGGTATCCTATACCCAGTATGAATATCTGGCTGTTGCTATCAATACCGGGACAAACCTGCCGTCAGTGGCGACACCAAATGGTCAGGCGGCATTCCTGTTCCTGCTGACGTCCGCACTGGCACCGCTGATCCGGCTTTCCTACGGAAAAATGGTGATCATGGCGCTGCCTTACACCATTGTGATGACACTGGTCGGTTTCTTCGGTGTTGAATTGTGGCTGGTACCGGTTTCAGAATGGATGACGGCAAATGGTATGATCACACTGCCGTAACCACTTTTTTACACTGCACTAACCGGAATAACCGTGTTATTCCGGTTTTTTTGTTTCTGCCCGCCGTAAATGCGGAAAAGGGGTGCGCTGCTGTATTTTTTATCGTACAGTCGCTGCGTTAGTTAATCTGTTTCTTATTAATCGGATAACCCGGATACAATTATGCTGACTTATCTTTATGCGTGTTCGCGGGGCCGCGGTGCATGGTTTTTACTGATGATCTCCGCACTGGCACTCGACGGTATCGCCCTGTTCTTTCAGCACGGAATGGGATTACAGCCGTGTGTGATGTGTATTTATGAACGTATTGCCGTCCTGGGCATTGCATTTGCCGGATTCCTCGGCTGGATAGCACCGCGCAGCGTTATCATCCGCTGGCTGGCTATTGCCCTGTGGATTTACAGCGGGATTGCCGGATTACAGCTGTCATGGGAACACACCATGATCCAGCTCTACCCGTCTCCGTTCAATACCTGTGATTTCTTTGTGAATTTCCCGGAATGGCTGCCGCTCAATACCTGGCTGCCGTCCGTGTTTGAGGCGTCCGGTGACTGTGCCGTTCAGCAGTGGGTATTCCTGAAACTGGATATGCCGCAGTGGCTTATCGGGATCTTTGCTGTGTATCTGCTTGTCAGTGCGCTGGTATTATTATCCCAGTTCATTCACCGCAAACAGCCGCGCCGTCTGTTCTGATCTGACTCAGTCAATAACAGCCGTGTCATCATAACACGGCTGTTCAGAACGCATTTATAATACTGATCCGCAACTTCCGGAAAGCAGTGACTGCTGGCTGCAGCGTTTGCCGTTGGCAAACTGACAGCCCGGTGTCTGTGCGCCGTTCAGCTCGCGGATAAGTGACGGCGTTCCGCCCGCATAGCTGCAACTGACCCGGGCATCTTCAGTTAAATCAATTAACGGCTGCTGGTAGCGCGGGATCTGCTTTTGCTGCACCGTGTCCGGTGAACTGCTGCAACCGGCGGTAAACGCAGCCGCCGCAACAATAACACTGCACAATACCCGCCCCGGGCGGCGGAAAAATGGAACTGATATCATGATTATGGCCTCATAGCTGCGGATGCAGCTCAGTGAACACTGCTTTTCGAGAATAAATTTATCACTAATACACCCGCAATAATGAGAGCCATCCCGATAACTGCGGGTAAATCCAGTTTCTGGTGATAGATAAAATAAGCGGCGGCAGAGACAATGACAATACCCAACCCGGACCAGATAGCATACGCAATCCCCAGCGGCATCATCCGCACCACCTGAGACAGCGCCCAGAACGACACGCAATAGCCGATCACCACCACGACCGACGGTATCAGCCGGGTAAAACCGTCCGCCGCCCGTAACATTGAGGTCGCCACCACTTCCGCGCCCACGGCCAGCGTCAGCCACAATAAACCATTCATAAATCACCCGTTCATATCGTTATCAGCCAGTAAGGCGGATATTATAAAGAAATCAGAAAATAAATATCCCCCGGCAT
>NZ_AYMP01000015.1 GCF_000633515.1 Morganella morganii H1r | reverse complement strand
CTTCCAGCAGGGTGCAGAGATAACAAAACGCAATGAAATTCTGCGTGATGAAACTACCGGTGAATATTACCGCTGGGATGGTGATTTGCCAAAGACGGTTCAGGTCGGGTCAGCGCCTGAGTCTGCTGGCGGTGTTGGCATGGGGGCGTGGATTGGTGTTGGTGATGCGGCATTAAGGTCTGATTTGATAAGCGGTGACGGTAGTTTGGTTGGCGTTGGTGGTGATACCTTAAAGTCATTTTTTGATAGGGAAGATTGGCGGCGCTTTAACAGTGTTCGCGGGTATGGTGTATCAGGTGATGATTTAACACCGGTAAATGACTACATATCAACGGCAGATGATCCTGTTTTGTTTACTGCCCCGGCTGGGGTATTTACAGGTAATTTTACATGGAAATCAGGGTTCGGTCTGATCGGGTCGGGTAGTCAGTCAACTATCGTTAATGTTCCTTCTGGTCAGTCAGGCATTGTGATGTCATCTCAGATCGTTCGTGGTGGCGAAATATCAAAAATGACCATTGCCACAGAATCGCCAACAGCCGGACGTGGTATTGATGGTAACACTTGGGGAATGGTTAATTGCCGGTTATCTGACCTGTATCTGAATAAATTCGATATTGGTTATAAGGCCGGCGCTTCTGATTTTTCATGCTCGTTTGATAACGTGCGTGCCAACGAATGCAGGATCAGTTTTGATTTAACCGGTAATGGTGGTCTCATTCAGAATGTATTCAATAACTGTTACTCGTCCGCACCATCAGAATTGGGGCTTAATATTGCCGGTGTTAAGGGTGCGGTGTTTAACTGCTATAACTCAGGGTCAACGGGGGCGCGTCACGTATTAATAGGGCTTGGGTCAAAGGGCGTAATTTTTAACTCCCCTAATTTTGAACAGGATGCCGGTTATCTCGGTGTAAACCAGGCGGCAGTGACGGTACTGTCCAGCTCGGAGGTAATATTAAATTCTCCGAATTTCGCATCACCAGTGGGCGCTGTGGGTAGCACTAACACCTATCTTGTCAGAGTTCAGGATTCTGCTGTTGTGCATATTAATATGCCAACAGTAATCGGAGAGGGAGCAAACATAAGGCATTTATATGTTGCCGGTAATGCTGTTGTTTATCTTAACGACCCGCTTGGCGCGTTCACGAAAATAGATATCTTCGGCAATGGCAAGGTAATCAGGACACACAAAATAAGTAATGCACCAGATTATATCGGCAAACACCTGGCGGTAAAAAGCGGGGATATCATTAATTTTGGCTTTGCTCCGAAACATATTGTTGCAGTTCCTGATTTTAGCGCTGTCGCAGTGCCGAATCCTTTTGTCCGTTCAGTGCATTTTGACACATACGGTAGTTTAACCGCCGTTGCGAGGATAGTTAATACTACAACCGGAGCAACGGATACAGCAGGGTCACTAAATATATTTGTTCAGGCTTGGCGTTAATCACTCCTTCTCATACTCAAACCCGCGAGGAAACCTTTTCCCGATCTCCCTGTAGTGCTCCAGTCTCTCTTTAAAGTACGGGCGTAAATGCTCGGGCTGCTGGTTTTCTGTTTCGTACAGGTCATACTGCAGTCCGAGCCTTTCTTTGTACGCGATACCGGCTGCGGCTAAATCGGCATTGATTTTATCTTTCTCGTCTTGGGTGAGGTTGGCGATATTGTGCATGTTGGTTTCGGAGTGGTGGGTGATGATGGGAGTATAGCAGGGGGATTGTGGTGATGAGATAAAAGAAAATGCGCTCCTGTTGTTAGGTCAAAACGGAGCGCTAACACATTGAAGTATAATGACTGGAAAGTTGTATAATGTGGCGCAATGTTGTGCTTTTTTTGCACGAAAAAATACATAACCAACTGAATTAAAACAATTATATTAATTTTACTCTGCTAACCAATGCATTGTTGTTACCTTTTTTGTCTGTAATTATCAATTAATTAAAATCAATAAGTTATTATCATTCAAAATGAATTCAAAACCATCACAGCAGGTTATCACACCTGCCATGCGCTGAATAACATTTCCTGATGACCTCTTCCCGGTGGCACACCATGACATTTCGGTGATACCGTTATTGTCGCTTTCTGTTATTTAAACGGGTTCGGGTATTTATTTAAATACCAGGTTCCGAAAATAACGGATGCGTAGTCGGTTAAATGTCCGACATCACGGTAAACCGGAATACCGTCAATATCGGTCAGGCAACGCCCGTTATTGCATTGAACATCTTTGGGATCAATGATCGTCAGAGACGGGTATTCATTCTTTAGTTTTACAAATAACCGGCTGAACCATTCCTGCTCATCACCATTAAATTGTCCGGCGCCACAGTGATTACTGCGGTAATCACGGCGTAATTTTACATTCTGATAAAAACAGGTCATAAAATTATGCGGCATCGGATTAATGGTTTTGATAATAACCGGTTTGGCACCGGAGGTTACAATAATATCCAGCGCTTCACGTAATGCTTTTTCTGTACGTGACCGGGATTCCTCTGTTGATCGGGTATCACCTGCCTGATTGATGACATGATCACCGGCATAGTTATTCCAGACCTCACCAATAATGACATAATCATAATGTCCTGTTCTGACATCATTGTAATACTGCTGAGTATCATCATAACAGCGTTGGTACACGGCATTTTTATAATTCCACCAGTCATAAAGATAGATGCCCGGCAGTGTCAGGCAGGATGATGTCGCTTGTGCCCTGATATCCATACCGGCATCTTTTCCGATGACATCCATAAAGCCCCAAAAATGGTTAGCATGAGAATCGCCAAATAAAAAGGCTTTTTTATCCGCCCCTTTTTTCCCTATATGGCAGATACCGTCGGCTGCCGCATTATCATTACTGAGGCATAACGGACGATTGTCGTAATGATGCTCTTTCAGTACGTTTTCCATTTTCAGATACGCATCTCCGAGCCTGAAACTGAATCCGTCATGTTTTACAGTAATTTTACTTAATGTTAGTGTGATGATGACAGGAATAATAAATAAAATCAAAAAGGTATATGTAAAGCGCAGCTGAGATTTCCTGAATCTTTTCTCAATGCAGACATAAGATAAATAAGAGAAAATAAGCGTAATAAACATCGCGGCCAGTTTCTCTGTATTGCTATCGAAATAACCGGTGTACCGTGCAGCAGCAAAAACAGGCCAATGCCATAAATAAAGTGAGTATGATATAGCACCAATAAATACAACAATATTGATTGACAGTATTCTGCTGATAATCGTTTTGTGTTGCCCTGTATAAATGATAACCGCGGCACAGGCACAAACAGCAACAGTATAAAAATTAGGATAACCCGGTAATACCGTATCACAGCTGGAGATTAATATTAATACGACAAAAGCAATAACTGACAATATATTACAGACTGATTTTTTATTATTTGTTTTTTCAGGAATATAAGCAATGGTCACACCGAACATAAACTCAAAAATACGGGATGAAAATAAATAATAACTTTTATCCGGATAATTATCTGACAAAAACAGTGACAGAATGATGGTCAGTATCGTCAGTAAGGAAATCGCCCGCACGATACTGAAATGATAGCGGCGGCATAATGTATGCAATAAAAACAGCGCAGGCGGCATCAGAAGATACCATTGCCATTCAATTGCCAGTGACCAGGTATGTAAGAGCGGAAGGTAGACGGAATCCTGAGTGGCATAACTTGTTGTTACCCGTGAAAAATACTGATTTGATAAAAACAATGAGGTATATTTCTCACTGTTCATGACATCAATATAGTCATCCGGTAAATAAAATATTGATGTTATCACCAGAACGAATAACATTACCAATAACAGAGCAGGTTGCAGCCGCCAGAGACGACGTCTGTAAAAATCCGGAAATGAAAAGTTCCTGTCAATAAGTTGTTGTTTTATTATTGATGAGATTAAGAATCCCGAGATGACAAAAAATATATCAACACCAATAAACCCGGATGGGATCAGATTGTCATAGCTGTGGAATATAACAACAAAGAGAACAGCGATTGCTCTCAGCCCGTCGATATCTGATCTGTATTTAATTGACATAGTTAATCAGTTATTTATATTAATTCCGCAAAGTATATCACAGGTATATGACAGCCTCTATGAACAAAAGAAGCCGGTAATGCGCGGATGCATGGCCGGATTAAAAACCGATGCCCGTACCTATTCCCGCAGACACGCCTTCTGAGCCTCCGGATGCACCGATGCCCACCCCGGCACAACCTGACAGCAGAATAACAGCAATAAAGCAGACTATTTTCAGCATATGGCCTCTGTACATAAACTGTTGCAATCGTCCGGATAGTATACCGAAAACAAAAAAAAAGCTCTCTGCATCCGCTGAGAGCCGAAAAAAAACAAAATAACCAATTGGTACCACGCGGCAGACAATAACAGCGCTGAGTTAAACGATACTGTAACGGATTCACAAACCGTCAGCATGTTATCGCTTTGTTGACTCGCAACCGGCTCCGTCAGGTGTATTATTCTGCTTTTTTATGATGCTGTTATCTGGTCTTACCTCTATATCTCTGCTTTATATCAGAAATAACGATTCTGCCGGTCTGATAACCCGCAACAGTGGCTCAGCGTGGCGGTTTGATCTTTATTTTCCGCTGTAATAGAGTCTGGGATAGTTTAATTTTCCGGTTTCGGATCCTTATTTTCTCTGCTGCTTGTCATTGTTATTTCAGGAAAAATTGTTGTCATTCAGATAAGTCAGTCTGTATGCCTTTTCATCCGCCGGTATGTTCAGTATCAGCGGAATAATGATTTTACGGGAGCATTATGATGGGAAAAACAATCCGTCAGGTTACATTTGAATTACTCCGGCAACTGAATATCACGACTGTCTTTGGTAATCCCGGTTCAACAGAAGAAACCTTTCTGAAAAATTTTCCGGCAGATTTCCGTTATATTCAGACATTGCATGAGTCGTCTGCGGTAGCCGCCGCAGATGGCTATGCGCAATCCACCCGTCATGTCGCACTGGTTAATGTGCATACGTCCGCCGGGCTGAGTAACGCGATGAGTAATATTCTGACCGCGTATATGAACCGCACGCCGCTGATTATTACCGCCGGTAACCAGACCCGTGACATGCTGCTGATGGAGCCGTGGCTGACCAATATTAAGTCGGAAACACTGCCGGAACCGTGGGTTAAATGGAGCTATCAGCCGGTGCGGGCGGAAGATGTCCCGGCGGCCTTTATGCGGGCGTATGCGATGGCGCTGCAACCCCCGGCGGGCCCGGTATTTTTATCGATCCCGCTGGATGACTGGGACAAACCGGCTGAAACGGATACAGCGGTTGTCCGTACGGTATCTCACCGTATCAGTGCTGATCCGGTGCGGATACGGGAATTCGCACAGGTATTGTCGCAGGCGAAAAATCCGGTGCTGATCTACGGCGCATCTCTTGCCCGGGGTGAGGGCTGGGAAGCGGGGATCCGGCTGGCGGAAAAACTGAATATCCCCGTGTTTTCGGCACCGGCTTCCGAGCGTCCGCCGTTCCCGGAATCACATCCGCTGTATGCAGGCGGCCTGCCGTTTGCCATGAAACCGCTCTCGGATAAGCTCGCAGGGTACGATGTGGCGCTGATCATCGGTGCGCCGGTTTTCCGCTATTACCCGTATGTGGCCGGTGACTATATCCCGTCCGGATTGCGGCTGTTGCATATCACGGATGATCCGCAGGAAGCGGGACGGGCGCCGGTCGGGGATAGTCTGCTGAGTGATGCGGTACTGGCGGTTGAGCAGTTAACGGATCTGGTGACTGCGCACCCGGTGCGGGCAGCCGCCGTCAGCAGACAGCCGCACGGCATGGCACCACATCCTGCTGCGGCGGAAGCGGCATCTGACGGGGCTCTGAGTGCCTCACAGCTGTTCCGGGCAGTCAGAAGCGCCATGCCGGAAGAGACGATTCTGACCGAGGAATCCCCCTCTAATCTCGCAGAACTGCATGCCGCCTGGCCGGTGGATAAACCGGACTCATTCTACACCTTTGCCAGCGGGTCACTCGGCTGGACGTTACCGGCCAGTGCGGGGATTGCCCTCGGTGAACGGGACAGCGGGCGTAACCGTCCTGTAGCGGCGATTATCGGTGACGGCTCCATGCAGTATTCTGTACAGGGATTATGGACTGCCGCACAGCATCAGTTACCGATCCTGTTTGTCATTCCGGAAAACAGGCAGTACGGTATTCTGAAATCTTTCGCGGTACTGGAAGACACGCCGGGGGTGCCGGGCCTGGATATTCCGGGGCTGGATATTGCGGCTCTTGCCACCGGTTACGGTTGTACAGCGGTCCGGGCAGAAACTGAAGCTGAGGTGATTGCGGCCTGCAAAGCCGCATTACAGCGTAAGGGGCCTACCGTGCTTGTTGTGCCGATCCGGCCTTCAGTGCCGCCGCTGATGTGATATCTGTATCAATCATTTGATTCGCTGACAGTCACCTGCTGCCGGCAGCCTGAGCGGCGCTCTGTGCGGAACAGAGCGCCGTTTTTTTGCCGGATCATCATTAATGGTCACAAGCCGGTTGAATAAGATGTTACGCAACGATAACATTGAGTTGCATTCTCATTACCGGAGGCTCAGGACGTGAAGCCGTTCACCCGTATACTGCTGCTGTTATCAGGCTGGATTGCCGTCATCCTGGCAACGCTGGGGGTCGTGCTGCCGGTTTTGCCGACAACGCCGTTCCTGCTGCTGGCGGCGTGGTGTTTCTCCCGTTCATCCCCCCGGTTCCATCACTGGCTTCTGTACCGTTCCTGGTTCGGCGGCTACATCCGTCACTGGCAGACGCACAAAGGCCTGCCGCGCAAAGCAAAACGGCGGGCAGTCATCGTGATCCTGCTGACGTTCGCGGTATCGCTCTGGCTGGTGAAACTGATTTATATCCGGCTGTTACTGCTGTGTATTCTGGTCTGGCTGCTGATCTATATGCTGCGTCTGCCGGAAACAGATGACATGACGCCGGAGAATACCCCGGCGCCGGAGGAGAAATCACCGGATTAATGGCTTTCCGGTAATGTGATATATTGCTGATAAACTGCGTCAAGATTACCCAGTAACCATGTTTTACCGGCGATATCCTGTGTTTTCAGTACTCTTTCAAGAATTTCAGGGGTGTAAAGCTGCTCCGCCTCATAAGAGAGCGGCCAGTAGCTGATATGCCACGGTTCATAAGCCACACCGCCGGTCTGGCGCTGTGTGAACGGCAGATAAAAATCAAACTGTGCCATATTGTCCGCCAGCCAGGCGGAAAGGGCGGCAAAATAGCCGCCTTCCTCATACTCCCGGGGCTCAAGCTGAAGGGAGGTGTCAGCAGGCAGGCGGAACGGATCGTAATAATCAACCTCTGTTCCCCAGTGGTGACGGCTGGCACCCGGAATGGCAGACCAGCGCAGGATCGCCTGACAGCGCTCCGCTTCTGACAGCGCTGAGACATCCAGCGGGCGGTTTTCGGCATCATTGACGGTGCGGATCCCGGCAAATTTTTCATTCCAGATAATCTGCTGACGGGAAAAATCCCGGAAGGAGCTGGCGGGCATCAGTTTAAACCCGGCGGTTGCCGCCGCTTTCTGCATGGCGAGAAACGCTTTGGTGGCATTAAATTGCAGGTGATGATTACCGGCAAAATTAATGACATGATCACGGGTCTGCCCGGTCAGCATTTCAAAGGTCATCATAGCAGGATCTGCTCCATAATCCGTTGATAGATACGGCTGAGCTGTTGTAAGTCAGCAGCGCTGACGCATTCATTTACTTTGTGAATGGTGGCGTTGACGGGACCCAGCTCCACAACCTGTGTGCCCATCCGCGCAATAAAGCGTCCGTCGGAGGTTCCGCCGCTGGTGGAGAGTTCCGGTGTCAGATTGCAGTACTGACCGATGGCACGGCAGACCGCACTGGTCAGCGGGCCTTCCGGGGTCAGGAACGGGTGGCCGGACAATGACCAGTGAATGGTATGTTTCAGCTGATGTTTTTCCAGCAGCGCAGCGATACGGGCTTCCAGCGATTCTGCGGTGGATTCGGTGCTGAAGCGGAAATTGAACTGAATAAACAGATCACCCGGAATGATATTATTGCTGCCGGTTCCGGCGCGGATATTGGCTATCTGCATGCTGGTCGGCGGGAAGAACTGATTGCCGCTGTCCCAGTGCTCTGCCACCAGCTCCTGTATAAACGGCGCGGCGCGGTGAACCGGATTATCGGCCAGATGCGGATAGGCGACATGACCCTGGGTGCCGTGAATGGTCAGGTTTGCGGTAACAGAACCCCGGCGGCCGTTTTTAATCATATCCCCTAATTGTGACTGGCTTGACGGCTCACCGACCAGGCAATATTCCACCTTTTCATGGCGCGCCATCAGCGTTTCCACCACTTTCACTGTGCCGTTAACGGCTGATGCTTCCTCATCTGAGGTGATAAGAAAGGCAAGGCGTCCCGGATAGTCCGGATAGCGTTCAGTGAAACGTTCGGCAGCAACAATCATGGCCGCCAGCGAACCTTTCATATCGGCAGCACCGCGCCCGTACAGCATACCGTCAACCAGTGCCGGTTCAAACGGCGGTGTACGCCAGTGGCTGAGGTCACCCGGGGGTACCACATCGGT
The DNA here is from genome assembly GCF_000633515.1 of Morganella morganii H1r. GTDB lineage: Bacteria > Pseudomonadota > Gammaproteobacteria > Enterobacterales > Enterobacteriaceae > Morganella > Morganella morganii_B. The sequence goes on along the minus strand of NZ_AYMP01000015.1, from coordinate 116,787 downwards.
GTGACCGGCAAAGGCCAGCGTTGTGCCGCTGCCGCCCCGGTATGCCCAGAAATTCTGTGTGTCGCCGGACGGCATGTGTTCGACGGTAAACCCGGCGGCAATCAGGCGTTCAGCCATCAGTGCCTGGCAGCCTTTATCATCCGGGCTGACCGATTCCCGGCTGATAAGCTGTTTTGCCAGTTCTGTTACAGGACAATGCATGGTGTTTCCTTTATCTCAGGCAGGAAGGCTGAAAAATTGCTGATAATCATCAGCTTTAAAACCAAGGTGATAGCGACCATCTGCGGAGATCAGCACCGGGCGTTTGATCAGTGCCGGTTTCTCTGACATCAGGCGGATGGCGGACTGCGCATCAGTCACCGCATCCTGTTCTGTTTTATCCAGCTGACGCCAGGTGGTGCCGCGTTTATTGAGCAGCAGTGTCCAGTCAATATGACGGGCAAATTCACTGAGCAGTTCAGTATCCGCGCCGTCCTGCCGGTAATCATGAAACTCATAGGCTATCTGATGCGCATCCAGCCAGGCACGGGCTTTTTTCATCGTGTCGCAGTTTTTGATCCCGAAAATCCGGCTGACGGAGGTTGTATTTTTCATTTTTTATCCTTTGTCGTGAACACGAAAAATAGCATAATGCGGGAATTTGATGCAGTTATCCAGAATCTTACGTGCAGAGAGTATTCGATAAATGCAAAAAAGTGGGGTAGCATTACGCCATAACCATGACAAAAACATCCGGAAGATGTTGAGACAGGATCGATGAAAGAGTACTTAGCCGGAAGCACGCTGTTATTTGCCAGCTTTACCCTCGCGGGACAAACGGACGTGTATCTGAATGAACTTCAGCTCAAATTTACCGAAAACAGCGAACTGTGCCTGGATGAACATAAATGGCCGCAGTTCAGCTCAAGTCAGTCAGAGCCATGGATGATTTCACGGCTGAATGCGCTGGCTTCCGTTGGTTTTATCAGTGCCACGATTGAATCGTCCGGTGTGGAATATCAGCTGACGGACAAAGGAAAAGACGCCTGGCAGACGCATGAGGATTTTTGTTACGGCGCACTGCGTATCAGTAAAATCAAGGCGATAGAGCCGCAGGGCAACGGTATCAGCACCGTGTACTTTTACTATGGTGTAACCGGCATGCCGGACTGGGCACACGATAAAAACATCCGCTACGCCTACAGTGAGGTCGATACTATTCTCCGGGGGATGAATAAAGAGGTTATCCAGGTGGATGTCCGTGAAAAACCGGACGGTACACTGGAGCTGCTCAATTACCCGACGCCGGCGAGTATCGACGAAGAAAGTGAGTAACCCCGGAACCGCCATCCCGGGGATCCCCCTCAGCGGGGCAGCCGGTATTTCAGATAGAGCAGGCTGGCCGCGAGCCGTGTGGAGACATTCAGTTTTTTCAGTATATTGCGGATATGAACTTTCACTGTCTCTTCTGAAATAAACAGCGCCCGTGCAATTTCCTTATTTTTCATCCCGCAGGCCAGTTCCTTGAGAACATCCGCTTCCCGTTGTGTCAGGTAGCTGACCGGATCGTGATAGTGTTCACGTTCCTGCAAAATTTTATAGATAGCCTCACTGAAAATTTTTTTCCCTTTAAAGGCATTTTTAATCTGACTTAATAAATAATCAACATCGCAATTCTTTAATAAATAACCATCAGCCCCGGCATCAATAGCAGCATATATATCATTCCGTTCCCGCGATTGTGAAAATACCAGAATGTAGCTGGAAATTTTCTTATGACGTAATTTTTTAATAAAATCAATACCGGAAAACGCACGGACATTAATGTCTAATATAATCATTCTGGGGGTATGCTGATGGATATGGCTGAACAGGCCATTATTGTCAGTAAATTCCGGCATGATGGTTAACGCATAATCCGGCTGTAAAAGCATTTTAAAACCATAACGTAACAACGGATGGTCATCAATAACCATAATAGTGTGATGAGGCATAGAGTTCTCCCTTGCCGGGTGTACGGTATGAGATAATATTAATTAAAACGATTTAATTGATATATTAATTATTGAAATGCAAAATATACCATAATCGCCAGGACAATTAATTTTTACGCAAAAGTGTTATATGTGCAAATAACAAAGTATTTAAAAATAATAATGTCCCTAATAACATGAAGCATATTATAGGGATAAAGTTCAGGGTTTAAGACTGGAAGATATAATTGGCGGTCTGGCGGGAGAAGGTCGCTATTATCAGATAACCGATAAGGGATATGTTGTTTTTTTCAACAGGTTCAGCACATTAACTACATGAATATTACACTTTTTTCACTATTCCGCTATTTATCAGTATACTGATTATGTAGCGCTGAATAACGTGGCCGGCGGCAGCGCTTACGCCGCCGGTCCGCCCTGACCCTGTTATTAACGCCTGTAAAGGATCCTGAAATGGACGAACAATTAAAACAAAGTGCCCTTGAGTTTCATCAGTTTCCCTCTCCCGGTAAAATTACCGTTACCCCGACCAAACCGCTGACCACCCAGCGTGATTTGGCACTGGCCTATTCACCGGGCGTTGCAGCTCCCTGCCTCGAAATCGCGGATGACCCGCTGGCAGCCTATAAATATACCGCCAAAGGTAACCTGGTCGCGGTCATTTCCAACGGCACGGCGGTGCTCGGCCTCGGCAATATCGGGGCGCTGGCCGGTAAGCCGGTGATGGAAGGAAAGGGGGTTTTATTTAAAAAATTCTCCGGCGTGGATGTTTTTGATATTGAAGTGAATGAAACCGACCCGGACAAACTGGTGGATATCATCGCCTCTCTGGAGCCGACATTCGGCGGCATCAACCTCGAAGATATCAAAGCACCTGAATGTTTTTATATTGAAAAGAAACTGCGTGAACGCATGAAAATCCCGGTCTTCCATGATGACCAGCACGGTACCGCGATTATCAGCACCGCTGCGGTTCTTAACGGATTGCGCATTGTTAACAAGGCAATCGGCGATGTTCGTCTGGTGGTGTCCGGTGCGGGTGCCGCCTCTGTTGCCTGTATGAACCTGATGGTGCTGCTGGGCCTGAAACGTGACAATATTATTGTCTGTGACTCCAAAGGGGTTATCTACAAAGGCCGTGAAGCCAATATGGCGGAAACCAAAGCAGCATATGCCATTGACGACAATGGCATGCGGACACTCGCGGATGCGATGCCGGGCGCTGATATTTTCCTCGGCTGCTCCGGGCCGGGCGTACTGACACCGGAGATGGTCAAAGGTATGGCACGTGACCCGCTGATCCTGGCGCTGGCTAATCCGGAACCGGAAATTTTGCCGCCGCTGGCACTGGCTGTCCGTCCGGATGCCATTATCTGCACCGGGCGTTCAGATTACCCGAACCAGGTCAATAATGTGCTCTGCTTCCCGTTCATTTTCCGCGGCGCGCTGGATGTCGGCGCAACGGCAATTAATGAAGAGATGAAACTGGCCTGCGTGAAGGCGATTGCGGATCTGGCGCTGGCAGAGCAGAGCGAACAGGTCGCCTCCGCTTACGGTGGTCAGGAATTATCTTTCGGGCGTGAATATATTATCCCGAAACCGTTTGATCCGCGCCTTATCCTGAAAATTGCCCCGGCAGTGGCAAAAGCGGCTATGGAAACCGGCGTGGCGACACGTCCGATTGAGGATTTCAGTGTCTACCTGGAACACCTCAATGAGTTTGTCTACAAAACCACGCTGTTTATGAAGCCGGTTTTCTCTATGGCACGCAAAGACCGCAAACGCATCGTGCTGGCTGAAGGGGAAGAACCGCGCATACTGCATGCGACACAGGAGCTGGTCAGCATGGGGCTGGCGTATCCTGTTCTGATTGGCCGCCCGGATGTGATTGAAATGCGAATTAAAAAACTGGGACTGCAGATTGTGCCGGGCCGGGATTTTGAAATCGTTAACAATGAAAGTGATCCGCGTTTTGCTGAATACTGGCAGGAATATTATCAGCTGATGAAGCGTAAGGGCGTGACCCAGGAACAGGCCCGCCGTGCCATTATTACTAACCCGACCAGTATCGGTGCCATCATGGTACACCGTGGCGAGGCGGACGGCATGATTTGCGGGATAATCGGTGATTATCATGATCATTACCGGATTGTGGAAAATGTGTTTGGTTTCCATGACGGAGTGCACACGGCGGGCGCGATGAATGCGCTCAGCCTGCCGACGGGGAACACGTTTATCGCGGATACCTATGTGCATGATGATCCGACTGCAGAACAACTGGCGGAGATCACGCTGATGGCGGCTGCTGCGGTGCGCCGGTTCGGTATTGAGCCGAAAGTCGCGTTGTTATCCCGTTCCAGCTTCGGTTCCTGTCCGTCACCGTCCGCAGAAAAAATGCGCGATACCCTGGCGCTGATCCGCGAGCGGGAACCATCACTGGAAATTGACGGGGAAATGCACGGTGATGCGGCGCTGGTGGAGGCTATCCGCCGTGATCTGATGCCGGACAGCCCGCTGAAAGGCGCGGCAAACCTGCTGATCATGCCGAACGGGGAAGCAGCCCGTATCAGCTATAACCTGCTGCGGGTGACGACCTCGGAAGGGGTGACGGTCGGTCCTGTACTGATGGGGATTAATAAACCGGTGCATATTCTGACGTCTATCTCCTCTGTGCGGCGTATCGTCAACATGGTGGCGCTGGCGGCGGTGGAAGCACAGACTCAGCCGTTGTAAAACAAAGCATGCAAATCAAACGCCCCGGTAACGGGGCGTTATACAGGAAAGATATGCTGAAGATTGAAAAAGTGGATCATATCGCCGTGATTGCTTCTGACCTCACGGCCAGTCTGGCGTTTTACTGTGATGCACTGGGATTTACCGTGCTCAGTGAGCACTACCGCGCGGAACGGGGTTCTTACAAGGTGGATCTGGCACTGAACGGGGAGTATCTGCTGGAGCTCTTTACCTTTCCGGCAAGCCCGCCCCGCGTATCACAGCCGGAAGCCTGCGGTCTGCGCCATCTGGCATTTGCAGTGCAGGATCTGACCGCATGGGAAACACATCTGAAACACTGCGGTATCCGTTGTGACAGCATCCGCACGGATGAATTTACCGGTAAATCCTTTTTCTTCTGTTTTGACCCGGATAATCTGCCGGTAGAGTTTTATGCCCGCTGACGGATAAAAAAAAGCCAGCGCGATGGCTGGCTGAGAAACTTCGAAATACTGGAAGCAATGTGAGCAATGTCGTTTGCCAATACCTTAGTAATTTACTCAGGTACCTACAACGAGAATGATAATTTTTCCCATTTAAAAAGTAAAGTGTTTTTTTAATAAAAAACGCTGATTATCTGCACAGAAAGCCAAACCGCACAAAACAGCAAAAGATCACTTTATTAAAATTAAGTGTAAAGTTGTTTAATAATTAAAGTTATTCGGTTAAAAAGCCTTGAAATATGGCAAAATGCCCCTATTTTCTGAGGCATATGATGGGCACACTAGTTAAAGGATCATACTGATATGATGCGAATTGCATTATTTTTACTCACAAACCTGGCCGTAATGGTCGTCTTCGGCATTATTCTGTCGCTGACCGGCGTTCAGAGCCGAAGTGTGACCGGACTGATGATCATGGCAGGGTTATTTGGCTTCGGCGGCGCATTTGTGTCTCTGCTGATGTCAAAATGGATGGCGCTGCGCTCTGTCGGCGGGCAGGTGATCACTAATCCGTCCACTCAGACGGAGTACTGGCTGATGGAGACGGTACGCCGTCAGGCACAGCAGGCCGGTATCGGCATGCCGGAAGTGGCGATTTACCACGCACCGGACATTAACGCCTTTGCAACCGGCGCGCGCCGTGATGCGTCACTGGTAGCGGTCAGTTCCGGGTTACTGGAAAATATGAGCCGCGATGAGGCGGAGGCGGTTATCGCCCATGAGATCAGCCATATCGCGAATGGTGATATGGTGACCATGACGCTGTTACAGGGCGTGGTAAACACCTTTGTTATCTTTATTTCCCGTATTCTGGCGCAACTGGCGGCAGGTTTTATGTCAAACAACAATGACGAAAACGCCGGCAGTCAGGGTAACCCGATGATTTATTTCGCGGTATCGATGGTACTGGAAATTGTGTTCGGCATTCTGGCCAGCATTATCACCATGTGGTTCTCACGCCGCCGTGAATTCTATGCGGATGCGGGCTCCGCAAAACTGGTGGGCCGCGAGAAGATGATCGCCGCACTGCAACGCCTGAAAACCAGCTATGAACCGCAGGAAGAGGGCAGCATGATGGCGTTTTGCATCAACGGCCGCAATAAGTCATTCAGCGAACTGTTTTTATCACATCCGCCGCTGGATAAGCGAATTGAAGCACTGCGCAGCGGTGAATTTCTGAATTAATCATTATATACTGATAAAAAGGCCGTAACGCCTAGCGTTACGGCCTTTTTTATATCTGTTTACTGAGTAAATCAGCAATAATACCGGGACTTTAGTACTGACCATCGCCGAAAAAATAGTAACTAAAACTGAGCTTGTACTTTCACAGAGATTATGGAATATTGCAATTTAGCTTAAGTGTCTACGTGATATCGGTGCTGTATGTCTGTCTGATGTAAGGGAATATATGAACGATAAGAAATATGATCCGACAATGAGCGGATATCTCGGTGACATTCTGAGCGGAAAAGCGAAAATCAACGAACTTCGTCCTCAGCACGAGTTTTTTGATGCCATCGGGCTGGAAAAACAGTTACGGGACAATGAACGTGTCATTGTTTTGCTGACACTAAAAGAAGCAGCAGGAATGCTGGAAGAATTGAAAAATAACGGCAGATCCTATATCCGCGATGCATACTCTTTTACCAGTTCCTATATCGGCAATATCCGCGAGGGATTTTCTGTCGCTGAGTTATTACGTGAATTTAATTTTAAATTTGGTATTACAGCAACAGAGTATGTTGCTGCGAATGGCAGTGTCATGATTAAACTCAGCGGCTATGCCGGGCTGCGCCACAGATTAAACGCCACGACTTTATCTTGCGAATAACGGTAAAATAATTGGTATGGGTATTGGCCGGCAGGGACTCAATTCTGCGACAATTAGCGGTATGCGTTATACCTTTATCGCCGCTGCAGGATTCCGGTTGTTACAGCTTATCTTTCAGAAAGATTATGACCTGTATAATTTTGTCGGTGATATTACCATGGATGTTGCTAAATTAGGTGTAGCTTCGTTTGTGGCATGGGGAGGTGGGTCTACGTTTCTGGCTGTAACATCGGCTTTATCTATTGGTGCAAGTCCTTTAATTGTTGGCGTTATTGTGTTCGGTTTAGGTCTTGGGATTGCTTATGGCTTAAATTATATAGATGAAAAATATCAAATTAATGAAAAACTTATTGAAAAAATGAGAGAAGTTAAGAGTCAACCTGAAGGTGATAAATACTGGAAGGGAAATAGATAATGAATAAAGGTAAATTAATAAAACTTTCACTTTCTTTATTTTTATTTTTTATAATTTCTTTTGGTGTTTTTTTATTGGGTGTGTTTTCGGTTTATGATTTTTTTAATGCGTCCGATGTTGTTTCATTGTCATATTCATCCACGTTGTGTCTTTCTGGTATAATTATCAGCTATTTGTTTCTAAGTCTATTATACAACTTAATAACTCAAGTGATAATGAAAAAACCAAAAAAAATGTTTCTTATCAAATGGCAGGAATATTACTTGTTATTTGGTTTTTTTATCTTTCCCTATTACTTGGATAGGTAGTTATTACCTAATATCTCATAATTATCAAAAATGTCCGCCAACTGATATTTTCACGCAATACTACGTGACAGATCTATCTCTGTGTTCGGTCCCTTACTATGAAGAAAGAACTGATGTAAAAAAATGAACTGACTGATAAGTAAAGCCGCGCTGGTGGATTATTTCCGGCGCGGCTTTTGCGTATTGCAGAGTCACTCTGGTGCACGGTGGTGCATTTCTGTTATCTGACGATAATCAGCGGCGGGATATTATCCCTGCTGCAAATCTTCGTCGTTATCATTATTAAACAGGGTTTTGTCTGTCTGACCCAGGATCTGGCTGGTGACTGTCCCGGCGGTCATGGAACCACTGACGTTCAGTGCGGTACGGCCCATATCAATCAGCGGCTCGACAGAGATCAGCAGTGCAACCAGGGTGACCGGCAGACCCATGGCAGGCAGAACAATCAGTGCCGCGAAAGTCGCACCGCCGCCGACACCGGCAACACCGGCAGAACTGACGGTCACAATACCGACCAGTGTGGCAATCCACAGCGGATCAAACGGGTTGATACCCACTGTCGGGGCAACCATCACCGCCAGCATGGCCGGGTAAATCCCCGCACAGCCGTTCTGGCCGATGGTGGTTCCGAAGGAAGCCGCGAACCCGGCAATAGAGTCAGGAATACCGATACGGCGTGTCTGTGCCTCCACACTCAGCGGAATACTGGCTGCACTTGAACGGCTGGTAAAGGCGAAGGTCAGTACCGGCGCGATTTTGCGGAAGAAACGCAGCGGGTTGATACCGGCAATACCGACAATAAGACCGTGAACCACAAACATCAGCAGGATCGCAATATAAGAAGCAACAACGAAAGTCCCTAACTTAATGATGTCCTGAATGTTTGAACCGGCAACCACTTTGGTCATCAGGGCAAACACACCGTACGGGGTAAAGCGCATCACCAGACGCACCAGTTTCATCACCCACGCCTGCAGGATATCAATCGCGCTGAGCACTTTGGCACCGCGCTCTTCGTTGTCTTTAATCAGCTGAAGTGCCGCCACACCCATAAAGGCGGCAAAAATCACCACGCTGATGATGGAGGTCGGGTTAGCGCCGGTCAGGTCAGCAAACGGGTTTTTCGGAATAAAGGACAGGATCAGCTGCGGCAGGGTCAGGTCAGACACTTTGCCTGCATACTGGGATTCCAGCTGGGTCAGACGTGCGGTTTCTTTCACGCCCTGGATCAGACCGTCTGCTGTCAGGCCGAAAGCGAGGGTGATCAGAATACCGATTAAGGCGGCAATTGCCGTGGTGATCAGCAGGGTGCCGATCGTCAGCATGCTGATTTTACCCAGTGAAGATGCCTGGTGCAGACGGGCAACTGCGCTGAGAATAGATGCGAAAACCAGCGGCATAATTACCATCTGTAACAGCTTCACATAGCCGTTACCGACAATATCAAACCATGGCAGGGCCTGTTTTACCGCGTCATGTTCTGTCCCGTAGAATGCATTCAGCCCGAGGCCGAACAGAACACCGATCACCAGACCGGTGAGTACTTTTTTGGACAGACTCCAGTCTTTATTGCTGCAGAGCTTCATCAGCACCAGCAGCAGAATAACGAATATAGCGAGATTGCTGATTAATGGAAAATTCATCCCGGTCTCCGATACCTGTTGGTATGTTGTTATAGTGTGTTGATTGCATCGTATACAGTTATGGCGATGCCGAAACTGTAAAAGATACGTTATAGATTAACAGGAGTTTTCTGCATCACTTATAACGAATCTGAATTATCTATAGCTATATTGTAGATCACAGGGATTGATTTGACATGAATAGTCACTAAACAGGCTATTTTCAATATCCTTTGGTTATATAAGATGAATTGCTTATAGCCGGGCTGTTATCTGAGTCAGCACCAGCTCCCGCAGATGATCCCACCAGACTTCCCAGTGTGCAGGCAGATAGAACGAGGCCACCAGCACAATCAGCGCCACACTGCGTTCTGCCCGTTTATTGGCTTTACTGCCCAGCAGCGGAATACAGAAGCGCCAGCGTACCGGCCATAACAGCGGGATCCCGGCAGTTGTCAGCATATCCCCGGCCAGATGGCTGAGATACCCGACAATTACCGCCTGATAAAAATCCGCCGGGACAGACCAGCTGACCGGCAGTTGTGTGCGGAACAGAATAACGCCGATCAGAATAGCCAGCAGGCTGTGCGTGAAACCCCGGTGCCCGCACAGGCGCGAAATTGGTACAGAAATAAAGCGGACCCACTGCCCCAGCATGGATTTCGGATGGTCAATATCCGGCAGAAGTGCGCCGGCGAGAGCGCCGGGGATCAGGTGCAGCCAGTCCCCCTGACTGATATCAGGCGAAATCTGAAGCTGGTGAACCATCACTACAGAAGCGACAGAGAAAAGCAGGTGACCCTCAGCTGTCATGATACCGGGTAAATACTCAGGTGTTTATTTATACAGTGTTACAGTATAAAGTCTTTTATGACGCCCGGCCAGAGGGTAATAAAGAAAAAGGCTTATTTATTAATGAATAACTCCGGAATATTTCACTGATGGAGCAGGCGGGATATTTCCCGCCACAAAAATAATCAGCTGACCATGGCTGCGGTCAGTTCACTGAGTGATGACAGGCGGTAATCTGCCAGTGACCAGCGCGGATCGGCGGCCATTTCAGCGGCGGGTACCACAATGGAGCGCATACGGGCGGCTTTACAGGCAATCATACCGTTAACCGAATCTTCCAGCGCAACACACTGTACCGGCGGAACACCCAGCGCTTCAGCAGCATTCAGATACACCTGCGGATGCGGCTTGCTGTAAGGCAGATCACCGGCAGACACCACCGCATCAAAATAATGGCGGATGTTAAACATCTCCAGTACGGATTCCAGCATATAGAGCGGCGAGGCGGACGCCAGGGCGATTTTCAGTCCCTGTGACCGGCACAGGGACAGTGCATGTTCCACTCCGGGCAGGAGCGGACGCTCTTTTTTCACCATGGCAATCGTGGAATCAATAATCCGCTGGATGACGTCTTCTTTAGACGGTGTCTGCCACGGCGAAACCTGATACCACAGCTCCACGACCTGGTCGATACGCAGACCCAGCATATCGGGCAGCTTATCCCGCAGTGACATATCCAGGCCGATGCTGCTGAAAACCTGATTTTCGCTCTGAAGCCAGAACGGCTCGGAATCAATCAGTAAACCATCCATATCAAAAATAGCGGCCTGTACCGGTAAGGCGTGGGACATAGTGTATGCTCCTGAGATCCTGCAATGAATGAAAACCCGCTCTGATTGTAACAAGACGGGGCGGAGAGTTCATTAAGTGACTTAATCATTTCCGGGGTAAAAAAGTCCGGAATAATGATAATGATCTTCTCCTGATTTCTGCGCTATGATGACAGGGAAAAAATCAAATGAGGAAAGCGCATGACGCTGCAACAGGCACGCTGGGTTGCTGTATTTAAACGGGTGGCAGGCTGGGTGGTTTTTATTCCGGCTCTGATCTCAACCCTTGTTTCGTTACTGAAACTGGCTCATCAGCAGAGTACCGGCAGTGATAAAATTAATGCCGTTATCGGGGATTTTATTAATGTGGTGACGGAAATGATCCGTGTGAATACACCGTTCCTGAACACATTCTGGAATAACTCCCCAGTACCGGATAAATTACTCGGTTTTGAAGGTCACAATCTGAGTTTTTTACTGATTTATATCCTGATGTTTGTTGGGCTGGCGCTGAGTGCATCCGGTATCCGTATGTCCCGGCAGGTAAAGTTTATCCGCGAGAATATTGAAGATCAGGCCATCATTGAAAATGCCAGAGAGAGCGGAAAAACACCGGCGGATTTAATCGCCAGAATACGGATTCCGAATCACACTATTTTCCGGCAGATTTTTGTGCTGTATGTGCTGCCGGTGTTTATCGGCGCGATTGCGTGGTTCTTAATTAAGTTTCTTAACTGGTAAGCAGAACAGCCGGAATAAAAATACCCCGCCGAGTCTCCGGCGGGGTATTTTTTTATCGGCAAAACAGGGATTAACCGGCGAGAATATCGTCAATAATCGCCTGTGCGCTCTGATAATAACGATCACCAAACAAATGGCTGCGGTGAAGCTGGTAATAGAGCTGATACAGCGGCTGGCGCTCTAAGAAACCACTGTCCAGCGGCCAGACCTGCTGATAGCCGTCGAGGATTTGCATCGGCAGTTCAGGGAAAAAAGAGAGCATCGCCAGGTCACACTCGCGATCTCCCCAGTAACACGCCGGATCAAATGCGACAGTGCCGCCGTCAGCCACCGCCGCACAGTTTGACGGCCACAGGTCACCGTGCAGCAAAGAGGGCTGCGGCTGATGGTCAGACAGTTTTTGCTGTACACGCCGGATAATGCTGTCAATATCACCGAAAATGATACCTTTCTCTTTTGCCAGCTGTAACTGCCAGCCGATGCGTTTTTCAGCAAAGAACGAAGCCCATTTTTTATCCCAGGCATTCGGCTGAGGATTGGTGCCGAGCAGGTTATCGTCATCGAAGCCGTAACGGGGTTGCTCATGCCACTGGTGCAGACGCGCCAGCTGTTGCCCGAACATATAGGCGGAATGGGAATCAAAAGGCTTCAGCGGCAGATATTCCATAATCAGGAAGCTGAACTCTTTTGTCGACCCGACACCATAAACGGCGGGGGTTGTCAGTGTATGGCTGCGGCTGAGAGCATCAAGCTGCTCTGCCTCGGTTTTGAATACCTGCAACATGTCACGCCGGTTATATTTGATAAAAACCGGATGATCGCCGTAACGGGCACTCCGGGAACGGTGGATTTCACCGCCATCGAGTTGTTTCTTGTCAGAGAACGAGTGTTCGCCGAAATGTTCACTGAGTATACGTCCTGCTGCCTGCCACATGAGCCACCTCACTAAGCCGTCTATCAGTTAGTCTATCTTACCGCCGGAAAATAAAAGAAAAAAGCGGATATCTCACACAAATTACACAGTAAGCGCAGGGAAAGACAGAAAAGGACAAAAACGGATGGCTGTTTCGGAAGAGTCCTGAAGCGGGGGATATCCCGGTGACTGAATATCCCCCGTGATGCGGAAGGTCAGACAATCTGTCTGCGGCGTTTGAGGGCAGATAACCGCAGCTGGTTATAAATCAGTGCCAGCACAAAATAGAGTGCCTGTACCAGCACAATACAGGCACCGGTGGCGCCGTCGATATGGAAGCTGACGACAGTGCCGATATAGCTGGAGCTGACAGAGACCAGAATCGCCACCAGAATCATTTTGCCGAAACTGCGGCACAGCAGGAAAGCGATGATACCCGGCGAAATAAGCATAGCGATCACCAGAATGATCCCGACAGCCTGGAGTGAGGCGACGATAGTCAGTGCCAGCAGTGATAACAGCCCGTAGTGCAGCATGCGGACCGGCAGACCGATAACCCGGGCCTGGTTGGGATCAAAGCAGTACAGCATGAAATCTTTGTATTTCACCATCAGTACCACCATGGTCAGCCCCGCGATAATCAGGGTCTGACGCAGCTCAGCCTGAGTGATCCCGAGGATGTTGCCGAACAGAATGTGGGTCAGGTGTTGTTCGGTATCAATGCGGGTAAACAGCACCAGGCCGAGGGCAAACATACCGGAGAACACAATTCCCATGACGGTATCTTCTTTGATCCGGCTGTGTTCTTTCAGGTAACCGGTGGCAAAAGCACAGAAAAGCCCCGATACAAACGCCCCGATAATCAGCGGAATGCCCATCACGAAAGCCAGCACAATACCCGGCAGGACAGCATGGGAAATCGCATCCCCCATCAGCGACCAGCCTTTGAGTACCAGAAAGCAGGAAAGAACGGCACAGACCGCGCCGGTCAGAATAGCGGCAAACATAGCCCGCTGCATAAACGGAAAGGCAAACGGATCAATAAACAGAGAGGTCAGAAAATCACTCATGAGTTTGCCTCCTGACGCAGTTTTGCTGATTCACGGCGGGCACGGCGGCGGGCGGAGAGCATGCCGTGTTTTGGTGCGAAGAAGAAGGCAATCAGGAAAACAATAGTCTGTAAGGTCACAATCATGCCGCCGGTCGCACCGTTCAGGAAATAACTGATGTAGGCACCGGCACTGCTGGTGACCGCCCCTAAAATAACGGCGATAATCAGCAGCTTTTTAAACTGATCGGTCAGCAGATAGGCGGTGGCTCCCGGGGTAATAACCATCGCAATGACCAGAATCGCCCCGACTGTCTGGAGTGCCGCGACAGTACAGGCACTGAGCAGGGTAAAGAAAATAATTTTCAGCGCCAGCGGGTTCAGGCCGATAGAGCGGGCATGGGTTTCATCAAAGAATACCACCAGCAGATCTTTCCAGATAAACATCAGCACGAGGAAAGAAACCGCAATAATAATTTCCACCTGCAGCATGTCTTCATCGGCAATCCCGAGGATATTCCCCATAATAATGGTCTGCACATTTACCGAGGTCGGATTCAGGGAAACGATCAGCAGACCGGCGGCAAAGAAAGTGGAAAATATAAATCCGATCACCGCATCTTCCCGCAACCGTGTCAGATGACGGACAAAGGTCATGGAAAGGGCCGCCAGCATCCCGGTGAAAAACGCACCGACAGAGTAGGGGAAGCCGAGAGCGTAAGCCCCTGCCACACCGGGAACTACGGAGTGGGAGAGGGCATCCCCCATCAGTGACCAGCCCTTGAGCATCAGGTAAGCGGACAAAAATGCACACACGGCACCGACAATGCCGCTCACCCAGATGGCTTTCACCATATAGTTGTATTCAAACGGCTGGAGTAACAGCTCTGTCATGGCTGCTCGTCCTTACTGCCGGTTTTTACCGTCAGATTATCCTGATGGCCGTAGAAGACAGCGGCGCGTTCGTCATCCGTAATAACGGTCAGTGAACGCGGGTCATCGTCGTCATGCAGATCCGGCCCGGACAGATTGATATGACGCAGCACACCACCGAAGGTTTTTTCCAGGTTTTTCTGTGTAAATGTGGTGGCAGTCGGGCCGCTGTCGAGCACCGTACGGTTTATCAGGATCACATGATCACAGAATTCCGGTACACTGCCGAGGTTATGGGTGGAGACCAGCACCAGATGTCCCTCTTCGCGCAGTGAACGCAGTAAATCGATAATGGCATTCTCTGTTTTGACATCCACACCGGTAAACGGCTCATCCAGCAGCAATACTTTGCCGTTCTGTGCCAGGGCGCGGGCCAGAAACACGCGCTTTTTCTGGCCGCCGGAAAGCTCGCCTATCTGGCGGTGGCCCAGCCCGGTAAGACCGACACGCTCCAGGGCATCGGCGACAGCTTTTTTGTCCTCTTTACCGGGAATACGCAGAAAGCCCATTTTCCCGTAACGACCCATCATCACCACATCAGAGACCAGAACCGGAAAGTTCCAGTCCACTTCTTCTGTCTGCGGGACATAGGCAATCACATTCTTTTTCAGCGCGGCACGCACCGGTTCATCATTCAGTGTCACCCGGCCCTGTGTCGGTGTGACCAGCCCCATAATGGTTTTAAACAGGGTGGATTTACCGCTGCCGTTAATACCGACGAGGGCACAGATAGAGCCGCCCTCTATGCGGAAACTGGCATCAAAAATTGCGGTATGGCCATTGTTATAAGTGACAGTGGCGTTATCAACAACCAGCTGTGGTTTGCTGAATTGATCACTCATTGATGAAATCCTTTGGCGATAGTATCTACAGTGGTATTGAGCAAATCAATATAGGTCGGAACAGGGCCGTCAGCGGCAGACAGGGAATCCACATACAGTACACCACCGTACTCTGCGCCGGTTTCTTTGGCGACCTGTTTAGCCGGTTTATCAGAAATGGTGCTTTCGCTGAAGACGACCGGAATTTTATATTCACGGACAGTATCAATCATGTGGCGAACCTGTTGCGGGGTACCTTGCTCTTCTGCGTTAATCGGCCACAGATACACTTCCTGAAAACCGTAATCATTGGCCAGATAACTGAATGCACCTTCACTGGTTGCCAGCCAGCGCTGGTTTTCCGGGATGTTGGCCAGACGGGCACGGAGCGGGGCATCAAGTGCTTTTATCTTCGCTGCATACTCAGCCGCATTTTTATTGTAGGTTTCCGCATTCGCAGGATCATGTTTGACCAGCGCAGCCCGGATATTTTCGATGTACATCAGCGCATTGGTCGGGGACATCCAGGCATGCGGGTTCGGGTTACCGTTATATGCGCCGCCGCGGATAGAGTTAGGGGTAATACCTTCTGTAATGACAACCGCCGGGACATCCTGTAAATTTTCAAAGAAGCGCTCAAACCAGCGTTCCAGGTTCAGACCGTTCCACAGGATCAGATCTGCATCCTGCGCCCGCATAATATCTTTCGGGGTTGGCTGATAGTCATGGATTTCAGCACCCGGTTTGGTGATGGATTCCACAACAGCGGCGTCACCGGCCACATTCTGCGCCATATCCTGAATGATAGTGAACGTGGTAACAACCTTGAATTTTTTCTCTGCCGCCGCGGAATATCCGCTGACCGCGCACAGGGTAAGCAGCAGCACAGCGTGGCGGAATATCTGTGTCAGGGACGGAAGGGAAAAGGTATTTTGTTTTTTGTTCATATTATCAGCCTGCCTGGTTAAAGTGTGACAATTACTAAGGATATCGTTATTGATAATGATTATCAATATCATTTATTGTTGTCAAGCACTTCCGTAATATTGTTATAACA
This sequence comes from Morganella morganii H1r, assembly GCF_000633515.1. Taxonomy (GTDB): domain Bacteria; phylum Pseudomonadota; class Gammaproteobacteria; order Enterobacterales; family Enterobacteriaceae; genus Morganella; species Morganella morganii_B. The sequence continues at coordinate 100,285 of NZ_AYMP01000015.1, read as the reverse complement.
TTCAGTACGATCAATTCACACTATGCTATGAATCACATAAAATGTAAAAGTTAAGTAAACTCCTTTTGGTTTATGTGTGTTTTCAGTATTCTTAGCTTCGTCAGAAAGCCGGATGAAGGGTAACAGAGTGAAAAAAACCGTTAGTGTGATTGCGTTAGCATTATTGTTGGCGGGCTGCTCAGGAAGCAGCAAACAGTCCCGTACCGGTTCCGGTGGCTGGATAACGCCGCCATCGTCCGGTATCAGTGATTATTCCGCCTATCCGGTAAAGGGCAGCGGGGTCTATCCGGCCACGCCGTTTGATCAGTTTATCCGCCAGGCATCCAACCGTTATGAAGTCGATGAAACACTGATCCGCGCCATTATTGAGGTGGAATCCTCTTACCGGCCGGATGTGATCAGCACATCCAACGCGGTGGGCCTGATGCAGATTAAAGCTTCAACCGCCGGGCGCGATGCCTACCGTGTGAAAGGCCGCAACGGCGAACCGAGCACCCGCGAACTGCTGGATCCGCAAACCAATATCGACATCGGTACCACCTATATCCGGATTATCCGAGACCAGCATCTGGCAGGTATTACCGATCCGCAAACCCTCAATTACGCTACGATCGTCTCTTATGTCAATGGTGCCGGCGCATTACTGCGTACGTTTGATAACAATCGCGCCCTGGCGATTGAAAAAATTAACGCATTGTCAGCCGATGAGTTTTATGAGCATGTGCAGAGTAAACATCCTGCGTCACAGGCTCCCCGTTATCTGTGGAAAGTCAAAAATGCATACCGTGCACTGGCGATGGCAGACTGACCTTCTGATTTTCCCTTCCTGAGCGCTTCTCCGTTGCAGATACTGCGCTGCAGTGTGAATCTGCAGCGGACTTGTCCCGCTGTAAAAAATCTGTCTGGCCTTTTTATTTATATGGCACGCCCGTTCCCTGTGTATAAAAAGCATACGACCTGTATCATTAATAGCGAAGAAAAGAATGAGGGAGTGCGGGGAATTGCGTGTTGTGCGGAAAAATAAAAAAAAGCCCTGATTCAGTATCAGGGCAATGAGAAATACCAAAAGTTCACTTATCTCTACTACGGTTGGAGTATAACGGACAACATTTTACAATTGGTGAATTAAGAATGATAAATTGTATCAATGTTTTACCTGATAGTTCAGTAGTATGAATGATTGAGGCCCGGGATTGTTACAAAGCGGTCGTCCCCGGAGGAAAGTCCCGTTATAATGCGGGACTTTTTCTGTTCTGATAATTAAAATTACCGGGTATGATGACAACACGTATGTTAAGAATTTTTATTGCGACAGCCGGGCTTTTTCTGTTTCTGTCGGTTCTGCATTTAAGTTTTGGTTATGAATATAAGTTTATTTATGTTCTCAGTGCGGCGGCACTGCTTACATTCTGCCTGTCGTTCAGCAGAGTGCTGTATATTCTGCTGCTGACGATATATTTACTTTCGGGCCTTATCTACGGGGCGGTGGGGATTAATTACGGTTATCCTGATGTGAATGCGGTTGGTTCACTGATGTATACGGATAATGGTGAATCACTGGAATATATTGCCGGACTGCCGTTCAAAACCTATCTGTATCTTGCCGGACTGCTGGTATTTGCAGGCTGCGCGTTGCTGATGAAACCACTGAAAAAACGTCATCAGCGTATTGCACTGTTTACCGTCTTTTTTATTACCGCATTCTGGTCATCCTCAAAAGATTATATTCAGGGAAAATCTGAGGGGGTTGTCTCGGTATTTCGTTCCGGTCTGCCGGAAATTCGTTTTTTCCGTGACAGTTATGAAAGCTATGCGGAAATCCGCAAAGACAACCTGCGTTATGCGAAAGTGATTGAAACCAGTGACCACTGGAACCCGCAAGTGACAGAAACCGGTTATGACACCTATATTCTTGTTATCGGTGAAAGTGTCCGCAAAGACTTTATGCATGCGTTCGGTTTTGAATTACACCCGAATACGCCGTGGATGAGCAGCCGCAACGGCCTGTTTTTCGATAACTATATTTCTGCATCCGGCTCTACCACGCTGTCTCTGACAAATGCACTTGCTGTCCGTGAAGGGAAGGTGACAAACCTGAGTGATAATCTGGTGACGCTGGCCAATAAAGCCGGTTTTCATACATACTGGATTTCAAATCAGCATATGAAAGGTATTTATGATTCCCCTGTCGGTATTATGGGGAAAAAAGCCGGGTTTTATCATTTTCTCGCCCCGAACCGCTCGGATAAAGGCGGGCCGGATGAAATGCTGCTGCCGTTCGTCCGCGATGCACTGGCAGAGAAGAACGGTAAAAAACTGATTGTGGTGCATTTAATCGGCTCTCATCCGCAGCCATGCGGAAGGCTGACTGAAAATTTCGATAAATTCATCGGTTCCCGTAATATTTCCTGTTATATCAAAAGTATTGAGAACACCGATAAATTACTGTCCGATATTGCCGGGATGGCAGGGCAGGAGCATCAGCGCTGGACAATGGCTTACTTCTCTGACCACGGTCTGCTGTTTACGGATAAGGGCACGGAGAATACCAATCTGACACACGGCGACAGCATGAAACAAAATTTTCAGGTGCCGTTTTTTATTACGGCGTTTGATGCACAGTCACAAAACCGTATAACACATTTCCGCAGCGGATTATCGATGCTGCCGCTGCTGAGTCAGTGGATGGGTATTAAAGAAGCTAAGCTGGATAATCATTGTGACTGGCTGCGGGATACGGAATGTGCCGGCCAGAGAAATGTGGTGGATTTTAAAAATGAACTGAAATCATTTGATTCATTACCGGAAGACAATCCGGTTCTTCCCTGAGAACGGCCTGCGGCGGATTCTGACAGTACAAAAAATGATTTAAAATCCGCCGCAGACACTGTTTTAAAAAGAAAATGTTCATAATTTCTGCATTCTTTGTGACACGGCACACTTTTTCAGATACCTGGTCACATAAATCTATTAATCCTTATTTGCTGTGCTAGTATGGATTTTGAGTTCCGGCAAGGGCGCCCGGCAGATTATGATCCGCTGGTGTGACCCGGCTTGCAATGTACGCAAGAAATTGCCGGTAACGTACTGAAAATCAAATAAATGAGATTTCTATATGTGATCTTACGTATGGGTCACCACTGTAGATAAGGATTTAAAAATGCCTGTAATTACTCTTCCTGACGGCAGTCAGCGCCAGTTTAACCATCCTGTTTCTGTCCTTGATGTTGCGAATGATATCGGTGCCGGTCTGGCGAAAGCCTGTATCGCGGGTCGTGTCAACGGTACGCTGGCTGATGCCTGCGACATGATTGAGCACGATGCAAATTTAGCCATTATCACCGCCAAAGACGAGGAAGGACTGGAAATTATCCGCCACTCCTGTGCTCACCTGTTAGGTCATGCCATTAAACAATTATGGCCGGACACCCGCATGGCGATTGGTCCGGTAATCGATAACGGTTTCTATTATGACGTTGATCTTGATGAGTCACTGACCCAGGAAGACCTCGAGAAACTCGAACAGCGGATGATGGAACTCGCCAAAAAAGATTATGACGTGGTGAAAAAGCGCGTCACATGGGGCGAGGCCCGCGAGATGTTCGTTTCCCGCGGTGAAGATTACAAGGTTGAAATTCTGGACGAAAATATCGGTCAGGATGAGCATCCTGCACTGTATTTCCATGAAGAATATGTCGATATGTGCCGTGGTCCGCACGTACCGAACATGCGCTTCTGCCATAACTTCAAATTGCAGAAAGTGGCCGGTGCCTACTGGCGCGGCAACAGCGAAAACAAAATGCTGCAACGTATTTACGGCACCGCGTGGGGCGATAAGAAGCAGTTAGCCGCTTATCTGCAGCGCCTGGAAGAAGCCGCAAAACGTGACCACCGTAAAATCGGTAAGCAGCTTGACCTGTATCATATGCAGGAAGAAGCGCCCGGTATGGCGTTCTGGCATAACGACGGCTGGACAATTTTCCGTGAGCTGGAAGTGTTCGTCCGTGTGAAACTGAAAGAGTATGATTACCAGGAAGTGAAAGGTCCGTTTATGATGGACCGCGTTCTGTGGGAAAAAACAGGACACTGGGAAAACTACAAAGAGCACATGTTCACAACGTCTTCCGAGAACCGTGAATACTGCATTAAGCCGATGAACTGTCCGGGTCACATTCAGATCTTCAACCAGGGTCTGCGTTCTTACCGTGATCTGCCGCTGCGTATGGCGGAGTTCGGCAGCTGTCACCGTAACGAATCTTCCGGTGCACTGCACGGTCTGATGCGTGTCCGCGGCTTTACGCAGGATGATGCGCACATCTTCTGTACAGAAGAGCAGGTAATGGACGAAGTCAGTTCCTGTATCCGCATGGTCTATGACATGTACTCCACTTTCGGCTTTAAAAAGATTGTGGTTAAACTGTCCACCCGTCCGGAAAAACGCATCGGTTCTGATGTCCAGTGGGACAAAGCCGAAGCTGATCTGGCAAGTGCCCTGAAAGAAAACAACATTGAATTCGAATATCTGCCGGGCGAAGGTGCCTTCTACGGGCCGAAAATTGAATTTACTTTGTATGATTGTTTGGATCGTGCATGGCAATGTGGTACAGTGCAGCTCGATTTCTCTCTGCCGGCTCGTCTGGGGGCAACTTATGTTGCCGAAAACAATGAACGTGTGACCCCGGTGATGATTCACCGTGCGATCTTAGGCTCGATGGAGCGCTTCATTGGTATCCTGACTGAAGAAACTGCCGGTTTCTTCCCGACATGGTTAGCGCCTAACCAGGTAGTGGTGATGAACATCACTGATTCTCAGGCCGATTATGTCCGGGAAGTCGTCAAAGAACTGCAGGATGCCGGCATTCGTGCAAAAGCAGACTTGAGAAATGAGAAGATTGGCTTTAAAATTCGTGAACACACGTTACGACGTGTTCCGTATATGCTGGTCTGCGGTGATAAAGAGATGGAAACAGGCGAAGTGTCTGTTCGTACCCGCCGCGGTAACGATCTTGGCAGCATAAACGTGAGCGAATTTAAAGACGCACTGCTTGAAGAAATTCGCAGTCGCAGACTTGAAGAACAACCGGAGGAATAAGGTATTAAAGGCGGAAAAAGAATTCAAACAGCACGTCCGAACCGTATCAATACGGAAATCCGTGTCAATGAAGTTCGTTTAACTGGTCTTGAAGGCGAGCAGCTTGGTGTTGTCAGCCTGAAAGAAGCTCTTGAGAAAGCCGAGGAAGCCGGGGTTGATTTAGTTGAAATCAGCCCTAATGCCGAACCGCCCGTTTGCCGTATCATGGATTACGGCAAATTCCTCTACGAGAAAAGCAAATCGGCTAAAGAGCAGAAGAAGAAACAAAAAGTTATTCAGGTCAAGGAAATCAAATTCCGTCCTGGCACAGATGAAGGCGACTATCAGGTCAAACTACGCAACCTGGTTCGTTTTCTTGAAGATGGCGATAAAGCCAAAATCACACTGCGGTTCCGTGGTCGTGAAATGGCGCACCAGCAGATTGGTATTGAAGTGCTTAACCGCATCAAAGACGATCTGAGTGAATTAGCTTCCGTCGAATCCTTCCCGTCGAAGATCGAAGGTCGCCAGATGATCATGGTGCTCGCTCCTAAGAAGAAATAGTCCGGCAATCCAAGTAATAAACACCGGGGGCAACCCCGGCTTTTATTCGCCGGGTTAATTCGTTGTTTAACAATGCGAAGTGGAAATAAAAATGCCAAAGATTAAAACTGTACGTGGTGCAGCTAAGCGTTTCAAAAAAACCGCTAAAGGTGGTTTCAAACGTAAGCACGCTAACCTCCGTCATATCCTGACTAAAAAATCAACTAAGCGTAAACGTCATTTACGTCCGAAAGGTATGGTCTCCAAAGGGGATCTGGGTTTAGTTGTCGCTTGCCTGCCATACGCATAAGCAAGTTTTTTAGCAAAGTTTACGACTTTAGGAGATTAGTATGGCTCGTGTAAAACGTGGTGTCATTGCTCGCGCACGTCACAAAAAAATTCTGAAACAAGCGAAAGGTTACTACGGTGCCCGTTCGCGCGTTTATCGTGTTGCCTTCCAGGCAGTAATCAAAGCTGGCCAGTATGCTTACCGTGACCGCCGTCAGCGTAAGCGTCAGTTCCGTCAGCTGTGGATTGCACGTATCAACGCAGCAGCTCGTCAGAATGGTCTGTCTTACAGCCGTTTTATCAACGGTCTGAAAAAGGCATCCATCGAAATCGATCGTAAGATCTTAGCCGATATCGCTGTATTCGATAAAGCCGCATTTACTGCGCTGGTCGAAAAAGCAAAAGGCGCTCTGGCGTAATTGTTCAGACAGAAGAGGGAGCTTGCTCCCTCTTTTGCTGTCCGGCAAAAAAAATCTGCTGAATGAATAATTTGTCATTGTATATCCGCATGTTTTTCGCGTACTATGGCAAAACACATCCGGTTAACTGATAAATAGTTGAGAAAATGAATAATATCGTTTCTTTCCGCTTCTTTTTTTACTTTAGCGCCTGAACTCAGGGGGCTTTGCGCGTAAAAAAGAAACGAAAAGTAACGCCGTAAGCCTCCTGAATGGAGGCTTTTTTGTTTCAGGGGTTTGCCGGAACGGGAAGATAATGACGTCCGGCAGCGCCGTTGTCATAATTGAAGACCACAGGGTCAGAGGAATAGGAAAACATGCCACATCTCGCTGAACTGGTTGCTGAGGCAAAAGCAGCCGTCGAAGAGGCAAAGGATGTTGCAGCGCTGGAATCGGTACGTGTTGAATACCTGGGTAAAAAAGGGCATTTAACCTTACAGATGCAATCGCTGCGGGATCTGCCGCCGGAAGATCGTCCTGCTGCGGGTGCAGTGATTAACGAAGCCAAACAAGAGGTTCAGACCGCACTGAATGCCCGTAAAGATTCCCTGGAATCTGCGGCGCTCAATGCCCGTCTGGCTGAAGAACGGATTGATGTCTCCCTGCCGGGACGCCGCATGGAAAATGGCGGTCTGCATCCGGTCACCCGTACCATTGAGCGTATCGAAACCTTTTTCGGCGAACTGGGTTTTTCGGTGGAATCCGGCCCTGAAATTGAAGACGACTATCATAACTTTGATGCACTGAATATTCCTGCACACCATCCGGCCCGTGCTGATCACGATACTTTCTGGTTCGATGCCAAACGCCTGCTGCGTACGCAGACCTCCGGCGTGCAAATCCGTACCATGAAAGATAAACAGCCGCCAATCCGCATTATTGCGCCGGGCCGCGTTTACCGTAATGACTACGATCAGACTCACACCCCGATGTTCCATCAGACAGAAGGCCTGATTGTGGATACTGATATCAGTTTCACCAATCTTAAAGGCACACTGCATGATTTCCTGAATCATTTCTTCGAAGAAGAAGTACAGGTGCGTTTCCGTCCGTCCTACTTCCCGTTCACTGAACCGTCAGCGGAAGTGGATGTGATGGGTAAAAACGGTAAATGGCTGGAAGTGCTGGGTTGCGGGATGGTACACCCGAATGTGCTGCGCAATGTCGGCATTGATCCGGACATTTACTCCGGCTTCGCCTTTGGTATGGGGATGGAGCGCCTGACTATGCTGCGCTATGGCGTGAGCGATTTACGCGCATTCTTCGAAAATGACCTTCGTTTCCTCAAGCAATTCAAATAAGGCGGGATACTCTCATGAAATTCAGTGAACTCTGGTTACGCGAATGGGTAAACCCGGCTGTCAGCAGCGACGCGTTATCTGATCAGATCACCATGGCCGGCCTGGAAGTGGACGGTACAGAAGCCGTTGCCGGTCAGTTTAACGGTGTGGTTATCGGCGAAGTGGTTGAGTGCGGACAGCACCCTAACGCCGACAAACTGCGTGTGACAAAAGTGAATACCGGCGGTGACCGTCTGCTCGATATCGTCTGCGGCGCACCAAACTGCCGTCAGGGGCTGCGTGTGGCTGTTGCGACAGTCGGCGCGGTCTTACCGGGCGATTTTAAAATCAAAGCTGCCAAACTGCGCGGCGAGCCGTCAGAAGGTATGCTTTGCTCATTCTCTGAGCTGGGTATCAGCGCTGATCACAGCGGCATTATTGAATTACCGGCAGATGCGCCGATCGGTACTGATCTGCGTGAGTATATGAAGCTGGATGATACCGCGATTGAAATCAGCATCACGCCGAACCGTGCGGACTGCCTGAGCATCCGTGGTGTGGCCCGTGATGTGGCGGTTCTCAATAAGATGGATTATCAGGCTCCGGATATGTCACCGGTCGCCGCTGTTCATCAGGACATGTTCCCGATCCGTGTTGATGCGCCGCAGGCGTGTCCGCGTTTTACCGGACGTGTGATTAAAAATGTCGATGTGACAGCAAAAACCCCGCTGTGGATGGTGGAAAAACTGCGTCGCGGCGGCATCCGCTCTATCGATCCGGTCGTGGATATCACTAACTACGTTCTGCTGGAGCTGGGTCAGCCACAGCATGCCTACGATCTGGATACCCTTGAGGGTGAGCTGATTGTCCGCATGGCAGAGCAGGGCGAAAAACTGACACTGCTGGACGGCAACGAAGTCACGCTGACGGATAATATTCTGGTCATTGCTGATCGCCGTGGTGCGCTGGGCATGGCCGGTATTTTCGGCGGTGAGCACTCCGGTGTGTCTGACACCACCAAAAATATTCTGCTGGAAACCGCGTTTTTTAATCCGCTGGCGATTACCGGCCGTGCGCGTCAGTATGGTCTGCATACCGATGCCTCACACCGTTTTGAGCGCGGCGTGGATCCGCAGTTACAGCGTATCGCGGCTGAGCGTACCACACGCCTGATTCTGGATATCTGCGGCGGTGAGCCGGGCGAAATCATTGAAGTAGTTTCTGAGGCGGATTTACCTGAAGCAGCAACGATTACGCTGACCCGCAACAAGCTTGATCGTCTGATTGGTCACTATGTGGATGACGCACAGGTAACGGATATTCTGACCCGTCTGGGCTGCGATGTGAAAATGTCTCAGGATCAGTGGCTGGTGACGGCGCCGTCATGGCGTTTTGATATGGAAATTGAGGAAGATCTGGTGGAAGAAGTGGCCCGTATTTACGGCTACAACAATATCCCGGATGTTCCGCTGCGTGCAGATCTGATTATGACCTCGCGTCACGAAGCACATCTGCCGCTTAAGCGAGTGAAAACACTGCTGGTTGACCGTGGTTTCCAGGAAGCGATCACTTACAGCTTTGTCGATCCGAAGATTCAGGCTCTGCTGCATCCGGGCCAGGACGCCATTATTCTGCCGAATCCGATCTCTGCGGACATGTCAGCCATGCGTCTGTCATTGCTGACCGGCCTGTTAAGCACCGTTGTGTACAACCAGAACCGTCAGCAGAGCCGTGTCCGCCTGTTTGAATCAGGCCTGCGCTTTGTACCGGATGCGGCCGCAGACCTCGGGATCCGTCAGGAAACCATGCTGGCTGGCGTTATCGCCGGTAACCGCAATGAGGAGCACTGGTCATCAGAAAAACAGGTTGTTGATTTTTATGATTTAAAAGGTGATCTGGAAGCGATTTTCGAATTGACTGGTAAATTAGATCGTGTATCGTTTAAAGCAACGACGAATCCGGCCCTCCATCCGGGACAAGGTGCTGAGATTTATCTGGAAGATGAGCATATCGGCTATATCGGTGTGGTTCATCCGGAACTGGAGAAAAAACTGGATCTCAACGGCCGTACGGTTGTCTTTGAAATCCGCTGGGACGCACTGACAAACCGTATTATTCCTGAGGCTGAAGCAATTTCACGCTTCCCTGCGAACCGCCGGGATATCGCCATCGTTGTGCCGGAAAACGTCGCTGCGCAAGACATTCTGAACGAATGTAAAAAAGTTGGCGTAAATCAGTTAGTTGGCATAAACTTATTTGACGTGTACTGTGGTAAGGGTGTTGCTGAGGGTTATAAGAGTCTGGCGATCAGTCTGACCTTACAGGATACAGAGCGTACACTTGAAGAAGATGAAATTGCAGCAACCGTAAACAAATGCGTTGCCGCGTTGCAACAGCGATTTAAAGCATCCTTGAGGGACTAAACCTATGGCGCTTACTAAAGCTGAAATGTCAGAAAATCTGTCGGAAAAACTGGACCTGAGCAAACGCGATGCGAAGGACCTGGTTGAGCTGTTTTTTGAAGAGGTACGCCGTTCTCTTGAGAATGGTGAGCAGGTGAAATTATCCGGTTTCGGAAACTTTGATCTGCGGGACAAGAATCAGCGTCCGGGCCGTAACCCGAAAACGGGTGAAGATATTCCTATCACAGCCCGTCGTGTTGTCACTTTCCGTCCGGGGCAGAAGCTGAAAGCCAAGGTCGAGAAATCGACACCGAAAGAGTAAGACCTGAAACGACCTCTTATGAGGTCGTTTTCTTTTCTGTGGTTTGTCAGACATTAACCGCTTTCTGACTCAGGTATACTGCCTCCCGTCTTGAACAATGACAGGGATCTCATGCATATTCACAACCCCATCACGAAACTGGTACAGACGCGGAAAAAGCGGGATGTACAGCGCATAATTCTTCTTTCCGTTACCTTGCTGATAATGATCGCCGTTGCACTGTGCGCCGGTGAGATGTGGATTTTACCGGACCAGTGGTTATCTGAAACCGCACAGCTGTTTGTCTGGGATCTGCGTTTCCCGCGTGTGCTGGCGGTGATTGCCGTGGGCGCCGGTCTGGCAATGGCCGGTGCGGTGATGCAGGCTATCTTTGAAAACCCGCTGGCGGAACCGGGATTACTCGGCGTGAGTAACGGCGCCGGGGTGTTTGTTGTTTTTATCGTGCTGTTTTTCAAAGGCATGCCGCCGCTGTGGGTGCTGGGAGGCGGCGCGGTGATCGGGGCGACACTGCTGACCCTGATTCTGCTTTATTTTGCTCATTTCCGGCGGCTGAGTAACAGCCAGTTGCTGCTGGTCGGCGTGGCACTCGGGGTTATCTGCGGCGCATTTATGACCTGGATGGTGTATTTCAGCACCAGTCTGGATTTGCGTCAGCTGATGTACTGGATGATGGGGAGTTTTTCCGGAGCGGACTGGCGGCTCAGTCCGTTGCTGGCGGCGATAGCCGTGGTGGCGGTGTGGCTGCTGTGGCAGGCGCCGGTGCTTAACTATCTTGCGCTGGGCGAGGTCAGTGCTCAGCAGCTCGGGGTATCGGCACACCGCTGGCGCAATGTGTTTATTATCGCCGTCGGGCTGCTGATCGGCCTGAGTGTGGCGGTGGCGGGCGCTATCAGTTTTATCGGGCTGATTATTCCGCATATGCTGCGGCTGATGGGTATTACCGATCACCGGACATTATTACCCGCCTGCGCACTATTCGGCGCAGTCAGTCTGCTGCTGGCGGATTTATGCTCACGGCTGATTTTATCTAATGCCGAAATTCCGATCGGCGTGGTGACTGCAACTATCGGTGCACCTGCCTTTATTTATCTGCTGACCCGGCATCACGGAGGGCGCCGCTGATGGAAAATGTGTTACTTGATGTCAGCGGGATCCGCATCGGCCGCCGTCTCGCCTGTGATGCCCTGCAATTTTTTGCCGGGCAGCAAATCCATCTGCTGGGGCCGAACGGCTCCGGTAAGAGCACATTACTGGCGGCACTGGCGGATGCTGTGCGCTATGACGGGCAAATCCGCTATCGCGGTACAGATTTAAAAACGATCCCCAAACGGCAGCAGGCACAGTTCCGCGCGTACCTGACTCAAACCACCGATTGCGTCCCGGTGATGACCGTGTTTCAGTATCTGCAGCTCTATATGCCGGCGGTGCAGGAAAATACACAACTTATTTATCAGCTGTGCGGTGATTTTCAGCTGGAGTTGTTATTACCGCGTATGCTGACGCAATTATCCGGCGGAGAATGGCAGCGGGTAAAAATAGCGGCGATATTTCTGCAATTATGGACAACCGGTGATCTGTCCGGGAAATACCTGTTACTGGATGAGCCGCGTAACCACCTGGATATTACCCAGCAGGCAATGCTGGATAAATGGATAGCCCGGTTTTGTGAGCAGCGGGGGACGATTATTACCAGCGGTCATGATTTAAACCACAGTTATCTGCATGCGGATGCAGTGGTGTTACTTAAAGCCGGTCAGGTACTTGCAGCCGGTGAAACTCAGATAATGATGACTGAAGATATTTTGAGCGAACTTTTCCAGTCCGAAATAAAAAGCATCAGACCAACACAAGAAACACAGTGGCAAATAACAGATTGGCATCAACAACAGCGCTGATTTTTGTTATCATGCCGCACTCCGTTGCGGTTATTTATGACCGCAAAGATTAAGATTTATTTAAACAAGGCCCTGGTGTTGAGCGTCAATTGAATCAATTCAGGATATAATCATCACTTCCGATTCTTATTAGGTTGTATTTATGCTTGAGTTTCTTCCGTTTTCCCGGCCAGCTATCGGGGAGTCAGAAATCGCGGCTGTTGAAAAAGTACTGCGTTCCGGCTGGATCACCACCGGCCCGCAGAATCAGCAGCTGGAAGCGGATTTCTGTCAGCGTTTCGGCTGTAAACACGCCATTGCTCTGGTATCAGCAACCGCCGGTATGCACGTTGCGCTGATGGCACTGGGTGTCGGCCCGGGGGATGAAGTGATCACACCTTCACAGACCTGGGTATCCACCATCAATATGATCGAACTGCTCGGCGCGGTGCCGGTGATGATTGATGTTGACCGCGACACACTGATGATTCAGCCGGATGCTGTCCGTGCGGCGATTACCCCGAAAACCAAAGTCATCATTCCTGTTCATTATGCCGGCGCTCCCTGTGATTTGGTTGCTTTACGTGCTATTGCACAGGAACACACTATTTTTCTGCTGGAAGATGCCGCGCATGCCGTCGGTACCCGCTACCGGGATGAGTGGATCGGCGAAAAAGGCACGGCCATTTTTTCCTTCCACGCGATTAAAAACGTTACCTGTGCGGAAGGCGGATTAATTGCGACAGATGATGATGAACTTGCACAGCGTATCCGTTGTCTTAAGTTCCACGGGCTGGGTGTGGATGCGTTTGACCGTCAGATGCAGGGGCGCAAACCGCAGGCGGAAGTGGTCGAACCGGGGTTCAAATATAACCTGTCAGATATCCACGCCGCGATTGCGGTGGTGCAGCTGAGCCGGATGGACGAACTGAACGCTCGCCGCGCACACCTGGCACAGCTTTACCGTGAAGCCCTGGACGGGCTGCCGGTTGAATTGTTATCCGTGCCGGATTATCCGCATCTGCACGCCAATCATCTGCTGATGATTCGTGTGGATAAAGCGGTCTGCGGCATCGATCGCGATACGTTTATGGAGCAGTTAAAAGCGGTCAATATCGGGACGGGTCTGCATTTCCGTGCAGCGCATACCCAAAAATATTACCGGGAACGGTACCCGTCATTATCACTGCCGAATTCAGAGTGGAACACGGCGACATTATGTTCGCTGCCGTTCTTCCCGGATATGAAAGACAGTGATGTGACCCGTGTGACAGACGCAATCAGAGCTATTCTTGCGGAGCAGAAATAAGTGTCATTTAACGAAATTAAGAAAGTCTCAGTGGTGATTCCGGTTTATAACGAGGAAGAGAGTCTTCCTCAGTTGCTGGAACGTACAATCAAAGCCTGTCAGTCGCTGAAACAGGCCTATGAAATTGTGCTGGTCGATGACGGCAGTCGTGACCGCTCAGCGGAAATACTGACGCAGGCGGCAGAGATCCCTGAAAACCATGTGGTTGCTGTCCTGCTGAACCGTAACTACGGTCAGCATTCCGCAATTATGGCGGGTTTCAGACAGGCCGACGGTGATCTGGTGATCACCATGGATGCGGATTTACAGAACCCGCCGGAAGAGATCCCGCGTCTGGTTGAAAAAGCAGAAGAGGGCTATGACGTGGTCGGCACGCGCCGCGCAAACCGTCAGGACTCCTGGTTCCGCAAAACCGCCTCAAAAATGATCAACAAAATGATCATCGCCGCAACCGGCAGCGCCATGGGTGACTACGGCTGTATGCTGCGTGCGTACCGCCGTCATATCATTGACGCGATGTTGCAGTGTCATGAGCGCAGTACCTTTATTCCGATTCTGGCAAACACTTTTGCCCGTAAAACGATTGAAATTGATGTCAGACATGCTGAACGTGAGTTCGGTGACTCAAAATACAGTTTCCTCAAGCTGATCAATCTGATGTATGACCTGCTGACCTGCCTGACCACCGCGCCGCTGCGCCTGTTAAGCATTGTCGGCAGTATCATTGCCGCGTCCGGTTTCCTGCTGGCGCTGCTACTGATTATCCTGCGCGTGGCCTTCGGCGCGCTGTGGGCGGCTGAAGGGGTGTTTACCCTGTTCGCCATCTTATTTATGTTTATCGGCGCACAATTCGTGGCAATGGGTCTGCTCGGGGAATATATCGGGCGGATTTATAACGATGTTCGTGCACGTCCCCGGTATTTTATTCAAAAAGTGGTCGGCGCTCAGGCGAAAGAGACCAGTGAAACTGAAACTCAGGAAAAAAACTAATGAAAGCAATCGTATTTGCCTACCATGATATTGGTTGTGTCGGATTGAAGGCCCTGAAAAAAGCGGGCTTTGATATTCAGGCCGTCTTTACCCATACGGACGACCCGGGTGAAAACCATTTCTTCTCATCGGTGGCCCGCGTCAGTGCGGACATGGAATTGCCGGTTTATGCCCCTGAAAACGTTAACCATCCGCTGTGGGTGGATCGCATCCGTGAACTGAAACCGGATGTCATTTTCTCTTTCTACTACCGCGACATGCTGAGCGAAGAGATTCTGGCGCTGGCACCGAAAGGTGCATTCAATCTGCACGGTTCTCTGCTGCCGAAATACCGCGGCCGCGCACCAATCAACTGGGCCGTGCTGAACGGTGAAACTGAAACCGGTGTTACCCTGCACAAAATGGTGGCCAAAGCCGATGCCGGCGATATCGTCGCGCAGGAAAAAGTGACTATCGGTGGTGACGATACTTCCCTGATTGTTCACGGTAAAGTTCGTGAAGCTGCAGAAACACTGCTGAACAAAACCTTACCGCTGATTGAGGCCGGTACATATAAAACCACCGCTCAGGATGAATCTCAGGCGACTTACTTCGGCCGCCGCTGTGCGGAAGATGGCCTGATCGACTGGAATCAGCCTGCGGCACAGATCCATAACCTGGTCCGTGCGGTGACAGAACCGTACCCGGGCGCATTTACCTTCCTGGGTGAGCGTAAAATGATCATCTGGCGCAGCCGCGTGCTGGCCGATAACAAAGGCAAACGTCCGGGAACCGTTATTTCAGCTGAACCGCTGGTGATTGCCTGCGGAAACGGCGCGCTGGAAGTGATCAGCGGTCAGGGTGAATCCGGTCTGTATGTGCAGGGTGCCCGTCTGGCAGCCGAAATGGGTATTGTGACTGATGTCCGCGTCGGCCCGAAAGCCACTGCACAGGTTGCCCGCCGCAAGCGTGTGCTGATCCTGGGTGTGAACGGTTTCATCGGTAACCACCTGACAGAACGTCTGCTGGAAGACGGTAACTACGATATCTATGGTATGGATATTAGCTCTTCCGCGATTGACCGTTTCATCGGTGACGAGCGTTTCCACTTTATCGAAGGGGATGTCAGCATTCACACCGAGTGGATTGAGTATCACATTAAAAAATGTGATGTCATTCTGCCGCTGGTGGCGATTGCCACTCCAATCGAGTACACCCGTAACCCGCTGCGCGTGTTCGAGCTGGACTTCGAAGAAAACCTGAAAATTGTCCGTTACTGCGCGAAATACAACAAACGTATCATCTTCCCGTCCACCTCTGAAGTGTACGGTATGTGTGATGACAAAGAGTTTGACGAAGATAATTCACGCCTGATTGTCGGCCCAATCAACAAACAGCGCTGGATCTACTCCGTTTCCAAACAGCTGCTTGACCGGGTTATCTGGGCATACGGCGCGAAAGAAGGTCTGAAATTCACGCTGTTCCGTCCGTTCAACTGGATGGGTCCGCGTCTGGACAGCCTGAACTCCGCACGTATCGGCAGCTCCCGCGCTATCACTCAGCTGATCCTGAACCTGGTGGAAGGTTCACCGATTAAACTGGTTGACGGTGGTGAACAGAAACGCTGCTTTACTGATATCCATGACGGTATCGAAGCCCTGTTCCGCATCATTGAAAACCGTGACGGCAAGTGTGACGGTCAGATCATCAACATCGGTAACCCGGTGAATGAAGCGAGTATCCGTGAACTGGCAGAAATGCTGCTCGACTGCTTCGAGAAACATCCGCTGCGTGATAACTTCCCGCCGTTTGCCGGCTTCCGTAAAATCGAAAGCAGCACTTACTACGGGAAAGGTTACCAGGACGTGGAACACCGTAAACCAAGCATCAAAAACGCGGAGCGTTTACTGGACTGGAAACCGGCTATCGATACCCGTCAGACAGTGGAAGAAACCCTCGACTTCTTCCTGCGCGGAGCGGTTGAAGAGCTGAGGAACGACGAGTAATGAAAAATGTCGGCCTGCGGGTTGACGTGGATACCTATCGCGGCACACTGGAAGGTGTGCCGCAGTTACTGAAGGTATTTGCGCAGCACGATATTAAAGCCAGTTTTTTCTTCAGCGTCGGGCCGGACAATATGGGGCGTCACTTGTGGCGCCTTTTGCGTCCTAAGTTTCTGTGGAAAATGCTGCGCTCCAATGCGGCGTCATTATACGGCCTGGATATTCTGCTGGCCGGTACGGCGTGGCCGGGTAAGAAAATTGCCCGTGATCTGGGCTATCTGATGAAACAGACGCTGGATGCCGGTCATGAAGTCGGCCTGCATGCCTGGGATCACCAGGGCTGGCAGGCGAAAGCCGGCCGCTGGACACCGGCACAAATCACGGAGCAGATTCGCCTGGGCACCGATGCCTTATCACAGGCTACCGGACAGCCGGTACAGTGCTCTGCGGTGGCAGGCTGGCGTGCCGATGAGCGGGTAATTGAAGCCAAACAGGCATTTGGTTTTGCCTACAACAGTGATTGCCGCGGCACGCATCCGTTCCGACCGCTTCTTGCAGACGGGACTACCGGAACCGTGCAGATTCCTGTTACACTGCCGACCTATGATGAAGTAGTTGGGCCGCAGGTGGCTGATGCGGATTTCAACGACTTTATCCTGGATGCAATCAGACGGGATCAGGGCGTGCCGGTCTATACTATCCACACTGAAGTGGAAGGCATGTCCAAAGCCGCACAGTTTGAGGCATTACTGGACCGGATTAAACATGAGGATTTCCGCTTTTGTCCGCTCAGTGAACTGCTGCCGTCTGATTTATCAACGTTACCGACAGGCAAAGTGGTACGGGGTGATTTCCCCGGCCGGGAAGGGTGGCTGGGCTGCCAACAAGAGGGATAGCATTACATGCTGAATAACCGGGCGAGTAAAATCGGAGCCTTTCTGCTGGCTCTTTTTTTCGTGTTAACTTACCTTTTCCCGATCAATGATCGTCTGCTCTGGCATCCGGATGAAACCCGGTATGCGGAAATCAGCCGTGAAATGGTGACACAGGGCGACTGGGTTGTCCCGAAGTTACTCGATCTGCGTTATTTTGAAAAACCGGTGGCCGGTTACTGGGTGAATAATGTCAGCCAGCTGGTCTTCGGTCATACCAATTTTGCTGTCCGTGCAGGCTCGGTCTTCAGTATCCTTATCAGCACGCTGCTGGTTTACTGGATGACACTTCTGATGTGGCGCAATCGTCACACAGCATTTGTTGCGTCGCTGGTCTTTGTCTCCATGTTTCTGGTGTTCAGTGTCGGCACATACAGTGTGCTCGACCCGATGTTTGCCATGTGGGTGATTGCCTCGATGGCCTTCAGCTTCAGGGCACTGAAAGCCGAAAATGTGAAAACCAGGATAACGTCCTGGTGCCTGCTGGGTCTGGCCTGTGGTATGGGCTTTATGACCAAAGGCTTCCTTGCGCTGGCAATCCCGGTGGTGGCAATGCTGCCGGTGATGTTGTATCAGCGGCGTTTCATTGAGTTACTGAAATTCGGCCCGCTGGCGGTTTTCTGCGCGGTGCTGATCAGCCTGCCGTGGGCGATTGCGGTTCACCAGCAGGAGCCGGATTACTGGCGCTATTTCATTGTGGTGGAGCATTTCCAGCGTTTCTCCGGCGAAGATGCCCAGCACGCCTCACCAATGTGGTATTACATCCCTGTGATCCTGCTCGGTTGTCTGCCGTGGCTGGCGTTACTGCCCGGCGCATTGTTCAAAGGCTGGAAAGAGCGGCGCAATAATCCGCCGATGTTTTTCCTGTTCTGCTGGTTTGTTGCCCCGTTCCTGCTGTTCAGTATTGCCAAAGGTAAACTGCCGACCTATATGCTGCCGCTGATGGCGCCACTGGCGGTGATGATCGCCAAATACGGCGTTGATTGTGTGCGCAAGCACCGGATGAAAGCGCTGCAGGCGAACGGTATCCTGAACCTGGCCTTTGGTGCGGTCGCTGTCGCCGGACTGATTATTGCCAGCTATCTGGTCAAAAAACCAATTTATCAGCCGGATGAATGGTCCAAAGTGGTACTGGGGATTGTCGCCTTTACTATCTGGGGTATCATCGGGTATCTCTGTTATCTGCTGAAAGCAAAACACTGGCTGTGGGCAGCGTCCTGTTCACTGGTGGTCAGTCTGACCTTTGGCAGCGCGGTGCCGGATCACTCGGTGGATTCCAAACTGCCGCAGGCGTTTATCCGGCAGAATATGGCCGATCTGGAAAAGAGTCCGTTTATTGTCAGTAACAGTGTCGGTGTCGGTGCAGGACTGGCCTGGGAGCTGAAACGCGGAGATATTTATCTGCTGAATAATTCGGGCGAACTGACTTATGGTCTGAAATATCCGGACAGCGAATACCGTCTGCTGAATGATGCGACTTTCGCTGAGTGGCTGGCGGAAACCCGTAAGAAAGGGCAGGTTGCACTGCTGGTAACCGATAAAAATGATACCTACGATGCCAAACTGCCACCGGCGGACAAACGAACCGAAAACAGCCGGATGACCCTCTATATCTATGATAAACAGCCATAAGGTGTAATGGTGTTCGGGCAAATTGTTTTACTGATTATTGTGAGTTTTCTCACCTGCGGCGGTCAGATCTGCCAGAAACAGGCAGTCGATGTCTGGCAGGCTGCACAGGAAAATGCAAAACGCAGAGGTCTGTACTGGCTGGTGCTGGCAGTGTTTCTGCTGGGGCTGGGAATGCTGCTGTGGCTGAAACTTTTGCAGGTTATGCCGCTGAATATCGCCTATCCGATGCTGAGTATCAACTTTGTGGTGGTTACCCTGGTGGCGCAGTTTTTATACGGTGAACGGGTAACCCGTAAACACTGGTGCGGTGTGGCAGCGATTGTCACCGGCGTGATTCTGATGGGAGCGGGACACTGATGCGCGGATATCTCTGGGTACTCGGCAGTGTGCTGTTTGTCACCGCCGCGCAGCTGTTGCTGAAACTGGGTGTGACACAATTACCGGATATTGCACTGAGCCCGCAGTGGCTGGATATCCGCTGGTTGCTATCTCAGTGGCAGCCGTTCGCAGTCGTTTTCACCGGACTGGCGGGCTATGTTCTGTCAATGGTGTGCTGGCTGCTCGCGCTGCGGGATTTGCCGCTCAATAAAGCCTACCCGCTTATCAGCCTGAGTTATGTGTTTGTCTATTTGCTGGCTGCGTTCCTGCCCTGGTTTAATGAAGGTGTATCGCTGATAAAAAGCATCGGTATTATTTTTATTCTGTTTGGTGTGCGTCTGATCCACAGCAAAGATAAGTCCGCGCTATAGTTGGGGTGGTTTATTGTTTTATTAAGCTGCCATTAACCGTTAAGCCGGAATTAATCCTCCCTTTTACTCTTTCTTGTATAACAAAAATATCCTGTTCTTCCGTGAATTATTCTGCACGACTCTGGTCTTAATGGAAGTAACAGAGATAGTTACCTTATTGTTATAAAATTGTATCCTTGTCCGGAGGTTATATTGGACGTTACCAGCCGTAAGTCCGCGTTTCATGTGGCGTATCCGTCTGCCGCAATGTGGGCTGTGTTATTTCTGTTGTTTATTGCAGTGACCTATTTTATTCCTTTGGAATTCCGCGCGTTATGGCAGCCGGATGAAACCCGGTATGCGGAGATCAGCCGGGAAATGCTGGCTGACGGTAACTGGGTGGTGCCGCATCTGCTGGATATCCGCTATTTTGAAAAACCGGTGGCGGGTTACTGGGTAAATAACATCAGTCAGATGTTGTTCGGTCATACACAATTTGCGGTGCGTTTTGGTGTCCTGTTCTCAACAATGGTCAGCACATGGCTGGTTTACCTGCTGACAATGAAAATGTGGGATGAAAAAGTCATCGCCCGCACAGCTGCCTTTCTGTATGCCAGTATGTTACTGGTTCTCGCACTCGGGACTTACAGTACGCTGGATCCGATTCTGACCATGTGGGTCACGCTGGTGATTTATCTCAGTTATGGACTGATCACCGCGCAGTCACGCCGTGCATTGCTGGGCTACTGGGTTGCCTTCGGGCTGGCCTGCGGCATGGCGCTGATGACAAAGGGTTTTCTGGCACTGGTATTGCCGGTTATTGCGCTGATTCCGGTGCATATTTTCTACCGCCGTTTTAAAACAATGCTCTGTTATTGCTGGGCGGGGATCGCTGCTGCCGGTCTTATCACACTGCCGTGGGCACTGGCGATATATCACGCCGAGCCGGATTTCTGGCGCTATTTTGTGGTGGTTGAGCATTTACAGCGCTTTATGAGTAAAGAGGCGCAAAATCTCTCGCCATTCTGGTTTTTTATTCCGATTCTGTTTGCCGGTGTATTACCCTGGAGCGGTTTTTTATTCGGGGCATTAAAACAGGGCTGGCAACAGCGCCGTGAAAATAAGCCGTTATTCTTCCTGCTGTGCTGGACAGTATTGCCATTCTTATTTTTCAGTATCGCCAAAGGAAAATTACTGACCTATATTCTGCCGGTCATTGCGCCACTGACGATCCTGATGGCAGCGTATATCCATACCCTGATAAAAAAACAGGCCGTATCTGTCTTTAAACTGAATGCGGTGATTAATATTATTTTTGGTTTCTGCGCGATTATTGCTCTGCTGGTAATAAACAACCTGGAAAATACCCTGGTGTATTCTGCGGATGAGCGCGGCAAATTTACCGGGGCTATTGCGATTTTCCTGTTCTGGATTACCGTTTCGGTGTTCACCCTGATAAAGGGTTGCCGTTACTGGATGCTGGCGGCATTTTGTACGGTGGCGATCAGTTTATCTGTCAGTTCGTTGTTACCGGCCCGTACGGAACGGGCAAATTTACCGCAGATCTTTATTCAGGATAATATCGCGCTGCTGAAAGATGCCCGTTATATTCTGGTTAACAGTGTCGGTATCGGCACTTCAGCGGCCTGGGAATTGCAGCGCAGCGATATTTATATGTTTGACCGTCCGGGAGAACTGAAATACGGGCTGAGCGATATCTATCCGGATACCAAGTCAAAATTTATTACACATGATGACTTTGACTCCTGGCTGAAAAACGCCCGTAAAACCGGTAATGTTGCGCTGATCCTGCGGGATCGTCACGGGCTGGATGAAAACGATGTTACGCCGGCAGATGACGTAGTCACTGATGAAAGCCTGACCTTGCTTTATTACCGGAAAATGCCGTAACACCGGGTAAAATACGGCAAATATTGACTTTCACCCGCAGATATTAATACAGTATTGCGGGTTGAAGGTCAGCCGTGCCGGGGATAATACAATGAAAATCATATTCCGTTCTCTGCTTTTTATCTGCGTATTAGCCGTTGTCGGCTGTTCATCGACGCCGCGTAAATATTATGCACCGCCGGTCAAAACAGAATTATCAGATCCGATTATGGTGATTGCCCAGTTGCGGGAACAATTATCGCAGTGGTACGGCACGCCATATCATTACGGCGGAATGGATTTAAACGGTATTGACTGTTCCGGCTTTGTCTACCGGACATTTAACGATCGCTTTGCTATTTCGCTGCCGCGTACCACCAAAGCACAGACAACGTATGGTACCCGTATCGATGTTGCGGATTTACAACCCGGCGACCTGGTGTTCTTTAAAACCGGCGGTGGCGAAAACGGGTTACATGTCGGTATTTATGATTCTGATCGCGCCTTTATTCATGCCTCGACCAGTAAAGGTGTGATGCGTTCCAGCCTTGACAACGTCTATTGGAAAAAAGTCTTCTGGCAGGCGCGCAGACTTTAAAATCACCGGGATAAATATGCTATCTTATCGGCAGCCTATTTTTTCCGGGGGACAACATGTCGTCACTTCGTCTTTTTATTTCTGATTCCTTTGATCCGTGGTTTAACCTTGCTGTTGAAGAGTGTATTTTCCGGCAAATGCCCGCTGACCAGCGCGTGCTGTTTCTGTGGCGTAATAATGACACTGTGGTTATCGGCCGGGCACAAAACCCGTGGAAGGAGTGTAATACCCGAAAAATGGAAGCCGACCATATTAAATTAGCACGGCGCAGCAGCGGCGGCGGGGCGGTATTTCATGACAAGGGGAATACCAATTTTACCTTTATGGCCGGAAAACCGGAATATGATAAAACGGTATCCACCAATATTATTCTCGGTGGTTTATCCCGGCTCGGTATTTCGGTATCGGCATCCGGGCGTAATGACCTTGTGGTAAACAGCGGGGATGGTGAGCGGAAAATTTCCGGGTCGGCGTACCGGGAAACCAAAGATCGCGGTTTTCATCATGGTACGGTATTAATTAATGCGGATTTAAGCCGTCTGGCGGATTATCTCAACCCGGATCCAAAGAAATTGCAGGCCAAAGGGATCACCTCAGTCCGCTCCCGGGTGACTAATCTGGCGGAAATTATTCCGGGGGTTGATCATGAGCAGGTTTGTGACGCGATTAAAGCGGCGTTTTTCGACTATTACGGCGAGAAGGCGGAAGCGGAACTGATTTCACCGGATTCACTTCCTGATCTGCCGGGATTTGCTGAAACCTTTGCCAGACAAAGCAGCTGGGACTGGAATTTCGGTAATGCACCGGCCTTCAGCCATTTGTTGGATACCCGCTTTAAATGGGGCGGTATTGAACTGCATTTTGATGTGGAGCGCGGCATGATCAGCCGGGCGCAGATTTTTACTGACAGTCTTGACCCGGCTCCGCTGGAACTACTGGCACAACTGCTGACCGGGCAGCGTTACAGTGCTGATGCGGTGACAGCGGTATTCACTGAGCTTATGGCCGCTTATCCGGACATGCACGATGAGCTGACTCAGTTGCGGGGCTGGCTGGTGGCTGAGCTTAAATAAAGCAGGCGGTTAATCTGTTCAGTGATTACGGCAGGATAAAAAAATATCCCCGTTTGGCCGGTGATGGCGGCGGGGATATTTTTTCAGCCATTTAGTGTGAACCACACTCCATGAAACAGCGCGGTTCCGGCATCTGGCCGTGATCACGGAATTTTGCCGGTGTGGTATTGAAATGTTTTTTAAAGATACGGGTAAAGGTTGCCTGTGAACTGAAACCATACTGCAACGCGATATCCAGAATAGACATATCGTTATCGCGCAGAGATTTAGCTGCTTCCAGCAGGCGGCGCTTACGGACATACTCACCTAGTGTGCATCCCTTGATATCTTTGAAAATACGCTGGAGATGCCATTTTGAATAACCGCTTTTATCCGCAATAGTATCGATCTTGATCCCTTCATTGCGCTGTAACTGAGTTTCCAGCCATTTGATAATATCGTTCACTACACTTTCTGACATGTTCACCTCCCAAAATCGGGCTACAATCTATAAATTCTAATAGTCACAGATGTTATTAATCATATTTTATGAATTTTCCAAGAATTGTGTAGGCAAATCGTGCCTTTCATGATTGAGAATCATTATCAGACCAATAGATGAAACCAATTGTTTTATCACCAGCATATAGCACCATATGTCACCAATTACAGATTGAATATCGATAGAATCCGCTGACGATAAATATAATTCAGGATAGTTATGTCACAGCAATTTCGGTTTCTTTTCGGGGCAATGGGACGTTTTTTTATGTTGGCACTGATCATGGCTGCCAGCACAGGTCAGTTGTTTATTGATATTTTGGTTCTTAAGAATGATTTGGGGGAAGACTCGGTGACAGAAATTGTTGCCGAAGTGATGCTGCTGGCCGTGATTGTGCTGTTTTTCCGCAAAGGGCTGCGGGAACCGGAGGACAGAGCGGGGTTTTTCCTGATTGCAGGATTGTTTGCCAGCATGCTGATCAGGGAGTTGGATCAGATTTTTGATTATATTTCTCACGGCGCATGGTTCTGGTTCGCGGTTCCGGTCTCACTGGCTGCGATTGTCTATGCTTTTCTGCATCCGCGCACAGCGGTTAGCGGGTTGTATCGTTTTGTCACTCATCCGGCATACGGGATGATGGTCACCGGTTTGCTGGTGGTACTGGTATTTTCCCGCCTGTTTGGTATGGGGATTTTATGGCGCGGTATGATGGGAGATGATTTTAACCGGCTGGCAAAAAACCTGGCAGAAGAGGGCTGCGAATTGCTCGGGTATACCTTATGTTTGCTCTCGGCAATGACTTTTTGCCGCAAACAACGTGTTACGGCAAAAAGTGACTAATGTTAAGGGGTAAGTAACACAGAATTATTGCCGGTAAGCGGATGGCGGAGCGTTATCAGGTCAGCCTGATAGGTTTCCTTCAGTACCGTTTTTTGCAGTACTTCGCCCGGCGTTCCCTGACGGACAATGCGTCCGTTATTCAGCATTATGATGTGGTCAGCATATAAAGACGCTAAATTCAGGTCATGCAGAATACAGAAGACTGCCAGGGAGGTCGCGCTCACCCGCTTTTTCAGCATCCGTATCAGGCGTTGCTGGTGGTGAAGATCCAGCGCGGCAGTGGGCTCATCCAGTAATAGCAGACGGGGAACGGGCAACGGGCCGCTCAGTTGCATCAGTGCCCGCGCCAGATTAACCCGCTGCTGCTCACCACCGGAAAGCTGATACCAGCGTTTATCGAGCAATGATTCGCAGGCCGTCAGGTGTATCACCTCATCAATGGTAGTCTGACGTGAATATTCTCTGTGCAAATCCCCCAGCGCAATAATGTCTCTGACCCGGTAGGGAGCAGAGATAACACTTTGTTGTGTCATGACCGCCCTGATCTGTGCCAGAGCAGCGGCCGACCAGGATGCCATCGGTTTTTCGCGCAGCATGATTTGTCCGCTGTCACAGGGACAATAACCACTGAGTAAACGAAGAAGGGTTGATTTTCCCGCACCATTCGGGCCGGTAACAGCAGTGATGGTTCCGCAGTGTAATGTCAGGGATATATCACTGATTACCGGCTGTCCGTGGCGGGAAAAACAGATATTCTCTGCAACCAGCACCGGTGGTGTGGTATTTGTGGTTATGCGGGACATATTATTCCTTCACCGAGAAAATCAGCCAGAGAAAATAAGGCGCGCCGAGCAGTCCGGTCAGTAACCCGACCGGAATTTCTGCCGGTACCACCAGGGTGCGGGCAAGGGTGTCCGAAAGCAGTAACAGCAGGGCGCCTGCAAGGGCTGATGTCACCAGCAGAAGCCGGTGATGCCAGCCGAAAATCATACGCATCAGGTGGGGGATAACCAGGCCGATAAAACCGATAATTCCGCACAGTGACACTGTAATACCGGTAAGCAGGGCATTGATCAGCAGTACACACTGTTGTGTCCGGCGGACATTGACGCCGGCATAATGTGCTTCTTCCTCTCCCAGCTGAATCATATCCAGCGGACGTGACAGCCTGAATGCAGCATAAAATACGGGGAGTATCAGTATGATAGCCGGCAGCAGCAGAACCCAGCTGATATGCCCGGTACCGCCCATCATCCAGAGCGAAAACTGACGTAATTCTTTATCATCACTCAGATAATTGAGTACACCGACAAAAGACATGCTGATGGCATTAACGGCGATACCGCACAGTAACAGGCGCAGTAATGGCTGACGGCGGCGGTTGAGCATAAAAATCAGCCCGCTGATACAAAGCGCACCACTGAATGCGGTAATAATGTGCAGATACAGTGTGAGTGTACCGCTCAGATAAGGCGCGATAAAGACAATGCCCAGTGCCACGGCAACGGCAGCACCGCTGCTGATCCCGAGTAAACCGGGATCAGCCAGCGGGTTGCGGAACAATCCCTGCAATAATACACCGGCAGTCGCCAGTGCCATGCCAGCCATAACAGCCAGTACAATCCTCGGCAGACGGACAGACAACCAAATTTGCCAGAGTTGCGGGGTGATCTCACCCCGGAGGAATGCACTGACAGAAACCGGCAGTCCGCCGGTATTCATGGCAGTAAATATCATGACTGATAACAGCAAACAGAGGCACAGGCGGCGCAGGTGAAAAGCAGGCGGATTGTTCATAGCGCAGCTGTTACCTCCATCGCTTTGCGTAACTGACGCAGTGTTTCAGGTGTTTGTAACCCGAAGCCGAGAAAACCCATATCATCGGCTATCAATACTCTCTGGTGTTTTCCGGCGGGGGTTTGCGCCAGTCCCGGTAACTGCCACAGCTTGTCGGTGCTGCCGAGTGAAGCCAGACCGCTGCGGGTGATCACCACTAAATCCGGCTGAGCGGCAATCATCCCTTCTGCAGACAGAGGCCGGTAGCGGCGAAAAGAACCGGCGGCATTTTTTCCGCCCGCACTGCGGATCAGACTGTCAGCAGCGGTATCTGTACCGGCCGCCATCGGGGCGGTACCCGTGTGACTGAGCAAAAACAGTACATTCACCGGCAGTGGCGTTTGCGGAACGGTATTCAGTTTACGGTCAATGTCGGCAGTCAGGGCCGCAGCCGCTGATTGCAAAGCCAGAGCTTCCGCAATCTGACTGATTTTAGTTGTAATAGCGGTAAGCTCCGCTTTTGCACTCACGGTGACAACAGGGATACCAGCCATACTAATCTGAGATAATACGGCGGAAGGATAGGCCAGTTCACTGGCGAGAATCAGTGAGGGCTGAAGTGATAACAAACCTTCCGCATTAAGCAGCCGCAGATAGCCGACATCCGGTAACTGAGTGACTTGTGGCGGATGCTCACTGGTCGTATCACGGGCAATGACCCGATCTCCGGCACCGAGTGCAAAAACAATCTCGGTGACATCCCCGCCCAGGGTAATAATACCACCTTGTACACTGAGTGCAGACGGACAAAAGCAGAACAGCAGCAGCAAGATATATTTTTTCATGCTACAGCCTTATCGATATTGTTTGACAGCAGGATATCAATCTGACGGCGCCAGACAGTTTGTTCCGGTTCACCTTCGGTGCGCTGCCCGAACAACTGGGCGATAGCCTGGCCGTTTTTATCAAATAATTCCATGCTGGTAACAATACCGTCTTTAGTGGGTTTACGGGTTATCCAGCATTCCGCAATGTTTGATTCAACCATGCGGAAAGAGAATAACTCATTGAAAATATGAATGTAGTATTTTCCGCTATCCGAGGAAACCATCCTTTCGAGCCGGTTGATGGCGCCGGTGAAAATCTGGACACACCCCCGGTTGGCGACAAAGATCATGATGTCATTTTTATCTTTTTCGCACAGTGTGAGCAGCCGTAATAATGCACTGTTATCTACCCGCTGTGCCAGCGTGTTATCCACATAACGGAATGCCTGTAAGCGGCTGATATTAAATTTTTTCAGCAGAGTAAAGAACTGGTGTACATCGGTCATTTGCTGCCAGTTGCGGGTAAATTCAGCCTGCTGTTCCGGTGTCAGTGGTACGGAAGCAGGCATGACGACGGGTCTGGGGGTAACCCGCGGATTGTCATGTGTGGCAAATTGTGCAGTCAGTTGTTTCCAGGCGGTCATATCCGTATTACGCGTAGTGAATATTTTGTGGACAGCATCGCCGTGACGATCAAAAAATTGCAGGCTGTGTTGCAGCCCGCTCAGCGTATTTTCTGCTAACACAAATGCAGAGTGCCACTGAGACAGGAAAAAGCGTAAATCCAGCCCGTACGGATTCAGCAGCAGGCTTGCATGTTCCCCGAACTCGACATTAGCATATGTGCCGCAGTGCTCCTGCATAGCATTGTCATTTTCGGTAACGCCGTTCAGATCGCCGATAGTGGCGAGTAAACGAAAAATAGCGGGGATATCCGGTGTGAGGCGGCAGGTATCATATCCGACCCGGCAGTGTGCCAGCTCCGCCTCGGATATGCGCATTTTTTTAGCAATATCATAGGAACAGGCGAATAAATCCCGTTTACTCAGGGCGATATAACGGGAGAGTGTTTTATTGCGCATAGCAGATCCTTACTTTTTCATGGTTTGTACCGAACAGGTGCAAACCGGATAACAGGTGTCAAAAAGTAAGCTGGCTGCCTTAAGGAAACAGGTGGCTGGCCGGTATATTATTTGGTCAGAATCAGTTTTCCGTTTTTTGTCCGGCGCAGGTGATATTCCTCATTCTGATGGTGGATAATAATGCGTTGCTGAGGTCCCAGAAGTGCCTCGCTGCTGATAACTGTGATCTTATTCGTTGCTGTATTTTTATATCCGGAACGTCCGGATATCACAGAATTCTGATTATTTTCAGTCATATAGTTTTATTTGATATCAATTCTCACTCGCAAATTATTATCAGCAGATGACGGAATCTGTACAAGCGATTTCTTTCCGGAGGGGGGATTTACATGGAAAAAGTGAGCTGTATCTCAACTATATGGTGTGTAAATGATAACTACGAGTGATGAATAAACAGGATGCCGGGCATCCTGTTTCATAATAAGGAAAAAATCAGCTGAAACGGGCATTCGCCGCGTCCGCCAGAATATCCAGCAAGGTGACGGTATCCGCCCAGCTCAGGCACGGGTCAGTAATCGACTGCCCGTACACAGGTGCTTTGTGATTGACCAGTTTTTGAGTGCCTTCCTGAATAAAGCTTTCCGCCATAACACCGGCGATAGCCCGCGAACCGTCTTTAATCTGTTGTGCGACATCTTTGGCGACATCCAGCTGACGGCGGTGGATTTTCTGACAGTTACCGTGGCTGAAATCAATCACCAGATGTTCCGGCAGGTCAAACTGGCGCAGCTGATCACAGGCGTGCGCAATATCACCGGCGGCATAGTTCGGTGTTTTGCCGCCGCGCATAATAATATGCCCGAACGGATTGCCTTTGGTCTGGTAAATGGTCATCTGACCGTCTTTATCCGGTGACAGGAACATATGACCGGCCTGTGCGGCACGGATAGCATCAATCGCAATTTTGATATTGCCGTCAGTCCCGTTTTTGAAGCCGACCGGGCAGGAGAGCGCGGAGGCCATTTCGCGGTGGATCTGGCTTTCCGTGGTGCGGGCACCGATTGCCCCCCAGCTGATGAGATCCGCAATATACTGGCCGGTGACCATATCGAGAAACTCGGTGGCTGTCGGGACATTCAGTGCGTTAACGTCGATCAGCAGTTTGCGTGCCAGCCGGATACCTTCATTGACCTGGCAGGAGTTGTCCAGACGCGGATCTGAAATCAGCCCTTTCCAGCCGACAACCGTACGCGGCTTTTCAAAATAGGTACGCATCACAATTTCAAGGCGCGCGCTGTATTTTGGCAGCAGCTCGCTCAGGCGTTGTGCGTAATCCAGTGCGGCAATCGGGTCATGCACGGAGCAGGGGCCGATAATCACCAGCAGACGCGGGTCGTCGCCGGTTAAAATGTGTTCAATGCGGGTTCGTGATGTGGCGACATTCTTATTAATTGCTTCTGTGGCCGGAAACTCACCGGCCAGCGCAGACGGGGTGATCAGTTTGTCTATTGCCCGTGTGCGCAGTTCATCCGTTTTTTCCATAGATTAATGCTGTCTCTGAATTCGGTCAGTTGCTGTGTGAAACCACAGTGATACCGATCACAATAAACGAAAACGTGATGATTACAAGATACAATTGCAGAAAGTGGATCACCGGGGGAATGTGATCCACTTAACCGTTTCCGCTGTCAGAACATACGGCGGTTTAATCCCAGAGAATCGATGATTTTTGTCGATATCTCTTCCACCGAATAGTTTGTGGTATTGAGGTAGCTGATTTTGTGTTTGCGATACAGTGCTTCCACCTCTGCCAGTTCCATCCGGCACTGGCGGATTGAGGCGTAGCGGCTGTTTTCGCGGCGCTCTTCCCGGATAGCGGCAAGACGTTCAGGATCAATGGTCAGACCGAATAGTTTTTTATTATACGGTTTCAGGGCGGCAGGCAGCTGCAGATTGTCCATATCATCTGCGGTAAACGGATAGTTGGCAGCCTGGATACCGAACTGCATCGCCAGGTAGAGGCTGGTCGGGGTTTTACCGCAGCGGGAAACGCCGAGCAGAATCACCTGAGCCTGATCCATATTACGCAGGGAAACGCCGTCATCATGCGCCAGCGCGAAATCAATGGCGGCGATACGGGCGTCATACTGACTCAGATTACGTTTGGATAAACCATGCGTCCGGTTGAACATCGGCTGAGGTTCCATCTGAATCTCTTTCTGAATCGGTGCCACCAGGGTCTGGACGATATCCTGGCAGCAGCCCTGACTGCCGGTAATAGCTTCGCGCACGTCCTGACAGATAATGGAGTAGAACACCAGCGGGCGTAACCCGGTGGTTTCAAAAATGGTATCGATTTTTTGTCTGATTTCCAGCGCACGCTCTACGGTTGCCACGAAAGGCAGAGTGTAAGCGATAATATCAATAGGGAACTGAGACAATACAGCATGACCTAATACTTCCGCCGTAATAGCCGTTCCGTCAGAAATAAAGAAGACACTCCGTGTTTCTTTATTTTGTGTATCAGAAGATGAGCCGGTTGTGATAGACATGTTATTTATTTTCCTATGTTTTTTGCTGAATCGATAATCCGGAGCAACGGCACAAATAAATTAAAACATGATTATAAAGGATAAAAAAATATTGTAATCGGGTTGATCGATTCACCTGTCTATATTCTTACAAACATTGTGATAATCTGTTTCTGATGCTCAGCAGAGCCCGTATTTCCGATTTTACCTTCTTTTGAATGTTAAAAGGATTGCTTGCAATGTCCAACAATGGTCAAACCCCGTGTAATGTACTTTGGTATAACCAATTAGGTATGAATGACGTACCCCGTGTCGGTGGTAAAAATGCGTCTTTAGGTGAAATGATAACCAATCTTTCCGGATTAGGCGTGTCTGTTCCCAATGGTTTTGCCACCACGGCACAGGCCTTCAATGACTTTCTTGAGCAAAGTGGCGTCAACCAGCGTATTTATGAGCTGCTGGATAAAACGGATGTTGACGATGTCAACCAGCTGGCGAAAGCCGGTGCGCAGATCCGCGGATGGGTAATTGATACCCCGTTCTCTGCGGAATTTGAGCAGGATATCCGTCAGGCGTATGAACAGCTGTCCGAAGGCGAGAAAGGCGCATCTTTTGCTGTGCGTTCTTCCGCAACGGCTGAGGATATGCCGGATGCCTCCTTCGCGGGACAGCAGGAAACCTTCTTAAACGTGCAGGGCATTGATGCGATTATGGTCGCCATCAAGCACGTATTTGCTTCATTATTTAATGACCGCGCGATTTCTTACCGCGTGCATCAGGGCTATGACCACCGTGGTATTGCACTGTCTGCCGGTGTTCAGCGCATGGTGCGTTCTGACCTCGCGTCTTCCGGCGTGATGTTCACTATCGATACTGAGTCCGGTTTTGACCAGGTGGTCTTTATCACATCCGCTTACGGGCTGGGTGAGATGGTGGTGCAGGGCGCGGTAAACCCGGACGAGTTTTATGTCCACAAACCAACCCTGGAAAAAGGCCGTCCGGCCATTGTCCGCCGCACCATGGGTTCCAAGAAAATTCAGATGGTTTATGCGGATGACACCAGCCACGGCAAACAGGTTCGCATTGAAGATGTGGACGCAGAAAAATGCAAACGTTTCTCACTGACCGACAGTGAAGTGGAAGAGCTGGCAAAACAGGCTGTTACCATTGAAAAACACTACGGTCGTCCGATGGATATCGAGTGGGCGAAAGACGGTAACAACGGCAAACTGTATATCGTGCAGGCGCGTCCGGAAACCGTTCGTTCCAATCAGCAGGTGATGGAACGTTATCAGCTGAACGGCCAGAGTACTGTGCTGGTTGAAGGCCGTGCAATCGGTCACCGTATCGGTGCCGGTGTGGTCAAAGTGATCCATGACCTGAGCCAGATGGATCGTATTCAGCCGGGTGATGTGTTAGTCACTGATATGACTGACCCGGACTGGGAACCGATCATGAAGAAAGCCGCGGCGATTGTTACCAACCGCGGCGGCCGTACCTGTCACGCGGCAATCATTGCCCGTGAGCTGGGGATCCCAGCGGTTGTCGGCTGCGGCGATGCCACCGAACTTCTGAAAGAAGGTCAGGAAGTGACGGTTTCCTGTTCTGAAGGGGATACCGGTTATGTCTACGGCGGTAAACTGGATTTTGATATTCATTCGTCTGAAATCGATAAAATGCCGGAAGTGGGCACCAAAATCATGATGAACGTCGGTAACCCTGACCGTGCATTTGACTTTGCCTGCCTGCCGCATGAAGGTGTCGGTCTGGCGCGTCTGGAATTTATCATCAACCGTATGATTGGTGTACACCCGCGCGCACTGCTGGAATTTGATCAGCAGACCCCGGAATTACAGGCGGAAATCCGCAGCATGATGCAGGGCTATGATGATCCGGTGGAATTCTATATCGGTCGTCTGGTTGAAGGGATTGCCACAATTGCCGCAGCGTTCTATCCGAAGAAAGTGATTGTCCGTCTGTCTGACTTTAAATCCAACGAGTATGCCAACCTGGTCGGCGGGGATATCTACGAACCGCATGAAGAAAACCCGATGCTGGGCTTCCGTGGTGCAGGCCGTTATGTGCATGATGATTTCCGTGACTGTTTCGCGCTGGAATGTGAAGCGGTAAAACGTGTGCGTAACGATATGGATCTGACTAACGTCGAAGTGATGATTCCGTTTGTCCGTACAGTGGCACAGGCAGAAGCTGTGGTGAATGAACTGGCGGCTCATGGTCTGAAGCGCGGCGAAAATGGCCTGCGCCTGATTATGATGTGTGAAATCCCGTCAAACGCACTGCTGGCTGACCAGTTCCTCGAATATTTTGACGGCTTCTCTATCGGCTCCAACGACATGACACAGCTGACGCTGGGTCTGGATCGTGACTCCGGTGTGGTTTCCACCCTGTTTGATGAGCGTAACGATGCGGTGAAAGCACTGCTGTCGATGGCGATCAAAGCGGCGAAAGCACGTAACAAATATGTGGGAATATGTGGTCAGGGACCATCCGACCACCAGGATTTTGCGGCCTGGCTGATGGAGCAGGGAATCGACAGTGTTTCTCTTAATCCGGATACTGTAGTGAAAACCTGGATTTCATTAGCAGAAAATCACTGATTCAGTCATTTAAAATGATTAAAAGCCCGGATTATTTCGGGCTTTTTTTTGGTATTCAATGTTAGAATATTCGTCAGCACTTAAGGCAAATCAAAATAAAACCAAATCAGATATCCTGAATTACAGGCAAAAAAAAAGCCTATCATGGGCTGACAGGCAAAGACTACACACAGCAATATTTGTATTCGGAAGGTATCATTGTAATGAATAACAATACCTTTTAATTCGTTACTTGATGGCGGATATATTAAAATAATTAAGATATGCCTGCATTAAGAATTGTCTCAATATATATATTTACTGATTGTTAGATAAGTGAAATATATTCAGAACCTCTGTCCGTAACGGGAATAAGTCCGGTGTATTTTTCTCAATGTATATTAATATTTCAAATTATTAATGCTATTTATGAACCATAATTGAATAATTAATTAAATATATCAGAGGTGCGTTTCTGCACCTCTGATTAAAAACTTATTCTTTTTCCGAGAGTTGTTCTTCCATATAAGCACGAACTTCCGTCAGGTCATCTGACGGCGTTGGCACATCATTCATCCATGCTTTCAGCAGTGTGTAAGAAACTGCCAGCACGACAGGGCCGATAAAGAGTCCGATCATGCCGAGTGATAACATCCCGCCGATAACACCCGTCAGAATCAGAACCATCGGTAAATCGGCCCCCATTTTGATGAGATACGGACGCAGAATGCCATCCATGGTGGCAACAATACCGGCCCAGACAATCATTACCACAGCCCAGGTGGTATCTCCTGTCCAGAACAGATAAATGATGGACGGGATCATAATCAGCAGCGGGCCGAGTTGTGCCACACAGCAGATAAAAATAAGCACAGTCAGAATCGCGGCAAACGGCACGCCGGCCAGCCCCAGACCCAGTCCGCCGATAATCGCCTGGGTTAATGCGGTGACCACAACCCCCAGTGCCACAGCGCGTACAGACATGGCTGCCAGCAACACGGCGGCGTCACCGCGCATCCCGGCGAGACGCAGGGCGAAATGGCGGAAGCCGCGCATCGTTTCTTCGCCCTGAAGGTAGAGCAGGGCACTGAACAGCAGCATAATCGCCAGGTGGAACAGGAATTTACCGGCGCTCAGTAACTGTGTCAGGAACCAGGCCGCGCCCTGTCCAAGGTAAGGCTGGATTTTCGCCATCATGGCGTTACCGCCGCTGGCGACCAGAGTTGTCCAGCTGGCAAACAGTTTCGGCCCGATAACCGGGATTGAGTCGAGCCAGTACAGCTCCGGCAGTGTCAGCTGCCCCGGAGCTTTGACCCAGCGCATCAGCGGTTCACTGTTTTCGACGATACTGTTGATAAGCAAAGCCAGCGGAAAGACAAACAACAGAATAATCAGCATGACCATAATGGATGCGGCTATCCAGCGGCTGTTACGGACACGGCGGCGGATTGCGGTATAAACCGGCCAGGTGGCAATCACTATCATACCCGCCCAGACAAAGCCCGGAAGAAACGGACTTAATACCCAAAAACTAATGACAATGAGAATTGATATCGCTCCGACGGCGAATATTAGTTTAGGTAAATCATAACCCGGTTGCGATTTTTCCACGGATAAGTTTCCCTTTGTAAATGAATTAACTGGTTGTTCCCGATAAAGGAGCGCAAATATTGCGTTATTTTATTGCAGGCGCAAAATGAATACATTGTGTGTTAAGGTGAATATTCTCGCATGAATCATGCATCAGAATGAAGAGTTAACCACATAATTATATTGTCAGATTTGCAATGTGACCATTTATGATAAAAGAGCCGCAGATAATGATCCCACGATTAACGCAATCCCCTCAGGTAAGCCCGGCGGTTGAACGTTATATTCACGCCCTCAATGAAAGCGGATTTACCGGCGATACCACCACCCGCTATGGCGATCGGCTGACCCTCGCGACCGACAACAGTATTTATCAGCTTCTGCCGCAGGCAATCGTTTTCCCGCGTTCGACCGCCGATGTGATTCTGGTGATGCGCCTCGCCGCACAGGATGAATTCCGGCCGGTTACCTTTACCCCGCGCGGCGGCGGTACGGGCACTAATGGTCAGTCGCTGAATAACGGGGTGGTGATCGATTTATCCCGCTATATGAACCGCATTCCGGAAATTAACCCGGAGCAGGGCTGGGTGCGGGCGGAAGCGGGGGTGATTAAAGATCAGCTCAATGCCTATCTGAAACCGTACGGCTATTTTTTTGCACCGGAGTTATCCACCTCCAACCGCGCCACGCTGGGCGGGATGATTAACACTGATGCTTCCGGGCAGGGGTCACTGGTGTACGGCAAAACGTCTGATCATGTGCTGGGTCTGCGCTCGGTACTGCTTAACGGTGATCTGCTGGATACCGCGCCGCTGCCGGTCAGTGAGGCGCGGCGCTGTGCACAGGAGGAAAGTACGGCCGGGGAACTTTACCGCACCACACTGGAGAGCTGTGAAACTCACCGGCAGACTATCCTGGAGAGCTTTCCGAAGCTCAACCGCTTTCTGACCGGCTATGATCTGCGCCATGTCTTCAGTGATGATATGCAGACCTTTGATCTGACCCGTATCCTGACCGGCTCCGAAGGTACACTGGCGGTGATCACTGAGGCAAAACTTAATATCACGCCGATCCCGGAAGTGCGCCGCCTGGTGAATGTCAAATATGATGCATTTGATTCCGCGCTGCGCAATGCACCGTTTATGGTGGCGGCGCAGGCGCTGTCCGTGGAAACCGTGGATTCAAAAGTGCTGAATCTGGCACGGGAAGATATCGTCTGGCATTCCGTCAGTGAACTGATCACGGATGTGCCTGATAAGACCCTGCTGGGATTAAATATCGTTGAATTCTGCGGTGATGATGAAGTACTGATTGACGGACAGGTTGCGTCATTGTGTGAACGCCTGGATTCATTGATGGCAAATAATGAGGCGGGTGTGATTGGCTATCAGGTTTGCCGTGAACTGAGTGGTATTGAGCGTATTTATGCAATGCGCAAAAAAGCGGTGGGCCTGCTCGGTAACAGTAAAGGGGCGGCAAAACCGATCCCGTTTGTCGAAGATACCTGTGTGCCGCCGGAACATCTGGCGGATTACATCACCGAATTTCGCGCGCTGCTGGACAGCCATCATCTGGAATACGGCATGTTCGGCCATGTGGATGCGGGTGTATTGCATGTGCGTCCGGCGCTGGACATGTGCTCACCGGAACAGGAAATGCTGATGAAGCAGATTTCCGATGATATCGTTGCGCTGACTGCCAAATACGGCGGCCTGCTGTGGGGTGAGCACGGTAAAGGATTCCGGGCGCAGTACAGTGAGGCTTTTTTCGGTGACACGCTGTACCGTGAACTGCGCCGTATCAAAGGGGCATTTGACCCGGAAAACCGGCTCAATCCCGGCAAAATTTGTGCGCCGTTAACCAGTGATGCACCGATGATGCAGGTGGATGCCATCAAGCGCGGTACCTATGACAGAACGATCCCCGTTGAGGTCAGAAATACCTTTTCCGGCGCGATGAACTGTAACGGCAACGGCCTGTGTTTTAATTTTGATGTCAAAAGCCCGATGTGCCCGTCAATGAAAGTGACGCAATCCCGTTTTCACTCACCAAAAGGCCGAGCCGGACTGGTGAGAGAGTGGCTGAGGCTGCTGGCAGAGCAGGGCACGGATCCTGCGTTATTATCACAGGCGGTGCCGCAGAACCGCATTTCACTTCGCGGACTGATTGAAAAAATCGGCAATACGCGGCGGGCCTCACGCGGGGAATATGATTTTTCCCATGAAGTGAAGGAATCGATGTCCGGTTGTCTGGCCTGCAAAGCCTGTTCCACACAATGCCCGATTAAAATCGATGTGCCGGAATTCCGCGCCCGGTTTCTGGCGCTCTATCACGGACGTTATCTGCGGCCACTGCGCGACCATCTGGTGGCGAATGCGGAAGCCGGTGCGCCGCTGATGGCGAAAGCACCGCA
Source organism: Morganella morganii H1r (assembly GCF_000633515.1). Taxonomy (GTDB): domain Bacteria; phylum Pseudomonadota; class Gammaproteobacteria; order Enterobacterales; family Enterobacteriaceae; genus Morganella; species Morganella morganii_B. The sequence goes on along the minus strand of NZ_AYMP01000015.1, from coordinate 62,776 downwards.
GGTATTTAACTTTTTCCTGAAACAGCCGTGGGTGCAGAAACTCAGTGAAAAAACAGTGGGTATGACCGATTTACCGCTGCTGTCGTCACCATCACTGAAGCAGCAGCTGGCAGGGAGCAACGCAGTTTCTGTCACCCTGGAAATGCTGGAAAGCATGAGTGCGGAACAGCGCAGGGCCGGGCGCTATCTTTTTATCGTTCAGGATCCGTTCACCAGCTATTTTGACGCAAAAGTGGTGGCTGACTTTGCCGCGCTGGCGGAAAAACTCGGTTTTCAGCCGGTGCTGCTGCCGTTCAGCCCGAACGGAAAAGCGCAGCATATTAAAGGTTTTCTCACCCGGTTTGCCCGCACGGCAAATAAAACCGCAGATTTTCTTAACCGGGTGGCGCGGCTCGGCTGTCCGATGGCAGGTGTCGATCCGGCACTGGTGCTCTGTTACCGCGATGAATACAAAGCCGTTCTGCCACCGGAAAAACAGCAGTTCAGCGTGATGTTAGTCCATGAATTTCTGACAGAATATACTGATTTATTACCGGTGAAAGATGTCAGTGAGGATACTCCCCCCTGGTATCTGTTCAGCCACTGTACCGAGTCCACCGCACTGCCGGACAGTGTAAAAATCTGGCAGAATCTGTTCTGCCGCTTTGGCGCAACACTGCAATCGGTCAGTACCGGCTGCTGCGGTATGGCGGGGATTTACGGTCATGAGATGCCGAACCTGGCGCGTTCGAAAGGAATCTATCAGCTTTCCTGGGCGCAGCCGTACCAGTCGCTGCCGTCAGAACGCTGCCTGGCCACCGGGTACTCCTGCCGCAGCCAGGTAAAGCGGATGGAAGGTAACGTGATGCTGCACCCGTTGCAGGCGCTGCTGACACTGGTATCCTGACAGCGGGATAAAACACGACGCGGAGAGCTTATTAATGATATGGAAACGACCTGCAACACCGGCAGAACTGAATCGCATCTCGGAAGGGAATATGCTCAGCCACCTGGGCATTGTTTTCACGACAGTGGAGCCGGAGCAGTTGATCGCGACGATGCCGGTCGATGACCGGACCAAACAGCCGCACGGCCTGCTGCACGGCGGGGCATCGGTGGTACTGGCGGAAAGCCTCGGCTCGGTGGCCGGATATCTGTGCAGTGAAGGGGATGAAACCGTGGTCGGTGTTGAGATTAATGCCAACCATGTCCGTGCGGTGCGCAGTGGTGTTGTTACCGGTTATTGTAAGGCGGTACACCTCGGGTGCAATCAGCAGGTCTGGTCTATTGAGATTTTTGATGAACAGCAGCGGTTATGCTGTATTTCCCGTCTGACCACTGCGATTCTGCGCGGGTCAAAAAAATAACATCTGAGCAACATATCAGCCGGTATTACGTGAATTCTGTCCGGAATATCCGTGTACCGGCACCTCCCTGCAAAAGTCGTATTTATAATGATCCTTTTGTGCCATTGATACTGTACTGTCTGGTACGGTAATAAGCATTTATCATTGATAAATAATCTCTTTTACAAACAACAAATTAATTAACTTTTCGCTCAAAAATGATAACGCTTGCCGGATATGCTTGTCTATTATTTAAGCAACAATCGGAATATCCTTTCAAAGCAAGTGGTTGAAGTGAGAAATATTATCATTAACATGGTGTTTACGGAGAGCTCCCGTCGAATTTTATGAGGTCAATAATGACAACACACAGCACCAACCCGGTGGAAACCTTTTCACTGAATGACAACGACTGGACAGGGATCACACTGACAGCGGCTGCTGCAAAACAGATTGTGACACTGATGAAAAACACCCCGGACAGTATCGGGCTTTGCCTGAGTGTCAAACAATCCGGTTGTGCCGGGTTTGGTTATGTTTTTGAAATGATTAATCAGGCGGATGCAGAGGATATGCTGTTTGAGCGCGACGGTGCCCGGCTGTATGTTCCGCGCAAAGCCATGCCGTTTATCGACGGTACGGAAGTGGATTTTGTCCGTGAAGGGCTGAATCAGATATTTAAATTTAATAATCCGAAAGCTCAGCATGCCTGCGGGTGTGGTGAAAGCTTCGGGGTTTAAGAGCGAAGCCATATTATGTCTCAGAGCAATGCAGAGATTGGTGAAGACGTCCGGACCTGGCTGAATGACGGACGCTATAAAGAGGGCTTCTTCACTAACGTCGCCACGGATGAACTGGCGAAAGGGATCAATGAAAATGTGATCCGCGCCATTTCCGCCAAACGAAATGAACCGGAGTGGATGCTCAATTTCCGGCTGGAGGCTTTTCAGCACTGGCTGGGGATGGAAGAGCCGCACTGGCTGAAGGCGAAGTATCCGCAGCTGGATTATCAGGATTACAGCTATTACTCCGCGCCGTCATGCGGCTCGTGTGATGATACCTGCGGCTCACAGCCGGGGGCGGTGCAAAGCCCGGCGGGCAGTTTCCTGACCAGTGAAGTGGAAGAAGCGTTTGAAAAACTCGGTGTGCCGGTTCGCGAAGGGCAGGCGGTGGCAGTCGATGCGATTTTTGACTCCGTGTCCGTCTCAACCACTTACCGTGATGAGCTGAAGAAACACGGTGTGATTTTCTGCTCGTTCGGGGAGGCGATTCACGACTATCCGGAACTGGTGCAGAAATACCTCGGTACCGTGGTATCCAATCACGATAACTTTTTTGCCGCGCTTAACTCGGCGGTTGCCTCCGACGGCACCTTTGTCTATGTCCCGAAAGGGGTGCGCTGCCCGATGGAGTTATCCACCTATTTCCGCATTAACGCAGCCAAAACCGGTCAGTTTGAACGTACTATTCTGATTGCGGATGAGGGCAGTTACGTCAGCTATATTGAAGGTTGCTCCGCACCGGTGCGTGACACTTATCAGCTGCATGCGGCGGTTGTGGAAGTGATCATCCATAAGGATGCGGAAGTGAAGTATTCCACTGTGCAGAACTGGTTCTCCGGCGGTGACAGCGAAGGCGGGATCCTCAACTTTGTCACCAAACGGGCACTGTGTGAGGGCGAAAATTCCAAAATGTCGTGGACACAGTCTGAAACCGGCTCGGCCATTACCTGGAAATACCCGAGTGTGATCCTCAAAGGGGATAACTCGGTCGGTGAATTCTTCTCTGTTGCCCTGACTAACGGCACACAGCAGGCGGACACCGGCACCAAAATGATCCACATCGGCCGCAATACCAAATCCACCATTATCTCGAAAGGGATTTCCGCCGGGAAAAGCCAGAACAGCTACCGGGGACTGGTTAAGGTGCTGCCGGGGGCGGAAAACGCCCGTAACTTTACCCAGTGTGACTCGATGCTTATCGGCACAGAGTGCGGCGCGCACACGTTCCCGTATGTGGAAGTGATGAATAACAGTGCGCAGCTGGAGCATGAGGCTACCACCTCGCGTATCGGCGAAGACCAGCTGTTTTACTGCTTACAGCGCGGGATCAGCGAAGATGATGCCATCTCAATGATTGTTAATGGTTTTTGTAAAGATGTGTTCTCTGAATTGCCGCTGGAATTTGCCGTTGAAGCGCAAAAGCTGCTGGCGATAAGCCTGGAACACAGTGTGGGTTAATACATCAGAATCAGCGCCTGCGGGATAACCGGCAGGACGGAGTAGTACATTATGTTAAGCGTAAAAGATTTGCATGTCAGCGTGGAAGGTAACGAAATCCTCAAAGGGTTATCACTGGATGTGAAACCGGGGGAAATCCACGCCATTATGGGGCCGAATGGTTCCGGTAAAAGTACCCTGTCTGCCACACTGGCCGGCCGGGAAGAGTATGAAATTGACAGCGGAACCGTCACATTTAAAGGTAAAGACCTGCTGGAACTGGCACCGGAAGATCGTGCCGGTGAAGGGATTTTCCTCGCCTTTCAGTACCCGGTGGAAATTCCCGGGGTAAGTAACCAGTTCTTCCTGCAAACTGCAGTCAATGCGGTGCGCGAATATCGTGGTGAAGAGGCACTGGATCGCTTTGATTTCGCTGATTTTATCGAAGATAAAATTGAGCTGCTGAATATGCCGCAGGATCTGCTGACACGTGCGGTGAACGTCGGGTTCTCCGGCGGTGAGAAAAAGCGTAACGATATCCTGCAGATGGCTGCCCTTGAGCCATCGCTCTGTATTCTCGATGAAACGGATTCCGGGCTGGATATCGATGCCCTGAAAACCGTGGCTAACGGGGTGAATCAGCTGCGCAGCCCGGAGCGCGCCTTTATTATTGTTACTCACTATCAGCGCATCCTCGATTATGTGAAGCCTGACTTTGTTCATGTGCTGTATCAGGGCAAGATCATCAAATCCGGTGATTTCTCACTGGCGAAAAAACTGGAGGAGCAGGGATATGGCTGGCTTATTGACCAACAGTGAACGTGCGCTGAAACGCCGTGAGGTCAGTGAGCGCAATACAGCGGCAATGGGGCGGATAGCGCAGCTTACCGGGCAGCATCCGCTCTCCGGACACGCTGCACAGCACTGGCAGCAGGCCCAGAAAACCGGGTTCCCGGCATTTCATCAGGAAGACTGGCACTATACGTCACTGACACCATTGCTGGAGGCAGATTATCAGGATAAGACCGGAACACTGAATGTCTTACCGGAGGCTGTGCTGACTTCACTGAATGCCAGCCGCGTGGTGCTGGTGGACGGTGTGTTTGCCCCGCAGTGGAGTGATGCGGATTTTGGTGTGTTTGAGTTGTCAGTGGCTGACAGTCGCAGTGAATTTCCGGCACCGGTTAACGGCGAGATTTTCCTGCACCTGACTGAAAGCCTGGCGCAAACACCGTTAATGATCCGCGTGAAAGCAGGCGCACAGGCGGAAAAACCCCTGTATATCGTCAATATTTCAACGGCACATCATGATGCCCTGAATATGCGCCACAGCCGTTATCACCTCGATATCGGCGCGAATGCGGCTGTCTCTGTGATTGAGCACTTTATCAGTCCGGATGAACAATCCGCCCATTTCACCGGAGCGCGGATGACCGCGGCAGTGGGGGAAAACAGTGACTTCCGCCATCTGAAACTGGGGTTTGAAAACCCGCAGGCGTACCATTTCGCCCACAATGATTTGGTGATCGCCGCCCATGCCCGTGTGGAAAGCACCAGTTTCCTGCTCGGTGGCAAACTGACCCGGCATCACACCAGCACACAGCTTAACGGTGAAGGGATTGTGCTGGCCATGAACAGCCTGGTACTGCCGAAACACGGCGAAATTGCCGATACCCGCACGTACCTGGAACATAACAAAGGGTATTGTGAAAGCCGCCAGCGCCATAAAACCATTGTGATGGATAACAGCCGCGCGGTATTTAACGGCATGATCAAAGTGGCGCCGCATGCACTGAAAACAGACGGACAGATGACCAACAATAACCTGTTGCTGGGCCGGAAAGCGGAAATCGATACCAAACCGCAGCTGGAAATCTATGCCGATGATGTCAAATGCAGCCACGGTGCAACGGTCGGGCGGATTGATGAAGAGCAGCTGTTTTATCTGCGTACACGCGGGATCGCAGAAAAAGCCGCGAAGCAGATGATCATCCTCGCGTTTGCCGCAGAACTGACTGATACGATCAGCGATGACGTTCTGAATAAGGTTGTGATGGCGCGTATCCGTCAGTCGCTGGATCAGGGGGATAAACAGTCATGAGTTATCCTGTGCAACAATTACGGGCCGATTTCCCTGTACTGGCCGGGGAGGTGAACGGCAAACCACTGGTTTATCTCGACAGTGCTGCCAGCGCCCAGAAACCTCAGCAGGTGATTGATGCGGTGAGTGATTTTACGGCTCACCATTATGCCGCGGTTCACCGCGGCATTCACACATTAAGTGCAGAGGCCACGGCTGCCACGGAAGCGGTGCGGCAGAAAGCGGCGGCGTTTATCAATGCACCGCAGACGGAAGAAATTATTTTTGTCAAAGGCACCACGGAAGCCATCAATCTGGTGGCGGACAGTTTTGGCCGTGCGTTCTGCAATGATGGTGACAATATCATTATCACGGAGATGGAACATCACGCCAATATTGTGCCCTGGTATATGCTGGCAGAGAGTGCGGGGATTGAAATCCGTGTGTTACCGATGGCGGATGACGGCACTCTGGTGCTGAGTAAACTACCGGTGCTGATCGATAACCGCACCCGGCTGCTGAGCTTTACCCATCTATCTAATGTGCTCGGCACTGTGAACCCGGTGAAAGCGATTATTGCGCAGGCACGCGAACTGAGCCGTGCCGCCGGGGGAGAACTGGCGGTGCTGGTGGATGGCGCTCAGGGCGCCATGCATCAGCCGGTGGATGTTCAGGCGCTGGATTGTGATTTCTATGCATTTTCCGGCCATAAATTGTACGGGCCGACCGGCATTGGTATTTTGTGGGGACGCAAATCGCTGCTGGATAACATGCCGCCCCGCGAAGGCGGCGGTGCCATGATCGCAGAGGTCAGCCTGACAAACGGCATTACCTATGCGGATGTGCCGTGGCGTTTTGAGGCGGGAACGCCTAATATCCAGGGCATTATCGGCCTGGGAGCCGCGCTGGATTATCTGAATAACACCGGGATGGCGGAGATTGCAGCGTATGAGCACACACTCATGCAGTATGCACTGACCCGGCTGGCAGAGGTGCCCGGCATTATTTTGTACGGCAATGCACAGCGGGAAGGGGTGATCGCCTTTAACCTCGGGGTGCACCATGCTTTTGATACCGGTGCATTTCTGGATCGCTACGGCGTGGCTGTCCGCACCGGACATCACTGCGCACAACCGCTGCTGGTGCACTATGGTGTCAGTGCCATGTGCCGTGCCTCACTGGCGCTCTACACCACGGAAGCTGATATTGATATACTGACGGACGCACTGAAACGTACTGCCAAACTGCTGGGTTAAGGATCCTGATGAAAATTACGCTGCCGGATCAGGCAAAATTACTGCGCAATTTCTCCCGTTGTCATGACTGGGAGGAGCGTTATCTGTATCTGATTGAGCTGGGGGAAAAATTACCGGCGCTGACAGAGGAACAGCGGCAGCCGCAGTATAAAATATCGGGTTGCCAGAGTCAGGTCTGGATCATCATGCAACAGGATGAGGAAGGGCGGGTCTGGTTCGCCGGTGACAGCGACGCCGCGATTGTCAAAGGCCTGGTGGCGCTGGTTATCGCGCTGTATCAGGGGAAAACACCGGCGGAAATCCGTGACCTGGATATCGCACAGATCTTTTCGGAACTGGCACTTTCTGTCCATCTGACCCCGTCCCGTACTCAGGGGCTGAACGCCATGGTCAGAACAATCATACAAAACACGCAGCAAATGAGATAAAACATCGTTCCCTTTTACTTACTCTGCTAATAATATATTACCTGGCGTGGCCGGAAAGCGGCCACGTATTTTTTGATACCATCAGCTGAGGATCTGGAATGAAACGAATTCTCCCGTTGCTGGGCGGGCTGTTGTTAGCGGTCACTGCGTTAACAGCCCGGGCAACCGAATATCAACTCCCTGCGGACAAGGGCCGGGTCATCGGTGAAAACGTCACCTATATTGTGCCGGATGACGGGCGCTCACTGGAAGCGATTGCAGCAGAGTACGGCATCGGCCTGCTGGCAATGCTGGAAGCTAATCCGGGGACAGATCCGTATCTGCCGAAACCCGGCAGCGAACTGATTATCCCGTCACAACTGATCCTGCCGGACACCCCGCATCAGGGCATTGTCATTAACCTGGCGGAACTGCGTCTGTTTTATTACCCGCAGGGCACCAATACCGTGCGGGTTTACCCGATTGGTATCGGCCAGCTGGGGCGCGATACCCCGGTGATGACCACGTCTGTTTCCCAGCTGATCAAAGATCCGACCTGGACACCAACCGCGAATATCCGTAAAGCCTATGCCGCACAGGGGATCACTTTACCCGCTGTAATCCCGGCCGGTCCGGAAAACCCGATGGGACTGTTTGCACTGCGTCTGGCACACGGTCGCGGTGAATATCTGATCCACGGCACCAATGCGGATTTTGGTATCGGTATGCGTGTCAGCTCCGGTTGTATCCGTCTGCGTCCGCATGATATCGAAGCGCTGTTTAACACCATTCCGAAAGGTACGCGGGTTCAGATCGTGAATGAGCCGGTGAAATATGCCATTGAGCCGGATGGTCAGCGTTATGTGGAAGTGCATCAGCCGCTGTCCCGTAATAAGAATGACGATCCGCAGACTATGCCGATTGCCCGTTCCGCCGGACTGACCAGCTTTATTCAGTCTCCGGATACCAACAGCGCCATCGTTGAGCAGGCGATTGCACGCCGCTCCGGTATGCCGGTCAATGTCAGCCGTGACGCGCAGTATAAGCAGGAAGCGGTACCGGCAGAGAAAACCAACTTTGCACCGGTGGAAATGGATGAAGAAGCGGAAGTGAAAGCGCTGAATCTGCAACCGGCTGATTTCGCACCGGGTCAGTTAACCCAGCCGGGTCCGATTGTCCGTGAGGAAAACACTGCAGAGTAATATCGCTCTTACGCTGTGACAGATGAAAACCGCTTCCGTTGTGAGGCGGTTTTTTTATGTCCGGCGTAAATCGCAGGCATAAAAAATGGCGTAACATAATATATGCTACGCCACCTGTTCTTCAGGTAGTGATTACAAATTATTTTTTGTAAGAACGAACCTGGTTGTCTAAGCGCTGGTTAGCGCGTGCTGCTTCGTCTTTAGCCTGCTGAACATCAGCGCGGATTGCGTTAACATCGTTGCTCAGTTGATCAACTTTGGCATTCAGCGTCTTAACGTCGTTGTCCAGTTGGTCAAATTTAGCGTTAGAAGAACAACCTGCTAATAATGCAGAAGCTAAAACTACAGCACCTAATACAATCTTAGAACGACCCATTTTAATACCCTCTAGATTAAAGTTAATCACCAAGTAGCAGTAATGATATTACACATTTCAATAGGGAAAGAGAATAGAAATTCAGCGTTTACAAAGATAATTTTCCTGAAACCGCAAAATAAATCAAAAAAAAACGGCAATTGCGTAATTCTCAACCAAATAATCTGATGCGGAGTCTGATAAGACAGCGAGGTATCACTCAGTATTCAGAAAGCGGCAATTATTCTGCGGCCCGTTGCTTCATTTCCTGTTCCCTTACAGTTTAGAATAAAAAAAGCACCCGTGCAGCGGGTGCTCTCATTAATTCAGATAATGCTGAAAATATTACAGTAATTGTACGGATGAGGTATTGGTGGTGCCGCTCGGCACTAATGCACCGGATACCATCACCACGATTTCACCGTTGGTGGCCAGACCGCTTTCCAGCGCTGCTTCACGGCCGATACGGTAGAAATCATCGGTTGATAAGAATTCGTTCACCAGTTTGGTGGTCACGCCTTTCACCAGCAGTAACTGACGGGCTGTGGTTTCGTTGGTGGTCAGTGCCAGAATCGGGGCTTTCGGGAAGTATTTACGGACAGATTTCGCGGATTTACCACCGGCGGTTGCCACCACAATCAGCGGAGCATCCAGGTTTTCTGACATCTCTACCGCACCACGGCAGACCGCTTCAGTCACACGCAGTTTTTTACCGGCCGGTAAATCGCCGAGACGGCTGTGCATCACGCGATCAGTGCGCTCGCAGATGGTCGCCATGATGCTGACAGCTTCAACCGGATATTTCCCTTTGGCACTTTCACCGGACAGCATAACTGCATCGGTACCGTCGAGGATGGCGTTGGCAACGTCACCGGCTTCCGCACGGGTAGGGCGCGGATTTTTGATCATGGAGTCAAGCATCTGAGTCGCGGTAATCACCACTTTACGGGCGGTATTACATTTTTCGATCATCAGTTTCTGCGCGAAAATCACTTCTTCCACCGGAATTTCAACGCCCAGGTCACCACGGGCAACCATGATACCGTCAGAAGCTTCGAGGATTTCGTCGAAGTTGTTCATCCCTTCCTGGTTTTCAATCTTGGAGATGATCTGGATATGTTCGCCGCCGTTGGCTTTCAGGTGAGCACGGATTTCGTCCACATCGGAACGTTTACGGATAAAGGAAGCGGCAACGAAATCAACATTTTGTTCACAGCCGAAAATCAGATCCTGTTTGTCTTTTTCTGCCAGGGCCGGCAGGCCGATAGACACATTCGGCAGGTTAACCCCTTTGTTTTCACCGAGGTCACCGTTATTCAGAACTTCACAGATAACCTCTGTTGCGGTGGTCTCTTTGACACGCATGCCGATCAGGCCGTCATCGACCAGAACGATATTGCCCGGTTTCAGATCCTGTGCGAATCCCGCATAAGTGACGGCAACATGCTCATTGTTGCCAATGACAGATTTATCCGTGGTAAAGGTAAAGGTCTGACCCGCCACCAGCGCGACATCATTGCCGCCTTCCAGTTTGATGGTACGGATTTCAGGGCCTTTGGTATCCAGTAAAATGGCTGCTTTCTTACCGGTACGTGCACAGACAGCACGCAGATTTTTGATGCGCTGACCATGTTCTTCGTAATCGCCGTGGGAGAAGTTCAGACGCATAACATTCATGCCGGCATCTAACAGTGCTTCGAGTTTCTCTTCTGATTCGGTTTTAGGTCCGATAGTACAAACAATTTTCGTCTTTTTCATGACAGCCCATCTACAGTTATTGAGAGTAAATAGTGAACAACCGCCTGTATTCACACCGTATGAGTAAGAACAGGCAATTGTCGTGATCCCCGGTTATTAAAATTAGTCGTTTTTGTAAAAAAACAGATTCAGTATAGCGTGTTTTTCATCACGCCTCTCTGTTTCAGTGCTTGTAAATCAGCAAGCTGAATCCATTCAACAACTATGCGGGCATTATAGAGGGTTATTAGTGTGATTTGAATCATAAAATCAGAAATTTTAGCATTTTGGTTTTTTCGGTTGCCTGGTATTACCTGTGTACCTCTTTAAATCAAAATGATATCTGAACATGACGGCTGTGTATATTACCAGTGGACTCATGCAATTAGCTGATATTTTTTATTAAAATCAGATTAGTTATCTAACCCGTAAGTACCTGCCATCGGGTCTTCCCATGAATTATTTTTTTTGAAAAAATAAATGGAATCGCCATTGTCCGGGATTACCATAGCAAGACCACTGGATTGCAGAACCCATTCTCCGGATACACCATTTTCTAACTCAACATTTCCGGTTGATACACATGATGAGTAATATTCATGCAACCATTTATTTTCTTTCGACACTTCAGATGATTTAAAAAATTCGATAAGTTGTTTCTTCGTTGGTTTGAATTTTTTACAGGCGTTTATTTCACCTTCAGCAGGATCTTTGGTAACCGTAATGCCGGTGTCTTTAATTTCTATATTTTTCAAAGTCATAGCGTTCAATGCATTAGGCATAATAGCGATTAAAAGTAACAGAATGTATTTCATCTTTACCATGATGCTGTGCTCGCTTCTGTTTCATTTTTTCTGCCCACATCAGGATGTCTGTACACCTCAGATGCTGAAATATCCATAGAATCCAGTAATTCAGACACAAGCCATTTAAGAGAGGCATTTTGTTGCGGATTAACATTTTCATATTCTTCCACAGTTTTTCCTTTAATACCGTATGCTTTACTGACTATTTCAATACCAATGCTATCCATGTTACCGGGATAACGATCCGGAAATGATCTGATTTTTTCTATACATCCTTTGATTAATTATCTTACTAACTTATATCATGCTGTCCGGATCGCAGCTATCGGATGATTACGTAAGCGATGGCGGGAGACATTCTTGCGGTAACGCAAGAAATCAGCCGTATTGCTACGCAGAGGTACAGTGAAAACAGAAGAAAGGGAACTGACGGTAAATCGGATGAACTGAAAAGGAAGGTAAAACGGAACCGCTGAGAAATGGTGCGTCCAAGTGGACTCGAACCACCGACCCCCACCATGTCAAGGTGGTGCTCTAACCAACTGAGCTATGGACGCACTGTGTGATAATTGCTTTGCGAATTAAATGGTGCGTCCAAGTGGACTCGAACCACCGACCCCCACCATGTCAAGGTGGTGCTCTAACCAACTGAGCTATGGACGCATTCTTTAATATCTTCGCTGACAACGGGGACGAATATTAACGATCAGATCCGGTTCTTGCAAGGGGAAAAACACATTTTCTTGTCCGACTGCTCGTATTTAATGCTATCGGACTGAAAACTGTGCATTTCCCCTGCCAAAAAGCGGTTAACGACCGGCGCGTTGCAGGATAAAACTGTCCGGCTGTTTCTGTAACCACAGGATCCGGCATGCCATACCGATGGCAGCGGCGGTTAATCCGATGATAAAACCGATCCAGAACCCGGCAGGGCCCATCGCCGGTACCACCAGATCCGTCAGTCCGAGGAGATAACCGGACGGCAGGCCGAGGATCCAGTAAGCCGTAAAGGTGATATAGAAGATGGCGCGCGTGTCTTTATAACCACGCAGCACACCGGCACCGATGACCTGAACGGAATCCGACAGCTGATAGATACCGGCAAACAGCATCAGGCCGGAGGCCATAATCACCACTTCCGGATTGTCGTTATACAGCAGGGCGATAGGCTCACGGAACAGCACAGTAAAGAGGGCGGTGATAGCTGCGATCATCAGCCCGACACCCAGCCCGGTATAGGCGGATACCCGCGCTTTTTCCGTGGAACTTTTTCCGAGGTTAAAGCCGATACGGATAGTGGTGGCGATCCCCAGTGAAATCGGGAACATAAACATCAGTGAGCTGAAGTTCAGGGCAATCTGATGTCCGGCGACTGCGGTGACTCCTAATGGCGCAACCAGCAGGGCTACAATGGCAAACAGCGTGACCTCAAAAAACAGCGCCAGGGCAATCGGCAGGCCGAGCTGGGTGATCCGCTTTATTACTGCCCAGTCCGGCGGGCTGAAGCGGCTTTTCGGCTGCACATCCCGTTGTGAACGCGTATGTTTCACATACCAGCGCATAAACAGGAACATTGCCCAGAACACGGAAGCGGTCGCGACACCACACCCGACACCGCCGAGAGCAGGCGCACCGAATTTCCCGTAAATAAAGATATAGTTGACCGGGATATTCACCAGCAGGCCGAGAAAACCAATCACCATCCCCGGTTTGGTTTTTGATAACCCTTCACACTGGCTGCGCAGCACCTGATAAAACAGGTAACCCGGTGCACCCCACATAATAGCGTGGGTGAATCCGACCGCTTTTTCAGCCAGAACCGGGTCAATATGCGGCATATTTTCAATAATGTAGCGGCTGTTATAGAGCACCGCGATGACCAGAACGGACAAAAATGCCGCCAGCCACATACCCTGACGGATCTGATTGGCAATCATCGGACGGCGGCCGGAGCCGTTGAGCTGCGCGACCACCGGGGTCAGCGCCATCAGAAGACCGTGACCGAACAGGATAGCGGGCAGCCAGATGGAGGTACCGACAGCCACGGCGGACATGTCTGTCGCACTGACTCTGCCGGCCATCACAGTGTCAACCACGCCCATCGCTGTCTGTGTAAACTGCGCGATAATAACGGGAATACCAAGAGCCAGCAAAGTACGCGCTTCTTTCAAATACTTCTGCACGTAATACACCTTATTTATTCTGATAAAAGGAGGAGGAAAGACGTTCCGGGATTCGTAATACATTTACCGGATCAGGCGGAAAAATCATTCTAACGATTAATTAAATACAAGCCAATACAATTAAATGTGCGGGATGTAACGGGAAGGGCTGTTTAATTCTTTGTTTCAGGATAAACTGCATAAATCTATCCGAATACTGACTGGAGATCCGCATGTTTACCGGGATTGTACAAGGCAAAGGCCCCGTTGTCGCCATCGAAGAAAAAGAAAACTTTCGTACTCACACTGTGAAATTCCCGCCGGATATGCTGGCCGGGATAGAAACGGGCGCATCAGTGGCACATAACGGCTGCTGTCTGACAGTCACAAAAATAGACGGGGATTTAATCAGTTTTGATCTGGTTAAGGAAACCTTAAGACTGACCAATCTCGGCAGCATTAAAACCGGCGATGTGGTCAATCTGGAAAGAGCCGCCAAATACGGTGATGAAATCGGCGGGCATATTATGTCCGGTCATATTGTTACCACGGCGGAAATTGCCAAGATTTTTGTCTCTGAAAATAATTATCAGATCTGGCTGCGTATCGAAGATAAAGCCCTGATGAAATATATTCTGCATAAAGGCTTTGTCGGTATTGACGGTATCAGCCTGACTATCGGGGATGTGGTGAATAACCGTTTCTGCGTGCATCTGATCCCGGAAACCCGTGAGCGCACCACGCTGGGTAAAAAACGGCTGGGTGATAAAGTGAATATTGAGCTGGATCCGCAGACCCAGGCGATTGTTGATACCACTGAGCGGGTGCTGGCGCAGAAAATACAGCAGTTGCAGGAAAGCCTGACACCACCGGCACCAACAGAAAAACCGCAGGACTGATTGTATTCAGATAAAAAAATCCGGTACTGATTTTTGTCAGACCGGATTGATTATTACGGATATGATATTCAGCGCGGAACGCGCAATCCGCCCTCACAACCTTGCTGGCTCCATAATATCTGCCACAGCTGGATATCACGGGCACGGAATGCACCGGCGCAGGCGTTAAGATAATAGGTGAACATCCGTTTAAAGCGCGGCGTGTAATTATTTTCCAGTGACGGCCAGGCCGCCTGAAAACGGGAATGCCATGCCATCAGTGTCCGGTCATAATCAGCGCCGAAATTATGCCAGTCTTCCATCACTAATTTATTTTCACTGCTGTCGCCGATATTCTGCACAGACGGCAGACAACCGTTCGGGAAAATATATTTGCCGATCCAGGCATCCACATTCACTTTATTGCGGTTTGAACCGATGGTATGCAGTAAAAATAAGCCGTCCGGTTTCAGATTACGTTTAACCACATCAAAATAGGTGGCGTAATTTTTCGGCCCGACGTGCTCAAACATTCCGACGGAGACAATCCGGTCATACTGCTCATGCAGATCGCGGTAATCTTCGAGGATAATATTTACGTCAAGATCCGTGCAGCGTGCCTGAGCATATTTCTGCTGTTCGGCGGAAATGGTCACACCGGTCACCGACACACCGAAGTGTTTCGCGGCATACGCCGCCAGCCCGCCCCAGCCGCAGCCGATATCCAGCAGCTGCATACCCGGTTTCAGCTGTAATTTTTCACAGATGAGATGCAGCTTCTGCTCCTGCGCCTTCGCCAGATTGGCAGGGTCATCACTGAGATCTTTCCAGTAACCGCAGGAATACTGCATATACGGGTCGAGCATCAGTTCGAACAGGTCATTACCCAGATCATAATGTTCTTCGCCGACAATCCGCGCCCGTTTTTTGGTTTGCAGATTACGCAGGCGGGCCATGGCGATTTTTATAATATCGTTGATATTCTGCGGCAGTTTATTTTCCAGTCCGGCGCGTAATACCCGCTGAAAGAAAATATCTAACCGCTCACAGTCCCACCAGCCATCCATATAGCTTTCACCCAGTCCCATCGAGCCCTGTTGCAGAACCCGTTTAAAGAATTGGCTGTTATGCACCTGAATATCAAAAGGACGGGAACCATTAACCTCAATGCCGGCTTCGTCTAAAAGATCGGAGGCAATCCGCTGCCAGGAATCAGCAGGCGTTTTTTGATTTTCGACACAATCAGAACTCATATTATCTCCAATTTTTATCAAAGCGGGATTCTGAGTGCTTTATTCATGACGTTTTGCGCGGGAACAACAGAACCGGTGTGATTGGCCGTCAACGGGTGACAGTCTGCGTATTAACGTGATCGTTAAGACAAAAACAAAGCTCAAAATCCGGATTTAAAACGAATTGTCAGAAAAGTATAGGAGCCTGAAATTAAAATTCAATGACAAAAAAAGCCGTACATGAGTACGGCTCGCAATTAGGAATATTCTTAAGACTTGTTTCAGTCTATTGATTTTGTTCCGCAATAGTCACGGAGGTGCGCGAAGAGCGGCGCTGAATAATATAACCGCCGATAGTCAGTACCACGGTTGCCGCCATAACTGCGGTGGTGGAGAGCAGGGGGTCATGCATCAGCGCGGAGACCAGAAAACTGATCGCAGAGCATAAACCGAGCTGAATGGCATTCTGCAATGCTGCCGCTTTACCGCTGTGCTGCGGATAAACCGCCAGGGCGTTTGATACCGCAATCGGGTAAGACGCACCATTCATTGCCGCCATAAAGCAGAACGGGATCAGGATCGCCACCAGTGACGGGTTGCTGAATTTTGCCATAACATACAACCCGATCATGCTGACGGCATAACCGGCCAGCAGGAACGGTAGCAGGGTTTTACCGTTAATCCGCGACAGCAGGGCACGGCAGCCGTAGCCCCCGACCATAAAGGCGATCGTCTGCGGGATATAGCTCAGGCCGATATCATTCGGGTTATAACCCATATCGCGCAGAATAAACGGCGAACCGGTCAGCCAGGCAAAGAAACCGGCACTGCATGCGGCATAAATCAGCACGTTACCGCTGTAGACCGGGGACTTCAGCAAACGGAAAAAGGAGATTTTCTGTTTTTCTGTTTTGGCTGCATCCGGTGCGATATGGCGCTTTTCTTTCAGCATCAGGGTCGGGATCAGTATCAGCAGGGTGATCCCGCCGAGTACGAGGAAAATTTCATGCCAGCCGCCGTGGTTGAGCAGCCATGCACCCAGTAACGGCGCCAGTGCCGGGGAAAGTGCCACCAGCGGCATAATCGCGGCAAAGACACGCTGTGCGCGGTGATCATCATAACGGTCGATAACCAGCGCCTGCCAGGTGACCGCTGCGGAGCAGACGCTGACCGCCTGCACAAAGCGCAGTAATAATAGCTGCGCCGGGGTGGAAACCCAGACCATGGCCAGACAGCTCAGGGCAAACAGACCGAGACCCATCAGCAGAACCGGCTTGCGGCCGATTTTATCGGAGAGTGGTCCCCATAACAGCTGGCCGATGGCAAAGCCGACCAGGAAGATACTCAGACTGGCGCTGATAGCGCTGGCAGTGGAGTTCAGAGAGTCCTGCATCATACCGAATGCAGGCAGATACATATCAATCGCGAGATAACCCAGCATGCTGAGTCCGGCGAGATAAAAGAGAAAGCCGCGGGAAGGCGATTTATTGACAGTCACAGAGAAATACCTGAATGTTAAATAAGTGTAATGCGTGAGTTGATATTTTAACTATTCGAGTTTTCCCTTGTAAAACGTTATTATTTGCACACTGCAGTGAAATTTTTTGAAAGGAAGGATTATGTGGTCAGAATATACGCTGGATGTGGTGGATGCTGTGGCGCGGACAGGCAGTTTCAGTGCGGCGGCAGAGGAACTGCACCGGGTGCCTTCTGCCATCAGCTACAGCGTCCGTCAGCTGGAAGAGTGGCTGGCGGTTCCGCTGTTTGAACGGCGTCACCGGGATGTTGAACTGACACCTGCCGGGGCATTATTTGTCAAAGAAGCGCGTGATGTTATCAAAAAAATGAAATCCACACGCCATCAGTGCCAGATGATTGCCAACGGCTGGCGCGGGCAGTTCAGTATCGCCGTTGACTGTATCGTAAAACCGGAACGGATAACGCGACTTCTGCTGGATTTTTATCATCATTTTCCGGATATCGAGTTGTATATTTATCCGGAAGTGTTTAACGGGGTGTGGGATGCGCTTGTGGACAGACGGGTGGATGTGGCCATCGGCGCGACACGCGCATCCCCTATCGGCGAGCGTTATAATTTCCGTGACATGGGGTTTATGCCATGGCGTGCGGTGGTCAGTCCGGATCATCCGCTGGCCTCTGCCGGTCATGTCCTGACCAATGAGGAGATGGTACCGTACCCGAGCTTATGTCTGGAAGACACCTCACGTTCCCTGCCGAAGCGCGACACGTGGGCACTGGATAATCAGCGCCGCCTGGTGGTGCCGGACTGGGATCGCGGGATTGCCTGTGTGGAATCGGGACTTTGTGTGGCAATGATGCCGGCGCACCGCGCCGATCCGCTGATTGAAAAAGGGAGACTGGCAGCGCTGAAAATAGAGCAGCCGCTGCCGGACAGTCCGTGCTGCATCACCTGGGTGGATAAAGACACTTCGCCGGCACTGAGCTGGCTGCTCGATTATCTCGGGGACAGCAGTACACTCAATGCCGAATGGCTGCGCTGATCCTCAGCGGCGGTAATCGATAAACGGACCATCCGCCACGGAGCGGCGTTCGACCAGGCGCGGATGCACCTCAATGGTCTGTGCATCTTCGCGTTTGTTGACGATACGGTCGAGCAGCATGGTCAGCGCCATCTGTCCCAGCCGTTCTTTCGGCTGGTGTATGGTGGTCAGAGCAGGGGTAAAGTAACGGGCGTTACGGATATTGTCATACCCGATCACAGAAATATCCTGCGGTACACGCAGCCCCATTTCATCGGCAGCGCAAATCGCGCCCATTGCCATGGCATCACCGCCGCAGAATACCGCGGTCGGGCGCTGTTTGCCGGATAAAATCTGTGCCATCGCCTGATAACCGGAATCCGGTTCAAAATCGCCCTGGACAATCCATTCATCGCGCACTGTAATTCCTGCTTCTTTCATTGCCTTGCGGAATCCTTCCAGACGGTTGCCGCCGGTGTTCCGCTCAAGCGGCCCCGGAATAACCGCGATATCACGGTGACCGCGTTCAATCAGGTAACGGCCGGCGAGATAACCGCCGTGCAGGGCGTTATCAATAATCGCATCGGTGAAATCCCCGCGCGCTTTGCCCCAGTCCATCACCACCATCGGGATATTGCGGTAGCCTTCCAGCATGGCAATCAGCTGATCCGGATATTCAGAACACATCACCAGCAGACCGTCGACCCGCTTTTGTGCCAGCATTGCCAGGTAGGCTTTCTGTTTGTCAGGATTATTGTGAGAGTTGCACAGCACCAGGGTATAGCCTTTGCTGTAGCAGCTGTTTTCCACCGCCTCAATCACTTCCGCAAAATACGGCGCTTCACTGGAGGTGGCCAGCAGCCCGATGGACTTGGTGTTATTGACTTTCAGACTGCGCGCCACAGCGCTCGGTGAATAGTGCAGCTCTTTGATAGCAGCCCAGACAGCCGCCTTCGTTTCTTCCGCAACGAAACGGGTATTATTAATGACATGGGAGACGGTTGTGGTAGAGACGCCCGAGCGCTTAGCCACATCTTTAATCGTTGCCATGATGAAAACAACTCCTGACCTGCCGGTCTGTATTTTATTATTCGGTTAATCGATTGCTATTATAGTGCCATTATGCGGTAACAATAGAAAAATTTCTGTAAAAACAGGCATTGTTGTCTGATCCGGGTCAAAAGTAAAAAATATTACCTGTGCTATGGTTATTGATATGGTCAGCTATTCGGGTTTTCCGCTCAGACCATCCGTTTTAATTATTCTGATGATTCAGGATGTCAGGTAATCATCATTGGTCATTAAGCAGCTATTTTGGAGATAGGAATGGATACAGATCTGAAATATGGTTTGTCAACCGCAGTTGCGGCACTGGTTATGATCGTATTATTTGCAACAATGCTTTTCTGATACACCCCATCAATACAAAAGGGCGGAATTTTCCGCCCTTTCTTGGTCAACAGTCTTTTTACGGGTTACGCCAGGTTTTCTTCCGCAAATTTCCAGTTCACTAATGCCCAGAAGTTTTCCAGGTATTTAGGACGGGCATTGCGGTAGTCGATATAATAAGCGTGTTCCCAGACATCGACGGTTAAGATGGGTTTGTCGTTACCGCTGACCGGGGTTGCCGCGTTAGAGGTATTGACGATAGCCAGGCTGCCGTCTGCTTTTTTCACCAGCCATGTCCAGCCGGAACCAAAGTTTTTCACTGCGGCATCGGTAAACTGCTGCTTGAATTCGGCAAATGAACCGAACGTGTTGTTAATCGCATCAGCAATTTTACCGGTTGGCTCGCCACCGGCGTTTGGTGCCAGACAGTGCCAGTAGAACGTGTGGTTCCAGACCTGGGCTGCGTTATTAAAGACACCGGCATCAGAAGTTTTAATAATCTCTTCCAGTGACTTACCTTCAAACGCGGTGCCTTTGATCAGGTTATTCAGATTAACCACATAGGTGTTGTGGTGTTTGCCGTAGTGGTATTCCAGTGTTTCTTCAGAAATATAGGGCGCTAATGCATTTTTTGCATAAGGCAGTGCAGGTAATTCAAACGACATTGCATTCTCCTTGTTAAGGTTAAATCAGTAACCTCGTCACGGACGGGTTACTGTTATTATTCTGCGAATTATCTTAACAAGTTTTGTCATAAAAAACAGCGTGAAATACCGGGGGGATGTTATTCACATGGTGAAAGACAAAATCGCCCACAGAATGATATCCGTCACAATAAAGGCGATAAGCAGGGTGTACAGCTTATGGCGGCAGATCCAGTTATAATAGCGTTTCATTCTGTCTTCCCCGTATGACTGCGGAATCTTAAATATAACGGGTTTACCGGCTGAAATCCGCGCAAATTTAACAATTTTACAGAAAGCGTGACAGCGGCCGTCGTTTGTCAACCGGCCGCAGACCCTTTACAATCCCCGCTATGACAAAAGTACAAGAATGATCACGATGCTGGCAGACTATATTTCCCGCGCGATACAAAACCATACTGATTGCAATGCTATTTGTGACCATTATCAGACAGATGAACTTTCTGA
Organism: Morganella morganii H1r; assembly: GCF_000633515.1. GTDB lineage: Bacteria > Pseudomonadota > Gammaproteobacteria > Enterobacterales > Enterobacteriaceae > Morganella > Morganella morganii_B. The sequence continues at coordinate 42,076 of NZ_AYMP01000015.1, read as the reverse complement.
AGTGACCCGGCGGGTCCGCAAATGGCAGTTCCGCGATGGTATTGAGCTGATGTGCCGTGAGGAGATTGAAACTGCCGTACGGACCGGAGATGAACAGTGTCCGGAGCAGTGGATTGTCTGGTCTGTCACCGGGGATAACGCGAAAACGGTTTCTCCGCAGCACAAAGAATTTTTCAGTCTGTGCCAGCAGGGTTACTGGCTGAAAATGCAGCTGGCCTGACGTGCCGGATACAATCCTGAAAATTACCGGTATAATTACCTGCAATATTAAACTGATTCAGAAAAGACAATGACAAAACTCACATTACAAGAGCAGATGCTGAAAGCCGGACTGGTGACCAGCAAAAAAATGGACAAAGTCCGCAGAACAGCAAAAAAATCGCGTGTTCAGGCCCGTGAAGCCAGAGAAGCGGTGGAAGAGAATAAAAAAGCGCAGCTTGAGCGTGATAAACAGCTGAGTGAGCAGCAAAAACAGGCTGTTTTATCCAGAGAATATAAAGCTCAGGTGAAACAGCTGATTGAAATGAACCGGATTATTATTTCAAAAGGCAATATTGATTTTAATTTCACCGACAACAACGTGATTAAAAGCATTGCCGTGGACAAAACCACACAGTCTCAGCTGATCAGCGGGCGCCTGGCAATTGCCCGGTTAAGCACGGAAAACAGCAGTGTGAGTGAATATGCCATTATCCCGGCGGTTGTTGCGGATAAAATCACACAGCGTGATGCGGAAAGCATTGTGTTAAATAATGCGCTGGCGCAGGACGAAGCGGATGAAGACGATCCGTATGCTGATTTTAAAATCCCGGATGATTTGATGTGGTGATCCGCATCTGCCTGCTTCCCTGTTCAGAACGGACAGGGGCTGCGGGCACTAAGCGGTTCGCCGCTGACCGGATGCACAAAATCCAGTTCACCGGCATGCAGCATCAGCCGCGGAATATTTCCGGTGCCCGGCAATAGTTTCCCGCCATAGAGATCACACCCTAAAATCGGATGGCCCAGATATTGACAATGAATGCGGAGCTGATGTGTACGGCCGGTTTCCGGTGTCAGTGTCACCCGTGTGACCGGCAGAGAGAGCCTGTCTTCAGTTTCATAATAAAAGCGCTCAGTCACCTGATAATGTGAACGGGCCGGTTTTCCCCGGACAGCACATATCGTCATGCGCGGAAATAATGCCGGCTCTTTGGCAATCGCCGCATCAATGATTCCTTCATTCTCATTCAGATGTCCGCACAGCAGGGCACTGTAACCTTTCTGCACTGTACGCTGACTGAACTGACGACAAAGCGCGGCATTGATAGCTTTGTTGCGGGCAACCACCAGCAGCCCGGATGTACCGAAATCCAGCCGGTGTACCAGTGTGCAGCCGGGAAACAGTTGCACCAGCCGGTAATGCACAGAATCCAGATTCTGCGGATTTTTTCCCGAAAGACTGAGAAGCCCGGCCGGTTTATTAATCAGCAGCAGGTGTTCGTCCTGATACAGGATATCAATTTGCTCAGGGCACGGCGGGGCGATAAAGGTATCGGTAATGTCAGACATCGGGTTATCCGGGTAAAAAGCGGAAGGGGATGATAACCAATTTTCAGTACAGTGGCGAATTATGTTGTCCGGATATCCTGTTGCGTAATTCTGCGGGCCGGGGCCACGATAAAGGACATGGTTACCGGAATGAGTATCAGCATGAGCATGGTTATTATAAGCACAGGGATAATCAGGATGATCAGGGAGACCACTATTACCGTCAGTGCCTGTCCATATGCGTGACCGCCTGCCGTACTATCCGGGCGATGAGCGGAAAATTGCCGGTGACGATTCAGTGCTTATTGCACTTAGCACCGCAGTGGTGACCTGTATTATTAATGATGTTTTTGAGTAGTGGTATAACGCCCCGCAAATCACGGGGTGTATTCCGGCTCATGCAGGACGGGTAAAGGCCAGAAGGGCTCCGACCAGCATAAATAATGATCCGAACACTTTGTTCATGGTGCGGGTCTGCGCCGGGCTTTTGATAAATACCGCAATCTGACGTGCCAGTACGGCATACCCTGTCATCACAATAATATCAGCCGCCACCGTGGTGATCCCCAGAATCAGATACTGCATCAGTTGGGGCTGGTGCGGTATAATAAACTGCGGAAACAGTGCGGCGAGAAAAACAATACTTTTGGGATTCGAGATATTCACCAGCACGCCGTTCTGATACAGCTTTTTGCGTGACAGCGTTGCCGCCTGTGTACTCAGTTCAATGGTTCCCGCTGCCCGCCACTGGCGGATCCCCAGCCAGATAAGATAGGCCGCACCGGCCCATTTCAGTATTTCAAAAGCCAGAACCGATTGTGACAGCAATGTCCCCAGGCCGACACCGACCAGTATAATCAGCATCATCAGGCCGGTCTGCAACCCTGCAATGGCCGCAATCGCGCCCCGGTAGCCGTGATTGACAGAGGTTGTCATACTGTTAATGGCGCCTGCACCGGGGGACAGACTGACAATCACGGATGTCATCAGATAGGCAAACCACCACTCGAAGGTCATTTTCAGCTCATCAGGTTGTTAACAGAAAACACAATGTGCGGATTATGGCATTACTGCGTAAGATAAAAAATGACGGTGGTCTTGTTTACCGGCGGAATATGCCGGAAATAACCGATATAATGACCGTTTTCTGCCGGGGCGCGTTCAGCTGAAAATACCCGGAGCTGATATATCTGGCCGACGTTAACAGTATGTTAAAACTAATATTATCAACGGCCCGGAAGTATCTGGATTATCCGTGGCTATTCACAGAGTATGTCAACGTTAACACTGTTATCAAAACAGGCAGTGAATGTGCTGTTGCCCCTGTTCCCGCTGATGCCATGAAATACATTACCAGCTGAAATCACGATAAGCGGGCAATACAGAAGATAGAAGCGGAGAAGATAAAAAAAGCCCCTTAAGATAAAAAGGGGCTAATAGCATATTCAAATAGTATTTAAGGATTTTAGATTTAAACGTTAGTTTACAGTTTGAAATAACTGCCATTCCAGAATACCAGGATTTTAGGGGAATAAAATTAGGTAAAATAACCAGGATAATACTTAGTCAAATAATGAGGTAATGCCTCGCTGAATTACGCAACAGTGCGTAGGTACATCAAAAAGCCAACTGTGCAGAAAAAAGGTTTCGTCACTGAGTATCCTATCGGCCTGAACCGGACTGCTGCATATAAACGGGCAATACGGGACGCCCTTTGATAAAACAGCATCGACTATTTACTGTTATTTTCTTGTTATGCCGCGATAGACAGAAGCAATTCCTGCTGTGATAATGGACAGCAATGCCATTCACTATTTTTCGTAACTTACTGATACATAGTGAGCAAAAAGGCACAGTATGTAGTGTTTTGTTGTATAAATAACAATCAGCGCACAAGTTAACTTACTGATAAATTGGTTGTTGTTATAAATTCTTATGTTTTGCGGTGAAAAGTGGTATTCTGCGGGTAAGTTAATACCGGTGCTAACCGATCTGAAGTGAAGGACGTTTTACATGACGACGACTATTGAAAAAATCGAACGCCAGATTAAAGAAAACCCGATTCTGCTGTATATGAAAGGCTCTCCGAAGCTGCCGAGCTGCGGCTTTTCTGCCCAGGCTGTGCAGGCACTGGCTGCCTGTGAAGAGCGTTTTGCTTATGTGGATATTCTGCAAAACCCGGATATCCGTGCTGAATTACCAAAATACGCTAACTGGCCAACCTTCCCGCAACTGTGGGTTGACGGTGAGCTGGTCGGCGGCTGTGACATCATTATGGAGATGTTCCAGCGTGGTGAATTACAACCACTGATTAAAGAAACCGCAGCAAAATACCGGACTGAAAACGAAGAATAATCCCGTCCCGTACTGTTTATAAAAGCCCCGCAGTGTTACCGCTGCGGGGCTTTTGTCTTTCTGATGGCGGTGAAATGAAAGTTATTTATACGGTTATTTTTTAGAGTGGCGGCATCGATAACATAAAAAGGACAGAAAGAAGCAGCCAGTTTCAACAGGGCAGAATGCCAGATTAACCGGGTATATTTCGTATCAGGGTACCGACGGTATGATCGGTGAATTAAAAGAATCAGCATCTGTAAAACAATCGTGTTTATCGGAACGGTTCACTGAGATCCGTAACAGTGCAGCAGAGTTTTTCACAGCAGTGAAGGGGAAAATAAATAATGTGTTTGAACCATTAGGAAATTGGATAAATAAAATAGCAATCCGTGAGGAAAAAACGCAATCTGACGCTAATCAGAACGCACGGATGGTGCTGAAAATAGCGCAGGAAAACGTGCCGGGTTATTTAAATAAAGCCTGTGCATTTCTGGGTGAAAATAAATCCCCGGATGCCGCGTCACTGAAGATGTTCTCAAAAGATATACTGAGACCACTGGTCACATTTCTGAGTGGTGTGGATAAAATAAAAGGTGCGGATAAACCAGCAGAGAAATTCATGACCGAATTTACTCACAAAGTAAACAGTGAGTTATCCGCTGCTGCCGGCTGCGGCCCGAGGCCCTCTGAAAAAGTAAATCAGCTTGCGTCAATCTGTGATGATGATAAGGCCAAAGCGTATTTAGCCACAGAGAATTTTGAACAGGACTTTAAAGCAAGAATGATGACACTGATGACGGATATTGAAGGATCGATTCTGCCTGATTTGCTGTCCATTAAACCTGCTGAGGTAACCGCCCGGGATAGCCGGCAGAAACAGGAGGAAACCTGGCGCCGGTTACCTGATAACTGACAGAAAAACGCCACCCCTGAGGTGGCGTTTTCTTACTGATTACTGTCAGCCGCAGGCGGCCAGCCGCCCAGTTTTTTCCAGCGGTTGACGATGTCACAAAAGAGCAGGGAAGTGCGATCGGTATCATACGCCGCGCCGTGAGCCTGTTTACTGTCAAACGGGATACCGGCGGCGATACAGGCTTTTGCCAGAATCGTCTGTCCCAGTGACAATCCGCTTAATGCCGCCGTATCAAAGGTGGCAAACGGGTGAAATGGATTACGTTTCAGCCCGCAGCGCGCTGCGGCTGCCATTACAAAGCTGTGATCAAAATTCGCATTGTGCGCCACGATAATTGCCCGCTTGCAATCTGCATCTTTCATGCCTTTGCGCACCATTTTGAAAATGGCATGCAGAGCCTCATATTCTGTGACTGCATTACGCTCCGGGTCTGCCGGATTAATGCCGGTGAAGGCGAGGGCAGCGGGATCAAGGTTTGCACCCTCAAAAGGCTGCACATTAAATTCAAGCCGCTGATCCGGCATCAGCCAGCCGTTATGATCCATTTTGACGGTAATCGCGGCGATTTCCAGCATACCATCGGTTGCGGCATTAAAACCGCCGGTTTCAACATCAATAACGACAGGGTAATAGCCGCGGAAACGTGCGCTCAGAGCATTGTGATTTTGATTTTCAGACATGGGACTCTTAATTAAACAAACAAAACGCACTATTCTAGCGCGGCTTGCCGGAAGGAGAAAGGACTGTTCAGTGCTGCACCGGAAAAGAAGGATCGTTCTGATCCTTCTTGCCGGGATAATCAGTTACCGAGTGCAGCCCCGGCACTTTTATTTTCAATCAGTTCAATTTTATAACCATCGGGATCTTCCACAAAGGCGATAATGGTGGTGCCGCCTTTAACCGGACCGGCTTCCCGGGTCACATTGCCGCCTGCTTTGCGGATAGCGTCACAGGTCGCCGCGACATCATCCACACCGAGTGCGATATGGCCGAATGCGGTTCCCATCTCATAGGAATCCGTGCCCCAGTTATAGGTCAGTTCGATAACAGAGCCTTCACTTTCGTCACTGTAGCCCACGAATGCCAGTGAATATTTGTATTCCGGGTTTTCACTGGTGCGCAGTAAACGCATGCCGAGAACCTTGGTGTAAAAATCGACAGAACGTTGCATATCACCCACGCGGAGCATGGTATGGAGTACACGCATAAAGTAACCTCTCAGAGTGCTTTCAGTTATTTATCAGTAATGGCTCACACTATAACGTGATAATTGACTACAATTCAAATTATCAGGATGCTGATGGTTACAGGATAACCATGACCTGTCCGGCAGAACATCAGACAAAAGGACATCAGCCGATGGCAGAACAACTTTACTTTTTTGATATCCCTTCACCTTGTGTGGGGATATGTCAGCTGAATGAAAAAGGCTACTGCCGGGGATGCTACCGGAGCCGTGATGAGCGCTTTCAGTGGTTGTCACTGAGCAACGCTCAAAAAGAAAATGTAATTCGCTTGTGCCGCCAGCGCCGTTACAGGGCGATAAAGAGTGAAACACCACCGGAAACACCATCCGGACAGTTAGATCTGTTTTAAAGACATAGTTATAAGCCTATACATTAGGAGGATATTAATATATGGGTGTTATTTAGTGTTACTAATTTATATATAATATAAATGATATTTTTCATTGTATTTAAATTTATAATCAAGAATGAAATTATACAAATAAAATATAAAATCACTACATTGTTCGTGAATAACGTCACGTTTTCATAACTGCCTGTTTAATAAATTAAATTATTAAAATTCAATTATTTTTTGTTAAAAATAAAATGGTGGTTATGTAAAAAAATATAGATCACGACAGTGATGATCGCTATTCTTAATACGGAACAAGTTCACCCGCTTAATCAATTAAATTTGTATAAAAAGCTAATTATTTCATGAGTAATAATTCTGGTCATGAAATAAGCGGGAATTGTTTTTTTATTACGCAGCAATATTGCGTCCGCTGTCAATGAGCACAATAGTGCAGCGTTTCTTTTTATTGGGTGATTGAAAGACATGATGGCGTGCATATACGTCCGTACCGTATTCACATAAGGAGAAATTTGTGGAGTTAACATTGGGATCAGACTTAGCGAGGTTAGTACGGGTTTGGCGATCACTGATTGACCACCGGCTTAAACCACTGAAACTCACACAGACACACTGGATTACACTCTACAATATCAGCCTGCTGCCACCGGATCAGTCTCAGATCCAACTGGCAAAAGCGATTGGTATTGAACAGCCATCGCTGGTCCGCACACTGGATCAACTGGAAGAAAAAAAGTTAATCACGCGGCATGTCTGCAGTAATGACCGCAGAGCAAAACGAATAAAACTGACGGAAGACGCTGAACCCTTTATCCGTGAAGTGGATGCGGTGATTGAAAAAACACGGCGTGAAATTCTGGGCGGGATCACACAGGAAGAATTATACATGCTGGCGGAGATTATCAGGAAACTGGAAAATAATATTGTGCAGCTGCATAACTGTACTTAATGGCAGGTAATAAAAAAGGCGAAACGGATGTTTCGCCTTCTGCCGGTAAAGCGTAAAACTTAACGCGGAGATACGGTATAAGTTGAACCGGATTTCGCGATACGGACACGCTGACCGACGGAGAACGGTGTTTTACCTTGTTTTTGTACAACAACAATGATTTCGCCGTTATCCTGTTTCAGTTCCAGCTCAACACCGGACGTGTTGTTCATGGCCGCCTGAACGTTCTGACCTGCAACACCACCCGCGATAGCACCTGCTGCGGTTGCCAGGGTCTGACCGGTGCCGCCGCCGATAGTACTGCCTAAAATACCACCCAGAATCGCACCACCGGCCGCACCAAGGATATTTTCGTCACCGCCGCCCTGGATAGTCACCGGACGGGCGCTCATTACTGTACCATAGGTAACGGTCTGAACACGTTTCGCCTGGTCTGCACTATAAGTGTCACCACTCAGTGTGTCCATATTCACACAACCGGAAAGGGCCACGACGGCAAATACACCGACGAGAAAACGCTTATACATACTTGACTCCTGATTATTGTATTCACAGATTCAGATGTGTTCATTATCTGTAGTGTAATATCTTATCTATTATCGCAGAATAATTTAGCATTAAAAACGTTTTATTTTCATCTTCATTAGGAACAGCTTAAAGCGAACCATGATGGCCGCCAAGGTAAATCCTCTTATTTCACAAATGTGAAGTGTGCATCAGATTGAGGATTAAGTGAGGTCACGGTGCGAAAAGGGGTGAATCTGCGGAGCGCCCTGATTATAGTAGTCACACGGAATATGAATACTATATTTTTATCAGATGGTTATTGATTAAAAGGAATCGGTTATGCGTTCAGGACGTTATATCGGCGTGATGTCAGGAACCAGCCTTGACGGGGTGGATGTTGTTCTGGCTGCGATTAATGATTCAGTGGTGGCGCAGCAGGCGGCGTACTCGCATCCGTTTCCGCACGCGCTGAAAAAGCGCATACTGGCCGTATGCCAGGGGCAGCAGACGACGCTGTCGGAAATCGGCCGTCTGGACTATGAGCTGGGTACACTGTTTGCTGACGCTATCGGCGGGCTGCTGGCACAAACCCGGCTGAATCCGCAGGATATTGCCGGTATCGGCTGTCACGGACAGACCGTCTGGCATGAGCCGGACAGCGAAACACCTTTTACTATGCAGCTCGGGGATAATAACCGGGTTGCCGCGCTGACCAATATCATGACAGTCGGGGATTTCCGCCGCCGTGATATGGCTTACGGCGGGCAGGGCGCGCCGCTGGTGCCTGCCTTTCATCAGGCGGTGCTCGGCGTGCCGGATGAGAAACGGATTATTCTGAATATCGGCGGGATCGCCAATATCACCACACTGATCCCGGGGGCGGAGGTCAGAGGGTATGATACCGGTCCGGGCAATATGCTGATGGACAGCTGGACATGGCGGCACCGCGCGGAGCCGTATGATAAAGACGGCGAATGGGCAAAGAGCGGGCACGTTAATCAGGATTTACTGGCTCAGATGCTGAGTGATCCCTATTTTCGCCGTCCGGCACCGAAAAGTACCGGGCGCGAATATTTCAATATGCAGTGGCTGACCACGCAGCTGGACAATTTCCCCGGCCTGAAACCGGAGGACGTGCAGGCGACCCTGCTGGCGCTGACCACGGTCAGTATCAGTGAGCAGGTTACGCTGTGCGGCGGTTGTGAGCGCCTGCTGGTATGCGGCGGCGGCGCACGCAATCCGCAGATTATGGCACAGTTGTCCGCACAGTTGCCGGGCACCGAAGTCAGCCCGACGGATAAATACGGTCTGAGCGGTGATGATATGGAAGCGCTGGCATTTGCCTGGCTGGCGGCGCGGACACTGGCCGGTGAGCCCGGTAATCTGCCGTCTGTCACGGGTGCAGACCGGGAAACCGTACTGGGCGCGGTATATCCCGTTATCCGTGAGCGGCCGTAATAAAAGACAACACAGTTTCAGTGATTAAAAAGATAAGAGGATAAAAGGCATGTCAGACGAGTTTACTGACGTTGCGGATCTGCGACGTGAATACACAAAGGGAGGGTTACGCCGCCGTGATCTCAGCGACGACCCGCTGGAAATGTTCGAACGCTGGCTTAAACAGGCGTGTGAGGCAAAACTGACCGACCCGACCGCCATGTGTGTGGCGACCGTGGATGAAACCGGTCAGCCGTATCAGCGTATTGTGCTGCTCAAGCACTTTGATAAGGACGGGTTGATTTTCTATACCAATATGGGCAGCCGCAAGGCGCAGCATCTGGCAAAAAATCCGAAAATCAGCGTACATTTTCCGTGGTACAGCCTGGACAGACAAGTCTGCTTCCTCGGTGAGGTGGAGCGTTTATCCACACTGGAGGTGGTGAAATATTTCCACAGCCGTCCGAAAGACAGCCAGATTGCCGCATGGGCGTCTCAGCAATCCTCCCGGATTTCCGCGCGCGGTATTCTGGAAGGCAAATTTCTCGAACTGAAACAGAAATTTAAGCAGGGCGATGTTCCGCTGCCAAGTTTCTGGGGCGGTTTCCGGATTAAATTCAATTCTGTTGAGTTCTGGCAGGGTGGCGAGCATCGTCTGCATGACCGTTTTCTGTACACCCGTACCGCCGACGGCTGGGATATTGACCGCCTCGCGCCGTAACCGGCTGTTGTCAGAATTTCTTCAGTAAAATCATTTTAATTGCTGGCACTTCACGGAGTGCCGCTTTATGCTATAGCCTTCATATTTCCAATCCACTATTTTTGCATAGACAAAACAGAACTGACGGAGTCATTGATGTCTGGTACGAACCTGATAAAACAACTGCAAGAGCGGGGCCTCATTGCCCAGGTTACGGATGAAAAAGCGTTAGCAGAGAGACTGGCGCAGGGCCCGATCTCCCTCTATTGCGGTTTCGATCCGACCGCTGACAGCTTGCATTTGGGCCACCTGGTTCCGTTGCTGTGCTTAAAGCGTTTCCAGTTAGCCGGGCACCGTCCGGTAGCACTGGTCGGTGGGGCCACGGGGCTGATTGGCGACCCGAGCTTCAAAGCAACGGAGCGCAAACTGAATACACAGGATACGGTTCACGGCTGGGTGGATAAAATCCGTCAGCAGGTTTCCCCGTTCCTCGATTTTGACTGCGGTGCCAACAGCGCCATCGCGGCAAACAACTATGACTGGTTCGGCTCTATGGATGTGCTGACCTTCCTGCGTGATATCGGTAAACACTTCTCTGTGAACCAGATGATCAACAAGGAAGCGGTTAAGCAACGCCTGAACCGTGATGATGTCGGTATTTCGTTCACCGAATTCTCCTATAACCTGTTACAGGGTTATGACTTCGCCCGTCTGAATAAAGATCATGGTGTTGAGCTGCAAATCGGCGGTTCTGACCAGTGGGGGAACATCACCTCCGGTATTGATTTAACCCGCCGTCTGAACCAGCAGCAGGCCTGGGGTCTGACCGTTCCGCTGATCACCAAATCTGACGGCACCAAATTCGGTAAAACCGAAGGCGGCGCGGTATGGCTGGATCCGAAGAAAACCAGCCCGTACAAATTCTATCAGTTCTGGATCAATACGGCGGATGCGGACGTCTATCGTTTCCTTAAGTTCTTCACCTTTATGAGCCTCGAAGACATCGATGCACTGGAAGCGGAAGACAAAGCCAGCGGCAAAGCACCGCGTGCCCAGTACGTTCTGGCAGAGCAGGTGACAAAACTGGTTCACGGCGAAGCGGGGCTGACGGCTGCCCGTCGTATCACTGACAGCCTGTTCAACGGCGATGTATCAAGCCTGACTGAAGATGACTTCGCACAGCTGGCGCAGGACGGTATGCCGCATATCGAACTGGACAGCGATGCGGATTTGCAGCAGGCGCTGGTGGTTGCGGAACTGGTTCCGTCACGCGGGCAGGCCCGTACCATGATCGGCTCCAACGCGGTATCACTCAACGGTGAGAAACAGTCTGACGCTGAATACCGCTTCACAGACAGCGATAAGCTGTTCGGGCGTTATACATTACTGCGCCGGGGCAAAAAACATTACTGTCTGATCTGCTGGAAATAATAGTTTACGGTAATCAAGGGCAACGAAAGTTGCCCTTTTTGATCTGTCAGCAGGATCTTTTCTGTTTCACAGAATATGATATGCACAGTAATAATAAAAAATCAGGTTGTATCAATGAAAAATATTCTCTCTATTCAGTCTCATGTTGTGTATGGTCATGCCGGTAACAGTGCGGCTGAATTCCCGATGCGCCGCATGGGCGTTAATGTCTGGCCGCTCAATACCGTCCAGTTTTCCAATCACACACAGTATGCACAAGGCTGGACCGGCTGCGTGATGAGCGCGGAGCACATCACGGAGATTGTGGACGGCATTGATAACATCGATCAGCTGACCCGCTGTGATGCGGTACTCAGCGGCTACCTCGGCTCTGCAGAGCAGGGCAAGCGTATCCTGGATGTGGTGAAAAAAGTCAAAACCCGCAATCCGCAGGCATGGTATTTCTGTGACCCGGTCATGGGGCATCCGGAAAAAGGCTGTATCGTGGCGCCGGGTGTGGCGGATTTCCTGTGTCAGGAAGCGCTGGCGGTCAGCGATATGATCGCGCCGAACCTGCTGGAGCTGGAAACCCTGAGCGGACAAACCATTCACAATGTGGGTGAAGCCGTTGCCGCTGCCCGTGAACTGTGCAAAAAAGGGCCGCGTCTGGTGCTGGTTAAACACCTGTCCCGTGCCGGTTACCGTGCTGACCGCTTTGAAATGATTCTGGTCACCGCCGATCACGCCTGGCATATCAGCCGTCCGCTGGTGGACTTCGGCGAGCGTCAGCCGGTGGGTGTGGGTGATTTAACCAGCGGTCTGATGCTGGTGAATCTGCTGAAAGGCGAAGAACTGCCGAAAGCGCTGGAACACGTGGCTGCCGCTGTCTATGAAGTGATGCTGAAAACCAAAACCATGAATGAGTACGAACTGCAACTGGTTGCGGCTCAGGATGAAATGGTGCTTCCGGCACACAAATTCTGCGCGGAACAGATCGACTGAACCGGTCTGAATACCGCATCAGCATAAAGAAAACGCCGGATTATCCGGCGTTTTTTGTATCTGTATATCAGAAAGATTAAATCAGACCTTCCGCTTCCATCGCATCCTGCACATGCGGGCGGTGCGCAATTTTCGCCAGGTAAGCCTGTAAATGCGGATACGGCTCCAGTGAAATCTTCAGATGCGGTGCCCAGCCGCAGACGGTAAACAGATAGGCATCCGCCACCGTAAAGCTGTTGCCGGTAATATACGGGCTTTTCGCCAGCACGCCGTCCACATAGGCAAACTTATTCATCAGATTGCGCAGCGCGATTGGCCGGTAATCTTCCGGGGTTTCCGGAGAGAACAGCGGGCCGTAGCTTTTATGCACTTCACTGGCAATATAGTTAAGCCATTCAATCTGATGATAACGCTCCATCGTTCCCGCCGGGGCAATAAGTTTGCGATCCGGTTTCTGATCAGCAAGATACTGCACAATCGCCACACCTTCGGTCAGCAGCTGACTGTCACTGATACTCAGTGCGGGGACTTGTCCTTTCGGATTGATTTTCAGGTAATCATCACCGTTTTCGGTTTTTTTTGCTTTCAGATCGACACGGACCAGGGAAAAATCCAGGCCGGTTTCACGCAAAATAATATGGGGTGACAGTGCACAACTTCCCGGGGTATAGAACAATTGCATGGTATGCTCCTCAGTTAAAACAAAAGAACGGACATGGCAGTAGTGATGAAGTATAGACCGGTATTCGCGGGCGGGATGTATTCAGAATGCGAATTATTTATCGGTTAGCGCTATCTTTCCATATAATCGCCACAGATTCAATTTGTGATAATACTTTGTAATTCATTGTTACAAAACAATAAAAGGTAAAGCACACATGAAAAAAATCCGTATCGGGATCGCCGGACTGGGCGGGATAGCACAAAAAGCGTATTTACCGGTTCTGACCAGAACGGATAACTGGGGGTTGTCCGGCGGGTTTTCACCGAATCAGGAAAAAGCCCGGCAGGTCTGTGATGCGTACCGCTTTCCTTTGTTTCCGACACTCCGTGCGCTGGCAGAACAGTGTGATGCCGTGTTTGTTCACAGCAGTACAGAGAGCCATTTTCAGGTTGTCAGTGAATTGCTGAATGCGGGGTGTCATGTGTATGTTGATAAACCGCTGGCAGCATCGTATGAACAATCAGAAGCCCTTGTCAGCCTGGCGGAGAAAAAACAGCGGGCGCTGATGGTCGGGTTCAACCGGCGTTTTTCACCGTTTTATCTGCAACTCAGAGAAAGCATTGCCGGAAAAGCGGCATCGATCCGTATGGATAAACACCGCAGCAACAGTATCGGCCCGCATGATGCGGCTTTTACAGTAACCGATGATTATCTGCATATCGCGGATACCCTGCTCTGGCTGGGACGGGATGGTAATGCGGCACTGAAAAGCGGTCATATGCAGGTGAATGATGAAAATCAGCTGCTGTATGCTGAGCACCATTTACAGACAGATAACGGCATCTGGCTGACAGCGTCTATGCACCGCTGTGCCGCGAGTCAGCGGGAGCAGGTCAGTGTGACCGGGCGTGACGGCTGTTATCAGGTAACGGATATGACTCACTGGCGCAGTGAAACCGCCGCCGGGATACAGGAACAGCACCCGAAAGCGTGGGATCCGCTGCTGGTTCAGCGCGGGTTTGACGGTGCGGTGCGGCATTTTATTGAATCTGTTGCCAATCAGACACAACCGCTGGTCAGCGGCGAAGAGGCACTTTATGCGCAGCGATTGACGGAGAAACTGTTAGCGGAAATGGTGTGATTTTAAAGATAAATAACATCAATATCGCATAACACCAGGGGATAACAGGCAAGGGAACGAAAAGCATGCGAGCCATGGATGGCGAGCCTGAGCGTACAGGAAGTGTGTTCACAGTGACTTTTCGTTTTGCCTGCTATCCGCTGTGACACCGGACATGCAGAAAACGCAGCCTCTGCGATGCAGAGGCCGGTTGCTTTACTTCAGTTCCAGCTCATTCATTGCCGCGATACTGAAACCGCCGTCAACGTGCAGGACTTCACCGGTAATACCTCCTGCCAGATCAGAGCAGAGGAACGCTGCCGCGTTACCCACATCTTCAGTGGTGACCGTGCGGCGCAGTGGCGTAACCGCCTCGCAGTGTGACAGCATTTTCCGGAAATCTTTAATGCCGGATGCCGCCAGTGTACGGATAGGCCCGGCAGAAACGGCATTAACACGGATGGTTTCTTTCCCCATCGCGTTCGCCATATAACGGACGTTCGCTTCCAGAGAGGCTTTTGCAAGACCCATGGTGTTGTAGTTCGGGATAGCGCGCTCCGCACCCAGGTATGAGAGAGTCAGCAGGGCGGAGTTCGGGTTCAGCATAGTGCGGCAGGCTTTTGCCATCGCCACAAAGCTGTAGGCGCTGATGTCATGAGCAATACGGAAGCCCTCACGGGTTACCGCATCCACATAGTCGCCGTCCAGCTGATCCGCCGGGGCAAAGCCGATGGAGTGAACAAAACCGTCGAATTTCGGCCAGACTTTGGCTAATTCTGTAAACAGGTTTTCAATACTTTCATCTTCCGCCACATCACAAGGCAGAACGATGGAGGAACCCAGAGACTGAGCGAACTCTTCAACACGGGGTTTCAGCTTGTCATTCTGGTAGGTGAATGCAAGTTCGGCACCCTGTTCACGCATTGCTTTGGCAATACCGTAAGCAATCGATAATTTGCTTGCAACCCCTGTGATCAGGATGCGTTTACCGGTCATAAAACCCATAGCAGTTTCCTTGTGTTTTCTCTGTCACCTTCTGCGCCGTAACCCGGCAGGTGACGCGGTTAGTAAAATCCGGCTGATATAAGCAGATTACCGGAAATTGAGAAGTCACCGGCCTGAGTGATCAGAATACCGGCAGTTAATCCACATCCTGGCGCCAGGCTTCGGCGGACAGTGCTTCACCAAAGTGGCTGGTGATAAGGCGGCGCGTGACATCGTGCAGCGGTGATGCCAGTACCTCGGCGGTATTACCGCGCTCGACAACTTCACCGTTGTGCATCACCAGTATCTGGTCGCTGACGTGTTTTGCCATACCCAGATGCTGTGTGACATAAATATAGGCAATTTTTTGCGTTTCCTGGAGTTCAAGGATCAGATTTATGATCTGTGAACGCAATGACATATCCAGAGAAGCGAGAGCTTCGTCCGCCACAATCACTTCCGGCTGCAGAATCAGGGCGCGGGCGAGGGCAACACGCTGTTTCTGTCCGGAGGCCAGCATGTGCGGATAATAATCCGCATGATCCGGCAGCAGACCCACCTGGCGCAGTGTCGCGTTAATGCGCAGACGGCGGCCGGCAGCATCCAGATCCGTGTTGAGCATCAGCGGCAGTTCGAGGATCTGTCCGGTACGCTGGCGCGGATTAAGCGAAGTGGCTGAATCCTGGAATATCATGCGGATGCGCTGGCTGCGGTAGCTGTAATCACCGAAGGTCAGCTTGTGCTTATCGATCAGGATTTCCCCGCCGCTCGGCTCGATCATCCCCGATAACATCCGCGCGAGGGTGGATTTCCCGGAGCCGTTTGCCCCGGTAATGGCGAGTGTCTGGCCGGGTTGCAGTGTAAAACTGACCGGTTTGACCGCCTCAAGCTGGTGACGGCGGAAAAAACCATCCCGGTAACGGAAGGTTTTGCTCAGATTTTTGACTTCCAGCAACGGAACAGGCATCACACATCCTCCATATTCAGCGGGAAGTGGCAGGCAAAACTGCGGTTTTTGACTGTCCGCAGACGCGGCGCGTCAATACACACCTTCTGGGCATAGGGGCAGCGCGGCCCCAGACGGCAGCCGACCGGCAGATGCTCCAGTGACGGAATCGCACCCGGCAGGGTATTGAGACGGCATTTGTGCGCCAGCGGTTTTTCAAAGTCAGGGATAGCCCGCATCAGCGCCTGAGTATACGGATGATGCGGTTTGAGCAGCAGGTCATCCGGTTCGGCACTCTCCACGGTCTGGCCGCAGTAGAGTACATTAATGCGATCCACCAGCTGGCTCATTAATTGTAAGTCGTGGCTGATCAGCAGAATGGTCATATTGTTGTTCTGGTTCAGCCGGGTCAGCAGGCGGAAAATCTGTGCCTGAGTATCGGGTTCCATGGCGTTGGTCGGCTCATCGGCGATCAGCAGACGCGGCTGATTGGCCAGCGCAATGGCGATCATCACCTTCTGGCATTCCCCTTCGGTCAGCTCATAGGGGTAGCTGCTCATCACATCTTTGTGATCCTTAATCCCGACACGGTGCAGCAGTTCAATCGCCCGGCGTTTACGCCAGTTAAAACGCTGCCACCAGCGGCCTTTGTAAGTCCAGCCGGGGATAGTCTGAATCAGCTGTTTGCCGATATTTTCTGACGGATCCAGACAGGACTGCGGCTCCTGGAAAATCATCGACACATTGTGGCCGATCACCCGGCGGCGCTGACGGGGGGTGAGTTTCAGCAGATCGATATCATTAAAACGGAAACGGTCTGCCGTCACGCGCAGATTATCTTTGGTAATACCGGCAATCGCTTTGGCGATAAGACTTTTACCGGAACCGGATTCCCCGGCAAGGCCGCGGAATTCTCCTTCGGTCAGGGATAATGTTACGCGGTCAACGGCCTTGATTGGCCCTGCGGCGGTCATAAATTCAATGGTTAAATTGCGGATATCCAGTAACGGCATTATTCAACCCCCGCATTAATGGCGCGCTGTAACCCGGTACCGAGCAGATTCACCAGCAGAACACTGATAAGAATAGTGGTTCCCGGAAGAAGTACCGTCCAGGGGGCGACATAAATCAGTTCCAGAGAATCCCCGAGCATCGCTCCCCATTCCGGTGACGGCAGTTGTGCCCCCAGTTCAAGAAAACCAAGTGCGGCAATATCAAGGATAGCAATGGACAGGGCGCGGGTCAGTTCGGTGACGGTCACCGCACTGATATTCGGCAGCACCGTATGGATCAGTATATTGAGGTTGGATGCGCCGTCGAGCCGGGCCGCAATCACGTATTCCTTATCAAGCTCATCATGTACCGCGATATAAATCATCCGCACAATACGCGGCAGCAGTGCCAGTGCCACGGCAATCATGGCGTGGCTGAGACTGGCACCGAAAAAGGCCACCACAATAATTGCCAGCAGCAGAGAGGGCAGCGCCAGCAGGGTATCAAACATATGGTTAAAGATGGCTGAGCGCAGGCCGGTGGTCATTCCTGCCAGACAGCCGATAATAATCCCGGCGACGGCGGCAATGATGGTCACCAGCAATGCGCCTCCGAAGGTGGATTGTGTACCGAGAATCAGACGGCTGAAAATATCACGGCCGAGATCGTCCGTACCGAGGAAGAAGGCGACATTCCCGTAATGGGACCAGGAGGGCGGCAGCAACTGGTGACCGGCAAATTGCTGGTCGAGCGCATAAGGCGCTATCCAGGTGCCGCCAATCGCCAGTGCAATCAGAAACAGCACGCCGTAAAAACCGATCATCGCCGGAATATCTGCGGTAAAATGCTGCCAGATAACCCGCCCCGGTGACGGCATCCGGTCTTCACGGTAAAAGTTATCTGAAGGCATACCATTCCTTATGTTTCAGCGGGCTGCTGACGGCACCCAGAATATCCGACAGCATATTGACAATCATCACCATGGTGCCGACCAGCATGACACCGGCGGAAATTGCGGCAAAGTCCTGCTGGCGGATAGCGGTGACCAGCCAGCGGCCGATACCCGGCCAGTTAAATACCACTTCCGTGACCATTGTCAGCGTCAGCATGGTGGAAAACTGTAACCCGAGTTTCGGGATCACCGGCGGCAGCGCATTGTGCAGCAAATGGCGGCGGATAATGGTCAGCCGGGATAAACCACGGATAGCGGCGGCTTTAATATAGTTCTGGCTGATAATTTCTTCGGTACTGGTGCGCATCAGGCGGATAACTTCCGTCATCGGTGCAATGGACAGGGTGATCACCGGCAGCACCATATGGGACAGCACATTGAGGATCATCGCCCGGCGGTACGGTGAATCCGACAGCCAGGCATCAATCACCGCGAACCCGGTGACCGGTGTTAAATCATACAGCAGGTCAATACGTCCGGAGACCGGCAGCCAGTCCAGCCGCAGCGAGAAGAACAGGGTAAGCAGCAGCGCCAGCCCGAACACGGGAACAGAAAACCCGACCAGCGCAAAGGTGCTGATGGTGATGTCCGCCATTTTATTGCGCCAGACTCCGGCAATAATCCCGGCAGGAATACCGATCACCAGTGCCAGCAGAAACGCCAGACCGCACAGTTCCAGGGTGGCGGGGAGCACTGCCCATAATTGCTGGCTGATTGGCTCACCGTTAATGACGGAACTGCCGAAATCCCATGAAAACAGACTTTTATAATAGAACAGCACGGCATCCGTCAGGGAAGCACCGCTCAGCGGCGCGTTCGCCGGGAAGTAACTCAGGCTGAAACTGAGTACCGACAGAAAACAGAGGGTAATCAGTACCAGCAGCAGACGGCGCAGAATAAAAATGATCATGGTTCAGCCTCCGGCTCCGGGTCATCCCCGGTATCGCGGTAAACGCCGGCAAAGGAGGTATTACCGAATGCGCTCAGCACCAGCCCCTTGATATCATAGCGGAATGCCTGCAACCGCAGCGAGTAGGCCAGCGGCAGTACCGGCAGATCCTGTGCCAGAATCTGCTGTGCTTTGTGATAATACTCAATCCGGCTGCTCAGTTGCTGCTCAAGCAGCGCCTGGTGGATCACATCATCAAATTCCGGGGAACACCAGTGGCTCAGGTTGGTTTGCGAACCGATAGCCGCACAGCTGAGCAGCGGACGGAAAAAGCTGTCCGGGTCATTACTGTCGGTTGACCAGCCCGCAAGGGTAATATCGTGGCTGCGATCCATCAGGCTGTTTTCCTGAAAACGCCCCTCAACCGGCCGGATATTCATTGTTATCCCGACACGTGCCAGATCGGCCTGAATCAGTTCTGCCATTTTCAGCGGACTGGGGTTGTAAGATTGTGAGGCAGTCGGTACCCAGAGATTCAGCGTCATGCCGCTGAGTCCCAGCTCATTGAGCATCGCTTTGGCTTTTTCGGGGTTATATTCCGTCACCCGGGCCTGGTTATCATACGCCCAGGAGACGCGCGGCAGAATAGATGCAGCGGTTTCCGCCGTGCCGTAATAGATGGATTTCATCAGGCGCTCATTATTAATCGCGAAAGCAATTGCACGGCGTGCCTGCGGATTATTAAACGGCGGTTTACTGGTATTAAACGCCAGATACGCGATATTCATCCCCGGGCGCAGCATCAGGCTCAGACGCGGGTCGTCGCGCAGCACCTGTAACTGGCTGGCGGCGGGATAGGCCAGTACATCACACTCGCCGGTGATCAGTTTTGACATTCGTCCGGTACCGCCCGCCCCCAGATCAACCACCACTTCCTGCATGCGGGGCTTGCCTTTGCGGTAATTATCATGGCGCTGCAGACGGACAAACTGGCCGCTCTGGTAATCATCCAGATAATACGGCCCGGTGCCGACCGGTTTCCAGTCAAGCTGTTCCTGACGGCGGGTTTTCAGCAGGCTATCGGCATACTCTTTGGACAGAACCGGCGCGTAATGGGTTGCCAGATGCCACAGGAAGGAGGCGTCCGGCGTATTCAGTTTAAATTCAACGGTATAATTATTGATTTTGCGGATGGATTTCACATTGGACGCGAACTGCAAACTGTCAAAGTAAGGATAACGGCCGCCGTTGATGTAGTGATACGGGTTCTGTTTATCCACCACGCGGGAAAAGCTGAACACCACATCATCCGCATTCATTTTGCGGGTCGGTTTGAACCAGTCTGTGGTCTGAAAATCGGTATCACGGCGCAGATAAAAACGGTAGGTCGCGCCGTTATCCAGCACTGTCCAGCGGGCGGCCAGTTCCGGGATCAGGCGGTAGGTGTACGGGTCGACATCCAGCAGGCGATCGTAAATCTGTGCCGCCAGCGGCTCGACAATCAGCCCGCTGCTGGCCAGCTGCGGGTTAAATGTACTGATGTTGCCGTTCACACAATAGACAAAACCGGTATCGCGGACCGGCGGCAGCGGAGCGGCCTGAGCCGTGACCGGTTTTACCGGCTGCTCTGTCTGCGGGGCGGGTGCGGCGGCAAAGCCTGAAACAGGCAGGAGAACCGCACAGGCCCGGATAATCCAATGGCGCATAAATCAGTTACCGTTAAAAATGAACAGGGCATTGTATCGCAATTTGTGCGACTAACCAAAAACGGAAGTATTTAATCCGGTTGCGGGTTAGCGGCATGTTTTTTCAGTAACCCGCGAAACTGATGATAGGTCAGATTCAGCAATTGTGCTGCTTCCCGCTGATTAAACTGCGCGTGCTGCAGTGCGGCATCCAGCGCGTCCTTCTCCTGTGTGTGCTGCCACTGCTTCAGGGAGAACGGCAGCGGCGGCAGTGCCTGTGCTGCCGTGTCCGCTGCCGGAACCGGCGCGGTGACAAACGGGTTGATCACCAGTTCTGCCAGCAGTTCGGTGGTATCCCCCTGACGGTACAGGGAGCGCTCAATCACATTTTTCAGCTCACGGATGTTGCCCGGCCAGTGATAACTCTGCATCTGCTGCAGGGCATGCGGGGAGAAACCGGCAAAAAACGGCGTGCCCATCTCCTGGCACATCTGCACGGCAAAATGACCGGCCAGTTCGGTCAGGTCGCGCGGACGATTGCGCAGCGGCGGGATATTGACGACATCAAAGGCCAGCCGGTCGAGTAAATCGGCGCGGAATTTTCCTTCTGCCGCCAGCGCCGGTAAATCCGCATTGGTGGCACAGACAATCCGTACATCCGCTTTCAGGGTCTGCTGCCCGCCGACACGCTCAAATTCCCCGTATTCAATCACCCGAAGCAGCTTTTCCTGTACGGTCAGCGGCGCGGTACCGAGTTCATCAAGAAACAGGGTACCGCCGTCCGCCCGCTCAAAACGCCCCTGATGGCGGCGCTGAGCGCCTGTAAAAGCCCCGGATTCATGTCCGAACAGTTCGGAATCGAGCAAATTATCGTTAAGTGCCGCACAATTCAGTGCAATAAAGGGTTCATCCCAGCGGGGAGAGAGATAATGAAGGCGGTGAGCAAATAATTCTTTACCGGTGCCCCGTTCGCCGCAAATCAGTACCGGACGGGCAATTTTTGCCAGCCGCGACACTTTTTCCAGCGCATCAAGAAAGGTATTATCGATACCAATCAGGGTTTCAGTGTTATCTTTCATGAGTAATTTGACCATTAAATGGTGAATATCACCACTTTACAAAAAGTCATGACAAAAGGGAAATAAATAAACCTGAGAAAAAACAATCAGGTAAAAAAAATCACGGTGTTGGCACGTATCTTGTAATAGTCAACGTGTCATAAGACATAATTGCTGATAAAAGGACATCAATCATGGGAATTTTTTCACGTTTTGCCGATATCATTAACGCCAACGTTGCATCACTGCTGGATAAAGCGGAAGATCCGCAGAAAATGATCCGCCTGATGATTCAGGAAATGGAAGATATGCTGGTGGAAATCCGTTCCACTTCTGCCCGCACCCTGGCGGAACGCAAAAATCTGTCACGTCAGATTGAAAGCGGTGAGCGTCAGGTGAGTGACTGGCAGGAAAAAGCGGAACTGGCGATTGTCAAAGGAAAAGAAGATCTGGCCCGTGCCGCACTGCTGGAAAAACAGCGCGTGGAAGGTCATGTCGATACACTGCGTCATGAGCTGATTATTCTGGACGAAACTATCGCCCGGCTGAAAAATGAAATTAACGAACTGGAACAGAAACTGACCGAAACCCGTGCCCGCCAGCAATCGATGGTAGTGCGACACGAAGCGGCAAAATCATCCCGTGCGGTGCGCCGTCAGCTCGACAGTGGCCGGATGGATGAGGCAATGGCCCGTTTCGAGCAGTTTGAGGCGCGGATTGACCATATGGAAGGTGAAGCCGCAAGCTATGGTCTGGGGAAAGAAAAATCACTGGAACAGCAGTTTGCCGAGCTGAAAGCGGAAGATGAGATCAGCGCGCAAATCGCGGCCATCAAAGCACGTCTTGAAAAAGAAGAAAAGGGCGAATAAGGTCGGTAACAGGCTTTCCTGAATTAATACCATTAAGGACAAAAATATGGCATTTGTATTTTTAGGTATACCACTGACAATTTTCGTGTTGTTCGTGCTGCCGATCTGGTTATGGCTGCACTATAACAGTCAGCGGGGAAGCCGGGCCGGTGAATTTGAAACCCGGCGCCTTGCGGCGCTGGCGGAAAATGCTCAGCAGATGGAAGCGCGGATCAAAACCCTGGAAGCGATTCTGGATGCGGAAAATCCGGGCTGGAGGCAATCATAATGGAATTTCAGTCACGTAAACTGTACCGCTATCCGGATGAAGGTATGTTCCGGGGCGTATGTGCCGGTATTGCCAACTATTTTAATGTACCGGCCTGGATGATCCGCGTGATGGCGGTGGTGGCAACCTTTACCGGCTTTTTCTGGCTGACCATCACGCTCTATATCCTGATGGGAATGATTCTGCCGGTGGTGCCGCGTGATTATCCCGGCCGCGACGGCGGAGTGAATGCCGCCATGCTGCTGGAGCAGACAGAACGCAGCCAGGCGCGCACCGAAAAACGGATCCGCGACATTGAGCGCTATGTAACATCGGAACAGTATGCGCTCAACCGCCGCTTCCGTGACCTGTAATCTGTCAGACGGAGAACTGTATGAAATGGCCGGATAAACACACCCTGCTGCGTGCCGGAAAAACCGGGGCGCAGCTGTTAACCACCGCGGCACTGGCAACAGCGCCCGGCGGTATTGCCGGGGTGA
Source organism: Morganella morganii H1r (assembly GCF_000633515.1). Lineage (GTDB taxonomy): Bacteria > Pseudomonadota > Gammaproteobacteria > Enterobacterales > Enterobacteriaceae > Morganella > Morganella morganii_B. Next base: position 18,782 of record NZ_AYMP01000015.1, on the reverse strand, counting down.
TTCTGAAATCGGTTACCCGTCCTGCCCTGCGCGGGGCGGCAATACTGGTACTGGAGCCTGTTATCCGTGCCGGTATGAAAAAAGTGATTGGCCGTTTTACACCGGAGAATTATGAAACGACTGCAAAATGAGCTGAGTGCCCTCGTCAACCGGGGGCTGGATCGTCATCTTCGTCTTGCCGTTACCGGACTGAGCCGCAGCGGCAAGACCGCGTTTATTACCTCGTTTGTTAATCAGCTGATGAATGTACAGAGCGGTGCGCGTCTGCCGCTGTTTTCGGCTGCCCGTGACGGCCGTATTCTCGGCGTGAAACGCATCCCGCAGCGGGACCTGGGGGTGCCGCGCTTTGCCTATGATGAAGGGCTGGCCTCGCTGTACGGCACACCACCGGACTGGCCGGTGCCGACGCGCGGTGTCAGCGAAATCCGGCTGAAACTGCGTTACCGCACTCAGGACAGTTTGCTGCGTCACTTTAAAGAAACGTCCACGCTCTACCTGGAAATCGTCGATTACCCGGGAGAGTGGCTGCTGGATCTGCCGATGCTGGAACAGGATTACCTCACCTGGTCGCAGCAGATGAAAACCCTGCTCAAAGGCGAACGGGGTGAATGGGCAGAGCCGTGGCTGGCACTGTGCCGTCAGCTTGATCCTGATGCCCCGGCGGATGAACAGCAGCTGGCCGCTATTGCACAGGCCTATACCGATTACCTGCACCGCTGCAAAGCCGCAGGTTTTCACTTTATCCAGCCGGGTCGTTTTGTACTGCCGGGGGATATGGCCGGTGCACCCGGATTACAGTTTTTCCCGTTTATTACCGACCTGATGCCGGATCCGTCCCGGCTGGCGAAAGCGGCAAAAAGCAGTGTCCTCGGCATGCTGCGCGATCGCTATCAGTATTATTGTGACCATGTGGTCAACGGTTTCTATAAACACTATTTTCAGCATTTCGACCGCCAGATTGTGCTGGTGGATTGCCTGACCCCGCTCAACAGCGGGCCGCAGGCGTTTACGGATATGCGTCTGGCACTGACTCAGCTGATGCAGAGCTTTCATTACGGCAAACGCACACTATTACGCCGCCTGTTTTCCCCCTGTATCGACAAACTGCTGTTTGCCGCCAGCAAAGCGGATCATGTCACTGCCGACCAGCACGCCAATCTTGTGGCGCTGCTTCAGCAGCTGACGCAGTCAGCCTGGCAGCAGGCTGCTTTTGAAGGGATTAAAATGGACTGCACCGGGCTGGCGTCAGTACAGGCCACGGAATACGGCATGGTGATGCATAACGGGGAAAAAATGCCCGCGCTGAAGGGCACCCGGCTGGCAGATAACACCCCGCTGACCTTTTATCCCGGCGAAGTACCGAAACGGCTGCCGGATGCAGACTTCTGGCAGCAGCAGGGATTTCAGTTTGAATCCTTCCGGCCATTACCGATGCGGATGGATACGCCGCTGCCGCATATCCGGATGGACAGTGCGATGGAATTTTTACTGGGAGATAAACTGTCATGAGTGAGCCGATTAAATCCCGGATTGATTTTGAGGAAGCGCCGCTGTCGCCGCCGGTACAGGACATCATAAAACCGGCGCACCAGTTTGCGGATGATGACAGCGTACAGTTTGAACGCACGGAATTCACGGCAGAACAGGCGTCAGACGGGGAAGCGGAAGCCCTGCTGATTCAGGCGCTGAAACCCCGGCGCAGCCTGTGGCGTAAACTGGTCTTTGTTGCGGGCGGTTTGCTGGGGATCAGCGCTGTTGCACAACTGATTCAGTGGGTGAATGATGCCTGGACAGGTAATGACTGGACAGCTCTCGGCGGCATTGCTGCCACTTTTCTGGTACTGATTGCCGCTGCCGGATCCGTTATCACGGAATGGCGGCGTATGTACCGGCTGCGTCAGCGGGCCACAGAGCGCGAAGCGGCAGAGGAATTACTGCAAAGTCACCGTATCGGCGACGGGCGTGCATTTTGTGAAAAACTGGCGAAACAGGCCAATATCCCGTCACACCACCCCGCGTTACAGCAATGGCAGAGCCTGTTACAGAGCAGCCATAATGACCGCGAAGTGGTGACGCTGTACAGTCAGCTCGTTCAGCCGGTAACAGATGAACAGGCGCGCCGTGTGATCAGCCGTTTCGCGGCGGAATCTGCGCTGATGATAGCCGTCAGCCCGCTGGCGCTGGTGGATATGGCCTTTATAGCCTGGCGTAATATCCGGCTGATTAATCAGGTGGCGGCGATTTACGGTATTGAGCTGGGGTATTACAGCCGCCTGCGTCTGTTTAAACTGGTGCTGCTCAATATTGCTTTCGCGGGTGCTTCCGAGCTTATCCGCGAAGTGGGGATGGACTGGCTTTCTCAGGATATCACTGCACGGTTATCCGCCCGTGCCGCACAAGGAATGGGGGCCGGGCTGCTGACCGCCCGTCTGGGGATCAAAGCGATGGAACTGTGCCGTCCGTTGCCCTGGACCGGAACGGATAAACCTAAACTGACGGATTTCCGTAAACAGCTGTTACAGCAGCTTAAACGGGCAGTCCCGAAAGGGAAGAGTGCGGAAAAATCCGCCCTGTAGCCGATAACCCTGCCGGATGCGCATTTTGTGATGTCATCCGGCTTTTTTATACAGAAATTCGTGCCCGGTCACTATTTTTTTCATAACAATCCCGCTATGCTCCCTGCGGGTCGCTGTATCACCTCTCCGGCGCGGTTTGCCGTCCGCGCTGAATAAATCTTCGTTAACCGACTGACATATCTGTACTTTCATTGCCTTTTCACACGGAACTGTGGAGAAACACCGCAGGAACGCATTTATTGTGTCAACAAATCGTGACAGTTTTCATTTTATACCGTAAAATCAGTTTCAATTAACGGGAAAATAATAACTTAAGTGTAAATAGGATCGTAACGATGCGATTGGAAGTAATTTGCCAGGACCGAATCGGACTGACGCGGGAGTTATTGGATCTGCTGGTATTACAAAATATCGACCTCAAAGGCATCGAAATTGCCCGTAACGGCCGGATATACCTCAATTTTATGCAGATCGATTTTTCTGTGTTCCAGTCTCTGATGGCTGAGATCCGCCGGATTCAGGGTGTGGTGGATGTCAGAACTGTTCACTTTATGCCGTCTGAGCGCGAACAGCGCGCCATGTGGGCATTGCTCGAATCCCTGGAAGACCCGATTTTATCCCTCGACCTGCGCGGCAATATTGAACTGGCCAACAGCGCGGCACTCTCCCTGTTTGCCACTACCGAAGAGCGCATCCGTCAGCGCAACATCACTTACTATTTCAGCCAGTTCAACTTCTCCCGCTGGATTGAGGATGATGAACCCGCGCCGTACAAGGAAAGCATCACACTCAAAGGCCGCTCTTACACCCTGAATGTGACGCCGATTAACTTTGACGAAAAAGATGATGCCTCCGCCACTATCGGTGCGGTTGTGCTGCTGCGCACCGTCAGTGAGAGCACCAACGGGCAGAAGCGCCGTATGCAGGTGATGCATTCCGGCAGTTTTGATGATTTGGTGGCGAAAAGCGCCAAAATGCGCCATGTGGTCGAACAGGCACAGCGCATGGCAAAAATGGATTCCCCGCTGTTACTGGTCGGTGAAACCGGCACCGGGAAAGATGTGTTCGCCAAAGCCTGTCATCTCTGCAGTGTGCGCGGTAATCAGCCGTTCCTCGGGCTGAACTGTGCCTCAATGCCGGACGATGTGGTGGAAACTGAGCTGTTCGGTTACGCTGCCGGGGCTTATGCCAACAGCACCGAGCCGAAAAAAGGTTTCTTTGAGCAGGCCAGCGGCGGCACAGTTCTGCTGGATGAAATCGCGGAAATGTCCCCGCAGATGCAGATCAAACTGCTGCGTTTTCTGAATGACGGCACATTCCGCCGTGTCGGGGAAGAGCATGAGGTGAAAGTGGATGTACGGGTTATCTGTGCGACCCAGAAAAATCTGCTGGAGCTGGTTAAGGAAGGCAAATTCCGTGAGGATCTCTATTACCGCCTCAATGTGCTGACGCTGACCATTCCGCCGCTGCGTGAGCATCAGGAAGATATCCTGCCGCTGACCCGGGATTTCGTGAAGCGTTTCTCTGAGGAGCAGGGTTGTGAGGAGCCGCGTCTGGCACCTGAGCTGGGACAGTTCCTTTGTGCTTATCACTGGCCGGGCAACGTCCGTCAGCTGCGCAATGTGATTTATCAGGCACTTTCTTCACTGGAAGGTTCGCTGCTGCGTCCGCAGGACATCGTTCTGCCGGAGCTGGAAGCGGAAATCGGCTTCAGTGAGGACATCCTCAGCGGCTCGCTGGATGATATCACCAAACGGTTTGAGTGCTCTGTGCTGACACGGCTTTACCGCCATTATCCGAGCACCCGTAAGCTGGCGAAACGCCTGAATGTCTCACATACCGCGATCGCCAATAAACTGCGTGAGTACGGGCTGAGCCAGCGGCGCGGTGCGGCAAAAGACGATGAGGGTGAGGAGGCGTAGTTCCTTCCTTCTGTAAAAATAAACCCCGCTACCGTCACCGGCAGCGGGGTTTTTTACAGATACGGGTAACTTATTTCAGTGCATTCAGCGCGCTGTCATAATCCGGCTCTTCGGTGATTTCACCGACCAGCTGGCTGTAAATCACCGTGTCGTTCTCATCCAGTACGATCACCGCACGGGCGCACAGACCGGCCAGCGGGCCGCTGCCGATACCGACACCGTAATTCTCACGGAATTCCGGATCACGCAGGGTGGAGAGCATCACCACATTCTCAATACCTTCCGCACCGCAGAAACGGGACTGTGCAAACGGCAGATCCGCAGAAATACATAACACCACGGTATCGGACAGTTTTGCGGCAGTTTCATTGAATTTGCGTACGGAGGTGGCGCAGACACCGGTATCCACACTCGGGAAAATATTCAGAATCTTACGCTTCCCGGCGAATTTGGTGAGCTGAACATCTGACAAATCATTAGCGACTAATTTAAATGGCACGGCTTTCTCACCGGTACGCGGAAGTGCGCCGTAAACCAGAACATCATTACCCTGAAGTTTTACTGTTTGTGTCATTTTTATCATCCTCTGAACGGGCTCATTATTGTCGGTATCAAAAATACCTTGCAGGTGTATTCTCACCGGATATCGTTAATTAAAATGTAATATCCGGTTGTTGTGTTTCGGTAATCATCAGATAATCTATCGGTTTACCATTTTTAATACAAGGCGCGTGTTATGTTCAGGCCAGCAAAATTTTCCCGTTCCGCACTTCTTGCCGGGACGTTTTTCACTTTTTCTTCACTATTTTGTGCAACAGCGGCGGACATTCCGGCCGGAACACAGCTGGCAAAAGAACAATCTGTTTACCGGCATCTGAAGGATGAACCCGCGTCTCTGGATCCGATTAAAGCGGTCGGACTGACCGAAGCCCAGATCCTGCGTGATTTATTTGAAGGGCTGACCAGCCAGGGGGCGGACGGCAAACCGGTGCCCGGTGTCGCACTTTCCTGGGAGACCCGCAACAATCAGGTGTGGACATTCCGCCTGCGTGACGATGCCCGCTGGTCAGACGGCTCACCGGTGACCGCACAGGACTTTGTCTACAGCTGGCAGCGCCTGGTGAACCCGGAAAACCTCTCTACCTTTGCCTGGTTTGCACCGCTGGCCGGGATTAAAAATGCGCAGGCGATTATCGACGGCAAAATGCTGCCGGAAACCCTCGGTGTTGAAGCCGCTGACAACCGGACACTGCGGGTCACGTTAGACCGTCCTGTGCCGTACTTCCCGAATCTGGCGGCAAACTTCAGCCTTTTCCCGGTACATCGCGCCACGGTGGAAAAATACGGCGACAGCTGGATTCGTACCGGGCATCTGGTCGGCAACGGGGCATTTGTCCTGCATGACCGGGTGGTGAATGAAAAAATTGTCCTGACACCCAATAAGCATTACTGGGATCACAAACACACGGTGCTGACATCGGTCACCTTTGTACCGATTAACCATGAATCTCAGGCCACTAAACGCTATCTGTCCAATGATCTTGATATCACGGAATCGTTCCCGAAAAACCAGTATCAGAAACTGAAACAGGTAATTCCGGATCAGATTTATATCCCGGATCAGCTCGGTACCTATTATTACGCCTTCAATACACAGCGCGCGCCGACAAACGACCCGCGCGTGCGGCAGGCGTTGTCCATGACCATTGACCGTGCGGTGATCGCAGAGAAAGTACTGGGTACAGGCGAAAAACCGGCCTGGCATTTCACGCCGGATGTTACTGCCGGGTTTACACCGGAGCCGGGCCTGTACCAGAAATTTACACAGGATGAGCTCGACAGCCAGGCAAAAACCCTGCTGGCCGCTGCCGGTTACGGTCCGCACAATCCGCTGAAATTATCCCTGCTGTATAACAGTTCGGAAAACCATCAGAAAATTGCCATTGCCATCGGGTCGATGTGGAAGAAAAAACTGGGTGCGGAAGTGAAACTGGTCAATCAGGAATGGAAAACCTATATCGACAGCCGCAATACCGGTAATTTTGATGTGATCCGTGCTTCCTGGGTCGGGGATTACAACGAACCATCAACCTTCCTGTCTTTGCTGACCAGCACACACAGCGGCAATATCGCACAGTATCACAATGAAAAATATGATGCTCTGCTGAAAACCGCCGCGCTGGAAACAGATGATAACGCCCGTAATACCGACTATAACGATGCCGAAAAACTGCTGGCGGAAGACATGCCGATAGCACCAATCTATCAGTATACCAACGGCCGTCTGATTAAACCGTGGCTGAAGGGATATCCGGTCAATAATCCGGAAGATGTGGCATACAGCCATAATCTCTATATTATTAAACACTAAGCCTGCTTCCGGCACCTGCTGCGGACGGCGGCAGGCACCGGCTGAACACACTCAGCTGCTGTTTTCACGGACAATGGGGAGAGACGCATGAGCGCTTTGTACGGATCTGCTTTTCAGGGAACAGATCCCATCTGCCGGGTGCAGTTTGACGGAGAGGGCGGCTGTACGCCGGTGGATGTCAACGCGGTTGCCGGAATAAAACAGCCGGTATGGCTGCATCTGGACTACCTTTCCGGCGGTAATCAGCACTGGTTATGTGAAACGGAACTATTGCCGCCGCAGGCGCGTGACGGACTGACGAAAGAGGTGATCCGCCCGCGGGCTGTCCGTATCGGCGAAGGTGCATTAATAACCCTGCAAACCATTAATAATAATGACGGCGACCGGCCGGATCAGCTGGTGGCTTTCCGCATCTGGATCTGCGGCAGTTATATTATTTCCACCCGCCACCGTAAAGTACATTCTATTCAGACCATTCAGGATGACTTACAGAACGGGGAAGGGGTGAAAAATACCGGAGAATGGCTGGCAGAAGCCGCATTCTGTATCACCGATGAAGTGGCGGATTTTATTGAAGATCTGCACGATACCCTGATTGATATGGAAGATGCGATACTCGATCAGCATATTCCGGCACGCGGGGAGCTGGCGTTGCTGCGCAAACAACTGATTGTACTGCGCCGCTACATGGCACCGCAGCGGGACGTGTTTTCCCGGCTGGCCTCTGAGCGTTACACCTGGCTCTCAGAGCAGGACAGACACCAGCTGACCGATATCAGTGACCGTCTGGGGCGGATTATTGACGATATTGACTCCTGTATCGCACGGACATCGGTTATCTCGGATGAAATCACTAATATGATGGCGGATGCCATGAACCGGCGTACTTACACGATGTCGCTGCTGGCAATGGTCTTTCTGCCGACAACCTTTCTGACCGGATTGTTCGGGGTCAATCTCGGCGGGATTCCGGGAGGGGATTTTCCGTTTGCCTTCAGTTTGTTCTGTGTGGGGCTGGCGGGTGTTATCGGATTTGTTGCCTGGTGGTTACGTAAGAGTAACTGGTTGTAAAAACGTGCATTTTTATATGATTTTACGTAGCGGACTTGAGATATATCAAGAAATGCCTCGCCCGGTTAGGGCACTATTACTCCCGCAGGTGAATACAACGTTGAGCGATGAACGTTGTGCTCCATAATTGTAGTTTTTCTCATATTGAGTTCTTATACAGAATATTGACCATTATCATGCCGGTGTATTTTATACATCGGTTTTTTTTTGCCTGAAACAGACCACCGGCATTCAGGCCGCGCCCTCCGTGGCACGGCACTATAACAGCGTGATTATTTCACTTCCGTCACATCCAGACGCAATTCTGTGAAATCCGGGCTTTCGCGGTCATCATCCTCATCATCCCATACCGGCTGAACCGGCAGAGTTTCGCGGTCAAATGCAAGATCACCGCCATCGACGACTTCACTGCCGTGATGGATAGATTTGAAATCGAATAATTCAGTGTCACATAAATGCGATGGCACGACATTCTGGGTAGCGCGGAACATGGTTTCAATCCGGCCCGGGTAGCGTTTATCCCAGTCACGCAGCAGATCTTTTATTACCTGCCGCTGGAGATTCGGCTGAGAGCCGCACAGGTTACACGGAATGATCGGGAACCCTTTGGCTTCGGCGAAACGCTCAATGTCTTTCTCGCGGCAATAGGCCAGCGGGCGGATGACCACATGTTTACCGTCATCACTCATCAGCTTCGGCGGCATGCCTTTGAGTTTTCCGCCGTAAAACATATTCAGGAACAGGGTTTGCAGAATATCGTCACGGTGATGTCCGAGGGCGATTTTTGTTGCACCCAGTTCAGTCGCGGTACGGTACAAAATCCCCCGGCGCAGACGGGAACACAGGGAGCAGGTGGTTTTCCCTTCCGGAATTTTCTCTTTCACAATTCCGTAGGTATTTTCTTCGACGATTTTGTATTCAACACCCAGCTTTTCCAGATATTCCGGCAAAATATGCTCAGGGAAACCCGGCTGTTTCTGATCGAGATTCACAGCCACCAGGGAAAAACGGATTGGTGCGCTCTGCTGCAGGCTCTGCAGAACAGAAAGCAGGGTGTAACTGTCTTTGCCGCCGGACAGGCAAACCATAATGCGGTCGCCGTCCTCAATCATATTAAAATCTGCGATCGCTTTGCCGGTATGGCTGCGCAGGCGCTTTTGCAACTTATTGATGTTGTACTGTTCTTTCGGTGTATTCATGTCTTACTGTTCTTTACGGGTTTGGCTGGTGCCTGAATCAGGCCGGCCGCACGGCAACGGAAATCTGAAATAAGGACGCAATGATAGCAGAAGGACGGGGGATTCGGATACGTATCGATTAAAAAGGATGGCAGCCCGGAACGGCATGATCCGGGATGATGGGGACGGGCTGTTGGTACTGACGAAATGTGTTATTTTTTGCTGCGGGTTTTACCTCTGCCTCTGTTCTTCATATCAATCGTGATCATGTCACAGTCAGTTTCCTGACTCTTTTTTTCTTTATAATTCAGTGTATTCAGCCGATTATTTTTTTCGATACAATCAATAAAGAAGCTTTTGACATCGACATTAAATAAAAAAGAGAGCTGTAACAGTGTGCTGGCTCTTATATTAGTAACACCCTGCTCATAACGGGATATCTGCTGCTGACTTAATCCTAACAATTCGGCCAGTGCTTTGCCGGAAAGGCCGGATGATTTCCGTTTTCTCATAATTTGCCGGCCAATAAAGAGACTGATTTCTCTCTCATTCATACGCTATGCCCTTAAATAAAATGCTGTGTGTAATGATAAATTTATTAATTATGTTTATATTGTTCAAATGTTCCGAGATAACTGCCATCGGTATAAGAATTAAAGTGATTTGACATATGGGATAATAATTTTTTTGAATCCGGGTCTCTGTTTAAAATAAATAATACTCTGTGTATAAACTTTTCCGGGGATATATTAAAAATGCGTAATATTAATATCAGCGTATCCAGCGGAATAGCACTGTCACCATTTTCATAACGGGATATTTGCTGCTGTGATAGCTGTATTATTGTACCTAATTCATAGCCGGTGATACCTTTTGATTTTCGTAATATTTTAATTTCCTGGCCTATAACAGCGTGAAGTTCCTTTTTAAAGACCTGGTGTTGACAACTAAGTACGTGGCAATTATCGGGCTGCATAAAGATACCATCAGGACGTCATTAAACTAAATGTATATTCTGAATACCATAATAGAAAGTGTCTGTAAGGCAAAAACAGTATATTGTGCATAATATGCAAGCCTTATATTGGTTGTCAATAAATAAAATCCACAGTAAAAAGGGACAAAAAATAGAAAGTAAAATTTAAAACTGAAAATATACAGATATTGCAACGGGCATAAGAAAAGGAAATGCTGAAATGAGTAATTTCGTATCCAATTGATTTTTAAATAAAAATAAAACATCTGATTAACGAGAGAATAAATAACACTTCTCTGTTGTATCAATACGCATTCAGTGGGTTTTTCTGTGAGGCGGCCGGTATGATGATATTCTTTTTATAGCTATTATAATTGAATATATCAACTTTTTTGCCACTCACGGCATAAATGGCAGTTAATTACGCTGCGATAAGCAAGATAAATGGCGTTGTTGTGTGTATGTTCAGACTACGGTTTTCATCAGAAAATGATGTGTGATTGTGAAAATAAGGTATACGCGGCATGATTGAAAGGATAACGGCAAAAGTCTCAATATCTTTAGTATCTGTTACGTAATATTTTGTTTTTGTTTACTTTTCAGGTACGTGATTAATGGAAAAATATCTTTTATTTCATTGTGTTGATGATGATATTCTTTATTTGTTGTTCAGAACCGTATTCAATACGTACCGGGTGATTATTTATCAAAAATGATAGTTCGTTATAAACAGGAGAAATCAAACGCTTGTTTATATCAAAAATAAAACAACTGTAACAATGATGCAACATTCAAGGATAATAACAATAATAACCTGATATATTATTCGTTATTACCTTCTGTTACTCATTTCAGGCACCGGTGAATACTGCCTGAATATATATCATGACTGACAACATAAGCTGATGGCAGTCATGATAATGACTAAGATTTAAGCGTTTTTTTGCATGATGTTATTGAATGTTTTTACGATCAGCAGATTACCATTTTTCAGCGCAGCATAATTTTCTTTTATTTCTGATGCAGCGTATTCGCGGATTTCATTATTCAGATAGTCAATCAGCTCAGCTTTACACTCTTTGTTTGATTTATCCAAAGAAGAAAAAGGTGCGCTGAGATCTTTATTATCCTCTATCAGTCGCTGAAGGAGTGATTTATCTGCGGCCCGTTCAAAATACTGACCGACAGTAATAACCCGCTCAAGGCCGGTCAGCTTCATAACCATCAATGTTAATCTGGTGCATACAGAATAAACAGTCTTATTACTGACAGACATACTTACCTCATTTACAAAAATCATATGATTTATACTGCTATGAAGGTTTACAGTATTTGCCCTTTTTTAAAAGGTAGAATAATCTGAATGTTGCACAGAATAATAAAATTATACCAATACAGATTACGTATTAGTGCGTAAAATGCGTTTTTCCACGTAGTGCTTTCATCAAAAGGGATAACAGAATGACCAGAAAAATATTGAGCCTGTTTATATTATTGCTTTTGTCCGGATGTGGTTCATCAGGTTCACAACCGGAAAAATATGAAAGGAATAAGGAAGACCCTTATAAAAACAGCACGGTAAATACTATCCGTGAAAATCAGGAGATTTACAGGGAACAGCTGAGAACAAAAGGGATTTGGTAAGTGCGCGGCGGGTGCAGAAGAAAGAATCTGCTATCAAAACGGATAAGGGCTATGAAAATATCCGGCAAACACGTACTTTCTCTGGAGAGCCAAAACCTGACGGAGGTAATTCATGGCGGATATAGCAGATAAACAGGAATATAGCGGCACACGGTTTGAAAAAGCGGATTTCAGTGACCGGACAATCCGTGATGCGGTATTTGAGGACTGCACATTTATCCGTTGTGATTTCAGCTCAGCGGTTGCGCAGCAGTGCCGTTTTACGGACTGTGTGTTTGATCAATGCAATATGAGTTTACTGGCGGTACCGGAAACCCGGTTTTCCGGTACTGAATTTACCGGCACGAAAATGATTGGTATTGACTGGACAAAAGCATACTGGCCGAAGTTTGATTTTTATTCTCAGCTGGTGTTTAAAGAGTGTATTTTAGACAGTAATAACTTTTTTGACCTCAGATTGCATGAATCTCACTTTGAATCCTGCCGGATCCATAATGCGGATTTCAGACAGACGGAGCTGAATAAATCCGTCATACAGGACTGCGATTTAACCGATACCCTGTTTATGCACACCAATCTGGAAGGCGCGGATTTTACCGGCTCTCACTCTTTTTATATCGATATCCGTGAAAACAAAACCGCCAAAGCCACATTTTCCGCATACGAAGCCCTGAATCTGCTGCGGGTGCTTGATATCCGTCTGGCTGATTAAATCGTGCGGGGCCGGGCAGATATACCGGATATCTGCGGAATAAAGCGTATAATTACGCAGTAACAGCTTCATCAAATCTGATTTTGATGAATAAAGCGACAGTAAGGCTTCTGGTCACTTGCCGGTCTTTGGTATGATCAGTAATAAGTAACTCAATGTATACGGGCGGGGCAATGAGAAAATTTATTCTGTCAGGGATTATGGCCGCATTATTATCCGGCTGTGCAGGCACAGGAAGTAAAACACCGGAAGCACCCTGGGGCTTTACATGGGGGCAGACGCCCGCAGAATTAAAAGCGCTGAATCTGGACGATTTTGACTGTACAAAAACCCGTGACGGCGGACAATTATGCAGTTCACTGGCATCACCGGATGTTGAAAAGCAATTCTTTATGATGGTCTTTTCACCGGAAGGGCAAAAATTAAATGCAATATCCCGCTTCGGTGTCTGGAGCCATGATCAGGCCGCATTACTGAATGAATACGATAAAGTGAATGCGGAAATGGAGAAAATCTACGGCAAACCGGCCGGGATAAATGAAGAATATGATCGCAAAACGCCGTTTCTGGCAAAAGTCGCCAAAGGAAAAATCGGGCAGTTTAAGCGCAAATATGAATCAGAAGATACCGAGGTTGTGGTGGGGGTGGTCAGTAATGCCAATCTGGTACAGATAAATGATGAAAAAGATGTCACTTATACAGTACTGACCATGTATACACTGAAATAAACCGGTACGGTGGTGCTGAATATTATCACTATGATTCAGCACCGTTCCTTCCTTATTCATCCGGGTATGGTAACCCGGTGTCATCAGCATATTTCCTGACACGCCCGGTAAAAGAGTGTGATCAGTTTCGCTTAATGCCATCCGTTGCTGATTTTTGATACAGCAAAAAAATAGCCTGTGGTATCCCTTTTATCAGTTTTTTTATTTCAAAGGGGATTATCAATGAAATTTATTAATCGTTACAGTGCTATTGCACTGGCTGTGGGTATGTTGTCACTGAATATGACTGCTCAGGCTGAGACTGTTTCCCTGAATGTCGCCGCAGCATCGCAGGCCGTGACAGAAATAACGGTGTTACAGCAGGGTCAGTGGGACAGTTTTAATAAACAGCGCCTGGATACCATGATTGCCAAAGCAAAACAGTCACCGGCACATACCTATTATGCGGTGTTTGACTTTGATAACACGACGGCATTTCTGGATATTGAAGAAGCGGTCATGATTTATCAGCTTGAGCACCTGTTATTTGCCATGACACCGCAGGAACTGAAATCCGTTATTTACAAAGATATTCCGGCCGGGAATTTTTCTGCTGAGTTCAACAATAAAAATGGTAAACCGGTCAATATTGAAAAGGTCGGTGCCGATATTCTGGAAAGCTACCAGTGGCTGTATGATAATTATGATGGACTGAAGGGGGATAAGCCGCTGTCTGAAATCAAAAAGTCGCCGCATTATCAGAATTTCATCACCAAAATGCGCTATTTATATGCGGCAATCGGCGGCACCTTTGACCATGCTGTTTCCTATCCGTGGGTGACCTACTTATTTATGAATATGACACCGGAGCAGGTTGCGGATATTACCGCGAAAACGATTGAATGGCAGAAATCAGAGCCGGTTGAAGGTGTGGTATGGGAAAGCCCTGAGTCGTTACCGGGACAGGCGGGTATTGTTGAAATTGACTGGCATAATGGCTTCCGTCTGGTACCGGAAATGCAGGATCTGTATCAGGTGCTGCAAAAATCGGGTATTGATGTCTATGTAATTTCCGCGTCGAACCTGGAAGTGATTAAATCGATTGTCACGCAACCGCCATATTCCGTACCGGAATCACAGGTATTTGCCATGCATTTACTGCGCACCAAAGATAATAAACTGACATCCGATCTGGACCCGGTTTATCCGCAGACGCAGGGTAAAGGGAAAACAGAGACTATCCGCAAATTTATTCAGGATAAATATGCCGGTAAAGGGCCGTTATTAGTCGCCGGTGACAGTGAAGGCGACCAGAATATGATGTCCGACTTCCCGGATACGGAGGTGGTGCTGATTATTAACCGTCTGCGTTCACCGGATACCCTTATCGGGCAGTTATCAAAACAGGCGGTTAAAGAGCACGGTCAGAAGGACGCCAAAGTATTATTGCAGGGACGTAATGACAGCACCGGTGTATTTGTGCCGTCACAGCTACATACTCCGTTGGGTGCAAAAGAAGGGCGGGCATTAAAATAACAGCGGTGTCCGGCAGTTTAAGGAAATACTGATAACCCCGGCCGGTAATACACACTATGATAGGAAAAATTATCATTACAGGGAATTCAGAAGGATATGGATAAATATATTGTGTGTTATGAAGGTCTGGGGTTAACCGGCTCGGTATTATTCCGCAGTCAGGTGGCCATTAATACCGATATCAGCAGAACGGAGGCGGAGCGTTTTATCGCACTGTTCAATAATGCGGCTGCGTCAGATGCGGCAAAGCATAATATTAATGCGGCACGTTATGTCATTGTGAATATCTGCAAATTATAACAATAAAAATACGGCGGTAATCCCGCCGTATTTTTATTTCAGGCTAAGGTCAGTGTATGGGTCATGGCACAATGTTCAGTAAATGCCTCATCATGGCTGACCAGCAATAACACGCCTTTATAACTGCGCAGCACATTTTCCAGTAATAGCCGGGAATCGAGATCCAGATGATTATCCGGTTCATCCAGCAGTAAAATATCCGGCAGAGGTTCGGATAATGTTAATGCCAGCAGCGTGACTTTCAGTTGCTCACCACCGCTTAATTGTGACAGCGGAATTAATCCCTTATCACCTCTGATCCGCAATGCACCGAGATGAGTGCGCCAGGTTTGTGCCGGAATGGCCGGGTCAAATTCACACAGTGCTTCTGTGACCGGCAGGGCTTTATTCAGCAGCGTCAGGTGTTGATCCAGATAGCGTAAGCGGCCGTGCAGGGAGTAATCCCCGGATTTTGCAGTAAGCAAACCTGCCAGCACTTTCAGTAATGTGGATTTTCCGCAGCCGTTGCGCCCGGCAATATGCCAGTGCTCACCACCGGAAATGGTCAGTGACAGCGGCTCTTGTGTGCCGGACGGTAAAATCAGATCACGGGCGTTAATCCGCACCCGTTTTTGCTCTCCGGTATAATTAAAAGCCAGCATTTGCGGGGTGATATGCTGTATTTTCTCATTCACTTCCCGGCGCTGACTGTCCAGCTGAGTCATAACCCGCTCATGACGGCCGGTTATTTTTGATTGTTGTTTCTCCGCTTTATTCTTTTTCATGTCCAGCAGCAGGGCAGAGGAGGAGCCGGATGAACGGACTTTCTCACCCTGACGGCGGCGCTGCGCTTTCTTTTCCAGTGCGCGCTGCAACGCCGTTTTTTCTCTGTTCAGCTGCGATTGTAACTGCTTCTCTTCACTCAGTAATGCGCTGAACTGAAAGGCTTTCTGTTCCGCATAATGGGTGTAATTGCCGCCGTACTCTTCCAGTACGGACGGCGTGAGCTCAAAAATCCGCTGCATGGTGTCGAGCAAACGGCGCTCGTGGCTGATCACCAATGCCCCGGCCGGGTGATTCCGCAGTTGCTCATTCAGCCAGCAGCGTCCGGCGGCATCCAGATGGTTTCTGGGTTCGTCCAGTAACAGGAAGGCGCGCGGCTGCAAAAAGGCGCGGCAGAGTGCCAGCCGGGTTTGTTCACCGCCGCTCAGGTTTGTGCAGAGGGTGTCCGCCGGGAGATGCGCCAGGTGTGCACTTTCCAGCAGGGATTGCTGCTGTCGCGGCATATCCCATTTATCCGCCAGAAAATCATAATCCTCTGCGGTGGCGGTGCCATCCTCTGTGCGGCGCAGTGCGGCCTGAATTTCTGCGGTTCCGAGTGCATCCGCCAGTGTGATACCGGAAAGGCGGGTCAGCTGTGGTACGTAATAAAACGGCACCTGCCAGCTGACCGTACCGGTTGCCGGCTGCCGCTGCTGCGCGAGCAGCGACATCAGCACGGATTTACCGCGCCCGTTATGACCGGTCAGCCCCTGAACCTGACGGGTTAATGTGCCGCTGATGTTGTCAAACAGCGGAATATCGTTAAATGTCACTGATAAGTGAGAAAAATGGCATTGTACGGACATACAAAAGCTCCTGAATAAACAGGGGCAGGCGGATTTACCGGATAAAAAAGAAAACGATGATGAGGATAGCTGCCTGCCCGATATCAAAACAGCGCATTCGTAAAAATGCGGATGATACAGCAATGGGATTCAGGCAATTAAATCATGTCGGCAGACATCCTCAGGGGAAATGAACTGCGGCAATGGTGTCAAATAAAAGCAGAGTTGTAAACTCCCGGTTTCCGGGATTTCCGCAGAGTACGCAGGAATGATTTTTTCACGGAATGTTACTGTCAATCGCCGGTATTTTCGTTATTCTGTCCGGCCTTGATATTTTTTATTTTCCGGCAGCGGAAATTCAGCAACAGGATGGGTTATGAGTTCAGCAGAAACGGTATATCAGGTTGATCAGAAACGCAGAATTATCACCTGTATCATTACATTCTTTGTGGTTATTGCGCTTTATATCGCACTGGCGTACTTATTCCAGACACGGATGCCGGGCGTGGCTGCCGCGCTGGGTCTGACGGTGTATGTCTATATCGCGCAGTTCCCGGTAATTAAAGTGTACGGTGATAAACTGACGTCCAAAATTGCGGTCGGTAAAGTGGTATCTATGCCGTTTGACGGCGGTCATTTTTCCCTGCAGGAAGTGAAGGGGCTGAAAGCGTTAATGGTCTCTTTCTCCTCGGATTCTTATATTCTGAGCTATCATCCGGCAAACAGCCGCCGTGTCCGTATTGTCGGGCCGACACTGAAAAAAGCACAGTTGAAAGCGATTTTTGATGCCATCCCGGCACAGTCAAAACGTGCATTATAATGCGGTAACCCGGTTCCCGTACTTCCCGTGATAATCCCATGTGTTACCATGGTCACACTTTTCTGCTCAAAAGCTGTATCGATACAGCTTTTCTTTACGGGGGACCATAATGACTGAAGCCCTGTCACGAAATCAGGCCTGGCTGCGGGTGATGGTACTTGCGGTGGCGGCATTTGTATTTAATACCACTGAATTTATTCCGGTTGCGCTGCTGAGTGATATCTCGGCGGGCTTTGCAATGCAGCCCGCAGAGACCGGACTGATAATCACCATTTATGCCTGGGTGGTGGCATTGACGTCTTTGCCGCTGATGCTGCTGACGGCGCGTATTGAGCGGCGCAAATTGCTGCTCTGGCTGTTTACCGTGTTTGTGATAAGTCACATCGTGTCCGGGCTGGCACAACGTTTTGATGTGCTGGTGATCAGCCGGATCGGTGTGGCGCTGGCGCATGCGGTGTTCTGGTCGATCACCGCGTCTCTGGCGGTCAGGGTGGCACCGCCCGGTAAAAAATCCCAGGCACTGGGGCTGCTGGCGACCGGGACGGCGCTGGCAACCGTGCTGGGGCTGCCGATAGGCCGTGTTATCGGGCAGTGGGTCGGCTGGCGGATGACGTTTTTCTGTATCGGCGGCCTGGCGTTGATCACCATGGCGGCGATGGCACGTTTTCTTCCGCTGCTGCCGAGTGAGCATTCCGGTTCACTGAAAAGTATTCCGGTTCTGTTCAGGCGGCCTGCATTAGTGGGGATTTTTGTGCTGACCGCGATTGTGGTCACCGGGCATTTCACGGCTTATAACTATATTGAGCCGTTTGTGCAGACCGTTGCCGGGAAATCACAGGATTTCGCCACGCTGTTTCTGCTGATTTTCGGGGCAGCGGGGATTATCGGCAGTGTGATTTTCAGCCGTTACAATACGCGGCTGCCGTTGCTGTTTTTGCCTGCGGCGATAACGTTACTGACGGTATGTCTGATGCTGCTGCTGACCAGCCGCGTGACCGATACTGCGCTGATTATCCTCGGGGTTGTCTGGGGGATCGGTATGATGTGCACCGCGCTGGGGTTACAGGTCAAAGTGATTGATTTATCACCGGATGCCACCGATCTGGCGATGTCTGTTTATTCCGGCATTTTTAATATCGGTATCGGCGGCGGGGCGCTGCTCGGTAATCAGGTGATTATTCATATGGGAATGGAACAGATAGGCTATGCCGGGGCGGTATTTGCGGTGGCGGGTGTGGTTATCTCACTGTTTGTTTTCAGCCGTTACCGGGCTTTGTTTATACAAAGGCCGAAAGCGGAGAGCCGTATTACCTCGCATAATCCGTCATAAATTAATCATATCCCGCACCGTTTCGCTGCGGGATTTTTTGTACACAGAAAACC
>NZ_AYMP01000014.1 GCF_000633515.1 Morganella morganii H1r | reverse complement strand
TTCGTAACACTCTGGAATTCTATTAACGGAGTTGATGCCTGGTATAAAAACCCGTGGGTTTGGGTTATCGAATTCAGGCGGGTAACACCATGAAGCCCATCCTCGATATGTGCTGCGGCAGCCGGATGTTTATGCACGATAAGCAAGATCCGCGTGTGTTGTTCAGTGATATCAGAAAGGAAGAACATACTCTATGTGATGGCCGCCTGCTGGAAATTACACCGGATATCATTGCTGACTTTAAAAACCTGCCGTTCCCGGATGAAACATTTTACCAGG
This sequence comes from Morganella morganii H1r, assembly GCF_000633515.1. Lineage (GTDB taxonomy): Bacteria > Pseudomonadota > Gammaproteobacteria > Enterobacterales > Enterobacteriaceae > Morganella > Morganella morganii_B. The sequence continues at coordinate 313,333 of NZ_AYMP01000014.1, read as the reverse complement.
TACTGTTTGATCCGCCCCACCTCGTTCGGGTTGGTAAAAATAGTTGGATGTTTAAAAAATACGGCTCACTGGATAAGCACTCATGGCGTTCTGACCTTGCTGCCGGTTTCAGAGAAGCATTCAGGGTGTTGCGGCCACACGGCAGTTTAATTTTTAAGTGGAATGAAACACAGATCTGGGCGAGTCAGATTCTTGAGCTGACTGAATATAAACCTACCATTGTGCAGCGTGTCGGTAAGAACGATAAAACGCACTGGATGGTATTCTATAAGGATCCGCTATGAGTGAATCTGTTCCGGATATAGCCGCCCGCCTGACTTACACGCTGCAAGTGATGGAAGAAAGGCACGGGTCTAAAATGATGAGTCTGACGAACACTGTCGAGAACAACGCTAAAGAAGCATTACGCCAGTGCATTATGGTTCTTCACTCATATGACTATGAATTAAATAAATTACAAGGGGATAAGGATAGTGAATAAATTCAAACACCTGATGATTGACCTTGAAACTATGGGTAACAAACCAGATTCCGCCATTGTGGCTATTGCTGCAGTTCCGTTCGACATGGTTTCCGGTGTAACCGATGATGCGCTTTTTTATGAGGTGGTCGATCTGTGTAGTAGTGCCGGATTGGGCGGAAGTATCGACGCTGATACCGTGCTGTGGTGGCTGGGTCAGAGTGAGAATGCCAGGGGTGAAATTACTAACGCCATGAAAATGATTGATCTGCCTGTTGCCCTGACCAGACTTAATTCGTTTACCTTTGAGTTTTGTGAAGAACGTGTGCAGGTATGGGGTAACGGAAGTAATTTCGATAATGTGATCCTGCGATCAGCTTACGAAAACTGTGAGATAAATCCATTCTGGAGGTACTGGAATGACCGGGATGTACGCACCATTGTCGAACTTGGTCGCAATGCCGGCATCGACCCGAAAAAAGATTTCCCGTTTGTTGGTGAAGCACACAATGCACTAGATGATGCATTGCACCAGGTGAATTACGTGGTCGCAATCCACCTGCATTTATTAAAAAACTTCTAATCGTATACGGCGATGTGTGGAGAGAAAACTATGGCTATCGGAAAACTTATGAAAGCCAGCGCGTGGGCAAAAAGAGAATTTGAGACAGGATCAATACCCGATAACAGAACCGTCCGGCGCTGGATAGAAATCGGATCGCTGAAAGGCCGAATTGTTGACGGAACTATTCTTGTTCATTCATCTGAACGATGGGGGGTTGAGTCTGAGGTTTCCTCATGCGTAAGCGATCTGATTAAGGCTTCATAATATGGCACGACCTCGCAAGCGGGAATTCCGGCATCTGCCGGATTTCCTTTACTATGATAAATCAGCAAAATGTTACCGCTTCATACTTGTAAACGGTGTTCGTAAAAGTGTTGGTACTGACAAGGCAAAAGCTATAGCCGTTGCCCGTGAATACAACAATATTATGCGTCAGGAACGTGCAACCAGCGTTACCTCGCTGATCACTGACTCTGGCGGTGTTAATGGGGAATCACTACCACTCGCTGAACATTTTGAGCGGCTGTTCGAGCGGATTATTCGTGACGAACAACCATCTAAAAGCACCCTGTCTGACTGGATAAAAGATGCCGAACGTGTGAAAGAATTTTTTAAAGATATCCCGTCTGCCGAGATCACCCTGGAGCATGTGAACGGATTTATCGCTGAATACCATGCTGACGCATCAGCAAACGTTCAGAACCGGAAAGTCGGATTTTTGAAGAAGATTTTCAGTTACGCAATGGATGAATCGCTGATGCTGGATAACCCGGCAGAACGAAAAAAAATGAAGCGTGTCGACAGTAAACGCCGGCGGCGATTGTCGTATGATGATTTCCTGAAAATCAGAGCAGCTGCCGAACCCTGGCTGCGTACTGCTATGGACCTGGCTCTTCAGACAACACAGGCTCGGCTCGAAGTGTCCCGCATAAAATATAATATTAAGGAACCGAAGGAAAATACCTGCGGGTGCGTCTGGTTCCCTGAGGAAAGAAACGGGATTTTCGGGATGCTGTACATTCACCGGCAGAAGGTACAACACAAGGAAGCCGCCCACGTGGCAATACCTATCGGTAAAGTCATAAAAGAAATTATTGATAACAGCCGCGACAATGTTGCCAGTCCGTACATTGTTCACCGCGTTCCTGATCGGTTACCAAACAAAATAAGCCAGTATGTAAACCACCCCACACAGGTGGCACCCGATTATGTCAGTCGGGGATTCTCAAAAGTCAGAGATAAAGTGGGAGTTGGCGCACACCTTGAAGCAGATGAAAGACCAACTTTTCATGAGATCAGAGCGCTGGCCGCATTTATGTTTAAACAGCGTGGCTTTGATCCGCAGGCGAGGATGGCACACAGTGACGCAGAATCAACAAAGATTTATACCGAAAACCATGTCGATTGGATTGAAGTTCCACACTGTGAAATTGCATAAATAAGGGTGGTAAAACGAACCGTAAGTCTATGATTCGTATATAGCAAATATTGACAATAAAGCACTGTTTGTAAATACAGTAAAATCACTATTAGTCTATATATATCATGGGATTATGCGAAGCATAAACGGGGACATGGGGTGTCGGGGGTCGCAGGTTCAAATCCTGTCATGCCGACCAGTCTTTTTATAAGAAAACCAACCTGTTAGGGTTGGTTTTTTTGTGTCAGTCAAACAACCAGACACAAGTCTGATCTAATCTATTGGTCATATAATCTGTTATATGTTATTAATTCATAAAATAGCTTAATGCTGTAGATTAAATATATGGGGATGATATGCCTGGTGCCGTAAATGAAATAACAATCCATGACTGGCGTGATATTGAGGAAAAATACACAGGAAAAAGTTCATTACTGCTGGGGAATGGTGCCAGCATTGCATTTAGTACAAATTTTAATTACAGGTCTATCATCGAGTTTGCCCGTTCTAACGAATTATTGCATGAAGAAATAGAGCGATTATTTTCAGCATTTGATACCTCTGATTTTGAATTAGTACTCCGGTTACTCTGGCAATCCAACCATGTTAATCATGCACTAAACATTACCGACAATTCAACACATCGCATCTATACACACCTGAAAGACCGTTTAATCGAAATAGTACGGGCAATTCATCCTTCTTATCAAGACGCCGAACCTTATCTGTATAATGCCTTTCATTTTTCTAAAAAATTCCGGAAGGTAATTTCATTAAATTATGACTTAATATTATATTGGATAATAATGTATGGAAAAATGCTCAGTGACCGGCATAACATAAAAGACTGTTTTACCCGTGACGGTTTTTATTCTGACTGGAAAAAACTTTCTGTTCCTATCCGTAATGAAAGCTCTGTTACACTGGCATTTTACCCCCACGGAAATCTGGCATTATCCCGTAAGCTTAATGAGTCTGAAGCTAAAATATACTGCGAAGAATCGAACGACTTACTGAGTCAAATTGCTGGGGCGTGGGATCAGGAACGTTGCATCCCTTTATTTGTTTGTGAAGGCACAAAAGAACAAAAAAAGAGAAGTATCAACAACAGTCACTATCTGAGCGTCGTTTACAGAGAGGTATTACCTCATCTTGGTCCTAATTTAGTTATTTACGGCTGGTCAATGGGTGAACAGGATATGCATCTTCTGAAACAAATGGCGTTATATCGCGACCATTCAGTTGAAGGTATGAGAAATATCGCCGTATCGGTATACAATAATGATCTGGCCTACTGCGGGCATGTCATCGGAACTATACACAGTATATTTGACAGCAAAAAATGCACGATCGATTTTTTCCACAGTGACAGCCCGGGGTGCTGGATCTCATAGTATATAAAGAATTACTAATAACTATTTAAAATACTATGGTAGTAATTGTAGTAGCAAAAAAATAACTATCCCTATCGCAGGAATACTTACATATGGATTTGATAAAATACTACCACACTCAGAGATCATTGGTATCTTTTTATCCGTTTGGGATGGTTTTTCCGGATGGCCGATAAAATTTTTTGGCGTCAGTGGTGCCAGAGAAGCAACATATTCCCACTCAATTCTGAGAGTTTTCAGTTTATGTTTAAAATTATCGTATGATATTCATCACTGCTGATGGTGGCTATTGATTCCAGTTTTCGTCTCAGCTTGCCATAATTACCGGCGGTGATACGGTGTTCTGTTGCACGATCACTGAAACGGGAAAACGAGACAATCCCGGGAATAGCCGCGACTATAATGCTGAGAACTCCATAGACAAGTGTAAAAACATCAGAATCTTTGGCAAATTTAGATGAACTGTAAAATATAAAGCCAGTCACAATAGTTGATGACAATATCAGTGCGACTCCGATACGTGTATTAATAGTACCAAGACGTTCACACTGGCTGTAATGCCCTTTTTGTGCATTTTCCAGTTTCTCTTTCCAGTCCTGAAGCAATTTTTCTGTTTTTTCCGGATCAAATTTAATACTATCTTTTAGCATAGTAATTTCACTGGTTACACTGAAACATAATATAATTTCAACGATTATATCGTGTTATTTATTTTTCTCCAGAATAAATCAGGAAATATCTGCCGATGGTCCGTCCATATTCATTTTTTACAGGGGATGGCGGCCATCCCCCGTTACCATCACACCTTAAGCATTTTCACCGTTTCATCAATATCGATTTCATCTTCAGAGAAGATCAGAGTACTTCCGTGCTGTGTGGTAATCGCGAGTTTTCTGAGTGTACGCATTTCGGCCGGGCCGGCGGATTTTGGTTTGATGTTGTTCATCAGCACACCGACAGACAGCACCACATTCTCTTTATCAATCCCGGTATTCGCTTCTTCTTCGCTGTAGACCACAAAAGATTTGATAGCAGTCAGTTTAATACGCTCACCGGCGATGAAAATGTATTTACTTTCCGGCACCACTTTTACCGCGTAGGCTGACAGCCCTTTGTTATTCGTACCGGGTTCAAAGGTCACGGCAGCATTTTTCTTAATCAGGTCAGGATTGGCGACCTTAACCACGTGAAAATAACGGTTATCCCCATTCTCATCTTTGATAAACCCAAAGCCTTTATCTTCAAACCATGTTGTGATTGTTCCGTTCATCGCCGTTACCACCTGCTTAATCATCTGTTACTGAGTCATTACAGCGCGCAGTATAAAACACAATGCCCGTGCAGACCATGCCTTTGGATTAAGGCGTTATCGTGCAACACTCCGGGACCAGTGGATAAAAGAACAGATTATGGCAATATGTTCCGGTAGTCACGATTATATCACCCGCTGACGGAGATCATTTTGCTGAGATATTCCCTGCTTTTGCTTTTAATAACGATGTCTGCCGCACAGGCAAAAATTGATATTACGGCTATCGGACAGTGTAAATACAGCGGGCAGTTAACACCTGAAGATATCGCCGGGCAGCCCGGCAACGGTGAAATTCATCTTATTTACCGGACAGACACCACGGGAAGAGCCTATCCGGTAAAAATAACGAAAAATACCTGTGATGAAAGATGTAATGCCCGGGATGCTGTGCGTATTTTGCGGAAAGTAAGATGCCCGCCGGCTCCTCCCCGTTATAACCGCAGAATGATTATTAAATTCTACAGTGATACAGAAAAGCACAATGACAAATTTACACCCCGCAATCTGATGGTTTGATATTTATCTGCATCACCCGGGTACCGTCCGAAAAATAGTTATGCTGCAGCCCGGCGGGAAATGCCAGCTGCCATAACCGCATGATCGCCGAGTCCTGACAATATTTTGCTGTCAGGATGCCCTGCATTTTATTTATCGCCTGTTCTTCTCTGAACAATTCCGGCGGCAGACCGCTAACCTGATAATTCAGGATAATCACGTTATTCTCCCGGGTGACCTCAGTCAGAAGGGTGAAAGGGTCAAACCGGATCGGCAGTAACTGACTCTCATTTTTAATGATCATCGCCTGAAGTGCGTCGTATTCTTCCGGTGATTTTGTCTCTGCGGCTGTATCTGTCTGCGCGGCACAGAAAAAAGAAAGAGAAAAAAATAACATCCCTGCTTTGAAAATAGCTTTATTCAACATTGTCCTGTCCCTGTTAAAAATACATATCAAATAACATTTTGGTGCTGATCCCGGCAGAGACCAGGATAATCATCGGTTTTATTACTTTCAGCCCGGAACTCAGTACAACACCGGCGCCCAGCCGCGCACCTATTGCCTGTCCGGCAAACATCAGTAATCCCAGCGACCACATCATTTTACCGCCCGCGATAAAAAAGATAACCGACGAGGTATTGGAAGCCAGGTTCAGAAAATTAGAATGAATCTGCGCTTTATCGATCCGGTATCCTAACAGCAGCATATAACTGATGGTATAAAATGTCCCGGCGCCGGCACCCAAAAATCCGTCATAGAATCCGACACCGCCGCCGCAGATAAATGAAAACAGAAAAAAGGAAACACGCTGTTTTTCTTTGGATTTAGTGATGTCAGGCGCAAAAATAAAGTACAGCGTGACACCGATAATTAATCCCGGCAGTAATTTTTTCAGAAAAGTCGGATCAATAAACTGCACAAAAATCGTGCCGGATGCGGCACCGAAAAATGTCGCGATAAAAACCCATTTATTATTTTTTAAATCAATTCGTCCCTGACGCAAAAAATAGATACCGGATGTTAATGAACTGCCCAGTGCCTGCATCTTATTTGTTGCCAGTGCGTTAGCAGGCGGTAACCCGGAAATCAGCAGCGCGGTAATCGACAAAAAACCACCGCCGCCTGATACCACGTTGATAAATCCGGCGGCCACGGCGACAAAAAACATGACAATAAGAAATGTTATGCTCATGGAAAGACACTTTAAATGGCAGAGGTAATCAGTATATAAAAAGTACACATCCGAAAAAGTGATACCGCCCCTGCTGCCGGATATTTGGTATAATAAAATGTCATTTTTCTGAACAGGATACTGGTATGTTGCGCTATGGTATTCGCATTACGCATATTTTCCGGCACGCTTTTCACTCGCGTCCGCGTTTTATTATCTCCCTGCTGGTCGCGTTTGTGACTTTTTTTGCCCTGTTGCCCGGACAGAGTACACTGATGTGCCTGATCCTCAGCTGGAATGCCTTCTCCTGGGTATACCTGCTGTGTCTTTTTGAGCGGATCATTAATAAGAAAGTAAAAGATATCCGTAAGCTGACTAAAATTGAGGATGAAAGCGCCCGCATGGTGATGTTTTTCCTGCTGGCCGGGTGTTGTGTCAGTTTACTGGTGCTCTTTTTTGCCCTCGGCGGGCATGGTAATCTGACCGGTAATGATAAAGCTTTCCAGTATATTCTGACCGCATCCACATTAGTGTCCTCCTGGCTGTTATTACCGGCCGGATTTACCATGCACTATGCGCACCTTTATTACACCAACCCGCAACAGGAAAAACCATGGCTGTTATTTCCTGACAGACCGGCGGAACCCGGTTACTCTGATTTTATGTATTTTTCATTTACGATTGCCGTCGCCTCGCAGACTGCCGATGTGGAAATTGCGTCCTCCCCGATGCGCCGCGCCGTATTAATGCAATCCGTCGTCTCTTTTATTTTTAATATGGCGATACTGGGATTATGCATTAATATTTCTGCCGGTTTATTTTAAACGGAGTGGCTGATGGAAGCATTACTGACACAGTGGATTGCAGAATACGGCTATTGGGCAACCTTCTTCGGCACCATGATCGAAGGGGAAACCGCTGCATTTTTATCCGGCATTGCCGCACACCATCAGTTATTATCCTACCCGAAAGTGATGCTGGTGGCCGCCCTCGGCGGAATTATCAGTGACAATATTCTGTTTTTTACCGGTTATTTTGCCGGAAACCGGATCCTGCCCCGTATTCATAAACATACTGATAAAATAGCCCGCCTGCAGCAGATTATTCACCGCCGTGAAAGCCTGATTATTATCGGAATACGTTTCGCTTACGGATTAAGAACTATCGGCCCTGTTATTATCGGCGCCGCCGGTATTAATCCGCTGAAATTTTTTGTACTGAATATTCTCGGCGGGGCAATATGGGGAAGCGTTATTGTATCTGCGGGGTATTTTGTCAGCACGGCAATCCTTGCCCTGCCGCTGCATACTTATCTTGCCTGGTTCCTTATCATCGCGGCGGTTGCCGGTCTGTTTGTGCTGATAAGAAAGCATAAATTAACGCTGTAAACTGCGGAGCAAATCCGCCCGTCAGCTATTATTCCGGCTTGCGGGCGCTGAGCAGAAAGATCATCGGACGTTCTTTTTCTTCATCCAGTGCCGGATTGGCGGCAATCTGTGCCGCTGACGGCCCCCACTCATCGATGGCGGTAATTTCAAAACCGGCTGTGATCAGCGCATTTATCCAGGTGGATAATTTCCGGTGCTGCTTTTCCACGCCATCAGCAAACCAGTTGCTGATCCTGATGCCTTCCTGCTGATACTGATTGACCGGCCAGGCCTTATTGCCCGCACTGTCCGTACACCAGTTCTGAATGACAGGAGCCGTGTAGATCGGGTGTTCTGCGGAGAAAACCAGGCTGCCGCCCGGAACCAGTGCCTGAAACAGTGTGGCAAAGAGTGCCGGAATATCACGTATATAGTGCAGTGCCAGCGAGCTGTAAATCACATCGCTTTGTGCTGCCGGTAGCTGCAGTGTCTCAAGATCGGCACGCAGCCAGGTAATATCCGGATCTGCGGTCATCGATACGGCTTTCGCCAGCATTTTCTCTGACAGATCAAAACCGGTCACCCGGGCAGCACCCTGCTCTTTTGCCCGGCGGCAGAACCAGCCATACCCGCAACCCAGGTCGATCACTGATTTTCCGGCCAGAGGCGGCAGCAATGCCTGCATGGCGGCCCACTCCGGCGCGCCGTCCAGCCCTTGTGCTGAGCGGGGCAGTGTGGCATAACCGGCAAAAAAATCCGGATTATCATAAATATTCTGAGACATAACTTACTCCTTAAATAATGCGCAAATTATATCCATAGTTTACCGGTTTCCGCCACGATTCTGTTTTACAGGCATAAAAAAAAACCTCACCGGAGTGAGGTTTTTAAAATCTGTTACTGACAGCGGTGATTACAGAGCAACCACGTTAGCTGCAGCCGGGCCTTTCATACCATTTTCGATGGTGAAAGAAACCTGCTGGCCTTCTGCCAGAGATTTGAAGCTGTCGCTCTGGATTGCAGAAAAGTGAACGAACACGTCTTTGCTGCCGTCAGCAGGAGTGATAAAGCCAAAACCTTTATCATCGTTAAACCATTTTACAGTACCGGTAATTGTCGCGGACATATGAATTTCCTTTAAATTGATTTTGTTGCCATAAGGCATATAAGCGGTTTGATTACGTTTTTACTTATGGGAACTATCAGAAGGAATTCGCTATGAAGTGGTATCTTGGATAACGCTTGACGGAGAACAACTTAAAATCGGACTGACATAAATAGGTCTGTACTTCCAAACCAATGCCGATATTAAGCCATATATTTTGTTATCCGGCAAGCTCTTTTTGATTTACCTTAAAATACCACACCCGCCAAAGGCATCAGTCTGCCAGCCCCATATAGCCGTGGATGCCCATATAAAGCCCGACCAGCGCTATCAGTGCCGCCGAAAAATACGGCGCTTTTTTGGCGATATCGCCGAGCCCCTGCCAACGGCGGCTGACCTGACGCAGCCCCACTGCCGTCACCACACCAACAGTAACCAGTGTCAGTGCCAGTCCGATACTGAAACTGAGCACCATGGTTGCCCCGAGGGTAAAGGCTTTCAGTTGCAGACAAATCAGCAGAACGGTAATCGCCGCCGGACACGGAATTAATCCGCCGGTCAGGCCGAACAGCAGAACCTGGCTGTTGGTGGCTTTACCGCCTGTAAACCGGGTTTTGATTTCATGGGCATGCGCTCTGGCATGCGCATCCTGATATTCGCCACCATGATGGTCCTGATGATCATGGTGATGCTCTGCATGATAATGATGAGGGTCGTGATCATGGCTGTGGTGATGATCATGCTCATGATGATCACCGTGTGTATGGCTTTCCTGCTGCATTTCTGTCAGCCAGTTTTTTTCGCCGCGATATGTCCGCATAAACATCCAGAATGCGGTTGTCAGAATAATCACCGCCGACACCATCTGTAACCACGGCTCCACAGCCTCCGGCGTAAACCGGGCACTGATGTACATCCCGCCGAGGGCAATCAGCCAGACAATCAGGGTATGCGATAACGTTGCTGCCAGTCCCAGCATCACCGCCTGTCTGACCGTCCCTTTCACCGCGATAATAAAAGCTGCCATCATGGTTTTTGAGTGGCCCGGCTCCAGACCGTGCAGTGCTCCCAGAGCTATCGCCCCCGGGATAAAGAACCAGGCGTTCCCCTGCTGCAATAAAGAGGCAAAATCAGTCATGGTGTGCGGATCCTGTTTTCAGAATGAAGAAAGAATGACATCAGTATACTCCCCCCCAGTATAATTACACTACCTCTTTGTATCACGAAGATGCTACTATTTTGCCGTCACTTTCTTTTCACCTTATTTCACGGGGTTGCCATGTCACATACCATCAGGGACAGACAGAAACTTCAGAACCGCGCCAGTAAAATTCAGGGGCAGGTCAACTCACTGAAAAAAATGCTTGATGAACCGCATGAGTGCTCCGCTGTGCTGCAACAAATTGCCGCTATCCGGGGGGCGGTAAACGGACTGATGCGGGAAGTGATTAAAGGCCATCTGATTGAACATGTGGTTCATGAGGAAGATGAGGAAAAACGTCAGGGTGATCTGGATATTGTCCTGAAGGTACTGGATTCCTATATTAAATAATCTGAAAAAATAAGGGTGATGTTTTATTTGCATCACCGCAGATAACTTACGTTAAAATTAATAGTTAAATTCTTTTATTATTGTCCTGTCGCCATCAAAAATAACACTCAGCGTTATATCCTGACACTGCCCGTTATGACTGTATTTTTTTATTTTCAGCAAACAGGTTAATAAATCGCCTCCGCAGACCGCCGGGGTTAATTTAACCCGCCGGCCCTTCTTAACTGCCCTGTCCAGAATATAAGCCGGCACATAACGATTACGCTCTGCCATAGCACGGACCGCCAGTGGCGAATATCTGATTTTTTTTGTATTGTGCTGAATAATGCTGCTTTTCAGTGCCTGAATAACCGGCATATCCCGTAATGTGCTGCCGCTGCTGACAGACCGGGTTGAACCATAACGCATCAGCAGCGATATTCGTCCGTCCGGTTCCGCCACTATACCGCTGACCAGCAGTAAATCCAGTGGTTCAGATAATGCTGATTCCGGCGCAAGTGTGCATACCCCCTGAGAATACCCATTAATATCATATATATGATAGATATCACCCATACCATACAGGTAACCGATGCACAATCCGGCAGAGCCATCAATCACTGGCTTCACACCTTCCGGCATGACGAATCCGGCCTGTATGGCAAAAAATTCGCCCTCATTGAGAGGGGACTTAAAGCTGCAGTATTGCCCGGATATTTCATCAAAATTATTCATTGACATACCCTTATAAAAATAACAATGCCTGATATTAATGCTATAAAAACCGGCTTTTTATTTTTGTTTTAAATAAATACAGTGATAACATTTGTCGGCTACCAATGACAATTCTGACTATGTTGTCTGACAATATAAAAACACTGCTGTTACAGATACCAAATAATAGCTGACAACAAACAGTCGTATTATTAATTAGGATTAATCCTTTACGTTGTTTAATTCCCTGCGACAAGGTTTCAGCCGGGTGGAGAAAACAGCCGGTCCCGGCCTCATCATCGATTATTGTCAGCGGCGTATTCCTGCCTGCATGACTGATGGACACTGATGCTCACGTCGTGCTGCCGTGATCGGAAGGCGCTGTACAGCGCCTGGTTTGCATGATATTGATTACGTGAATATTAAAATAAAAATACCGGGAATGTCACCATGCAAGCCGCCACCCGTTCCACTATTGCTCTGCTCGCTTCCTCATTCTTAATTACTATCGGGCGGGGTGCCACCATCCCGTTTATGGCGATTTACCTCAGCCGTCAGTATGATATGGCGGTGGATCAGGTCGGAGTGGCACTGACCGTCGCGCTGACAACCGGTGTGCTGTTCAGTCTCGGTTTCGGTATTATTGCTGATAAATTTGATAAAAAGCGCTATATGCTGATAGCAATTGTGGTTTATATCGCCGGATTCATTGCCATTCCGCTGACTCACAATATCGCGCTGGTTGTTGTCTTCTTTTCACTGATTAACTGCGCCTACTCGGTTTTTGCCACGGTACTGAAAGCCTATTTTGCTGATACGCTGCCACCGGCGCGCAAAACCAAAGTCTTTTCCCTGAACTACACCTTCGTCAATATGGGCTGGACCGTCGGGCCGCCGATCGGTACCGGGCTGCTGATGTACAGTGCGGATCTGCCGTTCTGGCTGGCGGCCTGTACTGCCTCATTCCCGATATTCTTTATTCAGCGTTTTGTCCGCAGCGTGCCGCCTTCCGCTTCCGGCAGCAACAGTACCGCCTGGCAGCCTTCTGTCATGCTGCATGATAAAGCTCTGCTCTGGTTTACATTATCCGCCTTTCTCGGATCACTGGTGTTCGGTTCATTTTCCGCCTGTATTTCCCAGTATGTCCTGACGGTGGCAGATACCACGCTGGCAGAAAAAGTAATTGGTGTGGTGCTGCCGGTCAATGCCGCCGTAGTGGTTTCACTGCAATATATGGTCGGCCGCCGGATCAGCACAGACAATCTGCAAAAGCTGATGACACTCGGCACACTCTTTTTTATGGCCGGACTGGCCGGATTTATGATGTCAGGCAGTAATCTTGTGTTCTGGGGAATTGCCGCATTTGTCTTTACTCTCGGTGAACTCATTTATGCACCGGGTGAATATATGCTGATCGACAACATTGCGCCGGACGGCATGAAATCCAGCTACTTTTCCGCCCAATCCCTCGGCTGGCTCGGCGGTGCCTTTAACCCGATGATGACCGGCGGTGTGCTGACCTATTTTCCGCCAAATACCCTGTGGCTGCTGCTGATTGGTGTTTCCGCCTGTGCCTGGTTATGTATGATGCACGGTCTGCGGATAAGCAGGAATAAATTAATTAATTGATTCAAATATTATTAGTTAATAATGTTTCCAACTTTGATACGGTGATTTTCTGCAACTCCTTTATCCTCCCTCTCAGTGTTTAATTTTATTTAACTAACCATGGGGGGATTATATGTCAGAAAATACACCAATAACGTCTGAGGAAGAAACAACAGTACTCCGTATAATGGATCTCGCAATGAGTTTTACTCTGCCCGGATGTTTGCGTACTGCCGCGCAACTGCATCTTGCTGACCTTCTTGCAGAAGGTCCCCGTTCTGTTGATTGGCTGTCTGAACAGACAAAAACACATTCTGCATTACTGCATAAAGTATTACGGATGCTGGTTGCTAATGGTATTTTCAGTGCTGTTGATGATCATAATTATGCCATAAATGCTGAAGCAGAATTTCTCAAATCAGATCATCCTTACTCCCAACGCCACACTATCCTTATGCTGACGGATGAAACATTATGGAAACCGGTTGGTCAGGTTACAGATGCCATTCAGGGCAATCCGCCTTTTGAGAGTTATTATGGTGAATCATTCTATGAGTACTGGGAAAAAAATACACGAAGCGATTACAACTTCCCGTCCGGCATGTCGGCGTTATCTGAAGTGGAAAACCATTTTGTTATGGCGACCTACGAGTTTCCTGAAAACAGCCGGGTAATCGATATAGCCGGAGGGCTCGGCGGGTTGCTGCTGCGTATTTTACGGGCAAACTCTTCGCTTCACGGTATCCTGTTTGATCATGAACATATTCTGCCGCAAAACCGATTACCGGAACTGAATGATGACCGCCGCTGGCAGACAGTTGCCGGTGATCTGTTCGGTAACATACCGGAAGCAGATATTTATATTCTGAAACATATTCTCCATAACTGGCGGGATGAATGCGCGCTCGACATACTGAAAAACTGCCGGAAGTCTATGCGGAATGACAGTAAACTTCTTATCATTGAGTCAATTATCTATCCGGCTGATAAACCGGACTCCCGTTATGCGATGGATATTATCTGCCTGACTGCTTTCCCTGAAGCAGGTGAACGAACCATCCCTGAATTTGAAACATTGCTGGCAAAAGCCGGACTGAAAATAAATAAACTGATCCCGACAGGTTGCTATGTTTCCATCCTGGAAGCCGTTGCGGCCTGATCTTTGAGCCGGCACAGTGCGTCCCCGGGCGTACTGTGCCATTGTAAAAGTCCTTATGTCAGCTGCTGATTGGTGTTTCCGCCTGCGCCTGGTTATGTATGATGCGCGGCCTGAAGATCAGCCGAAACAGGCTTATTCACCGCTGAATACTTGACTCACTTATCATTAATTAATAATACTTCAGATTTCTATGCGGTAATTTTCTGCCACTACGCTATCCTTTACCTTATTATTTAATTTAATTTAATTTAATTAATGAGGTTTTTTTATGTCAAAAAGATGTATCAATGACGCATGATGAAGAGACAACAGCACTGCGTATAATGGATCTCGCAATGAGTTTTACTCTGCCCGGATGTTTGCGTACCGCCGCGCAACTGTATCTTGCTGACCTTATTGCAGAAGGGCCCCGTTCTGTTGATTGGTTGTCTGAACAGACAAAAACACATTCTGCATTACTGCATAAAGTATTACGGATGCTGGTTGCGAATGGTATTTTCAGTGCTGTTGATGATCATAATTACGCCATAAATTCTGAAGCAGAATTTCTCAAATCAGATCATCCTTACTCCCAACGCCACACTATTCTTATGCTGACGGATGAAACATTATGGAAACCGGTTGGTCAGGTTACAGATGCCATTCAGGGCAATCCGCCTTTTGAGAGTTATTATGGTGAATCCTTCTATGAGTACTGGGAAAAAAATACACGAAGCGATTACAACTTCCCGTCCGGAATGTCCGCATTGTCTGAAATTGAAAACCATTTTGTTGTGAATACCTATAAGTTCCCGGAAAACAGCCGTGTGATAGATATCGCCGGCGGACTGGGCGGATTACTGCTGCGTATCCTGCGGGCAAACCCGTCACTTCACGGTATCCTGCTTGATCGGGAACATGTACTGCAGCAGAGCCGTTTGGGTGACCTGAATGATAATTCACGCTGGCAGGCAGTCTCTGGTGACCTGTTCGGCACACTGCCGGAAGCTGATATTTATATACTGAAAAACATCATGCAGGACTGGCGGGATGAACGTGCACTTGTCATACTGAAAAACTGCCGTGAATCTATGCGCGAAGACAGTAAGCTTCTTATTATTGAACCGGTTATCTACCCGGTTGATAAAACAGATTCCCGTTATGCGATGGATATCCTCTGCCTGACTGCTTTCCCTGAAGCAGGTGAACGAACCATTCCTGAATTTGAAACATTGCTGGCAAAAGCCGGACTGAAAATAAATAAACTGATCCCGACAGGTTGCTATGTTTCCATCCTGGAAGTCGTTGCGGCCTGATCTTTGAGCCGGCACAGTGCGTCCCCGGGCGTACTGTGCCATTGTAAAAGTCCTTATGTCAGCTGCTGATTGGTGTTTCCGCCTGCGCCTGGTTATGTATAATGCGCGGCCTGAAGATCAGCTGAAACAGGCTTATTCACCGCTGAATACTTGACTCACTTATCATTAATTAATAATACTTCAGATTTCTATGCGGTAATTTTCTGATACCGGGCTACCCTCCCTGTATTGTTTAATTTTATTAAACATACAGAGTGCCATATACCGCAGCAGGCACTCTGACCAGCCCTGTTATTTCATGTCTGAAAGGAGTTACCGCTATGTCTTATACTGAACCTGATTTGATGAGTCCGGCAGAAGAGCAATCCGTCATCCGTATCCTGAACGCTACCCTGGGGCTGGCACTGCCCGGCTGTTTGCGGGTTGCGGCAGAACTGAATATTGCCGACCATCTGGCTGGCGGCCCGCTCTCTGTCACCACACTGGCAGAGCGTACCGGCTCAGATCCGGATAATCTGCGCCGCATTCTGCGGATGCTGGCACTGAACGGTATTTTTACCGGTACGGATGATGATGGTTACCGGCTTTCTCCTGATGCGGAGTTTCTCCGCCGCGATCACCCCTGCTCACAGCGGGATGCGGTTCTGACACTGACAGACAATACTTACTGGTCAACCATTGGTCAGCTTAATGAATCAGTCCGCGGCGAACTGAACTTCAAAAAACTGTTCGGTAAAACCTTCTATGAATATCAGGCCACCAAACCCAACCGTGATGACAGCTATAATTTTCCGTCCGGGATGTCCGCTCTGTCGGAGATGGAAAACTATTTTGTCACCCGCGCTTATGACTTTCCGTCATCGTGCCATATTGCCGATATCGGCGGCGGGGAAGGCTCGCTGCTGCTGCGGATTTTGCGCAGTGACCCGACACTGACCGCCACCCTGTTTGACAGCCCGCATGTGGTGTCGGACAAATACCTGTCTCAGCTGGGTGACGATTCCCGCTGGTCGCTCGACGGCGGTGATTTCTTTAAATCCGTGCCGCAGGCGGATATGTATCTGCTGAAAAAAGTTATTTTTAACCAGGATGATACCAACGCCCTCGCCGTACTGAAAAACTGCCGCAACGCCATGAAACCGGACAGCAAACTGCTGATCATCGAATCCGTTGTGCATCCGGAAACCAATCCGGCGGCGCATTACGGTATGGGGATCCTCTGTATGGCTATCCTGCCCGGCGGCGGTGAACGGACAATACCGGAGTTTGGGGCTCTGCTGGCTGAAGCGGGACTGAAAATAAACCGCCTCATCCCGACAGAATGCTATATCTCTGTACTTGAAGTGGTTGCGGCCTGATCTTTGATCCGGCACAGTGCGTCCCCGGGCGTACTGTGTCATTGTAAAAGTCCTTATGTCATCTGCGGAGCAGGAAGCACCGGTGAGAATATTATTGATTTTGCCGTTTGACAGGACTTACCGCTACCGGAAAAGCGCGTTTTCCGTGGCGATCAGTTACGCCCCGCTGACCCTTATCACCCTTGCCGCCCTGGTTCCCCCGCATCTGAATGCAGAACTGACCCTCTGTGATGAAGGGGTTTCCCCGCCGGTCACCGCCGGCGATTTTGATCTGGTGGTCATTACCGCCACTGCCTCCTCTTCCCCCCGCGCCTATGCGCTTTGCCGTTACTGGCGCGAACGCGGTGCAAGAACCGCAATGGGCGGTGCGCACGTCACCCTGCAGCCGGATGAAGCTGCGCAGCATGCTGATACCGTGCTAATAGGTGCCGGTGAATTCATCTGGCCGCAATTTCTGCAGGATATGGCTGACGGGCAGCCGCAGCCGCGTTATCAGCACCGCCCTGAGCGCGGCTTTCTGCCGATGCCGGTGCCGCGCCGTGATCTGCTTCCGCCCCGCGCCTATATGAATATCGCCACTATTATTGCTGACCGGGGCTGTCCGCTCGCCTGTGAATTTTGCTCTGTACAGCATCAGTGGGGACGCAAAGGCACTGCACGTCCGGTGGCGGAGGTGATTGACGAGATAAAACAGAGCGGCAGACAGCGCTGGATATTCCTCGACCCTAATCTGTACGCTGACCGGCAATACAGTCTGGAACTGTTCCGGGCACTGATCCCGCTGAAAATCCGCTGGTCGGGACTGGCGACACTCAATGTGACCGATGACGACGAGGTTTTCCGGGCCCTGTGTGACAGCGGCTGTGAAGGGCTGCTTATCGGGCTGGAAAACCTCAGTCAGCAGACCATGACGGCCACCGGCAAGAATTGTAACCAGGTCAGCGAATACCGCCGTCAGATCAGGCGGCTGCGCGATAACCGGATTGCCGCACTCGGCTGTTTTGTGCTCGGGTTTGATGAAGACACCCCGGAGAGCATCCGCGATACGATACAGCAGATCCCCTCTCTCGGGCTCGATCTGGTGCGTTTTTCCGTTCTCACCCCGCTGCCGGGCACACGCCTGTGGCAGCGGATGGCGGAAAACGGCCGCTTAATCACACAAGACCTCAGCCTGTATGACAATGAACATGTGGTTTTTCAGCCGCAAAATATGTCACCGGAAACCCTGCAATCCTTATTGCACGAGGCCTGGCGGGAAACATACCGTCTCCCGGCCATTCTGCGCCGGGTATTGCACCGCCCGGGCAGCCGCTTTATCCGCCTGGCGGCCAATCTCGGCTTCCGGTTGTATGCCCGCCGGTTGCGCCACGAAAAAACCGGTCTGTTCAACCCGGAGATAGTGACGAATAACACAAGGAAAACAGACTGATGCGTCTTTTACTCAACAGTATGCTGCTGATTTTTTCGATGACTGCCGCAGCGGCCTGTTTATGGGGAGTGAGCCATCTCGCCTGGTATTATGCGCTGCCTGCCCTGATTGGTTTTATGCTGATCAACAACATGCCGTTTGCCATTCTGCATGAAGCGGTACACGGCGTGGCCGCCCGTTCTGCCGCCGGTAACCGCGCCATCGGGATTATTGCCGCATGGGCATTTCCGACTTCCTTTACCCTGCAACGCCGCGCACACCTGAATCACCACAAAAACAACCGGACAGATAAAGAACTGTATGATTATTACCTGCCAGATCAGCCGCGCTGGCTGCGTAATATCTGGATGTACGGCGGTAATCTGCTCGGGTTGTACTATTTTTGCGTACTGCTCGGCAATCTGATCTGGTTTATTGCGCCGGGAGTGTACCGTTCACGGGTGTTTGTCACCAAAATCGCCCCGGCGCTGGGCTTCGGGTCGCAGGTGCCGGAGCTGGCAAAACTGCCGCCGCTGACCATCTGGTGTGAACTGCTCGGTGCATTTCTCTGGCAGGCACTGCTGTTTAAGGGGCTGGATTTGAGTGTGGCAGGTTATCTGCTCTGTCTGTGGGCCTTTGCACTGCACTGGTCAGCTCTGCAATATGCGGATCACGCCTGGAGCCGCCGCGATGTGATGAACGGCGCGTGGAACCTGAAAGTGCTGCCGGTCTCCCGCTGGCTGGCACTGAATTATCATTGTCATCTCGCACACCACCAGCACCCGCAGGCACCGTGGTATAAACTGCCGTCGCTGGTGGATGACCAGCCGCGCCCGACCTTCTGGCGTGTCTATTTCACCATGTGGCGCTATGGTGTGCGCCCTGCACCGCAGATGGGAGCGGCGGCGGATCTGGATTTTCTGTTTCCGCCGAAAGAATAAACTATTTTCATTATTTTATTAATCAATCTGCCGGTTAAGTACAACGGTGATAACGGGCAGAATAACGAAAAGCATCCGTGCCATGGATGGCGCGGCTGAGCTTACAGGGATGTATTTACAGCGTCTTTTCGTTTTGCCCGTTATCAGCCGCCTCCGGTTCCGCAAAGAAACGCCGGTTTTATTTTTTATCTGTTGTCATTTCCGGTTTTACCGCACTTCTCCGGCGGAACAGCACAATACCGGCCAGCAGGCCAATCACCAGCCCCCCCGCCCCGTACATCATGCCCTGTAAGGCATTGCGGGTTTCATTCAGCAGCGGGTTATCCGTGAAATCGGTGCCGATATGAATGGTGCGGATTTTCCAGGCACCGTCCTCAAGCGCAACCGTTGCTGTCCAGCGGGTCGGAAAATCGTAGGTACGACCGTCACTGAGCTGATATTTTTCCATCCCTTTACCGTAGGCGACACCCCAGGTTTTATCCGGGGATAATTCTGTCACCACATCAGCGTTAAAACTGATGTTCAGTTTTTTCAGGAATTTGTCCGGCCCGAACCAGGATTCAAAATACGGTTTTATTGCTGCTTTGCCGGAGATAAACTCCTGGGTGATGGGCGTGGCACGCAGATTCTCACTCATCACCGGCAGCATTTTGTCATAATTACCGCTGTTGATAGCATTTTCCACGGTACCGATCACCTGCCGGAGTTCATCGTGGATAGCACTGTCCTCTTCACCCGGCTGCGCGAAAACCGAAAAACTGAATATCATTAACGCACTGATAATTATCCTTTTCATCACTATTTCCTCATCATATATGAAACCGTTACCGCCAACAGCAGCCCGGTGACCACATCCGCCACATGGTGCTGATGAACCAGCAGCACAGACAGCACAATCAGCGCCAGCCACAACAGAAACAACAGCGTCAGCCCGCGTCCGGTATGGCGGATAATGGCCAGCACCGCTGCACACGACCAGGCCACATGCAGGGACGGCACCAGATTATGCGGGTGATCCAGTGCAAACAGTGTCGTGTACATTGTCTGATACAGCGGGGATTCCGGCACCTGCCGCACAAAGCCGAGCTGCGCCGGAAACAGAAAAAAGATCACGCCGCCCAGTAATGTCATCACTATAAAGGTAAGTGCCAGCTGCCGGTGCTCCCGGCGCGGCAGAAACAAAACCGGCATCAGAATAATCAGGTAAAACGAGCAGTACACCCAGATAAAACCGGGCACAAACGGGATGTGAAGTTCAGCCGGAAACCACAGGGCATACAGGCTTTCGCGCCCGGCAGTATACGCATTCATCAGCGGGTAAACCGTGAAAAACACCACGCTGACCGGAATACACCACAGCAGATAACTGATCACCCGGCGGGAAAAAGGATCCGGCTCGGTATTCATTCATCCCCCTTATTTTAAACCAAAACGCATCCGGTGTTTTTTATGCACCTCTTTGCGGAATAACAGGGTATAACGCCAGAATGTTGCCATGCGCGATACCGATTGCAGCGTCAACCGCAAATCAGAAAAACGGCGGATAATCGACGGCACACTGTTAAAACGGCTGCGTGCGGCGTGACACAGTTCAGTCAGGGTTTCCGGGCTCATATTGGCAGGCTGAAAGGCTGCCTGATTAAAGCGGTATTCCGGATGCAGCCACCATTTCCCGTCAAACAGCAGGCGGTTTTCCTGCGCCAGCTGCTGATACAGCGGTGTGTTCGGGTACGGCATCAGAATGTTATAGGCGGCGAAAGCAAAACGATTTTTCAGGGCGAATGCCACGGTATCTTCCACAGTTTCTGCCGTATCGTGGTCATACCCCAGGGTAAACGCCGCCCAGGTCTGCAACCCGAAATCCCGTAATACCGAAATTTCCTCACGATACTGTGAAAATATCCGCATATTCGGCGATTTTCGCGCATCCCGCAGGCTGTCCGGGTTGATGGATTCAAATCCCATCACATTGCCCCAGCAGCCGCTCTGCTGTAACAGCGACATCAGACGGCGGTTGCGGGTCATATCCAGGCTTGCCTGGCTTATCCAGTGAACATTCAGCGGGATCAGCGCACTGCACAGCTCACTCAGCCTGCGGTGATCCGATGCAATGTTGTCATCAACAAAAAAGATAAACTTCGGTTTCTGTGTTTCAATCTCCCGCACCACTTCATCGATCCGGCGTATATAGTGCTGCCGCCCGAAATAACGGCTGACCGCACAGAAGCGGCAGGCGAAGCGGCAGCCGCGGGTAAACTGCATCAGGCTGATCGGCAGATACCCTTTACCCCGGAAGATATCCCGGCGCGGCAGACAGCCGCACCGGTTATGATCGACCTGACCGACCCCGGCCGGGGCATCATAGCGCGGCTTCAGGCGGCCTTTCTCCGCATCGCGGATCATCTCTGTCCAGCGGGTTTCCGCGTCACCGGTAAAAAGGCTGTCGCAATGCTGCGCTACTTCCTCCGGTAACAGTGTGGCGTGGATACCCCCCATCAGCACCCGCACATCACGGGCCCGGTATTCCGCCGCAATCTCATAGGCGCGGCGGGCGGTAAAGGTTTCCACCGTGATCGCGACCAGATCCGCCGGTTCATCATAAGGAATCGCTTCCATCCGGTCGTCATACAGCACCACTTCCACATCCGGCGGCGTCAGACCGGCGAGCACACCGAGCATCAGCGGCTCCATCCGCCCCTCATCCGCATACAGGCTGTGCTCCTGACGACCGATATTCGGTTTAATCAGTATCAGTTTCACCCTTTTTCTCCCGGGTGTATTCCCTGCTTGCGGGCGATGTCGCGGTGCGAGGCGATATTATAAAGCCAGGCGACCAGCAACGTGCGCCAGCCGCGCCGGCTGCCGGCACGGCACAGTCGCCGGATAATGGACGTATAACGGTAAAAACGGGTACGGACATAAAAACACCCGGCAGCCAGCTCCGCAATACTCATCCCGCCCGGACGAAAAGCCGGTTCGCCGTAACGGAAATCCGGATCGAGCCACCAGGCCGGATAAATCAGCCGCCCTTCTGCCCCGAGTCGGGCGTACAGCGCGGTACCGGGAGTCGGGATCAGCAGGTTGAAATTGGCAATCGCCAGTTTGTTACTCTCCGCAAACGCCAGTGTGCTGCGGAGTGTCTCCGGCGTGTCTTCGTCGTAGCCGAAAATAAAAGTACCGTAAACACAGATACCACGCCGGTACAGCGCCGCCAGCACCGCAGCATAATCCGCTGCCGTATGACTGCGGGATTTTCCCATCCGCTTCAGCGTGGTTTCATTCAGGCTTTCAAACCCGATCAGCACAAAGCAGCAACCGGCAGCGGCCAGTTTATCCAGCATCTCCTCATTACGGGCGATATCGATACTTATCTGGCATCCCCAGCGGCGTTTCAGCGGTGTGAGCATCGCCAGCAGTTCATTCAGCACCCGTTTACCGGCAAAGAGATTGTCATCCACAAAAATCAGAAACCGCTTTGCAGGCAGCGATAAAATTTCATCCCGCATTTCATCCACCGGCCGGGTACGCACACCTTCCGGGTAAAATGCGCGGATAGAGCAAAAATCACAGGCAAACCGGCAGCCGCGCGAGAACTGCACCAGTGACACCGGTGCGTAGCGCTTGCCCTCAAAAACAGTCCGGTCAATACGGTAACCGGCAAGCGGGCGGTCATGCGCGCCCCGGTAACGGGGCTTCAGTGCATTCTGTTCACAATCCGCCAGCATCTGTTCCCACGCCCCTTCCGCATCACCGAGCAACACGCTGTCCGCATGCTGCAGTGCTTCATCCGGCATAAAGGTGACATGACAACCGCCCATCACCACGGTTTTACCCTGGTTGCGGAACCGGTCAGCCAGCTGATAACTGCGCCGCGCAGTGAACGTTTCCACCGAAATGGCAATCAGATCCGCATCCGGCAGTGATTCCGGGATGTTATCCAGCCGGTCATCATAAAATGTCACCCGGTGCCCCGGCGACAGCGCAGCAAGAATGCCGATCGCCAGCGGTGTCATGGCATCTTTCGTGCGGTAATCCCCCATGTTCGGGTAGATAAGCACGATATTCACAGCAGTGCTATCTCCGGCCAGACAATGCGGCCGTCCCACTGAGGCGCGGCGGTCAGATCGACGCCGTAAATCCGGGTACGGTAAACCGATGCCCCGGTGCGTTTAATCACATCATTGGTGCAAATATGCCCGGACGGCAGCCCGACAGTCATAATCGGCGTAGTGCAATGCAGTAACGCTTCCTCAATCAAATCCGGCAGTTTGGTATCGTCAGTACAGGCCAGGAATGACAGGAAACTCTGCGGAACCACGTCTCCCGCCACCGGCATCTGCGGTCGCCGGGTCATCCCGGCAAAGGCGTTGTAAAGCGGGCGCAGCATCTTCATTTTGCCGGAGTAACCAGCCACAATCACCTGTTTGAATGACCGCTGATCCCAGAGCATGCCGCAGGCCACCAGCTGCCCGTTCTGATAGCTGCCGAGCACCGTGATGCCGGTCTGCTGCATGGCTTTCAGATTCAGCGCCGGTGCCAGCTGACGGGACACGGATTCTTCAGCAAAGAAGCGGATCACATCCGTGTAATCTTCCGGCGGCACCACTTTCCACAATCCGCGGTTTTTACCTCTGCTTTTGCTGATCGCCAGTGTGCTCATGCTGCTCAGCGGCCGGTAGAGCGGCAGCCCTTCCACGCCCCGCTCCAGCAGGCGCCGGGCCAGTAAATTATTTTCTGCAATGCTGGTGTAACAGTGATCCGGTGTCGGCAGCTGACGCAGATAAGAAAATCCGGCCTGTAACACTTTCAGGTGATTGCGGTATTTCGGTACAATACGCAGGCTGCCGAGATAGCCCATCTGCGCTTCTTCGCCGTTAACCCGGCCGGTCTGTATACTCAGCTGGCACATACCGACCAGAGTATCACCGTCCCTTGCCAGTGCCGGATAAATCTCACCGAAATCATCTTTCGGGGAAAAATAACCGGGCCGCCGGGTCATCACCAGTTCCCAGTCACCCTGCATGGTATTCTCTTCAAGGAGCCTGAGTAAATCCGCGATATGCTCCGTTGTCGCATCAATAACCTCTATCATTTAACCTCTGCTAATTTACCCTGCCAATTCTCATCACCGAGCGGATAGCCGTTGCGGCAGCTGATTTCACGGTGATGCAGCCAGTTAATCGGGAAATAGTTGCGAAACATAAAGAAATCGCCCCGGTTACGCCAGCTGCGCTGAAGAATTGAACGTGAACTGTAAAATGCCTTCCTTGCTGAGAGGCACCCCTGCGTTACTGCCTCCGGCGACAACTGTGCCGGACTGAACGGCAGTTCGTTGTAGCGGTAGTTATCATCGAGCCACCAGTGCTCAAAGCGCAGACGATTTTCCTGCGCCAGCCGCGCATAAAGCGGCGTTCCCGGAAACGGCGTCATATGGTTAAATGCCGCGATATACATGCTCTGTTCGCGGGCGTAAGCCACCGCCTCACCGAATGAGTCCGGCGTATCGTGGTCATAGCCGAACACAAATGTGCCGTAAACGGCAATATGATGGCGGCGCAGATTTGCCAGTGCCTGACTGTAGCCGCCCTTCATGGTGTTAAAGCCTTTTTTCATCTGCCGGAGATTGGCTTCATTCAGGGATTCAAAACCAATCAGCACCCCCCGGCAGCCTGCCTGTGACAATGCGCGGACAAATCCCTCATCATGCGCGGCATCAATACTCATCTGGGTCACCCAGCGGATCCCGGCGTTCGCCAGTGCAGGCAGAAATTCACGGCTTTCCCGCAGACTGCCTGCGAAATTATCATCCACAAAGAAAAACAGATTTTTTGTCCCTTTGAGACCCGCCAGCTCCCGCAGTACATGATCCGGATCGCGCCGCCGGTAACGCTGCTGATAGAACGACTGTACTGCGCAGAACTCACAGTGAAAACGACAGCCGCGCCCGGTTTCCACCAGCCCTATCGGCAGATAACGTTTTCCCGCAAACAGGCTGCGGTCAACACGGATACTGCGCAGATCGGTTTGTGTTCCGTGATATTCCCGCTGCAGTGTACCGTGGCGTAAATCATCAATCATGGTTTCCCAGACAGATTCCGCCTCTCCGGTGATAATGACGTCCGCAAAGCGTTTTACTTCCTCCGGCATCAGCGTGGCATGGAATCCGCCCATCAGTACCGGCACACCACGCTTTCTGTATTCACTGGCTATCTGGTAAGCGCGCTTTGCCGTGTAGGTTTCGACTGAAATTGAGATCAGATCTGCCGGTTCATCAAACGGGATCAGCTCAAGGCGATCGTCATAAAACCGTGTGTCAATATCCGCCGGTGTCAGCCCTTTCAGTGCCGCGACCGGCAGCGGCTCCATCTGCCACGATCGCAGATAGGTTTCGCCGCGCCGGTGACCGATCGCCGGATGAATAAAAGTCAGGCGCATCAGTGGCTGCCCGACTTCGCCGGACGGTGTTCAACCGGCCAGTCACAGGTGTAATACTGATGCAGATGATGCGCATAGAAGCGGTAACCCAGGTTTGCCGTCAGCGCCAGCGGTTTAAAGTTACGCGCCTGCCACAGCCGTTTCGCGATACTGCGGTAACGGTACACTTTTTTCCAGGCACGTTCGTGCCCCAGCTCAAGTTCACGCGCACTCATCAGCGCCGGACGGAACACCACATGTTGTGCGTCATACAGTGACCAGTCCGTGGTTAAAATCCGTTGTTCTTCCTCAAGGCGCTTAAACAGCGGCGTGCCCGGAAACGGTGTCAGCACGGAGAAACGCGGCAAATCAATGCCGGCGTCGATAGCCAGCTCCACCGTGCGGTCAAACACATCAGTGGTATCGTGATCCAGACCAAACACAAAACAGCCCTGAATCGCAATCCCCAGCCGGTGCAGATCACCAATCAGTTCTTTATAATCCACCGAACCGTTAAACTTCTTCCCGGCATCTTTCAGGCTGCCGTCACTGACCGTTTCCAGCCCCAGCAGCAGCCCTTTACAACCGCTGCGGGCCATCAGCTCCATCAATTCGTGGTTGTGGGCTATCAGCACAGTGGATAAACCGAACCACTGAATATTCAGCGGGATCAGCGCGGTAAACAGCCGTTTGGCATAACCGATATCTGACACCAGATTCAGATCGACAAAAATCACTTTCCGTTTGCCGGTACGCGCCACATAACGGCGGATATCCTCAACCACCCACTCCACCGGATGCTGAAATTGCTTGCGCCCCCAGGCACTCGGCGCGACACAAAACTCACAGTTGTGCGCACAGGAGCGTGTCGCCTCAAAAACGCCCTGGGTAAGAAAGTGTTTCGCATCAAACCGCTCACGTTCCGGAAACGGCAAATCCGGAATATCAAGGGTAAAATCTGCCCCCTGGCAGTATTCGCGCTGCATATTACCCGCCATAAAATCGCGGATAAGCTGTGGCCAGCTCTGTTCGGAATAGCCGGTGCAGACCGTATCAGCGTGCTGCAGTGCCTCCTGTGGCAGCAGTGTGACATGCGGTCCGCCAAGCACGACGGGGATATTTTTCGCCCGCATCTGCGCCGCCAGTTCATAAGCACGCGGCGCGTTCCCGGTGATCACCGTCATTGCAACCAGGTCAGCGGTGAAACCCTCCGGCAGTTCCTCAATACTTTCATCGATCAGACGGATATTAACCGGCAGGGATTTCGGCACCAGTGCGGAAAGGGTGGTCAGCGTCAGCGGCTGATAACGCAGCGAACGTTTGAAAATTCCGCCCCGTTTGCGGTACAGCGGCCCTTTCGGCGAAAGCAGCACCAGATCCAGCGGCCGTTGCGGCGTATAAACAGTCTGTATCATCACGGAAACTCCCTGATCTCAAACATGGCACGCCAGTCAGGCGAGGTCAGCAAGGCCGGGATTTTAATTTCTCCCAGCCGTTTTCCCCGTTGCAGCTGCCGGTGAAAATAGTGCTCCGCCGGCTGATGCAGGCGGAAGAATGTCAGCGGTTTCAGTTGTCCGATACGACGGGCGTAGTGATACTGCGGATTGGTACACAGATAGCGTTCAGTGTCCTCACAATATGCCTGTGCCTGTGTCTCAGTGCAGGTATCGCTGAGCAGCAGCACATAGCCCTGCTCATCCGCTGCCAGCACGGCAAAATCCTGCGATGGCGGTAAACCGGCACAAACGAACGGATCGGTCAGCTTTTCGCCGACCAAATCACTGCATATTCCGTCACGCCCGCAAAAACGCAGCTGCGGCAGCCCTTCCGGCGTGTGGCCGGTACACAACACCCGATCATCGGTCTGATAGCGGTACAGCCCGCTGTTGGTGGTGACAATCACACTGTATGTTTCACCGGGCAGCAATTCATCCGCTAAATATATCTGCCCGTTATCCCGGCGGAATTCATAAAAATTACTGTCTGCACTCAGCTGCGGGTCACCGATGTTAGACGGAACCGTGATTACCGCCTCGGTGGACAGCAACCCTTTGCCCTGAAGCGTCACGCCGGGAAAGCGCATCATCAGCGCCTGTGCCGGTGAGGCGGACGCCGCCTGATCCCAGCAGCTGATCAGCGCCAGCTGCGGCCATAACAGCGCGGTATTCTGCTCCTGCAGATAACGCCGGTAACGCACCAGCGCCGCCGGGTCAGCCTTCAGAGAATGCCCGGCAATGTCCCCGCCGTCGCGCAGCAGTGCGGAAATCTCAGCCTGCCGGGTATCAAGAGCCGTAAGCAGCGGAAATAAAAATACCGGGCTCCAGACGGATATCAGACGTAAATCCGGGCACTGCAACAGATAAATCAGGGTCAGTAACTGCCAGACTGCCGCATCCTCAACCTGTGCCAGTGTCAGCGGCACAGCCGATAATTCACTGAACGCCGCCAGATTATCAGTCCCCAGATAAAGCGCATCACCACCGCCGACCGGGATACCACAGGGCGTTTTTGTCGTTCGTGTCACTGCCGGGCTGAGCGCCCAGTAAACATGGCCGGTAGTCAGATCAAAACGGCGGGTCACATCCCGCAACCAGCCGGTAACGGCGAGACGAAAATCGGTTAACCCGGCAGCAGTATAAGGCAGCAGTTTGCCGCCGCTGTGACTGCCGCCGGTCAGCTCAAATGCCGGAACCGGCGCACTGCACAGCAGGTTTTTTCCCCCGGTCGTCATACGGGTGATAAAGGGGCTTAACTCAGAATAGGTTGTCAGAGGGACATTCCGCTGATAATCCGTCACGGATTTTACAGCGGAAAAATGATACTGCCGCCCGTATTCACACGCCGCATTCGCCGCCAGACAGGCGGCTAACCAGCGGGACTGTCTCTCACGCAGCGTGCCCTGCGGAGGAACAGACGGCATCCCGGAACGGAAATGCTGCCAGGCATTATCCATAGCAGAACTCAACATCAGGCTCTTCAAAGAGTGACTGATAACGTTTTGCCACATTATCAGGCGAAATCTCACACAGGCAGACCAGTTCATGGCCGCAGACATAATGCGGATTTTTATGCAGGAAAAAGGCAACGTCCGGCTTACTGCGCTGCGCGTCAGTAACCGTAGCCATTGTGCGGTTCAGATAGCCAAATGCCGACGGGCATTCCACCACACCGCGCACCGGGTTATAGAGTGAACCGAATTTATCTTTTGCCAGTTCCGCCACCAGCCGTGCCAGTTCCGGCTCTTTGACATTGCCGCTCCAGTGCGGATAAAAGGTCTGCGCGAGTGTGCTCATGTACCGGTAAGTGCGCACGCCTTTCACCAGCAGAAACCAGAACACCCGTTCGCCGGGGCATTCACTGCGCAAAAGCGCAATACGCCGCAGCCAGGCACCGTGCAGCGTTTGCTGCTTCCAGTGGGCGGGATGCACAATTGTGTCGCCGGAATAGACAATCCGGTGTCCGCGGAACGGGTAAAATTGCAGGGTACTGAACCCGGCCATTTCATCCCCTGACATCAGAAACAGAACTTCCTGTTTATGATCGAGATCTGATAAAAACTGTGCGCCGTCACTGCCGGTGTAATACATAAAATAGAGTGAGGCCATTTCCTGACGCTGCGCCTGTGTCAGGGTTTTTACAGGCTGAAAAAATGCGCGATACGACATTCCGCCGTCTCCTCCGGTAAATTTACCCGCACTGCCGCTTTTCCTTAAGTGGAATGCCTATCTTAGCGACCTTCATTTCAGAAACAATCAGCGATGCCTGAATCTTTGTTTAATATCATGAAAAAACATTGCATATGCCGTTTACGCACCTTTTCCTGCCGGCGCTGGCCGCCGGAGTATCCGGGATAATTCTTCTTATTTATAAAATAATGATAATTTCGGATTAATAAGATTGTCATTATTTTATTATGCGTCATTCTGCGTCAATCAGACTTCCCCCATATTTCAGCAGCCGGATTTCGCAGTATCATCAGTGAACAATTTCCCGGCATTCCGCTGTTCAGGGAACACTCCCGGCCTGTAACCGGTGCCGGAGCGGAAGCCCCCGTAGTTCCGTTCTAAAAACCGTGACAATCAGTGAGTCACAAAGGGAAACGTTAATGGAAATAACCTCCGATCAGAAGCGGACAATTTGTGCCATGCTGGCTGAACAGGCCGGACACCCTGTCCGCAGCGCAGAAATCACGGCCTTGTGTGATGATGAAACCATCCGCGCAGCCCTGCTCGTCCTCAGCAGCCTGATTGACGTAAAATACCGTGAAGTCTCCGCCGCACTGGCAGCTGCCAGCGCTGAACATGAACGCAATAATCCGCAGATGATGATGGGCAGTGCGCTCGCTGACAGCACACTTTCTGCGCCGGCGGATATGCCTGTCTCACAGCCGGACACAGCTCAGACCGCATTCCCGCCTGCTGCTGAACCGGACCTCCTCATTGTTCCGTCTGCACCTGAAGGGCCGGTTATCACGGATAACACCACGGTTACAGAAGAACAGGCTTCTGCAGAAATTGACCGTTTATCCGCAATATTTGGTCAGCATGCTTTTCTTCCGGATGAGCCCGCAGCGACTGAAACACAACATTTATCTGCTGAGGATCATTCGGCAGAGTTGACTTTTGTCTGCAACGAGGCTGCGCCAGCAGACCCTGTGATACCACCGGCTGACAACGGCACCACAGAATCTGCCCCGGCATATGCTGAACCGGTGATAATAAATCAGTTTTCACCACCTTCTGATGATGAATCCGCAGAGTTCACCTTTGTATACAACGAACCTGCGGCAGCAGCATCCGTTACACCGGCAGCCGCAGACAATACTGCACTGACCGCCTCTGTATTCAGTGATAAATCCCTGTTTCCGGAACCTGCTGCCCTCAGTGATCCGCTGAAAGACGGCAACTGGCTGTTTGACGACCTGGATACCGATGACACTGATACGCCGGTAATCGGAGAACTCCCGGAACCGGCAGAAATTGCAGCAGGCGATAACATTGTTGCCGCCCCGCTGACCACAGACACACCTGCCGGATCAACCCGTGATACCCTGCAGGATAACAGCTGGTCATTCAGTGCAGATACAATCCCCGCTCCGTTACAGGCGGAATCTGCAGAACAGAAGCCCTGGGGGCTGACGGCGCTGTTTGCTGCGGGGAAAGAGAACATTCCGCCACAGGCAACAGCGGCACCCGTCCGGGAGTCTGCGGAAGAAGACGCTGTTACACAAAACACCTCTCATGAAAATAAGACTCCTGCAACAATGCCGCCACCTTCCGGGCAACCGGGAATCCGGGTCAACATCGCCCGCGCCCGGTTGCTTGAACCATTCAGTTCACCGGTCACCGCAACACTGGATGACGGACGGGAGGTCACTATCCTCGGTATTTATTTCCAGCGCAATATCGGTCTTAGTTTTAACGACAAAACCGGTAATCTGCACGGTACCCCTACAGAATACGGTGAGTTTCCGGTGCGGGTGATATGGGAACTGGCACCGAAAAAGCGTTTTTCCTCCGACATACATTTTTCCGTTGATCCCGGTTCACACATT
The DNA here is from genome assembly GCF_000633515.1 of Morganella morganii H1r. GTDB lineage: Bacteria > Pseudomonadota > Gammaproteobacteria > Enterobacterales > Enterobacteriaceae > Morganella > Morganella morganii_B. Next base: position 282,061 of record NZ_AYMP01000014.1, on the reverse strand, counting down.
TCCACGCCGGCACCGGCCGGCTTTCCTCCGGTACAGTAAGCTGCCCGCCCCTGTCTGCTGAAGCACAGGGGCATTTCCGGCAGTGCATTATTTTTTTATCATAATTATTTCTCAGCTGCCGCTGTGGCAGTAAATGGCCTCAAAAATGAGGTACTGTTGCAATTCTCCCATCTTCTGATTTTTTCTGACTCAGTCCGTAACAGGTAAACCGCCCCTCTGCAGCCGTTCCCGGTACAAGTTTCCGGATAAAAAAAGGAAATGGCCTGTGATGTCTGCCGCCTGACAAAGATTGAGTCCAGATAAACGGCAGTGTTTCCGGAATAAATAATCGCCCGGCCCCCGCAGTCTGAAAACGGCGTACCCCTTTGATATGCTGACGGACATAGCTGACCGGCTGCGTTTTTTCCGGCACGGGTAAAATAGGGCTTAACCGGATGTACGGATAAAAAGGAGACAACCGCACAGCAACTGCCAGCGACTCCAGAGCAGAATAATCCCCGGCCAGCAGACGCAGACGATTTCCGGCTGTTTGCTGCTCCCGGCAATAATCCGGAAACGCAACAGCCACCGCACTGTCGTTTTCACCGGTTTTATTCTCTGCCAGTATCAGATGAAGTTGCCGCCAGATTTGCTGGCGGAGAAATACAGCCGATATCAGTGCATCGGGCAGGATCCTGATTGTCTGATAAAATCGCATCTGTTTACCCCACGCCGCCGAAAACACCGCCACGAATTAACACTGCCACGATATAACTTTCTTCATGTTCAGTGAGTTTCTCCCCGCCGACCCATTTTTCAAAGAGCGTATAAAAATCCTGCCCTGACCCCGGCGGCCGGAATACCGCCCCCAGATGTGTGACTGCGCCAAAGGGATCGGCAGCAATCGCTCCCGCTCCTGCGGATGGTTCAGAAAAAGCCGGATACCAGGTATCCACCGAGCGCAAAGCATTGCCGATTTTTTGTGAATGCATCCCCGCAATACCATCAACATTGCAGAGTATCCGGCTTTTTCCGCTCTTTCTTTTGTTGACCACAAATTCACAGCTCGGATAAACCTCCTGTCCCTTTCCGGTTATCATTCTGGCGGTAATGGCCAGCAATAACGCGCCATCATCACCGCTCAGTGCGGCGGCAATATGTTTCCCGAGATCACTGACGATATTATCCGTCTGATCAAAATGACGCAGGCTGTACTTCCGCGCATCAAATACCCACTGCTGTTTTTTTTTCGCACTGAGATTATCCACAACCACATCAATCTGCTCTGCGCCAACCCGGTTCCGCCACAAAAAACGGCCACCGGCAATATTATGTGCATACCGCCTTGCAGGCTCACGGCACTGTTTTCTTTCCAGATAATCCGTCATTACTGCCTGATAGCGCTGCCGAAAGGTTTCATTATTGCAGGCAGCCGGATATTTCAGCCCGCCGGTGATTTTCAGTGAGAACCGAAATATGAGCACATTCTGTTCCGCTCCCAGCATGCAGTAATCCATATACTGAATATTAGGATTATGAATTTTTTGTCCGGACGTTTTTTCATCTGCTTCCCGGTTTTTCCGGCGGAACGCAAATGTTCCCCGGATCGTTCTTACCTGTATATTCAGCGGAGTAACCGGTGAATCCGGATGCTGTGATGCGCCGGAAAAAATACCGTCAGAAGGGATCAGTTTTTTCGAAAAGGATAAAACTGACGGTATATTTCTGTACCCGGTCATTTTTTCTTTTTTATTTAATGGTGATTTCCCTGCTGACACAAATAAAGATCCTCGTCAGGTAAATAGTGATAACCCCACAACATATCCGAAGGATGGCGTAATTTATCCACCGGCCGGAATTCCCCCAATGTAATAACACTTTCCGCAAAACGGTGAGGTATACCTTCTGCCCTGGCATTTTTCACTGTTCCCGGCGGAGAAAGCCCCTGATATCCGGTGACGACCGGGATCAGCATCGTACCGGGAACAGCGGTATATTTCAGTAATACCGCCATTGCATCCATTCCGCTTTTCATAGCATTTATCATGACATCCCGCCGCTCCAGTAATACGTACCCCGGTGCAATACGTTGCCGTAATTCACACCAACTCTGTTTGTTATCCGGAAAGATGCCTGTCTCCTGTCTGCCTGAATCAGTAATATCCCCCCCGGCAATCTTCAGCATGTTTATTGCCTCCGGTATTGCAGTGATAACTTCCGTATTTTTATCTTTTATATTTTCACCGCAAATAATCAGTGACACATTGAGATGACAATATGCCTCCTCAGTCAGCGATGGATTTCTGCCTTTTTTATCCGGTGGTTTCCGGCTGTTCAGTACGGAATACACCATTTCACCGGGCTCTGCATACAGTTGCAGATGACAGTGGTGACAAATAATACCGGCATAATTAAACCTGACTGACGAAAATCCGCATTTTTTCACTTTTCGCTCAAGCGCATGAACAAATCCAAGCCAGGCCGTGACAGCCGGAAAACCAACTATCAATGCACCGGATAACGCATTGGCATTCCGGATAAGGATATTTTTCAGCAGCAGATAATTAATGGCCACGGTAACGTTCTCCGGCACTGACCGTTCCCGGAGGGACTGATAACAACAAACAGGCTTTTCCTTTATTACGCATATTAAGTGCAGAGATATTTTGCGGTTTAGATCCGCCGATATGAATAACAACAGACTGACCTGAGAATACACCGGGTATACCAAACCGGCGGTACAGTTCAGATAATAATCCCGACGGCGTCAGTACTGACAGTAAATGATAACCCGCTTTACATTCTTTATCCGGTACAGGAAAAAAAACCTGTTTTATTTTTGCGTGTGTTACCGGTATTCCGCTCTCGGAAAATATCTGCAAAAAACCGGCACGCAGTTCCCGGTAATCTTTTCCGCTGAAAATTTTCTTTGCCAGTTCACTTTCTTCACACAAATGTGTCAGTAATGTTTTTCCATCCTGCATTTTCAGCATCAGGAACGTATATATTTCCAGTGCAGCCGCATTACCTTCAGCATCAGGCGGAACAACCACATTACCGGACCGCAGAAAGCCATCATTTTTCTTTTTGACCTCCGCCAGCACCGCACTCACTTTGCCATCACGATTTTTGCGGGCTTCCGGATGTGCAAAAGCAAAAGGATGTGTCGTCAGCGACAGTTGTTTCGCGCGACCTGCAGCATCTGACAACCATTGCAGACGGGAAAAATCAGTCATTTTTTTTGACATCTGAAGTTTTGTAAAAAATGCAATAATCTCCGGATCCGGCATAGAATATCCTTTTCTTAAATAATTTAACCTGATAATAATGCAGAGGGTTTAGTATGGCACTGAATTAATTTTCATCAGCTGACGGGATATTTAATATGCTCTTAAAAGAGTATTGTCTACCGGAGTTGTGTTTTTTTAAGCACCGTGATATTTTTTTGCGATCTGAATGGAATTTAATAAATAAAATTAAAGGCAGTGACACAAAAACGGCATATCTGAAAAGAGATGCCGCCATTATTATTAAATATTTATTTCTTTGCCGGCTTATTATTTTTAAGCCAATCCTGCATCTGCTTTATTTCCGGCCCCTGAGCATCAATAATTTCCTGAGCTAACTTACGCATCTCAGGATCTGAACCGTATTTCAGCTCAATCTGCGCCATTTCAACGGCCCCTTTATGATGAGCAATCATACCTTCAGCAAAAGCAATATCCGCATTTTGCTCAGACAATGTTTTTGCCATATCATCATGCATACGCATCATAGAATCACCCAGTTCTTTCTGTACTGGCGTGGTAACCGCATGCATATCACCACTTAATAATACCGGATTTGCCGCTGCCCCGAATGTCATAATGCCGGATAACAGAGCAGTGATAACAAGTTTTTTTTTCATGATTAATTCCTTTTTTGTATTTGGTTGATGGAATCAATCATAAAGGTTGCCCCAAGGGAAAGGTCAATGCAATGAAGAATAACTTTACCCTATTTACATTTAATAAAATTCTCTCCACAATATCTGAACAATTCAGATATTATTTCATCAGTCCGGCATCAGTATTAACGCGGGTACTAAAAAAATAATAAAGATAACAAGATAACCCAATACTGCACCAATGCGGCTCTTCATACCCACCAGAGAAGGCTTTACCAAACCGGCTGCAGCGGCAATAAGCGCCAGTCCTGCAATAACCATTAAACCATCTTCCATATCCCCTCCGCTCACCTTTTCCCGCAGGTAATTCTGCGTATGACATTGAACCTTGCCGTTAAGGTAAAGTAAAGTTCTTAAAAATCACAATATTCTGATGGCAGAGCAAGAAGATGATGATTAAAAACACAGTCGAAGGAATACAGAAAAGAACAAACCGGACGTTATCGCCCGGTATGATATGTGCGATTATTTTCCGTCCGGTTCTGCAATAGTCTGTTCCGGCACATTAACCCATTCAGCATCCGTCAGATGTTGTTTCCGGCGTGCTTCTTCATCCAGCCAGTTTATGACATATCTGGCACTGTGCTGAGTAACAAAACCACAGTTATCGCAGATAAGACGATAATAATAATGGTTTATACTGTCTGCCGGAATTCCCGGAGTGTGGTAATAAAATGTGACGAACGTATGCGGAGGTTTGTTATCCAGCCTGTCCTGCGCTGTTGTATAGTTTGTTTCATCTATAACCTGCCTGCCATTATACCCGCACATCAGACACGTGGTTTTAACCTGTTTATCATTCAGATAGTGGAAAAACCGTGAGCCGGTCACTGTTTTTAAGCGAGCCACAAACTCACGGATCTGGGCATTATCCGGTGATGTATTATCCATCTGGCACCTCTGGCTTTGTATTGTTATTCCGTTTTTCAATATAAACACCATCGTGCATTATATATTATTAATACAACCATGACCGACCAAAATCAGACGCATAATATTTTCATTTCCATCTTTTTATTTGGCTATTTCTTTTTTTTCGGTATAATTAACAGAAGAATAATAATATTACTTCATTTGCTGACCAAATATTTACATAAGATCACTAATTGATTAATCTTAAGAAGAGATAATCAATAAAAGGCTATTTTTACATAATGAAACCGTTATTTTCGGTGTTATTTCTGTGGAGCATATTCCTTTCTGCTTCCGCTGATACCGGTCCGGCTGTACTGCGTTCCCCACCGGATGCAGTGAATACAGAATTGGTAATTTCCAGCCTCAGGCAAGCAAAAATTACGCCGGATAATCCGTTATTTTCAGAGTTTAACGATTTGGCATTTGATGCTATGCACAATAAAAATTACACATCCGCAATCAAATTCTTTTCTGAGAATTTGCTTCGTTATCCGTCACCGCAAATGATCATTAATTACACCGATGCAAATCTTATGATGCTGACAGACAGTAAAAATAACCCCGGTGGTTGTACACTTTCCGGCAGAGATTTACAAACAGCCCTTCGTTATTATCATTCCGCATTGATCACAGATAATTCTGTTAATTTATTATCCCGTGATGAAAAAAAGAACCTGACTGAAAAAATTACGTGTCTCGAAGCATTTCAGAAAATACATGCCCCCGCAATATTCCGGTGCCGGATATTACAATCTGAGCCATAACACAACGGTCATACTCTGCCGGTTATAATTTTCTGACCTTATCGCCGGCATTACAGAATCCGGGAACAATTTCTTGTCTGTACCCGTTTTTTATCATCTCAAACGCTTTTTTCTCGCGGCTGCTTTAGAAGCATCACTCCGAAGCTGCTTCCGGTTTTCTGATAACAAATAAGTGACAAAATAAGCGGGCATATTGCCCGGAATGAGTATTGCTTTTGACGGGTTCAGTGTACTTTTTGCGTAAACCTGATTTCACTTGTTATTGCAGGTTTAAAATACCACCGAATCCTGCAAAACAGACATGTCCATATTTATAGAAGTGTTATTAAAAATAATATTTTTATTGGTATGCGACAGGACATTTTAGGTCTGATTGTTTACAGGCAGACCGTTGAATGGAATGGTCAACGTTAAATATGGATCCGGCAGCGGTAATCAGGAATAGCTAACAAAAGTTAGCTATTCCTATGACATAACCGATGAGGTAAACACGATAAAAATATCAAAATAAATATCTGATGCCAAATGTAATTTCTTGTGATTTAAGGTGCGCTTTCATTTGTTCGTCTTGTAAGCCCCGGGCATTTGCAAAACGGTTCATGCCACTCTCAGTTTTTCCTGAATCGATGTAACGGTAACCTAAGTCAAAATTAAGTTTGTCGATAGGCTCATAACTGAAACCTGCACCAAGAGAATACGCCAAATTAGTATCGGTATTGCCGGCATATTGGCGTGTAGTATTCCCTTGCCATCCTGATGATTTCACTTTTGCAATACCGATACCTACAGTGCCATAAACAGAAATTCCCTGATAAATTTCATAGTCACGGTAAGCATTTAACATCAAACGCTGTGATTCTGTTTTATGGTGATTAAAACTAGCCGGAAAAGCCGTTGAACCACTGGTGTACTCTGCTTTTTTATTAAACGTATACTCAGCTTCTGTCCTCCAGCCATTACCATACTGATAACCCGCAGCAAGTGATGCATTATAGAAATCATCCTTATCATCACCAGAGACAAACTGACCAATACCAGGCCTGCTGCTGGTATCCATGCTGTCTGCTTTTTGCCATACCTTAGAAAGTCTCGCTGCACCATAATAACCTTCATTACTGGTTGATGCTAAAGCACTTCCTGTTGTGCATCCAAACATTAACCCTATTACTAATAGATTTAATTTACTCATGTTATAGTTCCTTTATGTTAGCATCCTGTCCGGAATTATCGCAAAATATAAACATAAGTAAATGCTTCCGGATAATCGTGAGAGCATATTCGGATAATTCTGCGGGAAGCTGATTATTGCCGGGTTTTCCGCATCGTTGGTTCACAATTCCTAAAAACTCATCCGTACGGTAGCGGACTATAACTGACCCGCGCTTACGCAGGCGTTATACCCCTCACCTTTTTCCCCCTGCTCTTTTATATGCAGCTGTCCGGTTCAGATCGGTAAGATACTCAGTAACAAACCGTGCCTGCATATCCGGTATATTGCTATTGCGCACAGGTTCATTTGGCATTCTTTTTTCTGCGCAGTGTACACTTTATTTTGCGCGGTTTTTTGCGCACTCTGCGCAGCTGGCTTTGTGATGGATTATTTTAGTTCTGCAGTATATTTTTTCACCGGTAATAACATATAAACCCATATTAATCATTTTATTAGTTATAGCCGCTGATATTCAGTATGACAAAATTGTAATCCTTTTGTAAGGATATATAGCCAACAACAATATTATAATCCCGGTGAACATCGCAAATACAATAGGAATATTTAATGAAAAAAAATATATTATCAGTCTTTTTATACTCTTCATTAATTTTACCAGTTACAGGTTTTGCTTCTGACCTTTTAAGTGTGCATATACTGAATCAACAATCAGGGACTCCGGCAAGCAACGTCAACGTAGTACTGGAGCAAAAACAAGGCGAACGCTGGCATGTTTTGAACACTGCAAAGACGAACAATGACGGCAGAATAAAAAAACTCTGGCCAGACAATATCAATGAAGAAAAAGGAATATACCGGGTTACATTTAAAACCGGTGAGTATTTTAACAGTCACAATTTAAATAGCTTTTTTCCTGAAATTCCCGTTGAGTTCAACATAGAGGATACAAGCCAGCATTATCATATACCACTATTATTAAGCCAATATGGATACTCTACCTATCGTGGGAGTTAATATACAACTTACTTATTGATAAGTAATTTTACCCGCCCGGCATTTTTACCGGGCTAATTTGTTATAACCGCTATGACTATTTAGCAATGGACCGCTGTTCTGTCTCTCGTATTGCCCGCTTATCATGATTACAGTTAGTCATGTATTTCATGACAATGAAAGGAACGCTGCAGGAGAAACAGACAATATCCGGGCACAAAAGCATTACTCAGACAGCCAGATATGACAGGAAAATTCAGGTTGTTCCGGTGGTGGGTAATCAGAAATGATGAATATTCATTCAATATATAAAATTTATATTCTGAACGGATATTCTGAAATGTGATTTAAAGCACAAAAAAAGCGACCGTAAAGGTCGCTCTCTTTTAACGCTAACTCACTGAAAAATCAATGAATTTCTATATGGTGCCCAGAGCGGGACTTGAACCCGCACAGCCTTGCGGCCGAGGGATTTTAAATCCCTTGTGTCTACCGATTTCACCATCTGGGCTGAATATGGAGGCGCGTCCCGGAGTCGAACCGAGGTACACGGATTTGCAATCCGCTGCATGGCCACTCTGCCAACGCGCCCTGGAGCGGGAAACGAGACTCGAACTCGCGACCCCGACCTTGGCAAGGTCGTGCTCTACCAACTGAGCTATTCCCGCATCTCTGAACTTACTGATTTACTTATTTGTTTTCGTAAACCGCTGTGTCGTTCGGATGCGTTGCATTCTACTGATTTCACGCTGTGAGTCAACCGCTTAATTCATGAAAAATGATCGTTCGCTGTTTTTTACAGCATATCGATCAGGCTTCACTCAAATCCGCCCATGCCGCGCGTAAATATTGGAACATGGACCAGAAAGTCAGGATCATTGCAATGTAGAAAAGGATGAAAGCTGCAATTTCCGTCAGGTCATTCGGCTTCCAGATGAGCCCCACCAGCGCCACCATTTGTGCCGTGGTTTTGACTTTACCCATCCAGGAAACGGCAACGCTGTTACGTTTGCCCAGCTCCGCCATCCATTCACGCAGTGATGAGATAATAATTTCACGGGCAATCATTGTGATGGCAGGCAGTGTTATCCACCAGCTCGCATAATCCTCTGTTACCAGTACCAGTGCAGTCGCCACCATCACTTTATCCGCGACAGGATCCAGAAAGGCCCCGAAACGGGTGGTTTGCTTCAGACGGCGGGCAAGGAAACCATCAAACCAGTCTGTCATCGCAGCAATGACAAAAATAGCGGCGCTGACAACCGGTGCCCAACTGAACGGTAAATAGAAGGCAAGGACAAAGAACGGTATCAGGATAACGCGAAACAGAGTCAGCCATGTAGGGATATTTAATCGCATAACGGAGCCATTATTTTATAAGTCAGATGAAAAAGCCGCTTGCGCATCTGCCGGCACAATATTACCGCCCCGCTGATTCCGGGGCACGTTGCGTGATTTTCAGGTTCTGCGCAATCCTACCGGATAACACCATACTACCACAGTTACGGATAACTCACCGCTGTTATTGAAAAAATTCTCTCGTTTGCCATACCGATAAGCCCTGTTTATTAATGCTTAAGCGCATGATAAATTTTTTCCGCCAGTGCATACGAGATAGTCGGGACTTTGGCGATTTCATCAATACTGGCGTTACGCAGCGGCTGTAACCCGCCCATGTATTTGAGCAGCATTTGCCGCCGTTTCGGCCCGATGCCCTCTATCGATTCCAGCGCACTGGTGTTTTTGACTTTTGCCCTGCGCTGCCGGTGGCCGGTGATCGCATGATTGTGAGATTCATCACGGATATGCTGGATCACATGCAGCGCCGGTGAGTCCGGCGGCAATGCCATCCCTTCCCCCGAGGCAGCAAAAAAGAGGGTTTCCAGCCCCGCTTTACGGTCACTGCCCTTCGCTACCCCGATCAGTTTTGGTCTGTTTTTATCCCAGTCCACATCCAGGCCGGCAAAGGCTTCAATCGCTTTACCGAGCTGACCTTTGCCCCCGTCGATAAAAATAATATCGGGGATTTTTTCGTCACCGATATGTTTGCCGTAACGGCGGTGCAGTACCTGATCCATCGCCGCATAGTCATCCCCCGGTGTGATACCGGTGATATTGTAACGGCGGTATTCCGATTTCACCGGCCCGTTGCTGTCAAAAACCACACAGGAAGCCACTGTCTGGTCACCCATGGTATGGCTGATATCAAAACATTCCATGCGGTTAATGGCTTCAATGCCGGTCAGTTCTGACAGGGCTTTCATACGTGTCGCAATAGTGGATTGCTGCGCCCGTTTTGTCATCAGCGCGGTAACGGCATTGGTGTGTGCCAGCTTCAGATAACGGGCGCGGTCACCGCGCGGTTTTGGCTGAATCAGGATCCGCCGTCCGGCAAACTGAGACAGCGTTTCCTCCATAATCTCTTTTTCCGGTAACGGGAAATCCAGCAGGATATCATCCGGTAATGAGCGGTTCTCACTGCCCTGGAGATAGAACTGGCCGATAAAGGTTTGTACAATTTCATCCGGTTCCGTACCGGCCGGGACTTTCGGGAAGTAACTGCGGCTTCCCTGTACCCGTCCGTTGCGGATAAACAGGACATGAATACAGGCCAGACCGGCATCAAAATAAACACCGGCAACATCCAGGTCATCACCGGATCCGGTGACAAACTGTTTTTCAGTAACAGCGCGAACAGCCTGAATCTGATCCCGCAGGCGGGCAGCTTCCTCAAAACGCAGCGCCTGACTGGCCTGCTCCATTTTTTCCACCAGTTCTGTCAGCACCTGCTGATCTTTACCTTCCAGAAACAGGCGGACCAGGTTCACTTCTCTGTCGTAATCCTCATCACTCACCAGCCCTTTGACACACGGCCCCAGACAGCGGCCAATCTGGTACTGCAGACACGGGCGGGAGCGGTTGCGGTAGACGCTGTCCTCACACTGACGGACGGGGAACAATTTTTGCATCAGCGCCAGCGTTTCACGCACAGCATAAGCGTTCGGAAACGGCCCGAAGTATTCCCCTTTGGCGTGTTTGGCCCCGCGGTGAACAGCCAGCCGCGGATGCTTGTCATTGCTGCTCAGATAGATATAGGGATAGGATTTATCATCACGCAACAACACGTTGTAACGCGGCTGATATTTTTTGATATAGGTATGTTCCAGCAGTAACGCCTCCGTTTCCGTATGCGTCACTGTGACATCTATCTGAGCAATGTTTTTAACCAGCTGCTCGGTTTTTTTCCCCGAAACCTGCGTACGGAAATAGCTGGAAAGCCGTTTTTTCAGATCTTTGGCTTTCCCGACATAAATCACTGTACCTTCAGCATCATACATCCGGTACACTCCGGGCTGGCTGGTTACAGTTTTTAAGAATGCTTTCGCATCAAATTCAGTCACAACCGGTTTTTCCATACGGAATACAAACTCTCTGTTTTCGGCGTTAATTCAGTCATCGTGTATCGCGCCTGCTGCCCTCCGCAGGTACGAATGGCACCACGCTGTCAATATGGATCAGCCCGTAGCGCAGTGCCAGATGGGTGAGTTTAATATCACCATCAATATTCAGCTTATTAAATATTCTATATCGATAACTGTTCACCGTCTTGCTGCTGAGACACATTTTGTCAGCAATTTGTGTGACTTTAATGCCCTGCGCTATCATGACCATCACCTGACGCTCCTGGTGGCTCAGTTTATCCAGCGGGTTGCTGTCATGTGCATGCAGGCGGGTGTCAAGAATGGTCTGCTGGGCGATATCCGGTGCCACATAACGCTGGCCCCGGCTGATAATCCGGATGGCGTGCAGTAAATCCTCACTGTCACTGTTCTGATACAAATATCCCGCTGCACCACTGTTCATCACTTTATACGGTGAAATCAGGCTGTGTTCATCTGTCAGGATGACCACTTTGGTTTCTGAGGTATAGCGGGTAATTTTTTTTGCGGCATCCAGGCCACTCATCACCGGAAAGCCGATATCAATCAGCGCCACATCAGCATGATTATCACGGCACCAGCGCACCGCAGTGGCACTGTCCCTGACCTCTCCTGCTATTTTCATACCTTGTGTTGCCGTGATAATGGCACCAATCCCTGCACGGTAAAATTCATTCGTATTTGCCACTAATACTGAAATCACACAGAACTCCTTTCTGAATTTTCAATAAATTTACCGAAATTATACAAGCACCAGTTAAACCGTTATTTAATAAAGATGATGTTTTTTAGATAAGAGACTGAATATTATAAATATATTTCGTTATTAAAAATTGATTTCAGTGATGATTCAACAGAAACAGAAGGGATAGAAGAAGATGGCTGCCGGGAGACAGCAGCCGGAGACAGACAGATAATGTTACGGCATGTCAGGGTGAAAACGATCAATGCTGACCAGCTGGTCAAAAGGCAGTTTACCGGTACGCGGATAAGGCTCACCTGCGGATTTACCAATCGCCACCATCAGGCAGATTTCATAGTTTTCCGGCAGGTCAATGACTTCAGCCACCGCATTAAAATCAAATCCGTCCATCGGACAGCTGTCATATCCCTGCTCTTTTGCCAGCAGCATCAGGGTCTGGGCAAAAATACCGGCACTGCGCATAATTTCATCACGCTGGGTTTCCGGTTTACCGCGATAGTAGTTATCAACCGCACTGACCATAAAATCCCGCACCAGCGGATCCGCATCATGCCAGATTTCACGGGTGCGGGAACTCCAGGCCGCGATATCGCCACATAAAATCACCAGCATGGAAGCATCCGTCATCTGCGGCTGATCCCAGCCCACTTTGCGGATGTTGCGGCGTTGTGCCGGATCTTCCACCAGCAGCGGACGCCAGTGCTGAAGATTAAAGGCACTCGGGGCATTTTCCATCGCCAGTGACAACAAGGCTTTTTTTTCATTCAGCGGGATCACAAAATCAGGATCAAACTTCTTGGTTGCTCTGCGCTGGCGTACAGCATCAATAACATTCATACAAGCTCCTGTTTATTCCATTTATTATACGGATGATGTCTTTACCATAGCATGAATTTTATCCCGGATGCGGGGAGAAGATGACGTCGCAAAAAAAAACCTGCACTCCGGTGAGTGCAGGTTTTCAGTCATTAACTGTCAGTAAAATTACACGATCAGTTTGAATACGATGTTACCGATGGTCAGCAGACCGATGATGGTAACGAAGTAGTTAGATGCCTGACCTTTGTATTTGCTCAGAGCCGGTACACGGTTAACCGCATACATTGGCAGTAAGCACAGCAGAGATGCGATGATTGGTGCACCCATTGCTTCGATCAGATCCAGGATGTTCGGATCGAGATACGCGATAACCCAGGTGGAACCCATGATGAAGACCATGGAGATCAGGTTCAGTTTACCAATGCTGACTTTGTTTTTGTCGCCACCGAAAGCAAATTTCAGTAACAGGCCGTTCATACCTTCCAGAGTCCCCAGATAGTGACCGAAGAAAGATTTGAAGATGGCAACCAGTGCGATGATTGGTGCAGCCCAGACCAGGATAGAGGCCAGAGTACCGTTAGCACCGCCCACGTTGTTGAAGTGGTAAGCCAGGTAAGTCAGAACAGGGATGTTCATCTCTTTCGCTTCAGCCATGTTAGCCGGAGACAGCGCGAACAGGCAGCTGAATGCGAAGAACATAACCACACCCACCATCAGTAAACCGGCACGGGAGATGATTTTGTTCACTTTCTGCTCGGTGAAATCTTTACCGCACGCCGCTTCATACTCTTCACGTTTTGATACCACGAAAGAAGAGACGATTGGTGAGAAGTTGAAAGAGAACACCATGATGGAAATACCCAGCCATACGGTTACCAGGATACCGCTGTGTCCGAACAGCTGGAAGCTGTCTGCATTCACAGTGTCAAATACCGATGAGTTCCAGTAAGGGATCAGAGCCAGAGATAACAGCACCAGGCTGGCAATGAACGGGAACACCAGGTAGCTCATGACGCGGACCATCAGGTCTTTACCGAAGTAAATAATGATAGCCATGGCTAACAGCAGAACCAGAGCAACCACACCACGGTTCAGCGGCATCAGACCCAGCTGCTGTTCCCAGAATGCCATAAAGGTATTGGTAATAGTTACGCCGTAGATCCACAGCAGCGGACAGATTGCGAAGAAGTACAGGAACGTGATGACAACACCACCGCCTTTACCAAAGTGTTCTTCAACAGTTTCTGTGATATCGCCTGACGGATTGCTGCCTGACAGACATAAACGGGCTAATGCACGGTGACATAAGAACGCAATCGGATATGCCAGAACCAGCATGATCAGAATCGGGATCAAACCACCGTAACCGGCACGAATCGGGAAGAATAGTACCCCTGCACCTATAGCAGTACCGAACAGACCGAGTGTCCAGGTCGTGTCCGATTTACGCCAGCTTTTATACTCAGCCGGAATCTGGGTTTTGTCAGTACTCATGTTGCTTTTCCTTTTAAAAGACTATGCAAATATTATTTTTCGTGGGTACCAATAATTTCAGAGATACGAGTCAGGTCAATGTTCCCGCCGGAAATGATGCTGACTGTCTTCTTATGTTCAATATATTTTTTCAGTTTTCCGCTCAGAATCGCAGCAGACGCCAGTGCACCGGCACCTTCGGTCACTACTTTGTTGCGCTGAATTAACGCAATCATGCTTTCGCGGATTTCTTCTTCTGTTACCAGAATGATGTCTGTCACCAGCTCTTTCACGATGTCATACGTGATACTGCCCGGCGTCGAAACATCACAACCATCTGCCACAGTACCGGCATCACGATGGGTCGTGATTTTACCAGCACGATATGATGCTTCCATACCATGAACGTTTTCAGATTGGACACCGATCACATTAATAGTCGGGTTGATGGATTTCAGAGCCACCGCAACACCGGCAATCAGACCGCCGCCGCCGATTGGAACGATAACGTTATCGACATCGTACAGATCTTCAAGGATTTCCAGACCAATAGTCCCCTGGCCTGCGATCACTTTTTCATCATCGTATGGCGGGATAAAGATACGGCCTTCCTGCTCAATGATTTCTCTTGCTTTAGCAATGGTGTCATTGAAGTTATTACCGTGCAGAACAACTTCCGCTGAGTAATCGGAGGTTGCTGCAATTTTGGATTTTGGTGCCCCGGTAGGCATAACAACTTTGCCGTTGATACCTAACATAGCGCAGGATAAAGAAACGCCCTGAGCATGGTTACCGGCTGAGCAGGCAACGATGCCCTGTGCTCTTTCCTCTGGTGTCAGCGAACTTAACTTGTTAAATGCCCCACGGAGTTTGAATGAACCTGTGCGCTGCATGTTTTCAAATTTTAAGTGGATTGTACCGTTGCACTTTTCACTTAAATAGTTGGACTTCGGCATACCCGTTTTGTAGACATGTCCTCTGATGGTTTTTTGTGCATCAATGATATCTTTAATGGTTACCGGAAGATCGTATGTAATCATGACAAACCTCGTCCTATCTTTTTATATATATTAAAATTGAGTCTAACTATACCGACAAATTTAAAAACAACTGTATTTCAAATCATATTTTTAAAATATTCCCGAAAAACTTTCTCAACGTGTGATCCAATCCAAACTTCTTTCGCTTTTCTGTCTTTTTTAATGTTTTATATTTCATTTCAAGTTAAATGAAAATGACTTAATGTTATTGATTTGTTAAATAAACGCAATTAATTTACTCCCACGTTGCACATGGCGATCTGTTTTCCGTTTTTTGTTGTTTGTGTTGTGTTTTTGTAAAAAAATAACTGCATAAAAAGACATATGAATGATCCGGACACGTAAAAAAGCACATGTATTTTGACAAAAATTAATCTTACTAAGGCCCCATCTCACAGCAAAATATCCTGATTTTTTTAACAATCCTGAAAATGTGATGTGATACAAATCACCAAAAAAATCATATCTATTTGTTTATTATGAATTTGACTAAATATCATCCGGTACACGCCTGATTTACGGCAGATCGTAACATGTCCGGTTAGTCTGTATGCATTATCGCCGAATACTTACCCGGACCAGATCAGGATAAAAAATCACCAAATCATTTATTTATATGTTAATGATTCCCATTTATAGCCGGGGTGTTACATTTGCATGACATAAATCGTAACGTTTTTTTGCCTGACAGCCCGAAAAAGTGTTCACTTTAGGAAACAGCTAAATGGCTGTTTTTTTGGCCGGAATCTGTATTTTTTTTAACCAGGCGATTAATTAAATATATATCTAATTTGTGAAAACTTTATTTATCCGTCATCTTTAAACCAAAATTAAACCGCAGAAAATATAAATTTATTAAATGCATTTTTTAATAATCAAAAAATGATACCTGCCTGTTTTTTTATAACCTGTTTTTCTTTCTTTTATTTTACCCGGGACGGAAATAGCCGGTTTTTGACTGTGGGTATAGCCTCTAATATCAACATAAGCCAACTACAGGTATCGTATTAGTGATTAATTCTTTAAATAACATCAAAATCAGTCAGTTTCGTTTACTGTAATAATAACCAGTCCGATGACAAACCCTGTGCCGGTCCGCATTAAAACCGAAGAAAATGTTATTTTTCTAAAACCGATTCAGTCATAAGAATGGTTTTCTGCGGTATCAGTACAATTATCTGTTACAACACACTGCGCATGTGACTCAAACTAACCGGTGTGACTGTCCTCATACTTCATCAATCATGGCGGCTTTACCATTGTATTCCGGGACAGTCATGGTGTAATGATTTACGACTTAAGTGTTAACCCCGGTAAACAGGAGAATGCATATGTTCGACTTGACAGGTAAAATTGCGGTAGTTTCCGGCGGCGCCAAAGGGATCGGGCGCGGCATCGTTACTGCGCTGAAAAAGGGCGGTGCCACCATTATTATCGCCGATATTGATGAAAAAACCGGCAGCGCGACCGCTGCAGAGCTGGGAACAGACTTTATGGTACTGGATGTGACCTCTCAGTCTCAGTGCCGTGCTGTCGTCAGTAAGGTCAGAGAAAAGTATGGTCGTCTGGATATCCTCTGCTCAAATACCGGTATTTTTCCGCAATGCGCCATCAAATCCATGACGGAGCAGGACTGGGATACCATGCAGAAGGTGAATGTGAAGGGAATGTTTTTCCTGGTTCAGGCCGCGCTGGCTGTGATGGAAGAACAAAAATATGGCCGGATTGTGATCACCTCTTCCATTACCGGCCCGGTCACCGGATTTCCGGGCTGGAGCCATTACGGCGCAAGCAAAGCCGCGCAGCTCGGCTTTATGCGCAGTGCCGCGCTGGAATATGCCCGCCTCGGGATCACGATTAACGCAGTCCAGCCGGGCAATATCCTGACTGAAGGACTGAAAGCACAGGGCGAAACGTATCTGGACCAGATGCGCGCCACTATTCCGGCACACACGCTCGGTGAGCCTGAAGATATCGGTTATGCTGCGGCGTTCCTTGCCTCTGATGAAGCTAAATACATCACCGGACAGACTATCATTATTGACGGCGGCCAGATTTTACCGGAATCCCCGGAAGCGCTGCTCTGATAAAACAGCACAGGTGAGGATACCACCCGGTATCCTCTTATCTGCCCTGCTCCCTCGCGGCAGCAATCAGTGTCTCGCCCAGATAGCTTTTCTCTGAGGTAATGCCCGGCAATACCAGATAATATCCGCCGCCAAATGGTTTGATGTAACGCTCAAGCGGTTCGCCGTTCAGCCGTTTCTGTGTATCAATAAAGCCTTTTTTCAGGTCTTTCTGGAAGGAGATAAATACCAGCCCCATATCCAGCTGTCCTGACGGAGTGAGCCCCAGCGAGTAGCTGTAACTGCGGCGGCGCAGTTTGGCAACGTGCCTCTCTGTGGAGCGGGGTTCTGCGCGGCGCATGTGGGAATCAAATAAAACCCGGTCACCGTGCGGATCCTGCTTAAAGTCCGGGTCGTCGTGCTCATGCACTTTCCCCATCGGCGCACCGCTGCCTTTGTGACGGCCAAAATCATTTTCCTGATCTTCCAGCGGTGTCCGGTCCCAGAATTCCAGTTCAAAACGGATAAGACGTACTGCCTGATAACTGCCATTCTCCGCCCAGGCGGGCTCCCGGCCGGTGATCCAGATAAGATCGTTCATCAGGGCATCATCACCGGCATCGGCATTGCCGGTACCGTCTTTAAAACCAAACAGGTTAACCGGTGTTGTGCGGCATTCAATATCCCGTGCGGGCAGAAAACCGTCAATTTTCCACAATGGCGCCACCCGGCCTGAGAGGTGGCGCAATACTTCACGCAATGCATAAATCACCGTTTCACGGCTGTTGGCACAAAACTGCAGCAGGATATCCCCGCCGCACCAGGCCGGATCAAGCCGGTCATTCGGGAACGCCGTCATAGCAGTAAATTTTTGCGGCTTCAGGGGAGATAAACCAAAGCGCTCATCAAACAGGGAATGGCCGAGAGAGACCGTCACTGTCAGTGCATCCGCCGTCAGTGCCGTACCAAGGATACCGGATTCCGCAGGCGGCATTCTGTCATCGCCCGGTGCCGCTGCCTGCCGGTTGCGGGTCAGTTCCGCAATACAGCCGGTCAGCTGCCGGAAAACATCCTCAACCTCGTCCAGTGTTTTCACCGTCAGGTTCAGTGACAGAAAAATGGCTTCTTTCTGCTCCGGCGTGATAACCCCGGCCTGATGTTTACCCAGGAAGGGAATTTCCCGCAGCCGCGCGCTGTTATCACACGCCGCCGGTGCCGCAACGGCAGAAAAGGCCGGTAACCCGCCGGATAACAGGACACTCCCTGCCCCCAGCCATTTCAGGGTATTTCGTTTGCTGAGGCTGACAGACTCTTCTGTCTCAGTCAGTTTCACTTTGCCATCTTTCATGGTTCATTCCGGTATTTGTAATACACATCTATTTTCAGTTCTGCACGCAGTTGTGCCAGTGATTCCGCCAGCAGAGTCAGATCGGCATACAGTTGTTGTTTGTCTTCCGCTGTCAGTTTTTCATATTCTGCATACTGCCCCCGGGTATCCCGGTAACGGGCCATAACCGCATCCGGCCCGGTAAACTGTTTTCTGAGTGTCTCATTGGTTTTTGCGGATAATAACGGCGCCAGCCCGCTGACAATGCGCCGTGCGCCCTCAATATTGGCAGCGATATCTGACAGATCTGAACGGCTGTAACGGTTTTCATCACCGCCCAGTTTCGTGCTGAGAATCAGCTCAATACTGTCATCCGCAGACTGCACCAGTTTTGCCGCAGGGAGGGTTTCCACGGCGATCCGTTGTTTCAGGTCATTAATATTGCGCAGCAAATCGGCGGCGACCGCCTGAGCGGCTGCGGGATCATTTTGTGCAAAGAGCGCATATTCGATGCGGTGAAACCCGGTAAATTTCGGATCCTGCTCACGGCTGAGAAAATACCCTGCGTGAGGGTTAATCACTCTGTCGGCATGACCGAAAACCACCACTGCTGCACGGATAACTTCATAATCATAATGTGCCTGAATATAAGCCTGCCGTGCGGCTGCCATATCCCCGGCAGCCAGTGCTTTTTGTAACAGCAACAGCTGATATTCAGCCGCTGCCGTCTGTTTCCCCATCATCGTCATGTAATCCGCCACAACCGGACGAAATATTTCCGGTGACGGAATATCCCCTTTGGCGATCACCACATCACTGCCGGTATCCGGATTACCGGCACGGTATTTTTCCGCATACCCGGGAGCGCTGAGCAGCAGTGATGTCAGTACCAGTAAGGCTGTCCGGTTAATCCGCATGTTTTTTTCCTCTGCGGCAGAATAACGCGATAATCACCAGCCAGTACACTACGAAAGTAATGACACTCAGGCCGATAGGCTGGGCGCGATAGCCGAACAGGCTGGCCAGGAAGCTGCCGGTGGTACCGGTGTCATCCAGCCAGTTTGTGGTATCCCACAGCGGGTAGATAAGGAAGTCATTCAGTTCAATATCATGCTCGGTCAGCAGGTTGACGATTTCTTCCGTTCCCTTAAGCAGCAGCGAACAGGCCAGGAACAACAGCACAATACCGGTGATGCGGAAAAACCATTTCCAGGCAATTTTCCGGTACGTGAACATAAACAGCCACAGAGTCAGTGCTGCCACGGCGATACCAGCCACAACCTCACCGGTAAATGACCACATGGTGTCCGCATTCAGCCCCATCACAATACCGGAGAGGAACACCACAATTTCACTGCCTTCACGGGCTATCGCAATCGCGACAATAAACAGTGCCCCCCACCAGGAGTGCTGCCGGGCGCTGTCATTCATCTCCTGCTCAATGCCGGATTTGAGTGATGCACTGTGCTGCTGCATCCAGTACACCATTTGCACGATCAATACCGATGCGAACAGCGACATACCGATCATAAAGTACGTCTGACCGCTGTCATCCAGCACATTAAATACACCATAGATAAGCAGAGCGAGAAACAGTGACAGCGCGACACCCAGTGCCACCCCTCCCCAGAGATAGCGGCGTCCTGCGGCTGCATCCGGGTGCTGTTTTATCCACGCATAAATGATGCCGACCACCAGCAGAGCTTCAAAGCTTTCCCGCCAGACGACAAAAAGAACCTGTCCCATAATTAATTCCTGTGAACTGACACTTATTCCGCGATGATTTCACCGGCCGGATGCGACAGATGAAAATCATCAAAAAAGGTATATTTTCCGGGTTTGAGCGGTGCAATCACCACCACGGAAGAGGCTCCCGGCGCCAGCACTTTCTCTTTGCGCAGCTGGGTGCTTTCAAATTCGACCGGTTCGGTACCGGTATTGGAGATTTTAATGCGGATCGGCGTTTTCGCGGGTACCTTCAGTACCGGCGGTGTCAGTTCGCCGTTATTCATTTCCAGTTCGACAGTGAATTTTTCTGCCGCACCGGCAGGTAGTGATATCAGTGAAAGCACCGATAAACACAGTGCCATAACAAAGGATTTCATGAGTGACCTCTGCGGGATAGTGACGTCCGGTGTCCGGACAGCAGGACGGTGTCACCCGGCCTGCTGTTTTCCTTAAATAATAAACTCAGTAACTGCCTTTGCGGCCGGTACCGGCATACTCGAAGTCCCAGGAGACATCAAACGGCTCAAACCACGGGGCAACACCGGTTTCTTTATCAATATGACGACCGAAAGCCACGCTGTCATTCATGCTCGGCGGAGAGATACGGTATTCGACACGGTATTTGCCGTAGCCATCCAGCTTCAGGTTTTCACCGTAGTGCGGGCCATCGCTGGCAACCATCGCCATAAAGGTGCCGGACTGAGCTTTCTTCGGATCATCCAGTTTGGTGACTTTGTAATCCACTTTCAGATACGGAATCCAGTCCCCTTCCGCGAAACCGTTCGGGTTTTCCTCAACGGCATGGATATCCGCTTCCAGATGGATATCTGATTTGTCTGCCGCCAGGTGATGCATTTCATGTTTGCCTTCCACTGCCATGGTGATCGGCTGCAGATACACCCCCTGAATCTCCATACCGTTTTTGATAACAGGCTGTCCGAGCGGATACTCCAGTGCCAGGGCCGAGGTTGATACCACACCCAGTAATGCTGCTGCCACACTCATCCCGATACGCATGCTGATTCCTCATTGTCTTTACGCAAATGGTACTGACAATAATAATCATTACCATTTACTTCATTCAAGTAAAAGTTATCGCTTACCGCCACATTTTTCAATGAAACGGTTACATTTCAACCCGGATTCAGCCACGAAATACATCTGCAAAAGCAATGTCCGGCAGAAAATATCCGTTGTTGTATAATTTCCGCTGATGCGTTACATCTTAAACAGCCTTTCGCAAATGAGATCACACTGATGCAAGCCGATATTATATTGTTCGATGATTTTGAAACCCTGGATGTGTTCGGCCCCGCTGAGATTTTCGGCCGTTCCCCGCATTACACACTGAATTACTGTTCCCTCAGCGGTGGTGTGATCACCAGTTCACAGGGAGCACAGATAATAACAACTGTATTTGAGCCGGAGAAAACCGCACTGATGCTGGTGCCGGGAGGTCAGGGCACACGGCGGCTGGTCAGTAATGAAGGTATGCTCGCAGCGTTGCGTACCGCGGCACAACACGCACAATGGTGCCTTTCTGTCTGTACCGGTTCGGCCCTGCTGGCGGCGACCGGCGTACTTGACGGCAGACGGGCGACATCCAATAAACGCGCCTGGCAGTGGGTAACCTCTCTGCCTGCACAGGTAAATTGGGTGAAAAAAGCACGCTGGTGTACGGACGACCGTTTTTATACCTCTTCCGGTGTATCGGCAGGCACAGATATGGCGCTTGCATTTATTGCTGATCGCCATGGTGAAGCCGCAGCACAAGAGATCGCACAACACATTGAATACCGGTGGCATAATGATGCCGGTGATGATCCCTTCGCCGTATAAAAACTGGACGACAGGCAACCATTTACGACATAATGGCGCCTCTGAAATAAAACCGGCGGATGTTTATGTTAGAAACTATCGGATTTGTGCTACTGGTGAGTACCTGCGGCGACGATGCCTGTGAGGCACTGCCGGTCACGGAAGATATCTATACCAAACATGAGTGCGAACACCGCCTGAAATATATCGCCAAACGCCGTCCGAACCTCTACTTTATGTGTAACGAGGTAATGCGCGAAACCGGCTCCGGTGATGACAACAGCCCCGGTAATCCGGAAAACACCCTTCCCCCGGATGAGCAGCCGGAACCGCTTAACTGAACGGATTAATTCCCTGTTTTATCAGACGCCGGAAACGGAAAATTGCCCAGCCGTTGATCACCAGAAACGTCGATTCAATCAGTGTGCCGCCGACCGTTCCCAGCCAGGCGTTATACACCACCCAGCACGCCGTTGAACACCAGATTACATACCGCATACGCAATCCCGTCAGCAGAAAAAATGCAAACGTGCTCATCAGGGTGCCCGTTACCGGCAGCACTTCCTGCCAGGTACGGATATTCGGGACAGCCAGAATCAGCGTCAGCGAGACAAATAACCACAGCACCCAACGCTGGCGGTGACTGATGGATACATACGTCCGGATGCTGTTGAGCGTGGCACTGATCCCGGCGGGATATGCACCAAGCAGAAAAAAGTGGGATGCCATAATGGCGGTGTAAATTGATAACCGGATTTTGAGCTTCCGCTCATTGCGCGGGACAAAAACCGTTGTCCCGATAATAAACGCAACAATACCGAGCCCCTGCCCCGCATAATACAAATAGTCCATCATCCCCTGCCGTCATCACATGCTGAATGGTTTTAATTGTTGTGCTGTCAGCATAAACAGAATTTGTTCAGGTTGCGAGTTATTGCACATTAAAAAAGAGGCCGCAGCCCCTTTTCTTATTGCATCATGCCGTCATCACATGTGCAGTGGTATCAGCATGCCATATAGCCCGGATAATGTGTCTCGATTTTGTGATAGGTCCGGGTTTTTTTATTGTCGTCCTGAATCACACAGATTTTGCTTTTTGACTTCAGCGCCGGCGGGATGTTATCCGCGTTTTCATCTGCGGTGGCTGCAATAAAGATGTTAATTTTTGATTTCCCTTTACTGAATGTATAGGGCATTCCTAACAAACGTCTCGCCGCTCTGTTAGTTCGCATAATAAACTCCTCATTGTTGTGAACGTTCATCCATTATAGCAACTTACTGAAAATAATAAAGTTTCCTCTAAGTAGCTGATTTACCGCCCGCATAATAGCATTTCGGTGCCCTATCCTGTATGTTGGGTATGACCTGTTCACTGACCGGGAGAGTCTGATAAATGGCGTGTATTTTTTGTGATATCGCGGCGGGGAAAGCCCCCTGTCATAAGATCTGGGAAGATGAGCATTATCTGGCATTTTTGTCGATTTTTCCCAATACCGACGGCTTTACGGTGGTGATCCCGAAAGCGCATTATCCGAGCTATGCGTTTGATCTGGAAGATGATGTTCTGACCGGTCTGGTGCTGGCGACCAAAAAGGCCGCAAAAGTGCTGGAAAAGGCATTTCCGGATGTCGCACGCTGCGGCATGTTTTTCGAGGGTTACGGCGTGGATCATATCCACAGTAAACTCAGCCCGATGCACGGCACTGCGGATATGACAGAATGGCGGCCGATAGAGCATAAACAACCCGCGTTTTACACGCAGTATCCGGGATTTTTGTCATCCCACGACTGTGAGCGGGCAGAGGATAAAAAACTGGCTGAACTGGCTGCGGCTATCCGCACAGGTCAGGAAAAGTAAATGATTCCGGTGGTATCTCACCACCGGAATGTTGTGTCAGCGGACTTCGCACCCGACCACAGTAGCATACCCGAGGCCGTCGCTGTCCATCATCAGCAGACACTGCGGACTGAGGGTCTCCATCGCTTTTATCAGCATCATTGCCATCACAAAAACCGCTTCTCTGTCGGCGCTGACCTGATTATCCGCAATATAAATATTATTTTTCAGGAAAGTACGGCGCTGCGCTTTATTGCAGTACTGATAAATCACATCCTGCGCCAGTTCATTTTCCCGCATCAGCCAGAAGGATTTTTCTTCCTCTTTATCCAGCAGGTTCATTTTTTCCAGCATCAGCAGATCGGCAGATAACTGCATTTCATTGATCGGCATAAAGCGTGACAGGCTGCCGTTAAACGGAAAGGTATTGCGCTCAAAGTAGTAGCAGGATGTCAGCAGAACAGCACTTGCCATTTCATGATATGCAGGAATTTGCCCCGCCTGCCAGATATTCAGCCCGACCAGCAGCCACATGGCGCTGTTGTCTTCCTCATCAAACAGATGACCGATATCTTCCGGTGTCTGAATAAATTCCGTCACGCAGCCCCAGATTTTCGTTACATTACGTTCAATTTCCGTATCTTGCAGCGGATTCGGGGTGATGACGTACACGGTTTTCAGTTTTGACTGATAACCTTCATGCTGCTGATCCAAATCTTTTGCCAGTGCGGTAAAAACCGCTTCGACAGAATGGTCATAACCGGCAAGCAGCTGTTTATCTTCTTCTGTCCGTTGTTTCCGCTCTGAGGTATAAACCTGTCTGACACTTTTCGGCATCAGCAATGAAACCCCGGTCACCATCAGTTTGCGCTGGCACCAGTTGATCCACTCATTGCGTTTGAAAGTAATGGAGGCATTCCAGCTCTGACAGGCGATCCGCGTCTGCTCATGGCGGTGCATAGCGTAAGTGAACAGACACATCCAGATAAGAATGTACGGCAGATAGATAAAAATCAGCACTTCCGTCAGCGGGAGTTTTAAAATACAGAAATCGAGAAAAAAGATAAGGGCCAGAACGACGAACAGCAACCCCAGCCACAGCGTAATTTTGGCGCCCGGTGCATCACGTTTAACCGGAAATTCAGGAACAGGCCACGACATCGGAACAGAACTCCATGCTGAAAGAAATACAGATATGCCGCTCCGGACTCCGAAACGACGTCAGTGTTTGTTTTAAAAAGAGAGATCACAAAAAATCGTGACTGATACAGGGGAATAACGGCAGACCGGTTAAAAACTTTAATGGAACAGCATGAAGCCGATCACAGAAATCAGATTGAATGTACCGGGAAACAGGAAGATAAACTACAGGGGAGATAAGAAAGATGGTGGGTCGTACAGGATTCGAACCTGTGACCAATTGATTAAAAGTCAACTGCTCTACCAACTGAGCTAACGACCCATCTTCGGGATTGAATTTCAGGAATGGTGGGTCGTACAGGATTCGAACCTGTGACCAATTGATTAAAAGTCAACTGCTCTACCAACTGAGCTAACGACCCATACCTGAGTGATGCGGGAGAATCATGTGAAGTGGTGGGCGATACCGGGCTCGAACCAGTGACCCCCTCCTTGTAAGGGAGATGCTCTACCAACTGAGCTAATCGCCCACTTCAGGATGACTGCAACTTACATCATTATTATGAATGGTGGGCGATACCGGGCTCGAACCAGTGACCCCCTCCTTGTAAGGGAGATGCTCTACCAACTGAGCTAATCGCCCATTCATAACATTTACTGCTTTACTTCACTATCACAACGTTCATTCTTAAAAAGAATGGTGGGCGATACCGGGCTCGAACCAGTGACCCCCTCCTTGTAAGGGAGATGCTCTACCAACTGAGCTAATCGCCCATCGTGATGGAGGTGCATTATAGGGATCTGCGCGTTTGAGTCAACGCTTTTTCGAAAGAAAATGATCGTTCGTTGTAATTTTAGTCACCCTGTTCTGATTATCGCCATCCGCGCGCAGTATGTAAGCAGAAATCGGATAAATCGTGATCGCCGTCAGATTCATTGCTGCAAAAACGTCCTGTTTTGTCATGTGTTTTTCCTTTTAACGCGGGAAAAATGACTTTTTCGGCCTTCTTTTCCCCTTTTCATTGAGGAATTATGTCTCAGTGCTAAAATATCCCGCATCGTATTTCTTCATCCACTACGTCTGGCGCAGACGTTATGAAAGGCATTCCAATGAGTAAAGTAAAAACCCGTTTCGCACCCAGCCCTACCGGCTACCTGCATGTGGGCGGCGCACGTACCGCTCTGTACTCCTGGCTGTACAGCCGTCACAACCACGGTGAATTTGTCCTGCGTATAGAAGATACCGATCTTGAACGCTCAACTCAGGAAGCTATCGACGCCATTATGGACGGGATGAACTGGTTAAATCTCAGCTGGGATGAAGGCCCGTATTACCAGACCAAACGCTTTGACCGCTACAATCAGGTGATAGACACCATGATTGAAAACGGTACCGCTTACCGCTGCTACTGTTCCAAAGAACGCCTGGAAGCCCTGCGTGAAAAACAGATGGCAAATAATGAGAAGCCGCGTTATGACGGCTGCTGCCGCGATCATGCCCATAACCATACTGCGGACGAACCGCATGTGGTGCGTTTCCGTAACCCGCAGGAAGGCTCGGTTGTTTTTGATGACAAAATCCGCGGGCCGATTGAATTCAGCAACCAGGAACTGGATGACTTAATCATCCGCCGTACTGATGGTTCACCGACCTATAACTTCTGTGTGGTTGTCGATGACTGGGATATGGAAATTACCCACGTTATCCGTGGTGAAGATCATATCAACAACACACCGCGCCAGATCAACATTCTGAAAGCGCTCGGCGCACCGGTGCCGGAATACGCCCACGTCTCCATGATCAACGGCGATGACGGCAAAAAATTATCCAAACGCCATGGTGCGGTAGGTGTAATGCAGTACCGTGATGACGGCTATCTGCCTCAGGCGCTGCTGAACTACCTGGTGCGTCTGGGCTGGTCTCACGGCGATCAGGAAATCTTCAGCATTGAAGAAATGACGGAGCTGTTCACCCTGGAAGCCGTCAGCAAATCTGCCAGTGCATTCAATACTGAAAAATTACAGTGGCTCAACCACCACTATATTAACAGTATGCCGGCGGAAGAAGTGGCCGTTTACCTGCAGTGGCATATTGAAAATGCCGGGATCGATACCCGCAACGGGCCGGAACTGGCAGATCTGGTCCGCCTGCTGGGCGAGCGCTGCAAAACACTGAAAGAAATGGCGGAAACCTGCCGTTACTTCTATGAAGATTTTGACAGCTTCGATGCCGATGCCGCGAAAAAACATCTGCGTCCGGTTGCCCGTCAGCCGCTGGAAGTGGTTAAAGCCAAACTGGCCGCCCTGACCACCTGGACACCGGAAGCCGTACACGAAGCCATTCAGGCAACGGCTGATGAACTCGACATCGGGATGGGTAAAGTCGGTATGCCGTTACGTGTTGCCGTGACCGGTGCCGGTCAGTCTCCGGGCCTGGATGTGACCGTACATGCGATTGGTCAGTCCCGCTCTCTGGCGCGTATCGATATGGCGCTGGCCTTTATTGCTGAGCGCGAAGCGCAGTAAACACTATCTGCAATCTCAATACCCGGCCTTGTGCCGGGTATTTTTTGTCATTTTACTGAATTGACGGCTTTTTCACCGGTCGCACACGAATTTCATATTAACCCGTTGACAGCTCAGGGAACCTTGCCTATTATGCTGCGCGTCCGGTCGATTTTATCGGGGCTATAGCTCAGCTGGGAGAGCGCTTGCATGGCATGCAAGAGGTCAGGGGTTCGATACCCCTTAGCTCCACCAAATCGTTGGTGACTGATAAATACCGTGACATCCGGTTTTCCGGGGCTATAGCTCAGCTGGGAGAGCGCTTGCATGGCATGCAAGAGGTCAGGGGTTCGATCCCCCTTAGCTCCACCAAATTCAAACCCCGGTCTCTGACCGGGGTTTTTCGTTTCTGCTTTCCTGTCACTGCGCGGTATACCCGCCATCCACCGGATAAAACCCGCCGGTACAAAAACGACTGTCATCCGATAACAGAAACGCCACCATTTTTGCCACCTCTTCCCGTGTTGCCATCCGTTTCATCGGGTGACTCTCCGCCATCATGGTCTGCACATCCTGCGGTAACGCCAGAATATCCGGTGTTGCCACATAGCCCGGACCGACCGCGTTAATCCTCACCCCCTGCTCTGCATATTCCAGTGCCGCCGCCCGTGTCAGTCCGAGTACCGCGTGCTTGGCAGCGGTATAAGGCGCAATTCCCGCAATACCGGTTACCCCGTTACAGGCTGATAAATTCACTACCGCTCCGCCGCCACTTTTGATAATGGCCGGAATGCCGAATTTCATCCCGAGGAATGTGCCGGTCACATCCGTATCCATCACATCCTGCCAGGCCTCCGCATCGTAATCCGCAATCTTCACGCCGTGCGGCCCGGTGATCCCGGCATTGTTCACCAGCCCGTGCAAAGCACCAAATTTATCTGACACCGTACTCACCATCCGCCTGCAATCGATCAATTTACGTACATCTGCTTCAATTGCCAGCACGCTATCCCCCGTAGGATCCCACTCATTTATTGCCTTTTGCAGATGTTCCGGATTTCGCCCGGTAATCGCAACTTTAGCTCCTCTTTTCAGTAATTCACGGGCAATTCCTTCACCAACTCCGGTTGAAGCACCGGTAACCAGAATAATCTTCTGATGAAAGTCAGTCATCATATCACCTTTTAATTAACTTTAGTTAACCAAAAGCTTAATTGATTAACTTTTGTTAATCAACATCCTTTTCCTGATTTTGCCTTTCAGCTAAACTAAGGGTGAGGATAAAAGGGAGGTGTTATGTCATTCAAGGAACTGGAAAATACACTGTCATTGTTACAGTGTACATTGGTAGCGCAACGGACCATCTGCTCACCTGAAAAGGTGACATGGGCACAATATGACGTAATGGAAATGTTGCGCCTTCAGGGGGATTTAACCCCGTCGGATTTAAGCCAGAAACTCGGGATTTCGCGCCAGAATGTCTCAAAATCATTACGGGCGCTGAAAAAGCACCAGTTTGTTTCCCAGTATCAGTCGGAGACCGATAAACGGGAACTGGTAACTCAGCTGACCCCCGAAGGTGAAGAGTTTCTGTCCCGCGCGGCAACAGGACGCACCCGCAATGCAGAAAAAGTATTTGCAAGTCTTGATGACGATGAACAGCGCCAGTTTCGTATACTGAGCCGGAAAGTCATCGATGCACTGACCCGGGATCAGTGAGCAGGACGTTTAAGCGGTTTTATCAGGCCACTTAAGCCTTCGGTTTTAATCGCAAGGGTGATCTGCATCAGCTGACCCAGGCGCCCTTCCGGGAAACTGTCTTTACGGGCAAACCAGAGCAGGTATTCCTCGGGAAGGTCAATTAAACGGCAACCTTTGTATTTGCCAAATGGCATAGCCGTGTTGGCGACAGCCACTAAATCTTCTTTCTCCATCATCTCTCCTGATGTGACTGAAACGGTCTTCTGCAGAAGACCGTTTTTCAGCCGGTCTGTCAGTTCAGCAGCGCAATAAATTCATCTTCATTGATCACTTTAATGCCCAGCTCTTCCGCTTTGACAAGCTTGGAACCTGCGGCTTCCCCGGCAACCACCAGATCGGTTTTCTTCGAAACACTGCCGGTGACTTTCGCCCCCAGTGCCATCAGACGATCTTTCGCCTCATCACGGGTCAGGATCTGCAGTGATCCGGTCAGCACAACCACTTTACCGGCAAACGGATTATCCAGTACCGATGCATCCACCGCCACCACGTCCGGCCAGCTGATACCGGCATCCCCGGTCAGATCAGTGATAACCTCCCGGTTGTGCTGCTCGCGGAAGAAATTGACCACATGTTTCGCCACAACCTCCCCCACATCAGGAACCGCTTTCAGTGCCTCTGTATCTGCCTGCTGCAAAGCCTCCAGGGTGCCGAAATGCTCTGCCAGGTTGGCAGCGGTGGCTTCACCGACTTCACGGATCCCCAGGGCGTACAGAAAACGGGCAAAAGTGGTCTGTTTTGATGCGGCCAGTGCATCGGTCAGTTTCTGTGCCGATTTTGGCCCCATGCGATCCAGCCCGGTCAGCTTACCGGGGGTCAACCGCCACAGATCGGCCGGCGTTTTCACATATTCCGCATCCACCAGCTGGTCGATAATTTTGTCCCCCAGTCCGTCCACGTCCATGGCGCGGCGGGAGACAAAGTGTTTGAGTGCTTCTTTACGCTGCGCGCCGCAAATCAGACCACCGGTACACCGGGCAACAGCCTCACCTTCCACCCGCTCGATATCTGACCCGCACACCGGGCAACTGAGCGGAAACTCAATATCCCGTGCGTCCGCCGGACGCTCAGACTCAACGACCCCCACCACCTGCGGGATCACGTCCCCGGCGCGGCGGATAACCACCGTATCGCCGATTTTCAGGCCAAGGCGGCTGATTTCATCCGCATTATGCAGTGTGGCATTACTGACCGTCACACCGGCCACCAGCACCGGCTCCAGACGGGCAACCGGGGTAATCGCACCGGTACGGCCGACCTGAAATTCCACATCACGGACAACCGTCATTTGTTCCTGGGCCGGGAATTTAAAGGCCGTTGCCCAGCGCGGGGCGCGGGATACGAACCCCAGTGCCTCCTGCTGTGCAATAGAATCCACTTTGATTACCACACCATCAATATCAAAACCAAGCACAGGGCGGCTCTCTTCCACATTATGATAGAAATCCAGCACTGCCTGACTGCCGGTGCAGCGCATCACACGGTCACTGACCGGCAGGCCCCAGGCTTTAAATTGTTGCAGGCGATCATAGTGACTGCCCGGCAGTATGCCGCCTTCCAGCACGCCCACGCCGTAACAGAAGAAGGTCAGCGGACGTTTGGCTGTCACCGACGGATCCAGCTGGCGCAGTGAGCCTGCCGCAGCATTGCGCGGGTTGGCAAACACTTTGCCTCCGGTACGGCGCGCTTCCTCATTCATGGCCTCGAAGCCTTTCTGCGGCATAAAGACTTCGCCGCGGATCTCAATACGCTGCGGAATATTTTCCCCGCGCAGTTTCAGCGGAATAGCACGGATTGTCCGCACATTGGCGGTAATATTCTCGCCGGTGGTGCCGTCCCCCCGGGTCGCCGCCTGCACCAGACTGCCGTTTTCATACAGCAGGCTGACCGCCAGGCCATCGAGCTTCAGCTCACAGCAGAATGTCAGATCCTGCGTGTCTTTCAGGCGGTCACGCACACGTTTGTCAAAGGCGAGATAGCTTTCCTCATCAAACACGTTATCCAGTGATAGCATCGGAATTTCATGCCGTACCTGTTCAAACGCACTCAGTGGTGATGCCCCGACCCGCTGTGTCGGGGAGTCAGGTGTGATAAGTTCCGGATGCTCCGCTTCCAGCGCTTTCAGACGCTGCATCAGGCGGTCATATTCCGCATCCGGCACCTCAGGGTTATCCAGCACGTGATAACAGTATTCATGGTGGCGCAGCGTGGCGCGCAGCTGTTCAATGTCGTTTTCGTTATTTTTTGGCATCATAGTGATCTGCAATCTGTTTATACCTGAAAAAAACCCCCGTCATTGCGGGGGTTTTTGTGCGATTTGCGGGTCTCAGTTCTGCTTGGCAACAAGAACTTTGCGGATACGCGCCTTGTACACCTCAATTTTCTGCGGTGTCAGCATTTTGCGCTCCTCATCCAGTACCACGCCGCCGACATCAGAGGCAATACGCTGAGCGGCCTGTAACATCAGTTTGAAATTCTGACCGGCGTCACCGTAAGACGGCACCATCATAAACATGGCCACGCCCGGGGTTTCGATCTCTTCCATCTGCTCCGGCACAAACGTGCCCGGATTCACCATATTGGCCAGACTGAATAATACCGGACCACTGCCTGCCGGATCGACATGGCGGTGATAAATGTTCATCGCCCCGAAGCGGAACCCGGCCTGTTCAACAGCAGTGCGCAGAATATCACCCGCGATCACCTGCCCCGGATGGGCAGACACAAACAGTGCCAGAACCAGTTCATTGTTTTCTGTACTGCTGTGCGGCGCATCTTCCTGCACCGCAACCGGCTCCGGTTCAGCTGCCGGTTGTTCCTCATGAGGCGTATCTGTTTCAGCCGCCGTTATCACGGCAGCAGTTGTCATCACTTCCGGCGCCGGGGTTACCCCTGCCTGTGGTGCCGGGGCTTCCTGCTCAAGGGCATCAAATAATCCGATTTGCGGCTCGGCTTCCGGGGCTTTTACCGGCTGACGGCGCGGGCTCTGCGCTTTCGGTATCACAGGCGGTTCTTCCTGCTCCGGTGCCGGATACATTCTGCCGGCAGATAATAACGGATCCTGCTCATTCTGCGCTTCTGAATACGGAGAGATCTGCGGAGCCGGATCGTCCGGTAATGCAGCAGAATGACGACCGCCGTGCGCCTCTGACATGTCATCAGCAGCTTCGTCCTGTGACTCGTATTTTCGACGCTTCATGGGGCGCGCGCGAAACAGGGAAGAACGCTCTTTACGGCTCGTCCACAGTCCGTGGAGTAACAATGCGATGATTGCTACCGCACCCACAACGATTAATATCAGACGCAAATCTTGCATCAGTGCTATCTCTGTTGTTTAAATTAAAGGCCACCATGGCAAAATACTATCGTTTGATTACAAGAGTATTTGTCAATGATGTTAAGTTCAAGTCCCTGCACGTATTTCTTGCAATAAAGATCATTGAATTGCTCTTTTTGACTGATTTTTCATCCTGACATTTCATTTGTGACCGAACAATTCAATAGTTCAGTCTGATAGTATAACGTTTTACAATCATAGGAGTGAATAGGAAGTATGACAAATCCTGTCAGGCCGCTCAGCGGTTTTTCATATGTTGCACAAGGATGGCGGCTGATGATGCGTCCGGGTCTCCGGGCCTTCGTGATTCTGCCGCTGCTGGCCAATATCGTGGTGATGGGCGGTGCGCTCTGGTGGTTGTTCAGTCAGTTCAGCGGGTGGATAGCCTGGCTGATGGACAAAGTACCGGGCTGGCTGCAATGGCTGGATTATTTTATCTGGCCGGTGGCGGTTATCTCCGTGCTGCTGATCTTCACCTATTTTTTCAGCACGCTCGCCAATATTATTGCCTCACCGTTTAACGGCTGGCTGTCAGAAAAACTGGAAGCGGAACTCACCGGGCGTCCCGCGCCGGATCAGGGCTGGGCAGATCTGATAAAAGATATCCCGCGTATTCTGAAACGGGAGATGGTTAAGCTGCTCTATTACATCCCGCGTGCCGTTATTCTGCTGATCCTGTTTTTTATTCCGGGGATCGGGCAGACACTCGCGCCGGTGCTCTGGTTTATTTTCGGTGCCTGGATGATGTCTGTGCAGTACGGGGATTTCCCGTTTGATAATCACAAGGTCAGTTTTCCGGAAATGAAAAACACCCTGCGCCGCGATAATATGACCAATCTCCAGTTCGGTTCGCTGGTCAGTGTGCTGACCATGATCCCGTTTGTGAACCTGTTCATTATGCCTGCGGCAGTCTGCGGTGCCACCGCGCTGTGGGTGGATCGCTACCGCGCACAGTTTGTCCGCGACTGATCCGCCGCTCCCTTCCGTGCAGGGCGGTTATCACTCCGCCCTGCTGTTTTCCTGCGCCTTATACCTTTTCGCTATGGATCGTCTGTCCGGTTATAAGGATATGCCGATTATGTATTTCCTTTCCGCCGGTCAGCGGGTAATGTGGTTTTATATTTAGTCCGATTATGAATAACCCTATAAGGAAAACCGATGAGTAAGATATATGAAGATAACTCGCTAACCATTGGTCACACACCGCTGGTGCGCCTCAAACATTTTGGTCACGGCAATATCCTGGCAAAAGTGGAATCCCGCAACCCGAGTTTCAGCGTCAAATGCCGTATCGGTGCCAATATGATCTGGGATGCGGAAAAGCGCGGCATCCTGAAACCGGGTGTGGAACTGGTGGAACCGACCAGCGGTAACACCGGGATTGCACTGGCGTATGTTGCTGCCGCCCGTGGTTACAAACTCACCCTGACCATGCCGGATACCATGAGTATCGAACGCCGTAAACTGCTCAAAGCCCTGGGTGCCAACCTGGTACTGACCGAGGGTGCTAAAGGCATGAAAGGCGCGATTGAAAAAGCTGATGAAATCAGCGCGTCTGATCCGTCCCGTTATATTGTATTACAACAATTCAGCAACCCTGCCAACCCGGCGATCCACGAAAAAACCACCGGCCCGGAAATCTGGGAAGACACTGACGGCAATGTGGATGTCGTGGTTGCCGGTGTCGGCACCGGCGGTACCATTACCGGTATCGCCCGTTACCTGAAAAATATCAAAGGGAAAAAAGACGTCACTATCGTGGCTGTCGAGCCGGAAGGCTCCCCGGTGATCACCCAGGCGCTGGCCGGGGAAGAGATCAAACCCGGCCCGCACAAAATTCAGGGTATCGGCGCCGGTTTTATCCCCGGCAACCTGGATCTGAGCCTGATTGACCGCGTCGAGCTGGTCAGCAACGAAGATGCTTTCGCCACCGCCCGGAAACTGATGGAGCGCGAAGGTATTCTGGCCGGTATTTCATCCGGTGCAGCGGTCATTGCTGCGGAACGTCTCGCGAAAGAAGATAAATTCAAGGGTAAAAATATCGTGGTGATCCTGCCGTCTTCCGGTGAACGTTACCTGAGTACGGCACTGTTCGCCGATATCAGCGAAAACTGATCAACTGAACGGATTCAGTCCCCGCCCTGCCTGACCTCGAAAGCACCCGCAAAGGGTGCTTTTTTTGTGCAACGGATCAAAGTTTGACACTCTGCGGGGTGATTTTTGTGCGGTTGTTTAGTATTAAAAATGTAATTATTTCACAGCTCAAAATAATGACACCAAATACGTATGTCGAATCTTCGGGTTGTGCTATTTTACTTGCTCCGGCTATGATTACTGTTATATGTCTTAATATTAACCGCCGATAAAAAATTTCAAACATGAGGTAACGCTATGTATCAGCAAGAAGTCACCATTACTGCTCCTAACGGCCTGCACACCCGTCCTGCGGCTCAGTTTGTCAAAGAAGCCAAAACCTTCGCTTCTGACATCACCCTGACTTCCGGCGGCAAAAGCGCCAGCGCCAAAAGCCTGTTCAAGTTACAGACTCTGGGTCTGACACAGGGCACCGTGGTGACTATCGCCGCAGAAGGTGAAGATGAGCAGAAAGCGGTAGAGCACCTCGTCAAACTGATGGGTGAACTGGAGTAATCTCCTTCCGCCCTCACCTGTCAGGATCCCCGGTCGCCGTTTCATGCCGGGGATAGTCTGTTTCCGGGTACGCTCACGCAGCCCGCTGCTGTACGTCCCCCAGTAAACTCAAAGGTATTATTATGGTTTCAGGAATCTCTGTTTCACCGGGTATCGCTTTTGGTAAAGCGTTGTTACTCAAAGAAGAACCTATCATTATCAGCCAGAAGTCGATTTCTGCTGAGCAGATTGATGCTGAAATCCGGCGTTTCACTGAAGGCCGCGCCAAAGCGTCCGCACAGCTGAATGCCATCAAAGAGACTGCGGAAAAAAATCTCGGTGCCGAAAAAGCCGAAATTTTTGAAGGTCATATCATGCTGCTCGAAGACGAGGAGCTTGAAAACGAAATCACTGACATCATCAAAAGCAAAAAAACCGCCGATTACGCGGTCAACCAGGTGATTGAAGAACAGGCCACCGCCCTGGAAGGTCTTGATGATGAGTATCTGAAAGAACGCGCGGCAGATGTCCGCGATATCGGTAACCGTCTGCTGAAAAATATCCTCGGCATGCCGATTATCGACCTCAGCGCTATCGCTGATGAAGTGATTCTGGTCTCCAAAGACCTGACACCGTCCGAAACCGCACAGCTTAACCTGAAAAAAGTACTGGGTTTTATCACCGATATCGGCGGCCGGACCTCCCACACCTCCATCATGGCCCGTTCGCTGGAAATCCCTGCCGTGGTCGGTACCGGGAATGCCACTGAAAATATCAGCAGTGATGATTACCTGATCCTGGATGCGGTCAACAACACCATTTATCTCAATCCGTCAGAAGAAGAGATTGAGCGCATGAAAGAAGTGCGCGATGACTATCTGGCGGAAAAAGCCGAACTGGCAAAACTTAAAGACCTGCCTGCGATTACCCTCGACGGTCATCAGGTGGAAGTCTGTGCCAATATCGGTACCGTGCGCGATATGCCGGGTGCGGAACGCAACGGTGCGGAAGGTGTCGGTTTATACCGCACCGAATTCCTGTTTATGGATCGCGACTCGCTGCCGACGGAAGAAGAACAATTCCGCGCTTACAAAGAAGTCGCTCAGGCGATGCCGGATGAAGCCATTATTGTCCGCACCATGGACATCGGCGGTGATAAAGACCTGCCGTATATGAATCTGCCGAAAGAGGAAAACCCGTTCCTCGGCTGGCGTGCCATCCGTATCTGTCTGGATCGCCGTGAAATTCTCGATACCCAGCTGCGCGCAATTTTACGCGCCTCGGTTTTCGGAAAGCTGCGCATCATGTTCCCGATGGTGATTTCCGTCGAAGAAGTCCGCGAACTCAATAAGATAGTGGACGAAATGAAACAGCAGCTGCGGGATGAACAGAAACCTTTTGATGAAACTATTGAAGTTGGTATCATGGTGGAAACCCCGGCGGCAGCAATTAATGCACGTCACATTGCAAAAGAAGTCGATTTTTTCAGTATTGGAACCAACGACCTGACGCAGTATACTCTGGCTGTGGATCGCGGAAATGAGCTGATTTCCCATCTCTACAACCCGATGTCTCCTGCGGTGCTGAACCTTATCAAACAAGTCATTGACGCTTCCCACGCGGAAGGGAAATGGACCGGAATGTGTGGTGAGCTGGCGGGTGATGAACGTGCAACGTTATTGTTGCTGGGCATGGGTTTAGATGAATTTAGTATGAGTTCTATTGCTATCCCGCGTATCAAAAAACTGATCCGCAATACGCATTATGAAGATGCGAAAGCACTGGCTGAACAGGCACTCGCTCAGCCGACAGCAACAGAACTGATGGCACTGGTGGAAACCTTCACCAAAGAAAAAACCCTGTGCTGAGAAAGCCAAATTCACGCCCGGTCCCGTATCAACATTTAGGAGAGTATTCATGGGTCTGTTTGACAAACTGAAGTCGCTGGTTTCGGATGATAAAAAAGACAGCGGCACGATTGACATCGTGGCACCGCTGTCTGGTGAGATTGTGAATATCGAAGATGTGCCTGACGTTGTTTTCGCAGAGAAAATTGTCGGCGATGGTATTGCCATCAAACCGGCAGGGAATAAAATCGTTGCCCCTGTTGACGGTACAATCGGTAAAATTTTTGAAACTAATCACGCGTTTTCCATTGAATCGGACAGCGGGATTGAACTGTTTGTTCACTTCGGGATCGACACTGTCGAACTGAAAGGTGAAGGCTTCAAACGTATTGCGGAAGAAGGCCAGCGCGTACAAAAAGGCGACCTGGTTCTTGAATTCGATCTGGCGCTTCTCGAAGAGAAAGCCAAATCCACCCTGACCCCGGTGGTTATCTCTAATATGGATGAAATCAAAGAGATGACTAAAATGACCGGCCCGGTCACTGTCGGCGAAACGGTTGTCATCAAAATCAAAAAATAACAGCGTTACACCACAGTCTGTACACTGAAAAACGGTTTCTGCGGAAACCGTTTTTTTTCGCCCGTTTTCCTTTGATTGATTAATTTTATTGTATTACCCCTTCCCCGTTGTCCGGAAATCACCGGAAAAGTATTTCTCACCTCAGTGAAATGCGCTAACATGATCTCCCGTGACAGTCCGCAATTTACGCAGATAACGTGCTGCCTGATACGGCCGGAGCCGCCGGAACCACAGGCGGGATAAACGGGAAGTTTTCATTTTCGTTCGTCACAAAATGGTAATGCTATGGAATTTAATTCAGTTCAGACACAGCAAATAAAGCAGAACATGCGCCTGTTCACTGAGCGCCTGTATCCGAATGGTCATATCCCCGATGAGTTTGATGTTCAGTACCGCACGGACAATAACAACATACTGATTTATCAGAAACAACTCGTCTGCCCGTGCGGCACCCCGCAAACCATTGAAAAACATATCGCCAGACTGACCTGGTCAGAAGCTGATGATAACTGGCAGCTTTTTTATGTGGATAACAACAAATGGCAGCCGGATCCCGACACCCCGGCCGGTACACTCAGTGCACTGCTGAAACAGATTCTGGATGATAAATCCGATCGTTTTATTTTCAGTTAGTCACCACATCACACAATTAAGCCCCGTTAAGGGGTTTATTTGTGAATTTTGATCGTTTTCACGTATAGTGCTTATTACGCAGGTTACTATGACTGATAACTTATTTGCCGGCTTTCAGATTGCGAGGTGTGTATGTATAAAACGATTATAGTTCCAATCGATATTTCCGAAACCGGGCTGACCCGCGAGGTGATCCCGACGATTCAGACATTAGCCAAATTTGAAAATGCCAAAATTCACTTTATCGCGGTGATCCCGTCATTCTCTCACTTTGCCTCTTTCGGTATTGCCTATGCCGCAACCCTGCCGGAAAAAGATGAGATCCTGGACAGCGCCAAAGAACAACTGGCGAAGATGGTCAGTGATTTTAATCTGCCTGCAGAGCAGTTTGAACTGCACGTGGTTTCCGGCTCACCGAAAGATCAGATCCTGAAACTGGCCGATACGCTGGAAAGCGACCTGATTGTTATCAGCTCACGCCGCCCGGATATGTCCACCTATCTGCTCGGCTCCAACGCTGCAGCAGTTGTGCGTTACGCCCATACCTCGGTTCTGGTTGTCCGCTGATACGCGGCAGTGCCTGACTGAACGCCCGCACTGCCGGGCGTTTGTTTTTTTATTTTCCTGCAATCCGCAAAGGATCACAGCCGGGCATACCAGTCACGAATAGCTGACAGAATGTGTTCGGTATGCCGGTTTCCGTCTGTATCTTTAAAATAGTGATCCAGATTATCAAAGGTTCTGAATGTCACCACCGGGTTCGCCACCGCTTGCTGCATCTGCTTAAACGATGTGACACTGACATTGGTATCATTCAGTGTCTGAATAACCAGCACCGGTTTTGTCTGCCCGTTCAGTACCTGCTGCGCATCCGCCGCCAGAAATTCGCGCCACCAGCGCGGTCCGTGCTGGCTGACCAGCATATCGTCTGCCACTTCATTACGTTTTACCGCATCGGTAAATGCCAGAAAACCGGCTAACTGTGACTCCTCAAGAGGCTGAGGACTATTACGGAAGCTGTCCGTGACATCATCCAGGAAAAAGCGCCCGCCACCATTAACAGCAACCACCACGTCAACCACCGGTGATGCCAGCGCAGTATGCTCCGCAACAATCGCCCCTTCGCTGCCGCCCAGCAGCAGCACGGTGTCATACTCCCCTTTCAGGTGATCGAGCACCGCAGCATAGTCACTGACCCGCACCGACAGAGAATCATTGAGCATGGTTTCTGCCGGGCAGTCTGCCCGCCCGCCATCACGGTCATTAAAAGGCAGTGCATCGGTAATGCCGTATTTCTCCACCAGCAGAATGTCATGATCCGGGAACGCGCCGCCGAAAGTATCCGCCATAAAGCGGTTGTTTTTGGCACTGTTACAGTCTGAACCCTGAATTAGTACCAGCAATTTACGGGCAGGTTGCGTCTGCCGGTGCAACAGGTAGTAATGAACAGCACTGCCATCCTGGCGGACAAGGTTTTCTGTCCGGACAGTCTCTTTCCCGGTATTTTGTGTTTCTGATGCCATTGCAGGAGCCATCAGCTGACAACCCAGAAGTGCACAGACGGCAGCCTTACGCATTCTTTATCCCTTCACATAAAACAGATAACTAAACAGTGTGCGGAAACCGAGCTTCTGATACAGGCTCAGCCCTTCAGGGGATGCTTCCAGATAACAATCGCGGATTCCGCGTTTCCGGCACAGTGTCAGTACATAATCCAGCAGCAGTGTGGCGTAGCCGTTGCCCTGATATGCAGGAACAGTTCCGAGGTCATCAATCCGTGCGCCGAATTCCGGCAGTGACAGCGTGATGCAGCTGACCGGTTTCCCCTGACACAACAGAACAGCATGGTGCATTTCAGTACCGTTTGCCATTGCCCGCTGATGATAGCTGATATAGTCACTGACGATACTGAAATCCGGCGCTTCTTCACCATCCTCTCCCGCCGGAAAAGCGGCGTCCAGCGGCTCCGCCCACAGCGAAAGCTGATCATTTACCTCACGGATCTCACATCCGGCAGAAAGAACAGAAGACGGCTGCCATTGCTCAACACACAGATGCATAGCACGGGTCTCACCGTCAGCCTCATAACCCGCCGCCACAATCTGCGGGTGCAGTGCTTCTGCGACAGATTTCTCCGCCACCAGACAATGTGGCTTATGGCGGGCGGTGAAAAGCTGCTGTGCCTGTGAAAATTCATCGTTATCCGCACCGGCCTGCAGATAAATATAGTTAAAGATCGGTACCGGCAGCGGTGTCAGATAGCACTCTGCGCGGTCACTGACAGTAATGACATCCTGCGCGATACTGCGCCAGAAATGGCGCTCTGTTGCGAGGTAATTCTGTAAACTCATGGTGTCTCCGGAATGGTATAA
Organism: Morganella morganii H1r; assembly: GCF_000633515.1. GTDB lineage: Bacteria > Pseudomonadota > Gammaproteobacteria > Enterobacterales > Enterobacteriaceae > Morganella > Morganella morganii_B. Next base: position 241,239 of record NZ_AYMP01000014.1, on the reverse strand, counting down.
GCATCGGCGGGATTTATTATCTCCACTCTATAATATAAGCCGTTATATACCTTATCAGAATGTTAAGGTATTCCGGAGCCTGACACTCAGCCCCGGCGTATTGCCATAATCTGATGCACCACAATACCCGCCAGTAATCCCCAGAAAGCCGAACTGACACCCAGCAGCGTAATACCGGATGCCGTCAGCAGAAAACAGATAATCGCCGCATCCCGCCCTTTTTCATCGGCCAGTGACTGATGCAGGCTGTTCATCAGCGTTGTCAGCAAAGCAAGCCCTGCCAGGATCTGTATCAGAACCGCCGGAAAGGCATTGAACAACATAAAAACCGCACCGCCGAAAATCCCCGCCAGCAGATAAAATATCCCCGCCCAGACAGCAGCGGTATAACGCCGTGCCGGGTCCGGATGTACATCCGGTGCCATGCAGATCGCGGCGGTGATCGCCGCAATGCAGATACTGAACCCGCCCCACGGTGCCAGCAGAATAGCCGCCAGCGACGAGCAGCTCAGCAGCACAGAGGTGTGCGGCGGATAACCGTTAGCCTGTAAAATCGCTATCCCCGGTGCATTCTGCGAGGCCAGCGACACGATAAAAAACGGAATACCGACACTGATCAGGGACGTCAGGGTAAATGACGGCATCACAAATTCCGGCAGCGCAAACACATTACCGGCCCTGACAAAATGCAGGTCACCGCACAGCCCGGTCACTGTGATACCGGTGATCAGCGCAGCAATAATGGCGTACAGCGGGAAAATCCGCCGCATCACCACATACGCGGCTATCATCGCGGCACACAGCATGAAACTGGTATTCAGCGCACCGAACGCCGCCAGCCCGAACCGCAGCAGAATGCCTGCCAGCATGGCCGAAGCCAGCGCGCGGGGAATATAATTCATCAGCCGCGCAAAAATACCGGTCACACCGCACAGAAACATCAGCCCGGAGGCAAAAATAAACACACCGACGGCTTCATTGATGGTCACACCCGACAAACTGGTCACCAAAAGCGCGATCCCCGGCGTCGACCACGCGGTCAGCACCGGCATTTTATACCAGAGCGACAAACCGATCGTTGTCACCCCCATCCCGATCCCCAGCATCATCAGCCAGCCGCCGGTTTGTGCGGCATCAAGCCCCGCCACATCCAGCACCTGCAGAATAATCGCCACTGAACTGGCATAACCGACCAGCACCGCGACCAATCCTGTCATCATCATTGCTGGAGAAAAGGCACGAAAAAATGTTAACTTACTCATAGGAACACACCATCGGATGTTATAGCAGACGACCGGACTCTATCACCGGATGCTATAACGGACAATGACATTTACCCGGAATAATGACAATTTATGCACGATATCACACCCGCTGTTGCAGAGACCTTTAAACAACTGCGTGCGGAACGCGGGCTGAGTCTCAGCCAGGCAGCACAACTGACCGGCGTCAGCAAAGCCATGCTCGGCCAGATTGAACGCGGGCAGTCCAGCCCGACAGTGTCCACACTGTGGAAAATAGCCACCGGCTTCAATGTGGCTTTCTCTGTTTTTCTGGAAGGTGCACAGCCACAGCTGCAGGCCGGGCTTCATTCATTTGCGACGCTGCCGGTCTTTGAACAGACCCGCTCAGGGATGCGTGTCACACCGCTGATCCCGTTTGATGATGAACTGAAAACAGATTTACTGAAGATTGACCTGCTGCCGGGGGCACTCAGTGAATCCGGCCCGCATGAACCCGGGGTTATCGAACATGTCATTGTGCTGGAAGGGGCATTACAACTGCAGCTGTGGAACGAATGGCACACAGTTTCCGCCGGAGAATCCCTGCGCTTCCATGCCGATATTCCGCACGCTTACGCTAATCCCGGCAAGACCATTGTGACACTGCATAACCTGATCCATTATCCGCATCCGGCGGAAAAATAAAAAAAGCAGGGTATAAAAATATACCCCGCTTTGACTTAACAGATAGTCTGATTTTTATTAAAAATAATACAACCAAAATAAATACCTGCTCAGCTAAACTTATAATATACCGTCCCGGAATAACAAGGATGTACGTTTATGCTGAACATAAAAGTGTGCCATTCAGAATACTATCTTCTGTTATGTATGGCGGTTTATTTATTGTTTAATTAAACATCGTCAGGCATATTTCTATGCTGTCATGATGTTTCTTCTGGTGTTGTTACTACTGCATAATTTATTATTATCGCTACATGGTTTAACTGCATCTTTCTTATTAAGGGTATTACCAAACTACAGGGGTAGTATCGTACAGTGATCCTGAACCATTCTGAAACGAGATTACGGATCACAGCAAAAATATAAAAAAAACCACCATTCCTGCCTGACACAGTGGCTTATTACAGGATTAACTAACTTATTTCAGTATGTTATCACACATCATCTGAAGTGTATTAATAAACCGGGCTGCATGAAAACCATCACAGCCCGCATGGTGAACCTATACAGAAACAGGTAATAATACGCAGTCACCTTCCTGCTCAAATTTCGCCATCGTAAAAACCGGGGAAAAATAACGGCAGGACAATGCCGAGGGCTGTACTCCGTAATATTTTGCCCTTCCCGCTGCTTAATGCAGGTCTCTTTTATTTTTTGCATATTATTCTTCAGGGAAATCTGATGTTCTTTGGGAAAATAACGGTAATCCGGCGAAATATAAAAACGGGCATCACGCATCATGACAAACAAACTGATTTCGTTTTCTTCCGGTTTATAAATGAAATGTTCTTCGTCTGCTTTTTTGCTTTCCGGTATTAAAGATTTACCATATTCCGCTTCAAGATTGTGCTGCAATGTTTTCAGCAGCGTCTGATATGCCGCTTCATTTAATCCGCCGGAAAATGTTTTGTCCTGTATCCGCTGATTTAATGTGACGTTATCCCGCCATATTTAACTTATCATTCTATCCGGCTGTTTTCCGGCAACAAACGATATCAATCCTGAATAAAAGTACCAGTAAAAAATAAAACCTCCGTAAAGGAGGCTCATATCAGTGACCTGACCTCAACTGCATTAAATTGACGACTTCTGTTTCCGCGACCTGCGACACACCCGGGCGAGCCGGCTGATCCGGTCAGGCGTGCTTCTTTCAGAGTTACAGGGAATGGGTGGGTGGGAGTCGATAGAAATGGTGCCGGATACCGGATTCGAACTGGTGACCTTTTCATTACGAATGAACTGCTCTGCCAACTGAGCTAATCCGGCACAGCCTTATTACACTCCTGCCAGGCACGGTTTTCAAGCTGAAAACCGGAAATCGCTGCCGGTTTGCCTGTTTTTTCTTCTGTACTCATCCCTGTCTTGCGTGATCTGAAGCACAAATCCGGTATTTTATGTTTTCAGCGGGCTGTTATCTATTCTGCATGAAATCATGTCTTCCTTTGTAAACTATACAAATACTTCAGCAGGAAAATAATTTGAATATCATTATATTTGTCTATATAAAAACTGATATTTATCAAAATTGCAGTTTATAAGTTTAAATTTAATTTATTTTTTAGGTTTAAATTTCAAAGAAAGATACCCGCAAGATATGTACATCACACACATCCTGTTACTGTTTTCCTGCTGTCAGTGTAAAGATTTAAGTACGGCATTTTGCTTTACTAACATGACTGTAAATGCGAAACCGTGAACATGATCACCAAACAACCACATATAGGAATGCATAACAATTCACTGCTTTAATTAAATATTTTTGTTATTCCCTGCTGCCGCTTACTTTTCATTCATGAAACGTAACATTATCAATGTGATCTTTATCATCAAATTTATTCTGACTGTGTCACATTTTTATTTTTATCCCAGTCTTCAGTTGAAGGATTCAATAAATCATAATGTTTTTCCGTATGATCAATAAAAACAAATGTAATTGTAACAATGGTAACTTATAAATTATTTTAATTTAAACAGCCAGGGAGGTGTATATGATGCATAGATTTGATTAAAACGCAGCAGTGTTTCTCATCCGTTTTTTTATTCTTCCTGTAAAGATAGATTTAAATTTGTACGTTATATTCTTATTTACGCTTTCTTAACCTATATAAAAAACCGTCTGATGATGCGACTTTTCATTGCGGCATAACTGCCCGACAGTATTGAATTATTCATATTAACCCCGGGTTTTAACGATGAATTAAATGTATATTCCACATAAATACACAACAAGGCGTTAACAAATATAAATAATTGAATACACTAAATTATTAGTGTTTAAGTGATGCAGATCACCCAGTTTACACCTGTGATTAATACAGATCCTGTTTATTTCAATACCCCCCATTCCCTTTTCATTTTTTTTCACGCATGATGATTTCACGCCAAACGATAAGGATGGCAGAGAAAGAAAAAACAGAAATAAAAAAACCGAATTTGAATTAAGACAAGAACACTACCGGATTTACAAATGCTATATCATTCACAAGGCATGACATTTATAAACAGATAAATGCCTGTGTAAATTATCGAGTTATTATTATAAATAATTGGAGATTTTACCATGATGTATCCAGCAGAACCGTATCGTATTAAAAGTGTTGAAACCGTATCCATGATCCCTCGCGAAGAGCGTATCAAAAGAATGAAAGAGGCCGGGTACAACACTTTCTTGTTGAATTCCAAAGACGTTTATGTCGATTTACTGACCGATAGCGGCACCAACGCCATGTCCGATAAGCAATGGGCCGGCATGATGATGGGTGACGAAGCATATGCGGGCAGCGAAAACTTCTTCCATCTGGAAAGAACTGTTCAGGAATTATTCGGCTTTAAACACATCGTTCCTACTCACCAGGGCCGCGGTGCAGAGAACTTACTCTCTTCATTAGCGATCAAACCGGGTCAGTATGTTGCAGGTAACATGTATTTCACCACCACCCGTTATCACCAGGAAAAAAATGGTGCGACATTCATCGATATCGTCCGCGATGAAGCTCACGATGCGGGCCTGGATGTGAAATTCAAAGGCAACATCGACATTAAAAAACTGGAAAAACTGATTGCTGAGAAAGGCGCGGAAAATATCGCTTATATCTGTCTGGCGGTAACCGTAAACCTGGCCGGTGGTCAGCCGGTCTCGATGGCAAATATGCGTGAAGTCCGCCAGTTATGTGATAAGCACGGCATCAAAGTGTTCTACGATGCGACCCGCTGCGTGGAAAACGCCTACTTCATCAAAGAGCAGGAAGAAGGCTTCGCGGATGTCTCCATTAAAGACATCGTTCACGAAATGTTCAGCTACGCTGACGGTTGTACCATGAGTGGTAAGAAAGACTGTCTGGTGAACATCGGTGGTTTCCTGTGTATGAACGATGACGACATGTTCTCTGCCGCACGTGAACTGGTTGTGGTTTATGAGGGGATGCCTTCTTACGGCGGTCTGGCCGGTCGTGATATGGAAGCGATGGCTATCGGTTTACGCGAAGCGATGCAGTTCGAATATATCGAGCACCGCGTCAAGCAGGTTCGTTACCTGGGCGAAAAACTGAAAGCAGCCGGTGTACCGATTGTTGAGCCGGTCGGCGGCCACGCAGTATTCCTCGATGCACGCCGTTTCTGCCCGCATCTGACTCAGGACGAATTCCCGGCACAGAGCCTGGCAGCCAGCATCTACATGGAAACCGGTGTACGTTCGATGGAGCGCGGTATTATCTCCGCAGGCCGTAACAAAGAAACCGGTGACCATCACCGTCCGAAACTGGAAACCGTTCGTCTGACTATTCCTCGTCGTGTATACACCTATGCACACATGGATCTGGTTGCTGACGGTATTATCAAGCTGTTCAAACACAAAGAAGACATTAAAGGGCTGAAGTTCGTATACGAGCCGAAGCAGTTACGTTTCTTCACTGCACGCTTTGATTACGTGTAATTATCTGATGACAGCGGCCTCATTATTTTAATGAGGCCTTTTTGTCTCTGTATCCCTATAACAATAAAGAACAAATAAAATCGATAAATATGAATGCTGTTGGTGATATTTATCATTAATAGGAAACGTTTATTATGAGTATTCATAGTGCCGATACAAATAAATCACCCGGACTGACCAGCGGAACCATGCTTGTTATAGCAACTGTCGTCGGCGGCGGTATGTTTTCGTTACCGATTGCGATGGCCGGTGTCTGGTTTTCCGGTGCCGCTGTTATTTTGATTTTAGTTGCAATTATGATGTTACTGACCGGTCTGATGTTAGTTGAAGTTAACCTGCATTTTGAACCGGGCGCCAGTTTTAATACCTTTACCACTGAGTTACTGGGCAAAAAGTGGAATATTGTCGTGGGTATCGCCTTCGGGTTTGTCCTCTATATTCTGACATATGCCTATATCTCCGGGTCATCCGCAGTGCTGGCTCAGACGATATTAAAATATACCGGTGTCGCGCTGCCGATAAAAGCCGCAGTCGTGATTGTCGCCTGTCTGGTGGCCGCGATTGTCTGGTACAGCTCATTATGGGTCGGACGTATTACCACCATTTTAATTTTCGGTAAGTTTATCGCGTTCTTTGCCACCTTCTCCGGACTGGTTGCACACGTGGAAATTGCCAATCTGCTGGATTCCGCATCAGTGGCAATTCCCGGAACAAAATATCTGCCTTATGTTCTGATGACACTGCCGTTCTGTATTATTTCGTTCGGCTTCCACGGTAATGTGCCGAGCCTGGTGAAATTGTACGGCAAACCAAAATTCCGTTTTATTACCCGTTCAATCATTATCGGGACAATATTTGCGGTACTGCTGTATATCTTCTGGCTGGGTGTCACGATGGGCAACATCAGCCGCGCCAACTTCTCCCCGATTATTGCCAAAGGCGGGAACATTGATGTGTTTGTTGAGGCAATCGGCGGGGTGATGGCAGGGAAAACCATGGATGTCATCCTGACATTCTTCGGTAACTTTGCGGTGGCCAGTTCCCTGCTGGCAGCGACACTCGGCCTGTTTGACTATATTGCCGACCTGCTGAACTTTAAAAATGACAGCGCCGGCCGTTTCAAAACAGCGGTAGTGACGTATCTGCCACCGGCGGTGGTGTGTTTCTTCTTCCCGAACGGATTCGTTTATGCCATCGGTTATGCCGGTCTGGCCTTTACCATCTGGAGTGTGATTTTACCGCCGTTCCTGGTAAAAGCCTCCCGTAAACGCTACAGCGACGGCGATACCATTTACCGTTCACCGTGTAACAACGCGGTACTGAATCTGGTAATAATCTGCGGTGCGATGGTGTATCTGACGGTCATTCTGGATGTGTTCGGCTGGCTGCCGACATTTAAATAAAAGGTGTTACAGGCGGCCGGAGGCAGATATGCCCGGCCGCTTGTGCAGCGGTTCTCTCTGATCTGCCGGGAGGCAAATCATGTATTTCACCCTGTTACACTGGCAACATCCGCTGTTTACCCGCCGGCAGGTACTGCGGTTGCTTATTCAGATGCAGTGCGCCGTTCATATGACGCGCAGAGAGAGACGGGAACGCCGGATCAGAAAAAACGCATCGGAATAAGAGCGGAAAACTGATCGATTTTTTTGATAAACTTACGGTAAAGCGCTTTCATAATCTCTCCAAAACCGTGATGACTATCACGTACCGCGTATCTTACTTATCCCGCTCCGCTGTGCAAGGTTCTGCACTTATTTTTTCATCACTGTCCGGTGTAAAAAAATCACGACACTTTATCACGCCGAATGCAACTCTGTGCTATGGTGATGCAATCGTTTGTTCGCTGCATTTACAGGATAGATCATGCAAAAATCGTTATTTATCGGCACGTTGTTGTCTGCGTTTTTTTTCAGTGGTTTACACCCCGCACTGGCGCTGACCTCACAACAGGCCGCCGAAAAGCTTTCTCTGACCGAACTGGCGGAGACCTACAGCCCGGCACAGATTTCCGCACTGACACAGCAACCGGAGGGAAACCGGTTCGACGCGCTGATGATCACCATCGGCGCGCTGACAACAGATGATCTGAAAACCCCGGCAGCAGAGAGTAATAAGCTTCAGGCTTTTGTTGATGCACAGCAGCAGGATCACACCCTCTATCTCGGCAATGTGTCGGATAAAAATATTGTGCCGCGTCTGCATACCGCCCGGAAAACCGCTGTGTTCCCGAATGACACGAAGATGCTGAAAACCCTGAATAACTTTATTGATAAAGGCTATACCAGCGGCTATAACCTGGTGGATACCCGCGAAGAATCCGGCTTTGATAAAACACGGATGATCCGCTACGGCCATAATGATATCGATCACGCCGCTCAGCTGATTTACCTGCTGCGCCGCGAAGGGTTTGATCCGAAAGTGCAGCTGACGCCGAAATCATCCGCATTTCTCTATCTGGATGAATGGGGTGAAGCGGATTATCCGGTTACCACGCTGAAAAGCGGCAAAAAAGTGGCGATCGCCAGTGAATATAATCTCGACCTGGAATTTCCGTCAATTGAGGAACGCAACCGCTTTCAGAGCCTGATTGACCAGTACGCCAGGAAAAATACCGCTGATCAGAAAGGATTGATCCGCGCCGCCTGGTGGCAGCCGTTTTACCGCAGTTATGTCCCGGTGGATGGTTATGATGTGGTGACCGAAACCCGTGTGACCGGCGGTCATTATCAGGCTGATTTGATGGCACTGCCGGAGAATGCGGAAAAACAGGCGGAAAATATCCGTAAAGCGAAAAGCGGGATGCAGGTAACGAGCGAAAAAGTGTGGGTAAACCCCTCTTTTTACCGTTATCTGCAGGGGGATTATAAGTAATCCTGATCCCGTTAATCGTCTGATATGTGAGGTTCGCGATAGCGGGTAAAAGAACGAAAAGCATGCGAGCCATGGATGGCGAGCCTGAGCGTACAGGGACCGTATTCACCGCGACTTTTCGTTTTTCCCGCTATCAGTGAACCGGGAAGATCCTCCCCGGTTTTATTACTCAGCCGCCGATAAACAGCCCCGCAATTGTAGCCGCCATCAGGTTAGATAACACCCCGGCGACCAGTGCTTTCATCCCGAGAGTGGCAATCTCTTTGCGCCGGTCCGGGATCAGACTGCCGATACCACCGATAGCAATCGCCACGGTACCGAAGTTGGCAAACCCGCACAGAGCAAACGAGAGGATGATTTGTGTCCGCTCTGTCATCGGCAGGCCGGTCGCCGCCACGACTTCATTGCCTTTCAGGTATTCCGCCAGGTTGGCATAGGCAAAAAATTCGTTGATAACAATTTTCTGTCCGATAATCGCACCGGATGTCAGCGCTTCATTCCACGGAATGCCCATCAGCCACGCCAGCGGGGACAGCAGATAGCCGAGGATCAGTTCCATGCTCAGATCCGGCAGGCCGAGCCAGCCGCCGACACCGCCGAGCAATCCGTTTAACAGTGCCACCAGGCTGACAAACGCCAGCAGCATCGCACCGACCGCCAGGGCCATATTCAGGCCGTTAATTGCCCCTTCCGCCGCCGCATCAATAATATTCGCCGGGCGGTTTTCCTGCACCGGTTTGGCGTTGGATTCATCAGCCGTCTGCTGTGTTTCCGGGATCATCAGTTTGGCAAACAGTAACCCGCCGGGTGCCGCCATAAAGGAGGCCGCCAGCAGGTATTCCATTTTCACTCCCAGCGAAGCATAGCTCACCAGCATAGTACCGGCGATAGATGCCAGCCCGCCGCACAACACGGCAAACAGCTCTGAACGGGTCATGCTGCCGAGATACGGTTTAACCAGCAAAGGGGCTTCTGTCACACCAAGAAAAATATTGGCCGCTGAGTTCATCGATTCCGCACGGCTGGTTTTCAGCAGACGCTGTAACGTCCCGCCGACCCAGCGCACGAGGATCTGCATAATCCCCAGATAATAAAGTACCGCTGACAACGCAGAGAAAAAGACAATAATCGGCAATACCCGTAACGCGATAACAAACCCGCCGCTGCCGAAAATCGCAAACATTTTGTCAGAGACCAGACCGCCGAAAATAAAGGATGTTCCGGCATTATTGAAGTTGATCACCGTGGTGACCGCTTCCGCCATCACAAATAAAACATGCTGCCCGGCCGGGGAATAGAGAATTAATCCGCCCAGCGCCAGTTCAATAGTAAAAGCCAGTACCACCGTGCGCAGATTAATCGCGCGGCGGTTTTCAGACAGTAAATAACCGATTCCCAGCAGTACCACGATCCCGAGAATGCCGATTGCTGTATTCATATTGTGTAATCCGGTAAAAACCCTGAGTGAAAATCCGCCGGCAGCGGCGGCATAAAAACCAAACCGTGTTAACATGCTGACCAACAAATACCGACCCTTCACACGGTTTGATTGAGAGGAGAGTGCTTTTATGGCAGTTGCAATTCAGGCAAGCGCAAACGATTTCGCAGAAACCATCATTATGCCCGGAGATCCCCTGCGCGCCAAGTTTATTGCTGAACATTATTTATCGCAGGCACGGGAAGTAAACAGTGTCCGCAATATGCTGGGTTATACCGGAGAATACAAAGGCAAACGAATTTCAGTGATGGCCCACGGCATGGGTATCCCCTCAATCTCAATGTATGCGTATGAGCTGATTCAGGATTTTGGTGTGAAAAATCTTATCCGTATCGGCACCTGCGGTGCGGTGCGGGATGATGTGTCACTGATGGATGTGGTGATTGCCATGGGCGCAAGTACCGATTCCAAAGTGAACCGCGACCGCTTTTACGGTAACGACCTGGCGGCACTGGCGGACTGGCATCTGCTGGCATCTGCGGTGAAAACGGCTGAACGTCTGCAGTTACCGGTCAAAACCGGCAATGTGTTTACGGCGGATCTGTTTTACACCACCCGCCCGGAACTGTTTGCCGTGATGGAGCAGTACGGCATTCTCGGGGTGGATATGGAAGTCGCCGGGCTGTACACCGTTGCAGCAGAGCTGGGCGCACGGGCGCTGGCAATACTTACCACTTCTGATCACATCAAAAACGGCGGTAAACTGACCATCGGCCAGCGCCAGAACGCGATGCATAATATGATTGAGCTGGCACTGGAAACTGCGCTGACACTCTGACAGCCGCAGTTTTTTATCCGCAGACAAAAACGCCCTCATCAGAGGGCATTTTTGTTTGTTCATGACAGCGGTTACTGTGCTGCGTTGTTAGCCGGCAGAATTTCCATAATACCTGCGCGGACATAATACTGCTGCCCGGATGCGGCAGCCGGTGCATCACCCGCCATTTTTGCCAGCGCTTCTTTCGGTGTTGTGGTGGATAATGAAGACTGATACAGCGTGTTGCCGTTGATATCACGGACACTGGCGCGGACAAAATACTGTTTGCCGTCTTTACTGACTGCCGGTGCATCCGCGCTCATTTTTTTCAGGGCTTCACCCGGGGTGGCGGTGGTCAGTGCGGACTGAAAGACCGGTGCACGGTTGTAACCACCGTTATGGTATCCGCGCTTATTATGATGGCCGCGTCCGTCATGATTACCGCGCATCATATGACGACCACCGTTGCCGTCACAGTTGCCATAACCATTCATATACTGGCCATTCTGTTGCGGCTGAGTGACCGGCGCCGGTGCTGCGACAGCGGTAACACCCGCACCTAATAAGCTCAGTCCGATAACACCTGCAATGATCTTTTTCATATTAATATTCCTTTTGAGTTAATTTTCTTAAGCACTGTTTTGCTGTTGACGCTATCATTGCCGATGCCGGTATATATGACAATCCGTTTTACCCTTTCTGACGGTGAAATCATAATCCCTGCACAATTCATCATAATTTCTGCACAGTTCTTCATTTTCTCTCCATATTTCACCCTGCCGGTTTCAAAAGAGATGTGTCAGAAATGAATATAAAATTTAACCATTTTTATACTTCCTTACATAAAAAATGAGCCAATAAGATTAATCCCCTTATTATTGATATCGGGAATTGTTATCACTAAGAAAGACAGTAAACAGAACAACCTGAGGAAGTGACATGAAAAAAATAACAATGATTGCCGGTATTATTGCAGCGGCGTATTCCTTTTCAGCGCTGGCGGCCCCGGCGGATGCTCAGGTAAAACCCCTGACAGCCACGGCACAGAAAGCCGGAAATACTGCTGATTATCTGATTGGCAAAACCTGGGTAACCACCGAGGCACTGGACCAGGACGGTAAAGCGATTCCGGCCACCGATGAAAGTGTGGCGGGCTTCTTTGGCCTGGCCAACTATGAAAAAGACGGCTCCGTTAAGATGTACACCCCGGAAGGAAAGCTGAAATTACAGGGCGACTGGTCTTTCAGCGCGGACGGTAAAACCCGGTCGCTGACCGGTAAGAATGATAAAGGAGAAGTGCTGTTTACCCGTGTGGTCGAAAATATCAAAGTGACACCGGATGAATACATTTACCGCGTCTACCCGAAACCGGACGATAAAAGCCATTATGCGGATATTGTCCACAAACCCAAAGCCGCAGAATAAATACCAATGTACAAAAATGCCCTCAATGAGGGCATTTTTCATTCCGCCGGTATCAGCTTGCCAGAATCCGGGATTTGCGGCGCACCGCAGATAACAGCATATAAATCGCGGTGGACAGCAGCACAATAAAGAAGAAGTTCATGATACCGTCAGGCTGTTTCATAAACTGTCCCGCCACCAGCGGGCCCGCCGCTGAACCGATGCTGTAGCAGAACAACATCACCTGGGTTGCCGCCACAATCACATTCGCGGTGAGTGTGTCACATGCCAGTGTGATTGCCACCGGATACAGGGCAAAGGAAGACATCCCCAGCAGTGTCAGCGCCACCACCATCACCAGATAGTGGCCGGAGAGATAAATCATTCCCATCGCAAATACCCCGGCGAGAGAGACCATCGCCAGCAATAATACTTTACTCATGCGGGAAGATAATTTGCTGATCACCGGCTGAATAATCATCCCGCCGAGGATGATCGCCGCCATCAGGCCGCCGACCTGCTCGGTATTGTAATGTTTTTCCTGCAATGCCAGCGGCATCAGCCCGTAAATGGTGCCCATCACAATACCGGAAGTCATACAACCGACCATGGCCGGTTTACTCAGACGCAGGATCTGTTTCAGGGATAAGCTTTTATGTCCGCCGTGACACACCGGCTGTGCTTTGGAAAACAGCGGCGGCAATACTGCAGCAAACAGCAGAACCATCACCACGGCAAACGGCACGACACCTGCGGTTCCGAACACGCCGATCGCCAGCTGACCCAGGGTGGTGCCGCCGTACAGTGCGGTCATGTAGAAGCTCAGGCGTTTGGCACGGACAGCCGGATTATCGCCAATCAGCAGCCAGGATTCAATCACCACAAAAATACCGGCAACCGCCACCCCGGCCAGCATCCGGGAAGCCAGCCACGCGCTGAGGCTGGTATAAAACGGCAGAACCGCCACGGTTGCCGCCAGCGCCAGCACAAAGAGAATAAAGGAACGGCGGTGACCGATACGGGCAATCACCGGCTCAATCAGCATCGAACCGAGTAATAAACCAATATAGTAAGCACTGGCTAACCAGCCTGCGTAATCGGTACCGATGGCAAAAGAATCCAGCGATAACGGGATCAGGCTCATCAGATAACCGGATGCAATCGCAAATAACGTCAGACCGGCGACAGGGATTAACACACTGTCAGGACGCGGCGTGCGGATGCTGTGACTCACTGCTTTTCTCCACCTAAAACAAAAAAATCAAAAAAACATGACGCTGCTTTTTTTCTCAGGCTGTTTCATCGCCAAAATGGTGGATGACGGGTCATTGATAGAAGCAGTGGATTGTGAATTTATGTCTGAAACGGAGCGGAATATAGCCCCTTGTGAGGGAAAAATGAAATCAAAAAAACTAATGGCTGCGAGTAGTTTTTGTTATGGAAGGAAATAACAGAGGAATATGGGGTTTCCCCTGTTATTTGCAGTATTTTTACATGCAGATTAACAAAAAAATAACTTATTTTTCCTTATCTGCCGGTAATAAGGAAATCACCGTTTCCAGCGCATCGGGGATAACACTGCCGTGGGACTTTCCGGGGAAGATACGGAACTGACACTGTTTGTCCCGCAGTTGTAACTGCTCACACACTTCCCGCGCGGTAATGTCACTGTAGCGGACGGACAGATTGTGTTTTTGTTCTTCACTCATTTTACTCAGATCGGGTTTTTCTTCCAGTCCGCCCTGAGTGATGGTCAGCCGGATATCCGCCGGGAGGCGATCAAATCGTTCCGCTGTCATATAAGAGCCATGCCCCCACCACAGGGACGGGCTGGCACTGATGTAATCGGTAAATAAACCGGGTTCATCCGTGGCTGTCCGCAGCACAAACAGCCCGCCGAGGCTGTGACCAAAGAAGTAGCGGCGGTCGTTAACAGGATAGTGACTGCTCACCCACGGAATAACCTGTTCACGGATAAACTGCCGGAAAGGCAGTTCACCGCCGCCTGCGGTAAATTGTTCGCCGGTTGCGGGCGGTGTGTAATCAAAGGTGCGGGTTTTCGGGTAAGCCTGATCAGAGGGATAACCGATCCCCACCACCAGAGGCAATGGCCGGGTTTTACCGGCACTGAGCCGGTTAATCATCATCGGAAACTGACCGTTACCGTCGAGCATATAGAGCACAGTGTACGCCGTTTGCGGTTGTTTCGGCTGCGCGATAAAAAGGCGGTAGTGACGATCACCGTGCTGCATCTCATGGTGCGTTATTGTGAACTGTTGTTGTGCCGCTTCAGTGAGCGGTGTGATCTCTTGTGAAGGCCGCGCCATCAGGGGAGATACCGCCATCATGCAACAAATCACCATTATTTTTTTCCACATCCTGACTCCGGGAATGACTGACTTAAAAAAACAATTCTGCCACGGACCGGAGGATGACGCAGATTCAGATCGCGCCATCCCCGGAAAAAATAAGACCATCCTCTTTCGAACCCGGGCGGCGGGATAACCGGCAAGGCGGCAAGGGAAGAATTCCGGGGAGCATACACCAGTATGTGACCCGGAATTCTGAGTGCAGCCAACACAGCCACAGAGTGGAGGATGACGCAGATTCGCTAAATCATTTCGTTTGTGGCATGCGGCAACCGAAGGAAACCGGGGAGCATACAATGGTATGTGACCCGGTTCCCTGAGAGCAGCCAACACCGCCACAAAACAAAGAGACGCGTTACGCTAAATCATTCGCCTTGTGGCAAGGCGGCAACCGAAGGAAACCGGGGAGCATACAATGGTATGTGACCCGGTTTCCTGAAAGCAGCCAACGCCGCCACAGGGCGAAGGATGACGCGTAATCAGAAATTCAGTTTCAGATTAGCCCAATACCGGCGCCCTTCATCGATCTGCCAGTTCCCGTTAGTATCGATATCATCCCCTTTCTCGTTGGCGATATTCAGTACGGCGAAATTCAGCAGAGCGTTTGGCATAACCTGGTAGGTCATCCCGAGGTCGAGGGTGGTGATCCCGCTGCGTTCACGCGGCTGTTTTGCCCCGTTACGCTGTGCTGCCCAGACCTGTTTGCCGGTGTAGTTTGCCTGAGTGTAGAAACTCATATCCGGGCGGTACTGCCAGTCAAGTTTGGCATTTGCCATATGACGCGGTGTCATTTCCAGCGGTTGTCCTTTCAGGGATTTACCGTTGAGTTTTTCGTCGTCACTCTTACGTTCTGAATCGGTGAAGGTGTAGTTCAGGTTCAGATTCCATTTTTCTGCCACCGGAATACGGGAGGCCATTTCCACACCACGGATATTCGCTTTACCCACGTTGTCATAGATAAACATATTCAGGCCGGTCAGCGGATCGGTTTGACCGGCAACCTGGTAGCTGGTCAGCTTGTTTTTGAATTCGGTGTTAAACAGGGTTGCACTGACAGAGAAACCGGATTCGTGGTCATAAGCAATGCCCAGTTCTTCGGTGACACTGGTTTCCGGTTTCAGATCACGGTTACCGTACATGATAGCCGCACCGCCTTGTGTGGACGTTCCGAAATTCGGGCTTAACTCACGCAGTGTCGGGGCACGGAAGGCTTTCGCCACGCCGCCTTTAATGGTGATTTCATCGGTCAGTTTATAGACGGCATAGGCACGCGGGTTCCAGTGTTTACCGTAGAATTCGTGGTCATCCATACGCAGACCACCGGTCAGCGTCAGGTCGTCGGTTACACTGAATTCATCTTCCACAAACAGCGCTTTCTGCTCAGCAGTCATTTTTTCAGTGACTGTCTGTTTGTTTTTAATCACGGAATCATCTTTCAGTTTGGCATGCTGATATTGTCCGCCGACAGTCAGGACGTTAGACGGCAGGAATGCAGTGACCTTTCCGTCCACCACCGTATTGGTAACTTCCGGCCGGCGCGCGTCATACTCCATTACCCAATCTTCACTGACTTTGTTCCATTTACCGGTATTGGTTTTACGGACGGTGTTTTCCTGATACACACTCAGTTCACTGTTGATTTCATCCCAGTCACCTTTCCAGGTCAGCGCCCAGTGGTTACGATCGTTGTGTACTTCGGATTTGTTGTTCTTCTGAACGATACCGCCGCGGGTAGTTGTCTCATCAATCGATTTCCCCGGGGTCGATGTGTGTTCCTGTGTACTGCGGCCGACTTCCGCAAGGAATTTCTGCCCTTCGATCGGCGTAAAGGCCAGTTTGGCAGTGATATTTTTGTCGTCTTTACGCGGTGTACCTTCCAGGAGTTTATCTTCACGACGATAGTTAAGCCCGCCGTACACCTGTAACCCCAGCTTGTCTTTAATCAGCGGGCCGGAGACGTAGAAATCGGTATTCGCGGAGTTACCGTAATCTTTACTTTCCTGAATAATACCGCCCATCCCCATCGAGCCGTGCCATTCGTCTGCCACTGCTTTAGTGATAATGTTAATCACGCCGCCCATGGCATCAGAACCATACAGGGAGGACATCGGGCCGCGGATCACTTCAATACGCTCAATGGCTTCCACCGGCGGAATAAACCCGGCTTCGTAACCGCCGCTGCCGTTCGGGCGGGATTCACGGCTGTTCTGACGACGGCCATCCACCATAATCAGAGTGTAGTCCCCGGACAGGCCACGGATACTGATATCCGGCTTCAGGCTGCCGCCGATCACACTGACCCCTTCCACATCTTTTACCATGTCAATCAGGTTGGCAGCCGGTTTATTTTGTAACTGCTCCTTGGTGATAACGGTGATACTCGCCGGTGCATCACGCATTTCCTGCGCAAAACCGGACGCGGTCACCACGATGGTGTCATCTTTATTTTCAGCATAAGCGGCGGTGGCCGCTGACATAACAGCAACAGCAAGCAGTGAGCGTTTGAATGAGACGTTCATATTATTCCCTGACTGGATTGATATTTTTTATTTGAAATATTAAATGAGAATGATTAATCCTATCATTGATATATGCCATTGAGAATATGATCGCAAATGAAAATTATTATCACGATGATAATAAATTGCTGTGATATCGTTAAACCGGAAAGTACAGCTGGAGGGTAAATGGCCGGAATGAAAATCGCAGGATAAAAAAAATGCTGCAAATTCAGATAAATTTGCAGCCTTCTAACAAAGTACCAAAGTAAATAGTGAGGGATAACTAATAAATAAAATTAACACATTCTCGTCAGGAAAATCTGCTCATCACCGAGTGGCGGAGAACCAGAGTCGGTGTGTAACACGGCGGACAAAACGGCAGCGTCTGTGAGGACGCCAGTGCCAGCGCCAGCTGTGTTGCTGTCTGAGCCATCATGTCAACAGGATAGCGTATTGTGGTCAGACGGGGTTGGATATATCGTGCGATCATGCTGTCATCAAAACCGATAACCGAAATGTCTTCCGGCGCACACAACCCGTTTGCCTCAATCACCGACAATGCCCCCGCCGCCATAAAATCATTGTATGCCACCACCGCCGTCACCGGCAGTGAAAGGGACAACACCGCACTCATTGCCGCTTCCCCGCCCTCTGCCACCGGTTCACCAACCGCAATATAGGCCTCCGGAAGCTCACAACCGGCTTCTGTCAGGGCATCTCTGTACCCCGCCAGCCGTTGCGCACTGTCTTCAATCGTGTGGGATGACGATAAGCAGGCAATATGGCGGTGTCCCTGTTTCAGCAGATATTGTGTGGCAAGCCGGGTGCCGTGCCGGTTATCCAGGGCAACACAGCGGTTTTCCAGTCCCGGGATCATGCGGTTGATAAACACCATTGACGACATTTCCGCCGCATAGCCGCGCAGTTCTTCATCACTCAGTGCTTTGGCATGGATCACACAGGCATCACAACGGCTGTTCATCAGTAATTCGATACCGCGCCGTTCATCTTCCTGCCGGTGGTAGCCATTACCGATTAAAAGATGCTTTCCGTGCTGATGTGCCACCTCATCTGCGGCTTTGACCAGTGAGCCGAAAAACGGATCGGACACATCCCCCACCAGCACGCCGACAATATCACTGCTCTGGCTGACCAGCGCCCGCGCCGCCGCATTCGGGCGGTAAGCCAGCGCCTTCATGGCTGCCTGAACCGTACGGACAGATTCCGCCCCCGCTTTTGGTGACTGATTGATAACCCGCGAGACCGTTGCCACTGAGACTCCCGCCAGTTTCGCAACATCTTTAATGGTTGCCATTTACCGCTCCGTTATTGTTTTGTGATCCCGGCACTTGCCATCCGGTGTAACTCTGCTAATTTTTATTATCTTTTTACTAAAACTTTACCGAATTCTGCTATGGACACTGTCGCTTACCCTGATTTCGCTAAACTGGAGATCCGCACCGGCCGGATCACCGATGTCAAACGTCACGAAAATGCCGATAAACTCTATATTGTTCAGATAAATGTCGGTGACCGCTCACTTCAGACCGTTACCAGTCTCGTGCCGTATTATACAGAGGAAGAGTTACTGCATAAGCAGGTCGTGGTGCTGTGCAATCTGCAAAAAGCCAAAATGCGCGGCGAAACCTCTGAATGTATGCTGCTGTGCGCGGAAACCGATGACGGCTCAGAGAGTTTTCTGCTGACCCCGGAACGTGTAATGCCTGCCGGTGTCCGTATTGTCTGATAACGCAAAAGTGGCTCACTATTGTGAGCCACTGATTTAAAAAACAAACCGGTATACCGTCACACTCTCCCGCTGTTCTCCCGGTGCTGAAATTCCCCTGACCGCATCCGGCCGGTGCGGGTGATTCGGCCCGTCCGGGAAATACTGGGTTTCCAGCGCCAGCCCGGCATAATCCTGATAATCGCCGTGTTTTCCCGGCTGACCGCCGAGATAATTGCCGGTATAAAGCTGTATGCAGGGCATGGTGGTGGCTACTTCCAGACACACATCCCCCGCCGGTGACCAGTACGCCGCAACAGTCTGTTTACCGTCACACAATGCCGGGTCCGGCACAAAGGCGTGATCAAAGCCTTTTGTCTGCTGCAGTGCCGCCTCAGACATAAAACCCTGTGCCAGCGGCCTGCGGATGCGCAAATCAAACACAGTGCCGGCCACCGGGCAGAGCGAGCCATCCGGTAAGTTATCCGCATTCAGCCCGAGCCGTTTGTCCGCCCTGATCTGCATTTCCCCTTCTGTCACCTTCACACCGCTGCTTTCACCGGCAAGGTTAAAGTAAGCGTGATTGGTCAGGCTGACCGGACAGGCTTTGTCTGTTTGTGTCCGGTAAGTCAGACGGACTTCGTTTTCCGGGGTCAGCTGATAAGTGACTTCGGCGCTGAGATTGCCCGGGAAGCCCTGGTCACCGTCCGGTGACTGCAGAGAGAATGTCACTGAATCCGCTGAGCGGCGGCGATACTGCCAGCGCCGGTGACTGAAGTTATCCGTTCCGCCGTGCAGACAGGTGGTACCTTCATTACAGGCGAGCGGATAAAACTGCCCGTTCAGGGTGAAACCACCGCCCGCAATCCGGTTGGCAAAACGCCCGACTGTGGCACCGAAATAGGCGGTCTGACGGGCAAATCCGGCGCTGTCCGCCACGCCGCACACCACATCCCGCACGCCATCTGCCAGCGGCAGCTCACAGCTGAGCCAGGTCGCGCCGGTGTCAGCAATACTGATACGCATGCCGTTGTGGTTGGTCAGCACCACGATCTCCGCCGGTCTGCCGTCTGCAGCCGGTGATTGGGGTGTAATGTGCATTAATCGCCTCTGTAACCTGTGCGACATGTTCAGGTTTCACCAGTGCCACCACACAACCGCCGAAGCCGCCGCCGGTCATGCGGACACCGCCTTCAAGACCAATCACATCACCGATAATCGCCACCAGCGCATCAATTTCAGGGACGGTGATTTCAAAATCATCACGCATGGAATGATGAGATTCCGCCATCAGCTGACTGAGGCGCGGTAAGTCCCCGTCTTTCAGCGCTTCCGCCGCTGCCCGGGTACGGATATTTTCGCTGATCACGTGACGGGCCCGTTTCGCGGTCACCGCATCCAGTTCATGAACATGCGCGGCGAACTGCGTCATTGTCACATCCCGCAGCGCCGGCACGCCGAAGAATGCCGCTGCCGCCTCACACTGACGCCGCCGGGTGTTGTATTCGCTGTCCGCCAGCCCGCGTTTTTTGTTGGAGTTAACAATCATCACCACACTGTTTTCCTGCATGGCAACCGCCCGGGTTTCCAGGCTGCGGCAGTCGATCAGCAGTGCGTGTCCGGCTTCACCGCAGGCCGAAATCAGCTGATCCATAATGCCGCAGTTACAGCCGACAAACTGGTTCTCCGCCTGCTGCCCGTTCAGGGCAATGACTTCGCGGCTGACGGGTAAATCGTACAGGGCTTTGACAGTCTGGCCGATCACTACCTCCAGCGAGGCGGAACTGCTCAGACCCGCGCCCTGCGGCACATTGCCGCTGACCGCAATATTCATCCCGCCGAACACAAAACCACGCTCCGCCAGATAGTTGATGACGCCGCGGATATAATTCGCCCACAATTTATTATCGCGGTATTCGATCGGCTGTGAGAGATCAAACTCATCGCGATCATTATCATAATCCGCCGCCACCACGCAGACCTTCTGATCATCACGCCGCGAGGCCGCCGCCACGGTGCCGAAATCAATGGCACACGGCAGAACAAAACCGTCGTTATAATCTGTGTGTTCACCAATCAGATTCACACGGCCCAGTGCCTGAATCAGCATGTCAGGGGATGCGCCGAAGCATTGCTCAAAGGCATTCTGTGCCTTGCTGATAACTGTTTTCATCGGAAACCTCAGATTATAAAGGGGTTTTAAAATGGTGATCGCTGACCGCACGCAGCCGTTCTGCGGCCTGCTCCGGTGTCAGGTCACGCTGGCTTTCCGCCAGCATTTCATAGCCGACCATAAATTTGCGCACGGTTGCGGAACGCAGCAGCGGCGGATAATAAAGCGCATGTAACTGCCAGTGATCCAGCGGTTCGCCCTGCTGAAAATACGGCGCAAAATGCCAGCCCATCGAGTACGGGAAAGCGCAGCGGAACAGGTTATCGTAACGGCTGGTGAGTTTTTTCAGTGCAACTGCAAGATCATCCCGCTCCGCCTCTGTCATGGCGTCCATCCGGGTGATAACGCGGTGTTTCGGCAGCAGCATGGTTTCAAACGGCCACGCCGCCCAGTACGGTACCACTGCCAGCCAGTGCGCCGTTTCAGTTACAATACGGCTGCCGTCTTTCAGCTCTGCCTGTGCGTAATCCAGCAGCAGGTTACTGCCGTGCTGCCGGGAATAGTCGCGCAGCAGCCCGTCCTTGCGGCTCAGGGCATCAGGCAGAAAATCACTGGCCCAGATCTGACCGTGCGGGTGCGGCTGCGAGCAGCCCATCAGTTCCCCTTTATTCTCAAACAGCTGCACCCAGAGGTATTTCTCCCCGAGTTCCTGTGCCTGCGCCTGCCAGGTATCAATGACGGCGCGGATTTGCACCACCGGCAGTTCCGGCAGGGTTTTGCTGTGATCGGGAGAAAAACAGAGTACGCGGCTCAGCCCGCTGACGGCCTGAGTCTGAAATAACGGACGGGTATTTTCCGGCTGCGTGCAGGGCTGCGGCCTCAGTGCGGAGAAGTCATTCTGAAAAACATAAGTACCGGTATATGCGGGATTGGTATCGCCGCTTACCCGGGTATTTCCCGGACACAAAAAACAGTCCGGGTCATAAGCCGGTAAATCCGCCACATCAGCGATTTCATCTCTTCCCTGCCACGGGCGTTTTGCCCGGTGAGGCGAGACTAAAATCCACTGTCCCGTTAACGGGTTATAGCGACGGTGAGGGCAATCAGACGGATCAAAAGTCATCATAGACACAATTCTCTCTGATGATGAAACGGGTTAGCGATGATTGTCCTCAGGCGTTACCGGTTTTCGTCTTCCGTCAGTCTGCGTAACCTTCCGGGTTCTGCTGCTGCCAGCGCCAGGCATCCTGCGCCATATCATCAACAGTGCGGACGGCGCGCCACTGCATATCGCGGGCGGCTTTTTCCGGACTGGACCAGCACTCGGCGATATCGCCCGGACGGCGGTCGCAGATAGCATACGGGATCAGTTTACCGGCCGCTTTACTGAACGCCGCGATCATTTCCAGCACACTGGTGCCTTTGCCGGTGCCCAGGTTATAGATATGCAGCCCGGAAGACTGTGCCACGGTTTTCAGTGCCGCAACATGACCGTCCGCCAGATCCATCACATGAATGTAATCACGCACCCCGGTACCGTCAGGTGTAGGGTAATCGTTTCCATAGATACTGACTTTTTCACGGCGGCCGATAGCAACCTGAGTGATATATGGCGTCAGGTTATTCGGGATACCTTTCGGATCTTCCCCCATCGTGCCTGCCGGATGCGCCCCGACCGGGTTGAAATAACGCAGCAGGGATACAGACCAGTCATTATCCGCGATCAGCACATCACTCAGGATGCGCTCAACCATGTATTTACTGGTGCCGTAAGGGTTTGTGGTGTTGCCGATAGCGGATTCTTCAGTGATCGGCACACTGGCCGGATCGCCGTAAACGGTGGCGGAAGAGCTGAAAATAATCCGTTTTACCTGCGCCCGCTTCATGCTGCGCAGCAGAACCAGTGTACCGTTGATATTGTTATCATAATATTCAACCGGTTTTTCCACGGATTCACCCACAGCTTTCAGGCCCGCAAAGTGAATCACCGCATCGATACGGTGTTTGGCAAATACGCTGTCAAGAAAGGCTTCATCACGGATATCCCCCTGATAGAACACAGGCTCTTTTCCGGTAATTGCAGTGATCCGTGCCAGAACTTTGGCATTGGCGTTACACAGATTATCCACAATAACCGGTGTCATGCCTGCATTCATCAGCTGTACGCAGGTATGGCTGCCGATATAGCCCATACCGCCGGTGACAAGAATTTCCACATATACCTCTCAGACTTTGTAATGTATTCAGAGAAAACCAAAGTATAACGTGAGGACGGGGACGATTCTAACCATGAATACTATTTGAGTCCGTGACAACGATCGTATTTGTGTAAACGTTTACAATAATACGCTGAATGGTTTTTACTAAAACGTTCTGTGCTACTATAACCGGGTGTTACTGCCTGAATTAAGCCTGTTGCCCTGCCGCAGTTCCCGGCCGGAGGAGAAAGAACAAAAAAAATGGCCACGCTAAAAGATATTGCCCGGCAAGCCGGTGTCTCACTCGCGACCGTGTCGCGGGTGCTGAATGACGACCCGACACTCAGTGTGAAAGAAGAAACCAAGCTGCGTATTCTGGAAATCGCCGGGAAACTGGAATACACCGTTTCCGCGCAGCGCCGTCACACTCCGGGCAAACGTCAGGCGCAGCGGCTGCATTTTCTGGCGATTTACAGTTATCCGAAAACAGCGGAAATTAATGATCCTTATTATCTCTCCATCCGCCACGGTATTGAGCTACAGAGTGAACGGCTGGGTATTGAGCTGACACACGCTTATGAAAACAACCTGCCGGAGACGGTTTCCCGCCCTGACGGCGTACTGCTGATCGGACACGGTGCCCGCGCGGTACTGACAGAGGTGCGGGCGCTCTGCTCTGCCGTCTGTTTTGTCGATTTCAGCGATCGTCAGAGTGATTATGACGCGGTGGATATTGACCTCGCGTATATTGCGCAATCCGTGACCGATTTCTTTATTGCACAGGGGTATGACCGGATAGGTTTTATCGGCGGACAAGACTCCCCGGCGGCGGCGGATATCCGCGAAGTCGCATTTACTGAATACGGTTCACTGCGCGGTGTGGTGCACGGGGAAGATATCTATCGCGGGGATTTCTCCAGCGCGTCCGGTTATGCACTGGCAAAACAGATGCTGGCCAAAGAGAGCTACCCGAAGGCCCTGTTTATCGCTTCTGACTCCATTGCTATCGGCGTGCTGCGCGCCCTGCATGAACAGCATATTGCTATCCCGGAAGATATCGCCCTTATCAGTGTCAATGATATCCCGACCGCCAAGTTTACCATTCCGTCTCTGTCGACTGTCCGCATCCACTCCGAGGTGATGGGCAGCCAGGGCGTGAATCTGCTGTTTGAACGTCTGCGTGACGAACGGCAGGAGCCGCTCCAGGTCTTTGCCGCTTCCCGCCTTATTCTGCGCGGCACCACGAAGTAACACACCTTCCGTAGGTTTCTGACGACTGCCTTTCCGGGCAGCCGTTTTTCTTTCAGTAAAATTTACTTCCTGCAAAAATGGTCGCCTTTTACACAATTTAGCGTTCCAGCTCACAAGATTGTGCCACTGATGTGAGGAATCTGTGATCAGGTTAAATATCTCGATTTTACCTTGTTGTTTTTAGTAAAACTTTTACCAATATCCCGTTAATGATTGATCTCATCCGATAGCCCGCAATGATTGCTGACTATAAAGAAGGAGCTTCTGTGAATAACCGGGAAAACTACACCCTGCTGCATGAGAACCGCCTGCCGCCGCGTGCCTGTTTCGGTCTGCCGGCGATCCTGATTTTCCCGGGCTACGCCTGGTGGAAATACAGCCGTTATGAGAAAACCCTGACCGCAGAGGAACGGAAAATTGCCGATGCCCCGACCGCGCAAACCGCGCAGGCACGCGGCGACGGATCCGTCGATAATATCTGATTATCCTGCAGATACTGAAAAGCCACCGGACGGTGGCTTTTTGCATTTATGAACTTCTGACTTTATGTAACAGGGTGATGACCGGTAAAAAAATGAAAAGCATGCGAGCCATGGATGGCGAGCCTGAGCTTACAGGGACGTATTCACAGCGACTTTTCATTTTTACCGGTTATCGCCGGAATCACCGGCGTCACAATCCACCTTAATGCGATCAACGCGGTGGCTGTAACTCGATAGGTACCACATCGGATGTTTTGATCAGATTAATAAAATCAATTCCCTGCGGGCTGAAAATAAACAACGCATAACCGGTGGCCATTTTAATATCATCGTTGCGGGCAATCCCCGGGAAGCCCGGCATCGGCCCGCCCTTCTCAACCTGCTTAATCAGCCCCACCTGGTCAATCATCACACTGCATGCCAGCTGGCCGTTCATCTCTTTTTTATCCATCCGCACCATATCGCCCTGATACGGACGCGAGGTGAAATGATCAACGCCGTTTTTGTCCTTCACTGCCACACCATACTGATTGGTGGATTTATCCAGCAGCGTCAGAGCAATATTCTGTGACTCCCCCTGCAACGGCAGCTGATAAACACCGGTGAAATCCGGGCAGTTTTCCTGCGTCTGCGCCGGAGGCAGAGGCGCGGCACAACCGCTGAGCAAAATCGGGAGCAGTACGGTTGCCAGCCAGAGTTTGTGCGTCATAAATATCCTTTTGTCAGTGCATTTTCCGGAGCCGGAACAGACATAAAGTCTATCACAGTTTCCCGCGCATCCGGAAAAATGCCGCAGAATTGCCCTACTTTACCTTATCCCAGCGCACCAGACTTTCTGATAATACCGCCAGTAAAATTGCCACCAGCATACCGTTCCCCAGCATCGGACGCAGCAGCACCGGCAGGTCGCTGATAAACACGGCGGGCGGATTGATCAGAAAAATACCGACGAACAGCGGGATCGCCAGCCGGTAAATATTGCGGGCATTCAGGGAAATTTTGTCCACAAAAGCCAGCGAGGAGAACATCAGCGGCAGATAGGTCGCCAGCATCACCGCACTGCCGATGGCGAGCGGCAACCCGCTGAAAAAGAGTGTGACCGGCGGGATCAGCCCCATCAGCAGAAACAGCACACTGCCGACCACCAGGGATGTCCGGCTGCTGTCATTGGTCTGGGTGATTAATCCCACCGAGGAGACAAACGGTGCAAACGGCACCACGGCCAGCGGCGCGGTCAGCAGCGTCACCGAGCCGGTGACAATAAAACTGCGCCGGAACAGGACATTATTTTCCTGCAGTTTATCCATGTAAAACACATCCGTCGAACGGATAGCACCAAAGGTATTACTGATATTCAGAAGCCCGGTCAGGATGCAGGTGATAATCACCCCCCAGCGGAATTCAAACCCGTCAGTACTGCCGAGCGGCAGAAACTCCCATGATGCGGATGCCACATCCCGTCCCGGCGGGGAAAACAGCAACACATACGCTCCCCAGCCCAGCAACACGCCAATCAGCAGCGCATATTTGGCCACCGATACCGAGGCATACACAATCACGCCCAGCACCAGGATCAGCGTTGCCAGCGCGAGGAAAAAGACCGGGTAATTCACGGTCGCATCCGGCGGCATAATACCGAAGGGCAGTCCCAGCATCCCCTTCAGGAAAATGGAGACCAGCTGCGCGCCTATCATAAACATAAACACTGCCATCACCACCGGATTAAAAATCCGGGCGATACGCGCTCCTGCGCCGGTAAAACCAATCACCAGCGTGATAAGTCCCGCACAGGCAATCCCGATAGCAAGGTTTGCGCCGGTCACGCCCGCAGAGGTGCCGAAAGAGGCTTCCGCCACAGCGATCCCCAGAATGGTGGCCCACCACAGGCCGGTCGGTCCTTCCATAATCGCGCGCTGGTGACCGGTAAACACCTGCACCAGGCTGCCGAGCGCGGTGGCGATAAAACTGTATTGAGTGATAGTCAGTGTGGCGGCGTCAGAGAGATGAAACGCAGATTGCAGTGTCGGCGGGATCAGCACCGTATTGCAGAAAATAAAGAAATACCACTGAAAGCCGGACAGCCAGTGGCTTTTTTGCATTTTTATCATGGGATAACGCCTTTCGGATGCAGTGTCAGATTTATTGTTAATATAGTGATAATGATCATACTATCAAAGAGAGATTATTTTGTGAGTTTTTCACTCAGAGAGGTCATGATGAAACCATCCGTTCTTGTTTACCGCGATATTCCTGACGATATCCTCACCCGCCTGTCTGCTGAATGTGATGTCCGCCGTGTGCCGGAAATTGATCCGGACATTGACCCGTCAGTAAAACCGCTGCTGGCCGGGGCGGATGCTATCCTCGGCTCCGGCGGGAAAATTGATGCCCGTTTTCTGGCAATGGCTCCGAAACTGCGGGTGGCTTCCACCATCACCGTCGGTTATGACAATTTTGATGTCTCTGCGCTCAGTGCACGGAATGTGGTGCTGATGCATACCCCGGATGTCCTGACCGAAACCGTTGCCGATGCCACGATGGCACTGGTGCTGGCGACCGCACGGAAAATGATCATCAGCTCAGAGCGGGTAAAACGCGGCGAATGGAGAGAAAGTATCACGCCGGACTGGTACGGCTGTGACGTCCACCATAAAACGATGGGGATTGCCGGCATGGGCCGCATCGGTGATGCACTGGCGCGCCGGGCGCACTGCGGATTCGGCATGAAAGTGCTCTACAATGCCCGCTCCCGCCATGAAAAAACCGAAAAAACATATCAGGCGGAGTACCGTTCGCTGAATGCCCTGCTGGCAGAATCAGATTTTGTCTGTATCACCCTGCCGCTGACGGCGGAAACCCGCCATTTATTCGGCCGTGAACAGTTTGAGAAAATGAAACGCAGTGCCATTCTGGTCAATATCGGGCGCGGTGCCGTGATCGACGAAGCCGCGCTGGCACAGGCGCTGAAAGATAAAACAATCCTCGCCGCCGGTCTGGATGTTTTTGAACAGGAACCGCTGCCGCCGGATTCACCGCTGCTGTCGCTGGATAATGTGGTGCTGATGCCGCATATCGGCTCCGCCACCCATGAAACCCGCTATGCCATGGCTGCCTGTGCTGCGGATAATGTTCTCCGCGCCCTGAAAGGGAATGTCAGTCAGAATTGCGTCAATCCGCAGGCGCTGCAACAGTAATTATCCCGACCGCACACAGCAGATTACTTTTGCCGGATAATCTGCTGTTTCTGCTATTTACACCCCTTTCAGATAACTATTAATTTCCATAATTATCAGATAAATACGATAGCATCCATCGCTGATATCGTTTGTTCTGTAGCATACTATTCCGGAACGCGGATATTGAGAATACTCCCGGCAGTGTATTAAAGGTCTTAACATAGAATAGCCAGTGTTAGTATTTACCTTGTTATTAATCTTGTCCCTCTGAAATGGATTTTATATGAAAATTATGTTGCTGGATTACGACAGCATTTCAGCCGATGGAAAAACATTAAAACTCTATTGTCCCGGCTTAGGAGAATTTGATGTTATATCTGGTGCTGAACAATATCTTAATAATCCTGACTGTTCAGATATCGAAAAGGCAGCCATTCCTCCGGGAACGTATTGGGTAGCTGACAGACCCAAAGGCAGTTTCTCAAATCAGGTCAGAGCTGAGCTTATCGATTTATCAAAAGCATACCGAAATAATCATTCTGACTGGTTTGGTCTTTATAATAATCAGACAATGAGTGATTACGTTTATGTCAACGGAATAAAGCGGGGAGGATTCAGATTACATCCTCTGGATTCTGATGGTTCCGGTGTATCATGGGGCTGTATCACACTAAAAAATTATGATGATTTTTACACATTACGGGCATCTCTGTTATCCGGAAAAAAAGGAAAAGTGCCCGGAGGTAAGGGTCTGGAAGCCTATGGCCGTATTGAGGTAAAAGGAATTCCGCTTTTTTGGAACTGCAAAGTACGATGAAAATTATTTTCCATATCCTTATTATAATCATAGTGACACTGCTGATAAGTTATTTTATACCAGCCAGTGTTTTCAGCAGGTATGTGTCCGTCTGTGGGGATGGTGAAGATGCCATGAACAACTACTATTTACTGTTGCTGATGTTACGGATTGGTTCAGCGCTATTAATCTCGCTGACCGGCTACTTTCTTCTTCGCAGATTATTCCTCAGATAGGTAAATATACCTGTACAGGGTGTTATTTACAGTAAAGGTGATGTCTGCCGGCAAATGTTTTTCATTTTCACTATTGATAATATTCTCCGCGCCCTGAAAGGGAATGTCAGTCAGAATTGCGTCAATCCGCAGGCGCTGCAACAGTAATTATCCCGACCACACACAGCAGATTATTTTTGCCGGATAATCTGCTGTTTCTGCTATTTACACCCCTTTCAGATAATTATTAATTTCCATAATTATCAGATAAATACGATAGTATCCATCGCTGATATCGTTTGATCTGTAGCACACTGTTCCGGAATACGGATATTCAGGAAAAATACAGACAGAGTATTGAAGGTCAGCGCATGAAAAAAATCAGATTATCACTTCTTTGTATTCCTGTTTTGCTGTTTGGCTTATTTCTGTTTTTTCATGAAACAGGACGCATTATTTATCATGAATCCGATACTTACCGTTATTATATGTACACAGACAGCGGGATACGCAATGCCCCGCGGATCTCGGAAAATTATCAGTTTGAATATATCCCGACAGCAGGGACAATTTCTGAGATGAGCAGTGTTGTTTTTCATGATGCCCGGGATTGTACCCCACTGAAAAATTACCTGAATAATGCCGGTTATTATCTTTACCGGACGCAGGATCAGGGACAGGATGAGATCTGGTTATCCGCACGGGATAAAAAAGCACTCTATTCGCTTCACCGGGATAAACAGGGCCGGTTTATCCGCCTTTCCCGCAGTTCTTTATAAAAAGACCGGCAACTGTTACGGATAAAGATCCGTAACAGTCACACCATCAGAGATAATAATCAGGTTGTCAGCCCGGCCCGGACGGACTGAGCGGGATCAATATGCGTCATCACACTCAGCACCTGCGGATCACGGCGGATATTCATTTCCGCTGCAATAGCGATATCATGGCCTTCTTTAACCGTCAGATTTTCATCAATTTCAATATGGACATCCACCAGCAGATAATCGCCGGACTTACGGGTTTTCAGATCATGAACCCCTTCCACCCCCGGGGTTTCCATTACAGACTGCGTGATTCTGGCAACGGTTTCTTCATCCGCACCGCGATCCATTAAATCCTGGAGAGACTGCAGGGTAAATTTCACCCCCATGCGCAGAATAAACAGCCCGACCACCAGCGCGGCAATCGGATCCAGAATTTTGTACCCCAGCAGACTGCCGGTGATACCGATGGCCACCACCAGCGATGATGCCGCATCTGAACGGGCATGCCAGGCATTGGCTTCCAGCATATTGGATTTTACTTTGCGCGCCACATGCAGCATATAGCGGAACAGACCCTCTTTCGCCAGCAACGCCAGCAGCGCGACATACAGCGCCAGCGAGTGTACTTCCGGAATGGTTTCCGGCGACATAATCCGTGAACCGGCGGTCCACAGCATACCGCCGCTGACCAGCAGCAGCAGCACGCCCAGCACCAGCGACGCCACGTTCTCATAACGGAAATGACCGTAAGGGTGTTCCTCATCCGGCGCTTTACGGCTGCCGCGGTTAGCAATCAGCACCACAAAATCAGCGATAAGGTCAGACAGTGTATGAACCCCGTCAGCAATCAGACCCTGTGAGTGCGAGAAAATCCCCGCCACTATCTGCCATGCGGACAACAGGGTATTCACCCAGACACTGACCCAGGTGCTTTTTTTCGCGGCTGCGAATTTTATCTCACGGCTGATATCCGCGCTGTTTTCTGCGGTTTCATCCGCCTGTGCAGGTATATTAGACATAATTTAATTCCACATTATTTTTGTGGTTAATACAAAGCAAATATTTGCTGTGGATCGTAATCATTATAGTTCAGCAAACGGTTCAATGCCGTTCTTTCTGAACAGGAAATAAAGAATTACAATTAATCAGGTTAAAGCAGAATATTAATTCAGCATCCTCAGTATGCCACAACCTTTTTTTCGCGTCTCCAATTTTATGATTTTATTTGATTTTTACAACTGATAATCATTATTCTTATCGCTTTTAAAACGCCTTCTTTCATTCGCCTTCTCTGATTGCGTTAGCATTATTTTCTTTAATTCACGCTCTCCTTTTTATTATTGTTAATAATAAAAATAAACGATAGTTATTTTCATTTCACAAATTAAATAAGCTGCCGTCATGATCACAACATACACTGCCATTTTTTGTCATACTGAGACCGATTTCAGTTAACAGGAGGCTCTATGTACAACACGATTCTGGTTCCGATTGATATTCTTGAAGATGACCTGACAGACAAAATGCTGCCCCATGTGGAGGCACTGGCGAAAATTGATAATCCGAAGATCCATTTCTTCACCGTTATCCCTAACGTGGAAATGTTCTTTGGCGTGGAATACGCCTCAATGCCGGTCAGTATGCGGGAATCCGGAGAGCGCATTGAGCTGGCGCTTGCCGCACTGAAAGAAATTATTAAAGGAATTGCCGTGCAGGAAAGTCAGTACACCCTGCACGCGGCTATCGGATCAGCCAAAAACGAAATTCTCTCTTATGCCAAAGAGATTAACGCCGACCTGATTCTGATGGGCTCTCACCGCCCGGGTGCGGCAACATTCCTGCTCGGCTCTACCGCAGCAACGATTGTCCGTCACGCCAAAACGTCGGTGATGGTTATCCGCTGAACACGTTTATCTGTTTATTCTGCCCCGCATCACTGCGGGGCATGCTATTTCAGCTGCGTTTAAGCTTATCGGTATTTGCCAGATATAACGCCACGGTCAGCGCCAGTATTGACAAGGTATGCAGGAATGTCGCATTGGCATCTGAATGATCGACAATAATTAAGCGCACCATCGCCGTAATGCCGATATAGATAAAATAGCGCAGCGGGAAATGGTAGCCCGACGAAAAATATTTCACAATTAAGGCAATAAATTCAAAATAGAGGAAATAGGTCACGATACTGTCTAATAACAGATAGGTTGTTTTCTCCTGCGGGGAAAACAGCAGGTTAATCAGCGTCAGTGTTTCCTTTCCCATAAATACAATCAGCAGCACACCTAAAATCAGCAATGCAATATTCAGAACCCATTGCAGTGCGGTTGCTATCTGGCGGGATGGCTGAAATTCCATAATCAATAGCCTCAGTGATAGACGACAATTACGCCCGTAAACAGTATGGTTTTAAGTGTACGACGAAATGATGACAGAACCGAATAAAAAAACACGGCGGATGCCGTGTTTTATATGTCAGATATTAACGGATTATTTTGCCGGTGCATCCAGCAGTTGGTTATCCGTGCTCCAGATACGGTATTTTACTTCCACATCTTTCGGGGCATACACCACAACCGGCAGGCGGCTGTTGTAACGGACAAAGGCTTCGTCACCCAGGTTAGCGCTGACAAACGCTTCATGTTTTTCATTATTGAGGCAACCCATCATGGTGGACATCGGCCCGGTTAAGTCGCCGGCCTCATAATAGTCATAACCGAAACCATCAACGGTTTTCTGTGTCAGCGTACCGCCGAACCACTGGCGGTTACAGTCCACCATCTGTTTTTTACCAACAACCAGTTCGATTTTGTACTGACCTTCATCGGCTTTCGGCTCTACGGCAATCACATGGCGAACCTGACCTGACGCAGCCTGCGGGAAATGTTTCAGCTCACTCATGCCATTGTCGGTTTTCACAATCTTCAGCGGCTCCATATCAGCGGTTTTTGCTTCTTCAGCATAAGCGCCGGCGGCGGCGAACATGGCCATAACAGGAAGGATCAATTTTTTCATCAAATAATTACCTTGTTTTATAAGTCCATTTGATTATGAAATCGTCTCATAATCTTCATGCTGACTATTAAGAACATTATAATAATCTTTAGTTCACTGCCAGAGTAAAACACAGAATATTCTTACAAACCGGCATATAATCTCAGACAAATTACCATAAGCAGTGCGTTAAACCAATAATTCTGCCGGTGTACCATCAACCCATCAATAAATCATGATCCATTTATGCCATTCCGATCACGGATATAACGATACAACCCATGCATTCCGGCGTGTGTTTGTTATACTGAAAAAGCTGTATTCCCCGTCAAACAGGAGGTTCTATGCCACTTGATCAGCAAGCCCTTATAGCACAGCTTAAAGACTCAAATCCTCGTTTTGCCGCACTGTATCTGAAACATCATCAGTTAAATAATGAAATTGCCGAGCTTGAAGGCCCGAACGGCGCAGGCTACAACGACAATGTCGTCCGGCTGAAAAAAGAAAAACTGCACGTTAAAGATGAGATGCAGCGCATTTTAGCGGAGTGTCAGTAGTTTCTCCCCTTGTCAGATAACGCCCTTTTTAACGGGCGTTATCTTATGTCTCCCTCCCTTTCGCACCATAATCTGACCTGACGCAATCTATTACACATCAAAAGATGCATAATAATTACATCTTTACTATCCGACCGGAGTTATTATGTCTGAGAAAGCCTCTGTCCATGGCCACGAAGTCATGAATATGATTATTGAAAGCGGGAAGCATTACACCACAGAATCACTTATCGCGGCTATTCATGCCACGTTCGGCGAAGAGACCCGCTTCCATACCTGCTCGGCAGAGAATATGGATGCAAAAGCGCTGGTCAGTTTTCTGGCGGGACGCGGGAAGTTTATCGGTACTGAAGAGGGATTCAGCACATCAGCTGAGAAAATCTGCAATCACTGAATGGCGTAAAAAAACCGCTATCTCCCCTGAAGGCACAAAAGCAGGGAGATAGCGTTTCCTGTAACAGGAAGAAAATCATGAGGGTGTATTGTCATCATCCATCCAGCTGTCATCTTCCCAGATGGTCTGAATAGTATCCATCAGCGACTGTTTATCGTCGGGGGATTTCACGCCGGAGATGTTAATCGTGGTCTGACTGCTTTGCGCAATACGGAACTGCATATCCGGATATAACGGCAGGATCCGGCGTTTTAACTGGACTTCAAGGGACTGGATAAGATGCGCAGGCACTGCATTTCGTTTATCTAACAGAATTTCAATACGCATGATGTTGCTCTCCGTAAACTGTATGCATATACAGTATTTTATTTTTAAATAAAAAGAAAGCAAATTTTTAGCACAGTATTTAAATTTATGGGCTTTACTGCACGAAAGAGGAGTTTCCGATGGCCGGCAAACGTATTTTACGGGAAATCAAAACCGTTACCCGTATGGTGGAACTGTATGAACAGCGCCATCCGGCACCGGCAGATGCTCCGGAACATTACCGTGATCTGCTGGCCTATGCGGTGAAACGGCTGGAAAAATGCCGTTACGGCGAAGACAAACCAGCCTGTAAACAGTGCCCGGTACACTGTTATCAGCCAAAGCCGCGGGAAGAAATGAAAGTGATTATGCGCTGGGCCGGACCGCGTATGCTGTGGCATCACCCGATCCTGGCTGTCCGTCATCTCATTGATGACAAAAAACCGGTACCGCCTCTGCCTCCCCGCCGCCGCACACCCCGCAATAATCAGGACTGACGCGCGCGGTAATCCGCCTGTGTGATCTTATACAGTACATGCGTCTGTAACGGATGCCCCTGTTCCAGTGACGGATGCAGAAACGCCCGCTGATACTGCATCCCCGCCTTCACCATCACCCGTTCGGAAGGCAGATTCACCTTCGCGGTAAACGCGACAATCTCCGGCATATTCAGCGTCATAAAGGCGTGATGCAGCACCGCATTTGCCGCTTCGGTCGCATAGCCTTTACCGTGGAAGCGTTTCGCCAGACGCCAGCCGATTTCAGTACACGGACTGAAATCAAACGGCGCGGACGGGATATTAAGACCAACAAACCCGGTAAATTCCCTGCTGCTTTTTTCTTCCGCCACCCATAATCCGAATGCCTTCTGCCGTTCAAAGCGGCGGATAATTTCATCCGCCATTGCATCACTCTCTGCCGCACTCAGACAGGCCGGAAAAAAACGCATCACCTGCGGATCCGCATTCAGTGCGCGGAACGGCGCATAATCTTCCGGCGTCCAGGGACGCAGATGCAGACGCGGGGTATCAAGGGTAAGCATATACTCCTCCGGTTCATTCATAAAATTTACCGGAGAAGTATAACGGATTTACGTGAGGGCAGCGCGGTTACACGCGCTTAAAGACAGACGGGACTTTCTGCGGTTCTTTGTTTTTACCGTTGCCGTTCTGTGACGGGGATTCCGGAGCGGATTCCGGTGATTTCTCTGCCGCAGTGTCTGCTTTTTCAGATACCTTCCGTTCAGTCACGGCTGCCGGTTTATTATTTTCCGGGCGGGACGGTGGTGTCTGTACCGTTGCAGCGGTTTTACCTGCCGGGGCATACGGCTCTGACTGGCCGATAAAAGTACCGCCTTTGCGGATAGAGAAATTAGATGCCCGGCAGACGCCGTTAAGTTCACCGTGCTCAAGAATTTCCACCTGCTCGGTTGTACAGGTTCCGGTCAGCACGCCGTCAATCAGCAGAGTTTCGGCAAAAATATCCCCTTCAACCACACCGGACTGCATAATGCTGATCGAGCCGGAACGGGCTTTGATTTGTCCCTTGATTTTCCCCCAGATTTGCAGATTACCGCTGATTTCGATATCACCGGTCAGGCGGGTTTCTTTGCTGATAACCGTCGGCTGGCGGGATTCAAGCGATGCCGGCGGGCGTTGTTTCTCTTCACCACGCGCGGACAGCAACTGGGAAATTTCATTCGCCTGTGCGCTGAGTTCAGCCGTTTTTCGTTCCTCTTCTTCTCTGGTTTTTTGCAACGGTGCCGCAACCGGCGCCGTTTCAGGGATATCTGCTTGTTTTTTCTTACCGAACATGACGTTTTTCCTTTTCCTTTCCGGGAGAATCGTAATAGCACAGATGACGGCGGCGATACCCGTTAAATAAACAGGCCACGATGCGTGTCCGGCTATCACTGCATACAGTAACAATCCCCATAAAAACCAAAGGGATGTCAGCATAATATTAAGCATGGCAGACCTTTGTGATGGTATTTTTACGTTACGGAAGATACTTTTGCATATTGTACGCCGCCGCCGCACCGGTAAAGGGCGGATTAAGAGCAGTATCAGTATGTAATCAGGGAAATAGAGAAAGCGGTGACTATAGCCGGATACACTCCGTGTACCCTGAGACAGCATCCCTTCATTACAATCCATCACCGCCCTCTCCGGTATCTACATTAACTGAAGAGGGCAGAATAAAAATATCACAATTACGTCACGATTTTATCCCTCTCAAGCCCCTGCCGTCCCCCGGATTTTTCCGCCTTCTGCTGCTAAATGGTATTGTGCCAGTGCCTCTGCCTCTTCAGGTTCATGTGTGACCAGAATCGTGGTGATCCCTTCTTCTTTCAGCAGATTAATCTGCGGCCATAACTGTCTGCGGGTCGCCCGGTCCAGCCCGGAGAACGGTTCGTCCAGCAGCAACAATGCCGGCGGTGAGATCAGTGCGCGGGCAAGTGCCACCCGCTGCTGTTCCCCTCCGGAAATCTGATGCGGAAAACGTGCCGCCAGGTGTGCGACCTGCATTTTGTCCAGCAGTGCCATCGCCTGTGATTTATCCCGCTTCAGCCCGGCGGCATACTGTGCAAGCCGTAAATTACCCATAACCGTCAGCCACGGAAACAGCCACAACCGCTGATTGAGATAACGGCAGGGACGTTTCCAGACCGGCAGCGGATCCAGGGGGACATCCCCGAGCCGGATGGTGCCCTGATACGGCAGATAACCGGCAATACAGTTCAGTAATGTGGTTTTTCCGCTGCCGGAAGGGCCGCAGATCGCGGTACATTGTCCGCGCGGCAGTGTCAGCGAGAGATCCTGCAGGATCCCTGCACTCAGATGTTCAACGTGCAGCATGTGAAGGTTGCCTTTTCAGCCGGTGCAATGCGACCAGCAGAACAATCGCCAGTGCCATCAGGATCAGTGCACAGCCGAGCGCGAGTGAAAAATCACCGCTGGCAATATTAAGATAAATTGCCATGGGCAGGGTTTCGGTTTTAAAGCGGGTGGCACCGGCCAGCATCAGTGTGGCGCCGAACTCCCCCAGCGCCCGGGAATAGGCGAGGATCCCGCCGCTCAGCAATCCCTGCAGGCATAACGGGATTTCCGCCAGCAACAGGGTTTTTCCGGGGGTCAGCCCGAGATTCATTGCTGTGCGGACATAAGCCGGATCCACTGAGGCAAACGCCCCCTGCGCCGAACGGTACAGCACCGCTGACGCGACATAGGTCTGGGCGATAATCACACCCAGCGGAGAAAACAGCCAGCGCCCCAATTGCGGAAAAATCCCGGCCAGCGGGCCCTGACTGCCCAGCAGCAGTAACAGCCCGATACCAATCACCAGCGGCGGTGTGACCAGCGGGATATCAAACAGCGCATCCGCCACCCGCCTGCCGGGGAAATCCCCCCGCACCATCACCCAGGCGGCCGGTACAGCGATCAGAAATGCCAGCACCAGCGATGTCAGTGAGGTCGCCAGTGACATCAGCACCGCAAAATGAAATTCAGGGTCGGTAATCAGCTGAGTCAGCAGTGCCGGCGTTACCTGAAACAGTAACGCCAGCAGAGACCCGGTAATCAGGCACAACAACAGTAACAGGGGCACCAGTGCCCATTTCATCACCGGATACATCAGTAATACCGGGATCAGTGCGCGTCAGCCGGTCTGACCGGCAGAAAACCGTAATCGGTAAAGGCGGTGATCCCTTCCGGAGAGGCAAAATATTCCGCCAGTTGTTTTGCTTCTGCCGGGGATGCACTGGTGCTGAGCACGGCCAGCGTGGCTACCTCTTCCGGGCTGCCTTCCGGTGATGGCAGAATCATCAGTTTATCGCGGTTTTTCATGGCATCGGCGCGGCCGATAACGGCGGCGTCCACTTCACCGTTGAGCAGATACATCGACAGGTGTTTAATCGTGGCCGCCCGGACAATGACTTTTTCCCGCAACGCATCACCGTAACCGCTGGCATCCAGCAATACCTCACCGCTGCGGCCCAGGGCTATGGCTTTCGGGTCACCCATGCCGATACGCAGATTGCTTGCGGCAAGATCCGCAATACTGTTGATCCCGTCTGCTTTATCTTTACGTACCGCAATCACCGGAATATGCCGGACGATCGGATAACTGTCTGTCACCTGTTTCTCTTTCTGCAACTTTTCCACATAATCCGCCGATCCCGGGAAAAACAGGTCGCCCTGCTTTGTCAGTTCAAACCGGGTCAGGATCTGTCCGGAACCGCCATATTCCACCGTCACTGTATTACCGGTCTCTTTTTCAAACTGACTGATCACCTTTTCGATCGGCGGGCGCAGACCGGCACCGGCATACATATGTAACTCAGCGGCCATCGCGGCCGGAACAGAACAACAAAGCAGTAATGCAGAGAGCATCAGACGACGGGACGACATAGTAACCTCACTCGTTATATATTTTTTTACATAATGATTAAAAACAGTGAGCGGTGCAAGGGACAGTCATCACGAAACGGCGTATCATCTGTCATGCCGGCGGCGTTCCCCGCCGGAAACAATCCATAACATAAATAATATAACGATTGATATTCACCCAAAAAATTCAAATCAGCCAACCGTAACATAATAAAAACATAATATTAAACACAATAACGTCAATCATCATAATTAAAACAATTATTACATCTTTTAAGAATAATACTCTGCACTGTACCGGTAACTTCAGCATTAATTCATTCCCGCTCAATTTTTTTATCAATAAAACGGGTTCAATGATAATTAATTGTATATATATATCATTAATAAAAACAAGATAATAACAAGAAAATAGCATTTAAAATACATAATTCATCATGACATTACTTGCTGTTCGTTAAAGTTATTCACCATGTAAATAAAATAGCACTCAAACCAATAAATAAGGCCGTTAATGTCATAAAAACTACGTATCAAGTAGAAAAGTCCGACATTAGTTATATAATTATTTATATCGGATGGATTGACACTGTCCCTGTTATTTAATTTCCGAAAACTACGCCGTATTGTTTACTCTGAGATGCCCATGAACTCATGTACTTTGACATCTGACAATAATAAAGAGATACAGTCTGTTATTGTTGAGCCCGATATTTTCAATATTACCGAACAACAGGAAAAAGGTCTTTACCTTCTGATGTCCGGAAAAATGAAATGGCAGGATTGCATAAACTCATACACCCTTCATGACAATGAAGTTATTTTTTCCAACCAGGGAAGCTATGCATATCAGCATATTTCCGGTGATATTAACTTATTATGGGTTCCGCTGAGTAACCATTTTCTGCGGGATTTTCTGCACCGCTTTTCCGATATTCTCAGCCATCTTCACCGCGTTGCGGACCCGACATCCGGACTCATTTACTTCCCGCAGTCCGCCATGCTGAAAAACAGTATCAGCGGGTTTTATGATGCTTACTGTAATAATGCACCGTCACCGCTGATAAAGCTGAAGCTGGAGGAATTATTATTAATTATCGCCCTCAGTGAGGAAGGCACACGACTGATGTCGGTATTGCGCCAGCTGAGTAACCGTCAGGCGGAACGTTTGCAGACCTTTATGGAAAAACATTATCTGAAAGACTGGAAATTAAATGAATTTTCCCGGGAATTTGGTATGGGTCTGACAACCTTCAAAGAGCTGTTTGGTGCGGTATACGGCACATCACCACGGGCCTGGATCAGTGAACGGCGGTTATTATTCTCCCATCAGCTTCTGCTCAATACCCAGATGAGTATTGTTGATGTCTCCATGGAAGCCGGGTTCTCAAGTCAGTCGTATTTTACCCAGAGTTACCGTAAGCGTTTCGGATTTACACCCAGCAAAGCCCGGAGTAATCATATAAACTGACGAATAGTGATAAAAACAGAAAACAAAAATAACACCGAAAAAAAACGGGTCTGTTAAGCTGCGTTCCTTTGCTTCACTTTTATTCAGCCAGAGGGATTTATGCTTAATAAAACGACCTGTCATCGTTATCTGTCAGATAATGAAATATATAATTCAGAAGACGTTTGTAACGAGAATGATTTATTATCTAAATATCTTACACGTCAGCAGACAGACCATTTAAAAAAAACGGATTGGTTCCGCCGCAGAAAGAAATGGAATATTCCTTTTCAGTATCGTGACCTGACCATGATCAGACAAACAATACAGGCTTATCCTGATAACTGGGATACCTGTTTGTCTGATACCATTATATTATCCGGATCCCGTTACTGGGTTGACTGGTTATTAAATGAAACATATGAATACCGGATAAAAAACGCACACCGTGAGCTGTGGGATCTGGAAGAGAAATATCGCCGGAACCGGATAATAAACAGCCAGCTGTCGGCCCTGTATACACTGTACAGTGCATATTATCCGCAACCGGAACAGACAGAGCTGTCAGATATCAAAAACTGTCTCACAGAATCCGCACAGGATCTTTCCCGGACGCAGCAGGATATTTATGCTCTCCGCCGGGAAATGCCGTTCACACTGCGTCATTTTATTAATGTGTTCCGTGATGTTATTTATCATCATAAACCCTTACCGGACAACGGCATCCCGGACTATTTCCGCACGGTTGTGCAGCTGATTTTGCAGCTGAAAAATAACAATAATGACGATCAGCTGTATCTGTGGCTGAACAACCGCAATATCTGTCTGACGGCAGATAAAATACACTGGTGCTGACAGTACCGGTCAATACACCGGATAAAGGGATAGCAATATCCCTTTTATCTGATGATACATTCCGATAAAAATAAAATAGTGACCACGACGGGAAATAACACACGAACGGCATTTGCCTGATAACCGCAAGAGGATTGATATTTATGTACCGTCACACTGAAACGACTGCTGCCACACCTGTGTTTACCGATGAACGCCGGTTGTTATGGCAGACACTGGAGACATTCCCTGCCGAAAGTCAGGAATACCGGGATATTTGTGTGAGCTTACTGGCTCCGGTGATTTGTGATCTGAAAAAAACAAAACATACCGGACAGATAACCAGAGACTCACTCTTACAGATCCTGTCCCGCTATGATGAATACGGCGAACAGCAGGAATTTATTTTGTCCCGTCTTTGGCAGTCACTGCCGGAATCATTATCTGACAGTGACCTCAAATCACTGATTGCCGCCGAACTCAATCAGTTGCTTTATGTTAATAACCAGCTGACTTTCTCTCAGTTTAATCTCCGCTGACACCCTGCGTTAATCCGGCAGAACCGCAAATGACCGGACCGGAAATCCGCCCGCATTGTCCGGCTTTGCCACGATATTAAAAATCACCGCACCTTTGGCCGGAACTTTATCGAGATTGGTCAGCAGCTCTATCTGATACGCATCCTGATCCAGTACAAAATATTCCGCCAGCAATGCACTATTTTTGCGGAAATCCTGCGCCGAATCGGTATCAAAGGTTTCATGCCCCACGGCACTGATCCCGCGTTCACGAAACAAAAACTCCAGCGCATCAATTCCCCATCCCGGAATATGGTTGTTACCTTCCGCGTCTTTATTGTCCATCAGTGCCTGTGACGGCCAGCGTTTGCTCCAGTCCGTGCGCAGTGCCACAAAACTGCCGCTGTCAATACGCCCGTGAACCTGTTCAAACGCCAGCACATCGTCTGCGGATAACGCAAAGTCCGCATCCTGCTGTGCCCTGACGGACTGATCAATTACCACCAGCGGCAGCACCAGCTCTTTCAGTTCCAGTTCGTGCACAAAGCGCCGTCCCTGCACAAAATGACACGGCGCATCGATATGGGTGCCGTACTGGCCGGGGAACGTAAACTGCTGGGCAAAAAAGCCGTCACGGTAATCAAACAGTGTTTTGAATTCAGCCGGATCAAACATAAAAAAGTGCGGTGAATCCGCGTTAAATGCGTGTGTCAGGTCAATCCATTTTTTGGACTTTAACAGATTAATTGCGGCGATTAATGATAATGACATTCTGCCCCCTCAATGTTATACCGGTAGTCGTTGTAATTTATGCTCTGGTTATCAGTCAGAATTTACACGGCTTGCCGGGGAAGTCATTTGCAGATATTTCATGTTGTTGTCCGCACCGGACAAGGGGAACACAATGTTAAAAGTGATTGCTGAAGATTTTATGCAGCCGGATGCCGTTGAGATCCTGATGCCGATGTATGAAGAACTGGTTGCCGCCACCCGCCGTGAGCCGCTGTGTATCAGTTATGATCTGTTTGTCGATCAGAAAGACCCGGGACATTTTGTTTTTATCGAAACCTGGCCGGATCAGGCCGCACTGGATGCCCATTGTGCCAGTGAACACTTCCGCCGTCTGGTGCCCGCTATTAATAAATATCAGCGCGCAGAGCCGCGTTTTATCCTGATGGACAGCGCCGTTAAGTAAAATAATCAGGGCGGGTATCCCCGCCTTCTCTGTTTTCAGTCGTGGGCGATTTTTTCTTCTTTCGCTGCCGCCTCACACCACTCAATAATTGCAGGATGCGCCAGGATCCGGTCAATCCACGCCTGTGCCGCCGCTGAAAACGGCAGCTGATACGTCCGTGCGCGCAGAGCCACCGGCACATAAAAAGCATCCGCCGCACTGATATTTTCCCCGGCCAGCCACGGGCCGCCGAACCGGCTTAATCCCTCACACCAGAGCTGATCCAGACGCTGACACTCTTTCTGTAATTCCGGCGTTATCTCTGCGGCCGGGCGGCTTTCTGTGCAGTTCAGCGGGCACTCGCGGCGCAGCGTGGTAAATCCGGAATGCATTTCTGCTGCGGCAGAGCGCGCCCATGCCCGGGCGGTTTTTTCCGCCGGCCAGGTCCGCGGGTGATCCTCTGCAATATACTCGCAGATTGCCAGAGAATCCCAGACCGTGGTCTCCGCCGTCACCAGACACGGCACCAGCCCGGACGGGGAAAAACGGATAAATTTCTCATAACTGCTGCCGCCCGGCACAAAGGTGGCCAGTTGTTCATCAAACGGGATATTCAGGGCTTTCAGTAAAAACCAGGGTCTCAGCGACCAGGAAGAGTAATTTTTATTAGCGATCCACAATTGCAGAGACATATAACCCCTCCCGATGAAATTAAAATAAATGATATAAACAGCAGGCTGATTACCTTACCCAATGTATCCGTTTTTTATTCCGCCACCTTAAAAAAGGATAAATCCTGTTCATATTCTTTCTGATAGTGCCCTTCCGTGCCCAGCGCATCCTGCAAAAAATGTAAAAATGCGGAGACTTTTTTCGGCAGATAGTCACGATCCGGATAAACCGCATAAATATGATGCAGCGGCAGCGGGTATTCCGGCAGTAACGGGATCAGCCGCCCGGCACGGATATCCGGTGCGGCGATAAACTGCGGCAGCTGGCAGATCCCCGTTCCCTGCAAAACAGCCTGATGCAGCGCCAGACTGTTGTTGGCACGCAGAGTGCCCTGCGGGGTAAAACGCACGACCTCTCCCCGGTGCAGAAATGTCCATGACTGACCGGCCTGAAAATAGCTGTAAAACAGGCAATTATGAGATTTCAGATCAGTCAGATCCTGTGGTGTGCCGTGTCGTGCCAGATAGGCGGGAGATGCGC
Source organism: Morganella morganii H1r (assembly GCF_000633515.1). Lineage (GTDB taxonomy): Bacteria > Pseudomonadota > Gammaproteobacteria > Enterobacterales > Enterobacteriaceae > Morganella > Morganella morganii_B. The sequence goes on along the minus strand of NZ_AYMP01000014.1, from coordinate 197,390 downwards.
ACAACACGCTGCGGCAGGGGGACAACACGCGGGCAATCAGAGAGGAATCCTGCAATTCACCGATCCGCACAGCCAGATCAAACCCTTCCCCGACCAAATCCGTCAGTTTGTCATCAAACACCATTTCCGCCTGTAATGACGGCCAGCGCTGTAAAAATTCAGGCATTATGTTGGCCAGATGCAGACTGCCGAATACTGCCGGGGCGCTGATTTTCAGTGTGCCGTCAACCTCACGGCTGTAATGCGACAGTGCATCCTGCCCGTCCAGCACCGCCTGATGGGCTTTTTTCAGATAGGTGTAATAAAGCTGTCCGGCTTCCGTCAGCTGCAAATGGCGCGTGGTACGGGTGACCAGCCGGATACCGGTTTGTGTTTCCAGCGCCGCCAGTTTTTTGCTGACCGCCGACTTGGTCATGTGCAGATACTCTGCCGCTTTTGTCAGGCTCCCCTGCTCGGTGATAGCAATAAACACCGGTAACAGCGAAAAATCCATAGTACCCTCTTCATTGTCAACTGACAGGAAACTCTGTTTTTCTGTTTATAGCGTTTATTCCGGGCACCGGCAATCTCTATACTCTCTCCGTCCGCAATAAAGTGAAAAATGACGATGAAAAAAGAGATCCTGTTACCGCTGATTGCCTTACTTTCCGGGGTATTACTCACCCTGATGATTATGAGCAACAGCTATTTATCTACCTTTACTTCCCCGCTGCACGCCTCCTGGCTGACACACGGTATCGGTGCTGTGGTTGCCCTGATTATCTGGCTGACAGTGAAAAAACATCTGCCGTCACGCCGCACCGGCACAAAAATACCTCGGTGGTGCTATCTCGGCGGGATACCCGGCGCGTTTACCGTACTGCTGGCGGCGATCACCGTTAACAGCCCGCTGTCACTCTCCGGCTCGATTGTGCTGATGCTTGCGGGGCAGATAGTGACCGGTCTGATTATCGACCATTTTGGTCTGATGGGACTGGCCCGGCGCAAAGCAACAGGCCGCGACGGGCTGACACTGCTGCTGTTATTCAGCGGCTGTATTCTGATCATTGCAGGGAAATAATAATGTTACTGTTTTATATTAGTATTGCGCTGACAAATGGCATTTGCATTATTTTCAGCCGCAGCATCAACGGCAGATTATCTCAGAGCAGCAATGCGTTTTATGCCTCGCTGGTTAATCATATCGCCGGGTTTATCTTCCTGAGTGTGGTTGTTCTGTTTTACCTGCCGCAATTCCCCGTCACGCTGAGTAACATTCCGCTGATCGCATTCACCGGTGGTATTATCGGTGCCTGTTTCGTGGTGATAAACAGTTATATCCTGCCGTTGCTCGGTGCCACGCTGACCACTATTCTGGCTATCTGCGGCCAGGTATTATCCGGCTTTATTATCGATATCATACAACACGGTATGCCGTCACATCTGGTGATGCAGATAACCGGCGTGATCTTAATCCTGCTGGCAATCGCGGTCCGCTACCGGACATAATTTTTCTTATTTCGTTACTCAGCGAAGTGTTTTCTCTGTGCTTCCGTTATGATTAGCCGGACTGCATAAGGAGAAACCCATGTTTGCTGTAATTTTTGAAGTGACTATGCCGGAAGACAAGCAATCCCGTTATCTGGATATCGCCGCCGGGCTGCGCCCGCTGCTCAGTGAGGCAGAGGGCTTTATCTCCATTGAACGTTTTGCCAGCCTGAGCACACCGGGCAAATTATTATCGCTCTCATTATGGGAAGACGAAGCCTCTCTGCTGAAATGGAAACAAAACCTGCAGCACCGGCAGGCTCAGGAAGAAGGTAAAGCGGATATTTTTTCTTTTTACCGCATCCGTATTGCTGAAATCACCCGTGAATATGACTTCGGGCAGGAATAATCGGCGGAGCTGATATGTCAGAAGAACACACGTCTGAGTTAGAAACCGCGCTTGCCGGTGTGGCTGCCGCACTGGCTGATCCGTCCCGTATCCGCATGATCTGCGCTCTGATGGACGGCAGAGCCTGGACGGCAACCGAATTGAGCATTGCCGCAGATATCAGTGCCTCCACCACCAGTGCGCACCTGGCAAAACTGGTCGCCGGAAAGCTGATTATCTGTATTCCGCAGGGGCGTCATCGCTATTATCAGCTGGCCGGATTAAACGTGGCCGAAATCATCGAAAAAATGATGAATCTTGCCGGTATCCCGGTGACGGCTGCCATCCGCAAATCCTCCGCCCCGCCGCATCTGCGGCAGGCCAGAACCTGTTATGACCATCTGGCCGGGGAAACAGCAGTCGCGGTGTATGATGCGATGCAGGAAAAAGGCTGGATAACCGCTGATGGTACGGCGCTGACGGTATCAGGCGAATCTGCGCTGACTGCGCTCGGGCTGCCTGACGCCCGCACGGTAAAACGGGTTTTCTGCTGCGCCTGTCTGGACTGGAGTGAACGCCGGTTTCACCTCGGCGGCTATCTGGGTGCCGCCCTTTTCACTCACTGTGAGCAACAGGGCTGGCTGACCCGCACGCCGGGCTACCGTGAAGTGACAATTACCGGAAAAGGGAAAAAACAATTCCGGCAATGGTTAGGGATTCAGATCCCGTCATTATGAACTTCTGACCAGCAATAACGATAATTTACGGGCGAACGGCAGAACAAATAAGACAGTCGGGAACGCAATAGCCCAGGATATTCCCCATGATGTCAGCCACGGGGAAACCAGCAGCCAGGAGAATCCCAGTGCTTTGACGGTACTGATAAACGAAACAATACCACTCATCACCAGTGATAAGAAAAAAGGTACCAGGAAGATTAACGCGCGCTGAGGCAGCTTCGGAAAACCTAAAATATAATTTTTGTCCTGAAAAGACACAGACGACTCCGTATAGTGACGACACAACAAGAAAGATAATACCGGTTATTCAGTCATGGTAGTATTTTATGATCACACTTACAATATACAATTACTTATTTTTTAAAAACAATATATTAAAAAGAATCATTTAAAAACAAGCCACGACACATATACTACATTTGTTCTAATTCCCTAAATGAGAACAGTAATAATTTAACCTGAAAAAATAAGAATAAATAAACACGATAAATACAGAGGTTACAAATGAAAAAATCACTTACTTTAACCTTACTCTCTTTATCAGCATTTTCATATGCAGGAACAGATTTTGATAGTTATTGCAAAGACTTAAGAGGAACTGTGAAAAATGGAAATATCGTAAGCTTTCATGTTGTTTCCAACCATTATAATAATGGAACTACAGCGGGAGGAAATCCCGCCTTCATCGCCAATACGAAAATAAAACTATCCGATGGAAGAGAATACCATTATGGCATCATGCGCAATGCCAGTGCTCTTTACGATATCGCTAAGGTAGCCTATCTGACACACGCAGATATAACCCTGTGTGTCGGTACTGAAAATAACTTTCCTGGTGGAGATGCCATCTATATGATTGGATTAAGCAAAAAATAATCTTTATAACACAACTAACCTTATACTATCACCACCGGAGAGTTGTAATGAAAAAAATAATCCTGGCTGCATTATTTATTTTTCTTAACATACAACCATCATATGCACGCCCTGTATATACCGTATACAGAGCAGATTCAAGACCACCGTCAGATGTATTTGAAAAAGGCTTTACCGCATGGGGAAATAACATTAATTTTCATGCCCATGTGAATGGTTCTTCCGGAAGGAGAGGAACTAAAGATTCAGCATTTATTCCGACAACATCAAACTTTGATTTAGCGAAGAATTTCGCCATAGATTTACTTAATGTTTCAGAAGAAGGAATATCTTACGTATATAAGATAAGACCAGTAAATAATTTTTATTCTGCACTTGATACTGTATATTATTACTATGACCAAGCTAAACAACGTGTCGATGATACACTAAGATCTGTATTAGCCCGAGAGCAGGAATATTCTGCATATATAAGCATACCAAACCAATTAATAGAGATTGCAACTAAATATGAAAGAGTGGGTAATAGCATCATTGAAAAAAACATTGTGAACGAATTATATTCCAGTGGAGATACGCATTCCTCTGTTGAGGAATTTAAAGAATATAAACCATCAAGAATAGATAGCTTACCTCATCTTATCATGGGATCATCCATGACTAATATAAACAATGAATTACCGGATGACTCAGCTGTATTGCCGTCCTCTTCATTTACCATAAATTCTGTACTTGGAACAGTTGTGGAGGCAGCTGAATTATAATTATCGCATAATCATAACAACCATAATGATGAATATAATCTTCTTCTTCCGGTTTATATCTTCTGATATAAACCGTTTTTCATCGGAGAATATTCATCGCTTCCCGCAGAGATAACAACCGGTAAAACCGTTCTGCAATCTCCCTGACCTCAATAAATGACCGTCCCTCATAGCCGGAAAAATCACCTTCAATATCAAACAGATAATCGTAGTGGTAATAATAGTTCTGATTCAGATAAGTCAGCCTGGGCAAAAATACCACATAACCGGGTATTTTCCGGCTGTTATGTTTTATCAGCCAGTATCTGCTTCATGAAAATTGTAATAAACAGATCCAGCGGTTCACCGTTACGGGTCAGTTTGGCACGCATGACCGCCCCTTCCCAGCCCGCCCAGAAAAAAGCCGCCATCTGCCTGCAATCAATATTTCCGGAAATAAGACTTTGTGTCTGTGCTTCCAGAAGGCAATTTTCCACTTTTTTTTGCCAGCCGGTAATAATGTCATTAAGTAATTCGCAATACCCTGCCGGCAGACTGACGACTTCCTGCCCGAGATTACCGATCAGACACCCGCGCTGCCAGTGGTATTTTTCCATTCCGGATTTGGCAATCCGGCAAAATGTCAGTAATCTTTCCGGTGGCGGCAATGTGGTATCAGACAGACATTTATCCAGCAGATAAGAAAAACAGCGGTCATAATGACGTATCACTTTCACACCGAAATTTTCTTTACTGCCAAAGTAATAATAAAAAGATCCCTTCGGAACACCGGCTTTTGTTAATATTCTGCTGATATCCGACGTCATATAGCCTGTTTCGGTAAACACCGCCGTACCGCTGCGGATCAATATTTCTTTTACATCGGTACCTGCATCATGGTTTTTCGGCGGTCGTCCCCGTTTCGGCTTTGTCATTATTGCTGTCATTACGTTTTATCTCTGTTATGCGGAATATACAGATTGCTGTCCGTATACATTCCGGCTGTTTCGCTGCAGGAAAAAATCCTCCCGCCGTAACTGCACGGGAGGAACCCACCGGAGAGTGTTCGTTATTTCATCATTACGTCCTGGTTTTGTTTCATCTCAAACCGCGGGGAAACAAAACCATACAGTGTCCAGCCGAGGAAGGTGGCGAGCGCCCCCCACATCACAGCATCTTCACCGGATGAATACAGCGCATAGAAACTATAAACAGCACCGATAAATGCAATCACATTGCCTGTCCGTGCTTTCTTAGGATCCACATTGGCGACTTTCTGCAGAATAATCATGGCAGCCATGGAAAGGATATAAGGGATAATATTGGTAACAACAGCCAGGTTAACCAGCACATTGAACTGTTTATTCAGTGACGGGCTGATGGTCATCAGCGACAGTACAGACTGAATAATAACAATAACCAGCATACCTTTTACCGGGGCATCCGCTTTGGTAACGGCAGAAAAAACTTTCGGGAAATAACCGGAATCGGATGATGATTTAAATACCTGCGCAATGGTGAACTGCCAGCCTAATAATGAACCGCAGCAGGACATAATCATCAGCGCCATAACGACCTTACCCACACCCGGCGTAAACATTTGTGAGAATGCCAGGCCAAACGGCGCAGTCGAGTTTGCCAGATCCATATTCGGTACAATACCGGCGATGACGTTTGTTGATACGATATAAATAACCGCTGCACCTAATGTTCCGCCCAATACCGCTATCGGCACATTTTTCTCAGGATTATCAACCGCCTCACTGTTAGCACAGGCTGACTCCATTCCTAAAAATGCCCATAATGTCATCGCAATAGAGGAACCGACCGCCTCAAAAAGCGGAAAATTATGCGGGTTCCAGGAATTAACATACAGTTCAGGGCTGAACCACCACCAGCCGATAACCGAAATACCAACAACCGGAATAATGACCCCCCAGACAGTCACACTGCTGATCCGTCCGGTGATCCGTGCACCGCCGAAGTTTGCCACCGTACAAATCCACAACACAACAATTGTGGCAATACAGATACCCAGCGGCGTCATCGCCGCATCCATCAGTTCAGCACCATAACCGACGGCTGAAATCGCGATCGCAACGTTTGCAATCAGCAGAGAAACACCATAGGTGTAATTCGCCATAAAGTTACCGGATTTACCGAATGCGTATTCCGCGTAACCTCCCATCCCTCCGCTGCGGCGGCTGTACATACCGCACTTGGCAAATGCATAAGCCAGTGCCATAGAACCGACGGCGGTCACAACCCATGACAGAATAGAAACCGTCCCCACTTCCGCCAGTTTTGTCGGCAGCATAATGATGCCGGATCCCATCATATTCACTGCGGTTAATATAGTGAGCTGTAATACGCTCATTTTATTTTTTGAAGCACTCATCATATTTCTCCCCGGCTGACGGAGCACGCTCATCCGCGCTCCGTCATGCACGAATTAACGAACTCAGTGTTTAATTACATAGCCGTATGCCCGCTGACGGCCATCTTCATCACAGCGGATATACACACCCTGTAATTCCGGTGAGAATCCCGGAAAGAGGTTAATCCCCTCCTCGAGCGCCAGAAAATATTGCTGCACGGAGCCACCCCAGATTTCCCCCGGAACCACACACAGAACCCCCGGCGGATAAGGCAGAGCACCTTCAGCCGCAATACGGCCTTCAATCTGATCCACCGCAACCAGTTCCGCATTACCGCGCACAAACGCAATATTCGCGGCCTGCGGCAACATGCTGACCTGCGGGAAGTGTGATTTGCGGAACATCTCTTTCTGGAGTTGTTTCACATTAAACTTCACATACATATCATGCATTTCCTGACATAACTGACGGATGGTATACCCCTGATAACGGGTTTCATGCGCATGATATACAGACGGCAGTACCTCTTTCAGCGGCGCATCCTGCTCCAGTAATTGCTCAAAACGGGCAATCTGAGCCACCAGATGCTGCATTTTTGCCATGCTCTCGGCAGGTGTCAGCAGGAACAGAATGGAGTTAAGATCGCATTTTTCAGGAATGATATTATTTTCACGCAGATAGTTAGCCAGAATCGTTGCCGGCACACCGAACACTTCATAATTACCGGTTTTGGCATCAATACCCGGCGTTGTCAGCAGTAATTTGCACGGGTCAACAAAATACTGATTTTCTTCATATCCCTCAAAGGCATGCCAGCGCTCACCCGGCACAAAATTGAAGAACCGGAGATCATTGGCAATCACATCAGTCTCAAAATCGCCCCATGAACGGCCGTCAACAGTTTCCGGAATGAACGGGCGGATATGCTGACAGGATTTGAGCAGCAACTTACGGGTTTCAATCCCGGTTTTCACGCAATCCATCCATAAACGCTTGCCCGATTTCCCTTCATGCATTTTGGCGTTCACATCCAGAGCGGCAAACAGCGGATAGAACGGGCTGGTGGAGGCATGCATCATAAAGGCATTGTTCAGACGCTTATGATTCACATAACGGCTCTGGCCTTTAATATGACTGTCTTTTTTATGGATCTGAGATGTCTGAGAGAAACCGGCCTGTTGTTTATGGACTGATTGTGTGACCAGAATTCCGGGATCATTTTCATTCAGATCCAGCAAAAGCGGAGAACAATCTTTCATCATCGGAATAAACTGTTCATAACCAACCCAGGCGGAATCAAATAAAATGTAGTCACATAAATGACCGATTTTATCGACAACCTGGCGTGCGTTATAAATTGTGCCGTCATAGGTGCCCAGCTGAATAACAGCAAGGCGGAACGGACGTTTTTCGCCGGTCCGTTCAGGTGCGACTTCTTTAATTAAGCCGCGAAGATAATTTTCCTCAAAACAGTGGGCATCAATCCCGCCGATAAATCCGAACGGGTTGCGCGCCGCTTCCAGATAAACCGGTGTTGCCCCTGCCTGTATTAATGCGCCGTGATGATTTGATTTGTGGTTGTTACGATCGAATAATACCAGGTCACCCGGAGCGAGTAAGGCATTAAGCACCACTTTATTTGAAGACGATGTACCATTAAGGACGAAATACGTTTTATCCGCGTTAAAGACTTTCGCCGCATGCTGTTGTGCCGCGCACGGAGCCCCTTCATGAATCAGCAGATCCCCCATGGAGACGTCCGCATTACATAAATCAGAACGGAATAAATTTTCGCCGAAATATTCAGCAAACTGGTTACCCAGCGGGTGACGGCGGAAAAACTCCCCGCCCTGATGTCCGGGACAATCAAAAGCCGAATTGCCCTGCTCAACATATTTTTTCAGACTGCCGAAAAATGGCGGTAACAGGCTTTCTTCATATTTCAGCGCCGCTGTTTCCAGTTGCTTACTGTATAATTCACCGTTCTTTTTATTTAAATCAATCACACCGGTTAACCGTGTAATGATATCTGCCGGAATGACTTCGTGATCACTGATTACAGCGAAAACCGGCTGTTCAAAACTGTGCTGCTCAATAAAATCCAGCTTTCCGTCGCGGATATCATCAAGTGAAATAACGATGACGGCAACATCAGTAAAATCTGTATTCAGGATATCCACACATTCCCGGTGTGTTGAAATATAGTCAGACATATCATAGCTGACAGCTACTTTATAACTTTTCATTTTCATACCTTTTATTTTTGGCAAAAAATTCCCGCTGAAATATTCATAAAAAATATTTCAGTTATTTATTTTCATAAATGCGAGTTTGTTCCCTCAATATTCTATTGAGTTAAAAATCACATTTCTCTTTATGCCATTACGTATGTCAAAACAATGCTCAGGGCTGACGGCTTTCACTGTCTCAGCAAGGGCTTTTTTGCCGTAACCGGGAATGATGAAAACTGTTTACCTGCACATTGATATGCATGAAAGCCAGAGTATGAATTATCAATCAGAATTCAGCATATCCACACATAAATGCGGGATATAATGAGAATGAGGTCGACGATCCATACGATGGCAATATGCAGACAACGTCATGGATGTCAGTAGAGGGACTACCTTTGCGCATTAAAACGATTAAAATCAAAACACGAACGATGTGAGAACATCATAAGGTGTGTGACACGTCTTATATGCGGCCAAAATCGGTTGTTGTTTTCCATTTTTGCACCTGTTTAAAATTAAGACTATCTGACGAACAATTATTAATATAACCAAGTACAAATGCCATACCGTGATATATATCAAAATTATAATTTTAAAAATAGATTTCCCCAAAATTAATCAGTATGAAAATACATTTTGTTAATACCGTGTTGTGTATATTATTTGGATCAATTAAAAAACAAATAAATATTTAATATAGTTACTACGTCTATATTAAATATAACAACCAAGACACCATTATTATAGTGACACGGTCTATATTCTTCATTTAAAAAATAATAAAACACAACCGTGATATATATTTAATCAAATGGCACTAATAGTTTAATTTTAAATTCGGACGTAATAACAATAAATTACCAGCAATAATATTTTGTGACCGTAAGACTCGTAAAATTAATAAGGTATTATTTTTGAATAATTATTCATTACAGTAATAATATTTTTCTGTGCATGCTAAATATATAAACGCAATATGACGCCGGATTCGGGAATGACGCGCACCATTATGCTGATGCAAGCATATGTGTGACTGAGGCAACGTTTAAGGCCTGCAGGATAAGTTTCAAATCCGGCAATACTAACTTTTACTAACAGGTAACTATCTGCGCCCCGGTAAGCAGATATCCGTTAAACTATTCATGCCAACCAATAGCGATAATATATTGATTTAAATGCAGATAATCACTGTGACTTCCCGTGATAAAGAACAGATGGCATCATTTTACTCAGCACGATGCCATCATTTCGTTACCCTTTTTTAATTTCCATCCGCCATTGGGCATCACCGATTTGCTCAAAATCAGTAACTTCATGGCCGGCTTCCGCCGCCCAGCGCGGAATATTTTCCGTGGCCTGAGCGCAATCGTATTTGATGACCAGTACATCACCGGCCGCTAATGTCTCAATGGCTTTTTTTGCTTCAATTAACGGAAAGGGGCACAGATGCCCGCAGGTATCTAATTCCAGCATATTCATGGTTTCACCTTATTGCTTTATTTTCTGAGGACGTATGATAGTAAAATAACTGACAATCCAGCTGCCGAGGATAATGCAGGGAATAAACACCCAGCCCTGCCAGGAGAACCAGGCCGTATTGACCAGGGTATTTCCCAGCATACAGCCGCCGGCCAGGCCGCTGCCGATACCCATAAGTAATCCGCCGGTCAGACTTTTTATCATCACGGGAAAACCCGGGTTGCGGAAACGGAATTCCCGGCTGCCTTTTGCAGCGATAAACGCCCCGGCAAAAATCCCGATCAGCAGATAACCCGCCCAGTTAAAGAATTTCAGGTCACCGGCCGTTACCAGTGAAAATAATTGTGCGCTCGGGCCGCTGATCCCTAATCCGCCGACACGTCCGTCCGCCAGGCTTGAAGGCCAGGCAAGCAGTGCGATGACACCAATAATCAGGGCAGAAACAAACGGATGCCAGCGGGCTTCGAACAGCAGGTGGGCGACCCCGGTTTTCCGTGCTTTCATTTTGGGAATGTGAACAGATTTGTATTTATTCAGGTGACGATTCACCAGAAAAACCGTCAGCAGCACCAAAACAATAATCGCGATATACGGCGGGATATTCAGTGATTGTGTGATAGTCGGGGAATCCAGTTTCGGTGTGGTGACCGGAGAAAAGACCTGTTTTACGGCGGACTGACGGATAAACCAACTGGCAATAATAAAACCGCCAACAGCTATAATACTGCCTGCCAATCCTTCCGCAGCCCGGTAATAAGCACCGGTTGAGCAGGATCCGGCAAATGCCATCCCCATACCAAAAAGTAATCCGCCGGTCAGTGTTGCCAGCCAGGGAAATGTGCCGGCAGGGATTTTTGCAATACCGAAATAAGAAAAAACGAAGAGTCCGATACTCTGGACAGAGATGACAATCAGAATAGCAATCAGCATTCTGCTGTCGCGGAAAAGATAGAGATCGCGCAAACCACCGGCTAAACAAAAGCGGCCGCGCTGCATAACAAAACCCAGTAATACCCCTAAGAATAAACCGGATAGATGAGATAAACTTATCATAGACATCGCTCCTTTGAGAGCGCTATCTTAGCGAAATATCTTTTTGATTATTTGATGAAAATCACAGAAAGCGGAAATATTGTTTTTATGCACGGGCGTAGATAACCGGCACGGGGAGATAATACCACTCTGCGCCTTCGTGGTATTTCTTTTAACGTAAGAGGGAATTCTTATGAGTGTACCGCAAACAAAAGCTGAACTGCTTTTAGCTATTGATAAAAATTTTAGTAAATTAATTAGTTACCTCAACGCAATCCCACCTGAATTTACTTCAGATAACTCAATGGACGGGCATGCCAAAGGAACGGATATGAGTATTCGTGACCTCGTTTCGTATCTGATCGGATGGAATGCTCTTGTGGTAAAGTGGATCACTTACGATGCTGAAGGCCTGCCTGCCGACTTTCCGGAAACAGGCTATAAATGGAATCAGCTTGGTCTTCTTGCTCAAAAATTTTATTCAGATTACAGTGAGTTAAGTTATGAATTGTTAGTAACTGAACTTCAGGCTGTAAAAAATGACGTTGTGACGCTTATTGATGAGCGTACCGATGATAATTCCTGTTTTTGAGCCTTGCGAACATCGCCCGGATTTTGCCGTTACTGTCATTTAGTGTATAGCGCCGAAGAAATGATTTCATCCTGAACACATTACCGTACACAACGATATACAAATCCCAAAGGATACCGGCCAACCTCTGAGTACCGGGATTTCACTGTAAGACTTGATTTTATTGGGGTTTGCAGACCTTAGCAAATCTTAGCATTTTCTTGCGCATTCTGCCGGGTCTGATTTTCCTGAATCCCTTATGTTACAAGGCTTATAAGAGATTTGCATTCGGTTCGTACTTTGCGCAAAATACCGATACATGATAACCGGAAACATTTACAGATTTTTTAAGGTGCTGCGGTGATCTGCGGACGGATTTACCTTATCAACCCCATCATCCGGAACGTTAGGATTTGTCAGGACTCAAACGTCTATATTTTTAACTATTTAACGTGCTTATTCCGGGCCTTGTCTCCTTCCGGATTACCCGCCCCAAAATCTTAGAGGCGGATTACGGAAAAGAAGCTTTGACTTATTTCTTAGGCGCTAAACAGAGTTTTTTATCAGTGACATATTTAGTTGCCATCATAGGTGTCCAACCTAAGGGAGTACCCCGACAAGCTATATAACCAAGGCTTTCTAATTTACTTGTATAAACATAAGAAAATATAACCGGGGAAACTAATGAAGCGACAAAAAAAACAAGAGCGATTTTATACGTTTTCTTTGCTTTACATATTGGCATAGGAGAACCATAAAAAGCCACATATATTGGATATAATGAAAAAATAAAAACAACAAAAGAGAAAACAAAGGCAAAACAGTCTCCCCACGAATACGTTATTTCATCTTGAAATTCAAAATACCCGATTAAATCTATAATCGAAAAATAAAAAGCACCTATACCCATTATTAAAAAAAACAATGAAGACGCTATTGCTTTTAATCTAATGGTTAGCATCAATACCCCCTCGGGATTACTTTTTCTATAGAATTCCGTACATACCTTTTAATTTCACTCACAATAACTTCTCTGCCCGTCTCTAACATTTTGTCAGCATACATAGACCCAAGGTCGAGAATTCCTTTTTCGACTTCCCGTGCTTTCTCAACAAACTCCTGCTGTGCGGCTTCAAGGTATGCAACTACCTGATCTGTTACACCAAACTTGTCATCCAGTTTATTTAGCCCCCATGCAGCAAACAAACCGAATCCAACAACAACAACCAGAGGTACTGCGACAAAAGGTACATAGGCAATAGCCAAAGATCCCGCCCCCCAGCTAATAACAGACGCAATTCCCAATTTAACTACATCAGTTGCAAGTGAGCCAATAAATTTTGCCAATGACGTTTCATCATTCAATATATAATCGAGTGTACGGTAAGCTGCGGCAACATAAAACGTCAGACGTGCACCTTCAATAATTGACTTGGCAAGTCCATATTTACCAATGCCGAGATCAACAACCTTTGTATTATCTAATCTGAATACCGGGGCATTGAGTATTTTTCTTATTCCGGGATGACCTGTCAGTTTAATGAGCTCCGTCCCTATATGATTGATATAAACCGTTGCCCGAATACCAAGATCGCCGAGTTTTACAAGAATCATTGACGTGGTAACAACATCCTTACCATTCACCCCATAATTCACCATAACCTGCCCGATACCGGATTGTGTCATTTCTACCCAGGCCGTTTTTGTGTCTTTCCATCCCCATGACTGAAGCACTTCAAAAACTTCACTAACGGTAAGCAACATCACGTCGAAATTATTTTGATACAGCATCCCCCTCAACCGTTGATCCGGAAAGACCATGCTGTTACGTAGCACCGGATAATCAGGAATAAATCCTAATTCGGGTTTTTCTCCGGTGAGGTAGGCCGGAAGTTTCCGGGTTCCGGCATATCCTGTATGTGGTTTTGATTCTGAAAATGCGGCCACATCAGTGAGTGATGTAGCGTTTACGAGGGAAGCTTTTGCAATAATGGTATTGGAGCCGTAAGGGCAACCACATTGTACTATTGAGCCGTCAACAGCCTGTGGTTTGCGGTTATTCATCATCCTGCTGTCTCCGGTTGCTATCGTGCCGGTCTGCTTGCACTGCGGGCAGGTGGTGGTGAGATCGCCGGCAATCACTGCGGGTTGCCTTTGTATTTTACCATGCCTGACGACGCGATACAGGTGGCTCCTGTTGTGGTTTTGTCACCATCAATCGCCATGGCTTTTCCGAATATATTAGGCCGGTATCCTGACATTGTATTATCCCTGGTTTAGTTATTATCACGTAAGAATATTAACCCATAAGTGAAACTCAGTCAGAAAAGTCCTTATATTTTTCTTTGGTCAGCAGGATATCGTATATTCTTCATACTGAACAATCATTAATATCGCCATGATAATCGGGGCAGCCTCTCAAAACTCAATTTTAGTTAGGATTTGTCAGGATTAAAACGTCTGTACCTGCCGCTGCTCAGCCCGCTTTCACGGGTTTCAGTTAGAGTGACCACCGGATATACGCCGGGAAATAACATTTTTGTTTTGCCCGCAAACTGTATAGATTCCAAAAGACGGCGGCAGACTTCAAAAGACAGTGATTTAGCTGTAAAGCTTGATTCTGGTGGGGTTTGCAGACTTCAGGAGACGTTCAGAGAGGTTTGTCTGGAGCGGGCGAAGGGAATCGAACCCTCGTATAGAGCTTGGGAAGCTCTCGTTCTGCCATTGAACTACGCCCGCGTCAGGATGTGTGAGATTATACGCCGGTCATCTTGTTTATCAAGAGGATAGTGAAAAAAAAGCCTCACAAATTTGTGAGGCTCCGTATTCATTTACTGCAGCAATTATTTTCCCGGACGCATTGCAGGGAACAGGATGACGTCACGGATGGTGTGGCTGTCAGTAAACAGCATAACCATACGGTCGATCCCGATACCCAGACCCGCTGTCGGCGGCAGACCGTGTTCCAGCGCGACAACATAGTCTTCGTCATAGAACATCGCTTCGTCGTCACCGGCATCTTTCTGGCGGACCTGCTCGGCAAAACGTTCTGCCTGATCTTCCGCATCGTTCAGCTCAGAGAAACCGTTACCGATTTCACGGCCGCCGATAAAGAATTCAAAGCGGTCAGTAATAAACGGATTGTCGTCATTACGGCGTGCCAGCGGAGACACTTCTGCCGGATATTCAATGATGAATGTCGGCTGGATCAGATGGCTTTCTGCCACTTCCTCGAAGATTTCACACTGTACGCGGCCCAGACCCCATGATTTCTCAATTTTGATATTCAGGGATTTCGCGATAGCAACTGCTTTATCCATATCATCCAGATCCGCCATATTGGTTTCCGGACGGTATTTGCAGATAGCTTCTTTCATGGTGAGTTTGGCAAACGGTTTGCCGAAATCGAATTCCTGGTCACCGTATTTCACAACCGGGTTACCCAGCACATCCTGCGCAATAGTACGGAACAACTCTTCGGTCAGCGCAATCAGATCTTTATAATCGGCATACGCCATATAAAGTTCCATCATGGTGAATTCCGGGTTGTGACGCGGAGAAACCCCTTCGTTACGGAAGTTACGGTTGATTTCAAACACACGCTCAAAACCACCGACCACCAGACGCTTCAGATACAGTTCCGGCGCAATACGCAGATACATATCAATATCCAGCGCATTATGATGGGTAACAAACGGACGCGCACTCGCCCCGCCCGGGATCACCTGCATCATCGGCGTTTCCACTTCCATAAATCCTTTGTTCACCATGAACTTGCGGATTTCAGCCAGGATACGTGAACGCACCGCAAAGGTGTTACGGGATTCATCGTTGGCGATAAGATCCAGATAACGCTGGCGGTAGCGGGTTTCCTGGTCACTCAGACCGTGGAATTTATCCGGTAACGGACGCAGTGCTTTGGTCAGCAGACGGACTTCAGTACAGTGGACAGTCAGCTCACCGGTTTTGGTTTTAAATAACTTACCGCGTGCCGCGAGGATATCGCCCAGATCCCATTTTTTAAAGGATTCGTTGTACACACCTTCCGCCAGATCATCACGGGAAACGTAAATCTGAATACGGCCTGCGGTGTCCTGTAAGGTGGCGAAAGAGGCTTTCCCCATGATACGGCGGGTCATCATACGGCCGGCAATCGCCACTTCGATATTCAGGGCTTCCAGCTCTTCCGCGCTTTTTTCGCCATACTTCTCATGCAGCTCACCGGATACCGCGTCACGGCGGAAATCATTCGGGAATGCAACGGCTTCTTTTTCACGCAGCAGTGCCAGTTTTTCACGGCGTGTTTTTAATTCGTTATTTAAATCAGGTGCCTGCTCAGCACTGTGTTGGTCTTGTGACATTTTTAATCCTTATAAACCCGCTTTTAAGCTGGCCTCAATAAATTTATCCAGATCACCGTCTAATACAGCCTGCGTATTACGGGTTTCCACACCGGTACGGAGATCTTTAATCCGGGAATCATCAAGCACATAAGAACGGATCTGACTGCCCCAGCCGATGTCGGATTTGTTATCTTCCATTTCTTGTTTATCGGCGTTTTTCTTCTGCATTTCATATTCATAAAGTTTTGCTTTCATCTGACGGAAAGCCTGATCTTTATTCTTATGCTGCGAGCGGTCATTCTGGCACTGAGTGACGATCCCGGTCGGAATATGGGTAAGACGTACCGCAGATTCCGTTTTGTTGACGTGCTGACCACCGGCACCGGAGGCGCGGTAAACGTCAATACGGATATCCGCCGGATTGATTTCGATATCAATGTCATCATCCACTTCCGGATAGATAAACGCGGAACTGAACGAGGTATGGCGGCGGCCGCCGGAGTCAAACGGGCTCTTGCGCACCAGGCGGTGAACGCCGGTTTCTGTGCGCAGCCAGCCGTAGGCATATTCACCCATGATCTTAACCGTTGCCGATTTCAGACCCGCCACGTCGCCGTCAGATTCTTCAATAATTTCGGTTTTAAAGCCGCGGCTTTCCGCCCAGCGCAGATACATACGCAGCAGCATGCTTGCCCAGTCCTGAGCTTCTGTACCACCGGAACCGGCCTGGAGATCAAGGTAGCAGTCAGCGCTGTCATATTCACCGGAGAACATCCGGCGGAATTCCAGCTGACCGAGTTTGTCTTCCAGTCCCTTCAGCTCTTCAACCGCTTCGTTAAAGGTCTCTTCGTCATCGGCTTCGACGGCGAGTTCCAGCAGACCGCTGACATCCTCAAGCCCCTGGTCAAGATCATCGATGGTTTCCACGATGGCTTCCAGAGAGGCGCGTTCCTTACCGAGTGCCTGAGCACGTTCAGGTTCGTTCCAGACGTCAGGCTGTTCCAGCTCGGCGTTAACTTCTTCTAAGCGCTCTTTCTTGGCATCGTAGTCAAAGATACCCCCGAAGCACCGAAGTACGCTCAGTCAAATCCTGGATCTGATTTTTTACCGGGTTAATTTCAAACATGTCTTTTTATCTTTTGTTGATTGTCAGGTAATAATGTGAGAACTGTATATTGTAACGAAAATCCGCTCATCATGACAGCACTGCAACCCCCTTTCGGACTAAAATTAATCCGGCCAGATATGTTCTATCAGTAACTGCACACTGCGCTGCCCGCGGAACTCATTCACATCCAGTTTGTAGGCGAGGCGAACCCGCTGCACACTGTTGTCCGGCCAGTAATTTACATCCACGTTAAAGGC
This sequence comes from Morganella morganii H1r, assembly GCF_000633515.1. GTDB lineage: Bacteria > Pseudomonadota > Gammaproteobacteria > Enterobacterales > Enterobacteriaceae > Morganella > Morganella morganii_B. The sequence continues at coordinate 179,774 of NZ_AYMP01000014.1, read as the reverse complement.
GATACCATCGAGCAGCGGACCGCCGCCTTCCGGTTCGATCATCACTTTCAGGTGTTTTTCACCGACGATGCGCTGTTGCAGCAGACGGAATGTACCGTCAAACAACGGCTCCGGAAAACCCTGTCCCCACGGCCCGCCTTCGCGCAGCAGTCCGGCGGTTTCCAGTGTCATATCCTGCGGCAGCAGCACCCCGTCGCTCCAGATGACCCCGTGCAGCAGGCCGGGGTCGATCATATCATCCACCAGCGCGGCAAATTTATGCTGAAAATCAGGAAAACAGGATTCCGGCAGAGAAAGCCCGGCCGCCATGGCATGCCCGCCGAATGCCGCCATCATTCCCGGATTGAGCGTATCGAGCCGCTCGAGCACATCCCGCAGATGCAGGCCGCTTACCGAGCGTCCGGAGCCTTTCAGCAGACCATCGCCGCAGGGGGCAAAGGCAATCACCGGTCGGTGATAACGCTCTTTGATGCGTGAGGCGAGAATACCGACCACGCCCTGATGCCATTCCGGGTGATACAGGGCAATCCCTGACGGCATTTCCGTGGTGCTGTGCTCAATTTTGCTGAACAGCGTCAGGGCTTCCTGCTGCATCCCCTGCTCGATTTCGCGCCGTGTCTGATTCAGGCCGTCCAGTTCATGCGCCAGCATGCGGGCTTTCGCCATATCATCGGTCAGCAGCAGTTCAACACCGACTGACATATCATCCAGTCTGCCCGCCGCATTCAGACGCGGCCCGAGGGCAAAACCGAGGTCACTCGCCACCAGCCCGGATGCCTGTCGTTTGGAGATTTCCAGCAGTGCGGTGATCCCGGCACAGCAGCGTCCGGCACGGATGCGGTTCAGCCCCTGATGCACCAGGATCCGGTTGTTCTGATCAAGCGGTACCACATCCGCCACCGTACCCAGTGCGACCAGATCCAGCATTTCAGCCAGGTTCGGCTCAGCAATATTCTGTTGCGCGAACCAGTCATCCGCCCGCAGTGATGCCCGCAGTGCGGACATCAGATAAAACGTCACCCCGACACCGGCCAGGGATTTGGAAAGAAATCCGCAGTCTGCCAGATTCGGGTTAATAATTGCTTCCGCCGGCGGCAGGATCTCCCCCGGCAGATGGTGGTCAGTCACAATCACGCGGATCCCGGCAGCATGCGCAGCGGCCACACCGTCATGGGAGGAAATACCGTTGTCCACGGTCATAATCAGCTCCGCCCCTTTGCGGCGGGCCTGCTCTGTCACCTGCGCGCTGAGCCCGTAACCGTCCTCAAAACGGTTGGGGACAAGAAAATCCACCTGCCGGAATCCCATCCGTCGCAGTGCACGAACCGACAGTGCGGTGCTGGTTGCGCCGTCAGCATCAAAATCGCCGACAATCACAATCCGCTGATTCTGATGCAGTGCCTCTTTCAGTAATGCGACAGCCTGATCGATACCATTGAGCTGACCGTAATTAAGCAGTCCGCGTGCGCTGCGTTCCAGTTGCTCCGCAGAGGTGATCCCTCTGGCGGCATACAGGCGGCATAGCAGTTCGGGGCGATCGGGGGAAAGCAGTGCGGTGTAATCCGCCGCATCACGGCGGCGGAGTTCTGTTTTTATCATAACAACCTGATTATACTATTAATTATTTATTTACTAATTCAGCAATTTTATCTGCAGATAAGTAACCGGCAATCAGCGTTCCGTCCTCAAGGACAATCGCCGGGGTACCGGTGATGCCGAATTTCAGGCCGAGATTATAGTGTTTACTGATATCAATGTTACAGCTGTCTATCTGCGGGATCGGCTCATTACGGAATGCATTATCCAGCGCTTTGGTTTTGAAGCCGTTACACCAGACAGACTGCATGTCCCGCCCGACCGCAGACTCCGGCCCTTTGCGCGGAAACGCCAGATAACGGACCGTAATACCTTTATCATTCAGCACCTTATTTTCATTATGTAATTTCAGGCAGTACGGACAGGTGATATCCGTAAAGACCGTAATAACGTGGCTTCCGCGCTGAGATTTATAAATGATCATCTCATTTTCCAGACTGTTCAGCTCATCCAGCAGCACATTATTGGTGATATTTTTCGGGGTTTTACCGCTCATATCAAACATCGGCCCCTGCAGCAGATAACGGCCGTCATCGCTGATATAAAAAACCCCCTGCGGTGTGGCAACCGCCGAGACCCCCGGCACCGGTGACGGGCGGATCATGGTGGCGGTCATATCCATTTTGCCCAGTGCCGCTTTGATTTCGCTTTCCCCGGCGACCACGCCGTGGCTGAGCACCAGCAGAAGTGCCAGTGCGGATGATACAATTTTCAGCATACTGTTTCCTTATCAGCCGCGCGGATGGTGCTGCTGGTGCAGCGTACGTAACCGCTCCGTCGCGACATGGGTATAAATTTGTGTGGTGGATAAATCACTGTGCCCCAGCAGCATCTGCACCACCCGCAGATCCGCCCCGTGATTGAGCAGGTGCGTGGCAAAGGCATGGCGCAGCACATGGGGCGAGAGTTTTTCTGTCGCAATTCCCGCCACCACCGCATAATGTTTGATACGGTGCCAGAATGTCTGCCGTGTCATCTGCCGCCCGAGTTTGCTCGGAAACAGCACATCTGCGGCCTGCCCGTTCAGCAGTGACGGCCTGGCCTGTGCCAGATAGACCTCCAGCCAGTACACCGCTTCTTCCCCCATCGGCACCAGGCGCTCTTTATTACCTTTACCTATCACGCGGATCACGCCCTGGCGCAGACTGATATCCGGCAGCGACAGTGACACCAGTTCTGTCACGCGCAATCCGCAGGCATAAAGCACTTCCAGCATGGCTTTATCGCGCAGTTCAAGCGGGTCGGTCACATCCGGAGCCGCCAGCAGGTCATCCACCTGGCTTTCACTTAAATCTTTCGGCAGCCGGGCGGGCAGTTTGGGTGCTGACAGCTGAATGGTCGGATCATCCGTCCGCAGTTTTTCACGGTAGCAATACTGGAAAAACCGGCGCAGCGAACTGAGCATCCGCGCCGAACTGGTGGCTTTGTAACCGCGATCCAGCCTGTCTGCCAGAAATGCCTGCAAATCAAGGGTGGTCAGTGATAACCAGTCCAGATCCTGCGGTGCCAGCCAGTCCGCCAGTGCCTGTAAATCCAGTCGGTAGGATGCCAGGGTGTTTTCCGATAAATTCTGTTCCAGCCAGATAGTATCAAGAAACTGCTCTGTCAGTGCATCACTTTCGCTGTGTTGTACGGCGTCCTTCACCGCTGACCTCCCGTTTGAATTCCCGTGTCAGAATTAACTTATCTTCTGTTACAATACCGTAATCCTGTGATGAAAGCAGCGCACAGAGGTGGTGAGCTTTCATTTTTTACCCGATACACAGCAGAATAAACAGATGAAAATTGGTCTTTTTTATGGTTCCAGCACCTGCTATACCGAAATGGCAGCTGAAAAAATCCGTGATATTTTAGGTGATGATCTCGTTGAACTCCATGATGTGAAAGAGACAGATCTGCAACTGATGGAAAGCTACCCGGTGCTGATCCTCGGTATTCCGACCTGGGATTTCGGTGAAATCCAGGAAGACTGGCTGGCGGTGTGGGATCAGTTGCCGCAGCTTGATTTATCGGGAAAAATTATCGCCATGTACGGCATGGGTGATCAGGTGGATTACAGTGACTGGTTCCTGGACGCACTGGGTTATCTGCATCAGCAACTGCAATCATCCGGGGTGAAATTTGCCGGTTACTGGCCGGTGGACGGTTATACCTTCACCAGCCCGAAAGCCCTGACCCCGGACGGCAAACACTTTGTCGGCCTGGCACTTGATGATGTTAACCAGTATGACGAGAGCGAAGAGCGTATCGCCGCATGGTGCATGCAGGTACTTGAGGAAGTGCAGGAACTGCTGTAGACGGATCAGATATCCGGGTACTGTAAAAGCAGCTGATTAAGGCTGTTCCATGCCTCTTTCGGGACACTGTCAGAGGCTATCCACAGGTATTTCTGCCGCCCGGAAGTCAGTGAGCGCAGATGCAGGCGGATACCCAGCCGGGTGATATACGGCGGTCTGGTGATTTCCCACTCGCTTTTGCGCCATAAAATCCGGTTCTGATTCTGCAGACTGGCGTGACCGGTGCGTTTGCTGATTTTATGTTGTGTCCGCCCCCAGCCTGCGATCAGCAGCAATGTGAGCGGCAGCCAGATAAATGAGGTTCTGCCGGGCCAGGGCGCAAATAACACACTCAGCGCCAGCGCACCATAAATCAGTGTTGAGAAGACCTGAGTCTTAAATGAGACACGTAATACTGATTTCCACAAAACCACGGCCTGCCCCCTGTATCCTGACACAATGACAGCACACGCTGTCCGGCTGAGAACCCGGTTATCCCGTATCCGTCAGCCGGAAAATATACGGCATTCCTTCCCGGTTTCCTATGAAATAACTGTGACCGGTTATGACTTTCTCTGCCGGTCAGTCCGGATAATACGCTGCGTTCTGTGCTGCCATCCGTGCCTGATTACGTTCCTGAATCAGGCGGATGATCTGATACAGCGCTTCATCATCCGGACGGCCTTTATTCATCAGCCAGTTAAACAGATCCGGATCCGGGCAGTTCAGCAGCTGCACAAAGTCCTGTTTCTGAGCATCGGTCAGCGTGTCATATTCATGCTGAAAGAACGGCATAATCGCAATATCCAGCTCCCGCATGCCGCGACGGCAGGCCCAGTGGATGCGGGCTTTATTTTCAATATCTAACACCGGTATATCCTTTTTAATAAGAAGCGGTTTATCAGACCGGTAAACATAACTGATGATATCAGCGTAGCCTACCAAGCCCTGACAATAAAGAAAATCGTCTGCCGCACATGCCGGAGAAAAATGCGGCACAAGCGGAAAAATAAATGAAATCCGCGGCTGAGGATTTCATTGTCACTCCGCATGCGCCGCATCACACAATGGGTCAATAATATTCTCTTGCAATGTCTGTTATCTCTTTTACCATACATTGCACAGCTCTCCGGACAGGTAAAACATCATGAACACAGAAACAACCGCATTACGCCCGCAACTGAGTGATTCTCTCCCCCTGACACGTGTTTCTCTCAGCGATCTGGCGCTGGTGACTATCACCGGCCCGGACAGTCAGAAGTATCTTCAGGGACAGGTCACCGCTGATATCGACGCTATGGCTGATGATCAGCATGTGCTGTGTGCCCATTGTGATGCCAAAGGAAAGATGTGGAGTGATCTGCGTCTGTTTCATTATAAAGACGGTTATGCCTATCTTATCCGCCGCAGTGCGCTGGATACCCAGCTCGCGGAACTGAAAAAATACGCGGTATTTTCCAAAGTGACGATTGCCGCTGATGAGAGTGCTGTCCTGACCGGGATCGCCGGTCACGGAGCGGCAGACGCCTTACAGGCGCATTTCAGCGCCGTTCCGGATGCGGACACTCAGGTTGTCAGCAGCAATGACACCACACTGCTGTACCTGCCGCTGCCGCAGGGGCGTTTTATTCTGATCCAAACCGCTGAGCAGGCCGGTGTGTTATCTGATGCCCTTTCTCTGCCGGATGCGTCTGACACTCAGTGGACGGCGCTGGATATTGAAGCCGGTTACGCCGTGATTGATGCGGCAACCGTCAGTGAATTTCTGCCGCAGGCAACAAACCTGCAATCCCTTCCCCGGGGTATCTGCTTTAAGAAAGGCTGCTATACCGGGCAGGAAATGGTGGCCCGCGCCAAATTCCGCGGTGCCAACAAACGCGCTATGTTCACACTTATCGGCCACAGCCGCCATGTGCCGGTCGCTGGTGATGCCGCTGAGCGTCAGTTAGGTGAAAACTGGCGCCGCACCGGGACTATCCTCGCGGCAGTCCGCCTGAGTGATGATCGCGTGCTGGTGCAGATTGTCATGAACAATGATACGGAAGAAGAGGCTGTCTTCCGTATCCGTGAAGATGAAGAAAGCCGCCTGAGCCTTTTCCCGCTGCCGTACTCCTTTACTGAAGAAGCCTGATTTCCCGTCATACCCGGGCGCAGAGATACCCTGCCTCTGCGCCGGGGATATTTTGTATAAATCCGTATTGAGGTTGTTATGTCATCAGCTGTTCCCGCACAGGAAGTCATTCCTTTTTCTCAGTTAATCACCTTTGTGATGGAGCTGGATAAGCTCAAAAGCGTTTACCGTAAAACCCGTCTGCTGAACAATGAACGTCAGGAAAACTCCGCTGAACACAGCTGGCATTTTGCCATGACGGCAATGGCGTTTGCGCCGTATGTTGAAGATGCGGATATGCTGCGCATCCTGAAAATGGCACTGCTGCATGATGTAGTGGAAATTGATGCCGGAGACGTGCTGGTCTTTGATCTGGCTGCCCGTGAAGCGATTGCGGAAAAAGAAGTGGCTGCCGCAAAACGGATTTTCGGTCTGCTGCCGCAGCCGCAGGCGGATGAGTTTCAGACGCTGTGGAATGAGTATGACGCTGCAGAAACCCGCGAGGCACGTATCGCCAATATGATCGACCGCGTGATGCCGGTGCTGATGAATCTGCACAATAAGGGTCAGAGCTGGGTGGAAAACAATATTTCACTGGAACAGGTGATTGACCGCACGAAATTTATCGCCGATGTGCATCCGGCATTCTGGACGTGGTTACGCGCCGAACTGGATACCGCGAAAGAGAAAGGCTGGCTGCACTGATAAAAAAGGCCGGTTGTGTTACCACAACCGGCCTTTTCTTTATCGTTTATCGTTTATCGTTTACCGGTTACTCGTAATCACTCACCGGTGCACAGGAGCACTGAAGGTGACGGTCGCCGTAAACATCATCCAGCCGTTTAACCGTCGGCCAGTATTTGTTGTCGCGGGTGGCCTGAGTCGGGAATACCGCCACTTCACGGCTGTACGGGTGTGACCACTCCGCTGCCAGTTCAGTCTGGATATGCGGGGCATTTACCAGCGGGTTATCTTCCGCTGTCCATTCACCGCTGCCGACCCGCTCCATTTCCGCACGTATACCCAGCATGGCATCAATAAAGCGATCCAGCTCCGTCTGACTTTCGGATTCTGTCGGCTCGACCATCAGTGTGCCGGCAACCGGGAACGACATGGTCGGTGCATGGAAGCCGTAGTCAATCAGACGCTTGGCAATATCCATCTCGGTGATACCAAACTTCGCTTTCAGCGGACGGATATCCAGAATACATTCATGTGCCACATAGCCGTTACGGCCGGTATAAAGCACATCGTAAGCGGATTTCAGCCGTGCTGCGATATAGTTGGCATTCAGGATCGCTACCTGACTGGCCTGACGCAGCCCCTGCGCACCCATCATGCGGATATACATCCAGCTGATCGGCAGAATGGAGGCACTGCCGAACGGTGCGGCGGATACCGCGCCCTGAGAGGTCAGCAGCTCAGAAGTGACAATAGTGTGCCCCGGCACAAACGGTGCGAGGTGTTTTTTCACACCAATCGGCCCCATGCCCGGTCCGCCGCCGCCGTGCGGAATACTGAAGGTTTTGTGCAGATTAAGGTGAGAAACATCCGCGCCGATAAAGCCCGGTGTGGTCACACCAACCTGGGCGTTCATGTTCGCGCCGTCCAGATACACCTGGCCGCCGAATTCATGAATGATATCACAGACTTCCCGCACACCTTCTTCATACACCCCGTGGGTGGACGGATAGGTGATCATCACACAGGACAGATTTTCACTGTGCTGTTCTGCTTTCGCCCGTAAATCCGCCAGGTCAATATTACCGTCTTCATCACAGGCCACCACCACGACCTCCATCCCCGCCATATTGGCTGAGGCCGGGTTCGTACCGTGAGCAGACTGCGGGATCAGACAGATAGTGCGGTGCCCTTCGCCTTTGCTTTCCTGATAGCGGCGGATAGTCACCAGCCCGGCATATTCGCCCTGTGCGCCGGAGTTCGGCTGCATACACATGGCGTCATAACCGGTCAGCAGCACCAGCCAGCGGGAGAGCTGTTCTATCATCACATGATAGCCCTGAGCCTGCTCCGGCGGGCAGAATGGGTGCATATTACCGAATTCCGGCCAGGTGATCGGGATCATCTCCGCTGCCGCATTCAGTTTCATGGTGCAGGAGCCGAGCGGGATCATCGCCTGATCCAGCGCCAGGTCTTTGCGGGCCAGGCTGTGCAGGTAGCGCATCATATCCGTTTCGCTGTGGTAGCTGCGGAAGTTCGGGTGCTTCAGAATCTCCCCTTCGCGGCGCAGCGCGGCAGGAATGGATTCAGAAGAAGCGGCAACCTGTGCATCCAGCGCATCAATATCCCACTGAGCTTCCTGTCCGGTCAGTACGGCGTACAGAGTTTCCAGACATTCACGCTGCGTGGTTTCGCTCAGGGTGACCGCAACGGCACCCGGCAGATCGGTACGCAGGTTAATGCGCGCCGCTTTGGCACGGGCCAGAACGGCAGCTTTGTCCTGCACTTCAATCGTCAGGGTATCAAACCAGGTGGTATTGCGCAGACGCAGACCCGCATTTGTCAGCGCTTTCGCCAGAATATCGGTCAGACGATGAATGCGACCGGCAATCCGTTTCAGACCTTCCGGCCCGTGGTAGACCGCATACATCCCGGCGATATTTGCCAGCAGAACCTGAGAAGTACAGATATTGGAGTTCGCTTTTTCACGGCGGATATGCTGTTCGCGGGTTTGCAGCGCCAGGCGCAGTGCGCGGTTACCGGCGGCATCAATAGATACCCCGATAAGACGGCCCGGCATGGCGCGTTTGTAAGCATCACGGCAGGCAAAAAAGGCAGCATGCGGGCCGCCGTAACCCATCGGCACACCAAAACGCTGGGCTGAGCCGAAGACGATATCCGCACCCTGTTTACCCGGTGCTTCCAGCAGGACCAGCGCCATAATATCGGCTGCCACACTGGTGATCACCTGACGCTGATGTAACTGTGCCAGTAAGTCACGGTAATCATGGATCTGCCCGCCGGTACCGGTCTGCTGCAACAGCACACCAAACACATCATCGTAATCAAGGGCTTTTTCCGCACTATCGATAATCAGTTCAAAACCGAAATATTCAGCGCGGGTGCGGATCACATCCAGGGTTTGCGGATGCACGTCATCCGCAATAAAAAAGCGGCTGGCATTTTTCTTTTTACTGACACGTTTTGCCATCGCCATCGCTTCCGCTGCTGCGGTCGCTTCATCCAGCAGTGAAGCAGATGCCAGCTCCAGACCGGTCAGGTCGATAGTCACCTGCTGGAAATTCAGCAGTGCTTCCAGGCGACCCTGGGAGATTTCCGGCTGATACGGCGTATACGCGGTATACCAGCCCGGATTTTCCAGCAGATTGCGTAAAATTACCGGCGGCAGAATGGTCGGTGCATAGCCCTGACCAATGTAAGAGGTAAATTGCTGATTCAGCCCGGCAATGGTTTTCAGTTCTGCCAGCGCATCCTGTTCTGTTGCCCCTTCACCGACCGCAGGCGGGATATCCAGCTGAATATCGTCCGGGACAATATGACGGGTGAGATCTTCGAGTGACGCCGCACCGACTGTTTTCAGCATATGCAGCTGCTGTTCAGGGGATGCGCCGATATGACGGCGGATAAATTCGCCGCGATTTTCAAGCTGAGTTAACGTTTGAGTCATTGTTCTCCGGTTCCTGACATTGTCTGATTCAATAAAAACCCGAAAAAAAACCCTGTTTGCTCACAAACAGGGTTCCGCAATCCGTCAGTCTTGTTCTTCAGCCTGCAGTTCTGCGTATTTGGCTGCGTCCATCAGACCGGCAAACTCATCCGGATCCGCGATTTTAATGCGGATCATCCAGCCGCCTTCATACGGCTCGCTGTTGACCAGTTCCGGGCTGTCTTCCAGTGCTTCGTTCACGGCGATAACGGTGCCGGTCACCGGCGCATACAGGTCAGATGCCGCTTTTACCGACTCAACGGTACCGAATGCCTCACCAAACGTGATTTCATCACCCACTTCCGGTAATTCAACAAAAACCACATCGCCCAGCAATTCCTGCGCGTAATCAGTGATCCCTGCCACATACTCATCACCACTCTCATGGCGAACCCACTCGTGATCTTCTGTATATTTCAGATTCTCAGGTATATTACTCATCGCCAACGGCTCCTGTTATCGGGTTTCTCAAAATTTAACAATAAAATACGGATGTTCAGACCAGTGCTTTGCCGTTACGGACAAACCCCGGTTTCACGACCTCAACAGGCACTTCACGGTTACGCACCTGTACAATAGCGGTATTTCCGATCCCCTGCGGGACGCGGGCCAGCGCGATACTGAACCCCAGTGACGGGGAGAAGGTTCCGCTGGTGATAACGCCGGTCTGTAATTTGCCGAGCTCATCAGTAAAGCGGACTTCCATGCCGGCCCGCAGTACGCCTTTTTCGCGCATCACCAGTCCGACCTGTTTTTCAGTGCCGTCGCGGCGGAATTTTTCCAGTGCCTCACGGCCGATAAATTTCCGGTCTTCCGGCTGCCAGGCAATGGTCCAGCCCATATTCGCCGCCAGCGGATTGACGGTTTCGTCCATCTCCCGGCTGTAAAGATTCATGCCTGCCTCAAGGCGTAAAGTATCCCGCGCCCCTAACCCTGCCGGTTTTACTCCGGCGGCCAGCAGTTTTTTCCACAGGTCAGCAGCCTGCTCTGCGGGCAGCGCGATTTCATAACCTTCCTCGCCGGTGTACCCGGTGGTGGCAATGAAATAATCCCCGCTCTGCACGCCGTAAAACGGTTTCATCCCGGCAACAGCCGCTTTTTGTTCCGCAGTCAGCAGTGTCGCGACTTTTTCTTTGGCATGCGGCCCCTGAACAGCAATCATCGCCAAATCATCACGGACTGTCATCTCAACCGCAAAGTTTTTGCGATGTTCGTCAATCCACGCCAGATCTTTTTCGCGGGTGGCGGAGTTCACCACCAGCCGGTAAAAGTCATCCGCAAAGTAATAGACGATAAGATCGTCGATCACACCGCCGGACGCATTGAGCATCCCGGTATACAGTGCTTTGCCTTTTTCGGTGAGTTTTGCCACATCATTGGCGAGAAGATAACGGAGGAACTGCTGACATTGCGGACCATGAAAGTCCACGATTGTCATATGGGAAACATCGAACATACCGGCGTCATTGCGGACATTGTGGTGCTCTTCGATCTGGGAGCCGTAGTGCAGCGGCATCATCCAGCCGTGGAAATCCACCATTTTTGCCCCGCAGGCAACGTGCTCACCGGACAGTGGTGTGTGTTGTGCCATTCTATCCCCTTTCAGTCAGACATAGTGCGCAGCGTGTACCGCGCAAACGATACCCTTTTCCTGACGTTATCACCGAATCACAAACGTAACCATAAGAAAAAATTGTGACCGTGTACGCGGACGGAAAAATACGAGCCGTCAGTATGCAGATTTTTCATCTGCCATTCTGAGCCCTGAGACGCAAAAAAGCATTAACAGGTGATAGTTTTGAATTAAGCGGCGGGAATGCACTAAAACACCGGCCGGATCGACCGGTTAAATTTTAGTGCATTATGAATAAAACTAATGTGAAAAAGACCATTAAATTAGATTTTTTCAGCTGATGCCGGTTTCGGTTCACGCAGCCAGTCCGGCATATCACTCAGTCCGCGGGCATGGCGCAGCAGCGCCGGTTTTACGCCCGGCAGTGTGTCCGCCAGCACCAGACCGATATCACGGACCAGTTTTTTCACCGGATTGTTGCCGTCGAACAGTTCACGGAAGCCCTGCATCCCGGCCAGCATCATTGCGGCACTCTGCTTGCGGCGGCGCTCAAAACGGCGCAGCCAGAAATAGTTGCCGATATCTTTGCCCTCCGCGGTCAGACGGCGGATTTCGCCAATCAGTTCCGCCACATCCATAAAACCGAGGTTAACCCCCTGTCCGGCCAGCGGATGAATGGTATGGGCGGCATCGCCCAGCAGCGCCAGACGCGGTGCGGCAAACTGACGGGCATAGCGCCCGGTCAGCGGGATCGCCCGCCGCTCACTGACCACTTCACACAGCCCGAGACGCATATCAAACGCCGCTGCCAGTTTATGGTTAAACGCAGCCTCATCCAGATCCAGACAGTGCTGTGCTGTCAGTCCGGGCAGAGACCAGACAATTGAGCAGTGATGAGCATCCGGCAGCGGCAGAAATGCCAGAATGCCGTCGCCGTGGAAAACCTGACGCGCCACATTCTCATGCGGCAGCTCTGTGCGGATAGTGGCGACCAGCGCGTGGTGTTCATAATCCCAAAACGAGACCGGGATATCCGCATGCTGGCGCAGCCAGGAATTTGCCCCGTCGGCCCCCGCCACCAGGCGGGTCGTGAGCATATCGTCATTTTCCAGGGTGATAAAGGCATCGTTTTCGCCCCACACCACCTGACGGATTTGTGTGCCGGTGAGCAGCGTCACATCAGACAGTGTCTGCACCCGCTCCCAGAGCGCGTTGCGGACCACATCATTCTCAATGATATGGCCGAGGTGTTCACAATGGGCTTCCGCCGCGCTGAACGCGATACGGCCAAAGCTGTCGTTATCCCACACTTCCATGCCCTGATACGGTGCCGCGCGTTTTGTCAGAATATCCTGCCAGACACCCAACCGCCCCAGTAAGCGCTCACTGGCACTGTTGATAGCCGAGACCCGGACAGCAAACGGCGCCTGCGGATCAAAACGGGTATCCGGAGCCTGCTTTTCAATCACGGCAATACGCAGCCCGCAGCCGTGCAGACCACAGGCCAGTGCCAGCCCGACCATGCCGCCACCGGCAATTACCACATCATATGACTGCATTGTTTATCCTCTTTCCGTGGCGGTATTAACCGGCTGCGCGACCCAGCCGAGTGTCTGTTTTGCCAGCCGGTTACGCAGAAACGGCAGCATTTCCATTGCCATCAGACCGGCATTCCGTCCGGCAGCCAGCGGGAAGCAGCGATTGGAGAAAAGGCGCACCAGGCTGTCAGTCAGGGTCATTGTCGCCTGCCGGTCAGCCTCGCGGGCGGCCTGATACTGCATCAGCACACGGTACTGACCAATATCTTCCTGTGATAAAAACGCCTGACTGATAACCTCCGCCAGTGCTATCACATCACGCATGCCCAGGTTAAACCCCTGACCGGCGATCGGATGGAGTGTCTGCGAGGCGTTACCCACCAGTGCCAGGCGGTGGGAAATCTGAGAGTGCGCGGCACTCAGGGTCAGCGGATAACAGTGGCGGGCACCGGCAGTGACGATTTTGCCCAGCTGCCAGCCGAAAGCTTTCTGCAATTCGCGGCAGAAGGTCTCATCATCCCATTCACGCACGGCTTCCGCATGTTCTGCCCGGTGACACCAGACCAGCGAACTGCGCCCTTCTGTCATCGGCAGCATGGCCAGCGGCCCCTGCGGGGTGAAACGCTCAAACGCCCGCCCCTGCGGATCCAGCTCTGTCATCACATTGGCAATCACCGCCACCTGCTCATACGGGGTGTCGCTCCACTGCATGCCGCATTGTTGCGCGACCGCAGAGTGACTGCCGTCCGCAGCAATCAAAACCTGACCGTTCAGTGTTTTGCCGCTGTCTAAATGAACACTGACCGAATCCATCGTGCGGGTAATATTTTTTACGCTGTCCGGACAATACAGCGTGACATTTTCTGCTTTTGCCAGTTCGGCAAACAAGGTTTGCCCGGCATCATACAGCTCAATCACCTGTCCGAGTGCATCAATATCATAATCACCGGCGGTAATATTCACACAGCCGGTATGTCCCTGATCAGACACATGCACCCGGGTAATCGGTGCCGCATGCGCTTTCAGGGCGGACCACAGCCCGATTTTTTCCAGCCGCTGACAGGTACCGTACGCCAGGGCAATCGCCCGCGCATCAAACCCCGGATGGTGATCATCCGGTAATCTGGCTTCCGCCAGTGCAACGGGAAGCCTGCCGTGACTGAGGCGGGAAAGCGCCAGCGCCAGTGTTGCGCCGGTCATTCCGCCCCCGGTGATTATCACACTCATTAATTATTCAGCCTGTTTTGCCTGCGCCATCAGCGCTTCAATATCATCTGCGGTTTTGACCACTGACGCGGTCAGGTTTTCGTTGCCGTCCGCCGTGATGACAATATCATCCTCAATACGGACACCAATGCCGCGATATGCCTCCGGCACATCCGCATCCGGCGCGATATACAGCCCCGGTTCGATGGTCAGCACCATGCCCGGCTCCAGGATACGGTCACGTTCCGTGCCGTAATGGCCGACATCATGCACATCCAGTCCTAACCAGTGGCTGAGACTATGCATGAAAAATGTGCGGTATGCTTTGGTCTCGATCAAATGCGGTACATCCCCGGTCAGTAAGCCGAGTTTTACCAGCCCTTCCGTCATGATTTCCACCACGCGATCTGTCACCTCTGCAATAGAAGTACCGGGACGGTAGAGTTCAAGGGAAACATCCAGGGTTTCCAGTACCAGATCATAGATTTCACGCTGTTCTTTGCTGAATTTGCCGTTCACCGGGAAGGTGCGGGTAATATCCCCGGCATAACCCTCAATTTCACATCCGGCATCGATCAGCACCAAATCGCCGTCTTTCATCCGGCATTCGTTTTCGGTGTAGTGCAGAATGCAGCCGTTCTCGCCGCTGCCGACAATCGTGTTATAGGACGGGAAACGCGCGCCGTTACTGACAAACTCGTGTTCAATTTCGCCCTGTAACTGGTATTCGTACATGCCCGGACGGCATTTTTCCATCGCGCGGGTGTGTGCCAGTGCGCTGACTTTCCCAGCACGGCGCATGATGTCCAGCTCCGCCGGGGATTTAAACAGACGCATTTCGTGGACGATCGGCCGCCAGTCAATAATGATGGCCGGCGCGGAAAGATTGCGGCGGCTGCCGCGGCGCAGTGTGTCGAGCGCATTAAAAACAATGGTATCGGCATACGCCATTTCGCCCTGCGCGAAATAGAGGGTGTCGAGACCGTTCAGCAACTGACAGAGCTGTTCGTTAATTTCATCAAACGGCAGTGCGCGATCCACACCCAGTTTTTCCGGCGCGGCATCCTGGCCGAGACGGCGGCCGAACCAGATTTCCGCCGTCAGATCACGAACCCGGTTAAACAGGACACTGTGGTTATGGGTTTCATCACTTTTAATCAGTACCAGTACGGCTTCCGGCTCACTGAAGCCGGTCAGGTAGAGAAAATCACTGTGCTGACGGTAGGGATACTCACTGTCCGCATTGCGCTGAGCCGGGGGTGCCGCAAAGAAAACCGCCGCGCTGGCCGGTGCCATTTTTTCCAGCAATGCCTGACGGCGTGAGATAAATTCGTGTTTATTCATACCCTCTTTCCTTGTACTGTGTGATGATTCAGAAATCTGATGGTTCAGTGTGCAGCAAATTATCCGCTGCGGACAGATTCAGATATATCAGTGTAATGTCGGTTTCTGTTCCGGCGCATCAGCCTTTTGTGCGCTGCGCGGTTTCGCCAGCGAGATATAGCACAGCTGTACCGCAACGCGGACATACTCGATCACTTCTTCCAGCGCGTCATCCAGTTCTTCGGCATCTTCTGCCTCATCATAGCCCAGCATGCCGATTTCCCGCAGATCAGTCACAATTTCTTTGACTTCCTTGCGATCACTGAATTTCGGATCCGCCACACCCAGACCTAATAAGAAGTGATTGACCCAGCCTGCCAGCTCATCGGCCCGGGCAAACACACCCGCCTCATCATCCGGCAGCAGTAAATTAAACTGACATTCGGTATCATCAAGCAGTTCAAATGTGGTATTAAAGAGAGCACGCAGCGGCTGTGCCAGAACCTGTGAAAACGCCATGCCTTCGTTGGTCAGGTCATGAATCAGCGCCATCCAGCTCTCATCTGTGTTACCGCCGCAGAGCAGACCCGTAATCAGGCCGTGCATTTCTGACGCACTCATGGCGACGGCCTGCTGACGCAAAAGTTCATCAAGTGTTTTAAAATCGGGCAGTGTTTTATCCGGAGTCATTATTTTGCTCACCAGTCGGGTTTCAGTTCATGATATGCTACCATCAAGAGGCGCCGCTGTACCAGATAAGGGCTGCGGCCTGCTGCTATAACGTACACAATTCACGTCACACAGGATAATATCCTGTTGCAGAACCAAAGGAAGATTTCATGTCTGCACAACCCGTTGATATCCAGATATTCGGGCGTTCCATGCGCGTTAATTGTCCACCGGAACAAAAAGAAGCTCTGCTCGCTTCTGCTGCGGAGCTTGAACAACGGTTACAGGACCTGAAAGAACGCAGCCGGGTGTCCAACACAGAACAGCTCGTTTTTATCGTCGCGCTAAACATCTGTCACGAACTGACACAAGAAAAATTGAAAACGCGCGATTATGCCTATAACATGGAACAAAAGATAAAACTGTTACAGCAGACTATCGAGCAGGCGCTGCATGACCAAACCCGTATCACGGAGCGCCAGGTAACACCTATTGAATAAAATTGTTTAGAAATCAGTCACTAGACAAAAAAATTTTAGAAATTAGGTTGCAATCTCCACCTGATTTCATACAATGAGTTTAAGAACAGCGTTACACAACGTTCACAAAATTCTCTGAGATGTTTGTCTGCGGGTCAGTCCCCTGAGCCGATATTGATACAGACAGAATGTGGTGATTTGTCACCGGTGAGCATACCTGATTCGTTCAGGCAGCCTAATGGAAGCAACACCGCGTTCACCTTGAACCAAGGGTTCAAGGGTTACAGCCTGCGACGGCATCTTGGAGACCTCTCTCTTTTTTATCGCCTGATATTTCGCTGATTTCACTATGACTAATGACCCGTTGTTACAAGCGCGGCATCATCTGCGTCAGTTAATCCGCAACAAGCGCCGTGCGCTGACACCACAGCAGCAGACTGCTGCCGCACAAGACCTTGTTCAGCAAATCATTCATCACCCTGATATACACCGCGCCAATAATATTGCCCTGTTTCTCTCTTTTGATGGTGAAATTGATACCCGTCCGCTGGCAGAGTGGCTGTGGTCACAGGGAAAACAGGTATTTTTACCTGTTCTTCACCCGTTCAGCCGCCATCATCTGTTATTCCTTGCTTATCGCCCTGATACCCCGCTGATTAAAAACAAGTTTTCAATTTCAGAACCGGCATTGGATGTCACACAGGTATTGCCGCCGCAGGAACTGGATATGATGTTTATTCCGCTGGTTGCGTTTGATGAAAAAGGAGAGCGTCTCGGGATGGGCGGCGGTTTTTATGACCGCACCCTGGCGGGCTGGCAGAAGAAAGGGTTTTACCCGGCGGGACTGGCACATGATTGTCAGCAGGTTGATGAACTTCCCGCCGCACAGTGGGATGTCCCGCTGCCGGAAGTGATCACGCCGCTGGCTGTGGCCGGAACATAAATAAACATACAGTTATTTAACAGAGAGATACACCGGTCACACATTGACTCCGGTGAAACTACCGGTAACGGGCAAAACGAAAAGTCGCTGTAAATACATCCGTGACGCGCATGCTTTTCGTTCGTCTGCCCGTTACCGTCCGTTTACTTTACCTTCAGTCGTTCTGTTATCAGAACAACAGACGCGCTCTGATAGTTCCCGGCAGCGCTTTCAGCTGCAGCAGAACATCATCCGCTTCGTCTTTGTTATTCGCCACAATGTCGATCACCACATAGCCCAGATCACCCGCCGTCCGCAGATACTGCGCCGCGATATTAATACCGCGATCAGTAAAGACCTGGTTGATGCTGGTCAGCAGTCCCGGGCGGTTTTCGTGGATGTGCAGCAGACGGTTGGCATTCTGGCCGTGCACCGGCAGAGAGACTTCCGGGAAGTTGACCGCAGAGAGCGTCGAGCCGTTATCAGAGTATTTCGCCAGCTTACCGCCGACCTCAAACCCGATATTTTCCTGTGCTTCCTGGGTGGAGCCGCCGATATGCGGGGTAAGAATGACATTATCAAACCCAATCAGCTCAGAAATAAACGGATCTGCCGGGTCATTGTTGGCCGCCGGTTCAGACGGGAACACATCCACCGCCGCACCGGACAGATGTTTTGATGCCAGAGCCTGACTCAGTGCCGGGATATCGACCACCGTACCGCGTGAGGCGTTGATAAAAATCGCCCCCGGTTTCATCAGCTCAAACTCCTGTTTGCCAATCATATTTTTGGTGGATTCCGTTTCCGGCACATGCAGCGTGACCACATCACTCATATTCAGCAGTTCAGACAGATGACGTACCTGAGTGGCATTACCAAGCGGCAGTTTGTTTTCGATATCGTAAAAATAGACATCCATACCGATGGATTCCGCCAGGATCCCAAGCTGTGTCCCGATATGACCGTAACCGATAATCCCCAGTTTTTTACCGCGCGCCTCGTAGCAGCCTTTCGCCTGTTTGTCCCAGATACCACGATGGGCTTTGGCATTGGCTTCCGGAATACGGCGCAGCAGCAGTAATAACTGGCCCAGCACCATCTCAGCCACGGAACGGGTGTTTGAGAATGGCGCGTTAAAGACCGGGATACCGCGTTTTGCCGCAGCATCGAGATCAACCTGGTTCGTCCCGATACAGAAACAACCGACAGCGACCAGTTTTTCCGCACAGGCAAAAATCTCTTCCGTCAGTTGGGTACGGGATCGGATACCGATAAAGCGTGCATCACGGATCGCTTCTTTTAATTCTTCCGTGGATAATGCACCTTTATGATATTCAATATTTGAATAACCCGCTGCTTTCAGACTGTCTACCGCACTCTGGTGTACGCCTTCCAATAGCAGAAATTTAATTTTATCTTTTTCCAGTGATACTTTTACCATGACCCTGCCTTTTGTTAAGTTCCCGAAATGTCCTGTCCTCACATCAAAATAACAAAAAATAACGTCTCCGCAATACACGCTCCTGTATAAGGCACAGAACAAGTCACAGGGAAAAGGCCGGTTTGCAGAAGAAAATGAAAAAATGCCGCTGAGCGCTGATATTTTGGCCATATCAAAGACAAAATTGTGATATATATCACCGAAATTTATGATTTAAAAAAAATAAAAAAAGGAACCGTTTCCGGTTCCTTATCCAGCATCTGAATATGACAGATACCGTACTGATTTATTTAATGGTTTTTACGCCATCCTGAGTTCCCATCAGCACCACATCGGCACCACGGTTAGCAAATAAACCGACAGTCACCACACCGGCGATCCCGTTGATTTTATTTTCCAGCTCAACCGGGTTCAGGATTTCCAGATTGTAGACATCCAAAATCACATTACCGTTATCCGTCACCACATTCTGACGGTATTCCGGCTGACCGCCGAGTTTGACCAGTTCACGTGCCACATAAGAACGCGCCATCGGGATCACTTCCACCGGCAGCGGGAATTTACCCAGAATATCAACACGCTTGCTTTCATCCACGATACAAATGAATTTCTTCGCGATAGCCGCCACGATTTTCTCGCGGGTCAGTGCCGCACCACCACCTTTGATCATATTCATGTGGTGGTCGATTTCATCCGCGCCGTCGACATACACATCCAGGCTGTCCACGTCGTTGCAGTCCAGCACCGGAATGCCGTAGCTTTTCAGTTTTTCGGTTGAAACCACAGAGCTGGATACCGCGCCGTCAATCTGGCCTTTCATGGTTGCCAGTGCATCAATAAAGTGAGATGCGGTGGACCCGGTGCCCACACCGACAATGGTGCCCGGCTTCACGAATTCTAATGCCGCCCAGCCAACCGCTTTTTTTAATTCATCCTGAGTCATGTTATTGCCTTTTCATCGTCATCCTATGCCACCGGCATAGCCCGCAATAATTATAGCAATTATTTCTCCCCCGGAATGCGAATTATGGCATATTGTGAATGACTTATAAAAAAGAGGAGAAAACCGCCATGAGACGACCGGATTATCGTGCCCTGCAGGCGCTGGACGCTGTTATCCGTGAACGTGGTTTTGAGCGGGCTGCACAGAAACTCTGTATTACCCAGTCTGCCGTTTCGCAGCGTATCAAACAGCTGGAAAATTTATTCGGACAGCCGCTGCTGGTGCGTACCGTGCCGCCGCGTCCGACCGAAGAAGGCCAGAAGCTGCTCGGCCTGCTGCATCAGGTGGAATTACTGGAAGCCGAATGGCTGGGGGATGATGCGGGGAATATTGAGCCGCCGCTGATCTCTCTGGCGGTCAATGCCGACAGCCTCGCGACCTGGCTGCTCCCGGCACTGCGCCATGTTCTGGCGGATCTGTCTATCCGGCTGAATATTCAGGTGGAAGATGAATCGCGGACACATGAACGCCTGCGGCGCGGGGAAGTGGTCGGTGCGGTCAGTATTCAGCCGCGTCCGCTGCCCGGCTGTCTGGCGGATCAGCTTGGTGCGCTGGATTACCTCTTTGTCGCCTCACCGGAATTTGCCGCCCGTTATTTTCCTGACGGTGTCAGCCGCAGTGCCCTGCTGAAAGCACCGGCTGTGGCGTTTGATTATCTCGATGATATGCACATGGCCTTTTTGCAGACCAATTTTGACCTCGCTCCCGGCAGTGTGCCGAGCCACGTGCTCAATTCCTCGGAAGCGTTTGTACAGCTGGCAAAACAGAGTTCGGCCTGTTGTATGATCCCGCATTTGCAGATTGCGGATGAGCTGGAACGGGGAGAGTTGCTGGATCTGACACCGGGGCTGTTTCAGCGCCGGATGCTGTACTGGCACCGGTTTGCGCCGGAAAGTGCCACTATGCGCCGGGTGACTGACGCCCTGCTGAAACACGGGCGTCAGACCTTACGGCAGGAACCGCCTGACACGGATTAACGTTTCAGTTCAAACACGACATCCACCTGGTCGCGGAAATCAATAGTCTGCTGTTCATAGGTTTCATCCGCTGATACCGCTGCCGGTGCATTGGCAGCCAGCATCATTTTACCACGCGCCATCACCGGAACCGGCTGTGGTGCGTTATAACCGATGCTGTAAACGGCACCCAGCTCAGTACCAAAGCCTTTTGCCACGGATTTAGCCTGTGAAATCGCATCTGAAATCGCTTTCTGGCGTGCTTCTTCGCGGTATTTTTCCGGATTATTCACCCCGAACTCCACGGCGCTGATATCATTCAGGCCGCTTTTCAGGGCACCGTCGAGCAATGTATTCAGCTTGTTCAGATCATGCACTTTTACCGTGACAGAGCGGGAGGCATTATAACCACGGATAACAGGCTCTTCTTTCTCTTTGTCATAGACATAATCCGGACTGGTACTGATATTGGCCGCATTAATGTCTTTCTTTTCAATTCCCTGCGCTTTCAGGAAATCAAAATACTGCGCCACACGTTTATCTGCCTGTGCTTTGGCGGCTGACGCCTCTTTTTCCCTGACGGTCACATTGATAGTCAATGTCGCCATATCAGGCTCCGCCTGGATCACAGCACTGCCGGAGGTTGAAATATGCGGGCCAGCCGGAGTTTCCGCTGCCTGAACCGCAGCCGTGTAACTTCCCAGGGCAACCATCGCGGCAAGAGCAAGAGATTTCAGTTTCATATTTCCTCCTTCTGTTTTAAACCGGTCACATAACAGGATGTTATGCCGGAATTCATAACACTATCACACTCCGGCAAAACAATATTTCGGATTAATAAGAAATATTCAATCCTTTTAAGGCTAATTGTATCGCGATATACCACATCACCGAACCGACAAACAGATTGATAATCCGCTGTGATACCGGCTTTTGCAGCACCGGAGAGAACCAGGCGGCCAGCAGCGCCAGACCAAAGAACCACAATATGGATGCACAAACCGCCCCGGCAGTAAACCAGATCCGCATATCGGAACCGAGTTGCCCGCCGATGCTGCCCAGCACCACAAAGGTGTCCAGATAAACATGCGGATTCAGCCAGGTAACGGCCACCAGCGTCATAATCACCCGCCAGCGGCTGCGGACCACCTGCTCCTGCATAGTCAGCGCGGTATCAGCGGTAAAGACTGCCCGCAGGGCACCCCACCCGTACCACAGCAAAAACGCCACGCCGCCCCAGGTGACCAGTGCCATCAGCCACACTGACCGGCTCAGCAGCGCACTGCCGCCGAAGACCCCGGCCGTGATCAGTAAAACATCACTCAATGTGCATAAAAATGCACTCATCAGATGATACTGCTTACGACTCCCCTGCTGTAAAACGAATACGTTTTGCGGCCCGAGCGGCAGTATCATTGCCGCACCGAGTAACAACCCCTGAAAATAAGTCGATAACATGCAAAAAATCCCGATAATTATTCAATCCACGCCGGATGGAATGAATATTACCGGGATTTCAGTATTAGTGAAATTAATAGCTTTAATGGGTCATTAATGTAGCTAATAACACGCGGAGAAATGCACTCAGATCCACTCCCAGACCAGACGTACCGGTGTGCCGAGACATTCGCTCACACGGCGGATAATTTCGTCACGCCCGTTATCCATGCAGACAATAAAGCTGTTGTTATAACGGACGGTCAGCCCGTAACACGCAAAACCACCGGTTTCATCATAGTCCATATCCGGAATCACGACCGGCTCACCGCAGCAGGGGGTATTGCGCGGTGTCAGCGCCGCAGAAATACGCGCCTGTCCGGTGACCGCAAAAATCGCATTCATCTGCGCGCCCCACCAGACGCCGGAAACCTGCCTGCGGCAGGCAGGACACAGCGGATAGCGGAAATTTTCACTGCCGGACCAGAACATCACGTCCGGATCCGCCTGATGCATAATATCGTCAGCCGCCATCCATTCACTCAGATACTGCTCCGCAGCCTGTTGCTGCTCAGCATCCGGGATATAACTCAGGGTCTCAGGAATAAAATGAAGTAAATGCTCGCTCATCATAGCCTCTCACAGTACGGCAAAAAAAGCGGCACCCGAAGAGGCACCGCTGATAATATACACCTGTTACGCCTGTGTTTGCTGACTATTCTGATACATATGCACATCAAGCTGCGGGAACGGAATGCCGATATTATGTTTATCCAGTGCACGCTTAAAGTTTTCCAGCAGATCCCAGTTTACATCCGTGAAATCACCGTTCTTCGTCCAGTAACGGACGATAAAATTCAGAGAGGATGGCGCCATTTCATTGAGGCGCACCACGATACCTTTCTCTTTCTGCACACGCGGGTCAGCCGCGACGATCTCTGTCAGAATCTCTTTGACCTGATCAATATCCGCGTTGTACGCCACACCGACAATAATGTCACGGCGGCGATTCGGTTCACGGGTCACGTTAATAATATCGCCGGCAATGACTTTACCGTTCGGAATGACAATGATTTTATCATCGGCACTGCGCAGTGTGGTGGAGAAAATCTGTACATTCTGAACCGTCCCTTCTGACGCCCCGATAACCACATATTCCCCGGCGCGGATAGGGCGGAAAATGACCAGCAGTACCCCTGCCGCGAGATTAGAAAGTGAACCCTGCAATGCCAAACCAACGGCCAGACCTGCCGCACCCAGTACCGCGATAACAGATGCCGTCTGTACGCCGAGACGCCCCAGTACCGCAATCAGTGTAAAGGCAATAACCGCGTAGCGAACCATGGCGGACAGAAAATCAGACACGGTGACATCCACACCGCGCATCGACAGCAGGCGGGAAACCGCTTTAGCGGCCATTTTCGCCACAAACAGACCGATAATCAGGGTCAGCACGGCAGCCACAATATTCACCGCATATTCCAGCAGTAATGCCTGATTGTTTGCCAGCCAGCCGGTCGCCTGATTCAGGCCGTCCGTCAGGATTTGTTCATTCATTCATCCACCTCATAAGTTATCGGAAATAAAGAAAACAATATTGTTGCAATAACCGACCGATTATCGCCTCAGGTAAAGAACTACTGGTTTATATTACCGTAACAAATAAAAATTTCAGAATAAAAATTCTCAGCCCTGCCCGCCGGTCACAATAAATTTACGATAATTTTCCAGTAAAATCATAAAGTCAGCTGTTCCGCAGAAGGCAATGCTTTCATTATCGTAATAACTCATGCCTTCGTCCGGCTCATCCGTTTCAAAGGTAATCTGATTCGCGTTAATCATGATTTCCTCATCATCCATCAGCAAAGTGTATTCATGCCCCACACGCTGCCACTGCTGTTCCCGCCCTTTAATACTGTCAAATGCCGCAGTTATCTCATCAATTACCGAGAGATCCCCTTTCACTTCTTCATTCAGCCAGTGACCGATTGCTTCGTGATCCATTGACAGCTTAACTATCACGTTCCCGTCGATCCCGAGGGAAAATTCATAATCCATCGCTGTATACCTCTTGTTAATGCTTTACCGCTGTCACGTATGCAACACCTGCTCTTATTTTAGCGGGTTATCCCTTTTCCGGGTACATTGATACCGTAATTAACCGGATAACAGGTATAAAAAAACGGGAGACAGTGGTTGCTGTCTCCCGCCGGTGATAAAACTGCGGACTGATTCAGATACTGACTATCACACCTGAGTCTGGAAAATCACGCCATCCGCAACTTTGGTATACTCGTTCAGCTGGTCAAAGTTGAGGTAACGGTAGGTATCTTCTGCCGTCTCATCCACTTTATCCATAAAGGTCTGATACTCCGCCGGTGTCGGTAAACGCCCCAGCAGGGAAGCCACCGCCGCCAGTTCCGCCGAGGCCAGGTACACATCAGCACCGGTACCCAGACGGTTCGGGAAGTTACGGGTGGAAGTGGACACGACGGTTGAGTTATCCGCCACACGCGCCTGGTTACCCATGCACAGTGAACAGCCCGGGATCTCAACACGGGCACCGCTCTTACCGAAGATGCTGTAATAGCCCTCTTCTGTCAGTTGCGCAGCATCCATCTTGGTCGGCGGAGCCACCCACAGGCGGGTCGGCAACTGGCCTTTATGACTGTCCAGCAGTTTACCCGCCGCGCGGAAGTGCCCGATGTTGGTCATGCAGGAGCCGATAAACACTTCATCAATTTTACTGCCTGCCACGTCAGACAGCAGACGTGCATCATCCGGGTCATTCGGCGCACAGAGAATCGGCTCTTTGATCTCATTGAGGTCGATTTCGATCACAGCCGCATAGTCTGCATCCGCATCACCTTCCAGCAGTTGCGGATCCGCCAGCCATTTTTCCATGTTCTGAATACGGCGCTCAATGGTACGTCGATCACCGTAACCTTCCGCAATCATCCACTTCAGCAGGACAATGTTGGAATTGAGGTATTCGGTGATCGGTTCTTTATCCAGCTTAATGGTACAACCCGCCGCAGAACGCTCGGCAGAGGCATCCGCCAGCTCAAACGCCTGTTCCACTTTCAGTGTCGGCAGCCCTTCAATCTCCAGGATACGGCCGGAGAAAATATTTTTCTTCCCTTTTTTCTCCACCGTCAGCAGACCCTGCTGAATGGCATAATACGGGATGGCATGCACCAGATCACGCAGCGTGATCCCCGGCTGCATTTTTCCTTTAAAACGCACCAGTACCGATTCCGGCATATCCAGCGGCATCACGCCGGTCGCCGCCGCAAAGGCAACCAGACCGGAACCGGCCGGGAAGGAAATTCCGATAGGGAAACGGGTGTGTGAGTCACCACCGGTACCGACAGTATCCGGCAACAGCATGCGGTTCAGCCAGGAGTGGATGATACCGTCCCCCGGACGCAGCGACACACCACCACGGTTCATAATGAAATCAGGCAGGGTGTGGTGAGTATTCACATCCACCGGTTTCGGATAAGCGGCTGTGTGGCAGAAAGACTGCATTACCAGATCCGCAGAAAAACCAAGACAGGCCAGGTCTTTCAGTTCATCACGGGTCATCGGCCCGGTGGTATCCTGAGAACCGACAGAGGTCATCTTCGGCTCGCAGTATTCACCCGGACGGATCCCCGCCACGCCGCAGGCACGGCCGACCATCTTCTGAGCCAGCGAGAAACCACGGCTGCTTTTCTCAACCGGTTTCGCCTGACGGAAAATATCCGTATGCGGCAGGCCGAGAGACTCGCGTGCTTTTGCGGTCAGGCCGCGGCCGATAATCAGCGGGATACGGCCACCGGCGCGGACTTCATCCAGCAGCACATCGGTTTTCAGTTCAAATGTTGCCAGCAGTTCATTGGTGTCATGGTTGCGGATCTCACCTTTATACGGGTAAACATCAATCACATCCCCCATATTCAGGTTACTGACATCCACTTCCACCGGCAGCGCACCCGCGTCTTCCATTGTGTTGAAGAAAATCGGGGCAATTTTGCCGCCCAGCACGATACCGCCGCCGCGCTTGTTCGGCACATACGGGATATCATCCCCCATAAACCACAGCACGGAGTTGGTCGCGGATTTACGGGAGGAGCCGGTACCGACCACATCACCGACATAGGCCAGCGGGAACCCTTTTTTGCTGAGCAGATCAATCTGATTAACCGGACCGATATTACCCGGCTCATCCGGATCAATACCGTCGCGCGGGTTTTTCAGCATCGCGAGTGCATGCAGCGGGATGTCCGGACGCGACCAGGCATCCGGCGCCGGTGACAGATCATCGGTATTAGTTTCACCGGAAACTTTAAAGACAGTGACGGTCAGTTTTTCCGCCAGTTGCGGGCGCTCCAGAAACCAGTCTGCATCAGCCCAGGACTGAATAATTTTCTGTGCATAGGCATTACCGGCTTTCGCCTTTTCTTCCACATCATAGAAATTATCAAACATCAGTAAGGTATGAGAGAGGGCTTTGGCGGCGACCGGAGCCAGTTTTTCGTTATCGAGGGATTCAATCAGGGCATGAATATTATAACCACCCTGCATGGTGCCGAGTAATTCAACGGCTTTTTCAGCGGTGATCAGCGGTGAATGTGCGTCACCTTTTGCCAGCGCGGCCAGAAAACCGGCTTTCACATACGCGGCTTCATCAACACCCGGCGGGACACGGTTGGTAATCAGATCAACAAGAAACGCTTCTTCGCCTGTCGGCGGAGATTTCAGTAATTCGACTAACTCAGCAACCTGAGCGGCTTCCAATGGCTTAGGGGCGATCCCTTGTGCTGCACGTTCGGCAACGTGCCTGCGGTAATTTTCCAGCACGACGTACTCCTTGCTTTGTGTTTTTTATGAGTGCCCGGCAACGGGGTTTCAGCATATCAAAATTTAAACACATTGTTAATTCATTCACATTAAAGCAACATAAACAATTTGTGAGCTGAATAACATTAGTGAATTAAACTTGCTGCTTACCCGTTTCACCAGTGTTATGCCGTTTTAAACAGGAATCTGCACGATTATTGATTAGGCCGGGAATGCAAAAAACGGTCATTTGCGCAGTTCTGCTGTTCCGGGAACGGCGGTCAGCACGCTGAAATTATTAATATCTGAATAATACCGGTTTGTCTATGAATACACAGGCGGGTACTGATGGCAGGGAATAAAAAAATCCGGCGCCAGAGGCAGCCGGATTTTTATTTTCAGCCGGGTAACAGCACGGTTACCGGGTCAGCTGATTACTTTTTCTTTTTCGCTTTCGGATTCGGAAGGTCAGTGATGCTGCCTTCGTAAATCTCAGCCGCCATACCGATTGATTCGTACAGCGTCGGGTGAGCGTGAATGGTCAGTGCCAGATCTTCCGCATCACAACCCATTTCGATAGCCAGGCCGATTTCGCCTAACAGCTCGCCGCCGTTAGTACCGACAATCGCACCACCGATAACACGGTGAGATTCTTTGTCGAAAATCAGTTTGGTCATACCTTCAGCGCAGTCAGACGCGATTGCACGGCCGGAAGCTGCCCACGGGAAGGTTGCTGTTTCGTAGCTGATACCCTTCTCTTTCGCTTCTTTCTCGGTCAGACCAACCCATGCCACTTCCGGTTCGGTATAGGCAATAGATGGGATCACTTTCGGATCGAAATAGTGTTTCAGACCGGAGATAACTTCGGCTGCCACGTGACCTTCGTGAACACCTTTGTGCGCCAGCATCGGCTGACCGACGATATCGCCGATAGCAAAGATGTGCGGCACGTTGGTGCGCATTTGTTTGTCAACGTGGATGAAACCGCGATCATCAACTTCAACACCGGCTTTATCAGCCGCCAGCAGTTTACCGTTAGGCGTACGGCCGATAGCCACCAGAACCGCGTCATAACGCTGTGGTTCTGCAGGACCTTTCTTGCCTTCCATTGTGACATAGATACCGTCTTCTTTGGCTTCAACGGCGGTCACTTTGGTTTCCAGCATCAGGTTAAATTTCGTGCTGATACGTTTGGTGAACAGTTTAACGATGTCTTTGTCTGCCGCAGGAATGACCTGGTCAAACATTTCAACAACATCAATCTCTGAACCCAGCGCGTGGTATACGGTACCCATTTCCAGACCGATAATACCACCACCCATGACCAGCAGACGGCCCGGGACGGTTTTCAGCTGCAGTGCATCCGTTGAATCCCAGACACGCGGATCTTCGTGCGGGATAAACGGCAGCTGGATCGGGCGTGAGCCCGCTGCAATAATCGCGTTGTCAAACGTGATGGTGGTTTTACCCTTCTCACCGTTGACTTCGATAGTATTCGCGCCGGTGAACTGACCGAGGCCATTCACAACAGTCACTTTACGGCCTTTCGCCATACCGGCCAGACCGCCGGTTAACTGAGAAATGACTTTCTCTTTCCACAGACGGACTTTATCGATATCGGTCTGCGGTTCGCCGAACACGATGCCGTGAGAAGCCAGCGCTTTCGCTTCTTCGATCACTTTAGCAACATGCAGTAATGCTTTTGACGGGATACAACCCACGTTCAGGCAGACACCGCCCAGGGTTGAATAACGTTCAATCAGGACAGTTTCCAGACCTAAGTCAGCACAGCGGAAAGCCGCTGAATACCCTGCCGGGCCCGCACCAAGTACAACGACCTGGGCTTTAATTTCAGTACTCATCGTGACCTCTTAATTGTTTGTCCGGCGGGTCAGACGACATATATTCCACCGGGACGTACACACTGAGAGCAGTTTACAAAATTGTTAACAACCTGGAAAGGCGCAGTTCTGTGACCTGACTCCCGTTATCCGGGATGAGCACGTTTCAGCCTGCGCCACTGAGACCGGCTCTGCACCGGTCTCAGTGTAATTGCTTACATCGCCAGGCGGCGTAAATCGCTCATGTACTGATTAATCAGCGTGATGAAGCGGGCGCCGTCAGCACCATCGATCACACGGTGATCGAAGGAAAGTGACATTGGCAGAATGAGACGCGGAACAAACTGTTTGCCGTCCCATACCGGTTTCATGGATGAACGTGACAGACCCATGATAGCCACTTCCGGTGCGTTAACAATCGGTGCGAAACCGGTTGTCCCGATACCGCCGAGGCTGGAGATAGTGAAGCACCCGCCCTGCATATCAGAAGACGTCAGCTTACCGTTACGGGCTTTCTTGGAGATTTCAGCCAGTTCGTAAGACAGTTCCAGAATACCTTTTTTGTTCACGTCTTTAATGACAGGAACAACCAGGCCGTTCGGGGTGTCTACCGCGATACCGATATTGACATATTTTTTCAGAATCAGACGCTGTGCATCTTCGGTGATAGAGCTGTTGAAACGCGGCATGTCGACCAGCGCTTTGGCAGCGGCTTTCATCACAAAGACCAGCGGAGTGATTTTCACGCCCAGCTGTTTCTTCTCAGCTTCTTTGTTCTGCTGTTTGCGGAATTCTTCAACATCAGTGATGTCCGCTTCGTCCATCAGCGTAACGTGCGGGATCATTACCCAGTTACGGCTCAGGTTAGCGCCGGACAGTTTCTGAATACGGCTCAGTTCAACTTCTTCCACTTCACCGAACTTGCTGAAGTCCACTTTCGGCCATGGCAGCATGCCAGGTAAACCGCCGCCTGCTGCAGCCGGAGCCGCTTCAGCGCGTTTCACCGCATCTTTCACATAAGCCTGAACGTCTTCGCGCAGGATACGGCCTTTACGGCCTGTCCCTTTGACTTTC
Organism: Morganella morganii H1r; assembly: GCF_000633515.1. Lineage (GTDB taxonomy): Bacteria > Pseudomonadota > Gammaproteobacteria > Enterobacterales > Enterobacteriaceae > Morganella > Morganella morganii_B. Next base: position 149,818 of record NZ_AYMP01000014.1, on the reverse strand, counting down.
GCCAGGTTCACACCGAATTCACGGGCCAGACGGCGGATAACCGGGCTTGCGTGAACGTAAGCGTCGTTCTCAACGAAGTCATTACCCGCAGCAGGTGCCGCTGCCGGTGCAGACGCCGGAGCTGCTGCCGCTGGTGCGGCTGCTGCAGGCTGTGCTGCCGGAGCAGGTGCTGCGCCCGCCACTTCGAATACCATGATCAGAGAGCCGGTTTTGACTTTATCGCCAACGGCTACTTTGATTTCTTTGACTTTACCGGCCATCGGAGACGGTACTTCCATTGAGGCTTTATCGCCTTCAACGGTGATCAGAGACTGTTCTTCAGTCACGGTATCGCCGACGCTGACCATGATTTCAGTCACGTCAACTTCATCACCGCCGATATCCGGTACATGGATTTCTTTGTCTGCTGCCACGGCAGGTGCCGCTGCTGCAGGAGCCGGAGCGGCTGCGGCAGGCTGTGCCGCCGGTGCTGCGCCCGCAACTTCAAAGACCATGATCAGGGAACCGGTGCTGACTTTATCGCCGACAGCCACTTTGATCTCTTTAACCACGCCCGCCATCGGAGACGGAACTTCCATTGACGCTTTGTCGCCTTCAACGGTGATCAGAGACTGTTCTTCAGTCACGGTATCGCCGACGCTGACCATGATTTCAGTTACGTCAACTTCGTCACCGCCGATATCCGGTACATGAACTTCCTGCAGTGCGGATGCAGCCGCCGCCGGAGCAGCAGGTGCGGCAGCCGGAGCAGGAGCCGCTGCTGCGGCCTCTGCTTCAAATACCATGATGAAAGAGCCGGTGCTGACTTTATCGCCCACAGCCACTTTAATTTCTTTAACAACCCCTGCCTGCGGAGACGGAACTTCCATCGACGCCTTGTCACCTTCAACGGTGATGAGTGATTGTTCTGCTTCTACTTTATCGCCGACACTGACCAGAATTTCAGTTACATCAACTTCATCTGAACCGATATCGGGCACATGGATTTCAATAGACATTAATTTTTACCTCTTATGCCACACGCGGGTTAACTTTTTCAGGGTTGATGCTGAATTTCTTAATGGCTTCTTCAACCACTTTCACGTCAACTTCACCACGTTTAGCCAGCTCACCCAGAGCAGCAACAACAACATAACCGGCATCGATTTCGAAGTGATGACGCAGGTTATCACGGCTGTCTGAACGGCCGTAACCGTCAGTACCCAGTACGCGGTACTGGTCAGCAGGAACATAACCGCGAACCTGTTCTGCGAACAGTTTCATCCAGTCAGTGGACGCCACCGCAGGTGCATCGTTCATCACCTGAGTGATGTAAGGCACACGCGGGGTTTCTGACGGATGCAGCATGTTCCAGCGGTCACAATCCTGACCTTCACGTGCCAGTTCGGTGAACGAGGTTACGCTGTAAATATCAGAGCTGATACCGTACTCAGAAGACAGAATCTGACCTGCTTCACGCACGTGACGCAGAATCGCACCTGAACCCAGTAACTGTACCTTGCCTTTATCACCGGTCAGGGTTTCGAGCTTGTAGATACCTTTACGGATACCTTCCTCAACACCTTCCGGCATTGCAGGCATGTGGTAGTTTTCGTTCAGTGTGGTGATGTAGTAGTAAATGTTTTCCTGTGCTTCACCATACATACGCTCCAGACCATCCTGCATGATAACCGCAACTTCGTACGCGAATGACGGGTCATAAGACAGGCAGTTAGGGATAGTCAGAGACTGAATGTGGCTGTGGCCGTCTTCGTGCTGCAGACCTTCACCGTTCAGGGTGGTACGGCCTGAAGTACCGCCGATCAGGAAGCCGCGTGCCTGCTGGTCGCCTGCCATCCACATCAGGTCACCGATACGCTGGAAACCGAACATAGAGTAGTAGATGTAGAACGGAATCATCGGAACGTTGTTGGTGCTGTAAGAGGTCGCAGCAGCCAGCCAGGATGCGCCTGCACCCAGTTCGTTGATACCTTCCTGCAGGATCTGACCTTTCACATCTTCACGGTAGTAAGCAACCTGCTCACGGTCCTGCGGCGTATACTGCTGGCCTTTGGAGTTGTAGATACCGATCTGACGGAACAGACCTTCCATACCGAATGTACGCGCTTCATCCGCAATGATTGGCACGATGCGTTCTTTGATGGATTTGTTTTTCAGCATCACGTTCAGGGCACGCACAAACGCGATAGTGGTGGAAATTTCTTTGTTCTGCTCTTCCAGTAACTGGCTGAAATCGCTCAGAGCAGGAATATCCAATTTCTCATCGAAATGAGAACGGCGTGAAGGAACCGGACCATGCAGTGCCGCACGGCGTTCCATCATGTATTTCTGCTCTTCTGAATTTTCGTCAAACTTGATGTACGGCAGTTTTTCCAGCTGATCATCAGGCACATCGATGTTGAAACGATCACGGAGATGGCGCACGCCTTCCATGTTCATTTTCTTAACCTGGTGAGCGATGTTTTTACCTTCAGCGGTATCACCCATACCATAACCTTTAACGGTCTGGGCCAGGATCAGTGTTGGTTTGCCTTTGGTGTCATGCGCTTTTTTCAGTGCAGCGAACATTTTCTTCGGATCGTGACCACCGCGGTTCAGTGCGAAGATCTGCTCATCAGTCCAGTCTTTGACTAATGCAGCGGTTTCCGGATAGCGGTTGAAGAAGTGTTCACGGACGTAAGCACCGTCTTTGGATTTGAATGTCTGATAGTCGCCGTCAACGGTTTCGTTCATCAGCTGGATCAGTTTACCGCTGGTATCTTTCTTCAGCAGTTCATCCCAGCGGCCGCCCCACATGACTTTGATTACCTGCCAGCCCGCACCGGCGAACATACCTTCCATTTCGTTAACGATTTTACCGTTACCGTTGACAGGGCCGTCAAGGCGCTGCAGGTTACAGTTGATAACGAAGATCAGGTTGTCCAGGCTTTCGCGGACAGCGATATTGATTGCACCTTTAGATTCCGGCTCATCCATCTCGCCATCACCGAGGAAGGCATAAACGGTTTGCTCAGAAGTGTCTTTCAGACCACGATGTTCCAGATATTTCAGGAATTTAGCCTGATAGATAGCCGCCAGCGGCCCCAGACCCATAGAAACGGTCGGGAACTGCCAGAAGTTTGGCATCAGTTTAGGGTGCGGGTAAGAAGGCAGACCTTTGCCGCCGATTTCCTGACGGAAATTGTTCAGCTGCTCTTCAGTCAGACGACCTTCCATAAATGCGCGTGCGTAGTAGCCCGGGCTTAAGTGGCCCTGGAAATAAATAACGTCGCCGCCGTCTTTTTCGTTCTGCGCACGGAAGAAGTGGTTGAAGCACACTTCATACATGGTTGCCGCAGACTGGTAAGATGCCATGTGACCGCCCAGATCCAGATCTTTCTTGGATGCGCGCAGAACCATCATGACGGCGTTCCAGCGGATAGCAGAACGGATACGACGTTCCAGCTCCAGGTTGCCCGGGTAGGCCGGTTCATCCTCAACAGGAATGGTGTTGATGTAGTTACGGGCCGCAGCACCTGCTGCAACATTCACACCACCCTGACGGGCAGTATTCAGAACCTGATCAATCAGGAACTGTGCACGCTCAACACCTTCTTCACGGATGACCGATTCGATCGCCTGTAGCCAGTCGCGGGTTTCGATCGGATCCACGTCATTGTTCAAAATGTCTGACATGGTGTATTCCTTATAGTTTATCTGTTTCTAATGATATTCCGAGCCTATCTTCACGTATCCTGCCTTAATGTTGGCGGGCGACGTGAAGATAGGCCCGGCTATATATTGCCGCTGATGCATAGGTCAGCTTACAGACGCAGCATTCAGGGATCTGTAAGCCCCAAAACCATTACTGATTTATTCTGTATACTGCTGGAGACGGCGCAGTGAACGTTCCCGGCGGGTATGTTCACGGCTCATATCCAGCAATACGTCCTCCAGGAATGCCAGGTGACGGTGGGATGCTTCCCGCGCGGCCTCCGGCGACCGGCTCATAATGGCCCGGAATACCTGTTCCCGGTGCTCGCTGACCATCGCCAGCATCTCTTTTCGGGTATATAAAAATTCAAAGTTCTGCCGGATATTTTTTTCCAGCATCGGCACCATACAGCGCAGTAAATGTAACAGCACCACATTATGTGCGGCTTCTGTGACAATCAGCTGATATTGCAGTACAGCCTGAGATTCGGCTTCCACATCCCCGGCGTCGCGGGCATCGGCAATGGCCTGATGGCTGTTGGTGATACGGACAAAATCCGCTTCGGTTCCCCGCAGTGCGGCATAATAGGCAGCAATACCCTCGAGGGCATGACGGGTTTCCAGCAGATCAAACTGAGATTCGGGATGCCCTTCCAGCAGCTGGGCAAGCGGGTCACTGAAGCTTTGCCAGAGATTGCTCTGTACAAATGTGCCGCCACCTTGTCTGCGCAGCAGAAAGCCTTTCGCTTCAAGTTTTTGAATTGCTTCGCGCAGTGAGGGACGTGAGACGTCGAACTGTTTGGCCAGCTCGCGTTCAGGCGGCAGCTTCTCCCCCGGGCTCAGAGTGCCGTCGAGGATTAAGTGCTCCAGCCGCTGCTCGATCACGTCGGCTAATTTTGGTTGGCGGATTTTGCTGTAAGCCATATTTGTATCAGAACCATCAACATGGATAAATATTGCTTCATGGGTTTTGTAGTCAATTGGTAATACCAATTTCTTTTACAGGGTCTTAAAGTAACAAAGTATTCACCAACTGTCTATAAAGACCTTGAGCTAAATCATAAAAACCCGCAAGTTTTAACAATTTTTTTTAAATTTTAGCATAAATTGATAACTGATACGTTTAAATGCTGCATCGTGAATGTTACAGAATTTAACGTTTAAAATTCAGATAAATACGCAAACTGAACCGTTACAGTGACCAATTTGCTGAATACACAGTCTTATTTTGTGCATTTTTACCGCACATATATGCCGGTTTTTTAGGTTATGACGGCAAACAAGACCGTCTCTGCTATGACTATTGTTATCAAACTTATTCAATTCACAACAATTACCAGAATACTGATTCTAGCAGGGAACCGTTAAACAGGAAAATTTCACCTCAGTCATATCTGCGTAATTTTGCGGGTTATTCAGCCGGAACGTCTGCCGGATTCAGTGAATCCCTGTATCGCTTCCAGTCGAAACAGGGGCCGGGATCCGTTTTACGTCCCGGCGCAATATCGCTGTGCCCGGTGATATGCCCGTTCATGTGCGGATAATGCGCCAGAAGCACCTGTGTCACCGCCGCCAGAGCCCGGTACTGTTCATCGGTGAAAGGTTGGGTATCGGTGCCTTCCAGCTCAATGCCGACTGAAAAATCATTGCACTTTTCCGTACCCTGATAACAGGAAACCCCCGCATGCCAGGCCCGTGCATCAAAAGGCACATACTGCACAATTTCCCCGGTCCGGCGGATAAGGCAATGTGCGGAAACCCGCAGCGCCTGTATTTCTGCAAAAAACGGATGCGCATCCGGGTTCAGCGTCCCCTGAAAAAGCTGATCGATATACGGGCCGCCGAACTGTCCCGGCGGCAGACTGATATTGTGGATCACCAGTAAACGGGGAGTCACCTGTTCCGGCCGGGTATCGTGATGCGGTGAGATAACCCGGCGCGCTGTGGTCAGCCAGCCATCCTGAATATCCATTCGTTCTCCTGAGCAAAAAACCGTTATTGAATCACATAACAAATATCATATTGTGCCGCACAGTATACGTGTCTTCCCCCCTCTCCGGGGAGTGCTGATTTTTTACGGCTGATTTCTGCGTGTCAGACCGAAAAAAAATCTGCCGTTTTCAGTTGTTACACTGCAGTTTTCCATCTGTGCCGAGAAATCCGGATGCCTCTCTTTTTTGCCGATCCGTCATTGAATAGAGTGCATCACGCTAAATAAGTACCCCGTTCACTGACACAAAAGGAGCATCAGTATGAACCAGCACGGTTTCACATTAATCGAAGTGATGGTGGTGGTTGCCATTGTGGCGATCCTCAGTGCCATTGCGGTTCCCGGCTATCAGAACTATATCCGGAAGGCGGCACTGATTGACGTGCTGCGTACGGTGACCGCATTTAAAACCGGTGTGGAGCTGTGCAGTTTTGACAGCCCCGCCTTTGCCGGATGCAGCAGCGGACAGGGCACTATCCCTGCTGATTCACCGGGCCGTTATATCAAATCAGTCAAAGCAGAAAACGGTGTTGTGACTGTACTCGGGAACAGCTCACTGGCTGCGCTGACAGTCAGCACAACACCGGCAAAAAGTCCGCATAACGGTATCACTGTCTGGACTACCGTCTGTGAAACCAAAGAAGAGGCGCTGAAAAAAATCTGTCTTGACGTCATCAAGTAACTACTGACATGAAAAGGAATTCATTATGCAAACAGGCACACTGTCTCCTGTTACCCGCTCCGGCGGGGAAGAACAACTTCTGCTGGCTGAAGTTCATGCACTGTGTGAACGCAATGAACTGATGCTGATTGATTATAATCCGGATGCCGTCAGAGTTGCTGCCGCACAACAGCCGCGCAGGGATGTTGTATCTGCTATCCGGTTTCTGGCCGGTAAACGGGTTGATATTGAATTGTGGCACCGCGAAAAACTGGCCTACTGCCGCCGCAATACCGCGCTGCCCGAGCCGGTACTGTTCCCCGGTATCACTGCCGGGACACACACACCGGTCTCTGCCGATACCGGTAACAGCGGCACAGCCGCAGGTTCACCATTACCGCCGCCTGCACCGCCTCCGGTACAGGATTCCCGGCAACCGCCGGACACTGACACCTGGCCGGCAGAACAACAATCAGCGGCAGTCCGGTTTGTTAACCAGCTGATTGCCGGAGCTATCATTAAACGGGCATCCGACCTTCACATCGAACCGGCACAGCAGGGCTACCGGATCCGTGCCAGAATCGACGGACAACTGCATACACTGAACTCACCGCCCCCGGAAATCAGCGGGGAAATCATTATCCGTATCAAAATTATTGCCGGTCTCGATATTGCCGAAAAACGGTTACCCCAGGATGGGCAGTTTGAATGGCTGGAAAATAACACCCGCTATGCTGTCCGCGTTGCCACATTGCCGACCATTTACGGTGAAAAAGTGGTACTGCGCCTGCTGAGCACCACACAGAACCTGGCGCTGGAAAAATCAGGACTGACAGTTCCGCAACTGGAAACACTGCATGCAGGGCTCAGCAGTGCCACCGGTATCATTTTACTGACCGGCCCCACCGGCAGCGGAAAAACCGCCACACTCTACGGTTGCCTGCAGTATCTGAACCAGAATAACCGGAATATCTGCAGTGTTGAGGACCCGGTGGAAATCCCGCTGCGGGGGATCACCCAGACCCAGATAAACCCGAAGATTGAACTGGGCTTTGCCGCCATCCTCCGTGCCCTGCTTCGCCAGGATCCTGATGTCATTATGGTGGGAGAGATCCGGGATAAAGCCACGGCGGAAATGGCTGTCAAAGCGGCGCATACCGGGCATCTGGTGCTGTCCACCCTGCATACCAATTCTGCGGAAGATACGTTCTCACGGCTGCGGCAACTGGGTATTGACGAGTATTTCATGAAAACCTGTATCAAACTGATTATTGCACAACGTCTGGTCCGCGTGCTGTGCCCGCATTGTAAAACACAAAAACAGGAAACGGAGACCGTCATACTGAGCGGCGGAAAAACACATCAGTTCACCCCGTGGCAGGCAAACGGCTGTGATCACTGTTTTTCGGGCTATTACGGCCGTACCGCCTGTTTTGCATTTCTGACACCGCAGCATCCGCCGTCATCCGCTGCCGGTGAGTTACCCGGCTCACTGTTTGACGCCGGGGTCAGACTGGCAGAAACCGGCGTAACCACCCTCAGTGAGATTTACCATATGCAGGATATTTAATATCCGCTGACAACAGGAGTGATGCCATGCAATTTTACCGGCTGTATGACTGGTCCGGCCTGACATCTGCCGGCGGCGTGGTGACCGGAACGCTTATTTCGTCATCAGAGAATAATGCTGTCAATCAGCTGATTTCGCAGAGCATCACACCTGTTTCCCTCTGCTGCCGCAAACGGCTGGCCTGTTCGCGGAAAGAAAAACAGTATCTGCTGCATTTTACCCGGCAACTGACAATCTTACTGACATCAGGATTACCGTTACTGAAAGCACTCTCGCTGCTGGCCGGTGAATGCCGTCATCTGCTCTGGGAAGAAGTGATCCGGGCGCTTATCAGACAACTGCAACAGGGAAAAACCTTCACACAGGGAATAACGGAGTATCCCGGCTTATTTGATTCCTTTTACTGTCAGATGATTACGGTCGGGGAGGAAACCGGTAAATTACCGGAGTGTCTGCATACTATTTCACAGCATATTCAGAGCAACCTGGATCACCGGGCCACATTAATTAAATCCGTGCGCTATCCCGCCGCACTGTTCATTGTCAGCTCGCTGATGGTCACATTAATGTTTCTGTTTGTAATTCCTGAATTCGCAAAAATATATGCATCATTTGATGCGGAACTCCCGGTACTGACTCGGCAATTGATCCGGATTTCCGGTATTATTGCCGGTGACACAATTCCGGCACTGAGTCTGATGACAATAATTATATTTATTTATCATATATTTCGCCGGAAATACCCAAATGTTAAAAAAACAGAATCAGCCTGTATTCTGCGTATTCCGTTTATCGGTAATATTATTATCTGTCATCATGTCTCTCATATTTTTCAGATGCTGGCAATGACACAGCAATCGGGTATTACGCTCATTTCGGGTATTAATACACTTATTATGACAACCACGCATCCATTATATAAAGCAGCACTCACCACAATACGTGAAGAGCTGCTTAACGGAAAATCATTCAGTCAGTCAATTAAAAAATCCGGAGTATTCCCTGCGCTTTGCCATGAGCTGGTCGCCACCGGTGAAGCCAGCGGGCAATTCGGACATATTTTCCCCTATATTGCAGAATGGTTTAAATCTCTTGCCTTAAACCAAATTCAGGCATTTTTTAAAATACTGCAACCACTGTTGTTTATTCTTCCGGCAATTCTCATCGCTGTTTTATTAATTGCAATGTATTTACCTTTATTCCGGCTCGGTGAAGTTTTAGTCTGATAAACTATTCATAATTTAAGAAAACAGGATTAAAAAATTCAAACCTGTGAAATATCTCTGTATTAATCGCTTATTTGTCATAGGCGAAATTAATTTCATCAGGTACAATTTACCCGTTGTTTCAATCAGGACAAGATACAATGGCTTATATTGTTGCGTTAACCGGAGGGATCGGCAGCGGAAAAAGCACTGTTGCGGATATGTTTGCCCGTCTCGGGGTTCCTGTGACAGATGCGGATATTATTGCCCGTCAGGTGGTGGAACCGGGAACTCCGGCGTTGCAGGCTATTACTGATCATTTCGGCCAGCAGATTCTGTCTGCAGACGGCACTCTGGACAGAGCAGCCCTGCGCCGGAAAATCTTTGCAGACCCGGCAGAAAAAACATGGCTCAATCAGTTACTGCATCCGCTTATCCATCAGGAAACCCAACGTCAGCTGAATAATGTCACCGCCCCTTATGCCCTCTGGGTGGTTCCTCTGCTGGTTGAAAATAACCTTGCTTCCCTTGCGGATCGCGTGCTGGTTGTGGATATCCATCCGCACGAACAGATAGCCCGGACAATGCGCCGTGACGGTGTTTCCGCAGAGCATGCCGAAAATATTCTGCGGGCGCAGGCATCCCGTGAACAACGTCTGGCCGTTGCTGATGATATCCTGACAAATCATGATAACGATGAGCCGCTGATGCCCCGCGTCCTTGCACTGCACGAACTTTATACAGCACTGGCCCGTCAGCCAGAACAGGAACACCCATGAGCGAAATCCGTCAGTCAGTTATTTTTGAACACCCTTTAAACGAACGAACCCGTTCATGGCTGCGTATTGAAACATCACTTCAGCAAATGAGCACGCTGTCACCACTGGATTCTCTGCCGTCAAGCCTGGCGTTTTTCCGGGCTGTCGCAGAGTTTATTGAAGTGACTGATCGCGGTGAAGTCCGTTCGGAAATTTTAAAAGAGCTGGAAAAGCAGCAAAAGAAACTGGCCATGTGGGCAGAAGCGCCTAATGCTGACCAGGCGCTGATCCGTGGTTTTTCTGACGAACTGAAACAAAAATCGGCGGCACTGAGCAAAGCCCCCCGTATCGCCCAGCATCTGAAAGAAGATAAAATTATCAGCATCGTCCGCCAGCGGCTGAGTATTCCGGGCGGCTGCTGCGGCTTTGACCTGCCTTACCTTCATCTGTGGCTGAATCTGCCGCAAAGTGTCCGTGATACCACGCAGGCTGCCTGGATTGAAGGTTTACAACCGCTGCATAATGCGCTGAGCAGCCTGCTGACGCTGCTGCGCCAGTCTGCACCGTTTGTTGCCACTGAAAGCCACAACGGTTTTTATCAGGATAACGCAGAAGGTGCCGACTTACTGCGTCTGCGGCTGCCGGTTGATTTTCAGATTTACCCGCAGGTCTCCGGCCATAAAACACGTTTTGCCATACGCTTCCTGCATACTGACAGCGAACACGGTATAATACCGGCTACTTTACCGTTTGAAATTGCCTGTTGCTGACAGGGGAGGATGTTATGTCAGAAGCTATTATCGTTAACTGTCCGAATTGCAAAAAAGAGGTTATCTGGGGACCGGAAAGCCCGTACCGCCCGTTTTGCAGCAAACGTTGTCAGTTGATTGATCTCGGGGAATGGGCGGCTGAAGAAAAACGGATTGCCAGCCAGAGTGACCTTTCTGACAGTGAAGCCTGGAGCGAACCGGAAGACAGTTCACCGTACTGATTAACCCGGCGGCGGCTGAACAAAACAGCCGCCGTCCGTATATCTGAACCTTATTCCGTCAGCAGTGCCACAATCCCCCGGTTGACCGGCGGGAACTCCTCAGCAATCAGGGCGGTTTGTTTTACCCAGCGGGATGGCTGACCTTCGCGGCCATACGGCGCATTCTGCCACTCTTCCACCAGAAAGAAATAAATGGTGATCAGACGATCCGGAAATTCATGTTCTGCCGTCTGCAACAGTTCGCCGGGAACCGCCACAATACCCAGTTCTTCTTCCAGTTCCCGTATCAGCGCCTGTTCCGGTGATTCTCCGGCTTCCAGCTTTCCGCCGGGAAACTCCCAGTAACCGCCCATATGGGATTCAGCCGGACGCTGAGCAATAAAGATATCGCCTTCTGCATTACGGATAACGCCGGCGGCAATACGTAAGTGTTTTTTTTCCATCATCTTGTGTCCGTTTTATTTACAGAAGAAAGGCGGGTTTCCCCGCCTTTTTACTTTTTTATGCTAATCGTCTGTCAGAGACCGGTTATTTCAGTGCACCGTGGCACTGCTTGTATTTTTTGCCGGAACCGCAAGGGCACGGATCGTTACGGCCGACTTTGCGGACACCGGATGCCATTTCGGCCTCTGTTTTGGTCATCAGCGCAGTATTGTCATTTTCATGGCTGAGCTGCAGGCGCTGTGCCAGACGTTCAGCTTCCTCACGACGGCGCTGTTCCAGAGCTTCCACTTCTTCCGGCATGCGGACCTGAACTTTGGAAATGGTGCTGACCACTTCATATTTCAGACCTTCCAGCATGTTAGCAAACATGGAGAAAGATTCACGCTTGTATTCCTGCTTCGGATCTTTCTGTGCGTAACCGCGCAGATGGATCCCCTGGCGCAGGTAATCCATTGCCGCCAGATGCTCTTTCCACAGCGTATCAAGCGTCTGCAGCATCACGCCTTTCTCGAAGTGACGCATCATTTCAGCGCCGACAATATCTTCTTTGGCTTTATAAACCTCGACCGCTTTCTCCAGGATGCGCTCACGCAGGGTTTCTTCGTGCAGCTCAGGCTCTTTATCCAGCCACTCTTTGATTGGCAGATGTAAGTCGAAATCCTGTTCCAGACGTTTTTCCAGTCCCGGGATATCCCACATTTCTTCCAGAGACTGCGGCGGAATGTATGCATCGATAACCGTAGTGAAGACATCACCACGGATGCTGTCGATGGTTTCGCTGATATCGCCGTTATCCAGCAGATCATTACGCTGGGTATAGATAGCGCGGCGCTGGTCGTTTGCCACATCATCATATTCCAGCAGCTGTTTACGGATATCAAAGTTGCGGCTTTCCACTTTGCGCTGTGCGTTGGCAATCGCTTTGGTTACCCACGGATGCTCAATCGCCTCACCTTCTTTCATGCCCAGTTTACGCATCATGCCGGTAACACGGTCAGAGGCAAAAATACGCATCAGCGCATCTTCCATAGACAGGTAGAAGCGGGAAGAACCGGCATCCCCCTGACGGCCTGAACGACCACGTAACTGGTTATCGATACGGCGGGATTCATGGCGCTCAGTACCGATGATATGCAGGCCGCCTGCTGCCAGAACGGCATCGTGACGCTCCTGCCATGCCGCTTTCGCTGCCGCGATATTCTCTTCTGTCGGCTCATCCAGCGCAGTCAGATCCGCCTGTAAGCTGCCGCCCAGTACGATATCCGTACCACGACCCGCCATGTTGGTAGCGATAGTCACATGACCGGAACGACCGGCCTGTTCAACGATATCCGCTTCCATGGCGTGGAATTTGGCGTTCAGTACACTGTGCTCAATTTTGGCTTTTTTCAGTGCGTTGGAGATAAGCTCTGATTTCTCGATAGAAATAGTCCCCACCAGCACCGGTTGTCCGGCAGCTGTACGCTCACGGATATCTTCAATGATGGCATTGAATTTATCCGCTTCGGTCATATAAACCAGATCCGGTAAATCTTTACGGATCATCGGACGGTTAGTCGGGATAACAATGGTATCGAGTTTATAAATTGAACTGAATTCAAAGGCTTCCGTATCCGCTGTACCGGTCATCCCGGCCAGTTTGGTGTATAAACGGAAGTAGTTCTGGAAGGTGATAGAGGCCAGTGTCTGGTTTTCATTCTGGATTTCCACACCTTCTTTGGCTTCCACCGCCTGATGCAGACCATCAGACCAGCGGCGGCCCTGCATGGTACGGCCGGTGTGTTCATCGACGATGATAACCTCACCTTCGCTGACGATATAATCCACATCACGGACAAACAGGGAGTGCGCACGCAGACCCGCCATAACGTGGTGCATCAGCATGATATTGGATGGTGAGTACAGGGATTCGCCTTCATTCATCAGACCGGCTTCAGATAACAGCTCTTCCACCAGCACCAGACCGCGCTCAGTCAGTGTGACCTGACGGGTTTTCTCATCCACAGAGAAGTGACCTTCACCTTTGAAGGTGTCGGAATCTTCTTTTTCCTGACGAACCAGGCGCGGGATCAGTTTATCCACTTTCATGTACAGCTCAGAGCTGTCTTCTGCCGGACCGGAGATAATCAGCGGGGTACGGGCTTCATCGATTAAGATGGAGTCAACCTCATCCACCAGCGCGTAGTGCAGTTTACGCTGAACACGCTCTTCCGGGCTGAACGCCATGTTGTCACGCAGATAGTCAAAACCGTATTCGTTGTTGGTACCGTAGGTGATATCCGCAGCATACGCTTCGCGTTTGGCCGGTGCAGGCATGCCCGGCAGGTTGATGCCGACGGTCAGTCCGAGGAATTCAAACAGCGGGCGGTTGTTTTCGGCGTCACGCTGGGCGAGGTAGTCGTTCACTGTCACCACGTGAACCCCTTTGCCGGACAGGGCATTGAGATAAGCAGGCAGTGTCGCGGTCAGCGTTTTACCTTCACCTGTACGCATTTCGGCAATGCAGCGTTCGTTCAGCACCATGCCGCCGATCAGCTGGACATCAAAGTGACGCATACCAAATACTCGCTTACTCGCCTCACGTACTGTGGCAAATGCTTCCGGCAGGATATCCTGCTCGGATTCACCTTTGGCCAGGCGATCACGGAATTCCTGTGTTTTGGCTTTTAATTCATCATCACTGAGCTTTTCGAACTCAGGTTCCATCCGGTTGATCGTTTCCACGGATTTGCGCAGGCGGCGTAAAGTACGGTCATTCCGGCTGCCGAAGATTTTTGTCAGTAATTTTACCAGCATAATAAACGTCTCTGTTCAGGCACAATCAGGCCTTGTTAATAATCGAATGTGTTAATAATGTCGTTGAGGGACTACGCTGATTGTACGGGACCGGCACGGATGCCGCCGGTGCGGGCAATCCACTGAACTGAAAAAGACGGGGACGGGTTATCTGCGGCAATGCGCTGCGGCATGACAGCCGGATGATAAACAGGCAGTGCCGGGGAGTCGGTCAGAATGGCATACAGTGCCGCCAGCATATTTTGCGCGGCGCCATCATGCCGGTCTTCTGCCGGGGTATTATCTTTTGAGGCATCTTCCGGACAGGAAAACGCAAAGGAAATCTGGCGGATAACATTACGGACCGCATGCTGCTGCCAGTAATTGATGCTCTGTGAGGTTCTCGCCGGCTGGCTGCTTTGCAGGAACAGGCTGTCAAAGGCGGATAATGCCTGACTCTGGCGGTTTTGTGTTGTCCCGGCACCGGCTGTGGTAACATCACCGTTGTTCAGGACTGCAGGCAGGCCAAAACCGGTCGCCACAATCCCGATAAAGAGATGGCACCAGAAATAACGCCTGCCAAATTGCCGCCAAAGATTTAAAATAGTGTTTCCCTCACGAGATCCGGAGTATATGTGATGCGCGACAGTCAGCCAGTTTCCCTTGAAAGCCTGCTGGAAAGCGGGACTAAGGATAATAATACCCTTAAAAGTATTCAGCAGCGTGCTGTCGTGTTACTTAAACTCAACCGCGCCGTTCTGGCGCTGCTGCCCGCGATGCTCAAACCACATTGCCGCGTGGCTAATTATCGCAAACAACTGTTAATTCTGGAAGTCTCTAACGCCGCGCAGATGACCCGGCTGCGTTACGAACTTCCCGCGCTGCGTTCTGCGCTGCGCCGGGAGATTTTACCATCATTATCGGCTATCGACATCAAAATCAATCCGTCATTGATGAAATCATCGTCAACCGGGTTACCGGGTGATGATAAAAACAGCAATTCAGCGTTCAGAGGGCAAAAGACAACGGGGCCGGGACGGAAACTGAGTGTAGAAAGTGCCGGTTCACTGAAGGCGCTGGCGCAGAGAAGCCCGGAGAAACTGAGGAAGAAACTGGAGAAATTGGCTGCACTGGCCGGAGAGAGTACCAGTGCAGCAGATTAAGCAGACGGTTATCTGGCAAATAACGTCAGTGACAGGAGTGTCAGGGTCAGGGCAACAAGCTGTGGTGCCATGACCTGATTACGCCAGTACGGTTGACGGTGCACGGAATGCAACCGGCATCTGTGCTTCGTTCTCGAATGTCACGAGTTCCCAGGCGCTCTCTTTAGCCAGAACAGCCTGCAGTAACTTGTTATTCAGTGCATGACCGGATTTAAATGCGGTAAAGGCACCAATGATGTTGTGGCCGCACATAAACAGGTCACCGATAGCATCCAGCATTTTGTGACGGACAAATTCGTCTTCAAAACGCAGGCCGTCTTCATTCAGCACGCGGTAATCATCCACCACGATGGCACAGTCAAAACTTCCGCCTAAACATAAACCTTTGGACTGGAGATATTCAATATCACGCATGAACCCGAAGGTACGTGCGCGGCTGATATCCCGGACAAAGTTTTCCGCAGAGAAGTTCATCGCGTAGCGCTGAGTGCTGGAATCGATCGCCGGATGGTTGAAATCGATAGTGAAATCCAAGCTGAAACCGTTAAACGGAGAGAGTTCAGCCCACTTATCACCATCTTCAACACGGACGGTCTCTTTCAGACGCAGGAATTTCTTCGCGCTGTTCAGTTCTTCAATACCGGCATCCAGTAACAGGAAGACGAACGGGCTTGCGCTGCCATCCATAATCGGAATTTCCGCGGCATCGACTTCGATAACCAGGTTATCAATGCCGAGTCCGGCCAGTGCGGCGTTTAAATGCTCAACCGTGGAAATACGTACGTTGTCTTCATTTACCAGACAAGTACATAACATCGTATCACGCACGGATTTCGCATCTGCCGGAAAATCGACAGGCGGATTAAGATCAGTACGGCGATAGATGATCCCGGTATTGGCCGGTGCCGGACGCATTGTCAGCGTAACTTTTTTACCGGTGTGTAAACCTACACCCGTAGCCTGAACAATACGCTTTAATGTTCTTTGTTTGATCATCGTGTCTGTCTCGTTTGATTAACTGTCTCCCTGCCATTATAAACTAATGACAAGGGAGATAGTTTAGCACAAAAAGCGGAGATGCAAATCTTTTCGGTTTAGTCAGCCTGTTTGCGTAAGAAAGCCGGGATATCTAAATAATCCGGTTCTTTATTGCTTTGTGCTGACGAATCGTTGACAACCTGTGCCACTGATTTGCTGTCATCCATGCTGGTCATGCTGTTTTGCATTTGTGCATAACGATGTTCCATGTTGTTGGTCTGTACCGCTTTGTTGGTTACCAGCGTGATTTCAGGACGTTTGTCCATGCCGATACCGGTCGCGACCACAGTCACACGCAGTTCATCGTTCATTTCAGGGTCTAAAGACGTACCGATAACCACGGTCGCATTATCCGATGCAAATGCACGGATAGTGTTACCCACGGTTTCGAACTCATCCAGACGCAGGTCAAAGCCCGCCGTGATGTTAACCAGCACACCACGCGCACCGGACAGGTCGATATCTTCCAGCAGCGGGCTGGAAATCGCCATTTCGGCGGCTTCTTCCGCGCGGTCTTCGCCGCGTGCCGCGCCGGAACCCATCATGGCGTAACCCATTTCTGACATCACGGTACGGACGTCCGCGAAGTCAACGTTCATCAGACCCGGACGGGTGATCAGTTCTGCGATACCCTGAACCGCGCCGCGTAACACATCGTTAGCCGCTCCGAAGGCATCCAGCAGTGAGATCCCGCGGCCTAATACTTTCAGCAGCTTGTCATTCGGGATGGTGATCAGTGAGTCAACATGCTTCGATAACTCCGTAATCCCCTGCTCGGCGAATGCCATGCGTTTTTTGCCTTCAAAGTTGAACGGCTTGGTCACCACAGCAACGGTCAGAATACCCAGCTCTTTGGCAACTTCAGCAACAACAGGTGCCGCACCGGTCCCGGTACCGCCGCCCATACCGGCTGCGATAAAGACCATGTCCGCACCGTCGAGTGCATTGCGCAGAGCTTCGCGATCTTCTTCCGCCGCGTTACGGCCCACTTCCGGGTTTGCACCCGCACCCAGGCCTTTGGTGATCCCGTTACCAATCTGAATAGTCTGGCCGACGGCGGTTTTACGAAGCGCCTGAGCGTCCGTATTCACAGCGAAGAATTCAACGCCTTCGATGCGTTCACGGACCATATGCTCAACAGCGTTACCGCCGCCCCCGCCGACGCCGATGACTTTAATCACCGCGTCGTTGGTCAATTCCATCGGTTCAAACATAATCTCTCTCCGTTTTGTGCCTTTCTTATTATGGCCCGGCGCTTATTATCGCCAGCCTTAGTACAAATTAAAATTCTTTTCTGAGCCAGCCAGTTAATTTTTTAAACCAACTGCTCACCGAGGCACGTTTTTCTGTCTCGGTATCGCCGACCAGGTGAGATTCTTTTCCGTAATGCAGCAACCCTACCGCTGTAGAGTAATACGGTTCCTGCGCATAATCCGTTAAGCCGGTTATATTAAGCGGTTGTCCGATACGAACCTGTGTATGGAAAACACGCTGGGCGCACTCAACCAGTCCGTTAATCTGAGCCGCACCACCTGTCAGCACGATACCAGCGGCCAAATGGTGTTTGACACCCTGCTGACGTAATTGTTCCTGTACTTTCAAAATTTCGTCATTAACCAGATTGAGTAATTCGGTGTAACGCGGCTCAATCACTTCGGCTAATGTCTGGCGCTGTAAGCTGCGCGGCGGACGCCCGCCGACACTCGGCACTTCCAGGGTTTCGTCTTTGCTGACCAGAGACCCCAGCGCACAACCGTGACGGACTTTAATCGCTTCCGCATCATTAGGCGGTGTACCGAAAGCATATGCGATATCGCCGGTCACCACATTCCCGGCATACGGGATAACACGGGTGTGACGCAGTGCGCCGCCGGTGTAAATCGCCATATCCATTGTGCCGCCGCCGATATCCACCACACAGACACCCAGCTCACGCTCATCTTCTGTCAGAACCGCGAAGCTTGATGCCAGACCGGCAAAAATCAGCTGATCCACTTTCAGTCCGCAACGCTCAACGGCTTTGACAATATTCTTGGCCATGTCGTTATGACAGGTGATCAGATGCACTTTTGCCTGCATCCTCACACCGGATAATCCCACCGGGTTTTTAATGCCTTCCTGGTAATCAATGGCATATTCCTGCGGGATCACATGCAGAACACGGTGCTCGTCGCGGACACGGACAGATTTCGCCGTGTGCACCACATTCTCCACATCTTCCTGGGTCACTTCCTCTTCTGAAATCGGTACCATACCGATCTCATTCTGGCAGCTGATGTGTTTACCGGATAACGCCAGATAGACTGATGAAATCTGGCAGTCCGCCATCAGTTCCGCCTGGTCGATGGCACGCTGAACGCATTTTACCACCGACTCCAGATCATTGACGCCGCCTTTGTCCATTCCGCGTGACGGGCAGTTGCCCGCACCGATAATGTTCACCACACCGTCCGGCAGAATTTCACCAACAAGCGCAGATACTTTGGCGGTGCCTATTTCGAGGCCGACGACTAATTTTCTATCCGTTGCTTTGATCATTGTTATTCTGCCCGCCTTCTATACCTGTTATGTCTTAATGTCCGTTTGCGAAAGGATCGATCTGCAATGGCGCCCAGCCGACCGCAGCACCACTGTCATAGCGGAGATCGACATAATCAACCCGTTTGTCCTGTTCCTGCACCAGAGTCGGATACAGTTCGGTAAAACGCTGCAACCGGCCCCGGGTATCCAGCCGTCCGAGTTCAACCCGGATGTCATTATCCAGCACCAGCTGCCAGGCATGACGCGGTGACATGGAGGCTGATTTGATTTTCAGTCCCGTCCCGCTGAGCTGCTGCGCCATTTCACGATACCCGCTCAGAACATCCTGTTCACTGCCCTGTGCCCCGTAGAGCATCGGGAAAGAATCTTTTTCTGTCAGTTCCGCCGGCAGGCTGAAGACCCGTCCGGCGTCATCTATCATCTGTGAGTCATTCCAGCGTGCATACGGCACATACTCGACCAGATGAATTTTTAATTCGTCCGGCCACTGTTTGCGCACAGTGACCTGACGTAGCCACGGGATCCGTTCCAGCTGCTGCTGCACATCATTGACATCCAGTGTCATAAACGTGCCGGGTGTCCCGAGGGATAATACCGCTTTGCGCACATCATCATTAGTCGTGTAATGGCGCTCACCGGTTAATACCAGTTTTGACATCGGCAGGCGGTCTGCATCTTTCATCCAGTTCAGCACCATCAGACCACCCCAGACCAGCGTTCCCAGCACCATCAGGAAAAACAGCAGCCCGGCAAGGTATGTGCCGTTACTGGGACGTGAACCTTCATAATCCGGATCCGGTTCCGGTTCACGCATATTCAGTGCAGCCTGTGACATATCAGTCCGCCAGTGCCAGAACATCCGCCACAAAAGCGGAGAAGCTCATGCCGGCCTGACGCGCCGCCTGCGGCACCAGACTGTGGTTGGTCATACCCGGGGAGGTGTTCACTTCCAGCAGGTAGAACTGTCCGTCACTGTCGAGCATCACATCCACACGACCCCAGCCTTCACAGCCCACGGCTTTGTAAGCGGCTTTTGCCAGCTCACGGATTTCTGTTTCGCGTGCCCCTTCGAGGCCGGGGCAGAAATATTGTGTGTCGTCAGAAATATATTTGGCTTCGTAGTCATAGAACACCGCCGCCGGCTGAATGCGGATAGACGGCAGCATCTGCTCACCGAGGAAACCCACGGTGAATTCCGGGCCGCTCAGCCATTTTTCCACCAGCACATCTTTGTCATGTCTGAACGCTTCTTCCAGTGCCGGACGCAGCGCCTGAGCATTATCCACTTTGGACATACCGACACTCGAGCCTTCCAGGCTTGGTTTGACAATCACCGGATACCCCAGTGATGCCACACCCTGCTGTAATTCTTCATCACTGATGTGCGCAAAACGGGCCGCACTGATGGCAAAGTACGGGGCAATCGGCAGTCCTGCGCCTGCCCAGAGCTGTTTGGTACGCAGCTTGTCCATAGAGAGAGCGGAGGCCATCACACCACTTCCGGTGTACGGCAGCCCCATCTGCTCCAGGCAGCCCTGCAATGTACCGTCTTCCCCGCCGCGGCCGTGCAGCGCGATAAAGACTTTGGTAAAACCGTCTTCCTTCAGACGGGTCACCGGATACTCTTTGGTATCCACCCCGAACGCATTAATTCCGGCTTCTTTTAAACCGGCAAGCACCGCCGCACCTGAAGCCAGAGAGACTTCACGTTCTGCGGATGTTCCGCCCATCAGTACCGCGACTTTTTCAGTCATTCTTAATTATCCTCACTCAAAACCGGCCGTAATTTTGTGTCAGCCAATGTACGCGCTATTTTACCGATATTTCCGGCGCCTTGAACCAGTATTAAATCATTATCTTCAAGAACCTGTGCCAGTACCGCTGCAATTTTGCCCGGTTCGGTGACCAGAATCGGATCCAGCTTGCCGCGCTGGCGGATTGTGCGGCACAGCGAACGGCTGTCCGCCCCCGGAATGGCAGGTTCACCGGCGGCATACACATCCAGCATCAGCAGGATATCGACCTGATCCAGCGTGTTGGCAAAATCCTCATACAGGTCGCGGGTACGGGTATAACGGTGCGGCTGAAAAACCATCACAATCCGCTTATCCGGCCAGCCTGCTCTTGCCGCCTTGATAGTCGCATCCACTTCGGTCGGATGATGGCCGTAATCGTCCACCAGCATCACGCTGCCTTCTTTCTGGTTGACGTGCTCCAGCGGGAAGTTGCCGAGAAAGTCAAAACGACGTCCGGTCCCCTGGAATTCACGCAGAGAGGCCAGAATGTCCTCATCCGGAATACCCTCTTCTGTCGCGACCGCAATCGCTGCCGTGGCATTCAGCACGTTGTGACGGCCCGGTGCATTCAGTTCCACAGTCAGATCCGGCAGATTCTCACGCTGAACCGTAAAGAAGCACTGCGAACCGCGCTGTTCAAAATCAGTAATTCGGACATCCGCATCCTCATGGAAACCATACGTAATCACATAACGACCGATGCGCGGCACGATGTCGCGGATCACCGCATCATCCATGCACACCACCGCCAGGCCGTAGAACGGCAGGTTGTGCAGGAAGTTCACAAAGGTGTCTTTCAGGGTTTCAAAATCACCGTGATAAGTATCCATGTGATCCGGCTCGATATTGGTGACCACGGCGACCATCGGCTGCAGGTGCAGGAAAGAGGCATCACTTTCATCCGCTTCCGCAATCAGATAACGGCTTGAACCGAGACGCGCATGCACACCGGCGGCTTTGACCAGCCCGCCGTTGACGAAGGTCGGATCCAGACCACCGCGGCCATAGATACCGGAAATCATCGCCGTGGTGGTGGTTTTGCCGTGCGTGCCGGCAATCGCCACACCGTGACGGAAGCGCATCAGTTCCGCGAGCATTTCCGCGCGGCGGATCACCGGAATACGGGCATCACGCGCCGCCACGATTTCCGGGTTATCCGCTGAAATGGCGGTGGATACCACCACCACACTGGCGTCTGCCACGTTTTCCGGACGGTGATTGAAATAAATCGTCGCGCCCAGATTAGTCAGCTGTTTTGTTACCGCATTCGGCGCCAGATCAGACCCGCTGATCTCATAACCTTCGTTCGCCAGCACTTCCGCTATGCCGCCCATACCGGCACCGCCGATGCCGACAAAGTGGATGTGCCGGACACGTTTCATTTCCGGAATGAAGGATCGTAATTTCGCCAATTGCTGTGTATTCACGTTATTTCTTCGCTATATCAATTCGTTAGTGTTTTTTTGCTGCCGCAATAATTGCATCCGCCACCCGTTTGGTGGCATCGGTAATCGCGACACTCCGTGCTTTTTCCGCCATGGTCAGCAGTCGTGGTCTGTCCCACTCACGCAGCTGCTCTGCCACCGCCTGTGCATTAAAGGCCGGCTGTTCCATGATAACCGCCGCGCCCGCCTGTTCCAGCGGCAGCGCATTCCAGTATTGCTGGCGGTCTTTATGCTGAAACGGCACAAAAATTGCGCCCAGCCCGGCGACCGCGATTTCACTGACGGTCAGCGCCCCGGAGCGGCAGATAACCACGTCCGCCCAGGTATAAGCTTCAACCATGTCATCAATAAATTCTGTGACAGTCACACTGTCTGACGCATTCTGCGTGTTATACAACGCCTGTGTGCTTTCCGCACTGCCTTTTCCGGCCTGATGACGGATACAGACAGTATCCCCCATAATCCCGGCCACTTCCGGCAGGGTCTGGTTCAGGATACGCGCGCCCTGACTGCCGCCGATCACCAGAATGCGGATCGGCCCTTCACGCCCGGCAAACCGTTCTGCCGGAGACGGCAGAGTGAGGATATCCTCACGTACCGGGTTACCGACCACCGGAGCCTGCGGGAAGGCGCCCGGGAATCCCTGTAATACCGTGGTGGCGATTTTCGACAGCCAGCCGTTGGTCAGCCCGGCAACACCGTTCTGCTCATGCAGGATCACCGGAATACCACAACGCCACGCCGCCACACCGCCCGGGCCGGAGACAAATCCGCCCATACCGAGCACCGCATCCGGCTGGTAATCACGCATAATTTTTTTCGCCTGTTTTATCGCTTTCGCGATACGGAACGGCGCGGTGAGCAGCGCTTTTACGCCTTTGCCGCGCAGACCGGTAATCTCAATAAAATCGATATCAATGCCGTGTTTAGGCACGAGCTGAGCTTCCATCCGGTCGCGGGTACCCAGCCAGCGGATTTCCCAGCCCTGACTCTGTAAATAGTGCGCAACCGCAAGCCCCGGAAAGACATGTCCGCCACTACCACCGGCCATCACCATCAGACGGGGGGCTTTATTACTCATCGCGCTCTCCTTGAGAATGCCTGGGCTTTCGCCAGGCGTGTTTCAAAATCAATCCGCAGCAGCAAAGCAATGGCTGTGGTCATAATCACTAAACTCGAACCGCCGTAACTGATCAGCGGCAGTGTCAGCCCTTTGGTCGGCAGCATACCGGAGGCGGCACCGACGTTAACCAGAGCCTGGAAGCTGAACCAGATGCCGATGGCACAGGCCAGAAAACCGGCAAAACGCTGGTCAATCATCAGCGCACGGCGACCGATAACCATGGCACGGAAGGCGACAAAAAAGACCATCAGCAATACCAGGATCACGCCGAAATACCCCAGTTCCTCACCGAGGATGGCAAAAATAAAGTCAGTGTGGGCTTCCGGCAGGTATTCCATTTTCTGGATAGAATTGCCCAGCCCCTGACCGAAATAATCACCGCGCCCGAAGGCCATCAGTGATTGTGTTAACTGGTAACCGCTGCCGAACGGATCTTCCCACGGGTCAAGGAACGAGGTCACACGCCGCATACGGTAAGGTTCGGCGATAATCAGCAGTACCACTGCCGCGACACCGCCGCCGATAATCGCGATAAACTGCCACATTTTGGCACCGGCGAGAAAAAGCAGCGCCAGTGTAGTGACAAACAGCACAACCACGGTACCGAGATCCGGCTGTAACAGCAGTAACACCGCCAGCACAAACATCACGCCCATCGGCTTGCAGAATCCCCAGAAGTTATTTCTGACTTCGTCCACCTTGCGCACCAGATAGCTAGCGAGATAAACAAACAGTGCCAGTTTCGACACTTCCGCAGGCTGAATACGCATCGGCCCGATCGCTATCCAGCGTGATGCCCCGTTGACGGAGCTGCCCACGCCGAGTACCACAATCAGCCCGCCGATCGTACCAATCAGCAGCAATGTGCTGTAGCGCTGCCACATCTCCAGCGGGAAACGCATAATCACGACAGCGATAATAAAAGCAAAAATTAAGAAGCCGCCGTCACGCTTGGCAAAATAGAAAGGATCATCCGCCAGACGCTGCCCGACAGGCATTGAGGCGGAAGTCACCATCACAAAGCCAATCGCGGCCAGTCCCAGTGCAAACCACAGCAGTGTCCGGTCATACATCACGACCGTACTGAACTCGCCGTTACGCTCGCCGATCATCCAGTTTTTAAAACGCTGTGATCCGGGGAATTTCATGCCGCTAACTCCCGTGCCAGACGGGCAAACTCACGCCCGCGCTCTTCAAAATTACGGAACTGATCCAGGCTCGCACAGGCCGGTGATAACAGCACCATATCCCCCGCAGCCAGTGACGGTGCCAGCGCCCGCATGGCCTGCTCCATGGTGTCTGTCAGCAGAGAGACATCCGGACGCAGCTGCGCCAGCTGTGCACCGTCACGCCCGAAGCAGTAAAGACGGATTTTTTCGCCGCTCAGGTACGGCAGCAGCGGTGAGAAATCCGCTGATTTGCCGTCACCACCGAGCAGCAGATGCAGACAGCCGTCCACCTGCAGGCCGTTCAGCGCTGCTTCGGTACTGCCGACGTTGGTGGCTTTGGAATCATCAATCCAGCGGATCCCGGCAGATTCGTGCACCAGCTGAAAACGGTGCGGCAGGCCGCTGTAAGTGCGCAGTGCTTTCAGTGCGCCTTCGCGCGGGATATTAACCGCATCCGCCAGCGCCAGAGCTGCCAGGGCATTACAATAGTTGTGCTGACCGTGCAGGATCATCTCATTGCAGCTGATAATTTTCTCGCCGCAGAAACAGAGTGACTGCTCATCGGTATCCAGCCAGTAATCCCCTGTTTCGGTGCCGAAGCTGACATATTCAGACCGGTCACAATCGCAGCCCGGCTGTGTCAGTGCATCTTCCGCGTTATACACACAGACCGCAGCGTCGTGATAAACACGCAGTTTTGCCGCACGGTACTGTTCCAGCCCCTGCGGATAGCGATCCATATGATCTTCCGTGACATTCAGAACCGTGGCGGCTGCCGGTTTCAAGCTGAACGTGGTTTCCAGCTGAAAACTGGATAACTCAAGCACACAGAGCTCGTAATCGTCTTTCAGCAGTTCCAGTGCCGGCAGGCCGATATTACCGCCGACACCGGTACGCAGACCGGCACAGCGTCCCATTTCCCCCACCAGGGAGGTCACGGTGCTTTTACCGTTTGAGCCGGTGATCGCCACCACAGGCACTGTCACTTCGCGGGCAAATAATTCGATATCGCCGATAATTTCCGCACCGGCCTGCACCGCTGCCTGCAGTTGCGGGGTACTGACCGCCACACCCGGGCTGGCGATAATCAGGTCGGCATCCAGCAGCCACTGCGCTTCAAAACCGCCGCAGTGACACTGAACGCTGTCCGGCAGCTTATCGATGCCGGGCGGGGAGGTGCGGGTATCCATCACTTTCGGTGTGACGCCGCGCGACAGAAAAAAGTCCACACAGGAAAGCCCGGTTAAACCGAGCCCGACAATCACAATGTCTTTCCCCTGATAATTCGTCATGATTAACGTACCTTGAGTGTCGCCAGACCGATCAGCACTAACATCAGGGAGATAATCCAGAAGCGGACAATCACCCTTGGTTCAGGCCAGCCTTTTAATTCATAATGGTGATGAATAGGTGCCATCCGGAAAATACGCTGACCGCGTAATTTGAAGGATCCGACCTGTAAAATCACCGACAGCGTTTCCACCACGAAAACACCGCCCATAATCAGCAGCAGGAATTCCTGGCGCAGCAGAACAGCAATGGTACCCAGCGCACCGCCGAGTGCCAGTGAACCGACATCCCCCATAAAAACCTGGGCCGGATAGGTGTTAAACCACAGGAAGCCCAGCCCTGCCCCGACAATCGCGGTGCAGACAATCACCAGTTCCCCGGCATGCGGCAGATACGGGATATGCAGATAATGGGCGAAATTCACGTTACCGGTTGCCCACGCCACCAGCGCAAAACCGGCAGCCACAAAGACGGTCGGCATAATAGCAAGGCCATCGAGACCGTCCGTCAGGTTGACCGCATTACTGGTGCCGACAATCACAAAATAGGCCAGCAGGATATACAGCACACCCAGCTGCGGCATCACATCTTTAAAGAACGGTACCACCAGCTCGGTTGCCGGTGTATCTTTGCCGATGGCATACATGCTGAATGCCACGATCAGTGCCAGCACGGACTGCCAGAAATATTTCCAGCGGGCAATCAGCCCTTTGGTGTCTTTGCGCACCACTTTGCGGTAGTCATCGATAAACCCGACAATCCCGTAGCCAATCAGCACCAGCAGCACACACCAGACATACGGGTTATCCAGACGTGCCCACAGCAGAACAGAAATGGCAATGGAGAACAGGATCATCACGCCGCCCATGGTCGGGGTACCGCGCTTGCTGAAATGCGATTCCGGTCCTTCGTTGCGGACAACCTGACCAATCTGCATTTTCTGGAGGTATGCAATCACATGCGGCCCCATCCATAATGCGATAATCAGCGAGGTCAGCAGGCCGACGATGGCACGGAACGTCAGGTAAGAAAAGACGTTAAACGCAGTGTGAAACTGCACCAGATACTCAGCCAGCCAAATCAGCATGGGACATTCTCCTGCAAGGCGTGCACAACTTCTTCCATTGCGGAGCTGCGTGAACCTTTAACTAAAATTGAAATTGATGAATGCTGTGCCACCAGAGGTGCCAGTGCAGCAATGAGGGTTGTTTTGTCAGCGAAATGGCGTCCCTGGCACTCATCACTGATAAAATGACTGAACTGACCTGCGGTGAATACCGCATCCAGCCCGGCATCACGGGCAGCCTGCCCGACTCTGCGGTGACTCTCTTCGGCATAACCGCCCTGTTCGCCGATATCCCCGGCAACCAGCACACGATAACCCGGCAGTTGTGCCAGCACACGGATTGCGGCAATCATTGAGCCGTCATTGGCATTGTAGGTATCGTCAATCACCAGTTTACCCGGTGCCAGTTCAACCGGGTATAACCGCCCCGGAACGGCACGGGTCTGCGCCAGGCCACTGCGGATATCCGCCAGTGTCGCCCCGGCAGAGAGTGCCAGTGCCGCTGCCGCGAGGGTATTGGCAATATTATGACGGCCCGGCAGCGGCAGTGTGACAGCAGTGCTGCCTGCCGGTGTGTGCAGGGTAAAATCGGTGGTCAGCGGGTTTATCACCACATCAGCCGCGTAAAAATCTGCCTGCGGGTGCGGATCAACGGAGAAACACCAGCGGGTCTGACGCGGCGTCAGGTGCGCCTGCCAGTGAGTGAAATCATTGCTTTCCAGATTGATGATCGCGGTGCCTTCGTCAGTCAGGCCGGTGAAAATTTCCCCTTTTGCCTGTGCGATAGCGTCTGCGGAACCGAACTCGCCGATATGGGCGGCAAACAGGTTATTCACCAGTGCGGTCTGCGGGTGTGTCATGGCGGCAGTATAGGCAATTTCACCGGTGTGGCTGGCACCCAGCTCAATCACCGCAAACTGATGTTTTTCTGTCAGGCGCAGCAATGTCAGCGGCACGCCGATATCATTATTAAAATTACCGGCGGTAAACAGGGTTTCACCTGCCTGCTGTAAAATTGCAGCGGTCATCTCTTTAACAGACGTTTTGCCGGAAGACCCGGTCAGCGCCACCACTTTCGCCTGACTGCGGTCACGGTTGCCTTTCGCCACCGCGCCCAGTGCAAGACGGGTATCGTTAACAATAATCTGCGGACAGTTCACGTCCATGCGGCGGTTCACCAGGACGGCGGCGGCACCTTTCGCTGCCACATCCGCAATGAAATCATGAGCATCAAAACGTTCACCGGCCAGGGCGATAAACAGTGCACGTTCACCGATAGTGCGGCTGTCCGTGGTGATACTCTCAATCCGTTCTGATGCCGCGTGATCGCTGAGGATAAGCTCCCCGGCGGTCAGTTGTGCGATATCAGCGAGGGAGAACGGGATCATGCTATGACTCCCAGCAGGCGGGCGACGGTCAGGCGGTCGGAGTAGTCCAGACGGCGGTTGCCGACCAGCTGATAATCCTCATGCCCTTTTCCGGCCACCAGCACCACATCATCCGGTTTTGCCTGCATCACCGCAAAGGTGACCGCTTCCGCACGGCCCGGGATCGGCAGAGCACGGGAGGTATCAACCAGTCCGGCCATAATGTCATTGATAATCGCCTGCGGCTCTTCGCTGCGCGGGTTATCGTCGGTAATCACCACCACATCCGATTCCTGCTCGGCAATAGCCCCCATCAGCGGACGTTTACCTTTGTCACGATCACCGCCGCAGCCGAAGACACACCACAGTTTGCCTTTGGTATGCAGACGCGCCGCACTCAGTGCTTTTTCCAGCGCATCCGGGGTGTGAGCATAATCGACAACAACCGTTGGCCGGTTATCTGCGGTGAAAACTTCCATCCGGCCGCAGACCGGTGTTAACGCGGTTGCAGCGCTCAGCAGTGTATTCAGGTCATAGCCCAGTGCCAGCAGGGTTGCCGCGGCCACCAGCAGATTACTGACGTTAAAAGCGCCCATCAGCGGGCTGTCCAGTGCACCGTCACCCCAGCTTGAGGTAAAGGTGATGTGCGCCCCGCTGTCATGATAATCCACCGAAACGGCTTTCAGAAAACGCCCCTGCCAGTCAGAAGGCAGATTGTCATCCATTGTGACGGCGACCGCTTCCGGCAGTTTTGCCAGCCATTTCAGCCCTGTCTCATCATCCGCATTAATAATTTTTTGTTCGCTGTGATGGGTTGAGAACAGCAGCCATTTGGCGGCTTCGTAGTTGGCCATATCACCGTGATAATCAAGATGGTCACGGCTCAGGTTAGTAAAGACCGCTGCCCGGAACGGCAGTGCCGCCACACGGCTCTGAACCAGTCCGTGAGAGGAGACTTCCATTGCCGCCACCGTGGCACCTTTCTTCGCCAGTTTATCCAGTTCAAGCTGGATATCGACGGCTGAGCCGGTGGTGTTTTCCGTCGGGATCACATGGCCAAGTAACCCGTTCCCGACCGTCCCCATCACGGCGCTGGTTTCGCCCATCGCCTGAGTCCACTGCGCCAGCAGCTGGGTGGTGGTGGTTTTACCGTTAGTACCGGTGACGCCGATCAGTTTCAGACGCTCCGCCGGATGGTGATAGAACTCACCGGCCAGACCGGATAATTTTTCATTCAGGTGGCTGAGATAAACCACCGGTACGCCATGCAGAACCTGTACACTGCCGTCTTCCGCTGCGCCATCCGCTTCCGCGACCACGGCAGCCACACCCTGGGCAATGGCCTGAGGAATGTAGTGACGTCCGTCAGACTGGTGGCCTTTAACCGCCAGAAACAGATCACCGGCAGCCGCTTTACGGCTGTCCGGGGTCATATCACGTAACGCCTTAGCCGGTGCATCAACACCGAGCGGCGCGAGTAAATCGCGCAAATTACGATCTGCCACTTGTACCCTCTTTTGGTTTAGTAATAACCACTTCATTAGTTTGTTCTTCCGGTGTCAGCGCATCGGGTTCCACGTTCATTGTCCGCAGAACACCGCCCATGATGGCACCGAATACCGGTGCGGAGATCGCACCCCCGTAATACTTGCCGCCCTGCGGGTCGTTGATAATCACAACCAGTGCAAAACGCGGACGGCTTGCCGGTGCAACCCCGGCGGTGTAAGCGATATAACGGCTCACGTATTTCCCGTCATCGCCCACTTTTTTCGCCGTCCCGGTTTTAATCGCCACGCGATACCCTTTAATTGCAGCGCGCGTTCCGCCGCCGCCCGGTAACGCAACACTTTCCATCATCTGCACCACGGTTTTCATCACCGGTTCAGGGAAGACGCGGGTGCCCGGCACCGGCGGATCCACTTTTGTGATGGACAGCGGACGGTAAATCCCGAAACTGCCGATTGTTGCATAGGCCCGCGCTAACTGTAACGGTGTTACCATCAGCCCGTAGCCGAAAGAAAAGGTGGCCCTTTCAAGCTCAGACCACCGTGTTTTTTTACTTGGGTATATGCCACTGCTTTCTCCGACCAGCCCCAGATTGGTCGGTTTTCCCAGCCCGAAACGCGAATAGACGTCCACGAGTTCCTGAGCGGGCATCGCTAACGCAAGTCTTGAGACACCTACGTTACTCGACTTCTGTAAAATACCGGTGATGGTCAGTTCGGCATAACGCGCCACGTCTTTGATTTCATGACCACTGATCCGGTACGGATAGGTATTCACCACGCTGTTCGGTTTGATGATGTTGTTGTTCAGTGCCGTCATCACCACTAACGGTTTTACCGTCGATCCCGGTTCAAAGATATCGGTGATAGCGCGGTTACGCATGGCATCTTTCGGCGTGCCCTGGAGGTTGTTCGGGTTATAGGACGGGCTGTTCGCCATCGCCAGAATTTCCCCGGTATTCACATCCACCAGAATCGCCGTGCCGGATTCCGCTTTGTTCAGTGCCACCGCACTGCTGATTTCGCGGTATACCAGCGCCTGTAAACGCTCATCAATACTGAGTGTCAGGTTGTGTCCGGCCTGACTTTCACGGGCGATGATGTCTTCGATAACACGGCCGCCGCGATCTTTGCGGACTGTCCGCTGTCCCGGAACCCCGGTCAGCCAGCGGTCAAAGCTTTTCTCAACCCCTTCAATCCCTTCATCATCAATATTGGTGACACCAATAATATGAGCAGTGACGGAGCCGGACGGGTAATACCGTTTTGATTCCGCCTGTAAATAAATTCCCGGCAGATTCAGTTTTTTCACATAATCGCCGATGGTCGGGTTCACCTGACGCGCCAGATAGACAAAACGGCCTTTCGGGTTCGCCGTGACTTTGCTTTTCACCTGGTCGAGCGGAATATTCAGTGCTTCGGACAGTGCGCGCCAGCGGGTGTCATCCCCTACCCCGCCTTTGTCGGCTAACTCTTTCGGATCAGCCCAGACCGCATTCACCGGCACACTGACCGCCAGCGGACGCTCCATGCGATCACTTATCATGCCGCGTGCGGTCGGGATTTCCTGGACGCGCAGCGAGCGCATGTCGCCCTCTTTGACCAGCATGTCCGGGTTGATAATCTGTAAATACGCGACCCGGATCAGCAGTGCGGCCAGGGCAAGCCCGATACCGCCGCATAACAACGCAAAACGCCAGCTGATAAAACTGGCTTTTTCTTCCGGACGTTTGATACGGGCACCGCCCTGCGTTTTGGCTGCTGCTTTTCTGCTTTTCATGCCTTCGTCATTTTGTTACGACAATTTTTTCGTTTGCCGGATCCACATGCTGCATACTGAGACGCTCAACGGACAGGCGCTCGACACGGCTGTGATCCCCCAGGGCGTTCTCTTCCAGAATCAGGTTACGCCATTCAATATCCAGCGAGTTACGCTCCAGCACAAGATGTTCCCGCTCTGCGGTCAGCAGACGTGTTTTATGTGCCGTGATAACCACAAAAATCGCGCTGACGATCACTGCGATAAATAAAATCGCAGGGATTAATCCGTGGCGCAGCAGGTCACGACATATAACACGGGCTAAATTGTGCCGTTCTGTGGTCATGCTTTCTCCGCAAAGCGCAGCACTGAACTGCGGGCACGCGGGTTAACACTGATTTCCTGCTCTGACGGTTTCATTTTTCCGGCCAGTTTCAGCGCCGGTGTACCATGTGCTTTCAGTTGTTCTTCCGTCAGCGGTAATCCGTGCGGCACCTGTGGTCCGCGGCTTTCGTTGCGCATAAACTGCTTCACAATCCGGTCTTCCAGCGAGTGGAAGCTGATGACCGATAAACGGCCGCCGGGTGCCAGAATGCTCAGTGCGCCGCTCAGCGCCTGGCGGATTTCATCCAGCTCGCTGTTGACATAGATGCGGATCGCCTGGAAGCTGCGGGTCGCCGGATGCTTATGCTTTTCTTTCACCGGAGACACAGCGGCGATCAGTTCCGCCAGCTGTTTTGTCCGCGTCAGCGGTTCTCCGGTCTTGTTCCGTTCAACAATCGCGCGGGCAATCCGTTTTGAAAAACGCTCTTCGCCGAAATTCTTCAGCACCCACGCAATATCGTCTTCTTTGGCTTCAGTCAGCCACTGTGCGGCGGAAATCCCCCGCGTCGGATCCATGCGCATATCCAGCGGCCCGTCACGCATAAAGGAGAACCCGCGCTCCGCATCGTCCAGCTGCGGGGAAGACACCCCGAGATCCAGCAGAACGCCGTTAATCTGTCCGCCCGGTTCCAGATCATTCACATAACCGGCAATACCGGAAAACGGGCCGTGAATAATGGAAAAACGCGGGTCGTCAATCTGCGCCGCAGCGGCAATCGCCTGCGGATCCCGGTCAATGGCGATCAGACGCCCCTGCGGACCGAGTTTTGATAAAATCAGACGGGAATGCCCGCCGCGGCCGAATGTGCCGTCGATATAAATACCGTCTTCGCGGATCTGTAATCCGTTAACGGCTTCATCCAGTAAAACACTGGTATGCTGAAACTGACTCTCTGCCATTTAAAGTGATAAATCCTGTAACCGGGCGGATAAAGGTCCGGATGCCGTCTGCCCGGCAGCAATATCATCCTGTACCTGCTGATACCACGTCTGCTCATCCCACAGCTCAAACTTGTTGAACTGCCCGACCAGCATGACTTCTTTGGTTAACCGCGCATGTGTGCGCAGTGTACCGGCTAACAAAAGACGTCCCGCACCGTCCATCTGGCATTCCGTGGCATGGCCCAGTAACAGGCGCTGAACACGGCGCTCTGTGGGATCCATGGTGGACAATTGAGCCAGCTTCAGTTCGATCAGTTCCCATTCCGGTAAGGTGTAAAGCAGCAGGCACGGCTGGTGGAGATCGATAGTGCAGACCATCTGACCTTCCGACTTTTCAGCAAGCAGCGACCGGTACCGTGCCGGTACGGTTATGCGCCCTTTGCTGTCAAGATTAACCAGTGTTGCCCCGCGAAACATTCGTTTCTCCGCTCAGTTTTGCCCTGAATTACCACTTTCACCCACAATTCCCCACCAACAGAGTTTACGAATGGTACGAAAAGCTTGTCAAGCCAGCGCTGACAAGGTTTCGTTTCCGTTATCGGGGAATAAAGGGGTGAGAAAATATGGGATTTTTTACTTCAGGGAACAGAAGTGAGATAACACACTGATTCAAATCAGAAAAAAATTCACATAATACACACTCGGCTAACCGGGGCAAATTATACCGAATCTGACGAAAGAAAGATGCATTTTTGCGAGGTATCACTCACTTTCAGGATAAAAAATCACCACAACTCACGGCATTTCCGTATTTTTGTGCCGGTCATCTGTGCCGTTACTTTCTGTTACAGCTCGTGATTATTTACTATTTGAAAATTTAATATTCAGTTTATCAATGGCATAACAGTCACAAAACTGAACGGAGGATATTCTGTCGTGTATATCCTTAATCAGAATAAGTGTATTTACGGAAGGAAAACAGGCGTTCTGTGAAAATTGTCAATTTCTGTCAATCAGCAGAATTGAAAAAAAATCTTAGGATTCCTCCCAAAAAGAGTTTTTCATCTGTTTCAGGACAAACTAAACAAAAATACCTATACGTTTCCGTACAGGTATCAGGAAAAAAATTATTTTATGGTCTGAATCTTACCGGCGGCTCAGACTGCCGCGGCGGCACAGATCACGGCGGATCCGGGTGATACCCGCTGCCGGTTTCTGTTTTTCATCCAGACTCGCCAGCACCAGCTCCAGCACGCGCTCAGCAATATCACGATGACGCTGCGCCACAGACAGTACCGGACACTCAAGGAAATCCAGCAGTTCATGATCACCGAAGGTTGCGATCACCAGTTGCCCCGGCAGACGGCCGCTGCGGGCCAGCGTGGCATCCATCACCCCCTGTAACAGAGCAAATGATGTGGTAAACAGCGCATCCGGCATCGGGTTGCTTTCCAGCCAGGTATCAAACGCTTTGGCGGCGGCATCACGCTCATAACTGTCGGCATACAGGAAATTCACTTTGCGGACATCGCCTTCCCAGGCTTCGCGGAATCCCTGCTCACGCAGAAAACTGACGGAAAGTTCCGGTAACGCGCCGAGATAAACCACCGATTCTGCCGGAAACTGACGCAGTTCAGCAGCCAGCATTTTGGCGTCCTCAAAGTCATCCCCGACCACACTGATAAAGTGCTCATTTTCCAGTGCGCGGTCAAGCGCGACAATCGGCAGCGAGCGGTTTGCCCAGCGCTGATAGAACGGATGTTCCGGCGGCAGTGCGGTGGAAACAATAATCGCATCCACCTGACGCTGTAACAGGTGTTCCACACAACGGATTTCGTTGTCAGGCTGGTCTTCGGAGCAGGCAATCAGCAGCTGATAACCCCGGCTGCGCGCCTGGCGCTCCAGATAATTTGCGATGCGGGTGTAGCTGGTGTTCTCCAAATCCGGGATCACCAGTCCGATTGAGCGGGTACGGCCTGCACGCAGACCGGCAGCCACCGCATTCGGATGGTAATTATGTTCACGAACCACCGCCATCACTTTTTCGACAGTTTTGTCACTCACACGATATTGTTTTGCTTTTCCGTTGATGACATAACTGGCCGTCGTGCGCGACACACCGGCAAGGCGGGCGATTTCATCCAGTTTCACGTTAACCCCTTACAAATCAGGAAACGGCCCGAACAACGGGCCAATAAGAAGAGTGATCAGTTTACCCTTTCACCGCGAATATTTCACCGCATTATTTTATCGCCGCGCGACATCCCGACGATGCCGGAACGGGCAATCTCCACAATTTCCGCGAAGCCGCGCACCGCATCCAGGAAGGCGTCCAGCTTTTCACTGGTGCCGGTCAGCTGCACGGTATAGAGCGTCGCGGTCACATCGACAATCTGTCCGCGGAAGATATCGGTACTGCGTTTGACCTCATCCCGCCCGTAACCGCCGGCCTGTAATTTCACCAGCATCACCTCGCGCTCAATGTGAGTGGCAGAGGTCAGTTCTGTGACACGGAACACATCCACCAGCTTGTTGAGCTGCTTTTCAATCTGCTCCAGCACCCGCGCATCGCCTTTGGTCTGGATGGTCAGTCGGAACAGTGACGGATCATCAGTCGGGGCTGCGGTGATACTTTCGATATTATACCCGCGCTGGGAAAAAAGCCCTGCCACACGGGACAGCGCCCCTGTTTCGTTTTCTAATAAAATTGACAAAATCCGGCGCATGATCAGGTCCTCTCTGTTTTGCTTAACCACATTTCATCCATCCCGCCGT
Organism: Morganella morganii H1r; assembly: GCF_000633515.1. Taxonomy (GTDB): domain Bacteria; phylum Pseudomonadota; class Gammaproteobacteria; order Enterobacterales; family Enterobacteriaceae; genus Morganella; species Morganella morganii_B. The sequence goes on along the minus strand of NZ_AYMP01000014.1, from coordinate 114,428 downwards.
TGCGGATCTGCATCGGATAAACATGCTCTTTCTCATCCACCATCACATCGGCGAACACCAGCCGTTTCTCTTCGCGGACAATACGCAGTGCCTCCGCGAGCTGTTCACGCAGCGTGGTTTTATCACTGATACTGATACCGGCATGCCCGTAAGCCTCGGCCAGACGGACAAAATCAGGCAGCGATTCCATATAGGAATGCGAGTGACGGCCGTGATAAACCATGTCCTGCCACTGCTTCACCATACCGAGAAACCGGTTGTTCAGATTAAGCACCAGCACCGGCAGCCCGAACTGTAATGCCGTGGAAAGTTCCTGAATATTCATCTGAATACTACCGTCCCCGGTGACACACACCACCATATCATCCGGTTTCGCCAGCCGGACCCCCAGTGCTGCCGGTAACCCGAAGCCCATCGTGCCCAGCCCGCCGGAATTGATCCAGCGGCGCGGTTCATCAAACGGGTAATAGAGCGCGGCAAACATCTGATGCTGACCGACATCGGAGGTGATATACGCCTTCCCTTCCGTCAGTTCCCACAGGGTGCGGATCACGCTCTGCGGCTTGATTTTCTCCCCGCTCTCATCAATGGCCAGACACTGTTTCGCTTTCCACTGATCAATCCGCCGCCACCAGTCGCACAACGCATCCGGATCCTGCTCATCGGTCAGGGATTCCAGCTGTAACAGCATCTGTGCGAGACACAGTTTTGCATCACCGACAATCGGAATATCCGCTGCCACGGTTTTGGAGATAGACGCCGGATCGACATCAATATGAATGACCGTTGCCTGCGGGCAGTATTTCGCCAGGTTATTGGTGGTCCGGTCATCGAAACGGACACCGACGGCAAAAATCACATCACTGTGATGCATGGTATTGTTTGCTTCATATGTCCCGTGCATACCCAGCATGCCGACACACTGCGGGTGAGTCCCCGGAAACGCGCCCAGCCCCATCAGGGAAAGCGCCACCGGCAGACGCAGTTTATCCGCAAGCGTGAAAATTTCCGGGCTGCATCCGGCACTGACAGCACCGCCGCCGATATACATGACCGGGCGTTTTGCCTGCATCAGTGTGATCAGGGCGCGTTTGATCTGCCCTTTGTGACCGGCTCCGGTCGGGTTATACGAGCGCAGACTGATCCGTGACGGGTAGCTGTATTCATGCTGCTGCTGGACAATATCTTTCGGAAAATCAATCACCACCGGCCCGGGACGTCCGGTTTGTGCCAGATAAAACGCTTTTTTGATGGTCGCCGGAATGTCTGCAACATCGTGCACCAGGTAGCTGTGTTTCACGACCGGGCGGGAGATCCCCACCATGTCCACTTCCTGGAAGGCATCGTTGCCGATCAGGGCACTTGCCACCTGGCCGGACAATACCACCAGCGGCACCGAATCCATATACGCAGTGGCAATACCGGTAATGGCGTTAGTCGCCCCCGGGCCGGAAGTGACCAGCACCACGCCGGTTTTGCCGGTTGCGCGGGCATAGCCGTCCGCCATATGCACAGCGGCCTGCTCGTGGCGCACCAGAATATGCCCGACTCCGCCCACGGTATGCAGTGCATCATAAATATCCAGAACAGCACCGCCCGGATAGCCGAATACGTGTGACACGCCCTCATCAATTAAGGAGCGCACGATCATTTCTGCCCCTGTCAACCTCTCCATAAATGCTCTCCTGCCCGTGATTGCGGGTTGTAACTGCAAGTGATGTGTTTGTCTGTTTTTAGTTATCTGAGGATTAACATAACGATAAAATGACAGTGCTGGCAAATGCGTTTTTCGGGAAGCAAAAAGCGGGAAACCGCAGGAATAAAGGAAATGTCATGATCCGCAGATGATCATACCTGCAGCGGAAGATCACGAAGCAGAGTTCACTGAGAGTAAGGGAAAAACCGGCGGGATATAAAAACGGCACTGCACAGGAAACCGGCAGTGCCGTCAGGGACATCAATCAGTCCGTATACATGGACTCAATTTCGCGCTGATAGCGCTGAGCGATCACTTTACGGCGCAGCTTCAGGGTCGGAGTCAGTTCACCGAGCTCCATGGAGAAATTCTGCGGCAGCAGTGTGAAACGTTTGACCTGATGAAAGGCAGCGATATTTTTCTGCAACTCTTTCAGACGGCTTTCAAACAGCGCCACAATCTGACTGTTTTTCAGCAGCTCCATCCGGTCATGGTATTTCAGATTCAGCGCGCGGGCATGCTCTTCCAGAGTGTCAAAACACGGCACAATCAGTGCGGAGACAAACTTACGCGCATCCGCCACCACCGCGATATGCTCAATAAAGCGATCCTGTCCCAGTGTGCCTTCCAGCATCTGCGGCGCAATATATTTGCCGTTGGAGGTTTTCATCAGATCTTTCAGGCGTTCAGTGATAAACAGATTGCCCTGCTCATCCAGCGCACCGGCATCACCGGTCCGCAGCCAGCCATCATCAGTAAAGGCCTGGCGGGTCTCTTCCGGCTTATTGTAATAGCCGCGCATCACTACCGGCCCGCGCACCTGAATCTCATTTTCCTCACCGATACGCACTTCCACGTCCGGCAGCGGCACACCGATAGAGCCGAGCTGATAACCGCTGTTTTCCCAGCAGGATACAGTGGCGCAGGTTTCTGTCATGCCGTAGCCGTATTTGATGTTAATACCGATGGCGAGGAAAAAGCGGATAATCTCATCATCCAGCCGCGCACCCGCCGCCGGTAAGAAACGGACGTTACCGCCGAGCACATCACGCAGTTTGCCGAGCACTTTTTTCTGAGCAAACTGATCACACCGCGCAGCCAGCCACGATTGTTTTTCACCACGCTGCTGTGCATCAAGGATCTTTTTACCGGTGCGCACCGCCCAGTGAAATAACGCCCGTTTATACCACGGCGCCTGTGCCACTTTTTCGTAAATACCGCTGAACACTTTTTCATAGAAACGCGGCACCGCGCACATCACGGTCGGTTTCACCGACACCATGGCTTTGCGCACCAGATTGGTATCACTGAGATAGACATTCAGTGCGCCGGTGTGCATCACATAGAAACTCCATGCGCGCTCAAAAACATGCGTCAGCGGCAGGAAACAGAGTGAGATATCATTTTCAGTCAGTGTCAGCCGTTCATCATGCAGATAAAGCTGGGCTGCCATATTGCGGTAATCCAGCATCACGCCTTTCGGCTCACCGGTGGTTCCGGAGGTGTAAATCAGGGTGAAAAGATCATCAAGAGAGCAATCCGCAATGCGCTGACGCAGCGCTGAGGCATAACTGCCGTTATGACCGTTCATAAACTGACGCAGTGTGCAGACTGCCGGATGCGACGGGATCGCCGTATTTTCCGGGTTCATAATGATGATTTTCTGCAGGGACGGACAGAGGGAGGGCAGCGACAGTGCAATTTCCGCCTGTTTCTGACCGTCCACGAACAGGATGCGCACCTGCGCATCATTGAGAATATAGGCCGCCTGGTCATCACTGCTGGTGGCATAGAGCGGCACCACAATGGCGCGGCACTGGAGAATCGCCAGGTCGGTTAATGTCCACAGGGCACTGTTGTGCGAGAAAATGGCGACATTTTCCTGAACCTCAACCCCTTCAGCCAGCAGGGCTTCCGCCAGATTTTCACTGAACGTCCCGGCCTGCTGCCAGGTAAAATCGATATGCTGACCCTGTTCACACCACTGTCGCAGTGCGATTTGGTCACCCCGGCGCTGTTTCTGCTGTTGCAGCCGCGTCACTAAATGATAGTGATGCAAATTTGTTGTTGTCACACGCGTTTCCTTTACTGAGCCGTCAGACTGCACGGTTTCACGTTGTGGAATAATTTTCAGCTTACAGGTGTAAGCTTAATTTTTTCGCAAGTGTAGCCTGTTGTCCCCGGGAACAAAAGAAAATTTAGTTATCTTTGCATATGCCTGATCACAAAAAAGCACCGGCAGGCGAATCTGCCTGCCGGTACGGGAAATCAAATAAATGATCGATTATATATGATGCGTGAACTGTGTAAGCAGTGCCTTCATCCACTGATGTCCTTTATCACGGGTGCAGGCCTCATGCCAGATCAGAAACGCCGGACGGCTGACTTTATCCCACGGCAACTGCACTTCCTGAATCGGCAGTACATGAGCGTAGAGCTGAATCAGCCACTTCGGTGCAATCGCCACTAATTCTGTTTTAGAGACGATATTCAGCACACTGACTAAATTTGTTCCCTGATAAACAATAGCCCGCAGCAATTCATTATTCTCGTAATACGGTGAACTGAATGAATCAATTAAATCAAGCGATACCACTGCATGCTGCTCAGTAAAAATTTGTTTCTCTGTTACTGAATATTGTATACGCGGATGATTACGGGCGGCGACCAGTGATAATTGATCATTAAATAATAAGTGATGACTGTAATCCGGTTTATCGAAACGGTTATAACTGATGGCAAAATCCGTTTCCTGATATTTCAGGTTATGTTCAATATGCGAATTCATATAAGACTGAATATTGACATCGATATTTTCACTGTGAAGTTTAACCTGTTCAATTATCTTGTCTGTCAGACGGATATCCAGCGGACTGGAAACAGCCAGATTAAATACCCTTTCACTGCTGCTCGGCTCAAAACCTGCACCCGGCAGTTCATTGTGCACCAGCTGCAATGCCTGCCTGACCGGACCAAACAACTGTTTGGCACGGGCTGTCGGCTGAATTCCCCAGCCGAAACGAACAAATAATTCGTCATTAAACATAACCTTAAGTCTTGACACCGCATTACTGACAGCCGGTTGTGACATACCTAAAAGTTCAGCGGCCCGGGTGACATTCTGCATCTGCATAACCGCATCAAAAACCGTCAGCAGATTAAGATCCACATTGCGCAGCTGTGTTTCACCGGATTCTTTTTTTACTTCTGCCACTGAGGTGTATTCAGTCATCTTAAACTCCAATAAATGATTATAATGACTTCAATAAGCCACCTGCCGCCACGATGAAACGGCAGATCAATACAAAATTGAAATCTATTATCTCAATTGATTATCTAATTAATAATTGAGTCTCTTCCTTGTATGGTTCTGAATACGCGGATGCGTATCATCATCACAATGCATACTATTTGAATATTTAAAGCAAGCAACTTATTCATGAAATCAATACATCTGTATTGCTTTATTCATTTAGTTTCCATGCAATGAGATAATAAAACAAAGATTGTGTTTATTCATAATAAAATTGTCATCTGTCAGCATAAAAAATCTGATTTTTTTTACTGACATAACAGAATAAATAAACTGTTCAATGAATATCTCACCGGTTACCGGTGGCAACCTGACCGCCGGATACCCTATTCCCTGCCGACTCAACCGGTTCGGATTCCCTGCAAAAAAATTCTGTAAAAATATTAACCCAATCATTGAGCTGACTTATAGATGAAAACGCTGATTAATTTTTATAAATTAGTCAGTTTATCTGCTTTCTGCCCTTTTTTTCGCCTTCGCCCGGTATCTCCGGCGAAAAGGCATGGTTGACAGACCATTTTATATTCAGTATCAATAATACATCGCCACGGATAAGCTATGTGTTCCGTGCCACTGAATTTACTGAGAAGGTTATCACCATGTCTTTCACTTTCCGCCTAAACAGCCTGCTAATTATCGCCTTAACTGCGCGTGGCGGGCTCGTGGCCGGAAGTTCTTCATAACTTTCTCCCTCAGACCTGAAAAACCCGCGCAATGTCGCGGGTTTTTTTATACCTGCAAACCGGAAAACAGAACAAGAAATAACTGAGAGGATCACAACATGAGCGATAACGTCATCATTTTTGATACCACACTGCGTGACGGGGAGCAGGCATTACAGGCCAGTCTCAGTGTCAAAGAGAAGTTACAGATTGCTTTCCAGCTCGAACGCATGGGGGTTGATATTATTGAGGCCGGTTTCCCTGTCTCCTCACCCGGTGATTTTCAGTCGGTGCAGACCATCGCCCGCGAAATCAAAAACAGCCGTATCGCAGCCTTGTCCCGCTGTGTGATCGGTGACATTGACGCGGCGGCGGAATCCCTGAAAGTCGCGGAAGCCTTCCGCCTGCATATGGTGCTCGCCACCTCCGGTATTCACGTCAAAACCAAACTGCGCAAGACCTTTGCTGACATCATCGATATGGCGGTCGGTTCGATTAAACATGCCCGCCGCTTTACCGATGACGTCGAGTTCTCCTGCGAAGACGCCGGGCGCACCGATATCGATGATTTATGCCGTATTGTGGAAGCCGCAATTAACGCCGGTGCCACCACGGTCAATATTCCGGACACCGTTGGTTACACCACGCCGTACCAGTTCGGCGGCATTATCAGTGAATTATTCAACCGCGTACCGAACATCGGCAAAACCATCATTTCTGTCCACTGTCATGACGACCTGGGGATGTCCGTTGCCAACTCCATCACCGCCGTGCAGGCCGGTGCCCGCCAGATTGAAGGCACGATCAACGGATTAGGCGAACGCGCCGGGAACTGCGCCCTGGAAGAAGTGATTATGGCGATTAAAGTACGGGAAAAAATGCTGGGCGTACGCACCGGGATCAATCACAAAGAGATTTACCGCACCAGCCAGCTGGTCAGCCAGTTATGCAACACCCCGGTGCCGCCGAACAAGGCCGTGGTCGGCAGTAATGCCTTTTCTCACTCCTCCGGTATTCACCAGGACGGTGTGATCAAAAACCGCGAAACCTACGAAATCATGACGCCGGACAGCATCGGCCTGAAAGATAACTTAATCAACCTGACCTCCCGTTCCGGCCGCGCAGCAGTGAAACACCGGATGGCGGAAATGGGCTATCAGGAAGATGATTATAACCTGGATGAATTATACGCCGACTTCCTGCAACTGGCGGACAAGAAAGGTCAGGTCTTTGATTACGACCTGGAAGCACTGGTGTTTATGAAACAGCAGCATCAGGAGCCGGAACACTTCTCGCTGGCGTTTCTCAACACCCAGTCCGGTACCGGTGTCAAAGCGTCAGCAACCGTCAGAATGCAGGCCGGGGATGAGATCATCTCCGAATCCGCCCAGGGGAACGGCCCGGTCGATGCGGCTTATGAGGCTATCCGCCGTATCGCGGGTTACCCGCTGACCCTCGCCGCCTATCAGCTGACCGCCAAAGGTCAGGGAACAGACGCGCTGGGTCAGGTGAATATCGTGGTGGAGTATGAAGGCCGTAAATTCCACGGCATGGGGCTGGCGACCGATATTGTTGAGTCCTCCGCCCAGGCCATGATCCATGCTATCAACAGCATCTGGCGCGCCGGACAGGTAAAAGAAGAAAAACGGCGTATACAGTCAGATAACAACATGCACAACGATACTCATAACGATACTCATAACAACAATACAGAGACAAAGGAAGCGGTGTAATTATGTCGGAACAATTTCATATTGCAGTTTTACCGGGCGACGGAATCGGCCCTGAAATTATGGCGCAGGCGATTAAAGTGCTGGATGCGGTGCGCACCCGCTTTAACCTGACCATCACCACCAGTGAATATGATGTCGGCGGCATTGCCATCGACAACCACGGCCACCCGCTGCCGCCGGCAACGCTGAAAGGCTGCGAACAGGCCGATGCGGTACTGTTCGGCTCGGTCGGCGGCCCGAAATGGGAAAAACTGCCGCCGGATTCCCAGCCGGAGCGCGGTGCGCTGCTCCCGCTGCGGGCACATTTCAAATTATTCAGTAACCTGCGCCCGGCGCGGCTCTATCCGGCACTGGAAGCGTTCTGCCCGCTGCGCAGTGATATCGCCGCACGCGGATTCGACATCCTGTGTGTCCGCGAACTGACCGGCGGGATCTATTTCGGGCAGCCGAAAGGCCGTGAAGGCGAAGGTAAATATGAGCGTGCTTATGATACCGAGGTGTATCACCGTTTTGAAATCGAACGCATTGCCCGTATCGCCTTTGCTTCCGCCCGAAAACGCCGTGGGCAGGTGACCTCGATTGATAAGGCCAATGTGCTGCAAAGCTCCGTATTATGGCGTGAAGTGGTAACAGAAATCGCCAAAGAATATCCGGATGTCGCACTGTCACACATGTATATCGATAACGCCGCCATGCAGATGGTGAAAGATCCGTCGCAGTTTGATGTGATCCTCTGCTCCAACCTGTTCGGCGACATTATCTCCGACGAGTGCGCCATGATCACCGGCTCCATGGGGATGCTGCCGTCCGCCAGCCTGAATGAGAAAAAATTCGGTCTGTATGAACCGGCAGGCGGCTCCGCGCCGGATATCGCCGGGCAGAACATTGCCAACCCGGTGGCACAGATTTTATCCGCCGCCATGTTGCTGCGTTTCAGCTGCGGGCAGGATGCGGCGGCAGACAGCATTGAAAATGCGGTGAATCAGGCACTGAATGCCGGATACCGCACCCGCGACGTGGCCGGCAGCGGCAAGAGCGTGACCACCGACGAAATGGGCGGCATTATCGCGCGTTTGATTACAGAAGGGGCTTAAGATGAGCACAGGAAAAACCTTATATCAGAAATTATATGATGCCCATGTGGTTCGTGAAGAAGCAAACGAAACGCCGATCCTGTATATCGACCGCCACCTGGTGCATGAAGTGACCTCACCGCAGGCATTTGACGGATTACGGGCGAAAAACCGCCCGGTACGCCGACCGGAAAAAACCTTCGCCACCATGGATCACAACGTCTCCACGCAGACCAAAGATATCAATGCCTGTGGTGAGATGGCCCGTAACCAGATGCAGGAACTGATCAAAAACTGTGAGGCCTTTGGGGTCCGTCTCTATGATCTGAACCATCCGTATCAGGGCATCGTGCATGTGATGGGGCCGGAACAGGGCATCACCCTGCCGGGCATGACCATTGTCTGCGGGGACTCCCACACCGCCACCCACGGTGCGTTCGGCTCGCTGGCTTTTGGTATCGGCACCTCAGAAGTGGAGCATGTGTTAGCCACCCAGACACTGAAACAGGCGCGTGCCAAAACCCTGAAAATTGAAGTGCGCGGCAAAGTGGCTCCCGGTATCACCGCCAAAGATATTGTGCTGGCAATTATCGGTCACACCGGCAGCGCGGGCGGTACCGGTTATATCGCGGAATTCTGCGGCGATGCCATTGAGGCGCTCTCCATGGAAGGCCGGATGACAGTCTGTAATATGGCGATCGAGATGGGCGCCAAAGGCGGAATGATTGCCCCGGATCAGACCACCTTTGATTATCTGAAAGGCCGTCAGTTCTCCCCGCAGGGCGCGGACTGGGATGCAGCCGTGGCTTACTGGCAAACCCTGAAAAGTGATCCGGATGCGAAATATGACGCGGAAATTATTATCAATGCCGCCGATATCGCCCCGCAGGTTACCTGGGGCACCAATCCGGGTCAGGTGATTGATATCAGCCGCACCATTCCCGCTCCGGAAAGCTTTACCGACCCGGTGGAGAGAGCCTCGGCGGAAAAAGCCCTGGCGTATATGGATTTAACCCCGGGCAAAAAATTAACCGATGTGAAAATCGACAAGGTGTTTATCGGCTCCTGCACCAACTCGCGGATTGAAGATTTACGCGCTGCCGCCGCCGTTGCCAAAGGGCGCAAAGTTGCGCCGGGAGTGCAGGCGATAGTGGTTCCGGGCTCCGGGCCGGTGAAATCACAGGCAGAAGCGGAAGGTCTGGATAAAATCTTCACCGATGCCGGGTTTGAGTGGCGTTTACCGGGCTGCTCGATGTGTCTGGCGATGAACAATGACCGTCTGGCACCGGGAGAGCGCTGCGCCTCCACCAGCAACCGCAACTTTGAAGGGCGTCAGGGACGCGGCGGGCGTACTCACCTGGTCAGTCCGGCCATGGCTGCTGCAGCCGCTGTCACCGGCAGTTTCGCCGATATCCGTACCATTGAGATGCGCTGAGGGAAAGAGTCATGGAAAAATTTATTGTACATCAGGGCATTGCCGCACCGCTGGATGCCGCCAACGTGGATACCGATGCCATTATCCCGAAACAGTTTTTGCAGAAAGTAACCCGCACCGGCTTCGGGCAGCATTTATTCAATGACTGGCGTTTTCTCGATGATGACGGACAGGTGCCGAACCCGGATTTTGTCCTCAACGCCCCGCGTTATCAGGGCGCATCCATTCTGCTGGCACGGGAAAATTTCGGCTGCGGCTCCTCCCGTGAGCACGCACCGTGGGCCTTAACAGATTACGGCTTCAGAGTGGTGATTGCGCCAAGCTTCGCGGATATTTTTTACGGCAACGCATTCAACAATCAATTATTACCGGTGAAATTACCCGAAGACGCAATTGATGCGCTCTTTGACCGGGTACAGAAAACAGAAGGTGCGCAGATTATTGTTGATCTGGAAAACCAGAAAGTGATAGCCGGTGAGCTGGAATACCCGTTCAGTGTTGATACTTTCCGCCGCCACTGCATGATGAACGGCCTCGACAGTATCGGCCTCACCTTACAGCACGACGACATGATTTCCTGTTTTGAGGAAAAACTGCCTGCATTTATGAACTGATAACCGGATCCATTTCCACCATTGAACCCCTGCCATCACCCCTTTTGTGATGGCAGCTTTTTCCCCGTTTATCCCCGCCCCTTTTTCCGGATCACCGGACAGAAAAAAACCAGCCTTTCGGCTGGCGGTAAAAGTCACCATTACTCAAGAATCGGGAGTGAGTCAGGTATCACACTGACGTCATGAGCTGCTTTAATGACATTGAGTATGGACGTAATATACGGAAATAAAAATGGACAGAAAACCGACCGGAGTTCCTCTTTTATGAGCACACCACGCCTCCAGCACCAGTTTATCCGCCTGTGGCAGCATCATCAGGGACAGGAGACCGATACCACCCTTCAGGAGATCGCCGATATCCTGCACTGCTCGCGCCGTCATGTCCGCTCTCTGCTCAGCAGCATGCAGACAGCGGGCTGGCTCAGCTGGCAGGCGGAAACCGGACGGGGTAAGCGCTCACGTCTCTGTTTTCTGCAAAGCGGACGGGACCTGCAGCACGCCCGCGCCGAACTGCTGATTGAACAGGATAATATCGAAAAACTGGTGGCGATGGTCAATGATAAGGACGCGATGCGCCAGATGGTGCTCTCCCAGCTTGAGCGCAGCTTCCGGCAGGGGAAAAGCCTGCTGCGCATTGTCTATTACCGTCCTTTTTATAATCTGCTGCCCGGTTCACCGCTGCGCCGCTCGGAAGTTCATTTACTGAGTCAGATTTTTAACGGACTGACCGCCATAAATGAGGAAAACGGGGAAGCCATCCCGGCACTGGCACATCACTGGCAGCAGACCGGCGACAGACAGTGGCGTTTCTGGCTGCGACCGGCAATATTTTTCCACCACGGCCGTGAATTGCAGATGGTGGATATCATTTCCTCTTTTGAACGCCTGCGCGACACACACCCGCTGTTCAGCCATATCCGCACTGTCCGTTCCGATATGCCTTACATTGTTGATATCACACTGAATGAAGCCGACAGCTGGTTCCCGGTGCTGACCGGCAGCCCGCATGCCGCCATTCTGCCCCATGAGTGGCAGGAACTGCCGGACTTTGCCCGCCACCCCGTCGGCACCGGCCCGTATCAGGTGGTCTGCAATAATGACCGCAAACTGACGATCCGCGCCTTTGACCATTATTACGGCTTCCGTGCCCTGCTGGATGAAGTTGCTGTACTGGTGGTGCCGGAGCTGGAAGAAAAAATGGTCTGCACGACGCTGCATATCGGCGCGGACGGCCCGGAACGGGATTCTCTCGACAGCCGGATGGAAGAAGGCTGTTATTTTCTGCTGCACGACGTGCGCTCGGCAAAAGGAGAGCGGGACGATATCCGCCGCTGGCTCAACAGCCTGATGACCCCGGTCAGTCTGCTGTATCACTGTGAACCCCTGTACCAGCGCCACTGGTGGCCCGCTTACGGGCTGCTGCTGCGCTGGCATCACAGCAAGCTTATCCCGCCCTGCGAAAAACCGGCGGATCTGACAGAACTGACGCTGACCTATTATCAGGATCATCACGAATACCATGCTATCGGCAAATTATTGCAGCAGCTGCTGGCGGAGCAGGGCGTGAAACTGACGATTAACATCACAGATTACGATACCTGGTTTAACGGCGATTGTGGCAGTGATTTCTGGCTGGCAACCGCCAACTTTTATAAGCCGCTCGATTTTTCGGTTTTCGCCACCCTGTACGAGCTGCCGCTGCTGCGCCGCTGCCTGGGGGATGATTTGCATGCGCCGCTGAAGCAATGGCGGCAGCGCTCTCTGTCACTGGCGGCATGGTGTGAGCAGCTCATTGACAGGCAAATACTGTTCCCGCTGTTCCATCACTGGCTTGAATTACAGGGGCAGCGCAGTATGCGGGGCGTCAAAATGAATACCTTCGGCTGGTTTGATTTTAAATCAGCCTGGTTTATCCCGCCGGACAGTTAATTCACAGAAAACGGTAAAGTTATAAACACCCTCTGATAAAAAACCGGCTTTTATTCACGTTTTCTGTGGATATAGTTGTGAAAAACGCAAGGGTAATGGGGGTATAGTTTTTAACAGCCCCTTGTTGATAAAATCACAACTGTTAAATAAACCCTGATAAATCATATCAATGATGAAATAAAAAAAGAGAATTGTCCGAAAAAATCACCGGCATTTTTTTTAACAGACTTACACAGCACAAAAAATAACCACACCCGGTGTTATCCACAGATTGTGACTTATCCGTGAGCAAAACCCCTGCTGAAACGCGAAAACAGACGGAAGTCAAGCCTGTAAATCAAACCAGTAGTGGGGTGGTTTTCCACTTATCCCATAAAGCTGTGGATAACTCAGTGTAAGATCCTGTTTATTGTCTGAGGATGCTGGTGCACAACCTTCTGCACTTATTGTGACGACGAAAATTAATAGCTATATATCAATAAATTAGATAATATTTATTTTTCATTCATGCCTATGTATTATTTTACCGGATAACACTGTTCAATTTTTAAGCATATAACATGACACAACTTTTTCAGCCGCCGTTACCCCCGGCCAGCGAATCTGAGCTGCTCAGCCGCGCCCAATCCCTTGCCGGTGCCACTTTCGGTGAGCTGGCGGGTTGTGCCGGCATTCCGGTGCCGCCGGATCTGCGCCGTGATAAAGGCTGGGTCGGCATGCTGCTGGAATACTGGCTGGGCGCGGATGCGGGCAGCAAGGCAGAACAGGATTTCACACACCTCGGGGTGGAACTGAAAACCATTCCGGTGGATGGATCCGGCGTGCCGCTGGAAACCACGTTTGTCTGTGTCGCCCCGCTGACCGGCAACAGCGGCGTCAACTGGGCGGAGTGTCATGTGCGCCATAAACTTTCCCGTGTACTGTGGGTACCGGTGGAAGGCGCGCGTCATATCCCGCTGGCAGAGCGCCGTGTCGGCTCACCGCTGCTGTGGTCACCGTCAGAGGAGGAGGAGCGCCTGCTGCGCGCCGACTGGGAAGAGCTGATGGATATGATTGTGCTGGGGAAAGTGGAGCAGATCACCGCCCGTCATGGTCAGGTGATGCAGATCCGCCCGAAAGCCGCCAACAGCCGCGCACTTACAGACGCTATCGGCCCGCACGGACAACCGATACAAACACTGCCCAGAGGCTTTTATCTGAAGAAAAATTTCACTGCCCCCTTACTTAAGCGCTATTTCCGGTGTTGATCGCTGTTTTGGGAGTTCGCTCCCGGTAAATATGAATCGCTTCAGTCATTAATACCGGTTCGAAAATAATGACAACAGGAGTGTTCCGGATGAAAAAAACCTTACTGACGCTTTCACTTGCAGCCGCATTACTGACGCCCGCCCTGCCCGCTTTTGCTGATACCTCCGCCGCTGATATGACACTGGAACAGGTGCTGGTGATGAGCCGCCACAACCTGCGCACACCGATTGTCAATACCGGTATTCTGACCGAAATTACCGATAAAACCTGGCCAGCGTGGGATGCGCAGAGCGGTTATCTGACCACCAAAGGCGGTGCGCTGGAAGTCTATATGGGACACTATTTCCGCGAGTGGCTGGATGAGAACAAACTGCTGCCGGACACCCTGTGCCCGACCGGTGAAAAAGAGCTGAATGTGTACGCCAACAGCCTTCAGCGCACTATCGCCACCGCGCAGTTCTTTACTGCCGGGGCTTTCCCGGGTTGTACCGTCACTGTAAACCACCAGCCGGAAATCGGTACGATGGATCCGGTGTTTAACCCGATCATCACCAATGACAGCGCGGAGTTTAAACAGACTGCCCTCGCGGCAATGGAAAGCCATTATAAAGGGCTGGATCTGGCACCGGGTTATCAGGCACTGAATAAGGTGCTGAATATCAAAGACTCAGAACAGTGCAAAACTAATAAACTCTGTTCACTGGCTGACGGCAAAAACAGCTTTATTATTGAGGCCGGTAAAGAGCCGGGGGTGAAAGGCCCGCTGAAAATGGCGAACTCCGCCGTGGATGCCATCGACCTGCAATATTATGAAGGTTTCCCGGCAGACCGGGTCGCCTGGGGTGAAGTCACCACACCAGAGCAGTGGACTGCCCTGAATACCCTGAAAAACGGCTATCAGGAATCCCTGTTTACCCCGCGCATTATCGCGAAAAACGTGGCACATCCGCTGCTGAACTACATTAATCAGCACTTTGCCGCCGCCGCACCGGGCAGTGAAGCGAAATTTACCTTCCTGGCCGGGCATGATTCCAATATCGCCTCCCTGCTCTCCGCCCTGGAATTTAAACCGTATCAGTTGCCGCAACAGTATGAACATACGCCAATCGGCGGCAAATTAGTGTTCCAGCGCTGGACAGACAAAACGGATAATAAATCTTATGTGAAGATTGACTATATTTATCAGTCTGCTGATCAGCTGCGGAATAACAGTTATCTGTCCTTAAAAACACCGCCGCAAAAAGTCACCCTGGAACTGAAAAATTGTCCGGTTGATAAAAACGGCTATTGCGGCTGGGAAACCTTCCAAAAGGTAATGAAAGAAAGCTTATCAGAATAAACATTATATATTCATATTCCCGCCCGGCTTACCTTCGCCGGGCTTTTTATGTCTATCTCTGTCACGCTTCGGATAACACTGATAGATAAAGGCTCTGTAAGCCGCTACTATCTGACAATCTGAAAATCATCACAGTATTTTATTACTCATTTATCAGTATCGGCACCCGTCCGGGAATTAACGGTCATATACCGGGCTGAATACACGGATATCATTAATACGATGAAATATTTAAAATCATTACCGGTTCCTTTATTTATTATTACAACTGTCTTAATAAGTTCAGGCTGCAGTCAGAAAAACTACGATGTTGATACCGGTGAAAAAATAATTTATCCCTCCTCTGACGGTGTATTACTGGGCGCCTGTGATAAATGGACGCTGAAAGATGAACAGGTGCGGCAATTAATTGCCATGAGCAAACCCTATATTGCCCTGCCATACGGTGAATACAGCCAGACGCCGTGCAATATGAGCGGCACGGTGACCATTGACGGTAAAACCTGGGATTATCTGCTCAACGGCGGCGGCATTATCACGCTGAGTATTGACGGTATGGTGCGCTATCGCGGCTGTAATGCCGATGCCTGCAAACCGTATCTGCTGCTCCCTTACCGGGGCAAATCCTTCGCGGTCAAAGACAGTGATACCCTGGTGACAGAGGAAGACAGCACCGAAAACCGGGGCCGCCTGCTGAGCCGCGAAAGCGTCGCGCAACGGCAGCCGCACAATGATCCGGGGATGGTCTCCGGCGCACCGTCTGACGGCACGATGGTCAATAAAGAAACCGGAGCAGAGCCGTTCCGGCCGGATAACGGGCAGATGCGCAGACCGGATGCACAACCGGTCGCCGGGGGACAAAGCGGACAAACCGCACCGCAGGGACAACAAAGCACACCGGTTTCCGCTGATCGTAACGGAAAGGTGCCGCAGGCAGAAAACAGCCGGATGTCATCCGTGAAAAAAGAGATAACATCAGCGGCAGAATCCGCTATGCCGTCTGCCGGTATTAACGCACCGTCAATCACGGCCCCGGAAGTGAGTGTTTCCGTTCCGGGAATCTCCGCGCCAACGCTTGATATCAAAGCCCCGGCAGTCAGTTTACCGGGCGCGGAAGTCTCGGTCCCGGCACTGAAAAATCCGTTCTGATGATCTCAGCCGCACAAAAACCCGCCCCCGGCGGGTTTTTTAATACCTGAACCGCGGCATATTCCGTGCCCTGTTTCAGGCTGCCCATATAACAATCTATCCCGTCGGTAAACAGATGGAACAGGCAACCGACTGCCACCGCCCGCACTTTCCATGACGGGATCAGCAGCAGAATAAGATACACAATCGCCGCCCATACGGTATGAAGCGGATGAAAACCGACACTGCATCTGTCCGGGTCAAAGATCGGATCCGCCAGCAGGTGATCCGCATCCATCACCATAGTGGCAATCATAATCATCGCCGCTGCTTTCCAGTGCTGCCGCCAGAACAGCCGGGCAAACAGAACCGGTACCAGAAAATGGCAGCCGTAATGCAGGATATTCCGGAAAATGTCAAATGCCACAGTAACTCCGCTGACGGGTTGCCCGTTATAATGACGGCTATCATAACGGAAATACCGGCGGCTATCCGGCAGAAAATAGATCAGCCCGTCACAATAATAAAATACCCCGCATTCCGGATAACAAAGCGGAAATTAACTGGTCTGCTTTGCGGGTTTATCGCCGCATTGTCTTAAGTAAATGAAGAAGATCAGGTATATTAGCCCCTGATTGTTGGCTACCAAGAAAAAATAACTATGATTATCAAACCTAAAATTCGTGGTTTTATCTGCACTACCGCTCATCCGGCGGGCTGTGAAGCCCATGTTCGTGAGCAAATCGCCCGTGTGAAATCCTGCGGCGAACTGAAAAACGGCCCTGAAAAGGTTCTGGTGATTGGTGCATCCACCGGTTACGGTCTGGCTTCCCGTATCAATGCCGCATTCGGCAGCGGTGCAGCAACTATCGGTGTATTTTTCGAAAAGCCGGGCAGCGAAAGCAAAACCGGTTCTGCCGGCTGGTACAACGCAGCGGCTTTTGATAAAGCCGCCAAAGAAGAAGGCCTGTATGCAAAAAGCATCAACGGGGATGCCTTCTCTGATGAATGCCGTCAGACCGTTATTGATCTGATTAAACAGGATTTGGGTCAGATCGATCTGGTGGTTTATTCTCTAGCATCGCCGGTCCGCAAAATGCCGGAAACCGGCGAAATTGTCCGCTCTGCCCTGAAACCTATCGGTGAACCGTACAAATCTGTCGCGCTGGATACCAACAAAGACGTGCTGATCGAAGCCGTTGTTGAACCGGCCAATGAGCAGGAAATCGCAGATACCGTCAAAGTGATGGGCGGCCAGGACTGGGAACTGTGGATGAATGCATTAGAAGAAGCCGGTGTTCTGGCGGATAATGCACAGTCTGTTGCCTACTCCTATATCGGTACCGATTTAACATGGCCGATTTACTGGCACGGTACCTTAGGTAAAGCCAAAGAAGATCTGGATCGCGCAGCGGCGGCGATTAATCAGAAACTGCAGGCCAAAGGCGGCGCGGCCTATGTCGCTGTCCTGAAATCTGTCGTGACTCAGGCCTCTTCTGCCATTCCGGTCATGCCGTTATATATCTCTATCGTGTTTAAGATCATGAAAGAGAAAGGCATTCACGAAGGCTGTATCGAACAGACTCAGCGCTTATTTGCCACCAAACTGTTTAACGGTTCCGCACCGGAAACCGATGAAAAACAGCGTCTGCGTCTGGATGACTGGGAATTACGCGATGATGTGCAGAACACCTGCCGTGAAATCTGGCAGCAGCTGACAGATGATAACATCAACGAATTAACCGACTATCAGGGTTATAAAGCGGAGTTCCTCCGTTTATTCGGCTTTGGTCTCAATGGCGTTGATTATGATGCTGATTTAAGCGGTGAAGTTAACTTCGACGTGAAAGAATTAGTCTAATCATCACTGAAAAACCCGCCGCAGCCCTGACTATTCAACGGCTGCGGCGGGTTTCTTATTTTTCCCGGACTGTTCAGCGTGTTTCGCAGACCAGCCAGTAATAATGGTTATTATTGAATCCGAACTCATCCAGCACCGTCAGCCCGAGCTTACGGGTGTGCGCGGCATAAGAGCGCGGATTAACCTTGTTGATAAAGGTCACCAGGATATCAAACCGCTGCGACATTTTTTCCAGCGCAAAAGCAAACAGCCCTTCCAGTACGCCCTGACCGCGCAGAGATGCATCAATACAGACCGGGCCGTACTGATACGAGTTCTCTGTGGTCAGTGTCTGACCGGCAAACTCATAATCACCCAGTTTATCAATCATATGGGCAAACAGCGGCCACGGTGACCAGTACTGCCAGGATGCCGCCATCACAAATGCCACTACCTTACCATCCTGTTTGGCGACAAATAATCCCTGCTCGTTTTCAATTAAATCAATCATCTGCTCATCACTCATCTGTGTGGTGACAAAGCCGTCCGGTTTGTCTTCATCACTGATGGTGGTCAGATGATAACGTTTTAATAAGGCTTTTACCTGATCCATATCCGTCAGTTCAGCAACACAATATTCCATCGTTATTCTCCGTTATCATTGTTATTCTGCGGCGGGAGGTACCGCAATATCCGCAATGCGATCATGACCGATCACACTGAAATAGTCATCCGCTGCCAGAGATACTGATCTCACCAGTTCACCGGCATTAAAAAATACCCGCCCTGCACCGGTCAGGCGCTTATCAACATAGAGCGTCAGTTCGTCATTAAAGCTGAACGGCGGAACCGCTCCCATCGGGCAGCCGGTCAGCGCCTGTGCCGTTTCCGGCGCGGCAAATGAGGCTTTCTTCCCGCCCGCCAGTTTCGCGGCGTTTTTAAAATTGACTTTGCAGTCACCCGGCACAATCGCCAGCACATAGCGGATATCCGGTGTGCTGCCGGTAACCTGTAAGACCATGGCTTTTGCCGCCTGGCTCAGTTTATTCCCCCGGATTTTACTTATCGCATCAGAACGGCCTTCCGCCGGATGTTCGATCACCTCAAAGGAAACTGCCCGTGAATCCAGTAAACGGGTGATTTTGTCAAATGTTGTCATATAAACCTCACAGTCAGCCGGAGAAACCCTTGCGTCATAATTTACTCTCAACGTACTCTTACAGAAACACACAGAACCCGTAAGAATGAGGCAGAACAGATGCTACCGCTTCCGCGCTACCGGCAGATGGCCGATCAGATAAAACAGGCTGTCCGTGAGGGCGTTTTACCACCGGACAGCCGTCTGCCGTCCGTCCGTGTTCTGGCCGCGCAGTACAATGTCAGCCTGACCACCGCCCTGAAAGTACTGCGCACGCTGGAAGATGAGCATGTTGCGGTGGCGCGGCCGAAATCCGGTTTTTTTGTCGCCCCGGTTCAGCCCGCAACGGAAAACGGCAGTACAGAGACACACACTGCTGATTTTGCCCCGCTGGATGAACAGACTGAACTGCATATGTCGATGGTCGGCGAAGAGTGCCGTGTCCGGCTCGATCTGGCTAACGGCCGCCGGGAGCTTTATCCGGTCAGAAAGCTGAGTCTTATCATGCGTCAGCTCAGCTACAGCAAACCATTCCTGCTGGGGGATTCTGTCAAAGGCACCGGCTATGCCCCGCTGAAAGAGGAAATCGCCCGCCGGGCGGTCAGTTACGGCTGTCATATCACCCCGGAAACCCTGCTGATCACCAACGGCTGCATTGAAGCCTTATCACTGGCGCTGCGCGCCACACTCAGCCCCGGGGATGCGGTGGCAGTGGAATCCCCCTGTTACTTTGTGCTGTTACAGATGCTGCGTAATCTCAATCTGCGGCTGACTGAAGTGGATGCCTGTGAAGACGGATATGTGGATTGCGATAAACTCACCGCCCTGTTCCGCCGCAAAGCGGTAAAAGCGTTTGTGACACTCGCCAACGTCAATAACCCGCTGGGCAAGACTATTCCGGATGACGTCAAAGCGGAGATAGCCCGCCGGGCGGATGAAAACGGTGTGATCATTATTGAGGATGATACTTTCGGTGACGCGGCATTCGGCGGGCAGCGCCCGTTCCCGATGCGGGCATTCAGCCATAATGTCATTCTGTGCAGCGGATTTTCCAAAACCATCGCGCCCGGTGTGCGTATCGGCTGGGTTCACAGTCAGCATTACATGCGCAAAATCACGTCCCTCAAATACACCTCATCGATGGGCTCTCAGGTACTGCCGCAGGCGGCCATCAGCGAACTGCTGAGTAACGGCGGCTATGATGCCCATCTGCGCCGCCTGCGCCGTGAACTGGCGGCACAGGTGCAAAACATCCGCCGTGTTGTGCTGCGGGAGTTCCCGCCCGGCACCACCGTGACCGAACCGGAAGGCGGCTATGTTCTGTGGGTCACCATGCCGGAAGGCAGCCTGAATGTGCGGGAACTGTTTCTCAATGCCCGCGCAGAGGGGATTGGCATTGCGCCGGGACATATCTTTGCCACTGACAGCCGCTACGACCGCTGTTTCCGGCTCAACGCCGGGTTCGGCTGTGATAAGGACGTGGAGGATGCCATCGCCCGGCTGGCACAGTGGTGCCGGGGATCACTGCACACCGGATAACCCGGGGCTGACTGTTCTGTTTCTGCAACAGTGAAACCCGTTTTCATGACTACTCCCTGATGATTCGCGCCCTTATTATCTGTTTATTCATGATAGTCAGGAGCGACATCATGAGAAACATTATCGGCACCTGCCGCGCACCGAAAGGCCATTGGCACGGCGACGGATTTCCGTCATCAGAGGGCGCTATTTTACTATTTGTAATAATAAAACTTGTATTTTTTCATCGTAATTGATAACTACCCATTAAATTCTATATTCTAAATAACCATTACAAATCATGTTAATAGCAAACAATATTTGTTGTCTCGATATACTTTAATCAATCCAAAACAGAGAAGTATAATGATGTGGATGAAACACAGGATTTATTATCGGGAGATAAGCTCTCCTTACAAAAAAACGATTAAATAAACTGTGATTAACATCTGAAAATGAAGAGTACCTTTTCACACGAAAAATTTCATTTAGACACAAAGAAAATAAAACTTAGTTTTTTTTAATTCTGTTAATTAGTTAATTATCAGGAAACCAAAGTGAATCTTAAAAAATGCTCTGCAGAGACAGGAAAGAAAACATTGAATTACTCAGAATTGAACTCACATGAAAACATCACTTACTTCAATAATATAAGTTCCCCCAGTGACACTCAGGGGGAACTTGAAGGAACTGTTTATTATGTACAGAATAGTATTATTCCGGCAGGGAGATATATTTATGATGATATTCAGCCGGATATCATATCTAATCGAAAAACAATGATTATGTTTAAACCGCATATTGATTCGTTAAGTTTATCTCCAATTTTTTTCACTATTTATCATAATGATGAAATTTTATTTCATGAGGAAATGCTACCACCTGATAACTTAACAAAGATATGTACAAAAGTATATGCGAAAATAGATGCAGATTTTTCATTACCTTCACATTTTGATTTCATATTAAATGATAGTGAAGAACTGCAAAATTCTAAAGACGCAGTTTATTTTAACAAATTTATTAAGGAATATAATTCCATCAAAGTAATCACTTATGATGGTGGGCATTCTCCCTCTTTTGAGCTTTTTTATAATACCAGTTATACTGGTAAAAAAGTATTTTTTGAATGCACATCAACATATGGAATTACTATTTTATTTAATGCATCAAAAAGAAACCTTGAGAAAGGAGAATCTATATTTCTTGTCAATGATAAAGGGACATGGTACGAGGTAAATGATAATAATAGTACCGGGAAATTTTTATCTGAAATTCAATATATGGGAAATACATGGTCTGTGATTGTACCTTATCATGTGATGTACCCGGGGATAAAATTTAAATTTTCGAGAGGGGGTAAATCTGGTTTTATTTATAACCCGGTTATTAAAGCACCTAATGAATTGATTTTAAATACGATAGCAATTGGTATGCTAACTCCTCATCGTAAAATTTTTGAATTTCAGGAAAACCCTGAATATCATCGCCAATATTTTCAGCAAATTCCTGTCTCCCGATTAACTGTCAATACATATGACCCCATTGATTTAGACGAAGTAATGTTACCGGATGGCCGGTTACTTACGGGACATGCCCCCGGAAATGGCGGCTGGCATGATGGAATTATGAGGGAACAAATTGCTAAATCCCTTATCGCATCAGGAATTAATAATGCTAATTATGGTATTAATGCAACAGGCAGAGATCTTAGCCCTGCAGGAAAGGTATCTCAATTTACAGCACATACAACTATTGGAATGTATGAAAACGGTTTAGTCGTCCATGGAGGATCCGGCGGAAGTGGCATGGTGACGTTAGATGATACGATACGAAATGAATTTAGCCATGAAGTCGGGCATAACTTTGGCTTAGGGCACTATCCTGGTGGATTTGATGGTTCAGTAGATCAAATACCAACTCACCGAAACTCAACGTGGGGATGGGATTGTGATAAAAATTTCTTTCTGCCTAATTTCAGACAAGAAATTACCCATCAACCTACTTATTTAGAATATTACGGCGTTGGAGAGTACGCTCTTCCTTTTGAAGGGCATTCACTTGGTAAAGATGCTATGGCTGGTGGTGATCCTATGTATGAAAAATATAATGTTTTTACTTTACATACGCCATACTCATTATATTACATTCAAAAAAGCTTAGAAAGCAAAGCAGTATTTAATCCTGATTCAAAAACCGGATTTAGTATTTGGGATAGCAAAAAAAATAAAATGGTGGATTATAACCATATAATTGAAAGCTTTTACTTTAAATATATTAACATTAAGAACGAAATAGATGTATCTGCTGGTGACATAAGTAAATACCTTGATGAGTATGATTATATTTACATTTCCCTTTATGATGGAGGATGGGCAAAAAATATATATTTCCCAATATCTGACTCTGAAAATAATGGTAAAATTATTAAAATCAACACATCAGCATCATATAGTGTTGATTTACATATGAATGGAAGCAGTTTTACCGCAATAAAAAATGCAGATTTGTATTTTTTATCCCATAATGGTTCTTGGTTGAAAATGAAATATCCGGATTTAGAGCAATATAAGGATGTTGATGTTTCTAATGGAACATCAATTACCAGTACGGAACTCAATAATTATTTTAACATTTCACCTTATTTATTTATACTTTGTCAAGACTACAGCTGGATACCAGATATTCATTTCCCGGCTGCTAATCTGAATAACAACGGTAATGTAATAAAAATCCATGTGGAATCAGTATATGATGTTAGAATTCATATGAATGGAACGAGTTTTTCCGCTGAAAAACACATTGATTTACACTATATTTCTGATGGCTATACTTGGTTTCCCGATAGTATGCTATATATTGAGCGTATTCCTTTTGAGCAAGGTGTTAAAGTCATTACAATACTTGGGTACTATGATCCTGAAAATCAATTGCCGAGTTATATTTACCCGGCCCTGAACGCTGCTTTTGGTATGGTATATAAATCAGATGAAATTAAAGATAATAGTTGCTATCTGGAAGTGGAATATGAAAATGGAACAAAAAGCACTCATACATTAATTAATTTCAGAATTGCAGATAATGAAATGAACCAGTTTCATGTTAATGTTAACCGGGAACGATTGCCGCGAATAGCTCGTATTATTATCCGGGGTGTAGTCGCAGTGGAAAAATCAATAAATCCTGGCAGTGATAATCTAACGTATACGATTAATGGTTATTAACTTATCAATTCATAGCATTACGTTTGTTGATTATTTTTATACTGCGGAAATAGTTATGATAAGGTTAAATTGATATTCTGTTTCCACTGCAGGCTCTTCAGCAATTATATCTGACATAATTATCGTCTTAAACAGAGATCATTCCGATCGTATTTCATGACTGTCACCCGCAGCGTTATCCTGCGGATCAGTATACATAAAAAAATCCGCCGCATTCAGCATGCGGCGGATGTCTCTCAGTATCAACGCAATAGTTTAGCGGTAAACAATACCGCCATCGGTCAGAATCGCCTGGCCGGTGATGTAATCCGAGTCGTCGCTGGCCAGGAAGGCAACCAGTGCCGCCACATCATCCGGTGTCTGAGCGCGGCCCAGCGCAATACCGTCGACATATTTTTTGTAGGTTTCCCCTTTCGGTGCACCGGTGATTTCAGAGAAACGCTCATCAATTTCCACCCACATGTCCGTGCCGACGATACCCGGACAGTAAGCGTTCACGGTGATCCCGCTGCTGGCGAACTCTTTGGCCGCTGCCTGTGTCAGTGCGCGGACCGCAAATTTAGTGGCAGAATAGACGCCGAGTAAGGCAAAACCATCATGCCCGGCAATGGATGAGGCATTAATGATTTTCCCTTTCTGTCCGCGTGCTTTGAATTTGGCCGCTGCGGCCTGAATTCCCCACATCGTGCCGTCGACGTTAATGCGGAAAATACGATCCATATCCTCCGGACGGACATCTTCAATCGCCTTAACCTGGGCAATACCGGCGTTATTGACGATAACATCAAAACCGCCCAGCGCTTGTTCTGCTTTATCGACAACCGCAAAAACCTGGTCACGCTGACTGATATCCGCGGTGAATACCGCCGCTTTGCGGCCCAGGGCTTCCACTTCTTTTTTGACTTTCGCCAGCCCTTCTTCTTTCAGATCCACCAGCGCGATATCTGCCCCTTCTTTGGCTAAGCGCAGTGCAATACCACGACCAATCCCCTGTGCAGCGCCGGTAACCAGAACCACTTTACCCGTTAGTGCCATGATGTGCTCCTTATGAGTGAGGTATTTCGTTATGATATTAATACTCATTTAAAAACATACTCGTTTTTACCGGGGTTGCAAGCCGGTAAGCACATAATGAGCAATAGTCCGGCTTATGACAGGCAGATGCAAAAAGACCCGCACTGCGGGTCTTTTGTTTTAACGGTGGCGAAACCGGTTTCAGCCTTTTTTGGCGGCCTGGAGATAGAGCATTTCCAGTGCAATGGTTGCGCCGGCCAGCGCCGTGATATCGGACTGATCATACGCCGGTGCCACTTCCACCAGATCCATACCGACGATATTCAGCGGCTGAAGGCCGCGCAACAGTTTCAGTGCGCGATCCGTTGTCAGCCCGCCGATAACCGGTGTGCCGGTTCCCGGGGCAAATGCCGGATCCAGACAGTCGATATCGAAGGTCAGATAAACCGGCATATCACCGACAATCGCTTTCACCTGAGCAATCACATCATCCACGGTGCGGTCATTAACCTGTGCAGCATCAATCACGGTGAAACCGTTGTCTGTTTCATGCTCGGTACGGATACCAATCTGCACAGAATGCGCCGGGTCAATCAGTCCCTCATTCGGCGCATGATAGAACATGGTGCCATGGTCAAACTTGCTGCCGTTGCCGTAAGTGTCGGTATGTGCATCGAAATGCACCAGCGCCATCTTACCGAAATGTTTGGCGTGCGCGCGCAGCAGCGGCAGCGTCACAAAGTGATCCCCCCCGAAAGAGAGACATTTTTTACCGGACGCCAGCACTTTTTCTGTGTGCGCCTGTAACTTATCACTCATGTCCTGTGCATCACCGAACGCGAACACCAGATCACCGCAATCCACCACATTCAGGCGCTCGCGCATGTCAAATGTCCACGGCCAGCGGTTACCTTCCCAGGCCAGATTGGTTGAAATCTGACGGATTGCTGCCGGTCCGTGACGGGAACCGGCGCGGCCGGAGGTCGCCATATCAAACGGAACACCGGTGATCACCCAGTCAGCGTCACTGGTGTACGGCCGGAAATTCAGCGGCAGGCGGAGAAAACCAAACGCATTAGAGACCAGTGAGTTGTCGGTCTGATTACCTAATGTGCTGTTAATCATAATGATTCCTTTATCAATGTCTTACTGACACAAAGCCGGACGTAGTATCCCGCCGGGTATTATTCATCTTCTAAGCTATTCGTCTTCTAAATACGTGTAACCGTACAGGCCGCTTTCGAACTCTTCGGTAAAGGCCTTTTGCTCCTCTTCATCCAGATCAGAGACTTTCACCTGATCACGGAAGCGTTCGAGCAGAATTTTCGGATCCAGCTTCACATACTGAAGCATATCCGCCACGGAATCGCCCTCTTCGCTTTCCAGATAGCGCACCTGACCGTTTTCACCGACATACACATCGAGTGCGGCGGTATCGCCGAACAGGTTATGCATATTGCCGAGAATTTCCTGATAGGCACCAATCATGAAAAAGCCCATCATCGGCGGATTTTCCGGGTCATAAGACGGCATCGGCATGGTGGTCGCCACCCCGTCACCGTCCACATAATGGTCGATAATACCGTCGGAGTCACAGGTGATATCCAGCAGCACCGCACGACGATCCAGCGGCTTATCCAGCCCTTCGATCGGCAGCACCGGGAACAGCTGATCGATCCCCCACGCATCCGGCAGCGACTGGAACAGCGAGAAATTCACATAGAATTTATCCGCCATACGTTCCTGGAGTTCATCGATAATCGGGCGGTGTGCGCGGTTACCCGGATCGAGATCCTGCTGGATACGGCGGCAGATATTCAGATACAGCCCTTCCGCCCAGGCGCGTTCGGTCAGGGACAGCATGCCCTGCGCGTACTGGGTGTGGATATCATGCAGGTCGAGCTGGCTGTCGTGCAGCCATTCACGCAGAGAGCGGGCATTGCCTTTGGTCTGCATCTCTTCCCAGGTTTCCCACAGGCTGGCAACCGGACGCGGTGCGTCTTCAGCAGGCGCTTCCACCGGGGAGAACTCGTTACGTTCCACCCCGATCACGTTGGAAACCAGCACGGTATGGTGCGCCGTCAGGGCGCGGCCGGATTCGGTAATCACGGTCGGGTGCGGCAGGCCGTGCTCTTCACAGGCATCACCGATAGCCCAGATCACATTATTGGCATACTCATTCAGCCCGTAGTTCACAGAGCAGTCAGACTGCGAACGGGTGCCTTCATAATCCACCCCGAGGCCGCCGCCGACATCAAAGCACTGAATATTGACACCCAGCTGATGCAGTTCGACATAGAAACGGGCGGATTCACGGACACCGGTGGCGATATCGCGGATATTCGCCATCTGGGAACCGAGATGAAAGTGCAGCAGCTGCAGACTCTCCAGACTGTCTGCCTGACGCAGCATATCAATCAGCTGCAGTACCTGCGTGGCCGCCAGACCGAACTTGGATTTCTCACCGCCGCTGGCCTGCCATTTACCGGAGCCCTGAGAGGCCAGACGCGCCCGCACGCCGAGGCGCGGTACCACATCCAGATTTTTTGCTTCCTCAAGCACCACGGCGATTTCCGACATTTTTTCAATCACAAGATACACTTTGTGACCCAGTTTCTCGCCCATCAGGGCAAGACGGATATATTCACGGTCTTTATAGCCGTTGCAGACGATCACACTGCGGGTCATCCCCGCGTGCGCCAGTACCGCCATCAGCTCGGCTTTGGAACCGGCTTCCAGTCCCAGCGGCTCCCCGGCATTGACCAGGGTTTCAATCACGCGCCGCTGCTGGTTGACCTTAATCGGGTAAACCAGAAAATAATCACCTTTGTAACCATAGGATTCGCGGGCACGGCGGAACGCGGCATTAATCGAGCGCAGACGATGCTGCAAAATCTGCGGAAAGCAGAATAATGCAGGCAGACGGATGTGTTCCCGCTCTTTCTGCACACGGTTGACCAGTTCAGCCAGGTCAACGGCGGCCTGCGGCATCTCCGGATTCGGGCAGACGGTGACATGACCGAGGTCATTCACACCGTAATAGCTGCCGCCCCAGTATGCGATGTTATAGGTCTGCTGCATCTTCAGCGCGATATTATCATTCATTAGTCATCTCCTGATTCTGGAGTGAAACTTACCTGTATGGCTGACATACGCCTATCCCCCTTCACCGTGGGATAAATCTGTCCTGTTGACAAGTAAAAATTCAAAATGGATTACATCATCCGGCACAAACCGGACACAGATTTACGGGCTTACCGCAGAGTGACCCGCCTGCTTGCGTTATCCGGTCTGTTTGAGTGCAGCGGATACGGAAAACGCCGTGCAGAGCACGTGTCAGTCAGAGAGGAAGAGAGAACAGAAAAAGACGCGGACACATGCTGTAAAGCACGTGGCTGTTGAACGTCAACAAGCAGCAGATAATGGTTCATTAACCCATTTACCCCCACACAGGATTACACACCGTAACCCCCGCCTGAATCATACAGAAAACCAGAGTTTCTGCCGTTTATAACTGAAGAAAAATTCACAGCTACTGGCCGCAGTTTATACCGGTTATGACACAAAAATGCAAAATCAAAATGACGAATGAGTGTAAAAAATAAAAACAGTCCCGTAACACATTATTAAAAGTGAAAAAAACCAGCGGAAAAACCGGTAGCACTATAAAATTTCTGGAACCGCTGCCAATTTTACACTAGAATAGCCGTCTAGAAGTTAATACATCCATCAATGTACCGAAAGTTCACTTCACTTAAGGTAGAGAAAAATAATGACTACACATCTTTTCACTTCTGAGTCCGTATCTGAAGGACACCCGGATAAAATTGCCGACCAAATTTCGGATGCAGTCCTTGATGCGATTTTAAAACAAGATCCCAAAGCGCGTGTTGCCTGTGAAACCTATGTCAAAACCGGTATGGTTCTGGTCGGTGGTGAAATCACCACCAAGGCCTGGGTTGATATTGAGGAAATCACGCGCCGTACTGTCCGTGAGATTGGCTATACCAGCTCATCCATGGGCTTCGATGCTGATTCCTGTGCGGTAATCAGTGCTATCGGTAAACAATCCGCTGATATTAACCAGGGCGTTGACCGCGCTGACCCGCTTGAGCAGGGCGCCGGTGACCAGGGTCTGATGTTTGGTTATGCCTCAAACGAAACTGACGTGCTGATGCCGGCACCGATCACCTATGCCCACCGTCTGGTCGAGCGTCAGGCTCAGGTACGTAAAAGCGGCACACTGCCGTGGCTGCGCCCGGATGCGAAAAGCCAGATCACCTTCCGTTATGATGACAATAAAATCGCCGGGATTGACGCGGTTGTGCTGTCAACCCAGCACGCTGAAGACATCTCACAGAAAGATCTGCATGAAGCGGTGATGGAAGAGATCATCAAACCGGTTCTGCCGGAAGAATGGCTGGATCCGACCACCAAATATTTCATCAACCCGACCGGCCGTTTTGTTATCGGCGGACCAATGGGTGACTGCGGTCTGACCGGCCGTAAAATCATCGTCGATACCTACGGCGGTATGGCACGTCACGGCGGCGGCGCATTCTCCGGTAAGGATCCGTCAAAAGTTGACCGTTCCGCAGCCTACGCGGCCCGTTATGTGGCAAAAAATATTGTCGCAGCCGGTCTGGCTGACCGCTGTGAAATCCAGGTCTCCTACGCGATTGGCGTGGCAGAGCCGACGTCCATCATGGTGGAAACCTTCGGTACCGGTAAAGTCTCCAACCAGCAACTGACGCTGCTGGTGCGCGAGTTCTTCGACCTGCGTCCGTATGGTCTGATTCAGATGCTGGATCTGCTGCACCCGATTTATCAGGAAACCGCAGCATACGGTCACTTCGGGCGTCCTCAGTTCCCGTGGGAAAAAACCGACAAAGCAGAACAGCTGCGTGAAGCCGCTGGTCTGAAATAATTTCCTGTTGTTAACAGGCACAAAAAACCGGCTGAAAAAAAGCCGGTTTTTTTACGTTCCGAACACAGTCATTCACTATGCTTTGCCGCGCTGATACGATGAATACAGTGCAAAAATCACCATCCCGGCAATCATTGATGCCGTAAATACCAACCCTTTGATACTGAGCATCCCGGATAACAGAATACCGGGTCCCGGGCAAATTCCCGCCAGTCCCCAGCCGAGACCAAACAGCAGTGCACCGGTCAGCAGCCGTTTATCAATTTTACTGTTTGCCGGTAACTCAATCGGTGTGCCACATACCGTCTTTTTCCGTTTTCTGGCCACCGTAAAGGCAACCATACTGACCGCCATAGCCACCGCCATGGTGATCAGCAGTGAAGGATCCCAGTTGCCGGTGATATCCAGAAACGCCAGAATCTTCTGCGGGTTACCCATCCCGGCCACCAGCAAACCGAGGCCGAACAAAATCCCGCTGATTAATGCAGTGATAACAGGCATAGTTCGTCCTTATTTCATCAGCCAGACCGTCAGAAAAGCCGTAACCATAAACACCGCCACAGCCGCAAATGATCGTTTTGATAACCGCGCCATACCACAGATACCGTGCCCGCTGGTACAGCCGTTACCCAGCCGCGTACCGAAACCAACCAGCAGACCGGCGGCGATAAGCAGCGGATAACCCGCCGCGATCACCACATCCGGCTGACCGGCAAACAACCTGTAAACCCACGGTGCACCTGCCAGCCCGGCAATAAACGCTACCCGCCAGCCGCTCTGCTTTGTGAACATATTGGCGAAAATCCCGCTGATCCCGGCAATCCGCCCGTTAAACAGTAACAGCACAGCAACCGCTATGCCGATCATCAGCCCGCCCAGAGCCGCACTGACCGGCGTAAAGGCCGCGCTATCAATCACCATATTATTTTCCTTTTTTTTCAGGACAATAAAGCTGATACAGCGTGGTCAGCAATATCAGTACTTTCTCATCTGCCACGGAATAATAGATACGTTTTCCCTCACGCCGGGTATTTACCAGTCCTTCATTGCGCAACACCGTCAGTTGCTGTGATAACGTCGGCTGATTGATGCCGGTCAGCTCCTCCAGTTCACTGACATTGCATTCGCCCCGGCTCAGCTGGCAGAGCAGCAGCAGACGATCCGGATTTCCCAGTATTTTCAGCAGAGCAGCAACGCCTTCGGCGGCTTCCTGCATATCGGTAAGCTGTGTTGGTGTCATAAATTTATTCCTTACTACACTATATAATTAAATATAATATTATTTTGAGATATATACAACATACTGATAACGGTTGCAGCTTTACGTCAGTCCCGCTAAGCTTCCGGCTATGAAACCGACCCGAGTTCCCACCGCATTACAACAGGCCTGCATGCAGACCCTGCGTGATTATCTGACCCGCGCCTGCCGGGTACTGAGAACGGATTATCCGGAGCCTGAGCTGAACTATCGCCAGCGCGGCACGACGGCAGGCAGCGCCTGCCTGCAAAAATGGGAAATCCGTCTCAATCCGGTATTACTGACTGAAAACAGCCATAAATTCATACAGGATGTGGTCCCCCACGAGCTGGCGCATCTGCTGGTTTACCGACGTTTCGGCCGCGTTGCGCCGCACGGGCGGGAATGGCAGTGGATGATGACAGAGGTGCTGGGTGTTCCGGCCATCCGCACACACCGCTTTGATGTGACCTCGGTCCGCAGCCGGACATTCACCTACCGCTGCCAATGCAAAACGGCACATGAACTGACCGTCCGCCGCCATAACAAAGTGTTGCGCGGGGAAAGTCAGTACCTGTGCCGTCATTGTAAAAGTACGCTGGTGCGGGATAACAGTGCGGCTGCAATATCATCCCCCGGCGACCTTACACCAGATCAGTCATAATCAGCTTGGCTGTCTCGAAGTAGATAATCAGCCCGGTACCGTCAATCAGGGTGGCAATAAACGGTGCGGAAACCACTGCCGGATCCACTTTCAGACGCTTAAGCACCATCGGAATAATGGAGGAGACAATCGCACTCCAGACCGTGATACACACCAGTGTCAGACTGACCACCATCATCACTTCCGGCCCGACCCCCAGGAACCAGGCGCGGATCATCCCCGCACATCCCATGGTCAGGGCCACCAGCAGTGACGTGGACAGCTCTTTGCGCAGCACCGCGCCGATATTACGCAGACTCACTTCCCCGAGTGCCATGGCACGGACGAGGGTTGAGGTGATCTGAGTACCGCTGTTACCCCCGGTGCCGATCAGCAGCGGGATAAAGAAAGCCAGTGAGATAGCCGCTTCCAGTTGTTCCTCAAATGCCTTGAGCACCGTACCGGTATACGCTTCCGCCACGAACAGCATCAGCAGCCAGACTGCGCGCTTGCGCCACAGTGTGAACGGGCTGGTGCTCAGATAAGGCTCATCCAGCGGCTGGGAACCGCCCTGTAATGCCGCATCCTGCGTGTTCTCATCCTCAATCAGCTCCGCAATATCCTGCGGACGCAGAATACCGGCCAGCTTGCCGAACTGCACCACCGGCACCGTATCAATCCCGCTGTTATTGATAAGCTCGTACACATCGTGCCGGGACTGCTCCGGTGAAACAGAAAAATAGGTCTGGCGCATCACATCGGCGACAAACGTATCTTCCGCTGCCGTCAGCAGGGCTTTGACCGGCAGGATACCATTCAGGTAATTATCCTCATCCAGTACATATAAATAAGTGGGGATCTGCTCACCCTCCAGTTCCTCACGCAGCGTCAGTTTGACGGCAGCAATCGTGTCTGACACGGTCACGCGGATATACGCCTGACTCATGTAAGCACTGACGGCGTCTTCATCACTGCGCTGCGGACGTTCGGTGTGGTGTGGCGGATTAACGGATGGCGCGGAAATGACCAGCGCGTCCGCTTTTTCGTAGTTGGTTAATTTCATGATGTGTGACCCTAATGTCTGTTATGGACTTCAAACAGCACTCCAATAGGGGCGAAACCAGATGAGAGAATGCGTAGGCTATCTCACGTCTCGGTTTTAGCACTATACAACGTATCCCGCAGACTGCGGGAAGTTACTTCGGGTTATACCTTCTGTTCGATATAACCTGTCCTAATCTTGGGCGTCTCTCGACGTCGTCAGATCAGCAACCTTTGTTTGTATAGGAGCCTCGCCTAACGAGATACTGCACCTTAAATGCGGCGCGAATTATAACTCTCATAAATTATATGGCGAGGACTATTACTCTTTCGTTTAGAAAGCATTGAGGTTACCGATCAGGTCCGGGAACCCAGATCGTTATCACTCTCATCACCGGTCAGCTGCCGTGTCACTTCCTCACAGCGGACAATTTTGCCGTCTGCCAGACGGAAACAGGCGAAAACCTCAAAGGCGGCGTGTTCGCCACTGACTTTTTCCGCCTTCGCGATATGCTGAGTATGCACACAAGACTCACCTTCTGCGATGGATTTAATCTCAATGGTAATACTGCGGGTTGCCATTTTCAGGGCATTAAGATGGGCAAGAAATGCGGGGAATTCAATTGTCTGACCATTCACCACCTGAACATAATCACGGGAAAAATACTGTTCAACCAGGGATTCATCACCGATATGTTCACCGAGCACATCAGTCAGGGCACGGGTTACAAACTCTGTCTTATTCATTGCTGAAAATCCTTTTTTATTATGATGACATTTACAGCATAGCGGAAACCCGGCGTTTATCCGCCGGAAAACAGAAAAGCGCCGCTGAAAACGACGCTTTTTTGCCATTATACCGAATGATTCTCAATCAGGCTAATTCAACATTGCCCTGAATCTGACAGCTGCACGCCAGAACATAACCCTGCTCAATCTCTTCGGGGGTCAGCGTCATGGTACTGGTGGTGGTGTATTCACCGCTGCGGACACGGGTTTTACAGCTGCCGCAGACACCGGCACGGCAGGCGGCCATCACCGGCACACTGTTGGCTTCCATCGCCGCCAGCAGCGTCATACCGACAGGCACTTTCACCTGACGCAGCGGGGACTGAATCGTCATGGTGACCATCTGCTCTCCGGCTTCTGCTTCCGGCTCCGGCCCGAAACGCTCCATAAAGAAGCTGCCCGGATCCACATTCAGTGCCTGACAGAATGTCTGCACATTCTTCATATACGGCGCCGGACCACAGGTCATCACCGTGTGCTGTGCGATATCCGGGATCAGTGCCTTCAGTTTTTCTTCTGACAGGCGCCCGGATAATAATTCATCCGTCTCATCACTGTTTTCCACCATCAGGATCAGGCGCAGACGGGCCGGGAATGCAGTCAGCAACTGCTGCCATTCCTGAGCAAAAATCACCTGCTGTTTATCACGCACGTTGAAAATCACCGTCACCCTGCTTTCCGGCTGACGGTGCAGGATCCATCGGGTCATCGACATCACCGGGGTCACGCCGCAACCGGCAGCCAGCATCAGATAGCGCTCCGCCGGACGGGCATCACAGGTAAATTCGCCCTGTGCATCAGACAGCCACAGGTAATCACCCGGTTTCACCTCGCCGGTCAGCCAGCCGGAACCCTGTCCGTCATCCAGACGGCGCACTGTCAGGCTCAGGAACGGGCTCAGTCCCGGTGTGGAAGATAAGGTATAAGCACGCAGTGTCTCATCACTGTTGCGGATACTCACCAGCGCATACTGCCCTGCGTGATACTGATAAAAATCGTGGTTAATCAGATTGATAGTCCACACATCCGGGGTTTCCTGCCTGACAGAATGGACCTGCATGCGGTTCGGACATAAAGACGTCGGCATTGTCATCGGGCTCTCCTGACTCCGTGCCGGAGAAGGCGTGTCCCCCTCTCCGGTGCTAACAGTTACAGCAATTACGCGCCTAACACAGCGTGTAAATCATTTTCAACAGTGGTAATAGGACGCATACCGAATTTTTCATTCAGTACATTCAGCAGATTGTCCGTCAGGAACGCCGGTGCGGTCGGGCCGGTGAAGATATCCTTCACACCCAGCGCCAGCAGAGTCAGCAGGATCACAATCGCTTTCTGTTCAAACCAGGAGAGCACCAGGGTCAGCGGCAGATCATTCACGCCGCAGCCCAGTTTCTCAGCCAGTTTCACCGCCAGCATAATCGCGGAATACGCATCGTTGCACTGACCGACATCCAGCAGGCGCGGTAATCCTTCCAGAGTCCCGAAATCCAGTTTGTTGAAACGGTATTTACCGCAGGCCAGGGTCATAATCAGGCAGTCCTGAGGCACCTGACGGGCGAAATCGGTGTAATAGCTGCGCTCACCACGGCTGCCGTCGCAACCGCCGACGAGGAACACATGACGCAGTTTGCCGGTCGCCACCAGGTCAATCACGGTATCTGCGGCATTGAGCAGCGTTTCACGGCCGAAACCAACGGTGATCAGGTGTTCGATTTCGCTGTACGGGAAGCCGTCCATCGCCTGAGCCTGCGCGATAATATCGCTGAAATCATCACCGGTCAGGTGTTTTGCGCCCGGCCAGCCGACGATACTTCGGGTCCAGATACGGTCGGTATAACTGCCCGGATTCGGATCCAGGATACAGTTGGAGGTCATCAGAATCGGCCCCGGGAATTTGGCAAACTCAGTCTGCTGGTTTTGCCAGCCGCTGCCGTAGTTACCGACCAGATGCTTGTATTTTTTCAGTTCCGGATAGCCGTGTGCAGGCAGCATTTCACCGTGGGTGTAAACATTCACACCGGTGCCTTCTGTCTGTTGCAGCAGCATATGCAGATCTTTGAGGTCATGACCGGAGATCAGAATCGCTTTACCTGCTACCGGACGGACGTTCACGGAAGACGGCGTCGGATGACCGTAAGCTTCGGTTTCACCGGCATCCAGCATTTCCATGATTTTAAAGTTCATCATACCAATCGCCATGGACTGGCTGAGCAGCTCACCCATATCAGACGGATCAGTACCTAGCCACGCCATGATTTCATGGTACTGGCCGTAAATCTCATCACTGTACTTGCCCAGCACATGGGCGTGCTCCATATACGCCGCCGCCCCTTTCAGGCCGTACAGGCAGAGCATACGCAGACCGTGAATATCATCACCGATAGCCTGCTTATCTTTATTCAGGGCAAATTCATCGGCCTGTTTCACCAGTGACGCAATATCCGTGCCCTTCAGTTGCAGGTTTGCTAACGGGTGATTCACAACCAATGCCGGATTTTTCGCCAGGCAGCGTTTCATCAGGCTGTCACGCATCACAATCGCTTCCTGCGCATAACCGATGATGCGCTCAGAATCGAAGTTAACGTTGGTTAATGTGGAGAAAAACGCACGCGGCGCAAAGCTGTCTGTGTCGTGATCGATGATACCTGATTCACGCGCAGCAACCGCCCACGCTGAAAGACTTTCCAGTACTGCCACCAGCAGATCCTGTAAGTCAGATGTTTCTGCGGTTTTACCGCACATGCCCTGGGCATAGGCACAACCATTACCCACCGGCGTACGCATCGTTTGTTCACATTGCACACAGTACATGCTCTTGCTTCCTTATAAGTTGTATTTTATATGCAACATAAGAATACGCCATTTCAGACCGGTGAAAAGGGGTTTTCCTGACTATCATTCCTTTGCTTGATCTAAAGCAAAAATTAACCGGCACGACACATCACTATCGCGAATGATTAACATTTACAATGTGTTAAATGTCATGCTGACTAAGGGATTGTCCGATAGTTTGGAATACGGCGGCGTGATATAAACCGGTAAGGAAACTGACCAGAGGATGGATAAAATGTTATATATTGATGATAACGGATTAGTAAAATCAAACCGCATTACCATTAAACGATTCAGTAAAATCGAGCGCGACCCGATGGATAAAGTGAACGGTATTATTGTTCACCAGACTGGTACGCCTGCTGAAACACATGTCTTTAACAGTTACAGTCATGCAGGCAGTAATGGCGCTCACTTCTTAATTGATAAAGAAGGCGTGATTTATCAGACGGCTTCGTTGTTTAAAACAACGTGGCATGTGGGACAAATGAGATCCCGCTGCCTGATTACAAAGAAATGTGAGCCTTCGGAGTTAAAGAAGATGGCTGATTTAGAAATAGGGAAAAAATTTAAAGATATATCTGATACAGAGAAATCAAGAGTATTCCCTGAACGTTATCCCGGCAATATCGATAGTATCGGGATTGAAATAGTTGGTAACGCGTATAGCCAGGAAGGAAAAAAAACATATGAATATGAAAATGTTAACTCAAAACAAAATGCATCTCTTAAGTGGCTTATCGCTGAGTTAATCGAAACATTAGACATTTCCTCTGACGAAATATACCGGCATCCTGATGTGGGACGAAAGAATAAAACAGAAGCGAGTACAGCATCATGGTAAAAAAAATAGCGATTATCACCGTTATATTTTTTGCATTACCTGTAATGACTCAGGCCAGGTCTGTAAAAAATATTGAAATAATTGAATCCGGTACTATTTATGACGGAGAAAATAATATATATGAAAAAGAAGCGTGCAAAAGTTTTATCCCGGAGAAAAAACAACTCATAAAATTCTTTAAGTTCGCAGAAGAATCTAAAGAAAACAGATGGTTACATGATTATTACTCTGCCTGCATTTCATACGGAAGCGTTCAGTTTAAGGATGGCCAATCCGGTAAATGGACACTCCAGTCAAGTGGCCTTGCATCAGTCATTCTGAATGACGGCAGTTCCGTTTATTTTTTCTATAAAGATAACGCGTGGAAAGACCCGAATGCCTGCACTTATGGTTTAGGTGATGAGCCAAATCCTGATCCCGGATGTTAATAGCGGTAAACTAAAGCGGATACAGCACTATGGTAAAGAAAAGAGATATCCTGTTATTTGTCCTGTTTTTTGTGCCGGCTATTATGAATGCTATGTCTGTAAAAAATATAGAAATAGAAAATTCAGGAATTACCGTCACAAAAAATCCCCCGGCGGGCGAAGTTAATGCCTGTAAAAAATTCACACCAAATAAAGAACAACTGATCAATTACTTCCGGTCAGCACAAACATCGTCAGACATGTCATGGGATCATGATTATTATTCATCCTGTATTTCATACGGCAGTCTTGAACTTGAAAATGGTCAGACAGGTGAATGGCGAATATCATCAAGCGGTGCCGGTGATATCCGCTTTCCTGATGGTAACTATATCTACCTGTTCCGCGAAAAGAATGAATGGGTTGACTCTTATTTATGCGGTGATGAACCCGATTGCTGACATATTCTGCCCTCTCCCGGGATAACGGGCGGACCAATCCATCAAAACCGCCCGTTCCCCGCTAAAACAGCAAGGTCACATTCACACCAAGAATGGCTTTCACCACAGCCATTTAACCCCCAAATACCGGGCTAAAAAATCAGCATTTTAGTCACTTTCTGTTAAAAAATTATTGCGTACAGGTAATGATTGTAATTATCATTTGCCTTCCTAAATTCTCACGGAAACCTGAGTGATGACTGATTCCTGTAACGCATCCTGCCGCCCTGCCCGCCTCACGCCGCTGGCACTCGCACTCGCTGTTATCAGCAGCGGCAGTATCGCCGCCACCGCAGATACTGAAACCCCGCTCGTCGTTGTCGGCAACTGGCTGGATAACACTGATAACAGCGATACGCTGCTGAACCACGGCGGCGCACGGACCATCAAAACCAAAAAACAAATTGATGAGTCCGGGGCGGAAACCATCGCGGATGCTCTGCGCGGTATCCCGGGCGTTCAGGTGCGGGACAGTAACGGCACCGGCGGCAGTGACGTTTCACTTAATGTCGGTATCCGCGGGCTTCCGGCACGGCTTTCCCCGCGCTCCACCATTCTGCTCGATGGTATTCCGCTAGCCGCCGCCCCTTACGGACAGCCGCAGTTATCCATGTCACCACTCTCGTTAGGCTCCATCAGCAGCATTGACGTCATGCGCGGTGCCACCTCCGTCCGCTACGGACCGCAAAACGTCGGCGGCGTGATTAACTTTGTCACTAAACCGATTCCGGAAACCTTCAGCGGTTCCGCGTCCGTCAAAACACAGGGCGCGCGCACCGGCGGGCTGAAAACCCTGACCGATGCCTCTGTCGGCGGATCAAAAGAAGACGGTTCTGCGGGTGCGCTGCTGCTCTACTCCGGCCTGCACGGTCAGGGTTACCGTAAGAATAATGATAATACCGATATTGATGACATTATCCTGAAAACCCGTTACGCCTTCAGCGATACCGATGAACTGCTGGCAAACTTCCACTATTATCATGCGCAATCCGGGATGCCGGGCGGCCTGTCGGAAGCACAATACAAAGCCGATCCTTACCAGTCAGTCCGCCCGCTTGACCGTTTTGAAGGCAACCGTCAGGATATGTCCTTTAAATACCGCCATCAGGAAGATGATAAACAGTTTGAATTACTGACCTGGTTCAGTAAAAGCTACCGGGGCAGCTATATTGAAAGCGAAGGAACAAAAGAGAATGCCGGCAAGAGCCGACTTGTTTCCTATCCGCGTCACTACACCGCTTACGCCATTGAGCCAAGCTATTCACAACTGTTCCGTTTTGATAATCAGTCCCACGAAATCACCCTGGGTTACCGTTATCTGAATGAAACGGCGGATGAAAAAGCCTACCGCTCCGGCTGGTATCCGACCGGTTCTCAAAGCTCACGCCCTCAGACAGACAATTACTATCAGCACACCTCCGGCGGTACAGAGGCCCATGCCATCTATATCGATGACACCATCAATGTCGGTAACTGGACGGTTATTCCCGGTCTGCGTTATGAAAATATAAAAATTCATCTCGATGACGGTTTCCGTAACCAGTTCCGCAGCAAAAGTTACAGCGAGCCGTTACCGGCACTATCGGTCATTTATCATATTGATGATCAGTGGAAACTGTTTGCCAACGCCGGCAGCTCATTCGGCAGCCTGCAATATTTCCAGCTTAATACCGGCGGCGCGGGTAATGATCCGGCAAACGGCCTGAGTGCGGAAAAAGCCCATAACTATGAAGCCGGTACACGATTTGATGACGGGCTGCTCTCGGCGGAAATGACGCTGTTCTATATCGATTTCAATGATCAGCTGCAATACATTGAAAACTCAACCGGCTGGACAAACCTCGGCGCGACCACCCATCAGGGGGTGGAGCTGGCGCTGAATTATGACCTGAGTGAAGCAGCGAAATGGCTCGACGGTGTCAGTATCTACAGCACTTATACCTACACCAAAGCAGTCAGTAAACGCGGTAATTTTGCGGATAAAGATCTGCCGTTCTACTCCCGTCAGCTCTTTACTGCCGGTGCCCGCTATGAAACCGGCAACTGGGTGTGGAATCTCAACACCTATGCGCAGTCAAAACAGCAGTCACCGGGAACCGGAAAAAATTACATTACCGAAGGCAGTGCTGACGGGCGTTACGGCATAATTCCGGGCTATATGATGTGGGATGCCCGTGCCGAGTATCACTTCGGCCCGCAATGGTCCGATCTGACACTTGCCGCCGGGGTAAAAAACCTGTTCGACCAGGCCAGTTTTACCCGCTCGACAGATAATAACTACGGCATTTACGCCGGGCAGCCGCGCACCTTCTTTGCGCAGGCTTCCGTGAAGTTTTAAAGG
This sequence comes from Morganella morganii H1r, assembly GCF_000633515.1. Taxonomy (GTDB): domain Bacteria; phylum Pseudomonadota; class Gammaproteobacteria; order Enterobacterales; family Enterobacteriaceae; genus Morganella; species Morganella morganii_B. The sequence continues at coordinate 73,963 of NZ_AYMP01000014.1, read as the reverse complement.
TTACTTTATATGATGAAGCACATGTTCCACGCCGCCGGACGTTTTCCGGCGCTTATCATCACACTCTGTGCCGCACTCGCGGCACTGTTGCCGTTCAGCACAGCAGCGGCACCGATCACGGTGACGGATATTGCCGGGCGGACAGTCACCGTCAATGCCCCGGTCTCCCGGATTATGCTGGCAGACAGCCGGGTACTGGTTGCGCTGAATATTCTGCATCCGTCTGAACCGCTGAAAGGTATTGCGGCATGGGATGATGCACTGACCAAAAAAGCACCGGATCTGCGCATTGCGTATGAAAAGCCGTTTCCGCAGCTGAAAGATATTCCGGTATTTCCTAATCCCTACACATCGGATTTCAGTGTCGAAAAAGCGCTGACTTATCAGCCGGATCTGGTGATTTTTGATACCGGACTGCAAAGTAAACTGACCGAAAGCGGCACTCTGGATTTGCTGGAAAAAAGTGGCATTCCGGTGATATTTATCGATTTTCGTCAGTACCCGCTGCAAAACACCATGCCGAGCATGGCACTTTTGGGGCAGGTCTTCGGGCAGGAAAAACAGGCAGCGGCATTTAATGATTTTTACCGCCAGCGACTGGATCTTATCCGTTCCCGGGTTGCAAACATTCCGGAAGACAAAAAACCGACAGTCTTTATCGAACGGGCGGCGGGTCTTGCCGGAGAAAACAGCTGCTGCAAAACCTTTGGTAACGGTAACTTCGGGGAGTTTGTTGCCACAGCCGGAGGACATAACCTCGGGGCCGACTGGTTTAAAAACGGCATGGGGGGTGAAGTGAATGAAGAACAGATTATTGCTGCCGACCCGCAGTTTTATCTGATGACCGTTGCCGACTGGGAAAATACCCGCAAAGGCAGTGCCTCAGTACCGCTCGGCTATACCGGCTCTGCAGAGCGGGCAGTACCGGCACTGGAAAAACTGATGACACGGCCGAAACTGCAGCATCTCACCGCGTATCAGCAAAAGCAGGTACTGGCACTGTATCAGCAATACTATGACACCCCGTTCAATATTATTGCAGTGGAAGCTATCGCCAAAATGCTGCATCCGGCACTGTTTCCTGAGCTCGATCCGCAGGCAGACAGCCTGATGCTGCATAAAACTTTTACTGCACTGGACGGCAGCGGTCTGTTCTGGCTGCAACCCTGATCATCACATCCGTTTCCGTATCTGAAAAATAACGGGCAGTTTTCTGCCCGTTATCTGCACGTCCCGCCGCTATTTCTTCTGATATAACTCATTCGCCATATCAATACTGTCTGCGTTAACATCCCGGATATGGTCACGTGTCAGACGGTACACCACCGGGCTTAATAAGATCAGTGCGATCAGGTTCGGGATCGCCATCATGGCATTCAGGGTATCCGCCAGCAACCAGACAAACTCCAGCGACTGTGTGGCACCAATCGGTAACGCAATCAGCCACAACACACGGAAAACCTTAATTGCCTTCACGCCGAACAGATACTGGACACACTTCTCACCGTAGAAACTCCAGCCGAGGATTGTGGTGAAGGCAAAAATCGTCAGTGCAATCGCCACAATATAGTTTCCGCCCGGAATCGCCGCTTTAAAAGAGGAAGCGGTCAGTGTGGCACCGGTTTCCGCTGTCAGCCAGCCGCCCATAATGACAATGGTCAGCCCGGTCACCGAACAGACAATAATGGTGTCAATAAAGGTGCCGAGCATAGCGATAAGTCCCTGACGGATCGGGTTCTGGGTTTTCGCGGCAGCATGCGCTATCGGCGCACTGCCCAGACCCGCTTCGTTGGAGAACACGCCGCGCGCCACCCCGAAACGGATAGCCGCCCAGACAGTTGCCCCGGCAAACCCGCCCTGCGCCGCCACCGGTGTAAAAGCTGAAGTAATAATGAGAGAGAACGCCGCCGGAATTTCACTGATATTCAGCGCCAGCACCACAAGACCGGCGCCAAAGTAGCCGACAGTCATAAACGGCACCAGTTTACCGGCCACGTCGGAGATACGGCGGATCCCGCCAATCAGTACCGCACCGACCAGCAGCACCAGCGCCACGCTGGTCACCCATTTGTTGACGCCGAAATTACTTTCCAGCACATCTGCCACCGAGTTGGCCTGAACGGTGTTCCCGATGCCGAACCCGGCACAGGCACCAAATACCGCAAACAGTGTCCCCAGCCAGACCCATTTCGGGCCGAGGCCGTTTTTGATGTAATACATCGGGCCGCCGACATACTGCCCGTACTTATCCACTTCACGGTAACGAACCGCCAGCACAGCTTCTGAGTATTTTGTCGCCATACCGACCAGCGCCGTCATCCACATCCAGAACAGTGCGCCCGGCCCGCCCATCACCACCGCCGTTGCCACACCGGCGATGTTGCCGGTACCGATAGTGGCGGACAATGCGGTCATCAGGGCATTAAACGGGGAGATCTGCCCTTCCCCGCGGGATTCATTGCGCTGAAATAATAATCTGAACCCGGTTCCCAGTTTACGTATCGGTAAAAAACCCAGCCGAATCTGCATATATAACCCGACACCCAGTATACCCACCAGCATCGGCACTCCCCACACCACGCCGTTCAGCGCGCCCAGCCACTCTGTTATCAAATCCATTCACGCCTCCTGACCGGCCCTGTTACTTTTTTATTTTACGCAGTACATATATGTAACATTTATTTATCATTTATTACTAAAGCGGAAAAATGCCGGGAATGCGAACAAAAAATGTCCGGATTTGCGTTGGATTTTTGAATCTGTGAAGGGTGTCACTTGTCACAAATTGAATTAAAATAGCGACTAATTTTTATCTGAAATGGATCATGTCCAGCCATGTCTGATGCTTTACCGCATACGACAGCCACGCTTAAACGCCGTTATCGTGTGCTCAAACGCCTTAAAGAACGCAACCTTGCCCCTGTTACTGTCCTGCTGCTGGCGGCTGCCGTCGGCGCACTCGCCGGTTTTACCGGTGTACTGTTTGAACGCGGGGTCAATTGGGTCGGTGAATACCGGGTCAGCTCGCTGACTGCACTGACAGAAAATAAAGGTATTCTGATCCCGCTGATGTTTATTGTTTCCGCCCTGCTGGCCATGTCAGGCTACTGGCTGGTGCGGCGTTTTTCGCCGGAATCCGGCGGGTCGGGGATCCCGGAAATTGAAGGGGCATTGCAGGATGTCCGCCCGGTACGCTGGTGGCGGGTGCTGCCGGTGAAATTTATCGGCGGGCTGGGCACGCTCGGCTCCGGTATGGTGCTGGGACGTGAAGGCCCGACCGTACAATTAGGGGCGAATATCAGCGGACTGGTCAGCGCGCTGGCCGGGGTGGAAAACAAAGAATCCCGCCACGCATTGCTGGCCACCGGTGCCGCCGCCGGTCTGACCGCCGCATTTAACGCGCCGCTCGCGGGGATCCTGTTTATCATCGAGGAAATGCGTCCGCAGTTCCGTTACAGCCTGATTTCCATCAAAGCCGTTTTTATCGGCGTGATCATGTCGAGCATTGTTTTTCAGACCTTTAACAGCGGTGCACCAATTCTGGATATCGGCAAATACCATGCCGCCCCGCTCAATACCCTCTGGCTCTATCTGGTGCTGGGAATGGTTTTCGGTGTGATTGGTGTCATGTTTAACCGCTTTCTGCTCACCATGCAGACACAGTTCCGCCGCTTTTATCAGGACAAAACATCCCGTTTTGTTGCCACCGGCGGGCTGATTGGCGGATTATGCGGCATTGCCGGGCTGTACTGGCCGCAGGTGACCGGCGGCGGGTTTGCGGTGATCCCTGATGTTGCCGCGCTGCACTATTCCCTGACCGGTATTCTGATGATCTTCCTGTTCCGCGTGCTCACCACAGTTATCTGCTTCAGTTCCGGTGCACCCGGCGGGATCTTCGCACCGACACTCGCACTCGGCACACTGTTCGGCAGCTTCTTCGGCTATGCCGCCATGCTGTTGTTTCCGCAGTATCAGATTGAACCGGCGACATTTGCCATTGCCGGGATGGGAGCACTCTTTGCCGCCACCGTCCGCGCACCGCTGACCGGTATTGTGCTGGTACTGGAGATGACAGATAACTATCAGCTGATCCTGCCGATGATTATCACGTGTCTGGGCGCAACACTGCTGGCGCAGTATCTGGGCGGGCGTCCGCTGTATTCAGTGCTGCTGGAGCGGATCCTGATGCAGAACGGCACGCCGCCGGAAAAAACCGGTGACGCGCCGCGAGGGTAATATTAATCAGGCTTTTTTGCGGGCAATCAGCGTGGCGAAATTCAGCCTGATCCGGTTGCCCGCCGCATCAGTGCGGTGCAGATGTCCCGGGTTTTCGTTGTATTTCAGAATGTCCCAGTCCGCATAATAGCCGGATAACTCGCCCGGTTTCAGGAAGCAGTCAAACGGCAGTTCGTCATACGGCATATTCTCTGTTTCCACCGGGCAGACAATCAGGTTATACCCGTCCGGGCGGGTATGCGCCTGCATATCAGCGATGATCGCGGCAATATTCTCTCTTTTCAGGAACATCAGCACGACTGTGGAGATAATGATGTCGTAATCATCCTGTAACGCATGCTGGTTGATGTCATACACCTGAGTGCGGATATTGCTGATCCCGGCTGCGGCTTTCACATCTTCAATCGCCTGAATATGCTGCGGATTAATATCTGCGGCCGTCACATCATAACCGAGCTGTGCCAGGAAAAAGCTGTTGCGCCCGCGTCCGGAGCCTAAATCGAGTGTTTTACCCGGTTTGGTCATTGTCACCAGTTCACGGACTTCAGAATGCGGACGGGTCAGTCCGTGGATTTTATAGAATTCATCTTCAGGCAGACACCAGAAGGCAAGCTGACAGGAAATATCATCACTGACAGATTCAATTTTGTGCCACACCTGTGGATCAAGGCGCGGAGGCTGATGTGCGGTATCAAAATGGTAGCGGGTCTCTTCGCCGTTGTCACCGAAAACGACAAAATCCATCTCACCCGCCAGAACAGTCAGCTGTGCCCACGTACCTTCCGCCGTATTATGGCGATCCATAAAGGCCATCGGGATAGTGTTTTTTTGCCAGACCGGCAGGGTTTTATAGCAGACTACATTTTCCATTTTACGCCTCACCTTAAAGATGCATTTTAAATACATCTTATATCCTTTCCGGTGAGGCGTAAATGGTTTTTATTTCTGACGGGCGATAACTTCGTTTATCCCCTGAAAGACAAACGGTTTGGCATCCGTGAAATCACCTGCCACATCACCGGAATAAATATTTTGCTGTTCCGGCCCCAAATCCAGTTTCTTCACTTTGCCGTTTTCTTTGCTGAAATCCACTTTTTTCAGATCAACCCAGAAGACATTCGGTGTCAGCGCTGATTCAAAGAAATAAATCTGACGTTTGTGATCGACCACCGTGCGCCAGCGGGTGGAGGAGATATTCGGCTCCTCTTCGGTATTCAGCCCGAACGGCACAGATACATTGCGGATCACACTGAACACCGACGCCACCGCTTTATTCGGCGTGGTCGCTTTCGGAATCGCATTAATATAGAAAGACCCGCGCGCAAAACGGTCAGCAGAGCGGTTGGTGCCCGGCAGCATCACAGTGCCGTTGATTTGCTGCCAGTAGCTGTCCAGTGCCAGCTGCTCGCTGAATACCGGAGAGTTGGTCATCACCTGATATTTGCGGCTGTGATGAATCACCTGCTTACCATCAATATATTCAATAATGGCGCTGTCACCGGAGGCATCAGATAATGAAAGGTGCAGTGTCGCCAGGCGCTCTTCGCCGGGTACTTTATCGGTTATGACCGCAAACGGCTCTTTTTCCAGTGCGGTAACCGCTTCTTCAACAGTTGCGTAGTTATCCAGCACATATTGTGCCCAGGCCGAGATACTCAGGGTCGGTTTGTTGCTTTCCGGTGTCGGATACACGGATTCCACCAGCCACAGCAGGTTTGCGGACAATCCCTTTTCATTAATACCGTCAGTCGTGGCAACATCATAGCCGGAAGCCACCACACTGCCGTATTTTGACACCCATTTCACGGAATTCGGCCCGGCGGCACCATCACGCGCCATCCCCTGCGGGAAAATCCATAAATTGGTACCGACATCACTTTTCCAGTCCATTGACCGGGCGGTGATCACCTGAGCATCATCCCCGAGATACACCAGCCGGGTGCAGGCAGAAGCAATCTGAGCAGTCAGTAATGTGGCCGACGCGACCGCACCGGCAAGTATAATTCGCTTAAATGTCATGAAAAACCCCTTTTCATTACGTCCGGCAACCGGCGATTTACCGGTTACCCTTCCTTATTACTGTAGTCCTTATCAGGATTTTGTGGCAAACGGCGGCCGGGCAAACCAGATCAGGACAATCAATCCGATAAAGACCCCGCCGGAGAGCCAGAAAATCTCATTGGCACTGATAATCAGGCCCTGCGCGGTGATTTCCTTCGCCAGATACGCAGAGGTCTGCGCTTCTGATAACCCGTGCTGCGCCATCTCCTGATACATCTGTACCGATTCCGGATTATACGCGGTAATGGATTCCGTCAGCTGAGAATGATGTAACGATTCGCGACGACTCCACAGCGTGGTGGTGATCGATGTCCCGATAGAGCCTGCCAGTGTCCGGAAGAAGTTGGCCAGTGCGGAGGCGGAAGCCAGTTTCTCCGGCGGCAGACCGGAAAGCGTGATGGTGGTAAGCGGCATAAAGAAACAGGCCACCGCAAAACCCTGTACCAGCTGCGGCCAGACAGAGGCGTAGAACCCCATCTGCGGCTCAAAGGTATAAGCGCGCCAGTAGAAGCAGACGGAATACACCACGAAACTAAAGGTTACAATCCAGCGCAAATCCACCACATTGGAGATTTTACCGACAAACGCGGAAATCAGTATCGGCACCAGCCCGATAGGTGCCAGCGCCAGCCCCGCCCATTCCGCAGTATAGCCGTAGACTTCCTGCAGCAGCTGCGGCAGCAGTACAATCGCGCCGAAATAGACCATATACGCCAGACTGACCGACAGTGTGCCGATGGTAAAGTTACGCGACTTAAACAGCGACAGCTCGACAATCGGGTTTTTATCTGTCAGCTCCCAGATCACCAGGAAGACCAGCGCAACAGCAGCAATAATCGCCAATGCGACAATTTCATCCGATTCCAGCCAGCCGAGATCTTTCCCTTTATCCAGCAAAATTTGCAGGCAGCCGATCCCGACCACCAGCAGCGACAAGCCAATCACATTGAGCGGAACCTTTGTCACCTTCGATTCCATACCGCGCAGCAGCATCAGACTGACAATCACCACCGCAATACCGATAGGGACGTTGATAAAGAAAATCCAGCCCCAGTGGAAATTATCACTGATATAGCCACCCATAATCGGCCCGAACACCGGCGCCAGAATGATGGTCATCGACCAGAGTGCCAGCGCGGTATTCTGTTTGGCAGGCGGATAACTTTTCAGCAGCAGGCTTTGTGAAAGCGGGATTATCGGCCCGGCCACCCCGCCCTGTAACACGCGGAAGAAAATCAGCATTTCCAGGCTTTCTGACAACCCGCACAGCAGTGAGGTCAGGGTAAACAGCCCGGTGGACCAGATAAACACCCGCACTTCCCCGAAACGTTTTGCCAGAAAGCCGGTGATGGCAATGGAAATCGCGTTGGATACCCCGAACGAGGTAATAACCCAGGTGCCCTGTGAGACAGAGGCACCGAGATCGCCGGAAATGGTCGGGATCGCCACGTTGGCAATGGTAGAATCCAGCACCTGCATAAAGGTGGCCATCGACAGTGCGATGGTCGCCCAGACCAGTTTTATGCCTGTTAACGGTTGATTAGCCACAATAAAGCCCCGCGCGGATTAACTGGCGTTATCGGCAATGATATGTGCAATCACCGCATTGACCGGAGCCAGATCCGGGATCAGCACATCACTCTTAAAGGCCGGGGTATCGCGCTGCACATTCGCCAGCACCGGACCGTCGGTATTTTTGGTTTCAATGGTCACGTTCATCGACAGACCGATACGCAGCGGATATTTGGCAACCTGCTGCGGATCAAGCTCTACCCGTACCGGAAGACGCTGCACCACTTTGATCCAGTTACCGGTGGCGTTTTGCGCAGGCAGCAGGGAGAAAGCACTGCCGGTACCCATATCCAGCCCGGCGACAGTGCCGTTAAAGATGACTTTGTCGCCGTAAAAATCACTGGTAATGGTGACCGGCTGCCCGATCCGCACACTGCTGAGCTGCGTTTCCTTAAAGTTAGCATCAATCCAGACCGGCTCAACCGGCACAATTGCCATCAGCGAGGCACTCGGGCTGACCTGAGCCCCGACCTGCACATTACGGCGGGAAACATAGCCGGTATACGGACTGCGGATTTCAGTGCGCTGTAAGCTAATCCAGGCATCGCGGACTTTATCCGCCGCCTGTAATACCGCAGGCTGATCCGCCAGCGCAGTATTTTTCAGTAATGCTTTGGTGGCATTCAGCTGCTGCACAGAGGCATTCAGGGATGCCTGCGCCTCTTCAACCGCTTCGCGTGAGTGCTGTAAATCTTCTTTGGAGATAGTCCCCCGCTGTCCTAACACACTTCGGCGGGCATAATCATTCTGCGCCTGATTCAGCATCACTTGTTTCTGAGCGATAACCGCACCGAGCTGGTCGCGGTTAAAATAGAGCTCCTGAGTCTGGCGAACCGTGGCCGCCAGATCATGACGTGCCTGCGCGTAAGCCAGTTCGGCATTGGTTTTATCCAGCACCACCAGCACATCACCGGCATGCACCAGATCGGTATTCTCAAAATTCACCTGTGTCACATTACCGGTGGTTTGTGCGACGATCGGGACCTGCAGGCCCACTACGTAAGCGTCATCGGTATATTCCTGATAACGCAGTACCATAAACCAGTAAATAAGATAGCCGGCCAGCAGCACAATAAAGAGTAGTGACGTTCCCGCAAGCCAGATTTTGCGTTTGGCAGAACTGGATGACGATGTTTTTTTGTCAGCAGGCTGGGCAGCAGAAGACTGCGCTGATGTGTTGTCCATCAAAATACCCCGGTAATGAAGTTAATCCGAAAAATATTGCGCACAGAATAGCCCGAATCACTATAAAAGTAACGGTAAGTGAAATATTACAGGGGAAAACTGAAAGTCATATAAACGGAAACAAAACATTGGCTGAACTCCATAAAATATGTAACTTACTTGTCAGTTTATGATGCTCAGCAAATGAATATAACGGAATGTGCGGATATCAAAGTAATATCCGCTGTCTGTTTTGAAACTGAATGCCACCCTCTCAGCAACAGATACCAAATACATAAAAGAATAATACGCGAAAAAAAACCTGATTATTCGCCTGTCAGGTTCATTTTCGGGTATAAGAGTATTTTCTGTTTACATTTCCGGATTATTAAATCAAGTATCGTGTTTTACTGAAATGTGTTGGTTTTTCATCCGGACACAAAAAATCGCACGATTTGCACATTTTCGCTTCTGTCCGCCGCATAATATTACTGAGACAAAATCATCCGCAGTGCCTCTGCAGCAGCGGCTTTATCGGGTTCCTGCGTGAAATACTCATAGAAATCCCCGACAATCCGGCAGGTGATGACCGGGTCTTCCGCGCCTTTATTCAGGTCACTCAGCAATGTCACCTTATCACCGTATTTCGCTGACACCTTCCGGTAAACATTCTCCAGTACCCTGTATGCCTCCTGTGCAGGGACATGACCGGTATTCCGGTTTTCCAGTGATGATGTCAGAATCAGATTCACCGTTTTCAGCATGCGGATATCCGCTTCATTATAGGTTCCCCCCGCTTTATTCTGCGGGAATTTATTCAGTGCCGGAAAAAAGTTATTAAAGCACTGCTGTCCTGACGGATCTTTCACCAGATAACCTTCCGCCTGATCTTTTACCGCTGCAGCAAAAGCATTCAGTGCATCATCAGAGGCATACGGGATCCGGTCAATTAATAACACCGCTGTCATCCCGGTAATATCATTCATCCATGCCACTTTCTGTTCACGGGTCATGGTGCTGTAATTCCCGATCTGACTTTTCAGATCTTTATATTTTTCCGGGGAAATTTTGCCTACCACTTCAATAAACTGCATGGATTCCGACATCATCTCCGCTTCAAGTGATTTTGGCGTTGTCATTCTGTCCTGACTGACGGCAGTGACAGAAAAACCGCTATCCCGGGTACCCATATAATAACCGGCACCGGCAAAGACCACGGCAATAATAATAACCAATAATATGCTGAGTTTTTTATTCACACACTTTCCTCTGATACCCTGAGTTTTCTCTGAAAGTGATAGTGACACAAATTAATAAGGCCCGCTATTGCGGGCCCCGATAATTATTCAGATTGCAAAAAATAATCAGATTTTTACGCCTTCAACGGAAATAATCAGTTCCGCATCCTGAGATTTCGGCCCCAGATCCGCTTTGATATTAAAGCTTTTCAGTGATACTTTTCCGGTGGCTTCAAAACCGGCGCGGTAACCACCCCACGGATCCTGACCTTCACCGGTCAGTTTTGCATCCAGTGTCACCGGATTGGTCACGCCGTTCAGGGTCAGATCCCCGGTGATAATAAAGTCATCGCCTTTTTTCTCTACTTTCGTGGAAACGAATTTTGCTTCCGGATTTTTTTCGGTATTCAGGAATTCACTGCCGCGCAGATGTTTATCACGCTCAGCGTGGTTGGTATCCAGGCTGCCGGTTTTAATGGTCACATCCACGCTATCCTTTGCCGGGTCGGCTTTATCAAAGGTAAATGTACCGCCGAAATCTTTAAATGTCCCGTACAGCCAGCTGTAACCCAGGTGCTGAATACGGAACTGCACAAAGGCGTGCTGTCCTTCTTTGTCAATTTTATAGGTATCGGCCATTGCCGCACCGGAACCCAGCAGCATCATACCTGCGCTTAAACCAACCAGTGCTTTCTTCAGCATCATATTCACTCCGTCATAATAAAATTACGGGCAGCCCGTTCAGGGTTTCATGCCCAGCATACGTTTTAATGTGGCGTCTTTATCAACAAAATGATGTTTAAGTGCCGCCAGCGCGTGCAGCACCGATAACACAACAACCGCCCAGGCAAGATACAGATGAACCGTACCGGCGGTATCTGCCTGTCCTGCGCCGTCTGTCAGTGTGGCCGGTACATCAAACCAGCCGAAAACCGATACCGCCTGACCATTTGCCGTCGAGATAAAATAGCCGGTGATCAGAATGGCAAACAACATTCCGTACAGCAGCCAGTGCGCCAGTGCGGCACTGATGCGGGTAAACCGGCTGTAAGTGGTTAATGCCGGGGGCGGCGGGGAAATCCAGCGCCAGATCATGCGGACAGCCAGCACAATAAACAGCAGGATCCCGATACTTTTGTGGATCTCCGGAGCACGGTGATACCAGACATCATAGTATCCCAGCGAAACCATCCACAGCCCCAGCGCAAACATCCCGTAAACGGTAACCGCCACACCCCAGTGAAGCAGAACGGAGAGGTGCCCGTACCGTTGTGCGCTATTTTTCCATTGCATTGATAAATACCCTTTGCTGTTCCATACGGATAACATTTCAGTAACAGCGGGATACTTTACGTGAATTTTCCGGCAATATCGGACAAATATTTTGCTTAAGTCAATCAAATTAAATCAATAACTGATTAATTTAGCTGTCATTTACACATGAATCTGAAATATTAAACCGGAAAAATCCCATATGCCGGAATTTTGTAAGACCGAATTGGACTGGGTTATAACCAAAGTACAGAGAAAACCGGGATCCGGCGGATATCATCAAAAAATAATTTTAATATTTAAAAATATTTTTGATAAAAAAGTTGACGAACATCACATAAATGCTATGATACATTCATCAAAGCAAAACAGCTTACCAACCTAATTCAAAAGCAGGAGTTCATCATGAAAAGCATCAAAACTTTCTTTTCCAATCTGACCCGTGCTGCTGCTATCATTGCAAAATACAGCAAAGCATTCTGATTAAAATCAGACAGATATAAAAAAAGCGCCCGATGGGCGCTTTTTTTATATCTGTCTGTCATCCGTTATCGTGAGTCCGGCCGTAATTAAAAATAATTTTAATCAATTAAAATAAAGTTTATGCAAAGTTTGACATTCGTCACAAAAATGGTATAGTACCGCTATCAAAGCCAAACAGGCTTAATCACTTACTCAAAAGCAGGAGTTTATTATGAAAAGCATCAAAACTTTCTTTTCTTATCTGACCCGTGCTGCTGCCATTATTGCTAAAAACAGCAAAGCATTCTGATAAATCAGACAGATACAAAGAAGCGCCCGATGGGCGCTTTTTTTATGCTGCTTTATTTTGCCAGCGGCGCAAATAACCAGCGCAGCCACCAGCAGGCTTTCCAGCCCGGATTTTTTTCCCGGACTACCGGTGATGTACGGCAGACCGACCGCAGAATTTTCCACTCAAAATCCAGGAATAACCGGGAATGACCGGATTCCGCACCATACGTGCAGACTTCCTCATGCTTGCGTTTATCAACCGGCGTGTTGTATTCCAGACTTCTGTCCAGTGTGTGATAGGACTTATCGCGATCCACAATCCGCTCCCTGGCATACACGGATTTCGGCAGATAGCGCTGACGGGAACCGTGGTATTTCTGCAGTTTCACAAAACGGTAATCTTCTGCGCCATAATGACCGCAAAATTCTTCATCATAACCGTAAAAACGGAAAAAACGGGCACGGGACATAAAGAACAGATTCGAGTGTCCTTTGCAGATATTCCCCTGCTCATCCCGGCGGTAGAGTTTATAGAATGTCCGGCCAGGATTCGCGGCATTAATCAGGTAAGTAAATGTCGACACCGGCAGAACATGATCCAGGTCAGTCATCAGAATTTTATCCGATGCCGCATAGGTCACGCCCAGATTGCGGGAGCCGCCCTGATTCCACGGAATATCCGTTGTGATCCGCAGCCATGTCAGGTTCAAATCAAATTCAGGAATGTCATATTCAAGCGGGGAGCAGTCATCAACAATCACAAACTGGACATAGTCCAGCACCGATGCCGGCATTTTTTCATATTCCCGGAGCAGACTGATGACTTCTGAAATATCCTGCTGATTACAATAGAAATGGGTGATGTATGTAAGTTTTATATGTTGCTTATCGGCAACTTTTCGAAAGAATTCGCGTGACATTATAACGGTGACCTTGTACCACAAATGACCGGCCGGCAATTAGCAACCAGTGCGGAGTTAATTGCCGGCTATTCTCACATACAGGTGATACGGTGTCACTACCCGGCGGGCATAAACTATTCCGAATCGAAAAAATAATCCACCGGAACATGGAACATTTCCGCCAGATACATCAGATAATGTATACTAATCCGGCTTGTTCCCCGTTCATAACGGTTAAATTGCTGCTGCGTTATTCCCATGTCTTCCGCTAACCGGACAACGCTTAATCCTAAATATTTCCGCTTTTCTTTAATACGTGTTCCGACACAGGAATATATAGATTCCGTCTCCATAAGATTCTCCTTCACTTATATTGACAACGTGGTAACAAAAAATTCCGTTTTTAAGCGTCTGCCACCGCAGGTAATCTGCGGATCAATGAATTCATAACTACATGAAAAACAAAAAATTAAAATAAAAAGTTATGAATAACCGGCATCTTACGTCTTAGTGAACGAAATTTAACCTTATAGGGATATTGTTTGCAATATCAATACTCCTATTTAGTGTAACAATACCTACCCGATCACACTTAATATAAAAAAATGGTCTTAATAAGATTAATTATTCTTCTGAATAAAATAGAAAAATGACACATTGCTAATAATATACCCCGGTATTTCATAAAAATAATTGCGTGTGAATACGTAAGAAATATTTACATTTATTCCTTATCATCTACTTAAAACAGGCTATTTCCGGTTATGTGTTGGTTGAATCACAGAAAAGATACATATGTATAGTTATAATTTACATATGTATCCATTTATCTCCGTTTCTGAGGTTATCTTATGATGCAGCACCCCCCGGCCGGATATACCCCGCAAACCTGTGGCACCCTGCCCGCTTACCTGTCTTCACATTTACCGGGTGACATTTTACCCGGCGGTACGCCGGAATCCTGGCTGATCGAGGAAGTCGGTGACGGTAATCTCAACCTGGTGTTTATTGTCAGAGGCAGTGAGCGGATCCTGGTGGTCAAGCAATCTCTGCCGTATGTCCGTGCTGCCGGTGAATCCTGGAAACTCTCTTTGCAGCGTAATTATTTCGAATACCATGCGCTGTTACAGGAAAAACGTTTCGCGCCGGACAGTGTACCGGCTGTCTATTTCTATGATGAAAGCATGGCACTGTTTGCCATGGAATATCTCGCTGGCCATATCATTCTGCGCAACGCACTGATTGCCGGAGAGTATGTCCCTCAGCTGGCGGAAAAAACCGGCCTGTTTATGGCGCGGACACTCTTTAATACGTCAGATATCGGTATGGCGGCGCAGAAGAAAAAAGCCCTGACCGCGCAGTTTTCTGCCAACCATGAATTATGCAAAATCACCGAAGATCTGATTTTTACCGAACCTTACTTCCCGGCCCCGCGTAACAATCACACCGCACCACAGCTCGATCGTGATGCAAAAGCCGTGATGCTGGACAGAGACATGGTGCAGGCCGCCATGCGCTATAAATACAAATTTATGACACAGGCTCAGGCGCTGCTGCACGGGGATTTGCACACCGGCTCCGTCATGATCGGCACTGACTCTGTTCAGGTCATTGATCCTGAATTCAGTTTTATGGGGCCGATGGCGTTTGATACCGGCAACTATGCCGGTAACTTATATATGGCCTGGTTTTCCCAGCCCGGACACCGGGAGACAGAGGAAGAAACCGCCCGCTATCAGCAATGGCTGCTGTCGCAGATAAGCCAGACATGGAACATCTTTGAGACTGAATTCCGCCGCCTGTGGACAGAAAAATCACAGGGCGATGCCTGGCCGCGCGAGCTGTATCAGGACGGCATGTTTGATGACAAATTCCTGAAAACCGCACAGGACAGTTTTTTCGCAGAGCTGTTTCAGGACACGCTGGTCAATGCCGGGCTGGAGATCAACCGCCGCCTGCTCGGGTTTGCCGGTGTTGCTGATTTCAAAACCATTGCTGATGCGGACAAACGCGCGGCACTTGAACGTAAAGCACTGAAACTGGCGCGGGAGCTGATTGTCAATGCCCGTCACTATCGCAGCTTTGCCGATGTCGAAGCCTTTCTTCCTTATTGTTAAGCGTCACCTGCACACGAGGTTATATAATGAAAATTAACGGAAAACATTACCGTTCCGTCTGGCCCGCAGACAATGGTACCCATATCTGTATTTTTGATCAGACAAAACTGCCGTTTGAAGTCAGTATCATCACACTGACAACAATGGAGGAAGCGGCAACCGCCATCAAAGATATGTGGGTACGCGGTGCACCGCTGATTGGTGCCGTGGCCGCTTACGGTGTGGCGCTGGCCATGCACCGCGACAGCAGTGACGCTGCGCTGAAAAAAGCGTATGACGTGCTGGTTGCCACCCGTCCGACCGCGATCAACCTGAAATGGGCGCTGGACAGAATCTGTGGTGCCCTGACACCACTCCCTGCAGCTGAGCGCCGTGACGCCGCTTACCGTATTGCCGCCGGAATCGCGGATGAAGATGCGGAAATCTGTCACCGCATCGGCGAACACGGTCTGACGGTTATCCGCGACATCGCCGCCCGCAAGAAACCGGGAGAGCCGGTGAATATCCTGACCCATTGTAATGCAGGCTGGCTGGCTACCGTTGACTGGGGCACAGCGCTGTCACCGGTTTATCAGGCTTATGATGAAGGTATTAACATTCACGTCTGGGTGGATGAAACCCGTCCGCGCAACCAGGGCGGACTGACCGCCTTTGAACTGGGCTCGCACGGCGTACCGCATACCCTGATTGCCGATAACGCCGGGGGACACCTGATGCAGCACGGCGAAGTGGATATGTGTATTACCGGCACTGACCGCACCACCGCGCGCGGGGATGTCTGCAATAAAATCGGCACTTACCTGAAAGCGCTGGCTGCCAAAGCGAACAATGTGCCGTTCTATGTGGCACTGCCGTCACCGACCCTCGATTTCACCGTATGGGACGGCGTAAAAGAGATCCCGATTGAACAGCGTGCCGGTGAAGAACAGTCGCACGTTTTCGGCATCACACCGGAAGGCACCCGCAGTTGGGTGAATACTGCACCGGCGGGTACCCGTTGCGGCAACTATGCCTTTGATGTCACTCCGGCGGAGTACGTTACCGGGCTTATCACCGAACGCGGTATTTGTGATGCC
Source organism: Morganella morganii H1r (assembly GCF_000633515.1). Taxonomy (GTDB): domain Bacteria; phylum Pseudomonadota; class Gammaproteobacteria; order Enterobacterales; family Enterobacteriaceae; genus Morganella; species Morganella morganii_B. Next base: position 57,572 of record NZ_AYMP01000014.1, on the reverse strand, counting down.
TCTCCGGCCGGACTGAAAGCGATGTTCCCGGAGATGTGGCCGTCTGAGTATGAGGTGTGATCATGACCCGTACTGAACTGGCACAGCAGATTATCGATACCTGCCTGAAAATGAATGCAAGCGGGCTCAATCAGGGCACTTCCGGTAATGTCAGCGCCCGCTGGCAGGACGGCATGCTGATCACCCCGAGCGGCGTGCCCTATGAAAAACTCACCCCTGACAGCATTGTCTGCATGGATAACACCGGGCAGGCAGAGGCGGATAAGATCCCGTCGAGTGAGTGGCACTTTCATCTGAGCTGCTATCAGGCACGTCCTGAGCTGAACGCGGTAATACACAATCACGCCCTGAATACGGCGGCGGTATCCATTCTCAATGAATCCATTCCGGCGATCCACTATATGGTCGCTGTAACCGGAACCGACCATGTTCCCTGTGTACCGTATGCCACCTTCGGCACACATGAACTGGCCGGTATTGTTGCTGAAGGGATTAAAACCAGCAAGGCACTGATTATGCAGCATCACGGCATGCTGGCGATGGAAGTCAACCTCGAAAAAGCCCTGTGGCTGGCGCATGAGATAGAAGTACTCTCCGCGCTGTATCTGAAAGTCCGCGCCATCACGCCGGATGTACCGGTACTGAGTACGGAGGAGATGCAGCGGGTGCTGGGGAAATTCAAAACCTACGGACTGAAAACCGGAAAATAGTGATTACCGGCGGCAAAAAACGGCGCCATGCGTCGTTTTTGGTTACCCTGTGTAATTAATTATTTTAAATGATAATCATTTGCAATATAATTAAAATCTTAATGTATTTGTAATTTAAGGTTTTTATGAAAAAAGTCATTTGTTATGCTGCGTTTGCTTCTGCCCTTCTGCTCCTGTCAGGATGTGCCGCTCCCCAAAAATCCCCGCCATTCAGCGAAAAAAGCATTGAAGAGTGCGGGCGCTATCTGCCGGATGGCATCGCTTACTATGTAAAGATTGAAGGTGAGGTGGATTTAAATAAGCAGTTTAACGGTGATATCAATGTGACCGCATTGCAGGACAGCGCACCGGCTGTTGCATTTAACCACGAGATAATTCAGGCCGGTGCGGATAAATATATGGACTGCGCTATTCAGCTGCTGAATAACGGTAAGGGAGATACCCGCACACCGGAAGAAAAAGCGGCAGCGGAAAAGCAGTAACCGGCAATAATGATACTCTTATGTAGAAAAACCGCCTTCCGGCGGTTTTTGCACTTATTTATCTGACAACAGGTGTGCCGCAATCAGCGGATCAACAATCAGATCAGAAACATATCCCCCGCGCAGTGCCCCGCGGGTGGCGGCGATATTGTGTTCACCGGTAGCGATAAAGATCCGCCGTGCGATATTCCGCAACTGCGGCAACCGGATACCGAGGATGCGGGCATCCGTATGTGTATCCAGCGGCTCACCCGTCTGATCATAAAAACGCCCGCAGATAACCCCGACCGCGCCTTTGCGGCGGAAATCGGTCATTTCCTCCGCCGTGATCACGCCGGCGCGGATCAGCGGGTTCTCCTCTGTGACATTACCGGCCACGAACAGCGCTTTGGTACAGCGATCCAGCTGAGCAAAGTTTGCCTGAATGATAGGCTCACGGCGCAGTGCATCTGCCAGCTCCGCAGAACTGACAATCGCGGGCACATGCAGATACGCACACTCACCGCCGAACTTTCCGGCGATCAGCGAGGAAGATTCCACGGTGGTGAAGTCCGGCTGCGACGGCACGGAACCGAGCATCTGTAACACCGTCATATTGCGGATGACTTTCGGTGTCAGACACTTCGCCATATGGTGAATTGTCCGCCCCCAGGCGACGCCGAGCACATCCCCGTCCTCAGTCACCTGACTGAGATATACCCCGGCCGCCTGTGCCATATTTTCCCGGCGGCGGGCGGAATCCGCTGCCGCCTCCGCAACCGGGCTGTCCGGCACCACCAGCACATTGGTCAGATTAAACTTCTGTTTCAGTGACAACGCCATATCAATGCGGCTGTAACGCGCCATATCCAGACTGATATGCACCACTCCGTTTTCCCGGGCCGTTTGCAGGTATTTCACCACGGTGACGCGGGAAATGCCCATCACATCAGCCACTTCCGTCTGACTGAGGCCGGACTGATAATAGAGCCATGCGGCCTGCAGAACCGGATCATTGCCGAACATCAGACGTCCGGTCAGGCGGTTGTCACTGTTTGTCATGCGTTGCGCACCACACTGCCCCAGAGATCATACTCATCGGCATGTTCAATATTCACCATGACAATATCCCCCGGCTGCACATCAAATTCACCGTTGAGATATACCATGCCGTCGATTTCCGGTGCATCAGCCATACTGCGGCCGACGGCGCCCTCTTCTTCATCGACTTCATCAATGATCACCGGCAGTGTGCGCCCGACTTTCCCGGCCAGTCGCTCTGCGGAGATCTGCTGCTGTAACTGCATAAAGCGGTGATAGCGCTCTTCTTTGATCTCTTCCGGCACCTGATCCGGTAATTCGTTGGCATGTGCCCCTTCCACCGGGCTGTATTTAAAGCAGCCGACACGATCCAGACGGGCTTCGCTCAGGAAGTCCAGCAGCATCTGAAAATCTTCTTCGGTTTCCCCCGGGAAGCCGACAATAAAGGTGGAACGCAGCGTCAGCTCCGGACAAATTTCACGCCAGCGTTTAATACGCTCCAGTGTGCGCTCAACAGCCCCCGGGCGTTTCATCAGTTTCAGAATACGCGGGCTGGCGTGCTGCAACGGAATATCCAGATACGGCAGAATTTTGCCTTCCGCCATCAGCGGGATCACATCATCCACATGCGGATACGGATACACATAATGCAGACGCACCCAAACGCCGAGCTGGGATAACTGCTCACACAGGCCGATCATGCTGGTTTTCACCGGCAGACCGTCACGGAAACCGGTGCGGTGTTTGATATCGGCGCCATAGGCAGAGGTATCCTGGGAGATCACCAGCAGCTCTTTCACACCGGCTTCAACCAGACGCTGTGCTTCACTCAGCACCTCACCGACCGGACGGCTGTCCAGATCGCCGCGCATGGACGGGATAATACAGAATGTGCAGCGGTGATTACACCCTTCTGAAATTTTCAGATACGCATAATGGCGCGGTGTCAGTTTCACGCCCTGATCCGGCACCAGGCTGGTGAACGGATCATGCACCGGTTTCGGCACATATTTACGGACACTCGCCAGCACCTGTTCATAACTGTGCGGACCGGTGATTTCCAGTACTTTAGGGTGAACTTCACGGATCTGGTCTTCTTTTGCACCCAGACATCCGGTCACGATCACTTTACCGTTTTCCGCCAGTGCCTCGCCGATTGCTTCCAGAGACTCCTGCACAGCACTGTCAATAAAACCGCAGGTATTAACGATCACTACATCAGCATCATTATAGCTCGGCACGATCTGGTAACCATCCGTACGCAGTTCAGTCAGAATGCGCTCGGAATCCACCAGGTTTTTCGGGCAGCCTAATGATAAAAATCCAATCTTTGCCATTTATTATATAATCTTTAATTGAGGAAACATGAAGTATACAGGATGCCAAAACTTTATTCATATGCAAGATGACGCCCGGTCAGCACGATAAAAGCGCAGCCCGGGAACCTCAGCTATCTGAATCATCAGTACGATGTAATATCAGGCGGCTTTTGATTTCCGCCAAACCAGACGGTACATAGCAAGTAAAAATAATATAATGGCTAACAACGATATTTTTATGATTACGGGCACCAACTCATAAATACCAGCCCCCTGAGAGTTCAGCATAGTAAACCCGCTTATCATTGTACTTGATGGAAAAATTTCCATCGTTTTCACAACCCAGCCCGGCATATTAAATGTAGGAAATGAGGCACCTGATGCATAAAAAATAACCATCGACGTAGCCGACAGGATCTGCATCGGACGGTTAATGTTATCCAGAAAACTACCAATCAACATACTCATTGAGCTTACTGCCGCAGAAAACAGAACAATCAGCCAAAGCTGTAAAAACATATTGCCTTCATTGGGATAGCCTTGTAAGTAATAAACCCAGCCAAACACAAAAATTGCGCCGGAAAAACCAACGATAAACAAGCCCAGAAATGTTCCGGTAAACTGTGATACGTTAATATTAGTTAAACCGACGCTATTGCGTAATGCGATAAGCATAGAACCGGCAAAAATCAGTGTTTGCTGAAGTATGATAATAAACACCAGCGGCATAATAAAAGATTCGTATCCCAGTGTGGGATTATAGAGCGGAAGGGAAATAATATTATCAGTGGCTTTAGGTGTTAATCTGTTAACATCTGTCGTAGCGCTTATTGCATTAATCACCGCCGCTCTTAAATCGGCAGCTACAGCCATATAACCGCCTGACAGGTGAACATCGATCCCTGCGTCTCCTCCTCTGATAAGATTATTTTTAAAATCTTTATCAATAGTTATCACTGCGGAAACTTTTCTGTTGCGTAATAAATTTGATGCCTCAGACGGGGAACTATCAACCCGGGTAACATCAATCTCACGGGTAGTTTTCAGATTATCTATCAGGTTACGTGACAATGATGATTGATCAAAATCGACCACCGCAACGGGAAGTTTGAGGTTAATCTGTGCCTTATAAGCACTTGGATAGAAAATACTGTAAAGAATCAATGACATAATTGCCGTTGAAAATATAGGCTGAGATTTTTTTATTGATGTGAGAGTACTGATAAAGCTTTGTTTAATACCATCAAATTTTACATTTTCCTGAAACGTTACCGGCTGTTGCTTATACTTATGTTTCCCCAGCAGCATAAAAGAGACTGCTAAAGGTATGATGATATAGAGTGACAAAATACCAAACTGATACAAGCTTGTTGTGATATCACTGCCAAGATTGACCTGCTCTAACTGTATGCGGTAATAATGCGTAAATGGCTGAAAGTTACTCCAGAATTTAGCCCAGCCATTGGCATTCAAAATGGACAGCGTACCATCAGAGTAGGTTAATGCAGCACTGGTATATACCGTTGAGATACTTAATGCCGTAAGTATATTTCGCGTTATTGAAATAAACATAACAGCAACAGACGCAGTGAGAAGACACAGCATAAATATCGCCAGTATTAATAACCATGAATTACCTAAAATCGGCCAGCCCCGCCCCGCTGTTTGCCAGACGTTAAATAGTAAGTTCCACAGAAAAATGATAGTGATATAGGGTAAACAACGGGAAACAATCTGAATTGATAAGTAGATTCTGCTTTTCTTCATCCAGCCGGCGCAGAGCTTACCTTCTTCAAAAAAACGTCCTATCGCGCAAATGACAGCGCTGCTCAGGACTATACTCAGTAACACCGGTATTGCGATTGGCGTCAGGAATCTTTCATAGCTATTTTGCGGATTGCTGATACTGACGACTTGTATATTTGGCACTGAGCTGCCCGTACCTTTATGCTCAGCACCCAATGATTTCCTGTTATTAAGTGAGCTAAAGGCATCATTTACCGCTGCCTGCAACCCGATAAACGCAGCGTTCCCCGTTGACCTGAACTGTCCGTTATAACGAATGATGACCTTATTATCATCCTGACGGATAGTCGATCCGGATGCACCACGGGGGATCTCTATAAAAGCATAAATTTTCATGCTTTTCATCAGGCGTTGGGCCTGAGCAACATTTTCCGGTATTTCTGTTAACTCAATACTCTTCGATGCATCAATATTCCTGATTATTTCCCGGCTCAATGATGAATGGTCGTAATCCACCAGTGCTACCGGTATTTTCTCAGGCACACCTGAACTGAACATCGCGCTGACAAAAGTTAATAAAAACACCGGCACAATAAACAGTAAAATTTTCATGTAGCGATCATGACAGATGAAATTAATTTCATCTGTCAATGAGGCTGAAAAGCCCGATACAGTATTATTAGTCATTACCGGCAGGCCAATCAAAAATAACAGACATACCCGGGCGCATTCCTTCTGTCTTATTCACCGGATGTAACCGTACTTCAAATGTTCTGACGTCATAACCGCTTGACTGACGAGTTGCCCGCCATGTGGCAAAATTGCCTTTGGGGTTAATAAAAAACACCTGAAATTTAACAGTTTTATCTTTCAGTGCGGGGATCTTTCCTTCAATCACATCACCTATTTTTAATGCGTTAAAACGATCTTCCCGTAAATTGACGGTTACCCAAAGATTATTTAAATCAATCATACTGAATATAGGTGTACCGGCAGAAACAAGTTCCCCCTGATTAGCAAAGCGTTTGGCAATTTCTCCGTCATTTTTTGAATGAACACTCAGCTCTCTGACCAGGGAGTCAGCAGATTCAAACGCGGCCCTGGCTGCATTTACATTAGCATCAGCAATGCGGATGTCCTCCGCTCTGTTACCCCGTTTGGCTTGCATATATTGCTCATAGGCAGCATTTGTTTTCTGCCCGGCAATTTTATATCTGGCAATAGCATCATCACGTTCCTGAGCAGAGACAGCTTTACTCTTTTCATAGAGTTTTACTACCCGATCCGTGGTTAACTTTACGTTTTTCTCATCTGCCTGAGCACTTATCCAGTTAGCTTTTAATGACTCAATATATTCTGAACGCTCCCCGTTATATGCCTTTTCCTGACTGGCTACAGCAGCAGCTAATGCTTCTTTGGTTTGCAGGGCATTCTCAGTGGTTTGCCTGTCATACAAACTGACTAAGGCCTGCCCGTTACGGATGCTGTCTCCTTCCCTGACATGCAGACTATCAACTCTTGCCGTCACTTTACTGGTGATATTAATTTCATCTGTATCAACAATGCCTTCTAAGATCTCATGTTCAGCGGAATGAGATAAAATAAAACCGGCAGATAACACCATTATTATAACGATAAGTATGGCTATCTTTATTTTTTTATTCTTTATCGTCATACTATTTCCATCCTCAGGCTCCGGCTGTTTTCTTTAGCTTTCCATTATTTCAATAACATCTTCTTCTTTCAATGAAAGAACTATTATGACTGCAACAAAACCTCTTCATTATACGTTTCTTCAGCATATTGAATACATTAATATTTTTAATATAATTACTGAGCACTAACTTATTATATTGATTTATCACTATAACCTGTTACTGAACTGAAGCCGGTAATTTCGCCTCCTGACTATATGTTTGCTTCCTGTTCAAATCAGATTATAAGATTTAATTGTATTACCTGATAAAAAAATCCCGGCTCAGACCAATCCGTCACATATTATATTCCCTGAATTCTTTGGTTACAATTAATTACATAATGACATCACCCTGATTCAGCAATAATCTGCTGAATCAGCTTTCCGCCCTTAGCTTCCTGAACTCGCCTTCATGTGTTTACGGCAGAGAAAAACCGGTGCAATTCGTGCAGTTTTCCGGACGCTGTATCCTGCCGTTTACAGTGAATGTGATACAGACGGCAGCTTTATCCTGCTGATCCGGTTATGCTTTCCCTGTCAGCATTTAATGTCACCGTTCTGAAAATTAAAAGCATCATTATTTGATAACCTGATATTGAAATGCGGCTGTTGTGCTTATCTCATTATTTTCCATAAGAAGGGTAATCACCGTATCTATGCAAAAATCAAAACGTAAAACGTGGATTTTTTATCTCATCCTGATCATTGTCCTTGCCGGCGGCGGCTATCTGTACCACATGCTGCAAAGCCCCGGGTTGCCTGAAGGGTTCGCGCAGAGCAACGGACGGATCGAGGCAACGGAAATTGATATCTCAACCAAAACCGCCGGACGTATCAGTACCATCAATGTCAGAGAGGGGGATTTTGTCCGCGCCGGGGATGTGCTGGCGCAGATGGATACCCGGACACTGGAGGCGCAGCTCAGTGAGGCTCAGGCGCAGTACCGCCAGGCGGACAGTAATGTGATTTCCTCGCGCTCAGCACTGGCTCAGCGGAAAAGTGAGAAAGCCGCCGCAGAGGCCATGGTACGTCAGCGCACCGCAGAACTGACCGCAGCACAGAAACGTCTGACCCGTTCACAGGCGCTGGTGAGAACCAACGCGGTATCTGTTCAGCAGGTGGATGATGACCTGGCCGTTGTGCAGGGTGCCCGTGCTGCCGCGGAAGCGGCGAAGGCTCAGGTGGCAGCGGCTTCCGCCGCGATTGATGCCGCACAGTCCGGTATTATCCAGGCGCAGACCAAAGTGGATGCCGCCCTGGCAACACAACACCGGATTGAAGCGGATCTGGATGACAGTCAGCTGAAAGCGCCGCGCAACGGCCGTGTCCAGTACCGGGTTGCCGAACCGGGTGAAGTGCTCGGTGCCGGTGGCCGCGTGGTGAATATGGTCGATCTCAGCGATGTCTATATGACTTTCTTCCTGCCGACCGAACAGGCCGGACAGGCAGGCATCGGCAGCGACGTGCATATTATTCTTGATGCCGCTCCCGATCTGGTGATCCCGGCGAAAACCTCGTATGTCGCCAGTGTCGCGCAGTTCACCCCGAAAACGGTGGAAACGGATAATGAACGCCAGAAACTGATGTTCCGCGTTCGTGCCCGTATCACCCCCGAACTGCTGGAAAAACATCTGGAATATGTGAAAACCGGTCTGCCGGGACGCGCTTATATCCGGCTGGATCCAAAGCAGGACTGGCCGGCTGACCTGGAGGTGAAATTACCTCAATGACATCATCAAAACAGCATTCTGACACCGCAATCGTCACCCTGGAACAGGTTACGCATCATTACGGTGATGTGTGCGCCCTTGATGATATCACGCTGAACATCCCCGCCCGGCAGATGGTGGGGCTGATCGGGCCGGACGGTGTCGGGAAATCCACCCTGATTTCCCTGATTGCCGGTGCCCGCAAAGTGCAGCAGGGTAATGTGATTGTACTGGGCGGTGATATCCGCGAAGAAGAGCACCGCCGCGCGGTGTGTCCGCGTATTGCCTATATGCCGCAGGGACTGGGGAAAAACCTCTATCACACCCTGTCGGTGTTTGAAAACGTGGATTTTTTCGGGCGACTGTTCGGTCAGTCTGAGGAAGAACGCCGTCTGCGGATTGACGATCTCCTCGCCAGTACCGGACTCGCCCCGTTCCGCGACCGCCCGGCGGGAAAACTCTCCGGCGGGATGAAGCAGAAACTCGGATTATGCTGCGCCCTGATCCATGACCCCGAACTGCTGATCCTCGACGAACCGACCACCGGCGTTGACCCCCTCTCCCGCGCTCAGTTCTGGGAGCTTATCGACCGCATCCGCGAACGCCAGCAGAATATGAGTGTGCTGGTAGCGACGGCCTATATGGAAGAGGCGGAACGGTTTGATCACCTGGTCGCAATGGACGACGGCAAAGTCCTGGCAACAGGACACGCCCGTGAACTGAAAGCACAGACACAGACTGACGAGCTGGAAGCCGCTTTTATCGCTCTGCTGCCGGAAGAAAAACGCAAAGATCACAAAGCGGTGGTGATCCCGCCGCGCAAAACGCAGGATAATGAAGAGATTGCTATCGAGGCGCAGGATCTGACCATGCGTTTCGGCAGTTTCACCGCCGTTGACCACGTCAGTTTCCGCATCCCGAAAGGAGAAATCTTTGGTTTCCTCGGCTCCAACGGCTGCGGCAAATCCACCACCATGAAAATGCTCACCGGGTTGTTGCAGGCCACGGAAGGCAAGGCGTGGTTGTTTGGCCAGGAAGTCGATCCGAAAGATTTGAATACGCGGATGCGGGTCGGCTATATGTCGCAGGCGTTCTCCCTCTACAGTGAACTGACGGTTTTACAGAACCTGGTATTACACGCCAAGCTGTTCCATGTGCCGGAAAATGACATTGATGAGCGTGTTGATGAAATGATGACACGCTTTAAACTGACGGACGTCGCCGATGCCATGCCGGAGGGGTTACCGCTCGGGATACGTCAGCGTCTTTCCCTCGCCGTGGCAGTGATTCACCGCCCGGAAATGCTGATCCTCGATGAGCCAACATCCGGCGTTGATCCGATCGCCCGCGATATGTTCTGGGATCTGATGGTGGATTTATCACGCAAAGACGGCGTGACGATTTTTATATCCACTCACTTTATGAATGAGGCCGCCCGCTGTGACCGCATGTCGCTGATGCACGCCGGGAAAGTACTGGTGACGGATACCCCGGAACATCTGGTCGCCAACAGCAAATTTGATACCCTCGAAGCCGTCTTTATTGATTATCTGAAAAAAGCCTCGGGGATTGAGGATGATGCCCCGCCGCCGGAAGCACCGGAATTACCTGCCGACAGCGGCGAAGCGGCCGCCACCGCACTGAAACGCCGTTTCAGTCTGCGCCGTCTGTTCAGTTACAGTCTGCGTGAAGGACTGGAACTGCGCCGCGACCCGGTGCGGCTGACACTGGCGCTGCTCGGTACCGTGATCCTGATGTTTATTATGGGTTACGGCATCAGTATGGATGTGGAAAATCTGCGTTTTGCCGTGCTCGATCGCGACCAGACCACCACCAGCCAGAACTATGTGCAGGATCTCTCCGGTTCCCGTTACTTTATCGAACAGCCGCCGCTGCAAAATTATGATGATATGGAGCACCGGATGCGCGCCGGGGAAATCGCGGTGGCGATTGAAATTCCGCCGGATTTTGCCCGTGATATCGCCAAAGGCCATGATGTGAAACTGGGGGTCTGGGTGGACGGCGCGATGCCGAACCGGGCAGAAACGGTGCGTGGTTATGTGCAGGCCATGCATCTCAACTGGCTGACCCGCATGGCGTCAAAACAGCCGGTGGCCAACCCGCTGCGCTCTGCGATAGATATCGAAACCCGCTACCGTTATAACCCGGATGTGAAAAGCCTGCCGGCTATCGTTCCGGCGGTGATCCCGCTGCTGCTGATGATGATACCGGCAATGCTCAGCGCCCTGAGTGTGGTGCGGGAGAAAGAGCTGGGGTCGATTATCAACCTTTATGTCACCCCGGTGACCAAAACAGAGTTTCTGATCGGCAAACAGGTGCCTTATATCGTGCTGGGGATGTTTAACTTTTTCCTGCTCTGCGCTCTTTCCGTCTGGGTATTCGGGGTGCCGTTCAAGGGCAGTCTGCTGACGGTGACACTTGCTGCATTCTGCTATATCACCATTGCCACCAGCATGGGGCTGCTGATCTCGTGCTTTATGAAGAGCCAGATTGCCGCAATTTTCGGGACCGCGATTATCACGCTGATCCCGGCCACCCAATTTTCCGGCATGATTGACCCGGTTTCATCACTGGAAGGTATGGGTTACTGGATAGGGCATATCTATCCGACCTCCTATTTTCTGACCATCACCCGGGGAACCTTCTCCAAGGGACTGGGGTTTATCGATCTGTATCAGGCCTTTATTCCGCTGCTGATCACGATTCCGGTTGTTCTCGGATGCAGCATCTTTTTCCTGAAAAAGCAGGAGGGATAACATGCGGACACTGAAGAATATTATTTATCTCGGCATGAAAGAGTTGCGCAGCCTGATGCGGGATAAAGCGATGCTGGCGCTGATTGTGTTTGCCTTCACGGTATCCATCTATTCCTCCGCCACGGTAACGTCCGGCTCACTGCATCTGGCGCCGATTGCGATTGCGGATCAGGATCGCTCTCAGCTCAGCGAGCGCATTATCAACAGCTTTTACGAACCCTATTTTCTGGCCCCGGCGGATATTGATATCAGTCAGATGGACGGCCTGATGGACAGCGGCACCTACACGTTTACCATGGATATTCCGCCGGACTTTCAGCGTGATGTGCTGGCCGGACGCCGCCCCGCCATTCAGCTGAACGTCGATGCCACCCGCATGAGCCAGGCGTTTCTCGGCAACAGTTATATTCAGAATATTGTTACCGGGGAGGTGAATACTTTTCTGGCTAAAAACCGGCAAAACACTGTGTTGCCGGTGGATCTGGATATCCGCGCCCGTTTTAACCCGAACCTGAATCAGATGTGGTTCGGGTCGGTGATGGCGATTATCAACAATATCACGATGCTGTCGATTGTCCTGACCGGGGCGGCACTGATCCGTGAGCGGGAGCACGGCACAATTGAGCATCTGCTGGTGATGCCGGTGACACCGTTTGAGATCATGATGTCCAAAGTATGGTCGATGGGACTGGTGGTGCTGCTTGCCTCACTCGGCTCACTGCTGCTGATTGTCCGCTTTCTGTTACAGGTGCCGATAGAGGGTTCAATTGCGCTGTTTATGTGCGGGGTGGCGCTGAGTCTGTTTGCCACCACTTCTATTGGTATCTTTATGGGGACGCTCGCCCGTTCGATGCCGCAATTCGGGCTGCTGATGATTATGGTGCTGCTGCCGCTGAATATGTTGTCGGGCGGGATGACCTCACGGGAAAGTATGCCGCAGTTTGTGCAGGATATTATGCAGACCATGCCGACGACACACTTTGTCAGTCTGGCACAGGCGATTCTTTACCGGGGCGCGGATTTTCTGATCGTCTGGCCGCAGTTTATTTATCTGATCATCATCGGCGGGGCGTTTTTCGGTGCCGCGCTGTTACGCTTCCGCAAAACCATCAGTGCGATGGCATAACCCGGTCAATTCCGATGCCGCAGGCGACGGGGGCATTATAGGCTGTCAGTTCAGTGAATAACGGATAATGCAGGGATACGGATATGATTAACATTCTGCTGATGAGTGATACGGGGATTTCCCCGCAGATGCTGGCGCAAAAAATGCGTGATGAGGCACAGGTACGCGGTATTGATGCCAGCATTGAGTGCCGTTCTGTTTTTGATTACCGCGAATGCGCGGCAGAGTATGACGCCGCTCTGCTCGCCCCTCAGTCCCGCCATCACCTGCGCGAGTGTCAGCAAAGCGCGGCAGCTGCCGGAAAACCGCTGGCCTGTATCGATCCGGATATGTTTTGGGATCTGCAAAGTGCTGCGGTACTGGATTTGGCATTGTCGTTATTGAAGAAATAGTGATAATTCACCAAGAAAAAATACTAACCACAGAAAGTATATCTGGCGTTTATTGCTTACATAAAAAGTTACAGATTTATCCCGTATTTTTAATTATAGCAATATGATAAAAACTGGAAATCGCCATATTACAGGAGTAACACATATGCTTTATATAGATGACAATGGATTAGTTAAATAAAATCGCATTAAAATTAAAATATTTAATAATATTGAACAAGGGAGAATGGACAAAATTAATGGTATTATTGTTCACCAAACAGATACCCCTGAGGCAAGTCATGTTTTTAATAGTTATAGTCATCCTAAGTCTAACGGCGCTCATTTTTTAATAGATAGAGACGGTACTATTTATCAAACTGCATCACTACTGAAAATAACATGGCATGTTGGAAAAATGAAGTCAAGATGCCTTGTCACAAAAAATGTGAGCCTGCTGAATTAAAAAGGATGGCTGATTTAGAAAAAAAACTGACAGCTAAAGGTTTTTCCGATATTGAAAAAATAAAACCATTTCCTGAGCGTTACCCCGCCAACGTTGACAGCATTGGAATTGAAATTGTGGGTAAAGCTCAAAAAGAGAATGACCAAGACCCTGTATATGAAACAGTAAACAATCAACAAAACTCAGCACTTAAGTGGCTTGTATCTGAGCTATTAGAAACTCTGGATATTTCCGCATCCGAAGTATACAAACATCCTGATGTTGCCAGAAAAAATAAAACTGAAGCGAGCACCGCATCATGGTAAATAAAGTATATATTTTATTCCTGTTGATTTGTTTTTTTTCTAATCCACTAAAGGCAAAGGAACTAAATAAAATTAATATTTATAAAACAGGTGCTGTTTATCAGAATCATAATGATAAATATGAAATTGACACCTGCAAAAAATTTCTTCCGACCAAAGAACAAATCATCACTTACTTTACACACGCAGAAGAATCAAAAGAAAACAGTTGGATGCATGAGTATTATTCAGCTTGTATATCAACCGGATATGTTGAATTTAAAGATGGAACATCCGGTAAATGGACGATACAGTCAAGTGGTTATGGATATGTCATTTTCAATGATGGCAGCTCTGTTGATTTTCTCTACCGAAATAACAAATGGGAAGACCCTAATGCCTGTACATACGGGTTAAGTGATGAACCGGAGCCGGGCTGTTAGTCTCAAACCATCCTATTTCAAACCCGGGCGGCGTGGGATAACCGGCAAAACCGGAAAGAATAAAACCATCTTCTTTCAAACCCGGGCCGCGGGATAACCGGCAAGGCGGAAAGACGCTGACACGTCCTTGTTCGCTCGGATCGCGCCATCCCCGGCGCTTTACGCTTTCCTTTTTTGCCGGTTAATCCCCTGTGTACTTCAACTCTGTCAAAAACAGAAAAATTAATCTGCTAAATCATGCGGTTTGTGGTAGGGCGGCAAGGGAAGAATTCCGGGGAGCATATCCAGTATGTGACCCGGAATTCTGAGCGCAGCCAACACAGCCACAGAGTGGAGGATGGCGCAGATCCGCTAAATCATTTCGTCTGTGGCAAGGTGGTGAAATGAGGACATCCCCGGGAGCATACATCAGTATGTGACCGGGGTGGACGAGCGAAGCCAACGCCGCCACAGGCGGAAGGATGACGCGGATTAAGATTTGAGGAGACCGCGCACAACCACCTTGCTCGCCGGGGCGCTGCGATCCGTCGCCCGCCGCACTGCCATATTGATCGCCTGCCAGGCAATTTCCTGAAGGTCATGAGAAATGCACGGAAAATTGAATCCGTAGATATCGGCATGAGAGACTTCATCGATACTGAACAGCGAGACATCTTTTTGCGGGATCAGATTGTGGCGGATACAGGCTTTGATAATCCCCAGTGAAATCTGATTATTACAGCCGACAAAATAATCCGGCGCGGGATGGTATTTCAGGTAATGGTCGGTGACTTTAAAGGCTTCATCCATCAGGAAGTCCGCATGCAGCACATTGACGCTGCTGACCTGGCCGTGCAGACCGGCCACCATACCGGTTACGCGATCCTGAGCCACATTGGAATCTTCCGGGCCGGAGATAATCACCACGTTATCGGCTTTTTGTGACAGCAGATAGCGCCCTGCCTGCAATCCGCAATCGAGGTTATCGATGTAAACGCCGCTGCATGCCTTGGCATCCAGCTCACGGTCAACCAGGATCACCGGAATATTGAGCAGTTCCAGCTGTTTCATGTATGCGGGGCGGTAAACCCGTTCGGCAGAGACAACGGACAGGATGATGGCATCCACGTTGTAACCAATCAGCTTATCAATGATACGTGCTTCATTTTCACGGGATTCATAGGAGTCAAACATCAGGGTGTCATACCCGGCGTTATAGGCTTCCAGGGTGATGCGCTTGGCCAGCCCGCCGAAAAACGGGTTGCTCATGTCAGGGCTGACAATGCCGATGGTACGGGTAGATTTCGCGCGCAGGCTGCGTGCCGCCGCATTCACCACATAACCGATTTTATCTGCAGCATCGAGAATACGCCTGAGAGTTTCCGGGTGAACCTTATCCGGCTGTGAAAATGCGCGGGATGCGGTGATCTTACTGACATTCGCAATAGCGGCCACATTTTCCAGTGTGACTTTCTGTGTCCGGGGTTCCGCCAATTTTCTCTCCTTAGCAGCAACGTATCATTTTATACCATTATAATATCATCTAAATCGATTCAGTCACGTGAAAAACACGCTTTTTATTACTTAAACCGGGATCAACAACTTTTTAACACGCGAGTCTTTTTATCCGCGGATCGGTAAAAATGTCGTATTCATCGGTGTTTTCTGTGGAGAACTCCGACACCACCGCGCCCTGCGGCCCGGCTTTAAACCAGTGGCGGGTATCCGGCATAATGGTGTACTGCTCTCCCGGGCGCAGCAGAATAAAGCGATCACAGGTGTACCATTCCTCATCCCCCTGCGGCGGGCAGCAGACCGGATTGCCTTGTGCATCCTGATTCAGTGTCAGCGCGGGATCATCGACAAACAGATACACCTCACCCCAGCGGCAACGGAAGGTTTCCTGCTTGCCCGGCCGGTCTTTGTACGGCGGATGGCGGTGCTCCGGACAGGTCTGATCAGCAAAGAGAACCAGCTCTTTGGCGCAGTACAGCGGACTGTTACAGTAAGTGAGCAGTTGCAGACCCGAACGCGGGTAATCCGGCAGATTAAAGTGTGCAATTTCAATATGCTGCTTTTCCGCTTCTGTCAGAACGATATGTGCCAGTTCCAGAACCGCCAGTGATTCCGCGATGTACGGCTGTTTATTCATCTGCCTCTCTCCTGAATGATATCGTTATCATTATAGCCTTGCCACAGACAGCAAAAATGTGACCTGAAAGACTCTTTACCCAATACTACATGAGTAGATCAGACTTTATTTAATAAAAGTTTAACCATCATCACATAATTATAATAAACATTGCTCTATTATCCGCATCATAGTAATGATATCGATATCATTTTAATGAAAGGAAATGATCATGAAGGCATTAGTATTAGAGAAAGCAGGGAAAATCGCCATTCAGGATTGGCAGAGTAATGAAGTACTTGGCGACGACGATGTTGAGATTAAAATCCACACCGTCGGCATCTGCGGCAGCGATGTTCACTATTACCAGCATGGCCGTATCGGGCCGTTCGTGGTTGAGGCACCGATGGTGCTGGGTCACGAAGCGTCCGGTGTGATCACTGCTGCCGGTAAAAATGTGAAACACCTGAAAGTCGGTGATCGCGTGTGCATGGAGCCGGGTATTCCGGATCTGCAATCCCCGCAATCCCGTGCCGGTATCTATAACCTTGATCCTGCTGTTCGTTTCTGGGCAACCCCGCCGATCGACGGCTGCCTGCGTGAAAGCGTGATCCACCCTGCCGCCTTCACCTTTAAACTGCCGGATAACGTTTCTTTTGCCCAGGGCGCAATGGTTGAGCCACTGGCAATCGGTATGCAGTCCGCGACCAAAGCCGGGATCAAACCGGGCGATATCGGTCTGGTTATCGGTGCCGGGACCATCGGTATCATTACTGCGCTGTGTGCACTGGCCGGCGGCTGTTCGGATGTCATCATCTGTGATGTGTTTGATGAAAAACTGAAAGTGGCTGAGAAATATCAGGGTCTGCATGCGGTAAACAGCAAAGACCAGCAGGCACTGGCGGATAAAGTCCGTGAGCTGACCGGCGGCGAAGGTGTGAACGTCCTGTTTGAGTGCAGCGGCGCGAAACCGGTTATTGCCTCCATATCTGATCATATCGCCCCCGGCGGTACCGTCGTTCTCGTCGGTATGCCAATCGACCCGGCACCGCTGGATATCGTGGCGGCACAGGCGAAAGAAGTGACCTTCAAAACGATTTTCCGCTACGCCAATATGTACCCGCGCACCATCCGTCTGCTGAGTTCCGGCAAACTGAATGTGGCCCCGCTGCTGTCCGCAACTTACAAGTTCAAAGACAGTGTCGAAGCCTATGAGCGTGCAGCCGAAGGCCGTGCGACTGACGTGAAAATTGTGCTGGAAATGGAGTAAACCATGACGCTCTATGCCGGTATTGACTGCGGAACACAAAGCACCAAGGTCATTATTGCCGATAACCGGACCGCGCGTATTCTGGGTGAGGGCTCAGCCCCTCACCCGATGATCAGCGAATCAGACGGGAGCCGTGAACAGGAAGCCGTCTGGTGGACTGATGCGCTGCAAACCGCGTTTGCTCAGGCGAGCAAAAACGCCGGAATTGACGGGCGGGATATCCGCGCCCTTGCCGTTTCCGGTCAGCAGCACGGTTTCGTGCCGGTCAGTCATGACGGTACGGTACTTGCGCCTGCCAAGCTGTGGTGTGATACCTCGACCAGTGCGGAAAATCAGTGGTTTATTGATGCACTGGGCGGCGGACAGGCCGCGCTTGACCGTCTGGGTGTGTTACCGCAGACCGGCTATACCGTGTCAAAAATTATCCGCTTTAAACAGCAGCACCCGGAACTGTGGCAACAGCTGCGTTATGTGCTGCTGCCGCATGATTACCTGAATTTCTGGCTCACCGGACAGGCCTGTGCCGAGTACGGTGATGCCTCCGGGACCGGGCTGCTCAATATCCGTACCCGTGAGTGGGATAAGACCGCCGCTGATCTTATCGATCCGGAAGGCCGCTTATGGCAGGCGCTGCCGCCGCTGGTGCGCGCAGAGCAAATCATCGGCACGGTTCGTCCGGCGATCGCGGAGAAGCTCGGCATTTCCCCGGACACCCGCGTGGCATCCGGCGGCGGCGATAACATGATGGCCGCCATCGGCACCGGTAATATCCGTCCGGGCATCACCACCATGAGCCTCGGCACCTCCGGTACGCTGTTTACCTTTGCTGAACAACCGGTTGTGGCGGATTCCGCGATGATCGCCGGGTTCTGCTCCTCCAGCAACGGCTGGCTGCCATTGATTTGCACCATGAATGTCACCTCCGCCACCACCACGGTTCAGTCATTATTAGGCATGGATATTCAGGCCTTTAATGATGCACTGAACCGCAGTAAACCCGGTGCGGGCGGCCTTATTATGCTGCCGTTCTTTAATGGTGAGCGCGTACCTCAGTTACCCGAAGCCCGCGCCAGCCTTCACAATATGGACGGCAGCAACCTGACTCCGCAGAACCTGAGCCTGGCCGTGGTGGAAAGTGCCACTTACGGGCTGCGCTTCGGTATTGATCTGTTCCGTCAGCAGGGCATTTCCACAGATGAAATCCGTCTGACCGGCGGTGGTGCCCGCAGCGTGAAATGGCGGCAGATTGTTGCAGATATCATGGCAGCACCGGTGGTGTGCGTCACCAACCAGGAAGCGGCAGCACTCGGTGCGGCGGTTCAGGCTATCTGGTGTGACACCCTCAGCGCAGACAGCGCACCGGAAGCACAACTGGCCGCTCTCTGCGACCGCTTTGTGCAGCTGGATGACAGCAGCCGCACACAGCCGGATCCGGCGAATGTGGCGGTTTATGAATCTCTGTATCAGAACTACCTTGCTTTACTGACATCAGAATACCCGGAGGTCACCGTATGACAGCCACTGTCGCTGACAATGAGGAATTACTGCGGGTTGAAGGGGTGCGCAAAGCCTTTGGTCAGGTTGTTGCACTGAAGAACGCGCAGTTTTCACTGAAGAGAGGTTCCATTCACGCCCTGTGCGGCGGGAATGGTGCCGGTAAATCCACGTTCCTGAGCATCCTGATGGGTTTTATCCGTCCGGATGCGGGGGAAATCTATGTCAAAGGCAAACGCTGTGAGTTTCATCAGCCGATAGAAGCCCTGCACGCCGGTATCGCCATTGTTCAGCAGGAGCTGAGTTCCATTCCTGACCTGACCGTGGCGGAAAATATCTGGCTGGGGCGTGAACCGCGCCGGTTTGGTTTTGTCGATTTTAAACAGCTCAACCGCCAGACCGCTGAACTACTGACAGATCTGCATTTTGATATTTCCCCGTCAGAAAAAATGCGCAACCTGAGTGTGGCGGAACAGCAACTGGTCGAAATCGCCAAAGCCCTCTCCCACGCGGATGCGGATATCATCATTATGGATGAACCGACCTCCGCTATCGGTGAGGAAGATGCGCAGAAGATTTTTGATGTCATCAACCGCCTGACGGAAAAAGGTAAAGGCATTATTTATGTCTCACACCGCCTGTCCGAGATTTTTCAGATAGCCGATACCTTCACCATTTTCCGTGACGGTACCTTTATTACCGACGGCCCGCTGACAGGCATCACCCGTGAAAAGCTGATTGAGCTGATTATCGGCCGTGAAATCAAAGACGAATTTGCCAAATTTAATGAGCCGACAGATGAAACCATTATGGAAATCCGGGATCTCTCCCGTGATGACCAGGTGCAGGACATCAGCCTGACACTGAAAAAAGGTGAAATTCTGGGGATTTACGGGCTGGTCGGTTCCGGTCGTTCTGAGTTCCTCGACCTGATTTTCGGCATCGAACACGCCGATAAAGGCACCATTCAGATTGGTGACCGCTTCCTCGACAAACACAGCCCGAAAGATTCCATTAATGCCGGGATAGCCTATGTCACGGAAGACCGCAAAGATACCGGACTGATGCTGGGCCGCTCCATCAATGAAAACATCAATATCGCCTCATTTGGCGCCATCAGCACCGGCGGCTTTATTCATGACCGCAAAGAGCGCGCCCGCGCGGACGATATGATCACACTGTTCAATGTCAAAACCCCGGATGCGGATCAGCTGGTCGGGAACCTCAGCGGAGGTAACCAGCAGAAAGTGGTTCTGGGGCGCTGGGCGCTGATCGAGCCGGATGTGATGCTGCTCGATGAGCCGACACGCGGCGTGGATGTCGGTGCCAAAAAAGAAATTTATAAGTTTATGTCTGAGTTCGCCTTACAGGGCAAAGGCATTGTGATGGTCTCTTCTGAGCTGTCGGAAATTATCGGGATGAGTGACAGGATTATTGTTTTCCGTGACGGACGGATCGCCGGAGAGCTGACCGCCGCCACTGCCACCCAGACTGATTTAATGAAACTTGCGGTGTGATTTTACCCGCCAACGTATGCATGAATAAAGAGAAGTGACCATGAATACAACAAATACTGCACCCGCACCAGGGGTCTCATTTATCGCCCGTAACAAGAAAAATATGCACAAATACGGCATCATTCTGGCGTTCTTTGTGCTGTGTCTGATTGTGGCGGTTGTCGGTGAAGTTCAGGTCGCCCGCGGCGAATGGACCAATAACTACTTTCTGAGTCAGGACAACATGCTGATTATCCTGCGTCAGATTTCCATCAACGGTATTCTCGCCATCGGGATGACCTTCGTCATCATCACCGCCGGTGTTGACCTCTCTGTCGGTTCGGTGCTGGCTCTGAGCGGCATTGTGGCAGCGCGGTTTGCCACCAGCAATACCGGTCTGGCTATCGGTGATACCGCCAATGCCGTGATGATCCCGATGATTATCGCACTCGGCATCGGTATCATTTGTGGTCTGCTTAACGGGACGATTCTGGCGAAATTCAACCTTCAGCCGTTTATCGTCACCATGGGGATGCTGTCTGCGGCACGCGGTCTGACTCTGCTGACCACTGACGGTAACCCGGTTTCCCAGCTCAACAGTGATTTCCGCTGGCTGGGTAACGGCTATATCCTGGATATCCCGGTACCGGTGGTGATCCTGGCCGTTATCTTTATTCTCGCCTGGATTTTACTCAATAAAACCACCTTCGGCCGCTATGTGTATGCCGTCGGCGGCAACCCGAAAAGTGCCAGAACCTCCGGAATCAGCGTGATTAAAATTAAAGTGCTGGTTTACACCCTGTGCGGCGCATTAGCCGGTATTGCGGGTCTGATTCTGACCGCCCGTACCGGGTCAGCACAAACCAGTGCAGGCAGCGCCTACGAGCTGGATGCGATCGCTGCGGTGGTTATCGGCGGCACCAGTATGGCCGGTGGCGTGGGTACCTTAGTCGGCACCCTGTTCGGTGTGTTAATTATCGGTGTGATGAATAACGGTCTCGACCTGCTGGGCGTGCAGTCGTATTACCAGCAGATTATCAAAGGCGCATTAATTGTTATCGCCGTACTTTTGGATCCGTCACGTAAGCAACGCCGTGACTGATGGCAGTACCGCGCGGATTCTTTCAGCCTGCCACATTCTGCATGAAGCGTTTACGCAATATCATTCGGTTTGTGGCAAGGCGGCAAGTGAAGAATTCCGGGGAGCATACATCAGTATGTGATCCGGAAGGCTGAACGCAGCCAACACCACCACAGGCTGAAGGATGAAGCGTAAAAAAAAGACGAAAACAGCAAAAAAATAATACCCTACACAATGAAGGAATGACCATGAAAAAACTGACCAAAATCGCTGCACTGACAGCCCTGATGATGGGCGGACAGGCATTTGCGGCACAGGACAACCCGGTGAAAATTGCCGTTCTGATGTACGGCATGAAAGCTGAATTTGTCCAGTTAATGGAAAAATCCGCAAAAGAGCATCCGGCTGTAAAAAACGGTGAAGCGATCATCACAGTTTATGATGGCCGTTATGACCCGATGGTTCAGAACAACCAGGCGGAAACCGCAATCCAGACCAAAGCCGACGCTATCATCATCAACCCGATGGATTATGAAGCGAATATCGACGTGGTCACCATGGCAAATGACGCCAAAATCCCGGTTATCGTCACCAACGCCCGTCTGAACACCGACAAAATGACCGCAGAAGTGGTATCTGATGATGTCCTCGGCGGTTATATGGAAGCCAAAGCGGTTCTGGCAAAAATGAACTGTGAAGGTAACGTGGTGATTATCGAAGGGCCGAAAGGCGGCAGCGGTGAAATTCAGCGCGGCGAAGGTAATGACAAAGCGATTGCGGAATGTGGTCCGGGTAAAGTGAAAGTGCTGGAACGCAAAACCGCTAACTGGTCACGCGCGGAAGCGATGCCGCTGATGGAAAACTGGTTGCAGAAACACCGTGGTAAAATCGGTGGTGTCATCGCTCAGAACGACGAAATGGCACTGGGTGCGATTGAAGCAATCAAATCTGCCGGTCTGAATGTCAATGATTTCGCCATTGCCGGTGTTGACGGCGTATCTGATGCTATCCGCTCTGTTCAGGAGGGCGAAATGGTCTCCATCCTCCAGGACGCGAATGCACAGATGCAGGGTTCTATCGACCTGGCGATGAAAGCGGTCAAAGGTGATAAATACGAGCCACAGTCCCAAATCTGGGTTCAGTATGCTGACCAGCTGAAATGGAATAACGGTAAAGACAAACGTTACGCGATTCCGTGGACTCAGGTCACCAAAGAAAACGCACAGCAGTTACTGGATGCCCGTCAATAAATACACTCCCGCCGTCTTCTTGTGAAGGCGGCGTTTTTTTATCCGTAATCTTCCCTGTTCAGGCGGTTTTATATACCATTCAAAAAAATCATGTCCGGAACGCGGCATGAACCACTGAATATCCTGTAACGCCGTTTTTCACTCTTTCCCTCACTCTGATTCACCGTATGATAGTCGTATCTGCCGGATAAATACGTGATAAGAAATGATGGATGACAGAGAAAAGGCGGTTGAAAAAGTCAGAAAGCTGATGTCTCTTGCCGAAAATGCCGGTAATGAGAATGAAGCCGCGAACGCCTTTTCAAAAGCGCGGATCTTCATGAAAAAATACCGCCTTGAGTTATCTGATATCTATTCCGCAGAACCCTCTCCGCCGCCGCCAGCACCACCCCGCAGAAAAACACCGCCCCGCCCGCTGACCCCGGAAGAGCAGCACCGGGAAATGACACGACTGCAACAGCAGGAAGAGGAGCGGCTGCGGGCATTTCAGAAAGTGGCAGAGCAGCAACAGCAACGGAAACAGCAGAGAGAACGGGAACAGCAGGCACTGCGCGAGCTGGAAAAACGCAGGGCGCAGCAATCCGGTCATGATATGCCACCCGCCCCCGGCCCTGAACCTGAACCTGAAACCGTGACTCCGCCGGTACCGCCGGCTCAGCCGCGCCGTCCGCCGGAAAAGGAGCCGCGCCCGGTCAGATCGCGCGTCACCGGCCCGGCACTGATTTTCATCATCCTGCTGTTATTTGTGCTGTATATCCTGTATTTACAGTAAATGGTCAGCCGGGATCAGCACCGGTGACACACGAAATACCGAGAATTTCCCGCGCCAGTGTATTCCATGCCAGACAACTGCGGCTCTGATACCCTTTCACATTAGCCAGCGCGAGATCATAAGAGAGCACCGGGTCCGCCACACTGACCGCCGCCAGCCCGTCTGTCCGGTGAGCGCGCCACATACTTTCCGGCAGCAGTGTTACGCCGACCCCGGCACTGACCATCGCCATGATCAGATCCAGATGGTTACTCCTGCCTGCCACCGCCGGTTTGTAATGATAAATACCGCAGGCGTTGCGGATAAGTTCATTGATACGGAAATCGTCGGAGAACAGGACAAATTTTTCATCCGTTAATTCACGGAAGCTCACCTGCTCACTCTCTGCCAGCCGGTACCGGGTACTCACCAGCAGCATCAGACGATCCGTTGCAAAGCGCTGTAAATCAAAGCGGGTATCATCAAACGGCAGCATCACCGCCGCCGTTTCGACACTGCCTTCCGCCATGGCCTCAGACATCTGCTCTGTTCCGAGTTCAAAAATCTTCAGTTCCGCCT
Source organism: Morganella morganii H1r (assembly GCF_000633515.1). Lineage (GTDB taxonomy): Bacteria > Pseudomonadota > Gammaproteobacteria > Enterobacterales > Enterobacteriaceae > Morganella > Morganella morganii_B. The sequence goes on along the minus strand of NZ_AYMP01000014.1, from coordinate 33,392 downwards.
GCGGATGACGGGTACTGAACGCCATAATGATCCCGGCAAAATAGGTTGAGGCGATAACCGGCGGTAATCCGACATTCAGGGTACCGGTCAGCGGGCCGGATTTATCCTGTAACGCTTTGTTCATACTGTTAAATTGCGCCAGGATGCGGGTTGCGTGTTCAAACAGCACCGCGCCCTCATCTGTCAGACTGACGCCATCCGGTTCGCGGGTCAGCAGGGTAAATCCCAGTTCATCCTCCAGGCGGAGAATACTGCGGCTGATGGCCGGTTGTGTCACAAACAGGGCATCCGCCGCCCGGCTGAACCCGTTAAGCTGCACCACTTCCGTAAAGTAGCGCAATGTCCGTATATCCATGCCTGTCACCTATTACCTTTTGTTATAGCCCCGATGAGTATAAACCATTTCCTGTTTACCGTAATTCCCGCTAAAACTCATTCATATTGTTAATCATTTAAAGCTGATAAATCAGCCACTGTATTACCGGAGAACATCATGACAAAAACCGTCATCGAACATGTACTGGGCCGCTTACAGGACTTAGGCATCCGCCATGTCTTTGGCGTTGCGGGAGATTTCGCTTTCCCGGTTGAAGACGCTGTCTGCGAAAGCCGGACAATGCAATGGATGGGTAACTGTAACGAACTGAACGCCGCCTATGCGGCTGACGGCTATGCGCGGGTTAACGGCATGGCGGCCCTCTCCACCACATTCGGGGTCGGGGAACTGAGTGCTATTAACGGTATTGCCGGATCGTATGCAGAAAATCTGCCGGTCTTTCATCTGGTCGGCATGCCCGCCAGCGGTGTGCAGAAGCGTGGCCGTCTGGTGCATCACACTCTGGGCGATGGTAATTTCAGCCTGTTCTATGAGCTGGGACAGCGCCTTTCCTGTGCCCATGCCGTTATGACCCCGGAGAACTGTGTAGCGGAGACAGAACGCCTGATTGCTGCCGCGCTGCGTGAGCGCCGTCCGGTCTATATGGGCTTCCCGTTTGATTACGCCACACAGCCGGTTCAGATGCCGGAACACCTTACCGCACCGGCACAACCGGTCAGTGACAAAACCGCGCTCACGGAGGCAGTTGCCGCGATCAGGGCAAAACTGACGGACAGCCCGTCTGCCTGTATTCTGCCGGGCATGCTGGCCGCACGTTCCGGACTGATTGATGACGTACAGGCGCTAATCCGCCAGACCGGACTGCCGTACGCCACCATGTTTATGGATAAAGCCATCATCAGTGAATCCGACCCGCATTACGCCGGGATGTATAACGGTCAGCTGATGAATCCGCAGGTCAGGGAATTTGTTGAAAACAGTGACTGTGTGCTGGGTATCGGCGCGGTGATGACAGACTTTAACACCGGCAGTTTTACCGCTGATATCGCACCGGAAAAACGGATCAGCATTATGGCGGATCATGTCCGCATCGGCTCAGCGGTGTATCAGAATGTGTATATGCGGGATGTGCTGCCTGCCCTGACCGCCGTACTGCCGCACCGGGAATGTCATATTCCGGCTGCCACGGGGCTGGGTAAACCGGTAGCTGACGCTGCCGGTAATATTACCCCGCCGTATCTGTATCCCCGTTTTGAGCAAATGTTCAGAAAAGACGACATTATCATCGCTGAAACCGGCACGGTTTCAATGGGATTAGGGTTTGCGCTGCTGCCGGAAGGGGCACAATTCCATAACCAGACGTTATGGGGATCTATCGGCTGGGCAACACCTGCGGCCTTTGGCGCAGCCGTTGCGGCGCCTGACCGCAGACTGATCTTGATCACCGGCGAAGGCTCACACCAGCTGACCGCCCAGGAAATCAGTCAGTTTGGCCGTTTTGGTCTGAAACCGCTTATTTTTGTGCTGAATAATGACGGCTATCTCATTGAGCGCCTGCTGTGCAAAGACCCGGAAGCTGTTTATAACGACCTGCCGCAGTGGCGTTACGCGCAACTGCCGCAGGCACTGGGATGCGATAACTGGTATTGCCGCCGCGTTACCACCTGCGCGGAACTGGATGAGGCAATCCGGGAAGCGGAAACCGGTGACCGCGCCGCATATATTGAAATCATTACAGAGCGCTATGCCGCCTCCGGCCTGGCAAAAAAACTCGGTGAATCCGTGGCAACACTGTACTCGTTTTAACCCACCGGCAATCCGGATGCAGCCCCGGATTAGCCTGTACCGGATTGCGCCGGATAGCATACGGACAGATACCCCCTGTTTTTTGTTATCCCTTCACCAGAATCACTTCTGTACCGATCCGGCGCAATCCGGTCAGGCTTTCTTCGGGAATACCGTCATCGGTAATAATGGTATCAATACGCTGGGTATCGATTATTTTATGCAGGCTGGAGCTGTTAAATTTACTGGAATCCGTCACCACCACAATATGCCCGGCCACTTCACACATCCGCCGGTTCAGACGCGCCTCATCTTCATTATGCGTGCTGATGCCGCGCTCAAGATCAATCGCATCCACCCCGAGAAACAGCATATCAAAGTGATAATTCTGTAATGACTGCTCCGCCTGATCGCCGTAAAAAGAGAGCGACTGACGCCGCAGCTGACCGCCGGTCATCAGCAACTCCACGCCCGGCGCGTCCAGCAGGGCATTCGCCACATTCATGCCGTTGGTCATCACAATCGTGTCCTGATGGTGGCGCAGCTGACGGGCAATTTCACAGGTCGTGGTGCCGGAATCCAGAATCACACGCAGCCCCGGCCGGATAAGGTCGGCTGCTACCGCCGCAATATCGCGTTTGATGGTCGTGTGGCGGGTGCTTTTATCTTCCAGCGACGGTTCGCTGACCGGTGAAACGCCCTCACAAATCAGTGCGCCGCCATAAGCACGCACCGCGATCCCCTGTTTTTCAAGGAAAGCGAGATCATTGCGGATAGTCACTGTGGAAACACGGAACTGCTGCGACAGCGCATTAACCTGAACACTGCCGTGGGCGCGCAGAAGCTGGATGATATGCTCACGCCGCTCACTCGTTCCCATCACCCGGTTATCCGTCCCGGCATCCGGACTGTTCATGATTTTATCCTTAACATTCATTTAAAAAATCTTTCGTTTCATTTCGTTTGGCATATTAACGCTTTTCTTTGTACAGAATGCAAGCCCATAAAAAGGGTGAACCCCGGATTACCCGGGAACAAACACTTTCATTATATTTCTTTTGTGATGAAGATCCGGATTTCACAACCTTTCATTTTGTTTTCTTTTTTCTGTATAGCAGTATGTTATTCAGACATCGAAACAAAAACAAACCACATCCGGCTGTAAGGAGAGGAAAGTGAAACTTTTAACTGATATCGTTGCCCGTCACAAACGGGGTGAGAAAACAGGGATTTATGCTGTCTGTTCTGCCCATCCGTATGTTCTGAAAGCAGCGGTATGTTTTGCCCGTGGACAACAAACACCGTTACTGGTTGAAGCAACCTCCAATCAGGTCGATCAGTTCGGCGGTTATACCGGCATGACCCCGGCAGATTTCCGTGATTTTATGTGGACACTCGCCGATGAACATCACTTTTCCCGCGAAGACCTGATCCTCGGCGGCGACCACCTCGGGCCGAACCGCTGGCAGAATGAACCGGCTGAAGAAGCAATGGCAAAAGCCGATGAGCTGATCCGCACGTATGTTGCCGCCGGATTCAAAAAAATTCACCTCGACTGCAGTATGTCCTGTGCCGGTGATCTGGTACCGCTGACGGATGAAATCGTCGCACAGCGTGCCGCCCGCCTGGCGGTCATTGCAGAAGAAACCTGTGAAAAACATTTCGGCGTCCGCGACCTGGTGTATGTGATTGGTACGGAAGTGCCGGTGCCGGGCGGGGCTCACGAAGAGCTGAATGAGCTGGCGGTCACCACACCGCAGGCCGCGTCCGCCACTATTGCCGCACATCAGAACGCATTTACGCAGCATCAGCTCACAGATATCTGGCCGCGCATTACCGGGCTGGTGGTGCAGCCGGGCGTGGAATTTGATCACAACAATGTCATTGATTACCGGCCTGAAAAAGCCCGCGCACTGAGTGAGATGATTACGCATCATGACCACCTGGTGTACGAGGCGCATTCCACCGATTACCAGACCCCGCAGGCGCTCAGTCAGCTGGTGGATGATCACTTTGCGATTCTGAAAGTCGGCCCCGGCCTGACCTTCGCCCTGCGTGAAGCGCTGTATGCTCTCGCCGGTATTGAAGATGAGCTGGTTGCCCCGGCGGCACGTTCCGGGCTGCGCCGGGTGCTGGAAGATGTCATGCTGAAACAACCGGGTTACTGGCAGAGTTATTACACCGGTGATGAGCAGACCCGCCGCCTTGCCCGCAGCTACAGCTATTCTGATCGCATCCGCTATTACTGGCCGGATGAGACCATCAGCGCGGCGGTATCCCGTCTGCTGGAAAACCTGACAGAAACGGCGATCCCGCTGCCGCTGATTAGCCAGTATCTGCCGTTACAGTACCCGCTGGTACGTGCCGGAACAATCTCTGCCGCGCCGGACGAATTAATCATCGCACACATTCAGACTGTGCTGCGTCACTATCACGATGCCTGCCGATAAGAGCGAGAAACAGCCATGCCAAATATTGTGTTAAGTCGTATTGATGAACGATTAATCCACGGACAGGTTGGTGTTCAGTGGGTGGGATTTGCCGGTGCCAACCTGGTGCTGGTTGCCAATGATGAGGTGGCGGAAGATCCGTTACAGCAGAACCTGATGGAAATGGTGCTGACGGAAGGGATTGCCGTGCGTTTCTGGCCGCTGCAGAAAGTGATCGACAATATTCATAAAGCCGCTGACCGCCAGAAAATTCTGCTGGTCTGCAAAACCCCGGCAGATTTTCTGACCCTGGTGAAAGGCGGTGTTCCGGTGGAACGCATTAACGTCGGCAATATTCACTATAGCGAAGGAAAACGTCAGATTGCCAAAACAGTGTCTGTGGATGAGGCGGATATCGCCGCATTCCGCGGGCTTAACGAGGCCGGTGTCGCCTGTTATATCCAGGGCGTACCGACAGAACCGGCGCAGGATCTGTTTAAACTGCTCTGAGGATACATGTATGGAAATCAGTCTGTTACAAGCTATCGCTCTCGGGCTGGTAGCCTTTATTGCCGGATTGGATCTGTTTAACGGGCTCACCCACATTCACCGTCCGGTGGTGCTGGGGCCGGTGGTCGGCCTGATCCTCGGGGATCTCAATACCGGGATCCTGACCGGCGGGACACTGGAACTGGTCTGGATGGGACTCGCGCCGCTGGCCGGTGCCCAGCCGCCGAACGTGATTATCGGTACCATTGTCGGTACGGCGTTTGCTATCTCCACCGGGGTCAAACCGGAAGTGGCGGTCGGCGTCGCGGTACCGTTTGCCGTGGCAGTGCAGATGGGGATCACCTTCCTGTTCTCAGTTATGTCCGGTGTGATGTCCCGCTGTGACAAAATGGCTGCCAATGCGGATACCCGGGGAATTGAGCGCATCAACTACCTCGCACTGCTGGCGCTCGGTACATTCTATTTTCTCTGTGCCTTCCTGCCGATCTATTTCGGGGCGGATCACGCCAAAACCCTGATTGACGTACTCCCTGCACGCTTAATTGACGGCCTGGGTGTCGCGGGCGGCATTATGCCTGCCATCGGGTTTGCCGTTCTGCTGAAAATCATGATGAAAAATGCCTACATTCCTTATTTCATACTGGGATTTGTCGGCGCCGCCTGGCTTCAGCTGCCGGTTCTGGCCATCGCCGCCGCCGCACTGGCGATGGCAATGATCGATTTTGTCCGCAAACCGGCAGAAAGCGAACCGGCACAACCGTCACACGAGGAATTTGAAGATGGCATCTGAAAAAAATCATTCATCTGCCGCAGAAGCGGAAACCTTACTGCCGGCAGACTGTAACCAGAACGTGTATGAAGATCAGAGCACCGGTGCGGAACTGACCCACAAAGACATCAACCGGGTCGCGTGGCGCTCCCTGCTGTTACAGGCATCCTTTAACTATGAGCGGATGCAGGCGGCGGGCTGGCTGTACGGTTTACTGCCCGCACTGAAAAAAATCCACACCAATCCGCGTGATCTGGCGCGCTCCATGAAAGGCCATATGGGGTTCTTCAATACCCACCCTTTCCTGGTGACCTTTGTTATCGGCATCATCCTGGCAATGGAACGTTCCAAACAGGACGTGAACAGTATTCAGAGTACCAAAATTGCTGTCGGTGCACCGCTGGGCGGGATCGGTGATGCCATGTTCTGGCTGACCCTGCTGCCTATCTGCGGCGGTATCGGTGCCAGCCTCGCCTTGCAGGGCTCGATTCTCGGTGCTGTGGTGTTCCTGGTAATGTTTAACGTTGTCCATTTCGGGCTGCGTTTCGGCCTGGCGCACTATGCTTACCGGATGGGGGTTGCCGCCATTCCGCTTATCAAAGCCAATACCAAAAAAGTCGGCCATGCGGCCTCGATTGTCGGGATGACCGTGATCGGCGCGCTGGTGGCAACGTATGTACGGCTCTCAACCACACTGGAAATCACCGCCGGTGATGCGGTGGTGAAATTACAGAGTGATGTGATTGATAAGCTGATGCCTGCTTTCCTGCCGCTGGTATACACGCTGTCAATGTTCTGGCTGGTGCGCCGTGGCTGGAGCCCGCTGCGCCTGATTGTACTGACCGTGGCGCTGGGTATTATCGGTAAATTCGCCCATTTCCTGTAATAAAAGGAGCAACTGATGCCGGGAATTATTTTATGTGGTCACGGGGGCTTTGCCTCCGGACTGGAAAAAGCCATGTTACAGATTATCGGGGAGCAGGAGGATTTCGCGGCGGTTGATTTTCCGGCGGAATCCACCACCGCCCGTCTGACACAGGAACTGGAAGCCGCACTGGCACTGATGTCACACTGCGACAGCGTGATTTTCCTGACCGATATCCTCGGCGGTACCCCGTTCCGCGTGGCGGCCACCCTGTCACAGGGCCGGGAAGACCGCGAAGTGATCACCGGTACCAATCTGCAGCTGCTGCTGGAAATGGCACTGGAGCGGGATTCTCTCTCTCCGGCGGATTTCCGCCGTGAAGCACTGGCCTGCGGACATCGCGGATTAACCAGCCTGACGGATGAATTACAGCGTGAACGCTGCTGTGAAACGGAGGATGAAGGCATATGATTCAGCAAATCCGCGCCCGCCGGGTGCTGACAGAATACGGCTGGCGGGAAAACCAGGCGGTGGCGGTGTCAGACGGCATCATTACCGCTATCACGCCGCTGGCGGCAAAAGACACACAGTTTGATGCGGAGCAGCTCTGCCCCGCCTACATCGATACCCATGTCCACGGCGGACAGGGTATGGATGTGATGGATGATAACCCGCAGGCACTGAAAACCATTGCCGCTTTCAAGGCACAACAGGGAGTCGCCGCGTGGCTCGCCACCACGGTGACCGCCCCGTTGCCGGATCTGCGCAGCACCCTTGCGCGGATCGCCCGCTACTGTCAGCAGCAGACCACCACAGAGCCGGTGGCGGAAGTGCTCGGCAGTTATCTGGAAGGGCCGTATTTCACGCCGCAGAATAAAGGCGCGCACCCGCCGGAACTGTTCCGTGAGTTGCAGATCAGTGAGCTGGATACCCTGATTGCCGATGCGCAGGGCACACTGAAAGTCGTCGCGCTGGCACCGGAAAAACCGGACGCACTCAATGCCATCCGCCACCTGAAACAGCGCGGGCTGAATGTGATGCTCGGCCACAGTGCCGCCACGTATGAGCAGACCCTGGCGGCACTTGATGCCGGGGCTGACGGGCTGGTTCACTGTTTCAACGGCATGACCGGCCTGCATCACCGCGAACCGGGCATGGCGGGAGCCGGATTATCCGACCCGCGCGCCTGGCTGGAGCTTATCGCTGACGGGCATCACGTCCACCCGGCAGTGATGCGGATTGTCTGTCAGTGTGCCGCACACCGCACGGTACTGATCACCGATGCCATGCGGGCTGCCGGGCAGCCGGACGGCATATATGATATCTGCGGTCATGATGTCACGATGAAAGCAGGCATTGTCTGGACCGCCTCCGGCGGCCTCGCCGGCAGCACCCTGGCACTGGATGACGCGGTCAGCCGGATGATCAGTGATACCGGTACGCTGCCGGAAACCGCCATCCGCATGGCCTCTCTGCAACCGTCACAACTGCTGGGGATCACCGCAACACACGGCAGTATCTCCCCCGGAAAACGGGCGCACTTCAATGACCTGAACAGTGACTGGCGGGTAACACAAACCTGGATCCACGGGCAGCCGGTACGCTGATTTTCTTTCATTCTGAGGTGCGGTACTCTCCGCACCTTTCTTTTCCTTATGCTTATCCGCCGGGTATTTTTATATAACCAGCTAATAAACAACAGCTTAATCATTTCACTTGTGGCGTAAATCACACTTTTCGTTTTCTTTTCATTACTGCATTGATCCTTCGTTTCCCTTCCTGTAAATTGAAATGAAACCTCAAAACGAAACCAACCGAAAGATAATGACGGATCGGGTGATCTTTTGATTCATTTCACTTTCGGCTGAACGTCATGTAAAGGATGAAGCTATGCACGACCCTCTTTCTGCCGCCACACCCCGCTATTCCACCTGGACGGAAACGGAGATCCGCCAGCAACCTGATTGCTGGATGAGTGCATTACACTCAATCGACTCACAACGCGCACAGCTGGATGCCTTTCTCGCGCCGCTGCTGGCTCAGGACAACCTGCGCATCATTCTGACCGGTGCCGGAACCTCCGCCTTTATCGGCGAGATGATTTCTCCCGTACTGCGCCGCCTGACCGGCAAAAGCGTCACTGCTATCCCGACAACCGACATCGTGACCAATCCGGCGGATTATCTGCCGGAACAACAGCCGGTACTGCTGGTTTCCTTCGCCCGCTCCGGTAACAGCCCGGAAAGCGTTGCCGCGTTTGATCTTGCTAATCAGTGTGTTGCCCGCTGTTCTCATCTGGTGATCACCTGTAATAAAGAGGGGCATCTGTATCAGCGTGTACAGGGCAGTGATAACGGTTTTGCCCTGCTGATGCCGCCGCAGACCAATGACAAAGCCTTTGCCATGACCAGCAGCATCACGTCAATGATGTGCAGCTGTCTCGCCACCCTCGCCCCGCAGACCTTCAGCACAGAACGTTTTGCCGTTGTGGCGCAGCGGGCACGGGATATTCTCGCCGCGCATGGCAGCAGCAGACAAATTCTGCCGGGCAATGATACCTTTAAGCGCGTGGTTTACCTCGGCAGCGGCAGCTTCCAGGGACTGGCGCGGGAATCCGCCCTCAAACTGCTGGAACTGACCGCCGGGCAAATCGCCGCCTTTTATGACACCCCTGCCGGCTTCCGCCACGGCCCGAAATCGCTGGTCGACGGTGATACCCTGGTGGTTGTGTACATCTCAAACCAGCCTTACACCCGTCAGTATGACTTGGATCTGCTGACCGAACTGCGCCGTGACCGGATCGCCGGACAGGTGGTCGCAATAGCCGATCTGCCGGATGACGTCATCAGCGCCGGGACACACTGTTATCTGCCTGCCGGTGATGCCCTCAGCGATACAGAACTGCTGTTCTGTTTTCTGCCGTATGCACAGTTATTTGCCCTCAGTCAGTCTGTCAGAACCGGGATCACACCGGATACCCCGTCTGCCAGCGGAACCGTTAACCGCGTTGTTCAGGGCGTGATTATTCACCCCTTCAATAACCAGAATACAGGAGCGTAATCATGGGGATCATCTCAACCAAATATCTGCTCACACATGCACAGACCAACGGCTATGCAGTTCCGGCGTTTAATATTCATAATGCCGAAACGATTCAGGCCATTCTGGAAGCCTGTGCGGAACTGCGGGCACCGGTAATTCTGGCAGGCACGCCGGGCACCTTTAAACACATCAGTTTCCCGGAAATCTATGCGCTGTGTGATGCGTATTCCCGCTCGTTTTCCATGCCGGTCGCGCTGCATCTTGACCATCACGAAACCCTTGACGATATCCGCACCAAAGTCGGCCAGGGGGTGCGCAGTGCCATGATCGACGGCAGTCATTTCCCGTTTGAGGAGAATGTCGCGCTGGTCAAATCCGTGGTGGATTTCTGCCACAGTCAGGATTGCAGCGTGGAAGCGGAACTCGGCCGTCTCGGCGGTGTCGAGGATGATATGGATGTGGATGCGGAAAGTGCCTTTCTGACCTCCCCGGATGAAGCGCGCCGTTTTGCGCAGCTGACCGGCATCGACAGTCTGGCGGTGGCTATCGGTACCGCTCACGGCCTGTATACCAGCCGTCCGAAAATTGATTTTGCACGGCTGGAAAAAATCCGCAGCATCACGGATATCCCGCTGGTGCTGCACGGCGCGAGTGATGTGCCGGATGCGGATGTCCGCCGCACCATTGAGCTGGGGGTGTGCAAAGTCAATGTCGCCACCGAGCTGAAAATTGCCTTTGCCGGGGCGGTGCGCGCCTGGTTTGCGGAAAATCCGGACGGCAACGATCCGCGCTATTACATGCGGGTCGGTATGGATGCCATGAAAGCGGTTGTCCGCGATAAAATCAGAGTCTGTGGTGCGGAAGGTCAGCTTCTGTAACCCGTCAGGCGGCACTGTGTTCCCCCGCAGTGCCGCCTTTTTCATCTGCGAAAAATAATAAAAAAACAACAATAAAAAAGACTGTTCCGTAACACCCCTTAACCAATAAATTATAAAGAAGCTGAGGAGTACCCTACGATGTCGCAGGAAAAGTCGTTTAAATCCAAACTCTGGGAATTTTTTCAAAGTCTCGGGAAAACCTTTATGTTTCCCGTCTCATTACTGGCTTTCATGGGGCTATTACTCGGGATAGGCAGTTCGGTCACCAGTCCTTCCGCGATCAGCAGTTTTCCGTTTCTCGGCAATGAATTTGTCCAGCTGACCTTTGGTTTTATGGCAATGGTCGGCGGCTTTGCTTTTACCTATCTGCCGGTGATGTTTGCCATGGCCATTCCGTTCGGGCTGGCAAACCGTAACAAGGCGGTCGGTGCCTTTGCCGGGTTTGTCGGCTATATGCTGATGAACATGAGCATCAATTATTACCTGACCGTCACCCACCAGCTTGCCGACCCGGCGATGATGAAACAGGTCGGGCAGTCTGTGGTGCTGGGGATCCAGACCCTCGAAATGGGTGTGCTGGGCGGGATTGTGGTCGGCGTTATCACCTATTTTCTGCATGAGCGTTTCCAGGATACCGTTCTGCATGATGCTTTTGCGTTTTTCGGCGGCATCCGTTTTGTACCGATTATCACCGCGCTGACAATGTCACTGGTCGGCCTCGCGATCCCGTTCCTGTGGGAATATGTCGCCATGGGCATTGCCGGGATCGGCCATATCATTCAGAGTACCGATGTTTTCGGCCCGTTCCTGTACGGTGTCGGCGTGCTGCTGCTCAAGCCATTCGGGCTGCACCATATTCTGCTGGCAATGGTGCGCTTTACCCCGGCCGGGGGCACGGAATTTGTTGACGGCAATGAAGTCGCCGGAGCCCTGAATATTTTCTATGCCGAACTGAAGGCCGGTCTGCCGTTCAGCCCGCATGTCACCGCGTTCCTGTCCCAGGGCTTTATGCCGACCTTTATCTTTGGTCTGCCGGCGGTGGCTTACGCTATCTACCGCACCGCAAAACCGGAGAACCGTCCGGTGATCAAAGGGTTATTACTGTCCGGAGTACTGGTTTCCGTGGTCACAGGGATTTCCGAGCCGATTGAGTTTCTGTTCCTGTTTATCGCGCCGGTGCTCTATATCTTCCACATTATTATGTCCGGTCTTGCCCTGCTGGTGATGGCACTGCTCGGCGTGACTATCGGGAACACTGACGGCGGGATTCTGGATCTGCTGATCTTCGGCATCATGCAGGGAACAGCCACCAAATGGTATCTGGTGTTCCCGGTCGGGATTATCTGGTTCGCTATCTACTTCTTTGTCTTCCGCTGGTACATTCTGAAGCATGATGTCAAAACGCCGGGCCGTGAAGATGCCGCTGACGGCGCGGAACAGGCAGTGAAAGCCAATACAAAAGCACGCGGCAAAGCCAAATACGATCACAACCTGATCCTCACCGCGCTCGGCGGCAAAGAGAATATTGATTCGCTGGATAACTGTATCACCCGTCTGCGTCTGGTGGTGAAAGATATGGATAAGGTGGATCAGAAAACCCTGAAAGAAGCCGGAGCTCTCTCTGTGGTGGTACTGGATGCCCACAGTGTCCAGGTGATTATCGGCCCGCAGGTGCAGAGTGTGAAATCCGGCATTGAAGCCTTAATTTAACAGGAACTGAGCATGTACGATTTTGATGAAATAATTGAGCGCAAAAGTGACCGCTGCCGGAAATGGGATCATCAGTATGTCTGTTCCCGTTTCGGGGATGTCCCGCAGGATTTCATTCCGCTGTGGATAGCGGATATGGATTTCAAATCCCCGCCCGCAGTAATTGAGCGGTTCACGCAGGTGGCACAACACGGTACCTTCGGCTACACCTGGTGCTTTGATGAATTTTACGATGCGGTGGTCCGCTTCCAGGCAGAGCGTCATCAGGTCACAGTTCAGCCGGAGTGGGTGACACTCAGTTACGGCACCGTTTCCACCCTGCACTACCTGGTGCAGGCATTTTGTCAGCCCGGTGACTGCGTGATGATGAACACACCGGTGTATGACCCGTTTGCCCATGCGGTGACCCGGCAGAATGTGACGGTACTGACCAACCCGCTGGTGGCACGGGATAACCGCTATCATCTTGATTTTGAGCATATTGAGGCGCAAATGCGCGAACACCGGCCGAAAGTCTGGCTGTTCTGCTCGCCGCATAATCCGTCCGGGCGTATCTGGACAGCAGCGGAGATCAAACAGGTCTCAGATTTGTGTCTGCAATACGGCGTGCTGCTGGTGATCGATGAAGTGCATGCGGAACATGTGCTGTACGGCAGCTTCACCGGCTGTCTGCGCCCGGGATGTGCGGCACCGGAGAATCTGATCCTGCTGACCTCGCCGAACAAAGCCTTTAACCTCGGCGGGCTGAAAACTTCTTACAGCATCATTCCGGACCCGGCACTGCGGGCACAGTTCCGCCGGCAGCTTGAGAAAAATTCGATTACATCTCCTAACCTGTTCGGCGTATGGGGCATTATTGAGGCTTACAACAACGGCACTGACTGGCTGGATGAGCTGAACCGTTATCTGAGAGGCAATGCGGATTATCTGACACAGGCCGTGGCGGCACATTTCCCGGACTGGCAGATGATGCAGCCGGAGTCCTCTTACCTCGCCTGGGTTAATATCAGCGCCACCGGACGCACAGCGACGGATCTGACACTGAATTATGCCCGGCAGACCGGCGTGGTGGTTGAGGATGGCAGTCATTATGTGGCGGATGGTGAACAGTATCTGCGGATTAACTTCGGTACGCCGCGCGCACTGCTGGCGGAAGCGGTAAACCGTCTGAAAAACGCCCGGTAACAGAAAAAAATTGGCGACCTTGCTGTATTCCGTCAACAGGGTCGCCATAATTACCGATGTTTTACCTTGTACTGACAACACTTAACTACTTTGATTTGTCATGCGTACTACAGTGAAAATCCATTTTCATCAGAGCATCGGGGCATGACACCTGTCCGCTCTTACTTCCGTGTAACGGTAAATTCCGTTTACCGTCCCCTTCCCGGGGTAAATCCGTTTATTACCTGTGGTGATAAAATACAGGCTCCCTGATAATACATCCGTGTGGTAAGTCCGTTTACACCGGCAACCTTGTCCGGTAACATCCGTTTATGTCCCTGAGGGATATATCCGTTATCCCGCTAAATCATTAAAAAATAATTCCTTTATTTTTTAAGATAATAACGTATCAGTCAGGTTATATTCGCATCCTTGCGGGTATATTAACTTATAACAATCCTGTTATAAGAAACATCTGTAACAACTGCATTTTTTAATATTTTCAGGGGTATATCTGAATATTAATTCACAGTTCATGTCAGACATGAAATTATAAAACAACACTTCGGTATTTCATTAAAATTGAGAGTAATAACGTGAACACACCTTCAATCTACATTTAAAACATTCAAAGGCCAATAAGAAAAGACTCAATTTAAAACAAGGTCTGTATTTTCCTTACATATAACAAACATAACTCAGTTCCTTATTGCGATAAAGATTATCATCATAAAATATAGCGTCAATAAGAAATGGATTAGCTTTATATGTAAATAGCGTATTTTTTTCATCGTTATTCCTTTTATTAGTAATTCTTCTTCTTCCGTTTATGACATAAAAAAACAACCATCAATACAAACACGGGATTAAATAACGTATTAATGCATTATAAAGATAAAAAATCCGGGCAAGCATGTCATATGATTACTTTGATGAAATTTAAGACCGAATTTTTTCTTATGCTGCTTCTGTGTTTTTAGGATAATACTCATATGATGAATAAACAACCTCTTTATCAAAAGACACATAACACACTAATATATTTTATATTTTACATTTTATATCTGTCGGATTTTTTTTGTAATAAACAAGAATAAGGCTGTCCGGTAACAAAAAAACAACAAGTAAATATTAATTTAGATGATGATCGCACGTGTTATTACGTAATCCATTTTTACCTTTGTCCGTTTATTTAAGATAATTGTACATTCTTAATTGGTATATATTATTTAATAAACTAATTCCTAATATAATTCCATTAGCGAAAAATGGAAATATCTTATTTAAAGAAAGTGTCATTAGCGGAATAGCCACTCCGCAGAATGCCTGAATTACCCGTCCCCTTTCCTGCACAGGGTTCCGGGGGATACCATTATCACTGCCGTTTCATTATCAAAATGAGATGATATCATTCTCATACTGCACAAACGCTGTTCACACTGCTTTTTATCGGTCCGGCTGACCGTAGCGGAAAGCCCTTCGCAAATCCCGGTGATACATTTCACAAATCGCAGATGATTTAAGAGATCTCTCACATTTTTATTTCTTTGTCGCGCCGCTGGTTCAGTTATTGCTTTATTCCCTGTACCAAACGATCCGCTGAGGCCGACGTATGACCTCTCATTCCATTTATTATAAAGGAGAGAAGGATGTCAGATCTCAATCATCCAACCTCTGATCTAATCTATCAGCTGGACGACAAGCCCCCGTTTTTCCAGGCCCTTCTTGGTGCGGTAACCCATTTATTGGCCCTGTTTGTTCCGATGGTGATGCCTGCCCTGATTGTGGGTAAAGCCCTGGATTTATCCGCCGATACCACAGCCTATCTGGTTTCTATGGTGATGATTGCCTCCGGCATCGGTACCTGGATACAGGTTCACCGCTACGGGCCGATGGGCTCCGGCCTGTTATCTATTCAGTCCGTCAATTTCTCATTTGTGACTGCCATGATTGCCATCGGTACCGCCATGCGCAGTGACGGGATCCATGAAGAACTGATTTTGTCCTCTCTGCTCGGCGTCTCTTTTGCCGGTGCTTTCCTGGTTGTCGGTTCCTCTTTTGTGCTGCCTTATCTGCGCCGGATAATCACCCCGACTGTCAGCGGCGTGGTGGTGCTGATGATCGGTCTGAGCCTTATCAAGGTCGGGATTATCGACTTCGGCGGCGGTTTCTCCGCCAAATCGGCCGGTACATACGGCAACTATGAAAATATCGGTGTGGGATTACTGGTCCTGCTGGTGGTGATTGGTTTTAACTGCTGCAAAAGTCCGCTGCTGCGGATGGGCGGGATCGCCATTGCCCTGGTGGCGGGCTACATTGCTTCACTGTTCCTCGGACTGGTGGATTTCAGCACTTATCAGAACACTGCGTTTATTACGGTACCGGTGCCGTTTAAATTCGGCTTCTCATTTAATTTCACCCACTTCCTGGTGGTCGCCATTATTTATATGCTCAGCGTGCTGGAAGCGGTCGGCAACCTGACAGCGACAGCCATGGTATCCAATCAGCCGATTAACGGTGAGGTGTACCAGAACCGGCTGAAAGGCGGTGTGATGGCGGATGGTGTGGTGTCCGTTATCGCGTCAGCTCTCGGCTCACTGCCGCTGACCACCTTTGCCCAGAACAACGGTGTGATCCAGATGACCGGTGTGGCCTCCAGTTATATCGGGCGCTTTATTGCTGTTATCCTGGTGTTCCTCGGCCTGTTCCCGGGTATCGGCTGGTTCTTTACCACCATTCCGGCACCGGTACTGGGCGGGGCAATGACACTGATGTTCTCCATGATCGCCATTGCCGGGCTGCGCATTATTATCTCCAACGGCCTGCGCCGCCGCGAAACCCTGATTGTGGCAACATCCCTGGGTCTCGGGCTGGGGGTTTCTTATGATCCGCAGATCTTCAGTATTCTGCCGCCGTCTTTATATATCCTTGCCGAGAACCCGATTTGTGTCGGCGGTCTGACGGCGATTATTCTGAATCTGCTGATCCCGGTCGGACAACCGCGTGGTGCAGCCAATGAGGAAGAGCCGGATATGCCGGCAGAGGAGCTCGGGGCAATGCCGGATATCCCGGATACAGAGCGTGACCTGCCGGATATGGCCATGAGTGCGGAGAACAAACGTGTTATCTGACCCCCTCTGATTTTTGCCCGTAAAAAAACCGCGATAATAATCATTATCGCGGTTTTGTTTTTATGGCTCTCCGTTATGCGTTACTGACCATCGCCTGCGGTGCCTGTGCCTGTTCATCGAACATACTCAGCATCTCGCGGGCGGCCTGACGACCGGCAGCCATAGCGGTGACCACCAGATCCGCGCCGTGCACCGCATCACCGGAAGCAAAAATTTTCGGGTTGGTGGTCTGATTACTCATACGACCGTTGCCGCCGGTTTTAATCTGTCCCCATTTATCCAGCTGAACATTATAACCACTGAGCCACGGCATCGGATGAGACTGAAAGCCGAACGCCATAATCAGCACATCCGCATCAAGGATAAATTCAGACCCTTCCACCGGTTTCGGACGGCGGCGGCCATCCGGCCCCGGTTCACCGAGTTGCGTGCGGATAAGCCCAATACCGCTGACCGCCCCCTGCTCAGTGCGGTCAATAAACTGCGGCTGTACGTTATAGAGGAATTCCACACCCTCTTCACGGGCGTTGATGACCTCTTTCTTCGAGCCCGGCATACTCGCCTCATCACGGCGGTAGGCGCAGATAACACTCTCAGCACCACGGCGGACAGCAGTACGGACACAGTCCATTGCGGTATCACCGCCGCCGAGTACCACCACTTTTTTCCCTTCCGCATCAATCCACGGGTATTCATCCGCCACCGGCAGCCCCATCACGTCGCGGGTACTGGCGATCAGGAACGGCAGCGCCTGCACCACGCCCGGGGAATCCTCATGCTCCAGCCCGGCTTTCATCATACCGTAGGTGCCGACACCCAGCAGTACCGCGTCATACTCACTCATCAGACGGCTGAACGGGATATCTTTACCGACCTCACAGTTCAGGCGGAAGGTGATCCCCATATCCGTGAAAATCTGCCGCCGCTGTGCCATCAGCTGTTTGTCCAGCTTGAACGGCGGGATCCCGAAGGTCAGCAATCCGCCGATTTCCGGATGGCGCTCAAACACCTCGGCCTTCACCCCGGCACGGGTCAGCACATCCGCACAGCCCAGTCCGGCTGGCCCGGCACCGATAATCGCGACACGTTCCGGGCGCGGAACCACATCCTCCGCCACGGACGGACGCCAGCCCATCTCAAAGGCGGTATCCGTGATATAGCGTTCAATATTCCCGACAGTGACCGCGCCGCCGTGGTTACGCAGCGTACAGCGGCTTTCGCACAATCTGTCCTGCGGGCAGACACGGCCGCAGATTTCCGGCAGTGAGCTGGTGGAGTTACTCAGCTCCGCCGCCTCAATAATTTTGCCTTCGCGCACCAGACGGACAAAATCCGGAATCGCGTTATGCAGCGGGCATGACATATTACACATTGCCTTTTGTGAACAGTACAGACAGCGCTCACTTTCATAACCGGCACACTGTTCATTCAGCCCGATATAAATTTCGCCGAAATGATTTTTACGCAGAGCCGCACTCTGTTTCTTTGTCCCTTCACGCGGCGGACGTTTGAGGATCTCAAAACGGATTTCCGACTGACGCGCCTGATTGTATGCACCGGTGGCCGCCCGCATCAGGCGGTCATTGCGCAGGATCACCAGTTTATGTTCATCCAGGATGCTGAGCGCACTGGTCGGGCAGTTAGCCACACACGCGGGCGACCCGCCGGTGGTATCACATAAATCGCATTTCTGCGCCAGTTCGTGCGAGTGATCGAACGTCATCACCATTTCCATCGCCCCGAACGGACAGACCAGCACACAGCTTTTACAGCCGATACATTTTTCCTGATCCAGTTTGACAATATTGTCCGCCATATACAGAGCATCCACCGGGCAGGCAGCGGCACAGGGGGCGTCTTCACACTGGCGGCAGGTGACAGCGAGGCTGTCACTCTCTTTGAACATGACGCGGATACGGGGGGCGTAATCACGGCTGTCATGTGGCCAGTGGTGATCATTATGCGCGACAACGCAGGCAATTTCGCAGGCGTGACATCCGATGCATTTCCGGCTGTCCGTAACTATACATTTGTTCATGTTCACCTATCGCTTTCCGGGTTTTCGGTATTGGTAACCATGCAATAACCGGGCACATTCGGCCCATCGTAGTCTGTTTTATGGTCATTTTGCGGGGCGGGTCAAATTCTGCGGATGCAGGAAGGCAATAACACACACGCAACAGGGCTACCGGATTTTTTTTACTTTAACGGGGAGCGGGATTTGTTTTTTTGACCTGACACGGTCTTAAGCGGAATAAAAAAAATTGAATCGTATCAGCTGGTAACAGCCGCTTCCGTTAAAGAAAGCGGCTGTGAGTGAGTACCGGGCAATCATCTGAACCGGTCAGACACCCGGCGCCACGGCCAGGCCGATAAACAATCCGGCAATAGTGGCACTCATCAGGTTGGATAATGTCGCTGCCAGCAGTGCGCGGATCCCGACACGGGCGATATCCGGTGCCCGCTCCGGTGCAACCGCACTGAACGCCCCGACCACCACCGCAATCGAGCCGAAGTTGGCAAAACCGCATAAGGCAAAAGAGATCACCGCAATCGTTTTGGCATCCAGCGTGCCGTCATGTAAATGCGGGGAGAAATCCACATAGGCCACGAACTCGTTGATCGCCAGTTTTTCGCCGATCAGGCTGCCCGCCAGCGCAATGTGCTCACTGCTCACCCCCATCAGATACGCCAGTGGTGAAAAAATATAGCCGAACAGGCTTTGCAGGCTGACGCCCTCAAAACCCATAACGCCGCCGAGGCCGCCAATCAGCCCGTTAATCAGGGCAATCAGGGCCACAAACGCCAGCACCACCGTTGCCACACCAACGGCAATTTTCAGCCCGAGCATTGCCCCGCCCGCTGCCGCCTCAATAATACTGGCAGGGCGTTTTTCACTGAAAGAGATTTCCGTGAATTCCACGGTGGATTCCTGTGTCGCCGGACTTAACATCCGCGCAAACAGGATCCCGCCCGGGATCGCCATCAGAGACGCCGCCAGCAGATATTCAATCGGTACGCCCAGCCCGGCGTAACCCACCAGCATTGACCCGGCGATGGAAGCCATACCGCTGCAAATCACGGTGAATAATTCATTGTTATTCATCCGGCTGACAAAGGGTTTCAGTACCGCCGGTAACTCATTCTGACCGAGGAAAATAGTGGTTACTGCCGCAAAGGATTCGATCTTGCTGATTTTCATGGTCTTCTGGAAGACATACGCCAGAATGTTGATCACCCAGCGCATAATGCCGAGGTAATACAAAATCGCGATCAGAGAAGTGATAAAGATAATGGCCGGTAAAACGCGGAATGCAAAGATAAACCCGGCGCCGTCAAATAACACATCCATTTTCGGGCCGACCAGGCTGCCGAAAATAAAGGAACTGCCCGCATCACTGTAGGCAATAACATTGTTCACGCCCGATGCGATGGTCTGAATAAACCATTTCCCCGCCGGGATATACAGCATGATGGCACCGAGTGCCACCTGTAACAGCAGTGCCGCGCCGACAGTGCGCAGACTGATTTTCCGCTTATTCACCGAAAAGATAAATGCTATCAGTAATAAAACGCCGATCCCCGCCAAACTCCGTAATAAATCCATAATCCGGCCCCGTGGTTATTATACTCATCAGTTGTATGCTGCAATGCCCGGTAAAGGCTGATTGTGAGATCAGCACCTTACCGGGTCTGGTATTTCATCCGTTGTTATGACCGGTTACCGGTCAGCCGCTTACAGTTGCTGATAAGCGGAGGCGATACGGGCAGCCAGTTTCGCGTTATTAAAGACCAGTTCAATGTTGGAGTTCACGCTGTTACCGCCGGTCAGCTCTGCCACACGGGCCAGCAGGAACGGTGTGCTTGCTTTGCCGTTAATGCCCTGCTCGTCCGCTTCGCGTACTGCCTGTGCGATCGCGCTGTTGATGGTTTCTTCCGGCATGGCGAACTCATGCGGGATCGGGTTGGCAATTACCATGCCGCCGTTCAGGCCGGTCGCCCACTTGGCGTGCAGTGCTTTTGCCACATTTTCCGGGGTTTCCATGCGGATAGTGACCGGGAATTCGCTTTCACGGCAGAAGAATGCCGGTAATTTATCCGTCTGATAACCGACAACCGGTACACCGTAAGTTTCCAGGTACTCGGTGGTCAGCCCCAGATCCAGGATAGATTTGGCACCCGCGCAGACAACCGCGACATTGGTTTGTGCCAGTTCCTGTAAATCCGCTGAGATATCAAAGGTGTGTTCCGCGCCGCGATGCACACCGCCGATCCCGCCGGTGGCAAAAACAGCAATCCCGGCCATTTCCGCGATAATCATGGTGGAGGCAACGGTCGTCGCACCGTGGATACCCTGGGCTATCACAAACGGCAGGTCGCGGCGGCTCACTTTCATCACCTTGTGGCCTTCTTTGCCGAGCATCTCAATCTCATCATGAGACAGGCCTGCTTTCATGCGGCCGTTAATCACCGCAATCGTCGCCGGGATCGCACCGTTGTCACGGATACGCTGTTCAACTTCCAGTGCCATTTTCACGTTGTCCGGATACGGCATGCCGTGAGAAATAATGGTGGATTCCAGTGCCACAACCGGCTTTTTCTCCGCGAGCGCCTGTGCAACCTCAGGGGAAATATCCAGATATTCTGCGTTCAGTTGTTGAGTTTTCATGCTTGTGATTCCATTAGTTTGTGAACACTGTCTTTTGACAGACCGGGATTATTTGTCAGCTCGCTGGCGAGCGTCAGGGCGGAGCAGCCCTGGGAAAAACGGATACTCTGTGACAGCGGCTCGCCTTCGAGCCAGCAGCGGGCGAGGCCTGCCATCATGGCGTCACCGGCACCGGTCACATTGACAATGTGGACACTGAACGGCTTCGACCAGCCGTTTTCGCCGCCTGCCTCGCTGTAATAAACACCTTCGCCGCCCATACTCAGGGCAATGCGCTGCACACCCTGCTCATGCAGAGCATTGGCGGCACGTACCACATCCTGTTTATTCTCCACTTTGATACCGGTGAGAATTTCCGCCTCAAAGCGGTTCGGTTTCAGGGTGTGGATATGGCTGAGCCACGGCTTGATTTTGTTTGCTTTGAACGCGGAAACGGTATCGACAAAGACCGGGACATTGCCCGCATTGGTAAACAGCCACTCCAGCGCGCCTTCTGACAGATTGCAGTCCGCCACCAGCACACCGGCGTGCCGGATCAGGTCGCGGGAAGTCGCCAGCAGCGCCGGGGTCAGTTTTTCCAGGATGCGCATGTCATTGATGGCAGTGATCATTTCACCCTGCGGATCCAGCAGTGACAGATAGGTTGACGTGGTTTCCCCGTGCAGACGATGCAGATTACTGACATTCACACCGGCCAGTTTTGCCTGCTCATACAGAGTGTTACCGTAGAAATCATCACCGATAACAGAGATAAAATGAGATTCGCAGCCCAGCAGGGCAATATTCTGGGCAATATTGCGTCCGACCCCGCCGGGTGAACATTTAATGTGACCGGGATTAGAATCTTCATACACCAGATTCAGGTCAGAATAACCACAAACATCCATATTGGCTGAACCGACAGTCACCACATAGCGGTGCTCGGAGAGGATGTATCCCTTACCCTTGATGTAGCCTTTATTCATCAGATTCATGATATGTCCGGCCACCGCAGAGCGGCTGATACCTAATACGCCGGCCAGTTCCTGCTGCGGAATGAGCGGGTCACGCCGGAGGATCTGAAGGATTTGTTTTTCTCGACTGGTCATAAGCGGACACTTGTTAGTTATTAAACATGTGCTTGTTTTATTTTTTGCCCGCGACAAAGTAAAGCGCTGAAATAAAGATTTCACCGGAATTTGAGTCATGATCGTAAAATGCAGGGTATGAGTTTTCAGCAGAAAAACCGGAAGGAGATCATGTTTTTTATATCTTCAAAAATAAAATAAAAAACACAAAATAATAACCTTCAAAAATAGAGGATTTAATTAAAAATAATTTTCATATCTATCAATCTGTTATGCACTGGTTGTCATATCATCAAACATGTGTTTGTTTTCATGATCTTAGAATAATAATATTGAAATATCTGTTTTATCGTTACATACATACTGTGATTGATATCAAATAAATCAGTCCGGAATAAAACCAGAAAACATCGGGTGTTTATTGTGGTAAATCTGTTTAAACTGATTAGCTGAATCGCTTATTCTTATTTTATTTTGAACTGACACGATTAATCAAGTTTTATATTAATTTGTTAATGAAATAACAAAACAGCCCGGAAACACTATCTGTTTCCGGGCTGCCGGTTTTATAGTGCTGTGCCGCTTTGCTGTCAGTGGTGCAGCATGTCGTGAACAATATCTTTTCCGCTCATCGTATAAGGGTAATACGTCGGCCAGTTATCCAGTTGAGTCAGCAGAGCCTCCTGGGATTCATTGCCCATATACAGGTGGAAATGACCTGCTTTTTCCGGCGCAATGATATGGTCGCTGAACTGGATATATTTCGGTGCATGACTATTTTTATCTTTGCACTCAAACAGATAACGCGCCCCTTTCTTGCCGGAGGTGTAATTCAGGATCCGGTAACCGGCATACTGATACTCACACTGATCCACCTTATCCCCGCGATGGAATTCGATGATATTATTTTCAATACCAATCATATCCACATCGGTTTTATATCCCTTTGTATAATAAGCGCGATACTCTTCTGCAGTTTTATCGCCGTTCTTCGCGGCTTTCGCCTGCATCACCGGGTCCAGCCCGCCGCTGGCCAGATAGGGTGCAACAGACTGCCAGACTCCGTCCCAGTCACTCAGCTGCCGGTCTTTGACATCCTTATCCGCAAAAATCCCTTCTGCGGCCTTGCGCTGTGCTTCTGTCTGCGGTTTGTCGTGGTGGTGTCCGTGTGCCGCTGCCGCACCGCTGAATAATCCCGCCAGTAACAATAACGGGAGAACTGATTTAACTGTCATAATCACCCCTGTACGGCTTTAAAACGCGGATTGGACTTACAAATCACATAAATACGGCCGCGACGGCGGACAATTTTACAGTCCGGATGGCGCTGTTTCGCACTTTTCAGTGAACTTAATACCTGCATCGGTTTTTTCCTCTTCTTTTAATGGACAAAACGCCCGAAACGCTTGGTAAAACGGGCCACATTCCCTTCCTGAGAGTGTGTTTTCTGTTTGCCGGTATAGAACGGGTGAGAATGAGATGAGACATCCAGAGTGACATAAGGATAAGTCTGCCCTTCAAACTCAATGGTTCTTTCCGTTCTGATGGTGGATCCGACTTTGAAATACACGTCTGCGGCGGTGTCGTGGAAGATGACAGTCCGGTAATCCGGATGAATATCGGGTTTCATGGTTGCCTCATTTTGTTATGTTATAATATAACAATAATGATTTTTATTGCGGTTGACCACTGTTTTTTAACCCTGATTTTTATACGGGAAAGGAGTGCGTTCGCGGAAAGAAAGGAAATATAAATCAGATCAAAAGGATATAAAAACGGGCAGCCACCGGTGAATACGGGGGCTGCCCGGGAAAAGTATCACAGTAAGAAATCAGTTCTCTGCCAGAAAGTCCTTATCCTCCAGTACCCGCAGCGGCTCAATATCACTCTCTTTTTTGATAACCAGAGACGGATCTGAGCGCAGACAGACACCACCGTAGTGACCACCGACCGTAAAGGTGCACATCTGGATATAGCGGCCTGCCACTTTCGGTAAACACCAGAGCTGCTGATAGACGTTTTCCTGCTCACCGAAACGGCCGCAGGTTTCATCCAGCACTTCATCACGGTGATCCACCAGCCCGATATTGCTGCCGCAGCGTCCGGCGATCGGTTTAACCGCGTAACCGGTCTGCCGCAGTTCATCACTGAGTTCAAACTCCGTATCCAGCAGATATGGATGATGCGGGAACAGCGACCACAGGATCGGCAGAATCGCTTTGTTGCCCGGGATCACCGTCCACAGTGGTTCAAATACACGGATTTCCGGACGCAGCAGCACATCAATCAGCCGCACATCATCTTCATGGCGCGGATGGCCGGTACGGATAGGCAGCGCGGAGTATGTCCGGTCGCTTTCGCTTTCCTGACGCAGTTGTTCCAGCGCCGTTTCCCACGCCCAGGTTTTCCAGACACATTTGAGCACACGCCCTTCGCCGTCGATGACCTGTCCGCTTTCGTTCCAGCTCAGTTCATCCAGCCCGTGAATGATCCGGTATCCGTACCCTGCCGCCGTGATGGCCTGCGCCATATTGAGGGCATGATAATCCTCTTCGCTGTCTTTATCCTGCATGATATGGATAAACGGCTTGGCCGAGGTATGCTTCCAGATATCGGCCAGCATGTCTGACAGGCGTTCCCCCGGATCCCGGCCTTCTGTCAGCCCGCCCTGTTTCGCCCATTTTTCAATAATCCGCCCGGTTTCCGCATGGCAGGAAGCTGAATCTGCATTGTATTCATACACCTTCAGCCCGCGCTCATCCATGCAGAAATCCAGTCTGCCGGTTACCATATCGTGACGGCGGTTTTGCCAGGAGAGCCGCAGTCTCGGCCAGAGGATTTCCGGGATATTAAATAATTTCAGCAGATTATCATCTTTCAGCACTTTTTCGGTGGCATGCAGATACATCAGATGAACTTCGTTGGTCGCCTGCATCAGGGCATTTTCGGCGGTTTCCGAAATGGTGAAATACTCGTGCGGATCCGCATTCAGATTGTGACCGTGATTCGCTTTGACATAGGCTTTTTCCATCGGATCCGACTCATCCAGCCATTTACCGGTGAAATCGGCTTTCTCGTCCAGGCGGGCGGCATGCAGTGTCATCAGCGCCGGGTTCACCGCCGGTTCGGTCCACGCATACTCATCATCAATTGTCTGGATCATCCAGCCGAGGATCTGCGTATCCGGGAACGTATCGGACAGGGTGTAATAACCGTCTTTGACATGCATCGGCAGCTCACGGGTCCATTGCTGACCGCGCGGCAGTTTATGATGAATGACATTCTGTTCAACAATCCGGACTTTATCCGCACACACCTGGGTTATCACCGCCACATGACCGGTGCGTTTAAACTCTCCTCCCTCCTGCCAGATAAGCAATGCCCCGGCTACCGGTGCCTGCTGACAGCCATTTTTAAACGCCCGCAGCGGCAGAATGCTGTCATCCACCACATGACGCAGAAAACGCAGGGAAAAAATCTCATACGCCATACCGACATCGGTAAACACCACACCGTAATTGAGATACAGGAAGCGGCGGGCAAATTCCACACACTGCCATTTGTATCCCATATATTCATTTCCGATATAACTGCGGAAGGAAATATCATCCTCTTTCTCTGCTTCCGTGATGGTATCGTAGTCAGAGGAATAGATAGCCACACCGCCGGGCGCATAGCCCAGTAATGTGCCGAAAGGTTCATGCTCCGTGATGATTCCACTCATAGTACGGCCTTACTGATATGATTTAGGTTGCCAATAATTGTGCTTACTGATAATTCAGTATACGCCCGTCCATAAAAAAACACCGATGCTTTTCTGCATCGGTGTCAATCAGCCCCCGGGTAATGCTTAGTGATTCACATCACGTTGCCGGACTTTCCTTTTTAGGATGATAACCGTTAAAGAACAGGTTGAGGATCACCGCGCTGACCGTTGCCAGCAGGATCCCGCTGTGCAGCAGCGGCTGTAAGAACATCGGCAGTTTGGCAAAGAAATTACCGGAGAGTGTCGGCGTCAGCCCGATGCCCAGGCTTATCGCCACAATATAGAGGTTGTAATTATTACCGCTGTAATCAACACGGGACAGAATGCGGATCCCTGTCGCCAGCACCATGCCGAACATCACCAGCCCCGCCCCGCCGAGCACAAACTGCGGAATAGAGGCGATCACCACCGCCATTTTCGGCAGCAGACCAAAGATAATCAGGATAAATCCGGAGACCACACACACCCAGCGGCTGTGAACTTTTGTCACCCCCACCAGCCCGACGTTCTGGGAAAATGAGGTATGCGGGAAACTGTTGAACAGACCGCCGATAACTGTCCCGATCCCGTCTACCCGCAGCCCGCGTACAATGTCATCTTTTCCGACCGGGCGGCCGACGATTTCCCCGAGCGCCAGAAACATCCCCATCGATTCAATAAAGACAATCAGCAGCACCACGCTGAGGGTGATAATGGAGATCGGCTCAAACGTTGGTGTACCCAGCGCCATCGGGGTAACCAGTTTAAACCAGGGGGCATCCGCATAACCGTCAAAACTGACCTCATTGCACATCAGCGATAGTACAAAGCCAAAGATAATCCCCAGTAATACCGAGATATTACAGAGAAAACCCTTACAGAATTTGGTGATAAACAGGATAGACAGCAGAACCGCAAATGAAATACCGAGGTAGAGCGGGTGACCATATTCCGGGTTACCTTTACCGCCGGCGGCCCAGTCGATCCCCACCTGCATAATACTCAGTCCGATAGAGGTGATCACAATACCGGTAACCATATTGGGGAAAAGCGGCATCAGTTTTCCCATCAGCGGGACTATCAGCGTTGTCAGCACCCCCGCCGCAATGGTGGCGCCGAAAATCCCCATCAGGCCGATATCCGGGTTGGCACCGATGGCCAGCATCGGTGTCACTGCCGCGAACGTCACAGACATAATCACCGGCAGACGGATACCGGCAAATTTTCCGATACCGATACACTGCAACAGTGTCACGATACCACAGCAAAACAGATCCGAACTGATAAGCAGTGTCACCACTTCCTTGCTCAGCCCCAGCCGGTCACCGATAACCAGCGGAACCGCCACCGCTCCGGCATACATCACCAGCACATGCTGTAATCCCAGCATCATCAGTTTTCCCGCGGGCAATATTTCTTCAACTTCGTCAATAACGGGCTTAACCGGTTCCTGTGCTTGATCCACACTATGATTGCTCATGAAACAGACTCCCTTACAACCGGGGCTCCCCGGCTTCGATTCGAAGATCTCGGAAAATGACCCCTGGCGTCAGGGTGTCTCACTATGATGACGAACCCGGCCCGGGTATCGGTTCATCATTTAAACGATTGAGCAAAATTCAGACCAGCGCGATTTTCTGTCAGCATAAATGCTGTGTTTCGTGACCGGTTTCCGGTTTTTTCAGGTATTTTCCCGCTGAAAACGAGATACCTGCCGCATTTTTATGACACTTGTAAGATGTCATTTTTCAGGCCATACGCCGTGACAATCGATTGCCTTCTCAATTTAATAATTCCGGTTATCACATTGATAGCGGCGTATCACCGGGCGTTTCCGGCTCCGTATAACAAAACGGGCCGCCGGTCATGATGACAGGCAGCCCGTTTGGCAGATAGTTCAGCAGATCAGAACAGTGTGGTCTGCGTTTCGGTCAGTGACACCAGTTCCGGGTGCACCATCTCATGCGCGGTAAATTCCGCAGACGGCTGCAGATAATCTGCTGTGCTGACCGCCGCATTGTGGCTTTCCGCCGGGATATCCTGTTCCGGTAACTGACTCAGCAGTTTGTCCAGGTTCACGGAGCCGTCATGACCGGAGAGCAGCCCGGTGGCAGCCAGTGCAGCTGCATCTTCAGACCCCGGCAACGCAGACATATCTGTTCCATCGTGCTGACCGGTGGTGTCATAGTGAATGCTGAACGGATCAGATTCCGCGCCGCTCACACCATTACCTTCAACACGCGCGGTGTAATGGTAAGTCTGTCCCTGCTCAAAATCGACGGTGGTATCATTGAATGTCCATTTACCGTCACTCTCCACCGTGGCATACCCCGCCACATGACCATCACGGGAGATTACCACCACCTGGCCTTCCGCCGGGGCACTGTTCAGATGGCCGGTCAACACCGGTGTCATTGCTGACAGGTTTTCAGGATCAGCCCCGGCAGAATCCGCAACATCATCAATGGCGGCAATCGCGGTAATATCAGCCGGCACATCTGTACTCTCCTGATCATCCGCCACAGTATTACCGTTATCATCTGTGCCGGTATTATTGTTACCCTGCTCATCCGAACCGGTGTGACTGTTACCGCCGGTCTCTGTTCCGGTGTTTTCTGTTCCGGTATTGCTGTTACCTTTATTGTCTGTACCCGTGTTACCGCCAGCGCTGTTTTCTGTTCCGGCGTTACTGTTGCCTTTATCATCCGTACCGGCATTGCCGTTGCCGGTATCATCAGTACCGGTATTTCCGTTATCTTTCTCACCGGCATTGGTATTGCCGTTATCTTTGTTATCAGCGGATGAATCATTATTTTTATGATCATCATCTGAATTATTATTTTTGGCGATTACCGCAGCAGTTCCTCCGGCGACTGCCAGCCCCAGAAAGGTCAGCACTTCCCAGCTCAAACCGGAAGATTCCCAGGTAATCGGCGCCAGCAGTTTTTCTCCCGGCTGCTGAACCGCCGCCTGTTTATCGGCCATACTGCCGATATTGTCATGCTCCACCGCAGATTGCGGCGTGTAGTCATGCACCTGTTTATCCGCGGCTTCGCCGATAATCTGGCCGGGAACCAGATAATAATCCTCAATGACCACCGACGGATCTTCTTCACCCATCAGAAATAATTTCAGGTTATTACCGTCGCGGATCATGATCGCTTTCTGCGGTGCTGTTCCGGTTTGTTTATCGACCAGCACATAATCCACTCCCGGAACGGCTTTCAGCACATTAACCCCGTCTTTGACTGAGGTTACTGCTTTTTTTGTCACGCGCGTTGCTTTATCAACAACACCGATAACGATAGGCATATTACATAACTCCTGTATATAAAATGAAGCAGGTGCTCACCGAACCTATTTCAGAACAATAAATTCTGCTTAATCCCTGACTCAGAAATTACCCTGCATCATTATCCGGAAATGAAAAATGAACATAAAATGAGATAAATACCGGATATCTGACGATGGTTCACAATAACGGTCTGCAATAACAATGGCATTAATATTACCGACAATATAACGTGAATTGAATAATGTTTTACTCTTTGAACATTCCGATTATTCTTAAATATAAAACCTGACACTCTCACGCATGAAAATTATATTTTCACCAACAATAAAAAATAACATGCAGATGTATTAAAAATAAAAATTTACTCTCCTAAATCATACCGCCGGAATATAACACTACAAACAAAAGACAATGTCTATTTTTAAAAAGTAACATTATCAGGACTTATCTTATAATCCGTCTGCCGTCTGTAAGCCATTTTTATTCTCTCTGATATAGTGATAGCATTCTGAATAATAAATTTCTGAACAGAAATCTCATTACCCTCTGAATATCCGGGCGATAACATTATGGAAAATAAAAAATTATCTGAATTTGAAATCTGTACAACCCGCGGTGACCACCGGTTCCTGCTGACTTCCGGCCCCGATTACATCAGTGGTATATTACGCGGCGGAGAACTCTGGAATGCAACCTCAATCAATATCAGTCAGCGCCTGCTGGAATTTTCGGCGGCACCGGTTATTTATGATATTGGTGCCAACCTCGGCTCCTGGACAATCCCGGTGGGCCATTATTTTCAGCACCGTAATGGTATTGTTTATTCCTTTGAGCCTCAGCGTCAGGTCTATAATCAGCTCTGTGGTAATATCTATCTGAATAAACTGAAAAACTGTTATACCTTTAACTCCGCCCTTGGCGATTATGATGGTGAAATCGATGTCCCGGTACCGGATCCGTGTACCGACAATAACCTCGGTGCCGTCTCCCTGGATAAAACCATCTTCCTGGAGCAACGCTGCGGCTCAGAATTTCCCACAGAAAAAAGGACAATCAATACACTGGATACACTGAATATGCCACATGCCAGCCTGATTAAAATCGATGCCCAGGGCCTGGAACTGGAGGTTCTGAAAGGCGGCAGAAAATGGATACAGGCATCCGGTTACCCTTACATTATTTTCACCACATGGGGCGACTATATGAAATCCACCATAGAGAAAAATAAACACCTTTTTTCTTTATTACAGGATGAAATGGGGTATGAGTTGCTTCAGATAGAGAATTTCTTTGTTGCTCAGCATAAAAACAATGAAGGCGGAAAACTGGTAATGACACCAAACGGTTATATTGTAAAACGTGAGACATCACAGTTTGGTATGGATTTTTTAAGCCTCTGATCTGCATTGAAAAATAAAAAGGAAGCTGATGCTTCCTTCTTATTTCAGCGGTAATTCAGACTAACCTGCTGAGTTTCCATATCATAAGAACCTTTGATACGCAGATCCAGCGGATAAGGATCCCAGTAAACCAGTGTTCTTATTTCAAAAACAATAATACCATACTGCGCATACTGATCTTTTCCCGCCAGCGGCGTAATAATCAGAGAGTCAGGAATAACCCGGCTTTCAAAACGCAGAATAGCCCGGCGCAACTTCTCCTCAACCTGTTCCCAGCTCAGCTGTCTGGCATAGACGCCGGTTAACGGCGCAATACCATAATTAATGACTGAGTCGACAACCGGTGATTTGCTGTAACGCTGTAATTCACCTTCTGTATTTTCAGTACTGAAAATCGTCAGGAGATCACGCAATATCACCTCACGCATTTTGCGTGAATCGAAATAGAATTTATCGGCAGGCTCACGCCGCTCTTTCGGATGATCATCAATCAGCCGGTCAAGCAATGCAGGCATATATTGCTTTTTATTATCCTGCATGTTCAGTTTCAGCACCGGCCATTGTCATGGAAACCTTATTCAGTTCAGATAACGGATATTCTCCCTGGTCAGTAATGACCATTTTTCCGCCTTTCCCTGTCAGGAAATATTCTGATACCTGCTCCCATTGTGTTTCAAAACCCAGCTTAATTTTGTCACTGTCTGTATCACGGACAGGATAACGGGCCGGAATATAGCCGTAAAAAATATCATTTTTTACTTTAACCTGGGCATGAATCCAAACCAGATCCAGTAAATCCCGCGGTTTAACAATATTGATAGTTTCAATATCCGCAAACGGTACCCAGCGGTAGCCGCCGGCGACAATAAATTCACAGATAGGTCCCAGGCGGCTGTCATTATCTGCCATCCAGGCAAAATCACCGATTTTCTCACCGTTGCCGCCGGCTGCCGGGGCATTTTCAAATGCCTGTAAGCGCAGTGCCTCCGATTTATCCGGCTTATTCTCAATCAGTAATTTATTGGCTTCCCAGACCGATTTCATCCATTCAGGTAATTCCTGCTGTAATGTCATCGGCTCACGTTTTCCTTTCAGGATCTCTTCGCGCAGAATTTCACTGAATACCAGGTTTTTATACAACTCAAGCTGACGGTCATCATCCTGACCATCAATTAATGACCAGGTTTCCAGCTGAACCATTGCCTTTTCCCAGTAACCTTTCAGGCAACACAATTTAAATAAAGTCTCACGAATAACTAAGTCGTTCGGCTTCTGTTTTACCTTATTGAGAGTGTCATCAAAAAATTCATCCAGCGATGAGTTGGCAAGAATATCGGAGAGTTTTTGTGTTGTGGCCATGTAAAAATCCTTAAGTGATTATAAACGGCTGTCTAAGCCTAATTTATAAAGTTCCTTTGAAACAAGTGAGGAAACAGAGTCTTTTGCATACGGAATAATTCCGTTCGGCGCCAGCATTCTCAGAATGTCATAGACCTCATGCTCGTCCTGTGTTAAATCAACTTCTTCCATTGTGGACAATTCACGCCAGACACGATCCATAAATGCCGACGTTTCAAAAATACACTCTGTCAGATTCAGATCTTTTATCTGCTCACAGAGTGAATCAAAACTGCCGTCATCATCCGCGGCAGATAATTTTGCCTCTTCAGTGACTGCATGATTTTCAGTTTGCGGGGAATCAATTTCCCCCCATAACAGGAACTTTTTATACTCTATTTCCAGTTTTTTTAATTCATCACCGCTTTTTCTGCTCTCTTCTGCGGCATATTCTATGGAAATAAATCCCGCACCCTGCGGTAATATTTCATTAATTTCAAGATTAGTGAAATCAACCTTTGTCGGTGTCAGTTCTGTTAATGCTTCTATAACTGATGCTGACTGATTATTTTCCGCCGCGACAAAGGTCAGTGAAAAATGACCAATCTGAATGGCAGAACCGTATATCAGCCGGATTTTTGAACCAAATGCGACCTGCTGTTTATTGACTACGCAAACCAGTTCTCGGCAGATATTCTGCAAAACAGGACCGGTGTTGGTGTAATAAAACAGAACATCGGTATCCTGCGATTCACCGGCATGTAATGTAACATCCGCAGTAAACGCATTAATCACCACCGGATTATCGATGGTGTTCAGCTCTGTCAGTTTGACCGACCCTTTACGGGTCGGCCAGTTAAAATGCAATAGCATGATTAGGGGCCGATAAATACATTACATGAACCCGTTGATACCACTGTCCCGCAGCCACCACAATCCCCGGCGCGTGCCGCCGGGATATTATTGACAAAGACGGTACAGGATGCGGTGCATATGCAACTTTTAACATGAATAGCACAACATACCGGCGCCCCCAGGAAGGTTTGCGGGATACAGTTGGTAAACACGTTACATGAACCCAGTTCCACCACACCGCAATGGCAGGCTAAGTCGCCCATTCTTGCTGCTGGTAACATATTGTCTCCTTATATCCACTATCTGATACAGCCCCCTGAGGGGCTGTGGTAACTCAAGGCTCCCCGGTAATAATCGGAGTCGTCGTCGGTTCCGGTGTCGTTGGTTCCGGTGTCGTCGGTTC
>NZ_AYMP01000013.1 GCF_000633515.1 Morganella morganii H1r | reverse complement strand
ACCACAACAAGGGAAGACCCATAGATATACAGTTACCGTGTAATTTTACCGAAAAACGCCTCAGCCTCGCTTTCCTCTTTGTAGCACTTTCCTGCCAGACTCTCATAAAATGGCTTCCAATTCCGTGACCAGGTTGGCTGTGTTAACTCCGGTACCAGATGCTTTATCGCCTGATAAGCTACTGATGACGGCACACGCTTATACCCGCGCCCTGAGCATTTCGGGCAGTCTTTGAATACCGGCGCACCCTGTAATTCGCTCTGTTCTTCGTCGTATACCTTACCCCGGCCTTTGCAGCGGCACCGGTGAGTTAACTGCCCTTTCCCGTTGCAGGTCACGCACAGTTCGTTCACCAGCTCATTACGGACTACAGGCTCAACAATCACAGTACCTTCCATATTGGTGATACCCGGATGCTTCACCACCTCTTTCCGGCGATAAATCAGTCCTTTTCCGCCGCAGTCCTGACACTGACAGACCGAACCCGCTGAACGGGCGTAATCCTCAAATGCCATTGCGGCCAGAATCTTCATACACTGAGCAACACGATTACCGGCTGCTTTGGCCACCAGCTTTGGTACCGTGCGCAGAGCATACTGCGTCAGTGCTTCAACAGTCCTGAATTTATCCTCAATACTGACATCATTTTTACCTAAGAACGCATGCATACCGAACGCGGCCCGCTGTGATGCCATACCCATTGCCGCTGCCGAATCCATGCCTTTCAGTCTGTCCGGGGCTGTAGAGTTTGAGCTGTCACTGAATGTCGGTGACTTCGGATGAAATTGTTTTAATGCGCTTTCGAGTTTCATTACGCAGCCTCCTGGTGCTTTTCCCGGTAAAATGTCAGTTCACGAACTTCGCTTCCGTCGCGAATTAGGTCATTAAAATCACCGCCGTCACACCAGCGGACGCTAACCTTCTCCACATCATTGTTTGCCACAAGGTTGCGTTTGGCACAGGCAAAAGCCGCAGCATGTCCGGTTGCGCTGCCCCAGTCTGCATCAGCAAAAACAATCAGGTGGGTCACGCCTTTCGGTGCAGTGAATTTATCCATAAATCCGGCATTAATCGTTGCCCAGGTATTTACTCCGTAAACCTGTTTACAGGACAGTGCTGTCTCTATTCCTTCTGCCACTCCCAGGGTGGATGCGACCGGAAACATGCGGATCGCCACCGATTCGGCATAATCCAGATAATTATCTTCCTGCAGCCTTGTCATGCGCTTTACCACGTTGATATCGGCCTTCCGGTCACCGTCAAGATACGTGCGGTGCAGATAACACAGCTGACCTTTTGAGTCCGTGGCCAGCGCCCACATGGCCTGATAGTTGATAACCGCCATGCCTTTACGGATCGGCTGTCTCTCACAAAACCGGATATGCTCTGCCGGTAACGTAAATATGCCCCGGTTTTGCAGGTAGCCCGCCGCTGAGGTGTCTTTCAGATCCGGCATCTGAGCATAGCAACTGATAAATTTTTCACGGTCTGAACGGGTATTGCTGCTGACCGGCTTCGGAGTCTCTTTTTCCCGGTTATTTCCGAGCAACTGATCAATCTCGTCTGCCAGCTGCTTAAAGCTCTTACCCTGCGTTTTTTCCAGTAACTGAAATCCGGTACCGGAACTGCAGGTGCAGATATACGTCCCCCGTCCATCCTGATCGTCTATGCGGAATTTGCCCTTTTTCTCGCATATCGGGCATTTTCCTTTAAAGTGCCGCTTCCCGGTGATCGGCGGCAAACCGTAGTATGCGAAAATCTTTCCCCACTGGCCCTTTGCTGCTTCGGCTGTATTCACAATAATTCTCCCTGCTGTGCGTTTTTATTCAGTTGCTGTTTTAAATCTGCGATTCTCTGCGGCATCAGTGCTTCGGTTTTCTGTTTGCGCTTAACCCACTGAATGCGTTTGTGTGTGATGAAATTGGATACCTCCGGGGTGATTTCCTGCGGTGTGGCATGCAGGCTTCGCGGCCACTCACCGAACTTGTCCCTGAAGGTATTAGAGACCCACCCGTCACTGACCGGCTTTCCTTCGGTGGCGCGGATGTTCTGGTAATATTTGAGCTGGGAGTAAAAACTCTGTTTGTCTTTGGTGGTATAAACCTTTTCGGATTTGCCCATTTTTTTGATATTACGGGAGGTATCAACATCAACGTCTTCACCGGCCAGCGGTTTAAAACCGCATTTCGGGCAGACGTAAACACCGGCAGGCTTCATGTAGTGACAGGATGTGCATTCCTTCGGCTTTTTCTCCTGCTTTTCCTGGTCACGGACGGACGATGATTCTTCCAGACCGTCACTTTTACCCGGCAATTCGTCATATTCGATATCATCAGGAAACCCCAGGCGGTGTACGGATCCGGAGTGATCGAAAATAAGGCATTTATCTTTGCCTTGTGCTTTACGCAGACCCCGACCGAGACACTGCACCCAGCGAATTTCCGATTTGGTCGGACGGGCGTAAATGATGCACCGGACATCACTGTCAAACCCGGCAACCAGTGTGCCGACGTTCACGATGATTTTTGTTCCGCCCTGTTCAAAGCGGTGGATGATAAGCTGGCGCTCTTCATGCGGGGTATCTGCGGTGATGATCTCTGCATTCACACCCGCCCGGTTAAACGCTACCGTGACAAAATTTGCATGGCTGACGGTCACACAAAAACAGATGGTCGGCAGGTTCTGACCGTTGGCCAGCCAGTTATCGATCACATCACCGACCAGATCCGCGCCCGACATGATTGCCGCTATCTCAGCCTCTTTGTAATCGCTGCCATACTCTGCGCTGCTGGTGGATTTAACCGCAGAAAGATCCGGCTTTGTCGGGGCGTAAAACTCATACGGACTCAGGTCCCCACGTTCGATCAGTTCTTTCATCGTGGTGGGTTTGATCAGTCTTTCGTAATATGTCCCCAGAAACGGAGAAAACGGTGTGCCGGACAGGCCAATCACTTTAAATTCATTATCGCGGATAACTTCCAGCAGTTTTTTACGGCGCAAATGGGCCTCATCGACAAACAGCAGGTCGATGTTGTCCGGGAATTCACGGCGGATCAGCGTATCGGCTGAGGCAATCTGGATCAGTCGTGTAGGGTCATAGTTCGGATGATCACGCCAGACAAAACCGATATCTTCTATCGGAATCCCGTAATCGATAAACCGTGCTGCGGTCTGTTCAATCAGGATCGTGTACGGCACAACAAACATCACCCGCATATCACGGCTGTTGCAACCGTGCGTGATGAATGCAGCTAGTGCTGTTTTACCGCTGCCGGTCGGACTGCTGATCATGAACGTGCGGTGTGACTTCCACTCGCTGCGTAATAACCGCAGTGCTCTTTCCTGTGCAAAATTTGGTGTGATAGTTAACATGCCATTACCTCAATTTTATCGACCAGGTAGCACTGCCAAGGAGATAGGGTATTTTTATAAATGGACGTCTATACGTCTGATGCCATTTTTAACCCCTACAGAGATCTATCTTTAAGATCTGAGTCCTTCCCTTGGCAGTGCCTTCCCCTACACCCCTTTCAAAGATCACCCCCCTTACCCCCCTAGAAAGTTTTCCCCTCTTCCCCAAACCGGAAAACCATCTGGACGGCTAAACGTCTTAACTTCCACACCCTCCTGATAATTCTTATCCCGCAACTTTCTGTGGGTCTGCGGTGTAACCCTGCATGGCTCTGTTAAACTTCCTGACGTATTCCCTGAGCCGTTTATTCGCTTCCCTGCGTGCTGTGTTGTCTTTCCTGTACGGAACAGGCTCTGCTTCCCATTGTTCCTGATACACCGCTGAGTAAGCCACTAGCGCTCTGTTCCTGGCTCCCGGTGATAACTGCAACAGCATTTCCTGAATCCATTTGCCGTCATCAGGAAAATAGCTGTCAGGCATCAGTGTGTTTTGGTTCGGATGCATGGGAATAACCCACTGGGTGAGGGAAAAGATCAGGAAGATCAGGGCGAATTTCGTGTGGCTTCACTGCCCCATTTGTTAGGTTGGCTATCAGGTTTACCAGTTTCGGGTGTACTCTTGATTTACCATTAACCCACTTATGAACAGCTTGCTGCGATACACCGCACGCAGCCGCTAGATCTTTTTGTGTTCCCATTATTTTAATAACAGCTTTGATAGCTTCACACATAACAACCTCCGTTTTATTTATCACATAATAAAACTATAGTTGTTTTTAATCAACAACCAAAACGGTATTGATTATGTACAACTATGGTTGTATATTTATTGACTATGAAAACTACACTCGCAGAAAGATTAAAAGACGCTAGGAATCGCGCAGGCATATCCCAACAAGGCCTGGGTAAAGCTGTTGGCGTAACCCAGGCTGCCATTCAAAAGCTTGAGTCCGGACAAGCCAAGTCATCAACAAAGTTGATTGATATTGCTAGATTTCTTCAGGTTTCCCCTGAGTGGCTATTGCACGGAGATAGTGACTCTATCGCCAATAAGCTTAGGGATGGCATCCCCGCAAAGGATTTTAAGCCGCGAGAAGTGGCAGAGTGGGATAGCAGCACGCCTCTTGATGATGACGAGGTGGAGGTGCCGTATTACAAAAGCATAGAGCTTGCCGCCGGTAATGGATGCAATGGCGGGAGCGATAATAACGACTACAAACTGCGCTTCTCCCGTTCAACACTGCGTCGTTATGGCATTTCACCAAAAGATGTAGCCTCGTTCCCAGTACATGGCAACAGCATGGAACCAATCATTCCCAATGGAACAACGGTCTTTGTGAATAAAGGCGACACGCGTATCGTCGATGGCGGAATTTATTTCATTGAGCAGGATGATTTATTGCGAATAAAACTTTTGTACCGGCAACCCGGTAAAATCATTATCAAAAGCTATAATTCCGTTGATTTTCCCGATGAAGAGGCAGATCCATCCACTGTTAAAATCGTTGGTCGTGTATTTAATTGGTCGGTAATGGCATATTAAAACAAAATTCATCAAAACCAAAACCCTCTCTTTTGAGGGTTTTTTTGTGCCCATAACGCCGAGGTAACAATAGCTGAAATTTATTTTCAGAAATAAACCCTTTTAAAGCAACGCATTAAAAATACGACCTCATCAAAACCAAACAAAAACAACAATGGTTGTTGACACAAAAACAACTATAGTTTTTAATGATTATATCAGAAACAATGAGGTTTAAAAAATGCCGACTATACATTGTATGTCAAATTGTGACGTATCAGAAGTGGATATCCGTACAGGCTTTGTTGTGAGTGCGTTCCTGTTCCGCTTTATCGACAGCGATTCACTCGAGAGAAAACATATTACAGCAACAGATGAGGAACAGGCACGAGACGTTTTAGGCGGTACTCTGGTATTCGCAGCACGTTTTCGCCAGGACGATAATTGCCGAGTTACGGGAGGATGTCATGGCACACGAAATTAAATTAGAGGTAGCTGAAAAAAAAGCATTTCAACTAAACACTCTGTTGTATGTGCTACGCGATATGGATTTTAACGAACTCGATGGCCAACAAATATCAGCTTTAGTCAAGCTGGCGTTATCACTATCAGACCCTGTTTCGTCCTGGCTGATTGAAGAAAATGCACATAGAAAGGAGTCGTGACATGTCACAGAAAATAATTATAAGTCACAACAATTCTGATTTATACAAAACAGCTACCTACGCCAGTAATTACGCGAAGGAATTAAGAACCGAAATAGCGCCATTGATAAACAGACTGTCTGTAGATTATCCGGCAGAAGCAGCACGTTATAACGGACTTATTAACGAACTGGTTTTAATGACAGGAATTACTGCCAGTGGAATTAAGAATCAAATTTAATAAAAACCTTACTATTAAAATCATCAGGCAAACATTATGAATTATATTAAATGTAATGAACTCATTACCCGAAAAATAATGAATACGCCAGCGGCTAAATTTATCACTGAATTTAGACAGAGTAGTTCAATACGTTGGGAGTGTAACCTATATAAGTTGGTTAATGATGATTATGAATTAGTTGATTCATTTTCAGATCATCACAAAGCATCAGGAGAAACAAAAATAATTATGTATTTGCGCCCTGAAATTGGAAATCGTATATCAGCATTTTTTAACTCAGGAAAATAATCATGACTAATAAATTTGAAGCAATCGAAAAAGCATCAAAGGGTGAAATCACTATCGAGATGCGCCCTGTGTATGTTGTATCAGGTGCCAATCATGCTTACCTCAGCCAGGGCGGCGCACTGAATAAACTGGCCTACATTGTCGCTGAAAAGCAGTTCCGTGACGAAGGTAAGCCAACCAATTTCCCGGACAAAGAAACTGCGCTTGAAGACGGCACACCGGCTCACAAAACAGGAGAAATAACACCTGAATACCTTGAACGGAAGAACGAAGTGCTAAACGAATTAAAAGCGGCACTGCGCCGTGAAAACGAAATTATGAAATTAAAAGTTGAGCATAAAAAAGCTATTAAAAAAGCAACTGACGCACAAGAAGCTTTATCAATTGCATCATGGAAATTAAAGTCAGCCACTAATAAATAACAGAAATCAATAATAACTTTTAATTACAGCGCCTGCGCTGGGGAATTCCACATCTTAATTTCAGGATATTGATTATGGAAAATAACAATCTTTTATCGAACAGAAGAAAGTCATTCGTTAACGCTTTCTTTGACCATCTCAAAAAGAAAGGTAAAGCAGCATCATTTAAACGCTCTGTAGATGGTGCGCAATATCAGATTGATTTAGATGCTGAGGTATTAACACAGGCGCTGATAACGCTTTATGAAAATAAAGCATGTAAGGATGCAGGGTATACGGAGCAGCAGATAATTAATTCATACGCTGACTATTACAGCAAGTACGGAAACATCACACCTAACGGGGAAATGTTTATCAGCTTTATCACGGAATTAATTGCTGAACAAATCCATCACACGGGGATAAATAAATGACCAAAAAACGACGCAGTAAAACAGCTCAGAGTTTTATGGGAATGAATATTGGTCAGGCTGTCCAGATGGATAAAAGCGAAAAACAGAATTACGAAAATGCCCGACAATTTACAAAGCAATATGAAGTATCGCCGGACACAGTACAGATGCCGCTTAACCGCTCAATGCGCCGTTATGCAAAAAAAATGAAAATTAATATTGAGGAGGTTTGATTATGAACGAATTAATTACCATTAATGAAACCCAAATGCCGGTCATTGAATGGAAAGGTGTCCGGGTTGTAACCACGGAAACACTGGCTGCCGGGTATGGATCAGATGTCAAAAGCATCCAGATGAATCTGGCAAACCATAAAACCCGTTTTATTAATGGTGAACACTATTTCAAACTCGAAGGTGACGAATTACGCCAGCTTAAGAACTGCCCCAATAGTATTGGGTCAGTTAATAAACACGCCAGAAACTTGATTTTATGGACGGAAAAAGGCGCGGCCCGTATGTCGAAAATCGTTGATAGCGACGAAGCTTGGTTATTCTTTGAAAAAATGGAAGATGCCTACTTCCGCCCGGCACCGACAGAAGTCAGCCGCAAACAGTTAGCCCTCATGGTAATTGAAGCAGAAGACCGTGCAGAGGCTTTTTCAATCGAAAATAAACAACTTAATGCCACCGTTGAAAGCCTCGAAAAACGCTTCCGCAAAGGCATGACAATCACTTCATTTTGCAAGTCACTGAACGGCGTCAACGTCAGTAAGGTGATGTCGTGGGCCAGTGAACGCAGCTGGGTGTTTAATTCACGGCGTGACCA
The DNA here is from genome assembly GCF_000633515.1 of Morganella morganii H1r. Taxonomy (GTDB): domain Bacteria; phylum Pseudomonadota; class Gammaproteobacteria; order Enterobacterales; family Enterobacteriaceae; genus Morganella; species Morganella morganii_B. The sequence goes on along the minus strand of NZ_AYMP01000013.1, from coordinate 39,873 downwards.
GGGGAAAAGCCCTAAATGGCGCGTTGCCTCATATGCCCGGGACAAATACCTGACAGAGGAAGAAACCCAGATCACCCCGCACGGTATGGATGAGTTTACCAAATTCACACCTGTGTTACTGGAAAAAGGCTGTCAGCGGTTGTTTCAGCTTTATATGAAAGGCGAATTACCGATGAAAAAGACATGGAACGGCGAATACAGCCACGATAAGGCCATTTATACCATGGAGGGAAAATAATGATTACTCACACCGCAATGACGCACGGCATCACTGACGAAACCGGAAATTTAACCGGATATGCGGAGGCCATTAATTCACTTGATACCGGTGAATATGACGACAATTTGAAAGGCGGCTTTTCACTGATGTATGCAGTGTTCAGAGGGTGGCAGGAAAAATACCACTCACCGACCGATGAGCAGCGCGTCACGATGTGGCGCTGGATTGTTGCAGCCTGCTTTATCTCTGAGATACAGCAGAAAAACGGCACAGTGGAAGTAGAAAACCATCTGGGTGGTACAGATACCGCAGCTGTTTATGTAAATGAAACATCCGCCATGTCCGTTTACCCCGGCCCGCTGCGTCTTGCGCTGGCCGTTAACATTGAACAACTGACAAAGGAAAAATACGGGGAAGAAGCCGGGCGCATGCTGGCACTGAACATATACATGGATTTTGTTGACACACCAAAAGGTCGTGGTGTTTGCCTTTCTGACCGCGGGCGGGAGGGATTAACCATTCTGCATAACGACTATTTGAATGAACTTAACACCAACGGCATTCCGCCGATTCCGACACTGCACTGACGGGGAGATCGATATGTTATTTAAATCAAATATGCTGTGGGTTGCTTTAACAATGACCGCCGAGGTCAACCCTAAGCGTCCGCAGTTGAAAGATACAATACACATTACTTCATGGCATGTGGAGTCAACGAACGGTGCCGCCTGCGTCCGTATGGAACACGGGATACCGGTTAATGAAGATATCGATACAACGGTGCGTTTCTTTGACGACATTCCTGATGCGGCTGAATTCAGTGAACTGCGATTCGATGGTGATCACCGTGTAATCCACTATGACGAAAATAAAACTGAAATTGCCTGTAACCGCATTGAGCTGGTCGATTGTCGTTACCCTGAGATCGACAAAGTCATTCCCGTGACAACAACCGACAAGCTGCCGTGCATCGGGCCAGAACACCTTGCTCTCCCGTATATTCTTTTCGGCGACTACGCGATTGTAATCAGACTCCACCCATCCGGAGAAGAAACGGCGGTGCGTGTGGAATTTGATGCCTATGTTAATGAGGAGTTCGGTAATCCGTTATTGCTGATTATGCCACGCTATCCGAATTCATTTGAGATTGCGGAAGCAGCAGCACTGACCAAACGCACGGAGGCATTACAGTGAAAATCGAATTTATCTCAAACTGCAACATAGCCAAGGTGGTGATCCGTTCCTTCATCACCGAACACCGGAAACTGAACCGCCTGATCGATGTTGCCTTATTTCATGAGCCGGTCAATGAATCAACCACCGGCCTGTTTTTCCGCGTGACGACCCTGTACGGCAAGCAGAACCATGTACGCCGGGCACATAAGATTATCTGCCGGGAGGTGTCGCTATGAGCCAGCAGGCAACGGATTACGAGGTGAGCGTGTACGACGACCCGCTGATTAAAGCAATCCACCACGTGGATGACGGGCGGGATTACAGCCAGCAGATTATTCACGATATGCGGCAAAACTATCACATCAGAGCGGGGATATACCTTCCCCGCCCACCAGCGCCGCAGGTCGTTGCGCCAAAGTTAACCCCGGTAATGACGGGTAAAAAACGGAATAAGAAAGTCAGGAAGGTGAGCCATGAACAAACAATTTGAAGCCACGATCCGCCGCATGTACGGCAGCCGGTACAACTTAGAACGGGACATGGAAGACAATTACGTCTGTGAAATTGTTCGCCGTATGTTTGAAGTCTGGCGCGCTGCTAAGGGGATCAGATAATGAAAATTGCTCTTACAGCAGCGCTTCTTATGGTGGAGATGTCAACCACAACCGCAGCATGGTCAAGAATTGCAGACAGTCAGAGATGCGACTACCCATTATCAGCTAGACGGATATCAGGGCACAGAAAGTTAAACAGGCAAGCAAAGAAACGGAGAAAGGCGAAATGAAAACAACTGATCTGCACCTGGTGCAAATTATCACTGCCGCCGGTCATGATCCGTCTGATATTACAGATGCAGTTTGGGCTGCCGGTTACCGGAAAACAGACTTTACCACTGAGCAGATTATCGAAATGGCAGTCAGTCAGACCGCTGATACCGTGCTGAACGGTTTCCCTGCTGACACATTACCGAAAACACTGGATGACCTCAGTCAGTACCATCTGAATGGCATTATCTTTGAGGCGAAATGGGAAGGTACGCCTGCAGCAGTGGCAAATGCAGTATTGATGAACGGGTATAAAAAGGAGTGTGAAAAATGAGCGATTACTGGAGCACGGCAAAGGTTGCCGGTTATCTGGGAGTAAAAGAAAAAACGGTGATCCGGTGGATTGGTTCGGGAAAACAGAAAAAAGAAGGTTTCCCGAAACCAAAACATAAAACCAGATCACATCAGTTCAGCACTGACGAAATTAAGGCATGGGCTGCTGGTAGGCAACGCGAATAACCTTATCCCACCATTTCTCATAAGCCTCGCGTTGTTCATCAAGGTAGGTGTGCTTATCGTACACCTGCCATACTCCCGGCAATTTGTGCCCCAGCATAATTTCAGCAACATGAGGCATAGTCAGTTCGGACACTCCGGTTCTCATCGTTTTGCGCAAATCATGAATAGACCAGGTTTTATAGTCATCATAATGAGCAGCCATCTTCTTATTAAGAATTTGCATTATCGAACCCTGACTACCTTCTATCATCTGGCTTCCGTCAGATGTCGTAAAAAGATAAATACCGCCACTCATTGATATAGCGTCGAATATCATAGCTTTTGCTGGCTCAATGATTGGTCGGATAAGTGGCTTATTACTTCTGTTTCCGGTTTTATGGTTTTCAGGCGGAACGGTCCAAACACCAGAATCAAAGTCAAAATCAGTTATTTTTGCTTTCAGTAACTCACCAATCCGGCAACCAAACAGCAAGGCTAATTTGATAATAAGACGGTTTCTCGGATTGTATTTTTTATCATCAATCAGCCTGAAAAGCTGCGATATTTCATCATCCGACAACACACGGTCGCCCTGCTTGTTCTTAACACCAAGATCCACCGGTGACAAATCACTTAGCGGATTTGCAGTTATGATACCCCGCCTGATCCCCCAACGATGGGCCGTCTTAGCGTAACGAAGAATGCGGGCCGCTATCGTCGGTTTGTTTTTGCTTACATCCTCGAGAAGAGATAACCATACGTGCAGATGGGTGTCATTATGGGGCAACATCCCGATTTTAGGGAAAACATAAATCTCAAAAGACCTCAGCAACTCATCAGCCCTGACCTGTGATTTTTTTACTGCCTTTTCCCACCACTCGCGGATCACCATCTCCACCGTACAGGATGTGATGGCCTCCTGCTTTTTGACGCGCTTTACAACCTTGGGATTACGGTGCTGCTCAATTTCACCACGATAAAACACCGCGCTGTCACGGGCTTCTTTGAGGCCGGTAGCAGGATAAGTACCTATGTCGATACGTTCACCTTTATTGTCCCACCGATACCGAAATTGAAATACAACTTTGCCCAATGGCGTAACCCTGACAGACAAGCCATCCCTGTCCGATTTTGTCAGCATTTTTTGTTGCGGCCTTCCGTTCACAGAACGAAGCCAGGAATCTGTAATAGCCATACCACACCCCGTTAAAAGCATTTGAGGAATGATAGAATATGTACACGCATATGTACACAAATCTTATGCACCCGTACACACTCAAGATCACCATTACAAACCAATGCGCACACAAAGACCAATAAAAATCTTTTAATATCAAATTGCTTCCTGATTTTCATGACCATTTATGAGCATCCACGCACTGCAAATCACCAGAAATAATGTTCATAATACAAATACTATTTTTAACAAATTTAACAGATTAACCACGACTCCGGCTTATCTGAACAGGTTGATCAGCAGCGTCACCATCATGATGCTGACTGTCAGGATCAGGATTTTACGGACAATTTCACCGTTGGTGCGGATAGCATGCTGACTGCCGAGGTGATTCCCGAGCAGACTGGCGGCGATCATCGGGATACTGAGCAGAAACGCGATATGTCCGGCCATAATAAAGGCGACCAGCCCGCCGACGTTCGACGCCAGGTTAAAGATTTTTGAGGTGGCGGAGGATTTCAGTAAATCAAGATTATTGATCAGAAACAGACAGAGTATAAAGATACTGCCGGTGCCCGGCCCGAAAAAGCCGTCATAGAAACCGACAATAAAGCAGGTGAAAAAGACCAGCCACACCGATTTGTGCACAGCGCTGCCCTGTCGGGCGCCACCGAGCTTACCCTTAAAGAAGGCGGCCAGCAGGCCGATCGGCAGCATACAGATAATAATATAGGTAATCGTTTCAGAGGGCAGATATATAATCGCTTTCGCACCCACCCAGGCTCCGCAGAACGATGAAATAATCCCGGCAGGAATTATCTGCCAGTAAACCGATTTATTTTTGATGAAATTAGAAATGGCCGCCAGTGTCCCGGCAGAACTCACCAGTTTTTCCTGACCCAGTGCCATATGCGGCGGCAAACCGGTCAGCATAAAGGCCGGGATCAGAATCAGCCCCGCACCTCCTGCAATAGAATCAATATACCCGGCGACAAAAGAGGCGATCACCAGCAGTGCCAGTCCCGCATAAAAATAGTCTGCCATCAGGCTGTGTTCAATATACATCCCTATCCCTTAATTATTATTATCATTTTCTATACTTTCATAGGGTTACTATACGCGATTACCTATAAAAAAACGGCGCACAGAATCAAACTGTGCGCCGTTTTCACGACATAACTGCTTAAAGACTTACTTTTCCGGCATCTGCGGCATCGGGCGGCGGAAACGGCGGGTCAGAAACAGCATATAGATCAGACCCAGTGCGCCCCAGCTCAATCCCAGTTCCATCGATTTCGCATCGAGGTTGAACCAGAGCACGGTCACTGTCGCAGCACCGATAACCGGCAGCAGCAGATAGTTGATCTGGTCGCCCAGCGTCTTGTTGCGGCGCTCGCGGATATAGAACTGCGAAATCACAGACAGGTTGACGAAGGTGAACGCCACCAGTGCCCCGAAGTTAATCAGCGCGGTTGCGGTCACCAGATCAAACCAGACTGCACTCAGTGCCAGCACACCGACCAGCAGCACGTTCAGTGCCGGGGTGCGCCATTTCGGGTGCACGTAGCCGAAGAATTGCTCCGGGAACACACCGTCACGCCCCATCACATACATCAGACGGGATACCCCTGCCTGTGCCGCCATACCGGAAGCCAGTACAGTGACGCAGGAGAACACCAGAATGATAGACTGGAAGAAGGCACCGGCCACCATGTACATGATTTCAGGCTGTGACTCTTCCGGATTATTGAAACGGGACACATCCGGGAAATAGAGCTGCAGGAAATAAGACACCGCGATAAAGATCAGACCACCAATCAGAGCGGTCAGGAAAATCGCTTTCGGGATCACTTTCCCGGCATTCGGTGTTTCTTCCGACAGTGAGCTGATACCGTCAAATCCTAAGAAGGAGAAGCACAATATGGTCGCCCCGCTTATCATCGGGATCAGTTCCGCATCAATGGAGGCAAACGGACGGAAAGAGAGCAGCGTACCCGCCCCTTCACCCGCAGACACACCACGGACCAGCAGACCGACAAACACAATCATCACAGCAACCTGTACCAGTACAATCCCGGTATTGAGGTTTGCCACGACATTGATGCCGCGCAGGTTGAATAATGTCATCAGGAAAACCAGACCCGCGACGAAAATCCATGCCGGACAGTCAGGGAAGATGGCCTGAAGATAAATTTTTGCCAGCAGAATGTTGATCATCGGCATGAACAGGTAGTCCAGCAGGGATGACCAGCCGACCATAAAGCCGATATGCGGGCTCATGGATTTCTGGGCATAGGTATACGCCGAGCCGGCAGACGGGAACCGTTTAACCAGTTTTCCGTAGCTCAGCGCAGTAAAAAGAATGGCTGTCAGTGCGATAGCATAAGAGGTCGCAACATGACCGCTGGTAATTTCGGACACAATCCCGAAGGTATCAAAGATAGTCATCGGCTGCAGGTAAGCAAGCCCCATCATGACAACCTGAACGAGGGTCAGTGTTTTTGCGAGTTGTACGCGGTTATTGGCAGCTGTACGGTTCAGGCCAATATCGAGGGCGGTATTATCCGACATGAGCGAATCCTCCCGTAACACCGACAATCATACTGATACTACTATCAGATGGCGTGTTACCGGGAAGACTTCGCATCTGCCTGTAGGCAGTGAAGTAAGAAGAGGTTTGGGGTGCTGAGCAGGAGCGCCGTGCTCCGTAGTCATCGTTGCAGCAGCCAGCGCCGATTGGCACAGGTGCAAAAGTGAAAAATTGCGCCATTTATCGCATCCTCATACCGGTGTTTATCGTCCGGTGTCATTCAGTAAACAGTTATCCGGCCTATCGGCCCCTTTTTTGTCGGTGACAATATTTTAGTGCAAAAAAAAAAACCGATGCGTATAAATGCATCAGTTATTTTTTTGGATGGCGCATTCTGCACCCCCCAGTCATAAATTTCAAGCTTTGTTCGCCCTGAACCGGTAATTTTTTTCTATACCTGTTTAGCGACAGAATTTCCGTGACGAAACTTTGAATATTTATAGCTGAAACGTTAAAAAATCCCGTTATTTGTATATTTTGCAGTCACTCTGCCTGTCATAAAAAAAACACGGCGTCCGGAAAAGGACGCCGTGTTTCGGCACATAATAACGAATGAGGTTACATCAGAAGTTATAATTCAGACCGATGTTGTAACGGCGGCCATCCAGTGTGGCACCGTAATTTTCATTATTAATACGGCGATCCAGCACGTTATACACACCCGCCACGAAGTTCAGGTCTTTATTCAGCTGATAGCTGCCGCCGATATCCACGGTGGCATACGAGCCGGTTCCTGTTGCCATGCTGGTACGGGACAGGTAATCCGAGGTTTTGCCGCGGAAGTTTACCCGGCTCCAGGTTTTGATATCCTGAGTGGTATCCCAGTTCAGTGTGGCGTTAGCCATATGTTTTGGCATCTTGTTCAGCGGTTTGCCTTTGAAATCACCACTCTTCTGTTCAGAATCGGTGAAGGTATAGTTCGCTGTAAGATCCACAGATTCCACGATCTGCCAGTTCATGATCGCTTCCACACCGCGCATATTGGCTTTATCAACGTTGGTACGGTCACTGATGAAGTCATAAGTATTTCCGTCCGGGTCTTTCTCGGTACATTTTTCTTTGGTGCCTGTTCCGCAGCGACGTATTTCGGTGATCTTATCTTTAAAGTCAGTGTTAAAGACAGTCAGGCTCATATTGAGGTTGTCCTGATTGTTCCACAGCACACTGATCTCTTCAGTAACACTTTTCTCCGGTTTCAGATCCGGGTTACCGAAAATAACACCGTTCAAACTGCCGCCGCCGGTCACTTGTCCCCAGGATGCCGTTGCCTGACGCAGATCCGGTGAACGGTAACCGGTGGAAACACCCCCTTTCACTGTCCAGCTCTCATCCAGATGCCACACCCCGTATACACGCGGCGTCCAGTGCGTACCAAAGTTTTCATCCTTATCCATACGCAGTCCGCCGGTCAGAGTGAAATCATTAGTCAGTGCCCAGTCATCTTCCGCAAACAATGCCCAGCTGTAGCGATCCAGTTTATTGCCGGCTAATTTATTGCCCTCGTCTTTCAGCTCTTCGAAACGGTACTGGCCGCCGAGGCTCAGCATATGGTCGCCGAGCGGCAGAACGGTCTGGTTACGGGCGATGGTGTCGTAATACTCCATATTACGGCCCGGGTTTTTGGTTTCATTACGCTGAACATAGCTGTTCATGCTGCCCCAGTCGTAGTTACCGTCATGGGTAATCGCATACTGCGTCATTTCATACTTGCTGAAACTGCTGGATTTTTTCTTTTTGCTGGATTCTGACGCACTTTTTTCCCAGCGGGAATCACGGTGCTGATTATCTTTTTTGAAATCAAAATCGATGCTGTTCTGCTCATCCGGCGTTAATGTCAGTGTACCGCCGCCGCTGGTCATGATCTGACGGTTAAAGCCGTTCGCGAAATTATCTTCCCCGCGATGAGAATACTGACCATTCACTTTCATGCTCAGCAGGTTATCCACCAGCGGACCGGCGGCGAAGAAACTGCCCTGTCCGGTGTTACCGCTGTCTTTGCGTTCGGTGATGGTTGCATCGGTACGAACACTGGCGTGCCACTCACCCTGCGCTTTCCGCGTGATAATATTGATAACCCCGCCCATGGCATCCGAACCATACAGTGACGACATCGGTCCGCGCACCACTTCAATGCGTTCAATTGCTGTCAGCGGCGGCAACCATCCCTGTTCAATACCGGAGTTATCACTATTAGGGCGCGTTTCGCGGCTGGCAACCCGTTTCCCGTCCACGAGGATCATGGTGTATTTCGGATCCATCCCGCGGATACTGATATCTGACGAGCTGCCGCCGCCGGTGACCACAACCCCCGGTACATCTTTCAGGGCATCGGTCACATCGCGGTAGGCTTTATCTTCCAGCTGTTCGCGTGAAACAACGGAGATAGTCGCCGCAGCATCCTCAATTTTCTGCTGGAAGCCGGATGCGGTGGTGACCATAATCACGTCTTCTTTATTTGCAGCCTGAGCAGCCATCACCTGAGCGGCGAGTGCTGCCATAACACATACCGCCACTTTTCGTTTTGAAAAAATAACCATTCTTTTGATTCTCCAAGAGATAATATATTTATGGACAATCGACATTAGCTCTCAGGGATTTATATCCCTTTTTTTTAAATAATAATGGCTCTGCCATTGCAGGCATCCGTCATTATTTTAGTATTGCCTTTTATAAGGCTATTTGTTTTTATAAAGAAAACTATACAGAAAACAGTACATTATCAGTGCAGCAGATCGATACAGCGTGCAGATAATCACCCTCTGCGGAAATATATTCCGCAGAGAATAAAAAAGAATATGTAATATAAACCGGTTTTATTATGCCAGTGCTGCAACCGCGCGCGGCACCAGGCCATCAATCACAACATGCGGCACAGACTGTGAGCAGTGCTCAATACGGCCGCGTACACCATAAACGGTTGCCAGGCTGTCCGGCGTAATAACCGCTTCCGGATCCCCTTCCGCAATTAAATTCCCGTCTTTCAGCATTAATATATGATCACCGTGACGCAGTGCGATATTAATATCATGCACAACAACCACAGTAATAATATTCCGGCGCTGCGTTTCACGGCGTACCAAATCCATCACGTGATACTGATAATTTAAATCCAGTGCGCTTAACGGCTCATCCAGTAATAACAGAGTCGGCTGACGGATTAACGATTGTGCCAGCCCGACTAATTGTTTCTGACCGCCGGATAACTGATCCAGATAATGCAGAGCCAGATGTTCAATCCCTAATTGTGACAACAGAGACATCACTTCCTGCTCACTGTCGCGGTCAGAAACGCCGCCGGATGCCCGTTGTGCCACAATCACGGATTCCAGCACATGCAGATGCACACCTGCAGGCAGGGTCTGCGGCAGATAAACCACCTGCTTCGCGCGTTCGGCAAAATTCATCCGCATCAGGTCGTGGCCGTCAAGCAGTAACTGCCCCTCTGCCTTGTTCAGCCCGGCCAGAGAGCGCAGCAGGGTTGATTTCCCGCTGCCGTTCGGCCCGAGCAGCACGGTGATTTTACCGCGCGGCAGAGGTTCAACATTCAGGTCTTCAATGATTTTCCGTTTCGGATAACCGGCATTGAAGTGTTTAATCTCTAACCCGCTCTGCGCTGACATTGCATTCAAATCCATCTTACATGCTCCCCTTATGACGCAGGATCATGCTCAGGAAGAACGGCACACCTACCAGTGATGTCACAATACCGACCGGAATAATCACCCCCGGAATCAGGTTCTTCGAGGCAATGGACGCCATCGACAGTACCAGTGCCCCGATTAATGCACTCGCAGGCAGATAGAAACGGTGATCCTCACCAAACATCATACGGGCAATATGCGGCGCGACCAGGCCGATAAAGGCAATCGGGCCGACAAAGGCCACCGCCAGTGCGGTCAGAATACTGATGCGCAGCAGCGTGCCGAGGCGCAGACGGCGCACGTTAATACCGAAACTGACAGCGCGATCCTCACCGAGGCGCAGTGCGGTCAGCTTCCATGAATTACTCATGGAGATCGGCAGCAGAATGGCAAAGGCCAGTGTCATCACCCCCAGTTTCACCCAGGTGGCACGCGCCAGGCTGCCCATCGTCCAGAAAACCAGACCCTGTAAGGTGTCTTCCGTGGCGATAAACTGCATCATCGATACCAGTGCGTTAAAGGTAAAGACCATTGCAATACCGAATAACACCACACCGGAGGTTGCCACACGTGTCCAGCGGGTGATGCCGTCAAGCATCAGCGCGGAAAACAGGGCAAAAATAAAGGCGTTCGCGGAAACAAACCATTGATCCGGCACGCCCGGAATACCAATCCCGAGGACTATCGCCAGCGCCGCACCAAACGATGCGGCGTTGGAGACGCCGAGGGTAAACGGACTCGCCAGCGGGTTATTGAGGATGGTCTGCATCTCTGCCCCGGCAAGACCGAGAGACATGCCGACCACCACGGCCATCAGGGCATACGGCAGACGTATTTCCCAGACAATCACACGGGTGCCCGCTGATACACTTTCCGGCGACACCAGGGTCTGCCAGAGGGCATCAAGGCTCAGCCCGGACGGCCCCATGGTGAAATCGAGCACCACGGTACAGAGTATTACCGCAACCACCGCTAACATCCACATCAGCCGCCTGCGCAGTACACGCCGGTAATGTGATTTCACATCACAGCTTAATTCACTGCCTGCCTGTTCCGGCTTCGTCTGTAGCATTGCTTCTGTGGTAATACTCATTATTCAAATACCTGCTGACTACTTAAAATTATTTACCGCTGACCCAGTATGTACCTGTTGGTTCGACAGCCAGGAACTGACTGTACATTTCATCCATGGTTTTCTTCGGATCCAGATCGTTAAACTGCTCCGGATAGAACCACTTGGCAAAGACCTGCGCGGCAATCACGTTATAAGGTGAGTTATAATAGTTGTGCCAGATAGCATAGTCACGCCCTTCTTTCACCGCCGTCAGGGTATTGATGCCCTTACGCTCAGTAATGGCTTTCAGGCTGGTTTTGGCATCTGCTTCTGTGGCCTGCGCACCCAGCTGAACACCCGCATCGGTGCTGCCCGGTGCTTTTGCGCCGCTGACCAGATAAATATCCGGATCAACCGCAATCACTTTTTCCAGGTTCATGGTACCCAGCGGGGTCGGCAGAACGTCTTTGGCGATATTTTTACCGCCCGCCACATCGATAAAGTTACCGAGGTTACCGTTACCGGCAGTACCGCAGCAGTCAGGGAAAGACCCGGCGCGCAGATCGATAAACACAGTCGGTTTTTTATCTTCCGGGATGTTGTCTGTCACGTCAGTGACTAACTTCATCTGCTTCTGATAAAAATCTTCAAAGGCTTTGGCTTTTTCTTCGCGGTGCAGCACTTTACCCAGCACACGCATACCCGGCAGGGTGTTTTTCAGCGGTTCGTTGCGGAAATCCACAAAAACAACCGGGATACCGGCTTTTTCCAGCTGACCGACCAGCTCGCTGTTCTTACCCGGTCCGTGACCGGCCAGGCCGAAAATAGCCACATCAGGATTGAGGGTTAATACTTTTTCTGCACTGACGCTGTCCTCTGTCGTGTTACCGATCAGCGGGATCTTGTCGATTTCCGGGAATTTAGCTTTGTAGACAGCATAAGACTGCGGGTCGAGTTTGCGGAAGTCCCCCTGCCAGCCGGCAATACGCGCCAGCGGTTTATCACCTTCCAGCAGAGCCACCGCGTGGATCATACGCCCTTCCCCTAACAGGATGCGCTCCACTTTTTCCGGCACTTCCACCGTACGTCCTGCGGCATCAACCACTGTTTCCGCCCATGCTGCGCTGCTCATCAGAACAGCTCCTGCTGCCAGGCTCATGGTCAGCCCTTTTGCTACAGATACTAATTTCACGTTACCGGCTCCTGTTATCTGTCAGAAATTGGCGTTAACAATAAAGCAAATAAGAACTCTTATCAATATGGAATAATTATCTTCCTCATTACAATATTCGTTATCATCGCGTTGTAACGATATATCGAAATATAATCAGTAAGCAATGTCTGTTATTGATAGTTAAAACGACTGACTTAACGGATAAATGCAGTTTCAACCCGAGGATACCCCCGCAAAGCCTGTAACGACAAACATAAAAAAAACCTGACCAATATCGTCAGGTTTTTTATCAATTTACGTGATATGTCACAAAACCGGGTCACGCAGCCTTATTTATGGCTGGCCGGAAAGTCCATTTCGCCATAGCGGACAAACTTAGTACGCTTAACAATTTTATAACCAAACCAGATAGCGAAGAACAGCGGCAGACCGATATACGTCGCGACCACACCCACCCAGTCAATCTGATCCTGCAGGAAGGCTTCGTAATTCTGGCCGAGCGTGATGGTCAGACACAGAATAAAGGCGAAGATCGGGCCGACCGGGAAGAAACCGGAGCGGTACGGCAGATCGTTCAGGTCATAGCCCTGCTTAATATAACCTCTGCGGAAACGGTAGTGGCTGATGGCAATCCCCAGCCAGGCGATAAAGCCGGTCATCCCCGAGGCATTCAGCAGCCACAGGTATACAGACTGGTTGCCGAACATCGATGTCAGGAAGCAGAGAGCGGCGATCACCGTCGTGGCAATCAGCGCATTACGCGGCACACCGCCTTTGGACAGTCTGGCAAACAGTTTCGGTGCTTTGCCGGATTTCGCCAGGGTGTACAGCATACGGGTGGAGGCATACATCCCGGAGTTACCCGCAGACAGTACCGCTGTCAGAATAACCGCATTCATTACGGCCGCCGCAGAGAGCAGACCGGCGCGTTCAAAGACCAGGGTGAACGGGCTGACGCTGATATCGGTTTCATCATTACGCAGCAGGTTCGGGTCGGTGTACGGGATAATCAGGCTGATCACCAGAATCGCCAGCACATAGAACAGCAGGATACGCCAGAACACTTTACGCACCGCTTTCGGAATATTTTTGGCCGGATCTTTGGATTCACCGGCAGCGATACCGATAAGTTCAGTTCCCTGGAAGGAGAAGCCGACAATCATGGCCACCCCGATCATTGCGGCAAACCCGCCTTTGAACGGCGCCTCACCGACAGTCCAGTTATGCCAGCCCGCACCTTCCCCGCCTTTCATAATGCCGGTGATCATCATCACGCCGACAACAATAAACAGGATAACGGTACTGACCTTAATTAAGGAGAACCAGTATTCCGCCTCACCGAATCCTTTTACGGAAATAAAGTTAAGCAGGAACATGATGGCGAGGAACGCCGCACTCCAGACCCAGCCCGGGATCTGATCCGCCGGGAACCAGTAGGTCATCACCAGCTGCGCCGCCACCAGGTCAACCGCGATAGTCACCGCCCAGTTGTACCAGTAGTTCCAGCCCAGTGCGAAACCGAAGCCTTCATCCACATATTTGGCACCGTAAGTGGCAAATGAACCCGATACCGGCATGTAGGCCGCGAGTTCGCCGAGGCTGGTCATCAGGAAATAGACCATCAGACCGATAATGGCATAAGTTAACAGCGCCCCGCCGGGACCGGCCTGGGCAACGGTGGCACCGGAAGCGACAAACAGCCCCGTGCCGATAGATCCGCCGATGGCGATCATCGCCAGATGGCGCGCCTTTAATTCACGGCGCAGTGTCTGCGGTTGTTCACCCGCGCTTTGATTTGCTTGCTGAGACATTACAATCCTGTTTCATGTAGTTATTTTTCATCCACTGAGCGTGATTGTAGCGAAATCCCGAGGCTGTACCCAGCAAATATACGGCATTATAAGATACCTGCATAATCGCTGCGGAATTATAAGCATCCGGCTTATAATTGCCTCAGCTGCCTGCCGGAAACCGGCGGCAGAAGAAACAGATGCCGCATCAGCGGCAATAGGTCAGGAAGGTATTGAGGGCGTTGGAGATATGTTTCTGGCGGTGATAAATCCGGAAAAGTGTGCGGTTGAGGGTAAGCCCGGCAATCTTCACCTCTGACAGCAGCCCGTTATTCAGCTGCTCGGCAATTACCCGCCGCGACAGACAACTGACGCCGCGACCGAAACGTACCGCGTGTTTGACGGCCTCGGAATTCCCCAGCTCCATTTCCACGCGGAACCCCGGCAGACGGTTAAAGAGGATCTGATCCAGCACTTCCCGCGTACCCGAGCCGCGCTCACGCAGAACCCAGGCCACATCTTTCAGATCGTCAGGGGTAACATTATTTTTCCGGCTGAGCGGGTTATCCGGGCTGCAGAAAATCACCAGTTCATCTTCCAGCCACGGCTCGGTAATCAGTTCCGGGGAATGGCAGACCCCTTCGATAAGCCCCATATCCGCACGAAACTCCAGCACGGCTTTAATCACTTCCTCTGTATTAGCGATAAATAATTCAACCGGCGTATTTTCATGCACCGCGCGGTATGTCCCCAGCATCTCCGGCAGCATATAGTTGCCGATAGTGGTACTGGCCGCAAAACGCAATGCCCCCGCATCGGATTTAAACAGCTGTTCAATTTCACCGGCCTGCTCAAGCAGAGCAATGGCCTTCGGATACAGCAGCCGCCCGTGCTCATTGGTCACCAGGCGTTTACCGACCCGGTCGAACAGCTGAACATTCAGCTGATTTTCCAGATCCGTCAGAGAGGCACTCACGGCGGACTGTGATAGCGCTAACTGCTGGGAAGCTTGTGTCGTCGAACCGGACTTCTGAACTTCTGTAAAGACTTCGAGCTGTCTCAGTGTGATGCGCATGGCAAAGCGCTCCCTTATTTTATCCCGATTATTATCATCATATTAACATTATACTTATAATTTAACATTGCCATTACCGCTAATCTGATTTTTAGGTTGATTATAGAATTATTATGAATTTTAAAAATATTACGCTTTCCGCTATGCTTTGCCCATCGTTATTCCATTTTGTGAGCTGCTTATGTCTGAAAGTCATATCAAAACCGAAAAAAACCGCTGCACAGCAAAACCGATGTGGCTGAGACTGCTTCCGGGCTTTGTCCTGGCAGGAGTTCTGACCACCGCGGCGATGCTGCTCGGGGAAATGCCCTGGTTTATCAACCTCGGGCTGGGCGCATTGACACTGGCTATTCTGCTGGGGATTATTGCCGGTAATACTGTTTACCCGCATATCAAACCGCAGTGCGAAGCCGGGGTCGGTTTTGCCAAACACTATTTTTTACGGGCAGGGATCATCCTGTACGGCTTCCGTCTGACATTCCAGCAAATTGCGGATGTCGGGATCAGCGGCGTGATTATTGATGCCGTGATGCTGACCAGTACTTTCCTGATCGCCATGTATATCGGCCGTAAATGGTTCGGACTGGACAGAGAAACCGTTATTCTGATTGGTGCCGGCAGCAGTATCTGCGGTGCGGCTGCGGTGATGGCAACCGAGCCGGTGGTGAAAGCCCCGGCAAGTAAAGTGGCGGTTGCCGTCTCTACAGTGGTGATTTTCGGTACCATCGGCATCTTCCTGTACCCGTGGCTGTTCCACCTTAATGCCGCGCTGGGCTGGCTGCCGTTCACCGACATGAGTTTCGGGGTGTATGCCGGGTCTTCCGTGCATGAAGTGGCCCAGGTGGTGGCAATTGGTCATGCCATAAGCCCGGATGCGGAAAACAGCGCCGTGATCAGTAAAATGATCCGTGTGATGATGCTGGCACCATTCCTGCTGATCCTGTCTCAGTATCTGAGCCGTCAGAAAAGCAGTGCCGGGGGCGCGGCGAAGGAAAAATCCAAAATCACCATTCCGTGGTTTGCCGTCTTCTTTATTCTGGTGGCCGGATTTAACTCCTTCCATCTGATCCCGGAAATTATTGTCCGCCAGATTATTGTGCTCGATACCATTCTGCTGGCCATGGCAATGGTGGCACTCGGTCTGACCACTCACGTCAGTGCTATCCGTCAGGCCGGTATCAAACCGATGCTGATGGCGCTGGTGCTGTTCGGCTGGCTGATTGGCGGCGGTGCCGCGATTAACCTGCTGATCCCGCTGATCACCGGCTGATCCGGCCCTTCTTTCTGTGATATCCCGGTTGTGCGGCCGGGATATCCTGTCACTGCATTCTCCGGTTCCTTATGCCATAATCGGCACAAAGAAGGAGAAAAACCAATGAAATATGTCGGAGCACACGTCAGCGCCGCCGGTGGTGTTGATCAGGCGGTTATCCGTGCGCATGAACTCGGCGCCACAGCCTTTGCCCTGTTCACCAAAAACCAGCGTCAGTGGAAAGCCGCCCCCCTGCCTGAAAACGTCATCGCGGCCTTTAAAGCCAACTGCAAAAAATACGGCTACGGTCACGGGCAGATCCTGCCCCACGACAGCTATCTGATTAACCTCGGTCATCCGGAAACGGAAGCGCTGGAAAAATCCCGTGATGCATTTCTTGATGAATTGCAGCGCTGCGAACAGCTCGGGATCGACCGTCTGAATTTCCATCCCGGCAGCCACCTCAATAAGATTGAGGAAAAAGCCTGTCTGGCACGGATCGCGGAATCCATTAATATTGCGCTGGATAAAACCTGCGGTGTGATTGCCGTGATTGAAAACACTGCCGGACAGGGCAGCAACCTCGGCTTCCGCTTTGAGCAGCTGGCCGCCATTATTGAGGGTGTTGAGGATAAATCCCGCGTTGGTGTCTGTATCGATACCTGCCACGCCTTTGCCGCCGGATATGATCTGCGGACAGCGGAGACCTGCAGGGCCACATTTGCGGATTTTGAACGCATTGTCGGGTTTGAGTATCTGAAGGGCATGCACCTGAATGATGCAAAAAGTGAGTTCGCCAGCCGCGTTGACCGCCACGATAGTCTCGGTCAGGGTAAAATCGGCAATGCGCCGTTTGAGTTTATTATGAAAGATAACCGGTTCGACGGTATCCCGATGGTGCTGGAAACCGTAAATCCCGATATCTGGGCACAGGAAATTGCCTGGCTGAAATCGCTGGAGAAATAACCCGGATTATACCACCGGGCTGAGTTTGATTTTTGCCATCATTGCCGCCAGTTCGGCGCGGTCACGGACACCGACGCCGGGCTGGCTCACGGCCAGTGCAGACACCGCTGTCGCCATCCGCAGCGTGTGTTCGCTGCTCTGACTCATCAGCAGGCCGTATACCAGACCGCCGACCATCGAATCGCCTGCCCCGACAGTACTCACCACCTCACAATGCGGCGGCAGTGCGCGCCAGGCACCGGACGCATTCACCCACAACGCGCCTTCCCGGCCCAGCGAAATGACCACATGAGCAATACCTTTATCACGCAGGGCATGAGCGGCATTAATCACATCTTTCAGTTCCGGCAGCGGTTTCCCCGCCCAGACCTCGAGTTCATGACGGTTGGGTTTCACCAGCCACGGTGTGGCTTTCAGACCGGCCACCAGCGCCTCACGGCTGCTGTCAAAAATAATGCACGGGCACAGCTGACGCAGACGGCTCATCCAGGTGGTAAACCACGCCGGATCCACACCTTCCGGCAGACTGCCGCTGACCACCACCATATCGAACTGCCCGAGCCAGGTCAGCGAATCGGCCATAAACTTCTGCCACTCGCTTTCGGTGATACGGAAACCGGAGAAATTCAGATCCGTCACCGCGCCGCTGTTTTCGGTCAGTTTCACATTGATCCGCGTGCGCCCCGGGATCACATGAAAACGGTTTGCCAGCCCGTTTTCACTGAAAAAATGCTGAAATTCTTCCTGATTATCTTTCCCCAGAAAGCCGCTGACAGTCACGTCCACCCCGAGATCTCTCAGGACTTTGGCGACATTAATGCCTTTTCCCGCAGGATGTAACCCGACCGTTCTGACACGGTTCACCTCGCCCGGGACAAGGGACGGACACATTCCCACAAGGTCATAGGCCGGATTTAAGGTAATTGTGGCGACTCGACGGGTCATCAGCCGGGTGCTCCCTCTGTTATTTTTGGCTAACGGGTTATAATCATTAGTAATGGTGTGCAGCATAATACCACAGCTGCTTCTGAATCGTTTCAGTTATAACACAGACCGGCAGATATTCTATGCTCTGAATCATTCATTTTGCAGAACGATGTTGTCAAAAACAGACAGGCTGTCACTCCGGCGGGCAGCAGTGTACCATAGCACCCGCAATCTGATTAAAAAGAAGGAAAAAATAATGTCAGTCGTCGTCGGTACCGGAGTGGTTATTGTCAACAGCAAAGGTGAAGTGCTGCTGGGCAAACGCAGCGGCAAACATGCGCCATACTGGTCCATTTTCGGGGGACATGTTGATCCCGGTGAAACCTTTGAAGCCTGTGCCATCCGTGAAATTCAGGAAGAGATCGGCATTACCCTTACTGACCCTAACGTTATCGGGCTGTGCAATAACCTGGAAACATACCGGGCAGAAGGCAAGCATACGGTGTCTGTCTGCCTGCTGGCACACTATGACAGCGATACTCTGCCGGTGATTCAGGAGCCGGATAAATTTGACGGTATTATCTGGTGCTCTCCGGACAATCTGCCGGAACCGCATTTTGAAGCCAGCCGCAACGCCATTCATCTGTGGCAGACCGGTCAGTTTTATCAGACAAAATAATCCGTTACTGCCGCGCCTGAATACCGGGGCGGCAATTGCTCATTTATCGCCCAGTCACACACAATTACGCGGATTTATCAGTTTATCTTCTTTACAACCTTTTTTTGCCGCCGTATCATCAAGCTAGTACACGGAGCTGAGTAACCGGAGGATTTAATGAGCAGCGACGCAATAACACAAACCAAACGCCCTTCCGTCCTGGGCGGTGCCATGATTATCGCCGGTACCGCTGTTGGTGCAGGCATGTTTTCCATCCCTGTGATGACGGCAGGTGTCTGGTTTACCGGCTCCGTTCTGCTGCTGATTTACACCTGGTTCTGTATGTATACCTCCGGGCTGATGATCCTTGAGGCAAACCTCAATTATCCGTCAGGCTCCAGCTTTCATACCATTGCCAAAGATCTGCTGGGTAACGGCTGGTCAGTGATTAACGGGCTGTCCATTGCTTTTGTGCTCTATATTCTGACTTATGCCTATATTTCGGCAGGCGGTTCGATGCTGCAGGAGAACCTGGCAGCACGCGGGCTTAATATCACCCCGGCGATGAGCGGAGTGTTCTTTGCCGCCGTGGTGGCCGTGATTGTCTGGATTTCCACCAAAGCCGTTGACCGCCTGTGCACCATTTTAATCGGCGGGATGGTGATTGCATTTGTGATGTCCGCCGGTGGTATGATCACCGAAGTGAAAACTGCGGTGTTATTTAACACGCAGGATCCGGAGGCCCGTTATCTGCCGTATGCGCTGGTGGCGCTGCCGTTCCTGCTGACCTCATTCGGCTTCCACGGTAACGTGCCGGGTCTGGTGAAGTATTACCGTAATGACGCGAAATCCGTGGTACGCAGCCTGTTTATCGGCTCCCTGATTTCGCTGGTGATCTATATCTTATGGCAGCTGGCCGCCCAGGGTAACGTCCCGCGTGAAAACTTTAAGCAGGTTATCGCGGAAGGCGGCAATATCACCGCGCTGTTAAACCAGATGAAAGCGGCTATCAACAGTGACACCACCGTGCAGTTACTCAATGCCTTCAGTTATATGGCGCTGGCCAGTTCATTCCTCGGAGTGTCACTGGGACTGTTTGACTATATCGCAGACTTCTTTAAGTTTAAGGATAACGGCACCGGTCGTCTGAAATCCGCCGTGTTCACCTTTGTTCCGCCGGCGATTCTGGCGGTGCTGTACCCGGACGGGTTCCTGTATGCCATCGGCTATGCCGGGCTGGCAGCAACCATCTGGGCAGTGATTGTCCCGGCGCTGATGGCAAAAGCCACCCGCCGCCGTTTCCCGCAGGCAGCCTACCGGGTGCCGGGCGGCAATGCGATGATCATCTTTATCATCCTGTTCGGTCTTCTCAATGCCGTCACACATATTTTATCCATGATGGATCTTCTGCCGGTTTACCGCTGATTTCTCCCTGATATCACACCCGCCGCATTTCTGCAGGCGGGTGTGATAATTTGGGCTTGCACATTGGAAAAACTGCGAGTAATTTTGTCGCCAATCCGCAGGCCCCCCGGCTTGCTTATTATTGATATTAATTATGTAACGGGACAAATTATGGCAAAAGCCAATGAAATTAAACGCGGAACCGCAGTGAGCTATAACGGTAAACTGCTGATGGTCAAAGATATCGATGTCCAGACGCCGAGTGCCCGCGGGGCCAGCACCCTGTATAAAATGCGTTTTACTGATGTCCGCACCGGTCAGAAAGTGGAAGAGCGTTTTAAAGGCGATGATATTATCGAGACCATTACCTTAACCCGCCGCGCAGTTCAGCTCTCATATGTTGATGGTGATGAGTATGTCTTTATGGATGATGAAGACTTCACGCCGTATCCGCTGAAAAAAGATCAGATAGAAGAAGAACTGCTGTTTATTCCTGAGGAAGGCCTGCCGGGTATGCAGGTGCTGACAATGGATGGCCAGGTGCTGGCGCTGGAATTACCGCAGACTGTCGATATGGAAATTACTGAAACCACCCCGGGAATCAAAGGAGCCTCTGCCAGCGCGCGGACCAAGCCGGCAACCATGGCGACCGGGCTGGTGATCCAGGTGCCGGAATACCTGAGTAACGGTGAAAAAATCCGCATTCATATCGCGGAACGCCGTTATATGGGCCGCGCGGATTAATTCCCGCAGCCGGTAAAACTGCCTGTTACCGGGTTACCGGTTTTCTGCACGTTGCAGAGACCGGCTGACCCGCCGTCACGTTTCTTCCTTCAGAAATAATCCACCCGCAAATACGCTTCACGGCGCTCTTCATTCAGCACCGAATAAGACGTGCGCCCCATTGACTGCGGCAGACGCCCCTGAGCAGGTTCACCTCCGGTGATATTATCCTGAACACTCACAGGTTCACCGTTGCGCAGACAACGGTATTCAAACGACGGCTGGCTGTTCTGCGGTTTTTCTGCTGTCAGAACACTGACTTCACAGGCGGCATTCACCACACTGCCGGACAACAGAATCGTTCCTTCACTGACACCGGATGCCGCACCCGGCATGATAACTGACAAGCTTAACAACATACCGCTGAAAATAGCCTTAAGATGATTCATCACAGGCACCTCACTGTTGTTTCGTCGGATTGACGACCAGCGTGTTAACGTTACCGCTGTACCTGTTATAACGCGCCCGGCACAAAAAAAGAAGAGGAAACCGATATCGTGGTGTGATGCATCACACGATTTTTCCGGTTTCCTCTGCATGCATGAATGGTGATTTTCTGTCTGTATCAAAGATAACTGACAACAACCATAGCGAGCTGCTTACTGTCATCCAGCCAGTGGAGTTTTGCATCGCCCATATTAGCCGGTATCAGATCGGACACAGACCGGGTATCACGGGTAATGGTCTGGGTATTCAGCCGTTCTTTTTTCATTCCGGAACGGTAGCAGCGGGAACTGATGTCATTCGTCTGAAAGTCCATTGTGCAGGGGCCCTCAACAATCGCACCGTGGAAAATAATCACACCGGATGCCGACTGGCCTTTACTTTCAGCTGCAACAGCAAAACTGCTCATCAATAAACCAGCTGCAGTGATAAAGAACTGTAACTTTTTCATAACATACCTCTTCGGATAAGTATTCCCGGAGGCAGTCCGTTTTACCGCCGGGATGAAAAATATTCGCTTATTCTTTATCGACAATAAGTCACTAATCTTTAACTGCGACATAATAAACGACGAGCTCAGATCATATCATCAAGTATTATATTCCTGGTTATCCCATATGATGACAGTTGCACGTTCTTATTATCTTGAAATTCTTCTTTAGAAAAATTATAGCCTGCCTATTCTATACGGCAAATTACAAATAAAATTAATACTCATTTTTCCCTTTTTTTGTAAAACACGGTGTCCGTTTTCCTGACAGACTATAAAAGGCCGCTTATGGCTGCTTTACATATGTTATCAACAGGTTAAATCACTATCGTGAAACGTATTCTATATCCGCTTTTTATCAGTCTCGCCGGTACCCTGCTGTTCCTTTCCTGGTACCTTCCGGTTGACCACGGTCTGTGGGCAGAGCCTGATCACGCTATCTTCCGTTTTTTCAACGATCCGCTCGCCGATCAGCATTCACTGGCTGTCTTTATTGCCGTCATCAATAACCGGGCGTTTGATGCCGCTGCACTTCTTCTGATGGGACTGGTTTATTACGCGGCTTTCCGCAGACAGGATCGTACCGGGAAACACCGTCTGGTGATGGCGGGTATTGTCATGGTGATAAGTGCAGTACTGATTAATCAGGCCGGACAGGCAATTCCTTTTAACCGGCTCAGCCCGACACTGGCGCTGGATTCTGTTCACCGTGTCAGCGAGATCACCGGAATCTTTACAAAAGATGCCTCAAAAAGCAGTTTTCCGGGCGACCACGGACTGATGCTGATCATTTTTGCCGCTTTTGTCTGGCGTTATGCCGGATTGCGTTATTTTGCGGCGGCGGTTTTATTGATTATTATATTTTCCTTACCCAGGATAATGGCCGGTGCTCATTGGTTCAGCGATATAATGGCCGGTTCACTGTCACTGGCACTCATCACAGTCCCCTGGATTTTACTGACACCGCTGAGTGATTGGTGTGTCAATTTTCTGGTACGCCGTATGCCCCGTCCGGCCGATATTACAAAGAAAATTTCACATTAGTGAAACATATTTGACATCACATTCTGATGGTTTTGCCGGTGTATTTAAGGTTTTGTAAATAACCGGCTTTTTCCCTCGCCATTTCCTACACCTTTATGTAGTATCAATCCGTCCGATTATTAGGAATTGATTAATTTCACCGATAATAAGGCCTTTACGGGTGACGGATTAACCTTTCCTCAGTAATTGTTCATGGATATTAAACGTGTTGTTCCGCACGTTTTCAGAATAAACATATTGTGCATATACGCAGATTTAATTAGTGTTGATATGTTTTGTTTTTTTTAAAGTGGCGCTTGTCACATAAGGACTGCAAGGGAAAACTCACACATGGTCACATCTCAACCGATTCTGAGATATATCACCCGGATTGTTCCGGCATTGATTATCGCGGCGACATTGTCAGCATGCAGCACATCTCCAAATTCAGCCCGTCAAGTTCAATCTGAAACCCGTACAAACGGTTTTATCTTGCAAGCGTCTCAGGATGAATTCGAACAGTTAGTCAATAATGCCGATGTAAAATCCAAACTGATGTCTCAGTATGCCAGCTGGAAAGGCGTAGCTTACCGTCTCGGCGGCACTACCCGCACGGGTATTGATTGCTCCGCGTTTGTCCGTCAGACTTTCCTCGACCAGTTCGGTATGGAACTGCCGCGTTCAACCGCAGAACAGCAGAGTGTCGGCACCAGCGTAAAACGCGCTAAATTACAGGCCGGTGACCTGGTGTTATTTAAAACCGGAAAACGTCAGCGCCATGTCGGTATCTATGTCGGTAATGACAAATTTGTCCACGCATCCACATCAAACGGTGTTATCGTCTCAAACATGACTGATAAATACTGGAACAACCGTTATTACGACGGACGCCGTTTAATTAAATAATACATTCACTCCCTTGCAGTGTATTATTTAAAAAGAAAAAGCTTCCCTTTCAGGAAGCTTTTTTTTATCTCTGAATTTTATCAGCGCCCGTTATGCAAACCGGTTAAGCGGCACATCAGAACGGGTAACGGGCAGAAATATTCTCTGCAATGGCCGCCCCGGCCATTTTCAGGGCACACAGTGCGGTACTTTCATCATCACTGTGTAAAAACAGGCACGGCTCCCCTTCCCAGATAAGGATCAGGCTGTCAATCTGTAATCCTTCCAGATGCGACCGGATGGCGCACAATGCATCATATGTTGAGTGATGGCCGTGACTCAGTAATTTCAAACCGGTCAGGCTGTCTTTCCTGCTCTGCAACGATTCCGGTAACGCCTCTAACCGGTCATGACCGGCAAGCCGGTAATGCTGTGGCAGGCGGGAAACTACTGAAAGCGCATTACTATTCACACTATTATCCTGTCATACTGTGCCGGTGAATCATCTGAAATAAAATTTCCGACTCAATCCCTCGGAATTAACGAACATTCTGTGTTCACGGATGATAAAACACCGGTGATTTACTCCCGTTCCGGTAATAAAACACAATGTGCTTTTTCGCCGGATGTTAACATCATCAATCCAATTGCCTCTATTTGTATACTGTTTTGTTAATATTCTCAACTGGTTTATTTTATATCATATAGCTGAAATTGACTGAATAAGGATATAATTCCGTATTGTAACAACTGACTTACCCTTAAATACGATGAAATATCAGCTAATTATATAATTAAGAGGAACACGTACAGTATTATGCATTACTTTCTGTCATGAAATTAAATTTACATTAATGTAACTTTTCATGATTCAGATCAACCAGACGATGACTGGATCGTTATCCAGGGTAATCATTCGACTATTACTGATATTGCCGAAATGACCGGCCCGGAAACATCCGGACCGGCAGCAGAGAAAGGGAATCAGGCGAAACGCCGTGCGTACAGCACCAGTGAGGCAGCAACCAGGATACAAAGAGCCATTGCACCAATCATCGGCCAGACGGTTGTCATATTAAACGAAGCCACCACCGCACCGACACCGGCACCAATACCAAACCGCAGCACTCCGGCCAGTGATGACGCGGTGCCGGCCATATGCGGATAATCATCCAGAATCACCGCCATGGCATTCGATGTGATCATAGCGATATTTCCCACATAGCAGGCCACGCCTATCATCACCGCCACAAAGCCGAGATCGGCGGATGCGGCCAGTACCAGCCAGCATCCCGCCAGCAATTGTACCACCAGCCCGGTGCGCAGCATATTCAGAGCCCCGAAGCGGCGGACATAACGGCTGTTAATGGTGGTCATAATAAAGAGAAAAACAATATTCAGCGCGAAGCAGTAACCGAATTCCAGCTCTGTCAGCCCGTAAAGCTGAATGTAAACGAATGACCCGGCGGATAAAAACGAGAACATCCCGGCAAATGAAAAACCGGATGCCACCATATAACACAGCACCCGCTTCTGGCGGAACAGCGTGACAAACTGACCGAGCATGATCCGCAGCCGGAATGGCTGACGCCGATCTTTCGGCAGGGTTTCGCGGATAAAGAACAGCACCAGCAGTGCAGCGATCAGCGCGGCAATCATGATGGTCCAGAAAATCGCGTGCCAGCTGAACCAGAGCATCATCATACCGCCCATGATCGGTGCCAGCAGCGGTGCCACTGTCATTACCAGCACCACAAACGACATACTGCGGGAAAATTCATCTTTGGTGAACATATCGCGCATCAGGGCGTTGATCACCACACTTGCCGCAGCCGCTGCAAAGCCGTGCAGCCCGCGCATCCCGATAAAGGTGCCGATATCCTGAGACATCGCACACCCGGCGGAGGCCAGGGCGAAAATCAGTGTTCCCCCGAGGATCACCGGCTTGCGGCCGAGCGCATCCGCCATCGGGCCGTACACCAGCTGCCCGGCGGCAAACCCTATCAGGTAGCTGTTGAGTGTCATCTGGACATCGCCTTCAGTGACACCAAAGTCACGGGCGATGGTCGGCATGCTTGGCAGATACATATCGATAGCCAGCGGCATCAGCATCGATAACAGACCCAGAATAAAAATCAGGCCGAAATAGGCCGAACGTTGCACTTGCACGCCTGTTACTCCGTATTCAATTCAGTAAAAAGGTGTTCAGAGAACTGACTGAATCTCTTCGTCAGTCAGCGGGCGGTATTCCCCCGGTTCCAGGCTGTCATCCAGCACAATACCGCCGATACGCTCGCGGTGCAGCGCATCCACATGGTTACCGGCAGCGGCAAACATACGTTTGACCTGATGATAGCGCCCTTCGGAAATCGTCAGCCGCACATCCTGCGGAGTGATAATCTCAAGTTTTGCCGGTTTGGTCGGGTGCTGTTCACCGTTAAGCATCACCCCCTGCTCAAACAACGCTGCGGTCGTATCCGCCACCGGCTCAGCCAGGGTGACACGGTAGGTTTTCTCGCAATGATGTTTCGGTGAGGTAATACGGTGCGACCACTGCCCGTCATCAGTCATCAGGACAAGCCCGGTGGTATCAATATCCAGCCGGCCGGCGGCATGGAGTTTATGGGCAACCGGTTCATCGATAAAATAAAGAATAGTCGGGTTTACCGGGTCATCCGTTGAGCAGACATAGCCCTGCGGTTTATTCAGCATAAAATAGCGCGGCCCGGTGACGTGTGTCATCACATTGCCGTCATACGCCACTTCGTTTTCCGCGCTGACTTTCAGTGCGCCGTTTTTCACGACGTCACCATCCACAGTCACCATTCCCGCACGCAGCTCTCTGGCCACGAGGTTCCGGCTGATACCCATCTGATGGGCAAGAAATTTATCTAATCGCATGAATGTCTCTTAAACCTGACGCGCCCGCAGCATCCTGCCGGCTGATAAGCAGATAAAATGAAAGAATTTGGTTCGATAATAACCACGGTAATCATTATAACAACAAACTATCAACATCACAGCGCCTTTCTGACGGCGCTTCCGCTGTTTATCCGCCGTCATGCAGTCAATTGTCGCGCCTAAAGTATGATATGCTGATGCCCTGATTTTGTCTGTTCCGCCGGAGTTTCTGTGACGTTTACCCTGCGACCTTATCAGCAGGAGGCTGTCGATGCCACCCTGCTCTATTTCCGCAAACATACCACGCCTGCGGTGATTGTTCTGCCCACCGGGGCGGGAAAAAGTCTGGTGATCGCCGAACTGGCCCGGCTGGCACACGGTCGTGTGCTGGTGCTGGCGCATGTCAAAGAGCTGGTGGAGCAGAATCACAGTAAATATCAGGCTTACGGGTTAGATGCAGGTATCTATTCAGCCGGATTATCACAGAAAGAATCCTCACAGAAAGTCATCTTCGGCAGCGTGCAGTCTGTCGCCCGTAATACCGCCGATTTTGACGGCAAATTTTCCCTGCTGATTATTGATGAGTGCCACCGTATCAGCCTCAGTGAAGACAGTCAGTATCAGCAGGTGATACAGCATCTGCAGAAAAATAACCCTGCCCTGCGCATTCTCGGCCTGACCGCCACACCATACCGGCTGGGCTGCGGCTGGATCTATCAGTATCACTATCATGGCATGATCCGCGGCGATCATGAATGCTTCTTCCGCGATTGTATCTATGAACTGCCGCTGCGTTATATGGTCAGCCATCAGTATCTGGTACCGCCGCAGCGGCTGGATATGCCGGTGCTGCAATATGATTTCTCTCAGGTACCGGTCAGCGCCGCCGGGATGTTTGACTCGCAGGTACTGGCGCGCGAAGTGAAAAAACAAAAACGGATCACTCCGCGTATTGTCCGTCAGATTATTGAGTATGCCGCGCCCCGTCAGGGCTGCATGATATTTGCCGCCACCGTGGAGCATGCGGCGGAAATTGTGTCACTGCTGCCGCCGGGCGAAGCGGCGCTGGTCAGCGCGGATACCCCGTCAGCAGAGCGGGAAACGATAATCCGGAATTTCAAAGCGCGGCAGCTGCATTATCTGGTTAACGTTTCCGTGCTCACCACCGGGTTTGATGCCCCTCATGTGGATGTGATTGCCATTCTGCGCCCGACAGAGTCTGTCAGCCTCTACCAGCAAATTGCCGGCCGCGGCCTGCGCCTGTCTCCCGGAAAAACGGAGTGTCTGATCCTCGATTACGCCGGAAACCCGCATGACCTCTATATGCCGGAAGTCGGCAATCATAAACCGAACAGCAAAAGCCGGCCGGTGCAGGTGTTCTGCCCGTTATGCGGTTTTGCCAATCTGTTCTGGGGATTATGTACTGACGACGGACATATCATCGAACACTACGGCCGCCGCTGTCAGGGAATTATTGATTCGGATGATGAATCCGCCCGTCATCAGTGTGATTTCCGTTTCCGCTTTAAGCTCTGCCCTTCCTGTAACGGCGAAAATGATATTGCCGCCCGGCGCTGCAGCCACTGTGATGAAGTGCTCAGTGACCCGGATGATATGCTGAAAGCCGCGCTGCGCCTGAAAGATGCGCTGGTGCTGCGCTGTGGCGGTATGGCGCTTTCTGCCGGGCAGGATAATCGCGGTGAATGGCTGACCATCAATTATTACGATGAAGACGGCACCACCGTCAGTGAGCGTTTCCGCCTGACCACCCCGGCACAGCGTTTTGTCTTTGAAAAACAGTTTCTGGCACAACATTTGCGCGCGCCCGGCGTGCCGTTTCAGTGGCAGGATGCGGAATCGGTTATCCGTCAGCAGGTACTGCTGCGTTACCCGGATTTTGTTGTCTCACGCAAAAAAGAGAACTTCTGGCAAATCCGCGAAAAAATCTTTGATTATCAGGGGCGATTCCGCAAATCCGACAGCCTTGCCTGACCCGGCGTGCTGCTTTTTGGGTTTTATGCCGGGTTTCGTTTGCCGTTTGTCCGCATTTTCGGTAAAATGCACGCCGCTTCAACACGGGTAACCCTGCTGAAGCCAAATACCGACTTTGCTGCTGGGTCGCCTGTAGCAAAGATTTTTTTTACTCTTGTTAAAGAGAAAAGCTATGTTAACTATCAATGCTGAATTACGTAAAGAGCAGGGTAAGGGTGCGAGCCGCCGCCTGCGCCGCGCAAACAAGTTCCCTGCTATCGTTTATGGTGGCAACCAGGAGCCTGTTTCCATCGAACTGGACCACGACGTCCTGATCAACCAGGAAGCTAAACCAGAATTTTACGAAGTTCTGAACCTGGTTATCGATGGTAAAGAAACTAAAGTGAAAGTACAGGCTGTACAGCGTCATCCGTTCAAGCCAAAACTGACACACATCGATTTCCTGCGCGCTTAATTACGCCACCTATCGAGCTTTAATCGGGACGCCGAGTAAATAACGCCGCTTTTGCGGCGTTATTTATTTCTGCTCTCACTATCCTTTATTACCACGGCGCTGTAACTGATCCCGCAGGTTCGGTGGTGTCCCTTTAATCGTCAGGGTATCCGTGGCCGCATCCCAGAAAATCCGCTCACCCAGTAACATCGCATCAAAATTAATGGTCAGCCCGCCGCCGCTGCCGGCAAATTTTGTCAGCTGGCGCAATGTGCTGCGATCGGCCGGGAAAGAATCCTCCAGCCCGTACTCTTTTTCCTGTGTAAACTGCGCAAAACTCTGCTCACCCAGCGGCGGCAGTTCCGCAGACAGCTCTGTCAGCTGAATCTCTTCACCGCTCTGTAACTGCTCCGTGCAGTAATCAAACACCTGTTTGCGGTAAGACTGGCGCTCCTGTTTGTCCGCCTGTGCTTCCTCACAGTAATCGTCCAGAGCCTGTAACAGGCCCTTGTTCTGGATTTTGGCATTAAAGCCTTCTGCGGCACCGAGGAAATCCATAAAGAAATCGGACACTTTGCGCCCGACCCGGCCTTTGAGGAACGTCAGGTAACGGCTGGATTCCGGATTGGTTTCCCATTCGGTCAGGTCAATACGGGCAATGATATCCGCATGCGGGATATCCAGATAATGGGTGCTGTTAAGCTCCAGGCTCTCATTGACCAGCATGCTCTGGCAGTTATCGAGCACCGCGACCAGCAGATATTCCACCGCCAGATAGCGGTAATGGGCAAATAACACCACACCGCCCTGGGCAAACGGGTATTTTGCCAGTTCATCCTTCAGGCGGACGGTTGCCGCACGGGTAAAGGCATGGAACTCTTCCTCGCCCTGCCGCTGCAGGCGCAGTGCGGCAGACAGCTCACTCTCTTCATTAAACACACCGTACGCTTTGCTTTTCGCACTGTAGACCCGGTGCAGTTCAGCCATCATTTCCTCAACAATGGCGGTCTTTTCCAGTGGTGTGTCCCGCAGCACCACTTCCAGTGTCTGTTCGTCGCGTTTAATCAGCTGATGTAACGCAATCTGAATGATATCCAGACTCATCTTTTACTCCTTCGGCCTCGTTTGCGCGTATTCAAACACCGTTACAATCTGTGCGCAAGTCACAATGACAGGAGAATGTGACGAGACAGGATAATCCGCAGCGTGCATACTGAAAATGACGTATTCCCTGCGTAACCGGATCCATAATTGAAATAATTTTCCGCAAAAAGCAGAAATACGAACGCTCATCAGTTATGATATAGAGCTTTGTACAATCAGGATATCTACGTTTATGCCGCAATCATCCCGCTACAGTGATGAACACGTTGAAAAATTACTGGCTGAGCTGGTCAGTGTGCTGGAAAAAAACCGGACACCGACCGACCTGTCTCTTATGGTGTTAGGAAATATGGTGACCAATCTCATCAATACCAGTGTTGCGCCGTCACAACGCGCTCATATTGCTGAATCCTTCGCCCGCGCCCTGCAATCTTCCGTCAGTGAAGATAAAGCGCACTGACCGCATTCCGGCTGACGACGAAATTCTATGGTAACGTATCGTCCGAAATACGGTGACAAAGTCTCCCAGATGATAAGCTGGGGGCACTGGTTTACCCTGTTTAATATTCTGCTGGGTCTCGCACTCAGCAGCCGTTACCTGTTTATTTCTGACTGGCCGGATACGCTGATTGGCCGTATTTACGCCATCACCAGCTGGCTGGGACATTTCAGTTTCCTGGCGTTTGCTCTCTATCTGCTGATCGTGTTCCCGCTCACCTTTGTGGTGATGTCACAACGGCTGCTGCGCTTCTTATCCGCCGCCCTCGGTACCGCCGGGCTGACACTGCTGCTGTTTGATATCGGCATCTATGAACAGTTCCGCCTGCATTTAAACCCGGTGGTGTGGGATCTGGTCGTGAACCCGGAGCAAGGGGAAATGGCGCGGCGCTGGCAGTTTGTCTTTATTGCGATCCCGGTTATTTTCCTGGTCGAGATGCTGTTCGGCACCTGGAGCTGGCAGAAACTGCGCAGCCTGAACCGGCAAAAATTCGGTAAACCCATTGCAGTGGTATTTATCACCGCCTTTATTACCTCTCATATTATGTATATCTGGGCGGATGCCAATTTCTACCGCCCGGTGACCATGCAGCGCTATAATCTGCCGGTATCTTACCCGATGACCGCCCGCAAATTCCTGGAGCGCCACGGCCTGCTCGACAGCACCAGTTATGAGCAGCAACTGCTTCTGCACGGCGACCCGACCGCCCAGGGCGTTGAATACCCGATCAATAAACTGACTTATGCAGACAATGGCAGCGGCTATAATTTACTGCTTATCACCCTCACCTCGCTGAGCCGGGAAGATATTGATAAGGCAATGCCGAACCTGAACCGGTTTGCACAGGAAAGTACACAATTCACACAGCACTACAGCAGTGAGATCAATCCGGAACGGGCGCAGTTCGGGCTTTATTACGGTATCTCCGGCACTTATTATGACGGCATCCTCAACGGACGCGTTCCGTCTGCACTGATGACCGCACTGAGTGCTCAGAATTATCAGACCGGATTCTTCTCAACGGAAAACTTTGCCTCCCCGCTCTTCCGCTATGCCCTGCTGGCGGATTACAGCCTGCCGCCGCTGCGTGACGGGCAGGACAACCGCGGAACAGCCACCGCCTCTGCGGATGTGGCAGAACGCTGGTCACTTTGGCTGAAACAGACCCGTAAAGATCAGCCGTGGTTTGCGCTGATTAACCTCAGCACCCCGTTACCGGATGGTCATTCCGCCCCGGATATGACAAATATTGATAACACGCTGGGCACACTGATTCAGGATATCCGTGTACGCGGCGAGTGGGATAAAACCGTTATCGTCATCACCGCCGGTACCGGTGACAGCATGGCAAAACTGCAGGACAACTGGGTCACCGATGGCAAATTCAACCGTGACCAGCTGCGTGTTCCGCTGATTATTCACTGGCCGGATACCCCGGCGCAGACTATCAGCAAACTGACCGCACATCCGGATATTATGGCAACCCTGATGCAGCGACTGCTGCACGTCAGCAATCCGCCGGGGGAATACACTCAGGGTGATGATTTGTTCAGCGCCACACGGCGTAAACCACGGATATTTACCGGCGATAACAGCAATCTGGTGATTATCAAACCAGAC
This sequence comes from Morganella morganii H1r, assembly GCF_000633515.1. Taxonomy (GTDB): domain Bacteria; phylum Pseudomonadota; class Gammaproteobacteria; order Enterobacterales; family Enterobacteriaceae; genus Morganella; species Morganella morganii_B. The sequence goes on along the minus strand of NZ_AYMP01000013.1, from coordinate 7,333 downwards.
TCTGCCTCACTGCTGACAACACAGGGTAAATATCAGCGCTTTGATGAAAATAACGGGAAGATCCGCAATGCCAAACCGGATATGGCTGAATTACTTCAGGTGCTGACTGAACAAAAACGCTTTATCGACACACACTGATCCCCGGACAAAAAAAACGCAACCGGCACAGTGCTGTCTTGCTTTAATCAAAGAAAACAGTAGTATAGGTAGTATTCGGCATGTAGCGCAGCCTGGTAGCGCACCGTCATGGGGTGTCGGGGGTCGCAGGTTCAAATCCTGTCATGCCGACCAGTCTTTTTATAATAAAACCAACCTGTTAGGGTTGGTTTTTTTGTGTCCGTCAAAATGTCGATGGTAAAATAATGGTAAAACCATGGTAAAACCGCCGCCAAAAAGATCGAAGTCCGCCTTGACAGTATTATTCTGCCCCGTTAATTTATACTGTATATTTAAACAGTATAAATAAGGTAATCGCATGCTTCGTATCAACGTAATTTTTGACAAAGCACTCAAAGACACTTTACCCACCGGCACTTTTGACGCGCTTCGTGATGAAATCGAAAAACGCATCCCACAAAAATATCAGGAATCTGATATACGAATCGCCTGGGGATCAAATACTAATTTTTCTCTAGATGGATTAAAGAAAGGTGACAAAAAAGAAGATCTGGAGACGCTTATGCAGGAGATTTGGGAGGATGACGGCTGGATGCCGGAAATGGAAGATGTCTATGATGATGTAGAATATTTTGATAAGTAAGCGACAGCCGCGCCGGACATCCACCTGCGCGGCTTTGTTTTATTCTTCTGAGCCTCCGGTCTGCTCTGCTGCTTCCTGCGCTTCACGCTCAGCCTGCTCACGCTCCATCTGTTCCGCCAGTTCACGTTGCTTCACATTCCACACAGAGCCCTGTGGCATTTCCACACGCACATCAAGGCGAGTGGATTCCGGCAGATCACACGGTTCACCGTCCTGATAGAAAATACGCTCACCTTCCGGGGTGATCTCTTTCAGCCGCCAGTTCTGGAAGCGTTCCGGTAAATGCGCATGCTGACGGTGACAGGTTTCAATAATCAGACTACCGTCTTCCTGTACGCGGTCATCGACATAAACCAGCTCAAGGCCGTTATTGTCTTTCGGTACCGAAATACCACCGTTTACGCCCCATGCACCATCTGCGTTATAACCGAGTATACCAGTAATGTGATACTGGCCGGTGCCGGTACAGAGAACCTCTGCACCTTCGGATTCGTCGTTGGTTTTGTAGTTGCCGTCCGGGTGGATTTGAATGACAGGCGATGCCCGTTTAATAAATCCATTGCCGTCAACGGCAGTGTTGGATTCTGTCCATACCGTCCAGGCATTTGACATGGTTGCTAAATTAACATTCCCTGATCTGAAATATAAATGCCCGGATTGCGTCAATAACTGGAAGTTTGACCTATTCCCTGATACGTCAGGCCATCCTCTGAATGTTGCCATTCCAATGACGGTATTGTCTGTTCCGCCCCATACTTTATCTCTGGTACTGATTCCGCAGGACACACCGGGAGGATACGCAGCAAAGCTTCGTGTGTAGTTATAATCAAGGTTGCGATAATCAAAATGTGTTTGCCTGGCAAGCTTGTCATTCAAATCATTTGGTTCACCGGCAGGAGCATTATAAGGCAGCAACGTACTCCGGTATGTCTCTGTATTGCGAACCCATTCACTTACCGCTTTCTCATGTGGCACTTTAGTTGTTGATGCCCCGACTGATGCTGAGAGTTGCACAATCCCTTTTTGGGTCGTTGTTGCATCTTTAGGTTCAGGGATTTTAATATTATCTACTTTTTCGTCTATTTTCTTAATCGCTTCATTCAGCGCTTTAATGCTATCCAGCGTCACCTTCTGGCCGTTCGGCAGCTCAATTTCTACCTGGCCGGTGTCTGTCATCCACTGCTGCATTGCCTGGAGAAAATAAACGATATAACCCTGATTGGCTGACATGGTACGTGCTACATCTGAAATGGTGTCCGGTACCGTGGTGGCAATGGAGTATTTCGCGCCGCTGAGCGTTACCGGAGCATTGAATGACAACACCAGTTCGGTATCACTGTTTACCGCGCGGATCATCATGCTGACAGGTGCAGTACCGTTCTCGATGCTGATGAGCTGGCCCGGGGCAACACCGTGAATGTTCTTTTTCCACTGTGTACCGGTACCGGTCACAATCGGTGAACCGGCGTTAATGGCTATAGTGCCGTCTGTGTAAATCATGGGGTTTCCTTAAATTTCAGACGAAAAAAAACCGCCGGAGCGGTTGTTATTGTGATTAGTTATATTCCCTGGTATCTATATAAAAATACTGATTACCGATATTGGTGCCTGACATTTGTCCTGCGACAATCATTGAATTCCATATGGCTTTACTCCCTGCTCCGCAGCCTGTAATTCTTACCGTTTTACCTCCGTGATCATCCGGTAATCCAAGAATGCCAAGCGTTGATATCAGAACAGCGCAGGGAACCCCGGTTTCCGCCGTTCCTGACTGTGAACCAAAATTATTTCCGGTCAGTATACGCAGTGGTCTCTGACTGGATGCATGAGTTAATAATCCGTTATTGTAAATACGCACCCCCCACTTCTGAGGGAAGGCGGAAATGTAATACGATGATTTTACGAATACATAAATATCAAACGGCATACCCGGGTCGCCTTTAAGATCCACACACCAGTAATTATTTACCACTGTGATATCACATAATCCGTTTAATGATATTCCGGTAAAATTTGCAGCCCGGATAAAAACAAGCGGTGTGGATTGATCCGTGCGCTGAAACAGTTGTGTGACTCCCGGCGTTATTCTTATCTTTTTATAAAAAACAGAAGCTCCGTAGGGGGAGAGTATTTCTTCCGTTCCGTTGTTGTAAACCTGTGCGCCATATCTCATGTGACCATCACCATTACCACCACATTGGCATTATTGCCGCATTTCCAGCTTACGGTATTTCCGTTAACGCTAATGAGCGTCCCGGTTATGCTCGGGCTGATATTAATTGCGGATATTGAAAGTGTTTTACCATGCGGGATATTTGAATAAGTTCGTGACCCGTCCATGGTCACATTAAACTGGTCGAGAATAAAACTGGACCCGGTAATTTTTATCGGCTTTCCTTTGTCATCGTAGATTTCTATTCCCCATGACATGAGAACTCCTCAAGGTGTTCCGGTTTTATCCATCCTCCTCTGATCCTGAAACCGAGCTGAGGAACCTGGTGATACATGTATCCCTGTTTGTTCTGTCGTCGCTTATCAAATTTAACGATCACGTTATTCCCCATGCCCGGCGTTTTAATACTGTAAATACCGGTGCAGTTCACTTTTTCATAACCTGTTGCACACCCTGACACCATTACTGCTGTTATGACTGCTATTAGTTTTTTCATTGTTAATCCCCAAGGTAACCAATTTTCACTGCCAGTTTCCCGTTTTCGTCATAAACGATTATCTGATTGTTTTTAATTACCATCCGACCGGTGTTTCCCCCTGAATCAACATCCAGCGTTCCGCGAAATATTGCGCTGTTAAACTCAGCATTTCCGGTTTTGGCATCAATCAGGAAACCATTTCCGGCTTTACCCGGCACATAGTTCTCCGACTGCATTTTATCAGTGACAACCACGCTGTTGAGCCATGCCTGATTAATGAACGCCTCACGCATAAACACCTGACCGTCCTTCATGTACATAAACAGATCCATGGATTTATTCACCGGGTTATAAAATGCAAACTGCTGGGCGCTGAATCCGATAAGCGTGTTTACCTGTCCGCCCTTCAGTTCGGCACCGATAACCATGCCAGCGGAATAGTCCTCACCGTTGTAATGAATACGGACTTTCATATCGTGAACCACCGATGCCTGACCGGATGCCATATCCCACTGCGCCCGGATGGAGTTCTGCGCCATGGCGAAACTGTCGTCTGCAGTCACCTTCACCGCGTCGATTTTCTCGGCCAGCGCCGTGGTTTCCGTGACTGTATAGTTGCGGACTTCGATAATTTCGGCTTTCATCGCGCCGTTTTCACGCTGCCAGTAACCCCACTGACCATAAGCGTTGTTGGCGTTGTTGATAATGGCCTCGAAGTTATCATCCGCCTGCGACTGCAGGTCTTTGATGATTTGTGAGTCACCCAGCCCGGCAGCGACTTCATCAATAATGGTCGAGGCGTCAAACTCGGCCACACCGCGCACAAACTCAGTCCAGGGAGACTGATTGCCGGTTTTATCCACCAGGCGGGCGCGGAAATAAAACGCGGTACCGGCAGCCAGACCGGCAAGCTCATGAGAGCGGGACGGGTACGGCACATCGGCTAACAGCAACAGGTTCTGTCCGTCATTGGTTTTGCTGTACTGAATTTCGGTTTTCAGGGTATCTTCCGTGAATCTCCCGAACTCCCAGTTCAGTTTGATCCCGAATACCAGTGTGGCCGCACGGAAGTTCAGCGGCATCGGCGGATCTCCCACCTTACCGGTCAGCCGGGTTTCCTCTGAATATCCCCAGCCGCTGGAAATTTCAGCCGCATTAATCGCCCTGACACGCACCAGATAGCGACCTGAATACACCCCGGGCACGTCAAACGAAGTGGTGGCATTGCGCGGCACATTGATCCAGTTACCGTCATCACGCCGCCACTGCGCCTCATAAGCAATCGCGTTCTCTGCCGGTGACCAGGTAACCTGCATGGTTTCAATACTGATCCCCTGATTCACCACAGAGTAAGAGCTGATGGTGATATCTTTCGGCGGGAACTGGTTACCCGGCGGAATAACACTGATAGGACGCTCATCAAGTACCGCACCGGTGTCTATCCGGTCGTATTTGTCCGGGTCATGCATAGCTGCGGATATCGTGAACGTACCGTCATCATTCTCAGTCACACTCACCACCCGGTACTGCTGGGCATACAGATCGTCTGATTCAGTCACCCAGACGCACTCCGGTTCCGGTGTTTCGCTGTATGCTGTGGTGACAGTAATTACCTTGTCCGTGACCATCTGGATAGTGCGGGCCTGTGATTTGCCGGACGGCAGGTTCAGCATCAGGCGATCGCCCGGAGCGGCATCCGGCTTGCGGTCGAGGGTGATACTCCGGCCATTCACTGCACTGACGCGGCCGCCGGTCACTTTCCCGGACAGGTTTTCATCCGCCACCGCAATGATGTAGCCAGGCTGCGGGATATTACCGTCCAGCCCCACACCGAATGTCACTACCCGGTCTTTGTTGTTGGTCAGTATGCCCCAGCGGCCTTTGCGGTTGGCCTCTGACTGGCGGGTGCAGCCGATCGCCGTCATCTCCAGCTGATTAACGCCGAACCGGAAAACCAGTTCATTTTCAAATACCGGTTCCATGTCATCGGCATAGCCGTTCAGCGGATCTGAGTACGATACCAGCGCGGAGGAATAGCGGACCTTACTGCTGCTGCCGGAATAGGTGAACTTTCCGTCCAGCACGTTGGCTTTGGTGTAGCTGTAATCAATGTCACGCGGCATATCCGCCAGGGTGATAATCTGGTTGCCGCCCCAGTAGGTCATGCCCCGGAAGATGGCGGCAAAGTCACGCAGCACGGTATAAGCTTCATTGCGATCCTGCACATACACATCACAGATATAGCGCGGCTCAGTGCCGCTGCCGCCCTTACCGTCCGGTACCGGCTGATCACAATACTGCGCAACGCGGTACAGCTCCCATTTATCGATATTCTGCATTTTGATGCGGTCACCGAGACCGAAGCGATCGGAAACCACAATATCGTAAAATATCCAGGCGGGGTTATTGGTCCACGCCCACTTAAACGAACCGTCCCAGGTACCGGAATACGTCCGGTGTTCCGGGTCATAGTTTGACGGTACACGGATAACCCGCATCTTCGGCTCACAGGTGACCTGCGGGATCGAGCCGTTAAACTGTTTTGAATCAAACTCGATATACAGCAGCACGGTATGCGGATAGGTCAGTTTGGCGTCGATCACCTCGGTATAACTCTGCAGCACTATGGTGTCACCGATTTTAGCGCTGTTGGCATCCGGCGTGATTTTTCGCACCCGCAGCGTCCAGGATGTGACCGACTGCGGCAGATCAATACGGTGAGTACGCTCATAACCGGAAGTGGTTTTACCTTTTACGCGACCATCCACAACGGTTCTCCAGCTGCCGCCGTCAGTCTGTAAATCAATGGCGTATTTCACTTCGTTGCCGACCATATCCCCGTTATCCTCCTGACGGAACAGGGACGGCCATTTCAGGCGGACACGGATTGCAGACAACTGCGGATTGGTGAATGCATGCGCCCACGGCGTACTGCTCTGCACCATAGTGCCGACCGTAATTTCATTCTCCGCCGCCGGCATCCCCTGAATGTAAGTTTGTGCCTGAGTGCCGGGACGGTATTCCCATACCACGCCGGGAAAGTTTTCGGATCCGTCAGCATTCAGCAGCGGCGTGCCGTCCAGAAAGATATTCTTCCCGGTCAGCTCACCGGAAAATTCCCCCTCACCGAGGGCGATCAGCAATTTGGCTTTTGCAACAGACTGTAAGTCGTCCGGCTGTTCGACGGGCGTGCGCGGGCTGCCACCGCCGCCTTTGCGGCCTGTGATTTGTGTCATTGTGGGATTCCTGCTGAATAACGGAGAGAGGATTACTGCTGATCTTCGACGTAAATTCCGGCTGAGATAACGGCTCCGCCGATGCGGCGCTTACCGTAACCGATCGGTACCGGGTAACCCTGAGAAACGGTGTTCGTCGGCGCACCGAACGCATAGGACGGTTTATTTTCGCCCTGATCTTTCATGGCGATCCCGTTTGGCTGCGGGGACAGCATCTGGATAATGCCGCCCAGCATCATCGCCGCGCCGGTTGTGGCCATAAAGCCAACCATGCCGCCAGCACCAAAAGCGGCAGCAATACCACCCGGCCCCATCCACACCGCAGCGGCCACCAGCACAGCACCGAATATGGTCTGAAATAACCCACCGCTCTTGCTACCGATCACCACCGGTACAATCCGGATAACATCATCAGTCACCGGAAAACCGAGGTCATCCACCCCGATATTCTTTTTCCCGCGAAATACCGCGTAAGTCAGTCCTCGGGATTTACTGGTATTCAGGAATTGCTCAAATCCGGAGATAGTGCAGCATAATGCACGGACGGCTTCGGACGTAGTACAGACAAGCCGTTGATGTTTTTTACCAAAGGTTTTACCCAATACACCACCCAACTCTATTTTTGTCATTATTTCCTGTGACATATTTACCCCATAAAAAAACCCACCGGAGCGCTGAGAGATCCC
>NZ_AYMP01000012.1 GCF_000633515.1 Morganella morganii H1r | reverse complement strand
TGCGGTTTCGTACGTTCAAACTTTTCTTTAGACATTAGTTGTCCCTCTAAGACACGGAATCGGTGGTTTCACCACATCAACCAAGCAGTATTGCTTGTCTGGATATTTACAGGGAAAAAAATCAAGGAATGGAGAACAACGGAAGTGGTGCTGATAGGCAGATTCGAACTGCCGACCTCACCCTTACCAAGGGTGCGCTCTACCAACTGAGCTATATCAGCACATCTTGGAGCGGGCAGCGGGAATCGAACCCGCATCATCAGCTTGGAAGGCTGAGGTAATAGCCATTATACGATGCCCGCGTGAACTCGGCTACCTGACTTTAATCTGCTGTAACTGAATCCGGAGTATTTTACATCGAAGGAGTCTTGAGTAAAACACTCAGGATAATAATTCACATTGGATGGTGGTGGGAGAAGGATTCGAACCTTCGAAGTCTGTGACGGCAGATTTACAGTCTGCTCCCTTTGGCCGCTTGGGTATCCCACCTTTCCAAATTGTTAAATGGTGCCGGCACCAAGAGTCGAACTCGGGACCTACTGATTACAAGTCAGTTGCTCTACCAACTGAGCTATGCCGGCATCAAGTGCTGCGCATTCTATGGAGACTTTGCACAGGATGCAACAAAAAAATCGCTGAAATTGTTCTTTTGCTCACAAAGTGGACATTCTTCCGTATTTTGCTGTTTTTTTCAATAGGTAATGTACAAATTAACAGCGATGCTTATCACGTAAACTCTCAGCAATCACACCGATGAACTATCGTATAAGTAAATAATCCGCTTATTTTTAACGCCTTCTTTATGTCATGTGCTATGTAATTTATGTCCGCGACATCAAAAAAAATGCATTTTTTCAAAAAAATTGCTACGCCTGACTCCCATCTCTCGCTATGATGCGATTTATTTTCAGCCGGTACGGGTATTAATGACCTGTCCAACCTGCGTAATAAAGGCAGCTGTTGGTTTATGTATAAAGAAAAAGCGCTCTCTCCTTACCTCCATTTCAGCCGCAGTCAGTGGGCAACCCTGCGTAACTCCGTTCCGATGACGTTGTCTGAGCAGGAAATTGACGATCTGCGCGGTATCCACGATGAAATCTCGATTGATGAAGTTATCGCGATTTATCTGCCGTTGTCGCGTCTGCTGAACTTCTATATCAGCTCAAACCTGCGGCGCCAGGCGGTACTGGAGCAGTTCCTCGGCAGAAATGAAGCGAAAGTCCCTTATGTGATTGGTATTGCCGGCAGTGTCTCTGTCGGGAAAAGTACCACCGCCCGGTTATTGCAGGCGCTCCTGAGCCGCTGGCCGGAACATCGCAAAGTGGATTTGATCACCACTGATGGTTTTCTTCATCCCAATTCTGTGCTGAATGAACGCGGTATCATGAAGAAGAAAGGATTCCCGGAATCCTATGACATGCATAATCTGGTGCGTTTCGTTTCTGAAGTGAAGTCCGGTAACCCCCGGGTGCTGGCGCCGGTTTATTCGCATCTGACCTATGACATTATTCCGGATAAACAGCTGGTCATTGAACAACCGGATATTGTGATTCTGGAAGGCCTGAATGTGCTGCAGAGCGGGATGGATTACCCGGATTCGATGCACCATGTCTTTGTGTCCGATTTTGTGGACTTTTCTATTTACGTGGATGCACCGGAAGAATTACTCAAGAGCTGGTATATCGGACGGTTTCTGAAATTCCGTCAGGGTGCATTCAGTGACCCGAACTCCTATTTCCACCACTATGCACAACTTGAAGAAAGTGAGGCCGTCAGTATCGCCTCAACCATCTGGGATGAGATTAACGGCCTGAATCTGCATGAAAATATTCTGCCGACCAGAGAGCGGGCCAGTCTGGTGATGACCAAAGGCACCAATCATATGGTGACAAATGTTAAACTGCGGAAATAACCAGTTTTTCTGTTAAAAACAAACCGGCTCAGGCCGGTTTATTTTTTGCATTCACACCGCGAAGTGATATTTCTCCGCCGATATAGGGGGTAATTTCACCGAACTGATCTAATAATAACGCACCCTGTCCGTTTATCCCTCTGGAAATACCAAAGACCTCACGCTCACCAATAATCAGTTTTACTTCACGATTAAGGTAATTATCAAACGCATACCAGCGTTCTATAAACGGGGTCAGCCCGCTTTTTTCAAACAGATGCAACGCATCCATCAGATGTTTAATAAATTCCGCAGATAATGTATTACGGTCGATCTGAATACCGGATTGCTGCAGGTTGATCCACTGCTGGCCAATCTGATCTGTACCGCTGCTTTCCATGGTCAGGTTAATCCCGATCCCGATAACCACATGCGCGGCATCCCCGGTTTTTCCCTGAAGTTCGACCAGGATCCCGGCCAGTTTTTTGTCATCCAGATATAAGTCATTCGGCCATTTTACTTTTACACCGGTCGCACCCAGCTCATGCAGTGTCTCGGCAAGCACAATACCGACGACCAGACTCAGCCCGATAGCCGCAGCGGGTCCCTGCTCAAGACGCCAGTACAGAGAAAGATACAGATTGCGGCCAAAGGGGGAGATCCACTGCCGCCCGCGGCGACCGCGTCCGGCATACTGATATTCCGCCACACAGGCGTCACCGGATATCAGTTCCCCCACTTTATCCATCATATGCTGATTGGTGGAGCCGATGACCGGCAGCACTTCAACATTTCGTCCGGGCAGCAGCGTGCGGATCACATCCGGCTGTAACAGATTCATCGGTGCAAAGAGGCGGTAACCCTTACCGGTGACCGTTTCCATCTCTATACCCATCTCACGTAAGGTGCGGATATGCTTATTAACTGCGGCCCGGGTCATTCCCAGCTTATCGCCGAGCTGTTCACCGGAATGAAATTCACCGTCGGATAAAATACCGATCAGCGTCAGCGGTACACTGTAATCTTTCATGCAATAGCCTCTGTGGCACTGATTTCACCGTCAGCACCGATAAACCGGACTTCCGGCTCCAGCTGAACCCCGAAACGGGCAGCAACCTGCTGACGGACATAACGGGCGAGACGGATAACATCATCACCTGTTGCATTATCACGGTTAATTAATACCAGCGCCTGATTCATATGTACTGCCGCACCACCTTCCTGATGGCCTTTCAGCTGGCACTGGTCGATAAGCCAGCCGGCAGCGAGTTTGATTCCGTCCGCCACCACATACTGCGGACAGTCCGGATATTGTGCTTTGATTTTCTGCGCACACTCAGCAGTCACTACCGGATTTTTAAAAAAGCTGCCTGCATTGCCGGTTACTGCCGGATCCGGCAGTTTGCTCATCCGCATCTGACAGACCATATCAAATACCTGCTGAGGAGTGACAGTCGCAGGATCCAGCGATTTCAAATCGCCGTAGCTCAGATTGGGTTTCCATACTTTCGGCAGTTTCAGACCCACCGCTGTGATGGCATACCCCTGCTGATAATCATGTTTGAAAATACTGTCACGATAGCCAAAACGGCATTCTTCTGCGGTCAGGCGCGTTGTCTGTCCGTCTGACAGAGAGGTGATATCCACATAGTCACAGACGTCTTTAAACTCGGTACCATATGCCCCTATGTTCTGAATCGGTGCGGTACCGGCACAACCTGGGATCAGCGCCAGGTTTTCCATACCGTAAATACTGTTCGCCAGCATCCAGCGGATTAATTCATGCCAGTTTTCACCGGCACCCACTTCGATAAACCAGGTATCCGGTGTTTCCCGGACGGTTTTACCGGGGATCCGGTTAATGACAACAGCACCATTAAAATCTGCAGTAAACAGTACATTACTGCCGCAGCCTAACAACAGAAAGGGGGATTTTTCTGTTTGTGCAGCCAGCCATAAGCGGCAGAGATCAGAAATGGTCTCTGCGACATCAATATGCCGGGCACCGGCTTCGATACCAAATGTGTGTAACTGGCGGAGTGAATCAGCAGGTTTGAGGGACATAATGAAAAACTCATCTGACAAATATGCGGTCTAGTTTATCAGTCCGCAGACGCGGATCCCAGCACTGCGGGAATTTGTATTTTGGCGTGCTGTAAAAGCAAAAAAGCCACTCAGATGAGTGGCTTTCTTTAAATATAAAACCTGGCGGTTCCCTACTCTCACATGGGGAGACCCCACACTACCATCGGCGCTACGGCGTTTCACTTCTGAGTTCGGCATGGGGTCAGGTGGGACCACCGCGCTACGGCCGCCAGGCAAATTCTTTTCTGTTTCTGCCGAACTAAATTAATGGTGCTGATACCCAGATTCGAACTGGGGACCTCACCCTTACCAAGGGTGTGCTCTACCAACTGAGCCATATCAGCAAAAATCTGCGCTTTTGCACAGACTTTAAATAATAACCTGGCGGTTCC
>NZ_AYMP01000011.1 GCF_000633515.1 Morganella morganii H1r | reverse complement strand
TGATCGGGGAAGACCCATATTTAAACAGTAAATTAAGAGGTAATCACATGCTCCGTATTGAAGTTATTTTCAGCAGCAACCAAAAAGAGATGATACCACCGGGCACATTTGAGGCGTTAGAAAAAGAAATTGACCGAAAGTTTCGTACTCAGTATCAGGATATGAACGTTCGTATTGCGTGGGGAACCAATGCGGCGATGTCGGTAACCGGCGGGAAAAATGACAAGGACAACAAAAAAATAAAAGAGATACTGCAGGAGATTTTTGAGGATGGCAGTTGGGTACCGGAAATGGCAGACGCTTCTGATGATGTAGAATATTTTGATAAGTAGGTGACAGCCGCGCCGTACATCCACCAGCGCGGCTTTGTTTATTTACGCTGTGGCCGGAAAATACCGGTAAATCGTCGATACCCCCACGCCATAAATAATTTGTTAGCAACGGAAGAAATAACCCCAATAACCCCCAAATATCTTGACGCCACATCACTTCGGGGTTATCATAACCCCATCAAAACAACACAGAGAGCCGGAGGATGGATAGCAGAAATGCAATAGCAATGATCGAAGCTGACGGGTGGTATCTGGTAAGAGTAAAAGGCAGTCACCACCAGTTTAAACACCCGACAAAAAAGGGGTTGGTAACAGTAAAACATCCGCACAAAGATATACCGTTACCAACACTAAAAAGCATTAAAAAACAGGCGGGGCTTTAAGCCCCACCTACTGGAGGTCTAAATGTTATACCCTGTTGCTATTGATAAAAGCGATTCATCCTTCGGTGTGCGCGTCCCTGATATTCCCGGTTGTTTTTCCGGCGGGGATGACTATCAGGATGCAATTGAGAGCGTGCGCGAAGCAATTGAAGCGCATATAGAGCTATTGGTTGAAGATGGTGAGACTGTGCCGGAAGCAACAACGGTTGAAAACTGGATTAATGATACCGAATATGCGGGTGCAGTTTGGGCGTTGGTTGATATCGATATTACCCGGTTGATGGGGAAAGCAGAAAAAATCAATGTAACGCTGCCTTCATTACTTATCCGCAGGATTGATCAGTTTGTTGCTAATCATCCCGAATATGGTAGCCGTTCTGGTTTTCTTGCCCGGGTAGCCGCTGATAAAGTGATCGCCCGAGAAAAAAGATAAATTCCGTTATACGCCCTCGGTGTGATTTAAGGCCGAGGGTGTAAATTAATATCTGCCATACAAATTAGGCTGTAAATATTTTTTAGGGAAGTGATAAAATAAGCTGTATGCACAGTATGTATGATTTTCAGCACGATATCGCACTGGGATTACCATTAATAAATACCTATGAAACAATGGAATGAGATATGCTAACTATAAACATAACGACAACAAGCAGTAGATTAGAGCTGTGTTCTTGCACTGTTTGGTCATTATGTCTGCAAACTGCCAAATTTGACGAAATTAGAATATGGGTATCAAAAGAGCCATACCTAAAAGACTCAGGTATTACAGCTGAACCATCCTGGGTTACAAACATACGTAAATTAGGCATTTCTATATCTTTTATATGGACGGAAAATACCGGGCCATATCGGAAAATAATTCCGGCACTTCGCCAAGCTGATTACAATGATGTGCTGGTTTATGCTGATGATGATGTATTTTATGGCCAGAAATGGCTGGAGTGTCTAACGACAAATTTTTACGCAAATGATTGCAAACATATTGTAGCAACCCGTGTAAGAAAAGTTTTAGATGGAGAGTTTTATAATAACTACCCTATTATTGATGTTAAAGAAACAATATTGGATAACTATATAATAACGGGGATAGGTGGTGTTATTTTAAATGCTTCATTAGTTAACTGTGAGTTACTTAATAACGATGCTTTTTTATCAGTCGCCCCCACAGCCGATGATATCTGGCTAAGCAAAGTATACCAAATGTCTGGAACACCACTCACTGTGGTACCTGATGGAATAAAGTCAATCAATGAAATTAAACATGCTCAGGGTCTTTCTGAAGATAATACAAAGAAAAAAAAGATTAGTGTTATAAGAAAGATAGCCCTAAAACTTAGAAAAAAGAAATATAATTATTGTGATAATGACGACTTAATAATAAAAGTTAATGAATATTTTTCACACTGTTAATTCTCTTTAGCAATACGGCTGCCGTGATGATATGGCAGCCGATAACATATATAAAAATGAAAGTATTATATAGAGACAAACACTCTGTTCACCGTTACGCTTCCACCTTTTATCATGACATTAAATGTTTTTCCGCTATTGGTCAGTCTGATCTCAGCCCAGGAATCTGATGTCGCCGATGATGAAATAGTCATGTTGTCCTGGGGTATCACGATAGGAGTGAATCCCCTGTCCATTGAGTTTTGTAAATACAGCATTCTGCCGCGCAAATCCTCATTGACAGTAAAGGAACTGCCTTTGTTTAAGGCAGCACCATTATAGATTTCTTTGATCCCACTGACTAATAATGTTTTTTTCTGATATGCATCTAAATCAGATTTTAATGCATAATTCCCTTTCGGCTGATATTTATTATCAGATTCTGCTTTTGAATAGCTGTAACCAGCTGCCTGATAGCTTCCTTTTGGCTGATACCGTCCATCCGATTCAGTCTTGGTGTAACTGTCGCCTTTTACAGCGTAATTACCGGCAGGTGCGTAGTTGCCTTTCGGTTGATAATTGCTGTCAGATTCTGCTTTTGAATAACTGTAACCGGCTATCTGATAACTGCCTTTTGGTTGATAACGTCCATCCGATTCAGTCTTGGTGTAACTCTCGCCTTTCACCGCATAATCACCCGCCGGGGCATAGTTGCCTTTCGGCTGATACCTGCCGTCAGATTCTGTTTTTGAATAGCTGTAACCGGCGGCCTGGGCGCCGACATCTTCGGCGGTCATATCGGCTTTCAGTTCCGCCCAGTCATCACCCTCAGCAGGCTCTGTTTCGTTATTTTCAATCTTTGACTGCCAGACTTTCTTATCGTGATACACGATACTGCGGACCGCGTAGGGTTTACCCTCTTCCGCCCACACCGGCACACCGAAAGCCTGTATTTCACCCACCGCTTCCGTTATGTCATGAAACAGGCCGTTCATCTTCTCGCGCTCAATATCTTTGGCCGCCGGGTCGGTGATCTGATCACGTTCATAATCGTAGCCGTAACCCTGGGTGTAAGACAGTGAGCCGTCAGCCTGGATCTCATCAGGCACAGCAGTGCGATCCCCTTGTGTTGCAAAGGGGACTTTAAATATTTTTGTCATGAGGAATTATTCTCCGAAGTTACTTTTCAGGAAGTTTTTACGGTATTTGCCGGTGCCGAAGGCTATTTTCGCCACAACACGGTATCTGACGCCCACCCCGGACGGGCGCGGCATCAGATCGAAGTTTTCCAGCAGAACGCGCAGACGTTCATCCGGATTAAACATGAAGACGTAGTACATATACGTCATATCAAGCGGATCCAGCACAAAGACCTTACTGTCCCCATTCCAGAAAAACCGCTGCAGAAATTCATTAATATTGGTGACGGTCGGGCTTTGGGTCAGATTAAAGTAGCGCATCCGGATAATCAGCCGTTTCTGCTCCGGCGTCAGCCACAGGGTGTAATCCGCATTACGCCGGAAGTTTGCCCGGAAGTTGGCTTTTTTCTTCCCGAATCCGATACCGATTTTGGCTTTGTCACTCGGCGGGATGTCGATCCCCAGCGGAACATCGAGGATACGCGACCAGACCGACAGACCGAAATCACTGGCGGTATCGATATTAAATACATCACGGTACCAGTTCTGCCAGAAGCTGACCGTTGCCCGTTCAAACCAGTCCGATTTATACCGGGCCAGCGCTTTCAGGTTATCCGCCCCTTCGTACTGCCACAAAACAGCCCTCAGGAGGTCGGAGTGAAACGTTAACTGCTGAACAGCCTGTGTCATACAAACACCACCTGCACCGCGCTGCGGTTGATTCTGGCAACTTCATTCAGCTTTACCGGGTACGTTTCCGATGACCAGTCCGTACCGTTGACTGACAGCGCCACCCGGGTGACAAACAGCCGGGGTTCCGAAACGTTAATGCCGGCCGATATTTCAAACGGAGAGACTTCACGACCGGTAACCAGTCCGCCGTCCCCTTCCGTTTCGCCCCGGGCCCATGATTCAACCGCCGCCGGAATAATGGTCTGTGCGTCCAGTGATGTTTTTTTCACTGTCACGCGGCAGAACAGGACAATCTCTTTTGCCCGGTCAAACTTCACGGGATAGGTCTGTCCGCTGACCGGTTCCGTCACGTCAACCTCTTCGCTGCCGTTGAAAGCGGCCCCGATTGTTTTGGTGCGCAGCATAGCACGGGCAATTTCCCCGCTTTCCCCGCCCTCAACACACACGTATACGCTGTGCGGTACCAGCGTTATGCCGTCAAAAACCATCGGGGTATCGGTATAGTTTTCCCGGTATGACAGAGAACGGACACCGTCCAGTTCATATAACGCGGAGGTAATCGCCTCACCGACACTGACGGTATTCTTTGCCAGCGTCAGTTTCCGGCGGCGGCGGGACTGTAAATCAGATTCGGCAATACGCCCCAATACCGCACTGGTCGGGTTAGATACCGTTTCCCAGCCGAGAACAGCACTTGCCACCGAATTTAACTGACCGGCGGAACACTCCACAGGGCCGGTTTTAACTGCGCGCATATCCCCGGTAATTTTCCCTGTTTTTCCTATAGTCAGCGATTTTGTTGTCGCAAATTTATCCTTTGACGGCGTTTCAGCCACTGATCCTTTCGGGATGATAGTGTCGGGTACACCGCCGAATTCAACCTGTGTCAGTATTGAATGTGTGGCATCCCGGCGCTGACCGCCCATCAGTGCCCAGATAGCGTCCAGAAAAACACCGCCCGCAATATCCGGGTTTATCTGGTTTGCCAGTTCCGCGTTATTACGTGCCACCGCGTCACGGTTTTCCGTTTCCATCGTGATCAGTGCCCCCTGCGGGGTTTCCGGTGACACATCCAGATCCTGGCCAAATACGGATTTAAATTCGTCCTCAACAGCCGTCCGCAAATCCGCGGTATCCGGAATAATCACACCGGATGAGGTAATATAGTGATAGTCAGCCATTTAATGTAATGCTCCCGTATTCTGTCTGCAGAACAGCCACATAATTCAGTTCGTTGTCATTCAGAGTGGCCCTGAATGACACAACGGCAGTCACCTGCGGAATTTCCCGTATACGCTCACGGAATGCGGATTCAAACAGCGGCAGATCCGCCTGCCGCCCGAAGGTGGTTTTCCAGTACGGAATGCCTTTATCCAGTTTGTGCAGCATTTCCCCGCGCAGCGCTTTCACATACTGCGCACAAACGTTTTTTACCGCCGGTTCACCGCTGACCACGGCAAGATTGCCGTCATTTCCGATGAACAGGTCGTTATTGCTGTTTACATCAAAGGTCTTCATACCGGCTCTCCTGAATCCTCATTACCCCGCTGGATACCGCTGTGTTTGTGCGTTGAACCGATAT
This sequence comes from Morganella morganii H1r, assembly GCF_000633515.1. Taxonomy (GTDB): domain Bacteria; phylum Pseudomonadota; class Gammaproteobacteria; order Enterobacterales; family Enterobacteriaceae; genus Morganella; species Morganella morganii_B. Next base: position 19,220 of record NZ_AYMP01000011.1, on the reverse strand, counting down.
CTTTACCGTTATGCTTCAGGGTACCGCCGTCTGAATCACTGTTGCCGTTGACGGCGTGGTTGCCGTTGACGGTCACATTGCCGGTGTAAATGGTTTCCGGTGCGTTAACCTCAAATAATGGTGTATCCAGTACCGCTTTATCCGCATGCAGGGATAAACACACCGAACCATCCGTTGACTGCACCACCAGTGCGTCTGCGTTTTTGCCGTCGATCACCCAGCCTTTGAGCGTATCCGGGAAAAACATAGCATCACTGAACGTATGCAGTCTGGCCGTGTTAGGTTCATCCTCCAGGCCGCCCCGCTGAAAAATCAGGCTGATATCCCGGTCGTTCGCTTTCAGCCAGCCGAAATCCCCCGGCTTTACCGGCATCCGGATAAAGAACCCGCCGCCGCCAAACCGGAATACCGGGATATTAGGCAACGCACCACGCCCGATCCGCTTCCCTTCTGTGGTAACCATCATTACCAGCGGTTTGATTACCGCCCGGTTTTCCTTATCGTCGTAACTCACAACCGTGGCGGGAAGCATGTCATCAACATTCATCAGCAGATTACGGAACGCAGCCATAAACTGCCCGGCGAGACTGCCGTCATTCGCCTGGTCACTGTTTGGTTTGTTCATTGTTTTGCCCGTGTCAGGCCCGTTTGCAGGTTGCCTGATAAAAGAAAGGATCGTCGTGTGAGGCAATATCGAATTTGAGCTGCTCGATAATGTAATCCCCGTTCAGGGCGGGGTTATATTTGCTGTCCAGACGCAGCATGCCGCCGAGGGATGATTCGCCGTCGATAAGGTAGGTGACATCAACGCCTTTCTCCGTGGCTTTCGGTATACCGACCATGCCGCTTTTCTGGCTGAGGATCCGCAGTCTGCCGGAAAGTGCTTTATCACTGTCTTTGACATACAGCACATCATCATCAATGAACGCTTTCACATTTCCGGCGTCCTGCAACCGTTCAACCTGTTTCAGCGCCGGACCGCAAAAATACCAGTTGCCGATATTTTTATCCGTTGCCTGAAAATTCAGTGTCACGTTACAGTCACGGGCAATGTCAGCCGCAATCTCACTCATTTTTGCCATCTGCTTACCCTCCGGTGACACAATGTCCCGGGCGCTGGCATTATTGGTTTTTGCTTTCAGTGTCAGCGTCACATCCGGTGGTGATGAGATTTCAGCACTGACAATATCGCCGGTGTAGATCCGGAAAATACCGGTACCGGCACGACCGGCTTCAACAACAATCCGGGGTGAGGATTTATTGCCGGCGAACGGACTGGTTTCGGTCAGCAGCATGGTACGGGTTTCCGCATTCAGCCCGTCAATATTCACCGTACATTCGTTCTGCAGCGGATTGGCATATTTGGTACCCCCGGCGCGGATGCGCAATCCCTCATGCCACTGCATGCGCCCGTTAAGTTCAATTCCGCAGCGGATCCGGCGTAAATCAATCATCATCGTCTCCCCAATAAACCAGTGTTTGTGATTTTTCAAACAGTTCCCACCACGGAAGCTCATCTTTCTCTGTCAGCAGGGCAAAATTACCGCCGCTCCTGAGATGACGATAAGGGATAAGGGGTTGCCCCGTGACAAGGCGTATTCCCTGAACGATAACCGTGTCATCACACCGGATATCACAGCACATCACACGCCGTGCGGCTTTAATCGTCAGCTCCCATTCCCGGCCGTCCAGGGTAACCCGCAGCCGCTGATTGGGAGCGGTATTCAGTGGTATGATTTTCACTCTCCCCCCACTTTTTCAGTCACCCAGTCAACACCTTTTGTCAGTGCTGACCCTTTGTTTTGTGTGGCCGTGTCCGCCTCTTTTGTCTGAACCCTGCCCCGGTTTACCGTGCTGCTCTGCTCTTTCTTCGCGACTTTACGCGGCGGTAATTCACCGTATTCAGGTTCAACGGTCCGCCATTCGGTAAACCGCAGGGAAAGTTTCACCGCGTCCGCCATATCGGGGAGTTCGTCGTGGTAAAAATTGACTATCAGCATCGGCTGATAGGTTTTTACCCGGGTCTGAATGCCGACAAGCTGATGCTGATCGTAAGCCTGCTGCATGGCTTCAAAGGCATCTTTCAGTTCCCCGGCGAGTATCAGATCCATACCGATTTCCACCGGGTTAACCACAACGTGATCACTGCGGGTTTCGCCGGATTCCACCTGAAACTGCGTTGCCTTATGCTCATCCCGAATACTCAGCTGCAGAGGGCTTACCGACTCAAACAGAGTGACAAAAGATTCCGTATCAAATATCTTCACTTCCGTAATCATTTACCCCACCCTGTATCTGTCTGATGCCCTAAATCCTGCAACTGAGAACCGAGCTCATCTCTGACTCCCGATGCCATACCCTGCGCATCCGTTGCCTGTGTCTCAATCTTAAGCTCACCGATACTGACATTTGTTTCATTACGGGTGGCTGACTGATTGTTGATCGCCTGGCTGGTGACAGGATTCATCGGGTCGTTTGACATGCCGTAAAGGTGTGCGGTCATGGCCTGCGCCATTGTTGCCGCATCTTCCTCACTGATCGTTTTTTCAGGCGGCAAATCATACTCAATCTGCCCCTGTTCATTGACTGTACGGTTAACGGTCTGTTCAATTTCGGTATCATCACCGCCACCGAACCAGCCTTTTACTGTCGCCCAGCCGTTTTTAATTTTATCCAGCCCCTTGCTGATCCAGCCAAGGTAAGCCTCTATCTGTTTCCACAGCCATTTGAAAATACCAACCACCGCATCCGAAACAGTCTCAAAAACACCCTGAAAACTTTTTCCCCAGTTACTGAGACTCCGGATAAAACCAAGCAGCCAGTTCCACAGCGTTTTACCGCCGTCAACAATAAGATTAAAGGCATCAACCGCTGCCTTGCCGACAATGACGGCAACATCAATAATGAAATTAAACAGTTTTTTGAAAACGTCCCACAGCGCCAGAATGACGGCTTTCAGTCCCGGATATTTATCCAGTATCCGTCCGATCATCGAATCGTTGCCGTCGATGAAATTCATGATGTCGTCATACACCAGCGCAAACGCCGCTGCCAGCAGAGCAATGATTGCCACTATTGCGATAATAGGCCATGTGGCTGCAAGTGTGGCAGCCGCTGCGGCAATCATCGGCGGTACATAGTAGGCGGCTATCGCAATACCTATCGCGATAAAAAACCCGGTGACCAGTGTTTTGTTTTCTTTGCAGAACCCGACAAACTTATTAATCCATGTCAGCCCTTTGGCAAGTATCGGGATCACCAGTTCCATGAAACTGTTTTTCAGCAGCCCGGAAGACTGTTCAAAACTGCGCATGGATTTATTAAACGATATTGACTGTTCAATACTGTCTTTCGTGATGCCGGAATATTCCTTCTGCGCCCCCATCATCCGTTCAAGCTCTTTGCGGCCTTTCATCATCAGTTCGACGGTTTTATCATCCGACACACCGAGCGCTGACAACGTGGCTTTTGCCTTGTCGAACTTCATGCCCTGCACTTTGTCAGCCGTCTGCAGGATTTTTTCCATGGAGTTACCGGCAAAGCCGAATGATTTCGCCATAGCAGCCATGTCCGCCTGAGCGGCATCACGGGTACCGCCGAGTTCTGCCATTGACCCGGCAAAAGCATCCACATCTGCTGTGGCAATATTTATCTTTTTACCGAGTTTATCCATTGCTTCGATATCCGCGGATCTCGAAACAGACTCGCCGATAATCGCAGTCAGTGACATAAGCACACCCACTGCTCCCAGTGCTTTTTTCGCAAACCCGGCAACGGATTCACCGGCCTTCTGGTATTTTTCGTCGGTTTTTTTCAGCGCGTCCCGCAGTGAACTCTGTACTTTTGCTTCTTCAACCGCAGCCGGAATCCCCTTTGTGCGCATCGTATCAACAAAGCGGGAATAGTCAGCATCCAGCGCTTTGATCACCCTAGAGGCGGTTTCTTTGGTTCTGCTGTTATCCTTTTCGGCAACCGTCAAATCACTGAACCCGTCTGAGGCCGCCGCTAACGTGTCTGACAGCGCCTGCACAGCGTCACCGATACTTCCGGATGCCGCTGTCCCGGACTGCCCGGCCTTTTTCATTCCGTCGATAATGTCATCTGTTGAGCGCCGCACACGGTCAAAAGCACTATCAGCCTGACGGGTGTCAAATTCAAACACCTGAACAAACGTATCCATTAATGACATTATCGGTCCTTTGAAGCGGCCAGCGCTTCGTTGTAACGGTTAATGATCGCGATTTCCCACATGTCCATCGCTTCTTCCAGATCTACTGTGGTTTTGAGTTCTGTGAGGGTGGCGAATCTTTCGCTGAGGATGACTGCAAAGAAGCCATCAGCGTTTTTATAACTGACGGGAGTGAACTGCCGACCTTGCTGATGAGGAAAGGCAGGAAGCCGGAGTTCCCGCCGGTCCCGAAAAAACTGGTGTTATACTTCAGCATTTCCAGCTCAAGACGGATCAGGGATTCACCATCCGGTACATGGTTATCAATCAGCGTCTGTGTCTTTAACGGGATTTCCTCACCGTCAGACACCGCACACACATACGCCATCATTTTCAGCATGGCCTCTTTGCTGACCTCGTAATCCCCGATTTTTGGGGCATTGGACAGCGGATATTTGGCAAGGATTTCCCGGCCGGTCACCGCAGGCAGACGGCTGATGACAAATGTTTTTTCAATACCGTCCACATCTTTAATCTGAACTTCTTTCGGTTTAATCAGCATGTTTTTTTCCGTAAAAAAAGGCGGGGCATACCCGCCGGTGATTAACGATTACGTGTGGAATCAAAATCCTGAAACACAAAGGTGTACTGTTTTGATTTAAGACGCCCGGCGCTGGCCGCAGAGTTTCCCCGGCTGCCGTTGGTGATTTTGCCGTTACGGGCGGTAGTGGTGGAGCCGTCACCGTAAGAAGCCACCATAGTGATAATGTCACCGGCATGACGGCGGCCTTTTTTCGCCGTGTTGGCTTCCAGAAGGATCGCCAGGTTCTGATCTTCCTCACTGCCGGGCAGCACGTTGATGGTGACAGTCTGCGGTGTGGGCGTTGACCAGCTCACCAGATTGCCGTTGATATCCATGCCGGTCTGGGCGATATCCACTGCCGGTAAATCCAGCGGATCCGCATCATCCGCAAACTGCGTGATAAAAATCCCGGAAGGGAATGTTTTGCTGGCCTGTACCACCAGTGCAAGGCCGGTTGCTGAAACGTCATTCATATTTATTCCTTACACTAAATTGTGTGAACCTTCGACCTTCCGCACCCAGTCGCCCTTACCGTAAATCAGCACGTATTTCATCACGTACTCCGGTAACCCGCTTTCACCGGTACTTTCAACAATCTGTGCGTTGTACCAGTACCCTTTGTCCTGTACATCGTGCCAGGCCAGATCATCACCGGACGCATCCGTCACCGCGATTTTCTGTACTTCCGTTAAGGTTTTACCGGCAAGAATGGTGCCGTTGTCCACGGCTTTGGTGACCGCACCGGCAATAACCATCAGTGCCCGGGCCTCACCGTCTTTGTTGGCCGGAATGCCGCGTGTTGCCAGTAACAGGCTGAACCACTTCTGCGCGATATACGCTTTCAGCCACTGCTCATTGGCATGCACACTCATATCCGGCGGGTTGGAACTGCCGCCGCACAGGAAGCCGCGCTGATAAAACCGGATCTGTGAACCGGCCACAGCGGTTTCGCCGTAGTAATTCACCCGCAGTTTATCGAAACGGTCCGCATCCTGATCTGTGGTGACCTGCGCCGGGAAAGTCACGCCGAGCTGACGGAACATATAGTTGGTGGTCGCGTTGGTACGGTCGTAATCCGTGGCGGCCATCACCGCCATCGGCAGCGCCTGGACAAAATATCCGCTTTCCGTTTTCAGGTTCAGACCGGTTGATGCGGTGCCGATCAGCGCTGCGCTGAAATCTTCGGCATTGTCTTCTGTCACGCTCAGATGCAGCTGGTATTTCACGTTCTCCCCGGCAACGTACTGTGCCAGCGTGACGGCCTGCTCAAGCGACAGATCTGTCAGAAAAGTGGCGCTGCCGAAGGAGTCAGAAACCTGCTCGGCAACTTTGAATGCCTCAAGCGGTGTCTGTGCCGGGTTACCTTCGGAGGCATGGCCGGCAGACAATCCCATTCCGTCCGCCAGTACCGAAGACCCCACGCTGACTGATGCGCGTTCCTGCACACCGCCGCTGAGTTCAAATGCACTGTCGAGCGCGTTAAAGGTCAGATATGCCCCGGCAAACTGCGGCTCACTTTCGGCATTCAGTTTCGCCTGAATCAGTGAAGCGATGTCGGCATACGATTTGGCTTCGGATAAATCAATATCCTTATAATTTTTCGTGGTTGTTCCGATTGTGACGGACAACGTACCATCAGCAATTATTTGCAGATCAGCGAGTGCCCCTGCGTTTGCCCCGAACAGGATCGGCGCCCGGCCAACCGGCTCGTAAGAGGCGATCTGCAGTTCTTTCGGTTTACTGACCGGGGCCGGACTGACATAGCTGAAATACTGACGGGCAAACTGTGCCTCCGGAGAGTCCGCGCCCAGCAGGTCATCAACCTGACCGGATGCAAACTCCAGCACATGCCCGGCAGGAATTTTAGGATTAGCGGAAAATAACCGCGCCGTCAGCTTACGCATCGGCACGGCAGACGCGCCGATCACCGCTGACGCGATATCGACGTAACGGGTTTGTTTAATTGGCATAATAAAACCTTATATGCGGTGAATATCCGGGCACAGTGCGGTAACTGCAGCTGTTTCCGGACGGAGTGTGCGGGTATAAGTCACATTAAAATCAAAAGACGGGTTTTGTTCATAGTCTCCGCGATCATTAACGAAGTACGGCAGACGGATACCGGTTGCGCGTTGCACACCTATCCCCTGCTTTCTCAGCGCTTCAGTAAACGGTAACGAATTAACGATCATCCGGACGACAGCGGTAATATCTTTCGCGGTGTAACTGCTGAGTTCAGTGATAAATGCCTGCACCTGAAATGTTGTTTCATACTGCTGTGCTTCCAGGTGACCGGCATCACTGCCCTGCGGGTTATAACTGCGTTTCTGCCAGCCCTGCGGATTTTCACCGACCGGAAAGAACATAACGAAATTATCTTCCCGCCCCTGTTTTGCTGACTGAAACCCGGCTATGACCAGGATATCGATACCTGCCTGCACCAGCTGTGCCAGAAGCTGTTTCCGGACAGCTATCTCAACTTCGTTATCCGTCATGATTGCCTGCCTCAATACAGATAACCGACTTCCAGCCGTCCTGCGCATACCAGTCAGCATCCCCGGTCACATCGTAGCGTTTGCCGCCGAAGACCAGATAATCCGGTGAAGCGCCGCGCTGAATAGCACTGATATCGTGAGACGTATAAAACCGGCGGTATACCTGGCTGGTGTCCAGCCCCATAGACTGAATGTCCTGAGTATCTGCCGCCTGCCAGCTCCCGCGAATCTCAGCCGGGTCGTAATACGTGTTCTGATCATGGCCCCGCTCGTCAGGCTCACGGCTTTTAAAGCGGTACCAGAGTACGGTTTGCTGCGGAACATACCGCGAGGCAATCCGGTGCAGATTTCCGAACATTATTTATCCTCCACGGCAAAAGTGACGGATTGCAGCATCAGACCAGAGTCAACCAGCGGTTTACTGGTGGCTTTCCCTTTACTGTGACGCCGTGCACGGGCAGCTACCGTGGCATCCTCAAGCGGCGGTGTGGTGACCGATTTAATCACCATCTTCACATCACCGGCCGCTTTTGCACCGACTTGCGTCAGTCCGTCAGTGATGGTGATATTGCCTTTCACTGCAGCTTTTACAGCACGGACAATCAGATTACTGTATTCCTGTTTGTGTTCTGTCATGGCAGGTCGCATAAACGGACGCGGCGGGATCCCCCCGGCCGGATAGCCGAGTTCCTGAATCGCCGCCACGTACGCGACAGGGGTACCGTCCGGGTATTTTGAATGCTCAAAGAAACCGACTTTAAGCTGCTTCTTTGCCAGTTCATCATACACGGCTTTCAGTTGCGCCAGCTTTGTCACCGGTGACCTCCCCGCGTGAAACGCCCGAACGCGCCGCGAAATGCCGCCCGTTCCCCGCCGCCGCCGTGGTAGCGCGGTACACTGCACCGTTTTATCAGCGCCAGAAACTGCTGGCCGTAGGTACTCATCTTGAACCAGTGGGACCAGTCGGAACCGGCAGGCGGCGCGGTGTAGGACACACTGACCTTATCAATCGTGACACTGGTCACGACACCGGTCGGTGATTCCCCGTCAGCAATACGGCTGTTCAGGTCGAGCATGTGCGCGACAACCAGCATCCACGCCGAATTTGTGCAGACACCACTGCAGGGGGAAAAGTAATTCAGTGCTTCCAGTGCAATGATAAAAATTTCATCATCAGGCACCGCGGCAAAAGCCTTATAGATGGCACGGAAAGACACTAACGGAAAGTCGGACGGCTCCACGGAACCCCCTTATTTTTTATTGTTCTTTTTGCCGTTGCTGCTGACCGGCGGTTCATTCCCCTCCGCGATCATCTGTTCTTCGGTCAGCGGGGCGGATTTGTCGCTGGCTTCCATATCGGTCGCCACTTTGTCCGGATCCTCTTTGCAGTTTTCCACCGCGATAAACCCGTTTTCTTTGTGCAGCTTAAAGACGTGGTTATTTTTCAGCTGCGCATACTGCTCATCACTGATTTCAGTCACACGGCCGCGCGGGGTGTACATGTGTTTGGTCATGACATTGGCCTGACCGGCGATAAATACCGGACCGTCCGGTGTGGCATAGTTCTGGTCGTTGGACAAGGTGCAATAGATATACAGAGACATAATTTCTCCCGGAAATAAAAAAGCCCTCCGCAGAGGGCAATGAGGCGTTACAGGATCAAATCCCGGTCAGGCGGGTGATGGCCCACGGACGGGTGACGATGATACCGGCGGTCGCGTTGGTGGCGTCTTCCAGATAGCCTTTGGCTTTGTTCTCTGAACCCAGCAGCTGGTATTTCACCGGCACCACCTGGAGAAGAACCGCACTGGTCGCCGTAGAATCATCATCCACGGTTTCGGCAAACATATACGCCACATCCGCGCCGCCGTTGGCACCGGCAAATTCCGGTGAGAACACAAAGCGCAGATTCGGGTAGTTTTCTTTCACCCACTGATACACGGTTTCGCCACGGGCGACCGGATTTGCCACATTCAGTGCGGAACGGTAGCCCAGCGGCAGAGTCACTGTGATAGCCGTATCATCTTTGATAATACCGCCGGACTGCATCTCCAGACGCGAGAACATAGCCGTAATATCGCCGGTGATGGCAGCAAATGTACCGCCTTTCCATTTTGCGGCAGCCGTTTCATACGCCGGTAAATTCGGCTCATTCAGCATCCCGAATACGCGGGTGCCCGGGCTGTTGAAACCGTAATAACCGATACGTTCACGCCCCTGCTCCAGCGCTTCAGCTGCCGCATTGCGTTTCTCTGCGGCTGTCTCAAACCCTGCTGCTGACTGTCGGGCCTCTTCCAGTTTTCCGACCAGGAATCCTGATTCAAAACGGACAATACCGCGACGTTCCTGATCCTGCCCGTAGGAGGACAACGGAATATTAGTGTGATCACCGTACAATTCGGCTTTACTGACAGGCGTTGCCACGTTCAGGATAATTTCTTCATCGTGCCAGTTACCGGCATTCAGTACGCCGGTGATTTCGTCCAGTACACGGACGCGGGTCGCGGTACGGATAAGTCCCGGCAGTACATGCTGCAACATCTCGCGCTGAATGAACCCGCCGGACATAGCCGGGCCGGTTAACGCGGAGTCCATTGCGGCCAGACCACCGAAACCAATCTGATCCAGTTCACCGTATGTCCATTTCTGATCGGGCTTAATATTCAGTTGCCCGTGTTTGCGGATATCGCGGCCGGACATATAAAACTTTTCTTTACTGACGGGCATTATTCACCTTCCTTCGCAGCCACTGTGAACGGAATTTCGGTCAGACGGAGAACACACAGGTGCGGCGATTCCGGTGACTCAATGTGACGGCTGACATAACCGATAACCAGATCACCGGCTTCCGCTTTTGCCTTTGCAGACAGCGAACCGTCATCCGGACTGAACACCACCGGGGCATTAATTCTCTTCACCCCGGCAGTGATTTCAGTGTTAATCTCACCCATGGTGAGAAATTCACCCTGCGTCCCGTTACGGGCGTATTCTTCACCGATACGGTATGCTTTCGGGTTAATCATGATCCCGGCAAACGCACCGTCACCGCCCACCTGCACGGATTCAACGGAATCAACGGAATCATCGTTGTATGTGTAGGCACGACCAAACAAATTTTTCTTTTCATCCGCAGAACTGATCACCGCTGCGGTCACGCGGGTCGGGCCGTAATGACTGATTTCACCGATAACACCGGAAATCATGCCGTTCGCCACAGTATTCGGGATTGCCATTATTTTTCACCCCACTTTTTCATAATTGAGTCTGTACCTGCAGCGGCATCCATCGTCACATGCACCTTTTGTGAGTCCGGTGTGCGCCCCTGCATCCAGGCATTCAGGGAAACACTTTCCGTGCCCTTTGCACACTGAATCCCGAGTTTTTCCACACCGTATTCCGCCACCTGCTGTTTCGTCATGGGTGCGTGATCAAATACCCCGATAAACGGCGTCAGCTTGTGCGCCAGTGCGTCACGTTCCCCGATCTGCTTTAACAGTTCGCCGGTGTCCATGGTCGGTTTGGCTTTTTCCAGACGGGCAATTTTGCGTTTCATCGAGGACATTTCATCCATCGTGGTGATACCACGTTTGAGACGCTTGAGGCGGCGGTTCAGGCTGTCTGTGGTCGCCTGATCCAGGTGTTCTTTGGCTTCCGTGATAGCTTCTTCCGCTGCCCCGATGGCAATCTCTGCTTTTTCCACCGCCTCCGGCTCTCCGGTTTCAGCAGCTTCTGTGGCTGCTTCCGCCGCTTCAACTGCCGCCTCTGCCCCTTCTTCTGCTGATGCGGCGCCTTCTCCTGCAGCGCCGGTATTAACATTCTCGTCCGGGTTATCTGTATTTTCCGGATCCTGATCAGCAGACGGCTTACCTGCAGCCAGTGCGGCCACAACGATTTGTTTAATCTGCTCAACCTGCTCCGGGGTGAATCCGTTATCATCCCCGGTCGTTTGATCTTTATCTTTGCCTTTTTCGCTCATACGAATAAGTTCCTTTGTATCAATGGTTACAACAAGATGATCCTGCACAGCCACGTCAGCGCCGGTGCGCCCTTCATCGACTAATGCAAGGTGATTGCCACGCAGGTGGCGCTGAACAACTTCGTATGCCTCCCCCTCGTACACACCGGGGCTATCGAAGTCATACCGGCTGCGGTAGCCCGGTGAAAGGTCAATCTTTCCGCTGCTGATATCGCTCAGAGCGGCGTCAGAAAAGATTTTGATATTCCCGCGCAAATACGGATGGTCGTAATACACGTTTTCGCCGATAACGCCCTGAATACCTTTTTTCTCTGCCGGTGTGGCGTTCTTACCGAGCATTTCGTGATCGACAATGAACGGAGTCAGGCGGAATGATTTAATGGTTTCTTCACTGGCCAGTTCCTCCGGCGGCCGGAACACTTTGTAAATTCTGTCCGGCTCCGGTGCGCCGATTTCAGCCCCCAGATAATCAAAAACCCCGGCCTTTGAGATGGGGTTGTCTTTTACTTCGAGCCAGCCGTTGTTGTCATACGTTCGCTTCGTCATGTCTCCTCACCAAAGTCGATAACCGGTGTCCAGAAGCATTTGCAGTTCGGCAACTGTCCGGGCAATCCGCGTTCACCGGTCCTTTCATCAATAACCGGCGGGTCGTCCAGGTCGAACACCTCACCATCAAGCTGCTGATGTAATTTCCGTGGTTCCGCGCTGCCCGCCGAGTGATGCCATATTGCTTTGCGGATCCCGGCAGACTTCATCCGCTCATAGTTCGCCGCGGTGGTGATTTTGCGGGTCTGATCAACGGCAATGAAATTAGCCCGTTTCTCTGTCACCCCGCCGATATCCCGTATTTCATCCAGCAAGGTTTTACTGCCGCTGCCGGTCTGGCTGACAGAACGGAGTGCCGCGCCCTCGATGCGGGAATGAAACTGCTGCGGGATGGATTTAATCAGGGATACGTTTTCTGCCGTTGCGGCAATCATTTTATCTTTCAGGGCTTCGGGCATGGCCGGAGTTTTTATCGTAATACCGCCGGAGAGTTGTTTCAGTGAATCGTCCAGGCTGCGCTGTGCGTTTATGTCCACCTGCGAGGTGAACTTATCCGCCATCTCTGCGGCCTGACTGTTAAAAATTTTATCCCACTTGCGTTTCAGTCGGTTCAGCCAGATTTTGGTCTGGCTGGCAAAGCTGGCATCCATGGTCACGCCGTCAAAATCCTCATGCAGACTGCTGAACGTTTTTTCGTAATCGGTAATCATGTCTTTAATCAGTTGTGACATGTCACGCTGGTAACGGCTTTGGGCTGCTGCCGAATATTGCAGCGGCTTGCCCTTCATAACTGCCTGACGGGATGCCGCCCACCGTGCCCGTTTGGTTCGTACCCGTATTTTCCGGGGCATAATCGTCCTCGTTTACGTCAATACCGTAAAATGCCGATTCTTTATCCGCCGCCAGCTTTTTACGAATATCCAGCCCGTCAACCGCACCAACCGCCGCATACGTGGAATCAGTCTGTGCTTGCTTAAGCTGGATATCAGCATTCTCGACAGCGGTTGGGCTGTCCAGCGGCAGCCAGGTAACCGACAACGCCTCCGTTCCCAATTCCTCACTGCGCTGCAGCATGTCGTAATGCCGTTGAAGCAATTCTTCCAGGTCATTGGCCTGTATGCTTTCCAGTTCTTCCCGGTAGTTGGCCTCTTCGTATTCCCCGGTGGAGTTAAACCCTTTCGGGGTTGTGCCGAGCAGCTTTGTCGCCGGTACACAGGCCGCTGACGATACCAGCTGGTATTGCGTCATAATCGTGGCATCCAGATCCGCCAGTGAAGTATCGAACTGATTAACGGTGTCACCCGCCCCAACAATCTGAACACCGTAGTTGTCCCGCATATCCATGAAATACAACATATTTTCATGAATGACATTTTTGTCTACGCCATCAATATCGGCCATACCGATGGTCAGCAGGCGTTTTGTCATTGCCAGCTGCGGTGCTTCGTTGGCGGTACGCTCAGAGGCATAAACACGCTCATACACCCGTTCGGGAACAGACACGCCGAAATAGTTATAAGTGGGTTTGAGAATGTCCGGCACAGGGAACGGTACAAACTTCACAAAGTGCGATTTGTGATACCGGCGACCGCCGATAATCCAGTAGGTCGGTTCATAAAAATCAGGACTGGCCGGATCCTGTAAATTGGCATCGGTTAAATCCGGTGTCACCCATTGCGGATCCAGCTGCTTAATCCCTTTGTACATGCCTTTCGTCACGCCATCCGGGTTAAACGGGTTTTCATACCATTCCTGCGGGTTGGATGTCTCAACCAGGAACAGCGCCAGTCTGCCCCCGTACACGCGCCCGAAGTGGATCAGCTCTTTCATGTGGTGCTGAATGCGATATTTTTTATCCTTCTTCCGTAACTTTTTACTGATGCCGTGATTATCCCCGCCGTCACAGTCGAGGTCATACCCCTGACGGATCGCATCACGTGCCGGCATGTTGCAGGCCTTATCCACCAGCCAGTGTTTGGCAATAACCGCACACATGTTATGACCGATGAACATCTGCGAGGCATACCACGCAGCCTGAGCCTCCGGAACACCGTAAACCTGACCGCCTTTGAATGACGGCACAGTACCGTCAGCACTGTCCATTGCCACACCCTGCATAGTGGGTTGCGGCAAATCCAGCCCCTGAAACCCTGTTTCGGCTGCCAGTGCTGAATATAAATGCGTTGAGAACGCTGACCGCTTAGGTGCGGCAATCTCTGCTGTTTTCCGCTTTCTGAACGGCCACATGTTATGTCCTCTTGCGTGAAAAGAATCCGCCGCCTTTCTTCTGGTACAGATAGCGCAGCGCCTGTGTCATGGCATCCACGGTGTCATCGTGCCCGGCAAACGGGAATGTCGTGATTTCTTCCACCGTTTCGGTGATCCATGGTTCGATATCTTTATGGGGCAGCCAGACGTTCCCGGCTTCCCATTCAGCGGTGCAGGCGTGAGCACGGGCGATTTTGCTGCCGTCCGGCTCTATGGGCACCAATCCTGATACAGTTGTTTTCAGCGTATCTATGACCGCCGGTCCGTTGGCTTTATCCTCCACCAGCTTGCGCCGCGCCTGCGGGTATTTATCAACCAGTAATTTCACGGCTTTCAGGGTTTCAGTGAAGCTCATACGCTTGCGGATCTGGTGAAGCAGGTAAGCATTAGCACCCTTCTTGCCCCATACCTGACCGACAACGTAGTCCGTGCCGTCACTGTCCTTAAACGTCATATCCCAGCTGTGAATGACTTCATCAAAGGTGTCCGGCAGATCTTTCGGCAGGTAGTACCGGGCGAATTCTTCGTGGAATATCTGCCCGTCTCCCGGTTTTGGTGTCTGCTGGTACATGGCAGACCAGAAGTAATCGCCAAACAGCGCCTTTTTCTCAAGCAGAGAGTCAATCGGATGCAGTTCGGGTACCAGTGCCTCACCGCGCTCGTTAATGGCAGGAAAGGCTAATACTTTCGCTTTGTCGCTGCTGTCAATTACCCTGCCGGACAGGTCATCGGTCGCCCATCGGGTCGCCATAATGATTTCACCGCTGTTCTTCGACAGGCGGGTTTTGAATGTGGAAATGTACCAGTTCCATGTCGCCTTTTTCGTTACCGGGCTAAGGGCTTCTTTCGCGTTTTTAATAGGGTCATCAATAATACCGAGGTCAACTTTTTTCCCTGTTAATGGCCCGCCGATCCCCTGGCTGATGTAAGCACCTTTTCGCCCGACAATCTCGAATGTTTCTGAGTTCCTTTTTGCTTCAATCTCAACAGTAACGGCACGTTTAGCATTCAGGCACGATGCCGGAAACAAGGCTCTGTATTCTTCACTCATCATGATCCGCTGTACATCACGGTTCATGTCAGAGGCTAAATCTTTACCGTAAGAAAGCCCGGCGACACGCATATCCGGATACTTACCGAAGAAATACGCCGGAAGATACCGCGACACAATATCGGATTTACCGTGCTGCGGCGGTGCGCCGAGAATCAGAATCGGCCGCTTACCGGCCATCATCTCAATCAGAAAATTATCCAGTGATGCACAAACCGTTTCCGAAAAGTGACTGGTGATGTATTCCGGGTTAATGTACTGAATAAATTCATGCAGACTGCGCCGTGCTATCTCTCTGCGAACTTCTTCATCAAACAGATCAACATCGATATCCATCACATCACCTAAAATGACAAAAACACGCCTTTCAGCATCGAATTACTCCGAAGCCGTTTCCGGTTTTTTGATAACAAATGAGTAACAAAATAAACGGGCACATTGCCCGGAGATGAGTATTGCTTTTGACGGGTTCAGTGTGCTTTTTGCGTGAACCTGATTTCGCTTATGCGGGTAACAGTCATTATGT
The DNA here is from genome assembly GCF_000633515.1 of Morganella morganii H1r. Lineage (GTDB taxonomy): Bacteria > Pseudomonadota > Gammaproteobacteria > Enterobacterales > Enterobacteriaceae > Morganella > Morganella morganii_B. Next base: position 3,607 of record NZ_AYMP01000011.1, on the reverse strand, counting down.
TAAACAGAGGCTATTTCCCCGCTTTTTCGCGCAACTGCAGAAGCTGCTCTGTCGTCAGGCCGCTGAGGTCAAATCCCGTTGATTGTATCGGGCCGCCATCGGCGCCGGTAAGCTCTGTCCGGTTCTTCAACATCCCCAAATGCTGCGCAACCATCTTCAGCGCTTCATCCTGATTACGGGTGATAACCTCAGTACCGAACTTACCCTCTTTTATCCCGGCAAATAACCGGCGGCTTGCGCCCCTTAAATCCCGTGTGTCGTGGAAATGAGGACGACCGATACCGGCACCATTGCAGCGGGGGCAGTCAGGATTCGGGTCAAGTGTGCTGTCGTAACCGTAGCCGCCCCTGTCGTTCGGTGCTTTTCGTTTCTTCTCAGTCGCGTCAATGACAGCATCCTCAAACTCTATCGAGTCCCGCCACTGGTAGTTAAAGCCGAAGCCCCAGCAGTGACGGCAGCATAACCGCTGATATTCCGTCAGCTCACGAACATCCGCCGTGGCGATATCCCACCACATTTTTAAAACGGCATCCTGAGTGATTTCAGCCCGGCGTTCTCTGGCTTCCAGCGCGTCCGCAATTGCCCGGTTGACCTTAGCATTTCTTAGCATTCTGCTGGCATTCACGTAAGCACTATTTCCCTCACCTTTATAACCTGCTCTTTTATATGCCGCAGTCCGGTTCAGGTCGATAAGATACTCAGTGACAAACCGCGCCTGCATATCGTTAAGCCCGTAATCACGCAGGCTGAACTCTGTTTCATCATTCTGGGCATTGTCGGATACCAACGTATTAGCTGGCTGAAATTCAGGCGTGTTTTCACCTGTTTTTTGATGGCTGGTTCGCAGGTTCGCACCTTGGTTCGCAGTCGATATGTGCGAACCTATTTTGCGAACTCTATCAGGCTTGATCCATCCATCTTTTTTCGCCGCTTTCCGTATTGCTGTATCACTTACTCCGTACCGCTCAGCAATAGCCCGTATTGAAAGCTCACCGGCGGTATATTCACGCTTGATAGCATCCCAATCAGGTTTTGCCATAGCTTTTCCCTTAATCTATAAACGGCATTCTGCGGATGCGAAAGTCAGGAACCGCAGTCTGTTTACCAAATGATCTCCCTGTAAATCTGCTTAAATCACGAAGGGCCTGTTGTGGTGTCTCTCCCCATCCGCACAGCGCATAACTGCGAAAGGCAAACTCATCACTCTCCTCGCGTTTTAACCACGCTACCCACACACCAGCCTCTCGTCTGAGGTGAGGTTTCTTCCAGCGATGGGGTATTCCTGCCTCTCTCTTCGCTTGCTGGTATATCCAGCGGTGATACCACTTACTTGATGTCATTTCAGCCCCAATCAGAACAATAAACTGGTTCGTTTTGTATTTCCCCTTGGATCACCGATACCGCCGAGGCCAAAAACTTACATAAAACTCTATCAACGCCACTAAATGAATGACGTTTGCAGAATTTTATAAACTATTAATATCAGAGCCGATACGACCCTCGCCATACCCGATCATAATACCTTCTGGTTTTTCCGGGGACAGCTCATCTTCTTCAAACCAGCCGTCAGTTCCACGTCCATCCGCTGTCAGATAGTGAATGAGATACTGATTCGGGCCGTTATGATATTCAGCACGGGCTTTCACATGGCCTTCTTCGCCGCTGATGGTGACCTGCACAACCTGACCTAATTCATGTTTAAACATAGTTTTTCCTCTGGTAATAAAAAGCCCCGCTATTTAGCGAGGCGTTATTTATCTTTCGTTTAGCTTTTGTTTAACTTTATTTATGTTAAGTCTGTATAATTCACTGATAGTAATGTTAAGTTTGTGATTTGGTTATCCCTTCCGATTTTTATTGCCCCTTTCCTTGGTTATGGGGCTATTTTTTTGCCGCTCATTCTCTATCTCCCGTATTGCGCGCTTATCGCAGGCACTCCGTTCTGATGTAGTCCTGCAAATACAGGGTCTGCTTTTCGTTCTCAGCCATCATTTCTCTGAGACGCCAATAATCCTGTTCAGTTGCTTCACTAAGTCGTGGGGCGGCTTCATTGCTTCCGCTTTCGGCGGTATCGGCTCCGGCCTTTGGACACTCGGCTTTGATGTACACCCGCTTGTTGCCAGACTTAACAGCATCACGCAGGGTATCAATTTCCGTTTTTGCATTGGTTAACTCCTGCGTGTACAAGGTGTCGAGTTCGTGAAGTGACTGAATGCGGTATTTGTAGTCTTTGTTGATGGCGACCTGCTCAGATAGCTGGCTGGTCAGTGAATCGCGCTCAGCTTTCAACTCATTAATCCGGCCTGTCTGCCAGTTAATCAGCCAGCCAAGCGCGAGAACCCCGACAATAGAGAATGCGGTGGTGTTCCAGTCCATATCACAGCAGCCCCCAAGCTCTTTCGAATACATCCGGTGAATACGGCTGATACCCCAACTCAACGCCGACAATCGCAGTAGCCAGCGCAATGCCGGTCTTTTTGTCTTTGGTGTTCAGGTGGTCATTAATGCCGATACCGATATCCGCAGCTGCGCGGTTGATATAGCCAGCCGTGTTGTTTTCATTCGGCGGCGCATATTTGTTAATGATGGCTTTAACTGAGTTCAGGCCGTATTTTGTCTGGTACGTCTGAAGCAATTTATAGATTGCCCGGATACCATACTCAGGAGACTGAAACCGGCAGAAGCGGGATTCGACTGCAGGATCATGTGGTAACTGGCCCTGCCATGGATTCCGCGGATTATAGTCGATATTACCCGGATTGTTGTTGCGTTCGCCGCGTGCTGGTTTAGCCATTATTTACTCCCGCTTTACCTTTAATCATGCCGCTTACTTTCTCTACGCCCCAGTACCCGATCATGACGCTGGTGATATAAGCCAGATCTTGATTCAGCCCCAAAAAGGCCAGCAGGTCTTTAGCGAACCAACCGAGTAACGCACACAGGACACCATCCAACAGTGTTTTTTTCCATCCGCCGCCGTTGTACATCCCGCGCAAGATGGCAACCACACCAGCCAAACCGGCAAATGCGCCTTGGTCTTTATACTGAGAAAGATAACTGAGTATCTGATCCAACCAATCAGGGGTATTGTTCATATGTTTCATACTCACCCCCTTTCAGGAGGATTCGGTTAATAGAGTGCCGCGCACAGTATCTCTGCGCTGATTACGTTTGTTTGTTCAGGATTCTGTGGCGGCGTATTTGTTATGCGTTAAGCCAATGCGTTAAGTTGAACCACTATGCGTTAAGTTAGCTTGACGTATATACGAAAAAGGTCACCTGAGTGACCTGCGTAACTATCTCCAGATGCGGGGAAATGCAGCATCCAGTAATTCAGAATCGGGCATGATAGCCCAGGCGGTATAAAACGAATGAGGTGTAAATTCATCACCGAGAAACGGATAAATACCTATGTCGCATTCATCACCGTCACGGTACACACGTACAGACCCGTTATGCCAGCCGTCACACGGGTTGTAAACGATGACATATTTTCCATCCATGTCTTCCGTAGGTCGGACATCAGCTGAGTAGAATTCTAACTGGCACTTCATTTTCTACCTCCGAAAACGAAAAAGGCCGCACATGGCGACCTTTGGCGTGTTGG
>NZ_AYMP01000010.1 GCF_000633515.1 Morganella morganii H1r | reverse complement strand
GTTTTTCGGGGGGATTACCGTAGTACAAGCCCGTTTCAGCATCTTCATATTGTCCCGCGAAGCGGAAGTGACATTCGGTGTAATTCGGGTCATTGGCACTGCTTTTCAGGCTCCAGAACGCCATTTGTCCCCACGTGTCCGGCCGTGCTGCCCAACTGACCGTCCCGGTTTCCGTGAAGATTTCACGCGGTGTGCCCTGATGGTCGGTGACCAGGTAATGCAGTTTCCCTTTTTCATACCGCGCCGCCGGAACCAGTGCGCCCGGCTCATACAGCCACTGAACCCCGGCGTCATACGCCACCGTGCCGTCCGCATACACCGGCACTTCCTCAATCATCTGATTGCCGGACCACAGGTACTGCCAACCACGGACCACCGGCGGCTGGTTCAGATGCTGAAGATGTACCGGTTCCTGTGCATTTACCACCTGATATTTGCTCAGGCGGCGGCCGAAGGCATCATAGGTGTAGCGCCAGCAGTCACCCTGCGGCGTGAAGCAGGATGTCAGCTGATTTAAGGTGTCCCACTGATAGCGCCACTCACGCGGCCGGAAGCCGTTCCGGTGTTCAGTTTTGCGTTCCAGCCGTCCGTTGATATCGTAGTGATAATCAAAATGACCGGTTGCCGTGGTGCGCCGGACCACCCGCCCCGCCTGCTGTTGCTGCGATAACTGATGCAGGGCACCCTGCGCCTCACCCGGTATCAGCGTCTGCTGCCGGATATTCAGGTTAGCATCGTAGCTGAACTGCTCTGTCTGAGGGTATAAACCGCCGAAGGACGTGTTCTCAATCTGGTCATTCTGATTATAGCGGTACTGCATACGGCGCCAGCGGTGGTCATCAATCGCCGTGATGTTATAGGCTTTGTCATACTGCCAGCTCCGGTTAACATCACTGGCGGCAGGTGGCTGTACCGGGTTGTCCCGCAACGCCTGAAGATAACTGTCCGACCCGCGCCCGGCGGTCTGATGCGCCAGTATACCGGTCGCCGTGTAATGGCGGGATGAGGCAAAACCGGACTGACTGTGACGCAGGTATTCCTGCCCGAGCGCATTGCGGCTCAATTGCAGCGGCTGATGTTTTCCGGCCTGGAACTGCGTCAGTTCGCCCTGTAATCCGTACTGATACTGTAATGCCTGCGACCCGAACCGGGTCTGTGTGAGCCGGTCTGTCTGCGCGTCCCACTCATGCTCAATCTCACGTCTAAGTAATCGAACCAACAACTACAAACACAACTGAGTAGCTCTAAAAACGCAAAAGTCAGAAGATCTGATGGTCTTTTGATTTATGAAAGCTTATCTATCCATTTAAATGTTATATTTACAGGATCTAGTTCTAACGTACTTTTATCGTGATTATAATTAAATTCACCATAAATTTTACCATCTCTTATACTTAATGTTTTCAATCCACATCCAAAACAAAAAGCAATTAAAACATCATTTAAATACAGTGAAATAGATACAGTTCCATCCACAGAGTATACAAAAATTAATTTGACACCCTCTCTACTAAAACAATAATTCCACTGTAAAAAATCCACATCAACACTTTCTGGTTCTATTCCAAAAATATCTAATATTTTGTCATCGAATTGTTCAATCATAATTTAGGGATCATAGTTGTTAGCCTTAAAGTTCCATCATTCATCACTTCCCAAGTAGATTCAAAGTGAGCAAATTTTCCACTTGGCCCAGCAAAAAGAGAATCTTTAGTTACAAAGGTTAAATTTTCACCTTTAACTGTTTTGGTAAATTGATTTGCAATATTAGATGGAGTATTAGCCGCTTGAATTAAATGATCTGACAACAATTTGTGGCCAGCTGGATTGTCAGCCACACCAAGCTGTTTCATAACCATTGCCATTTGTTCTGAGCGCGCTTTGTTATGCGGGTTAGAATTTACTCGACCAAAAAAATAGTCAAATTTACCCGAATCAATAATAGGACAACACATCAACCCAAACGGATCTATCCACCCCGTCGGATTGTGCACATACCCGTACGGGTTAAAGCCGCCTTCCAGTCCTATCGGATCGGGGCTGATGTACTGTCCCGTGTCCTTATCATAATAGCGGAACCGGTTGTAGTACAAGCCCGTTTCTGCATCTTCATATTGTCCCGCGAAGCGGAAGTGACATTCGGTATAATTCGGGTCATTGGCACTGGTTTTCAGGCTCCAGAACGCCATCTGTCCCCACGTGTCCGGCCGTGCTGCCCAACTGACCGTCCCGGTTTCCGTGAAGATTTCACGCGGCGTGCCCTGATGGTCGGTGACCAGGTAATGCAGTTTTCCTTTTTCATACCGCGCCGCCGGAACCAGTGCGCCCGGTTCATACAGCCACTGAACCCCTGCGTCATACGCCACCGCGCCGTCCGCATAGACCGGCACTTCCTCAATCATCTGATTGCCGGACCACAGGTACTGCCAACCACGGACCACCGGCTGCTGATTCAGATGCTGAAGATGTACCGGTTCCTGTGCATTCACCACCTGATATTTGCTCAGGCGGCGGCCGAAGGCATCATAGGTGTAACGCCAGCAGTCACCCTGCGGGGTGAAGCAGGATGTCAGCTGATTTAAGGTGTCCCACTGATAGCGCCACTCGCGCGGGCGGAAGCCGTTCCGGTGTTCTGTTTTCCGCTCCAGACGCCCGTTGATATCGTAGTGGTATTCCTGATGTCCTGTTGGTGTAGTACGCCGGACCACCCGCCCCGCCTGCTGTTGCTGCGATAACTGATGCAGGGCACCCTGCGCCTCACCCGGTATCAGCGTCTGCTGCCGGATGTTCAGGTTGGTATCGTAGCTGAACTGCTCTGTCTGAGGATATAAACCGCCGAAGGACGTGTGCTCAATCTGGTCATTCTGATTATAGCGGTACTGCATACGGCGCCAGCGGTGGTCATCAATCGCCGTGATGTTATAGGCTTTGTCATACTGCCAGCTCCGGTTAACATCACTGGCGGCAGGCGGCTGTACCGGGTTGTCCCGCAACGCCTGAAGATAACTGTCCGACCCGCGCCCGGCGGTCTGATGCGCCAGCATACCGGTCGCCGTGTAATGGCGCGATGAGGCAAAACCGGACTGACTGTGACGCAGGTATTCCTGCCCGAGCGCATTGCGGCTCAGTTGCAGCGGCTGATGTTTTCCGGCCTGAAACCGGGTCAGTTCACCCTGTAATCCGTACTGATACTGTAATGCCTGCGACCCGAACCGGGTCTGTGTGAGCCGGTCTGTCTGCGCGTCCCACTCATGCTGAATTTCACGGCCATTGATTTTTTCACAGATAAGCCGCCCGGCGGCGTCATACTCAAACTCCGTGACCGCATCCGGATTTTCGGCGCGGATAAGCTGCATCCGGGCGTTATATTCATAGTGCGTGGCGGATTTCAGTTCACTGCGTGTGCCGTCATCAAACCAGATATCCTGCCGGGTTATCAGCCCTTCCGGGGAGTACGACCAGCGGATTTCATGCTGATCCGGGTAACGGGTGGCTGTACGGCGGCCGAGCCGGTCATAACGGTACTGAATCTCCCGTCCGGTAAAATCGGTCTCGCGGATAATCTGCCCGGCTTTATCCCGCTCATAGCGGTATTCATCCCCGGCCGCATTAATCACTTTTTTCAGCCGCGTCAGGCCGTCATATTCAAAGCGGATTTCTGTACCGTCAGGGCGAACCATCGCCAGCAGCAGGTCAAACGGCCCGTAACGGTAACGGGTTATTTTGCCCTCGCCGTCAGTGACCGCCACCACCCGGCGTTCACTGTCATAATCAATATGCTGATGCACACCGTCAGGCAGGAAAATGTCACTGATACTGCCGTTAACCCCCGCATGAGACGGATCATAGTGATAACGGGTGGTATTATTCAGTGCATCCGTGAGATGGGTGAGGCGTCCGAAAGCGTCAGAAACAAATTCAGTGCTGTTCCGGTACGGGTCAGTCTGCTTAATGAGCTGATGCGTCTCATTGTACTGATACTGCCAGTGTGCGCCGCCCGGTAAAATGGCTTTTAATAACGCTCCGTACTGATCATATTCATAGTGTACGGTCTGCCCCTGCGGGGACGTCATGCCGGTCAGGTTTCCCTGCGGGTCATATTCCATTTTCCACGTATCATTAAACGGGCTGACAATGTCAGTCAGCAGCCCCCGTTCATTATACTGATACTCCGCAGAGCGCCCGTCCGGTAAAATGACCTGAGCCGGTGTTCCATCGTAATGGTAACAATAACGGGTCGTCTGCCCGGCGGCATTGGTCTCACTGACTTTCTGCCCGTTTTCCCACTCCGTCCTGATTTCTCTGCCCAGGGGATCAATACTGAGGGTCACCAGACCGGCATCATCGTAACAGTAATAAAACTGCCCGCCTTCATCATCATTGTATGTGGTCATCCGGTGAACATCATCATAAATAAACCGGCCGCCCCAGTAACCGGAAGGTGATTCACTGCGGGTAACCCGCCCGCGCTCATCATACTTAAGGAAATAATCGGTCTGATCGGTGTCATGCCAGCGGGTCATAAAGCCGTCAGCGGTATATTCGTGCCACAGGTGGTTCTGCTGAAAAGCATCACATTCACTCAGATAGCCGTGGCGGTCATACCGGCAGGTCACCAGCGGAGGGGAAGCGGGTGAACCGGCCAGACTGATCGTGATTAACTGACCGTCACAGTAACTGAAACTGAGCAGCGCCGTACCATTCCGGGTTAACCGTATAAGATGGTGTTCATCGTTATAATGAAAATCAAGACGCTGCCCGTTGCTGTCTGTAATGGCAGACAGTTTGCGGGTATTTCCGCAGACATGATTAAAGTGCTGTGTCAGTTGAGTGCGGTTATCAGACAGACGGATGTCGCCGTCCCGCGTGCCTGTCAGTAACGCGCGGGGATAACAGACGTTGCGGATATTCAGGGTGTTCTCCGAAACCGGATACATTACCTTCACCCCTTCATTATCATGGTAAATCAGGGTATCCGGGCCAACCTCAATCCGTGCTGACCAGTTATCCGCCCATTTCGGACCAAATAACCCCGATATCGCCGCGGTAGATCGATAAGTCCGCTGTAACGATACCGGCAACAATCCGGGAAGGTTCAGAACCGGCCAGACCTGGATAAAATCCCCGGTTGCCACATCCACAGGATCCGACATACAGGATGATGTTTCTGCGGAAGAGCCCTCTTTTTTTCCGCTGACGGTATTTTCATTCTGAGGTTTGGTTCTGACAGGCACAACTTTGGGGGCAGCAGGCGTTTTACTGAAAACCCGGGTAAGTGCTTTGATGCCCTTTCTGGCCAATGCCGCAACACCATAAACACCGGTACCCAGCTCAGCAGCATGATAGACAGAGGCTCCCGCTTTCTGGGCCCCATTTTTTAATTCAAGCCGGGGCAGGGTTATCTTATTTTCGTCTTTTGCTATTTCTCTTGCGGCTTCAACCCGCGTCTGTGTTTCCTCTTTCGTGCTGAACACAAACTGACTGTAGGCCCGCTGTTCCGCATTAAATGCCGCCATATTTGCAGACCCCCTGAGCAGCATGTCAGCCGGGGTGATAATGCTTTCATTAATACCTTCTCTGACAAATCCTTCCAGAGCATCATGCTCATACGCTGACAGTGCTGTGTCTGTGTTTCTTTTATAAATGTCTCCGTTCACCTCATCCAGTTTTTCAAAAATTGATTTTTCCTTCTGAGGCTCAACCGGGTCTGCGGTTTTTGCAATATTGTGTTCCTTCTCAAGGGTATACAGAACAGCCGGAACATTATTATTGTTCATCATGACATCGGAACCATGGAACGCCGCCGGTTTTTTGCAAAAATTGACCGTTGGTGAACCACTGGTGATCACGCAGTCCCCGCTGCCCAGGCTGGTACCGGAGATAATGCCGGAACCGGCATTTCCCTGAGTGCCTTTAATGACGCTGCCAACCGTCAGCGTCGACACACCGTTCACCCGGACGGTTTTGACATAGGTTTGTTCTGCTCCCAGTTGCTGAAAACTGTCAAACGGAATAACAGAGTTACCGACCTGACAGACATCCGGACCGGATGACACCACGCAGTAATCCGCGTTTTTATTACCCACCACTTTTTTGGTCATCGTCCGTGTCCTTATGACAGTTTGTACGCATGGATCTGAAGGGGAATACCGGGGAGAATATCCGTCAGACTGTATCGCCAGGTCAGGCAGAGCTTACGCTCGTCCAGAGAAAGATGTACGGTATCGAGGACACAGTCATCCGGCACCAGCGGCTCTCCCGGGATATCCTGTACCGCAAAAAAACCGATTTCAGGTAACCGGAATGAGGCTTCCGGCACCTCCGGAAACATCCCCCGGATGGTCAGTGTTTCATTGCCGTCAAAATAGCCTTCCTGTTGCTGGTCAGCCGGCGCGCCCATAAAGAAATCCGGTTTAAAATCTGCGGGATAATAAGGCCGTGTGTTTTCCAGCCAGTCATTATCATACGTACCGGCATACTGAAGACGCGGTGACCACCACCGGCTGTACAGCCCGAACCCGGCCGCCGGCCACGGCATGCCGAAAACCGGCGGTACAGATTCAGACCCCGGCAGGGTGATCCGGGGAAGAGGATACCGCGCTGATTTATCGGCATTATCCGCAGAGAACCAGCCTGTTCCGACCGGATTAGCCGGATATGCCCCGGAAATATCATGACCGCCATACGCATTTTCATAAATCAGCGGTAATGCCGTCACTGCTGCCGGTGCATCCGCTTTCCAGCCCTGATGATATGACCAGAAACGCGGACCACTCAGTGTCAGTTGCTTTTGCAGTTGCCCGAACGTGAACCCGGCGATCCACTGAGGCTGCGGTATGTTATCCGTTGTGTAAGCTGTGCCGGTGATGTAAAACTCCCCCCCGGGTTTACGGAAAATCAGATCTGTTTCAGTCAGCAGACTGCTGTTTTCGGGGTTGTTCCGGTATCTGTCCGCCATAATGACCGGCTGTTGTTCATCTGAAAAACTGCATTGTCCGGTCACCGGGTCAATATCACAGGTAACTCTGACCACCACCGTAAACCAGTGCTCTCCCCTGTACCCGAGTTTTCTGAAGGCAAAATGCGGGAACGGCGTCTGATTGATAACATGTACCGGCATGCGGTTTCCTCAGTTAATATCCACATCTTTGCCGGTGATCTGCACCGGACCACTGGCTTCAAAGCTGAATGCAGTGCCGTTGATTGTCACCCGTCCGGCACTGTCCATCCGCAATACACTGGCACCGCAGCGCAGTTCGATCACATCACCGGCGGTCACTGACAGGGTATTTCCCACCGCCACGGTTTTATGTTTCCCGACGGTTTCGCTGTTATTTTCCCCGATCACCGCTGTCCGGTGACCCAGAACGGTCATACTCTGATCTTTCTCAATCCGCTCACTGTGATTCGCTTTCACCAGCGTACTGCGGTCATTCAGTACCACCGTGTCCATATCCCGCTGGGCATGAATAAAGACCTGCTGCTTCCCGTTTTCATCCTCAAAGCGCAGCTCGTTGAATCCATCGCCTTTGTGCGTTTTTGTCCGGAAAGCCGTTTGTGTTTTACTGCCCGGGAATGCCGACGGTGGTGAATTACGTCCGTTATAGGTACAGCCGGTGATAATCGGGCGGTCAATATCGCCGTTAAGATACGAGACAATGACTTCCTGGCCGATACGCGGTACAGCGGAGAAACCATAGCCGCTGCCGTTCCAGCCCATCGCCACCCGTACCCAGCAGGACGCGCTGTGGTCGGGGTTCGCATAGCGATCCCAGTGAAAATAGACTTTCACCGCGCCCTGTTCGTTGGTGTAAATTTCTTCCCCTTTCGGGCCAACTACGGTAGCCAGCTCGTCACCGTCCGCCTGCGGGCGGAAACGGAACGGCGGCCGCCATTCGCGGGTGCCGGGGATAAACTTCACCGTGTTGCTGAACGTTGTCCCTTCACCGCCGCTGTTATCCGCCAGCGGCTGGGTACCACGATGATTAACCGTAATCACCTGCCACGGCTGATTCATCACCGCCGACGGGTGGTTGCTCAGGGTGAAGATTTTACCCGGCATCAGGGCAAAACAGTTGGTGCCCGCCGTGCCGGTCTGACGTTCATTCTGCGACTGTTCGTAACGCAGCCGGGTGAACGGCTTACCGGTTTCATCATCACGGTAACGACCGTAACTTTCATACACCGGATGCTGTTTATGCACCTCACCGGTAACTTCATGTTTAAACGGATAAGACGGACGGTCCGGGTTGTAATCTTTCTGGATAATGACATCACTGCACAGCTGTTCGGCGTAGCGCCATGAAAAGGCCGTACTGTCACCGGTGTCTGTATCCGCCTGCGGGTTATAGGTCAGGTGAATACCGGCGGTCATACCAAGGTGATTGTCACTGTAAAACAGTTTCGGGCCTTCCTCGAACCAGAAGTTAATCCCCTCTTCTGCCGCCAGACGGCACCAGAAATCCCAGGCAGATTCCCGCTTCTGGGTGATGTAATCGCGTTTCTGATGCAGTTCGTCCTGATAGAATTTCAGGTCATTTTTGACATGGGCTTCTTTAAGCAATGTTGCCAGCACTTCCGGCACCGATTGCTTCTGGAAGATGCGGCTGTCCTGGTTAAGGGTCATGATCCACATTTCCGGGCGGATCAGAAAGTGATACCAGGTTTTGTTGCCGTCGGTGTTGCCCTGTTCCGCAGAGGCCAGCAGTCCCTGCACGGTACGGACTTTGACGCCGTCACGGGTGACCGTCAGTGACGCGGCAGAGCCGAGATGATCCTCAAAGGTGATCGACGGCAGCAGGCTGACGGCGCTGATGGTCAGCGAAAACAGCGAGGACAGGGATTCACTGAGTGAAAACTCGGTGACCAAAAAGGTTTGCTCCGGTAACTGACCGATTTTACAGGTAAATACCAACCCGGAAGGCGAATTGCCGGAAAGCAGCGATAACGCCGTCTGCGCCGGTTGTTGAACAAGGGAGTCTTTCAGTGCGGCAATATCTGCCGCCTTCTTTTTGGGGTCTTCAGCAAGCATGCCGGCTCCGGTACGGGTCTGACGGATGAATGCCCGGCATGCCGGTGTTCTTCGTAATAAAGCAAAAACACCACAAACCCCGGACGGGATTTGTGGTGTAAATCAGTACATTACGCTTCGATTGGCGCACGCCAGTCATCAGCACCGGAGGTGCCTGCAACGGTGTGATCCCAGCTGACTTTACGGTAGGACAGCGAGACTTCAATCAGCTGCGTGTAATCCGATTTGGACGGATCCTGGCAGTGAGGCATTTTGCAGTCGATATTGACGATAGTGGCATCTTCCAGTGACGTGGTGAAGAAGTGCTCCTGTTTACCTTCAACAGACGTGCGGTACCATTTCAGTTCGACATTCGGCAGCATTTCACCGGCCGCCAGGGCGTTGTACAGCAGCGGAACCGCTTTGTTCATTGCCACAGTAAATTTGAACGGACGGTGTGCACGCTGACCGGACGGCTGACCGGACTGCGGATCTGTCGGAACGGTGACGATATGGTCAAACTGCTGTACCAGCATCTCATCTTCGTGACCCTGTACATAGATGTTGCCGACAGACTCAGCGGTAAAGGCACCGGCAGTGATGTTGCCCTGGGTTTTGCCTTCGATGGAGATATAGCACGGAGTTGGCATGGTAAATTCCTTATAATATAAAATGATAACAATGAGTTATCTGACAATATGTTGCCATCAGCCAATGCGCATGGTGGTAAGCCGCGAAATAATAAATTTCACTTACCGGTCTGTAAAGACCAGAAAGATGTTTGTATCTCACAGGATCCGTCACTTAAGTTAAAATCGTTGTAAAAACAGGATATATGACTACATGGAAGAGCTGATTAAGAGTTAGTAGGTGTAATAATTCAGATCACAAAAAAAACAAATCACTACGTTTTTTAACATAACTATCTAACATATTGTAAAAAATAAGAAAAAAGCCATTTTTTTTCAGATCACAGAAATAAAATATGTAACAAAATACAAAGCATCAATAACAATATGAATAATAACAATAAAAATGAAATTTCAGGGAAATATTACAAAAATACCGTATTTTTCACTCTGCCCGGTGCGACATAACCGGCCAAAAACACTATATTCTGCTGTTTTATTTTTATTTTTTCCTTTTTAAAAAAATAATACTTTTATTTCAATATATTAAAAAGACAGGAAATCACCCGCCACTGCAACCAAACTGCACATCTGTGCTTCAGCCGGGATCTGCGCCCCCGGGTAAAGGTGTATCACCGGACATTAACGCTGTTGGTACGGAGGCGCTATGTGTCATCATGCAGGCGGATATCGTAATGTCATAAGCATGCCCTTTTTTTCCGGTTCAGTGATAACCCGTACATCCGCAATCAGTTTCGTTTTATCGGAATTAAACAGCACAATCCGCGCCCGCCCACACCGAAGACAATACCGGCAGCAGTATAAAAGGCAGTGAATAAAGACAGGTGGCTATCAGAAAATAACGGGCGGTAATACTGAATTTTTTAATATCTTCAAACATATTTCGTCCCTGCTTCGGCAACCTGCAATCCCCTTCCCGTAAAGTCTTCAAACACCCGTTCACCGCCGGGCCAGGCGCCATAGCCGGAAGCGGTATTAAAATGCCCGGCACCGGGGACAAAATGTGTTTCACATCCCCATTGTGATGCCAGTATCTGCGCACGGGCTTCACTGAGGTGTGCATCATTATTGCTGTATATCAGCATCGCACGGTATTTCAGTAAACCGGACGGTAACGGGCTCTGCTGCAGGAATACTGTGCAGCCCACTGGGCGGCGGTTACCGCTCCGCAACTGTGACCCGGCAGAACAATATCCCCTGCTGTGTGCGCAATTGCCTGATTCAGGCTGTCGATCCAGATTTCCCGTGACGGGTTATTCCGGTCCCCCTGCTGTACACGAAAAACATTGCGGTATTTTCTTTCCATAAAGGACTGCCAGTGTTCAGGCCCTGAATTCGTATAACCCGGAACGATGAGATAAGTCGTTTTCTGTCGGCAGACTGGCAACTTTATGTATATTAAGCAGGCTTTCAGGAGAATGGAGCGTATAAAAATACGCCATGCTGATATCCGGCGGAAACGTTTCTGTATCATGGAAAGCGTAAATATCCTCCCAGCCAGCATTGAGCCTGCTGTTTTCTCTGACAGACACGACCCAGCCATATGCAGGATGACGGCTTACTTTACCGCCGCGTTTATTAAATATTATGTTATCTGCAATTATTTTACTGAAAGATCCGGATGCGGCATTTTCATTCATACTGAAATTTTCAAACGGAACCGAATAAAAATGAGCATGATGAAACCGAAAAAGAGAATAGTTATCAGCTTTAATATTTTCGTTTATATTTAAACGTGTTAAATAAGATGAAATATCCTTCACGCCGCGCTCCTGCAATCAATCCGCCTGCCGGTTGAGTTGATATGATGATTTTGCCTTTGTTCTTAAATAGTAAACACAAGATGCTATAAAACAAGATAAACTGAAGATGAAAATCATCAGAAAAATAATTTCACCTCTCTAATTAAATATAAAATACAGAAAAATTAACAGGATGGTATGAGTGATTTTTTTATTTAATTTTATATTAAAAAATAAAAAAGAATCTTTACGGAAATTATTTCCACCCAACCATTCACGCAGAAAATACAATAATTCGCCGGGTAAGGTGCGAAAACGAAGCCGGATCGGCTACAATGGTACGATACACACCACTGACACCGGCGTTAACCCCGGAGGGATTTATGGAAAATATAGTACCGGATAAATACTACGATATTGCTGATGAGTACGCGCTGGAATCGGAAGATCCGGTTGAAGAACAGGAATATGACGGACTGGCACACTATTTTCAGTTACTGATCACCTGTCTGACGAAAAATGAAGAGATCAGTGAGGAAGCCCAGAAAAAGATGGCGGCTGAAGCCGGTATCGATAAACAGCGTATCGATGATATTGCTGAATTTCTCAACCGCTGGGGTAATGATTAAGTCACTATCAGCGCCGGATACAAAAAAGCCGGGATAACCGCATTCCTGTTATCCCGGCCGGATGTTACTGACCGTTAAAAGCGGTATTTCAGGCCTAACATGCCCTGCGTATCCGAGTAGTGATCACTGCCGGTCTGCTGCGCCACGTTAAACCAGATATCCGCATTGCGGGTCAGTTGTCCTTCAACCCCCACTTTAATTTCACCGATATTACGGGTGCCTGACTGACTGACGTGAGCACTGTCCATGGAAACACCCGCCATCTTACTGTTATTCAGCCAGTTAATTTCAGCAAACGGCTGGAAGTGACGATCATTGTTTTTATCCTGCAGCGCCTGTCCCAGTCCATATACTCTTACCCCGAGACGGGTCTGAATATTCCCTTCACCGGTCGCCGATACGCGGGTGCCGCCCCGCTCTGTGTGGGTATCCATTTTCACCCCCATATAGGTCACCTGCGCTTTCGGCTGGATATACCAGCGGTTAATGCTGCCTTCACTGCCCTGTGTTTCATTGATCAGGAAGCTGTACCCGGCTTCGGCAGAAAGTGTGATACCGTCAGAGTTATATTTTTCTTCTGCCAATCCCCGTCTTTCAACCCGGTTTTTAAACCAGTTATATTGTACCCAGCTGTCAACATACAGGCCGGTTTTATCCGCCTCATTAGCATAGTAAGTACCGTATATCCCGGCGCTGTACCCGTCAGCATGTGAGGTTGATTCCGTGCTTTTTACACTGTTTGCGGTTTTACCGCTGATGCGGCCATATCCCGCCATCAGCCCGATATGGTAACGGTTAAGATCATTATCAGACCACTGTGCGATATCGCCGCCCAATTGTGCCACATACCGGTTTGTCCCGGTTCTTAACTGGCCGTTGCCGCTTTTCACCACTGAGTGCCCGGCCACATTCCGCAGCCACAGACTGGTGACTTTACGCTCACCGGTCAGCACATCGGTATACTGGGTTTCACCGAGGCGATCATGCAGACGTACATTAAACAGGGTATTCGCCATCTGCAGGTTACTGATATACCCCCCTGCTTCCGGGCGGATAGCCGGATTTACCGGCGGCTTTATAATGGGTTTTTCCGGTTCAGGATCGGGATCAGGCTTTGGTTTTGGTTCTGGTTCCGGTTCCGGCTCAGGATCCGGTTTTGACGGGGTATATTCTGATGTCAGATACCAGTTTTTTTCATTACCGTTTTTACCGCGTCCCAGAGAATAATCATATGCTCCCGCGACAATCGGCCCGCTCTGAGTGAATATACCGTCAGAAATACCGTCAACCGTGATAACTTCAATGCCGTTGAGTATGGTCAGCCCGCCCTGCCCGCCGATATTCACAAAACTGACCGTCGTGGTGCCGGCAGAATTACCTTTTATCCGCAGTTTATCCGTCAGTGAATTATCGTCATTCAATACGGTATTGAGGATTACGTGCCCGCCGTTACCGGTATAGTCACCAGCCACGGTCAGTGTTTTCGGGACAAAGGCATCCGGATCGGTCAGATCGTCCGGAGAGTTATAACGGAGTGTCGCACCGGTCAGTGTCAGGTTTGACAGCACAGAATCAGCGGTCATATTCCAGAGACTGTTTGTACCGGCAATATCCAGGTTGATGGTGCCGTTTGTGGTCGTATTCGGTGCGCCTGCCGCATTATATTCCAGTGAATTGGTACTGCCGGTAAACCGGCTGTTATCCGCCATCTGCAGGTCAACAATCCCTTTTGTCTCAGCTTTCATATCACCGTCAACGGTGAATACACTGCGGATGCTGTCACCGGACAGGCGATCAGAAGAGGATATCTGTGAATCAGCCCCTTTGGCATACAGGGCAAACTTCCGGCCGTCACTGGTCACATTAATGGTGGTATCACCGCCGAGATAAACCTGACTGCCGGCAGTGACCGTTGCACCACCGGCCTTTTTCGATCCGGCTTCCGCATAAATACCGTGTGCCGTTGTGCCTTCGGCGCGGATATCCGTTGAACCCAGTTCGATAATGCCGCCTTTGTTGGCATAAACCGCATGGGCTGAGCCCCCGTTTGCCACAATGGTGCTGTTGTCACCGATCACCACACGGGCATCCCCGGTTGCCGCAGAGTTGGTGTTCCCGGCATAAACGGCATAACCGGTGCCGAATTCACGCCCGAATATTTCCAGATTGCTGCCGGCTTCGTGAGAAATAATGACCGCATTTTTTCCGAGTGTGATCAGGTTTTCGTTTGTGCCGGTGGTTGATGAATTAGCACGCACCCCCATCCCGAATGCATCAATATAGGCATCGTCACCCACGGTAATCACTGTGCCGTTACTTTCCTTACCGGCGTTCAGGCCATCAGCGGAAGAACCGGTGGTTTTAATGGTTAACTTATCAATATTGATTTTACTGGCACCGTTTTTTGTCACGATACCGTCCGCTTTGGCGCCGCTGGTTGCAATATTCAGTTTATTGAAATTATAGATGCTGCTGTTCCCGTAAACCGCCCAGCCCTGCAGCGGTGACACAGAGGCGTCCGGTGTCGTGTTGATGGTCACACTCGCGTAATCAGATAATGCCGTTCCGCCGTGTTCACCGGCGCTGTAATAATAGATGGTCGAGGTACAGGTCAGGTGTCTTTTTCCGTCACCGTCTGTCACCGATGTACAGGGATCCGCCATACCGGGAAATGAATATAATCCCGTTCCCAGTATAACCGATAGCGGTAATGCAAAATCTTTTACAGATTTATATTTTTTCATAAGGGAAAACCTCCCGGCGTAAAAATAAAAGCAGGACATAAATTCAAAAATTAATTAAAGGTATCATCACTGTCTTTATTAATATAAAAAGTCAGCAGGACAATATTATTATCAGTAATAACTAAGGTTATATTCACGAGTAACACTACGTGTATTTATATATTATTACAACCACGATGATAGATAAGACATTCTTATGATATTTATGTTAATAAATTGTTTTCATTATTTTTATCTGACATTTCAATGAATTAATATGAAAGATGTAAGCAAACGTTACTTGGTAACAAAAAACCCGGAATGTTTGTTCTTTATTTATCTACAATTGGATTAACAATAGAATAAAACACTAAAATATTGCTTTTTACATGTAATTTAATAAATTGAAATCAAAAAAAACAATATTATGTTGCAAACGTTATTTTTTATAACATGTTAACACCTTAAATTTAACCATCATTTAATGTCACTGACATAACAATCCTGTTAGGATAAAAACAACATAACTAACTGTAAAATAAGAAGTAGTGAGATATTATTTTATAACCATAGCAGCGAAACCAACTGAAAATACACTTTTTCCGCAGATAAAATAATGCTCTTTTTACCTCTTCTTACTTAATAAGTGTTACCGGACGATACACAGAAAAGATCGAATAAAAAATTTCAACAAAAAAATCATGTAAAACATGAGATATTCTTTATATTTTGCGCTGTATCAAATAAAAGCGATTAAATTACACATCTATTTTGTAAATTTATGAAAATAATAAAACATACCAATATTATATTTGCATCAAAAAATAACATGTGTTATTTAATTTTAATCATCAGATACAAATCTCATTTTTTTAAAAAAAACACCAGACATGTTAATAAGACTAAAAAACACAACCGATAATTATTTGCCGGTAATAACAACCATTCCTGCTATGACAGATTTAATCTACGGAGATAAATGGTGCAGAAATATCAATGCATAGATTCAGATTTACTCAATAAAAATATCGGGGAGGTACTGTACAGATTTCGTAAGCTGAAAAAAATAAGCGGTGAGAAGTTAGGCTTTACACTTGAAATCAGTCAGCAGCAGGTCTCCCGCTATGAGCTGGGTAAAGGAAATCTGACGGTCAGTCTGTTGTTCAGGGTACTCACTGCACTGGATATTTCACTGATTGTTTTTCTCAACGAACTCAGAAAACAATATGATTCCGCTGATGTCGTTCACACCTTGCTGGATATAGATAATTTATTGTTTTTTAACAAAAATTTAAATAAATCTGATTTTATATTGTTAAAATAATCCCGCCTTCCTGCCCCGGCTATGCCATTGTCACCGGGGTCATTATCCTTCTCAATAAATAGCCCGACGCTGTTATTTTTTAGGGAATACTTCCCTGAAAAATAAAAAGATACTGCTCCTCTGTGCAACAGATTGCACAGAACACATATACCTGCAATAAACACAGAGGAAAAACAATGAATCAGGATCTCAACACACAGGATATGTCTGCACCGGCAGCCGGTATTGACCCGGTAGTGCAGGTCATGGGCGGCAACAGTGATATCGCACTGGATTTGGTGGTGATTATTGATACCAGCGGCTCAATGTCAGATGAATCCGCCGATCTGAGTCGTGAAATAGACGCGGCGATAGAGAAAGCGGCTGCCCGCTGCCCGTCTCAGCTGCGGGCGACGTTCCTGGGCATTCAGGGCACCTGGACCGGCACAAAGTTTGATCAGACCGTGAGTGATTATCTGGTTGGCAAAGGTGCACATGAAGGGAATTTACAGGCCAGAAAACCGTTTACGGAGGCCGATGGCCGTGACCATGCCGGGAATAAGGAGGATTTATGCCGTGCTGTTATTGATACCAGTAAATATTTTGACTGGCGCCCCGGTGCCCGCCGTGCCATTTTTGTGCTGGGTGATGAAGGGATGGAAGGCGGCGGCGGAACACTGACCAATGCCGCTGTCGCGAAAAACAGTGAGGCGATTGGTGTCGCGCAGCTTCACGGTGTCAAAGTTTATACCTATCAGGGAACGCCGGATGATCGTCCGGAAAACCTTGACCGCTTCCCGTCGATTGCGGAAAGAGACAAAGTGACAAAGGAGTATCAGCGGCTGGCAGAGCAGACCGGCGGGCGCTCTTATATCTACACTACCGGTATCGCAAACTTCCTGCTGGTATTACAGGAAATTCTCTGTGACAGTCTGACACCGCCGGTGATTCCGGATAACGGTCATACACATGCAGACTGCCGCGATGTGTGCGAACAACTCTCTTCAATTATTTCCACCGTCAATAAGCTGGCGGATATTATCAATAAAGCCATTGATGCCTGTTGCGGCACAGATGCTCATCATCACAAAGAGATCGCCGCCAAATGCAGTTGCTCCGGTAAAATTTAATTGCTGTAAAGCGTAAATAATGAGTAAAAGCGCCCTGTTAATATCACGGCGCTTTTTTATTTTTATCAGACAGATACCGCTTTTCGCCGGTGAGAAGACGGGAATGGCGGCAGCACCGCATTTTTCAGTGCCAGTGATGCCGGATGGCGCAGTTGTTCAATGCATCCCTGCGGTGAGGTCTCCGCAATTTTGCCCTCATCCATGACCACTACCCGTGCGGCAAACCGGCTGACCAGCCGCAAATCATGCGTGACAAACAGATATGCGATTCCCTGCGTTTTCTGCAGCTGTCCGAGCAGTGTCAGCAGCGATGCCTGTAAATGAATATCCAGATTTGAGACCGCTTCATCCAGGATGATCAGACGCGGATCCGGGGCCAGCGCCCGGGCAATACAGATACGCTGCAACTGACCGCCGCTGATCTGTGACGGCAATTTACCAAGCACCGACAGCGGCAGTTCCACCATGTCCAGCAGTTCGGCTGTCCGGGCTTTACGCTGAGTTTCATCCAGTGACGTCAGCAGCTTCAGCGGTTCGGCAATGATCTGCTCCAGGGTAAAACGCGGATCAACCGCACCGGGCGGATCCTGAAAAACCATCTGGATCTCCGAACGGAACTGCTGCCGCTGTTTTTTGTCCAGTTTACGCACCGGCATTCCGCGGTAAAAAACATCACCTTTTTCCGGATATTCCAGCCCGCAGATCTGACGCGCCAGTGTGCTTTTTCCGCAGCCGCTGCGCCCGAGCAGCGCAACGGTTTCCCCCTCATTCAGGGTCAGGGAAATGTCATCAAGAATACAGCGCGGCGTTCCCGCCCCCATCAGTGAATGGCTTTGGTAGCTTTTGCTCAGGTGTTCAACAGAAATCAATGTCATGCGGAAAGCTCCAGACCATACAGTGAAAGATGTGCAGAAATAAGATTGCGGGTCACCGGCGCGCCCGGCCGGGAAAAAATATCCTCCACCGGGCCGGTTTCAATAATGTTCCCGTCTGACAGCACCGCCACCTGATCAGCAAGGCGCGCCACCACGCCCATATCATGGGTGATCAGCAGAAGCCCGGTCTGCCGGTCAGTCACAACATGATCCAGCAAATCAAGGATTTTCATCTGCACCACCAGATCCAGATCAGTGGTCGGCTCATCGGCAAACAGAAATGGCGCATCACTGAGGATCGCAATCGCGATCATCATCCGCTGTAACATACCGCCGCTCATCTCAAACGGATAGAGCTTCAGGATATGTTCACTGTCCCCCAGTTCCACTTCCGCCAGCACATCACGGATGCGTTTATCAATGTCATGCAGCGGTTGCCGGGTGGCCTTCAGGGTTTCGGTAATATGCTGATGCATGGTCCGCACCGGGTTAAATGCACTGCGCGGGTTTTGCATAATCGATGCCACTTCCCTGCCGCGCAGGGCCTGCCCGGTGACCGGCTGCCCGTCCAGCAGAATAGTGCCCTGTGTTTTCTGCACGCCCGGCGGCAGCACATCCAGCAGCGCAGAACAGGTCATGGATTTACCGGAACCGCTCGCGCCGACCAGCGCCAGTACTTCGCCGCGCCGCAATGAAAATGACAGATCAGAAAGCAGGAAATGGGTATGGTTATTATGCAGATACCCTGCAGACAGATTGCTGACTGCCAGTACAGAATGATTTAATGACATGTCCCGGCCCTCAGTGTCGGATCCAGACGATCACGCAGTGCATCCCCGAGGATGTTAAACGCCATCACACTGAAAAATAAAATTAAACCCGGCCAGAAAATCAGCATCGGTGATGTCCAGACAAACTGGCGGGCATCACTGATCATCACACCCCATTCTGCGGTGGGAGCCGCCACGCCCAGCCCGAGGAATGACAACCCGGAGACATGCAGCATCATATGGCCGATATCCAGGGTCGCCAGCACGATCAGCTGGGAAATGGTGGCCGGAAACAGATGCCGGAGAAAGATCCGCACATTCCCGGCGCCGCTCAGACGTGCGGCCAGCAAAAATTCCCGGTGACGCAGCGAGAGGATGATCCCGCGGACAATCCGCGCATACCACGCCCAGTGTGACAGTGCGATCGCGATAATCACGTTTGTCAGCCCGGTACCGAGGATGCCGATTAAAAACAGTGCCAGCACCAGTGTCGGGAATGTCAGGAACACATCGGTAAACCGCATGATGATTTGATCCGTCCGTCCGCCGGTAAAC
This sequence comes from Morganella morganii H1r, assembly GCF_000633515.1. Lineage (GTDB taxonomy): Bacteria > Pseudomonadota > Gammaproteobacteria > Enterobacterales > Enterobacteriaceae > Morganella > Morganella morganii_B. Next base: position 263,086 of record NZ_AYMP01000010.1, on the reverse strand, counting down.
CCGGCAATGCCGCCGATCACCAGCCCGAGCGTCATAATAATCACCAGTGTGATTGCTACGGTGCCGAGAGAAATCCGCGCCCCGGCAATCAGGCGGGAAAAAATATCACGCCCGAGATGGTCAGTACCAAGCCAGTACTGACTATCCGGTTCCTGAAGCCGGTTTGATAATTCCACCAAATCCGGATCATGCGGGGAGATCCACGGCCCGGCAATCATGGCCAGTACCAGCAGCGCCACCACGGCCAGCGCAAACCACAACAGAAGATTGCGGCTGAGTGTCCGCCAGGCGGAAGGGGCTTTCAGTATCATATCGCTCATTCGATACCCTCCGCAGAGAGGCGGATACGGGGATCCGCAATCGCATAAATAATATCCACAATCAGGTTACAGAGGACAAAAATCACCACCATCAGCAGGGTAAAGCACTGAATCACCGGATAATCCCGGTTCATAATGGCAGAGACCGCATAGCGCCCCACACCCGGCCAGCTGAAAATACTCTCGATAATCAGTGCACCGCCGAGCAGTTCCCCGATATGCATGCCGATAGCCGTGATCACCGGCAGCCAGGCGTTGCGCAGAATATGCGAGCGCTCCACCGTCATTTCAGATAACCCGCGCAGCCGCGCATAACGGACATGGCGCTGCCCTGCCACCTCGAGCATGCTTGCCCGCAGCAACCGGGCATTAATCGCCAGTGACATCAGCGAGATAGCAATTACCGGCATCACCAGATGTTTTGCTTCTCCTTTGCCCATCGGCGGCAGCCAGCCGAGATGAATGGAAAACAGCAGGATCAGCAGAAACCCCAGCCAGAAATTCGGCATGGAAACGCCGATAAACGCAATCACCCGCACCAGCTGATCCGGCCATTTTTCACGATAACGCGCCGCCAGCATCCCCATCGGTACAGATAAAATAATGGTCAGCGCCAGTGCCAGCCCCGCCAGTTGCAGCGTGGCAGGCAGAAAATAGAGCAGATCCGGCAGCACCGGTTTCTGTGTGGCATAAGAGATACCAAAATCCAGATGCAGCGCGTCAGACAGCCAGTGAAAGTACTGGGTCATGACCGGCTTATCGAGACCAAGAAGCTCGCGGGCACTTTCCACTGCCTGCGGGGTAGGCGGAATTTTGGATAACCGCAGATAATCCAGCGCGGGGTCAGACGGCCCCAGGCGCAGGATCAGGAAGATAAACAGCGAGGTGCCGAACAGCATCGGGATCAGCAGCAGCACCCGCCGGAAAATAAATCGCATCATAATCGCAGACCTGTTACTTCGCAGCCGGTGTCAGCTGATCAAACGGGATCTCATTCGACATCGCGCTGAACGGCACATCGCCGATTTCCGGTTTTGCCACCGCAATGGCGGTGATGTAGGTCAGCGGCAGATAAACCGCTTCTTCATGCAGACGGGTCAGGATGTCGTGATACAGCGCACGGCGCTGTTTTTCATCCGTGGTGGTCAGCACCTGTGTGATTTTGGCATCGATTTCTGCTTTATCCGCCAGTCCCTGTTGTGCCTGATAATCGGCATGGGACGGAATACGCATGGAACTGACAAACGCATGCGGGTCAAACGGCGCACCCCAGGTACCGTTAAAAATCATCCCGAAACGACCATCTTTTTGGCGCGAGTAGATACTGCTTTCCTCTTCCCCGACCAGCTTCACATCAATCCCGGCGCGGCGCAGATCGGCCTGAACCACCTCAGAAATCGACTTCGCCACCGCATCGGTGCCGACAAAATTCAGCTCCACCACCAGCGGCTCGCCATCTTTTTCACGGATACCGTTTTCGGTTTTCACTTTCCAGCCGGCATTTTCCAGCAGGGATTTCGCTTGCTCAACGTTATAGGCATACGGTGTTAAACCGGCGTCTGCATATGGCACATTTTCGGAAAAAAGGGTGTCAGCTTTTAATTGCGTGCCGTACAGTACCTTTTCAATCATTTTATCTTTATCAACCGCGTGATTAATGGCTTTTCGCACGGCCAAATCACGGGTCGGGCCGGTTTTGGTATTGATAGCCAGCACCAGTGATTCCAGCGGTGCCGAGAGTTTGGTGGTATAGCCCGGCATATTTTTAAAGCGCTGATAGGTATCCGGATAAATAATACCGTCCGTGCCATACAATAAATCCACCTCACCGGCTTCAAATGCCACGGCGCGGGTATTCGGATCCGGAATCACTTTAAACGTAACAGATTCATACACCGGTTTTTTACCCCAGTACAATTCGTTGCGGGCAAATTCATCTTTCTCGCTCAGCCGGGATTCCGTTAATACCCACGGGCCGGTGCCGATCGGTTTAATAATCCCGTCTTTGGTGCCACCGTCTTTAAACTGTGACGGCGCAATAAAGCGGAACGGACGCGGCAGCGCCAGCTCCTGTAAAATAGGGTAATAGGCGTCTTTCAGGGTAATTTTTAACTGATTCGGGGCGATATCCTCAACCGCCGTAATCTGATTGGCCAGTTCAAGCCAGGCATGACGCTCGCGGTTTGCCAGAATGGCATCAAAGTTTGCTTTGGCCGCAGCGGCATCAAATTTCTCTCCGTTGGAGAATTTCACATCATCACGTAATGTGAAAATATAGGTTTTGCCGTCATCCGATACCGTCCATGATTCCGCCAGCCAGGGCTTTACGGTTCCGTCATTCATATAACGGACCAGCGGTTCATATACCATGGTTTGCCCGGCCATCTGATTCGGCGCGTACTGATGCGGATTCAGCGGCCCCACATTCACCGGCCAGGCAAAGTTTAAATGCGGATCAGCAAAGGCGGTATTCAACGACCCGGCCACAAGTGCCGCAGACAATAATAAAGAACGGACAACGTTACGCATATTTCACTCCTGATGTGCCACAGACAAATAAATAAAAAAGTCAGAAACCGGTTATTAAAATAATGCAGTTTCAATATATAAGAGTCCGCTGCGTAATTATGTACTCCCCCTGAGTACTTATTCTGAAAAAAAAGATAAACTCCGGTTATTTCCAGTACTGGCGGGTTTTTCAGGAAACCGGAGGCTGTTATTGCGTGATTTACCTGCTTATTGTCCGCAGACCGGAAAAAGCGATAACCACACGCTTTATCCGGTAAAAGCTGCAAAAAAGTGTCAATCCCGCTATACTGGCGGCCGCACCGGAAACAGTGCGCCTGAATACGGGCAAATATCACCTCATCGTGTGACGATTTGCTGCTCCCCATTGTAAAAATCTGAGAGTCTCATTATGTCATTACCTTCATGTCCGAAATGTAATTCTGAATACACCTATGAAGACGGTGCAATGTATGTGTGCCCTGAATGTGCCCACGAGTGGAATGATGCCGAACCGGCAGCAGAAAGTGACGAGCTGATTGTCAAAGATGCCAACGGTAATTTACTGGCGGACGGCGATGCCGTGACTGTAATAAAAGACCTGAAAGTCAAAGGCAGCTCATCCATGCTGAAAATAGGCACAAAAGTCAAAGGTATCCGTTTAGTGGAAGGTGACCACAATATCGATTGTAAAATCGACGGCTTTGGTCAGATGAAACTGAAATCTGAGTTTGTGAAAAAGAACTGATTGTCTGATATAAGATTGCTGACAAAATCCCGGCCTGTTTTTTCCCGGACTTTGCCAACAATCTGAGGCTCCGCCATACCGGCGGAGCCGCTTTCTGTCAGCAGGTATATTCTGCCTCTGATGTCACCGATGCCGCTGTATAAATATCTGACTGAACCCTGAGATTTTCACTGTCTGACAATCTGTCCTGACACCCGGCAAAAAACCAGCCGACCGGCGTCTGTAAAATATCTGCCGCCCTGACCAGCATACCCACATTAATCCGGCTTTGCCCACGTTCATAACGGGATAATTGCTGCTGACTTATTCCCAGACAGGCTGCGACCTGCTGCCCGGAATATCCCAGCGCTTTTCGTCTGCAGAAAAGCCGGTCGCCGACAGCACGGTTTACCCGTGCCATGTCCCGGCAGGATTGAATCTCTGTCATATTCATTACCTTCAGACATAAAATCATCCGGAAATATATTCCGGAAACCAATAAGAGCAGAAAAGCATTTATTGTTCAAATAAAATTAAACTCATTCCATTAACAAAAATAAAAAACAATGCTGATTAACAATAAATATTCCGGAGATAAATGAAACATAAAAAATAAATAAAACAGAATATATAACGATGATATAAAAAATAAATAACATACTCAGCTCATTATCTTCAGACAAATCAGCAATACACGATCAATTTTACTTTTTTACAGCATTATCATTATGATGATGAAAAATAGGCCATCCGTTTATTCTGTGATAACGTCGGAAAAAGAATAAAACCTGACCATAATAACCATACTGAACATTTCCATGAAAGAACGAAAACACCTGAGTGAACAGGAGGTTCATTCATTAATATCATCATTACCTGACTCAATTAATCATATCCGTAATCAATGTCTGATTGCCGTTTGTTTCAGTCACGGATTACGTGCCAGTGAACTGACCGGATTAATGCTCAGTGATATTAATATGGATGAAAAAACCATTCATATTACCCGGCTGAAAAACGGATTAAGCACCAATCAGCCGTTACAGGCCCTTGAATATAAATTACTGACACCGTGGCTGGAACAGCGAAATACATCCGTACATTATGCTGAGCCCTGGCTTTTTCTTTCCCGCAAAGGCGGTCGTTTATCCCGCCAGCAGATATTCCGTATTATTCGTGACAGCGGATTGTCCGCCGATCTGAATATTGCGGCACATCCTCATATGCTGCGCCATGCCTGCGGTTATGCATTAGCGGACAGAGGAACAGATACCCGGTTAATTCAGGATTATCTCGGCCACCGCAATATTCAGCACACCGTGTTATATACCGCCAGTAATGTGGCACGCTTCCGCAGTATTAAACTGTGATTACTGCTCGGTGAAAACCAGTACCGCACTGGCAGTGAAATCCCCGGTTTTCAGATCCGTTGCGGGTATTGCCGGATCACGCACCGCCTCAAACCCCAGGGTCAGAGTATGAATACCGGGCTGGTAACTCAGCGGAAATGTCTGTCCGGGCTGAATTGCCTTTCCGTTATATAACACAGCAACACCCAATCCGGTGGTGCTGGTGCTGATCACCTGTTCATTGCTGACAGAAATCGGCGTGTAGTCCAGTTTCATATTAGCGTTATAGACAATATTACCGTCGCATTTAATAGAGATATCTTTTGTCACCGGGGTTGTTGTACCGGATTTTACCGCAATATCCGTACGTTCTGATTTTCCCAGCTGAACATCCAGGTCTGCGCCGCCATTCAGGGTACATTTCGGTGGTTCAACCGGAAGTTCATGCGCATCAGCACAAAATTTACCTCGATTATCAGGACCATATCCCATTTTACCTTTATATTCATACCCGGTATCGACATCAGAGAGAGTAATACAGTATCCCCCTTTATTGGGGGCTCTTGTTTTTTTTGCCGATGTTACGACTTGTTGTGACCTCAGATTTTTTGAACTCTCCAACCTGACAACTCCGCCGGATAATAAAATGGAGCCATTAGCTTTATTACATGTATCCATATTGTACGGCAGTGAGCACCAATACATTTTCATTTCATAATTACCAGACTTCGGTACAAACGACTTATCATCTCCTGCATTATTTTCCGAAGGGCGGGCTTCAATAGGCTGTCCTTCTGCGTAATATGCATTTTTAAAAGAACGCCAGTCGCAGGTATCCGAGACAGTGAAGATTTCATGCCCCCCCGGAATACAGGCAGCAGCTCCCATCCACCCCCTGGCAAATACATACTGCGGCATTATCAGCAGAAAAAACAGCGCTGCACCGCGTATCATTAATTTATTCATGGTTTACTCCTACAGATACTCCGCCACCAGCGTACCGGTGGCCCGGAACGGGGATTGTGTTAAATCCGTACCCGGTACTTTCACCAGCTGTGCTTCCAGCTTTGGCTGCTGTGTAATATCAGCAATTGTGAAAAATTTATTTAATTCCAGCGGCTGCCCGTCTTTCAGGATTTTAACCAGCAGACCGCTGACATCACTCTCAATCGCCGAAGAGTCAGAAGCCGCCGGGCGGGATGTCATAAAGATCATCCGTAAGGTATTGGCCGGATTAATACCGGGACAGTCCAGTGTGTAGCTGAGCGGCAGGCTGTAGACTTCCGTGTCCAGCTTATTGATGCCGACGTTTTTAAAATCAGCGGTGATCATCCGGTCATTATTGACACGGCAAATCGTCATTGCCCTTAATGTGCCGCTGAAACGGATCGCTGATTGATCACCGGTCTGCGCTGCCGTTGCTGACAGCGCGGTAAATAACAGCAGCGGGGATAAGATAAAGGGTATTATTTTGCTCATTTCTTCATTCCCCGGCTAATTAAAACTCATGATTAATGTGGCATGAGAATAAATCGACTGGCCGTTCTGCCAGGTATTGTCATCCGGATGCAACTGAATCAGTTCTGTTTCAAGCACAGGTAAGTGCTGAATATCCATGACAAAATCCGTATTCACGTCCTGCGGTTTACCGTTGACCAGCAACCGGATCCCCAGATTCGGCGTTCTGTCGTTGCCGATATTCACCGGCAGTAACTGATGACTGCCGTCACTGACCGGCGCGCCGCTTTTTGACTCCAGACGAAAAAGGGTATTCCCTGCCGTATCGCCGCTGCATGTCATTTCACTGCTGAGCGGCTGTTTGTAACGGCCGCTCAGATTATTCACTCCGGAAACAGAGGAGTAACGGATATCACCGAATTCAATCACCTGCTGTGATGAATCTTTAAAAGTACACCGCCCGGTGGCGATGACAGAGCCGGAAATGTTGATTATCATCCGGCTTTCATCACCGGCTTTGCGCGGGGCAGAAAATGCCGCCGGACTCACTGCGGCTGATAACAGCCCGGCCAGTACCAAAGCGTGCGCACATGTTATGAATGTCATAATACAATCCTGTCTGTGATCTGCCGGGCAGACTACGGATATGAAATTTCAAATGTGGCTGTCGCTGACAGCACACCTGTCGTCAGGGTTTTGTCCTTCACCGCATCAGGTTCTGCCTGTATATAACCCTGAAAATTCAGCGTAGTTGTTCCGTCACTCAGGGCATATGCCGGGCTGGTTTTATTCAGCGGCAGCGGCTTCCCTTCCGGGGTTTCAATGCCGATAGCCAATCCCGGTAATGTGCCGTTATCCGGCAGCAGCAAGCCCGGCAGAGCGTGGCTTTCCGCACCGCGAAAGGTCACAAATGCCTCTTTGCCAATCCCGGTATCACAATTAGTCAGTTCAATCGTGAACGGCTCCGGCGGTGTCCGGTCTGCGGTATAAAAATAGTTTTTAACTATTGTGCCGAACGGCAGTGAGATATTTTCACCCGCCTGCGATAAGGTGCACGGTTCAAACACCAGTTGTCCTTTTACTTCAACGTCCGCACTGTATGCCGCTGAACACATCAGCAGACCGGAACACAGCACAGTCATATACGAAACGGATATTTTCACTTTCTCTGCTCCTGGTCTGCGGTGTCACATCAGCCCGGTTTTACTTCACTGACCCGGCAGGTATTACCCTGACAGGCAAAAATCATCTTCGGACGACCGCCGTAATCATTGATGTAACCCAGTACCGGTGCATTCCCCAGTGACGCAGCACTGCCGCCGAGTACCTCACTGCTGTTTGGCGCAATCATTAATGCATTGAAACCGCTGATATCTTTTCCTTTATAAGCCGCTGATGCCGAGGAGATAGTGACGTAATATGGTGTCGGATTATTCACCGTGTATGCATTTCCCTGACGTGTCAGCGTGATATTCTCCTGCCACGGCGCTGCATTCTGCGCCGCCACTAAACCGGCCGGGCGGTAAAACAGCTTGATACGGGTCTGTAAGGCAATCTGCAAGGTGTTGGCTTTGTCCGTTTTCGGCGGAATTTCACGCAGATTAAAGTAATAAAGACTCTCTTTATCCTGCGCCAGCATCTTCATGCCGGCTGTCGGCTGAATTTTTACCTGGCTTTTTTCACCGGCTTCCACCCGCTGAATGGGCGGCAGTGCCACCAGCGGATCTTTGATTTTGTTACCCTGCGCATCTTCAATCCATGCCTGTGCCAGATACGGCAATTCTTTATTCTGATTAGAAATCTCAACACTTTCAGCACGTTCACTGCCGTTTAAAATGACACGGGTCCTGTCCAGTGCGATTGCCGCATGCCCCGCCGGCGCAGCCAGAATGGCAGCCAGTGTCAGAGCCGGAAGGCATCGTGAAGTGAAACGATGGTATTGATTTTTCATTGCTTACTCTCTCTTCTGTTCCCCGCATCAGCCTCTGTCAGCCAGCGGGGTGTTTCTTCTGTTGTTACTGATTTTTCAGACTGCGTCTTCGTCGCAGAGACACACGGCAGCAGCAGATTCCCGGCCGGAATCGTTTCCGGGAAACGGATTTCGCACTGCATTTCCCCGCCCCACAACACCTGCATTGTCTCTTCCGGATTGATACCGGAGAGCCAGACCATGCCGTCTTCACTGACCATCCCGGTCCGGATATGCTCCCTGTTCTGAACCACCGCGCCGAACGGCGGAACATCACCGTCAGCCAGGCTGAGTACCGCCATCGCTTTCTGTCCGGAGACAATACCGAAACGGCGGAATCCGATAGCTCCTTCCGTCAGCGTGCCCTGCACCACAGAGCGCGTGGCTTCGGCGTTTTCCCCCAGCTGATTCAGATCCACATTCACACTGTTGCGGTAGTAGTTACTGATATCGCTGACGACTGCTTTGCCGAAGATATTGGTGGTGGTTTCGCCGCCGCCGCCCCGGACCGGAACATCCGCCACACCGCCGGTATCCACCAGCATCCGGGTTCCGCCCATGACACCGCTGCGGTGCAGTGCCGCACCTTCTTCTGTGGCGGTAAACCCGCCGCGCACAGAAAGCCCGGCGGCACTGTAGCGCTCACCTTCAAATCCGGCGGTGGCGGTGACTTCTGCTTTGTCCCCGCGATAGTCCAGATAACCGTTACCGATAGTGCGGTGATCGCTGCTCATCCCTGCGGTGATACGGTAATTCATCTTCTCATTAATACGATCACTGTAATCCGCCGAGTGACTGTTTTGTCCTTTACTGAACTGCCCGCTGTAGCCCATGCTGCCGCTTTCTCCCCACGGCACAGACAGCCCGATATACATTCCGTCATCGCGTCCGTCTTCGTGGCGGTTGCGGTAAGCCGATAAATTCAGGCTGATATTTTTCACCTGCCCGATATCAAAATAATGGGAGGCGGAAATATTCCAGTTGTCACTTGCCGGGCGATCCCAGTAAGTCTGGTGGTTAAAATTCAGATACACATTGGTATTCAGCGAACTCAGTGTCTGGCTGAATGTCATGGTGTACATCTCTTTGCCGTTCCCTGTTACCGCTGAATTGTGATACCGGGCATTCAGATACTGCGACATCGTCATAAAATCCCGCTCTGAAAACCGGTATCCGGCGAAGGTGACCTGGCTGTTGGTGGCATCGAACCGCTTGGAATAACTCAGCCGGTAAGAGCCGCCTTTTTTGGTTTCACCGTCCGGCAATGATGCCCGGGATTGTGTGATATCGGCGGATAACGCGCCCAGCATCAGCAGGTCACGGCCGATACCGGCAGAAACCGCCGTGTATTTCCCGGCAAATAACCCGCCGCCGTAAACTGACCAGCCGTTACTGACACCCCACGAGAACTCACTGCTGATAAACTCCGGCCCTTTAACGCGATGGTCATATTCCGAAGGTTTACCGAGCGCCACTTTATACCGCACCAGTCCCGGCCGGGTCAGATACGGCACACTCGCCGCATCCACCTGAAAAGTCTGTACTGTGCCGTCCTGCTCCGCCACTTCCACATCCAGTTTGCCGGATAGCGCATTGCTTAAATCCCGGATCTGAAACGGCCCGGCGGCAACCGTGGTTTCATAAATCACCCGTCCCTGCTGTTTCACGGTAGCCCGCGCATTGGTTTTCGCCACACCGGCGACTTCCGGTGCATAGCCGCGCAGATTCGGCGGCAGCATCATGTCATCCGTATCCAGTGCCACGCCGGTATAGCGAAAACTATCGAACATGCCGGAGGTAAGATAATTTTCCCCCAGCGTTAATTTTGCCCGCAGCGGCGCAATGGCGCGGTACGCATAAAACCGGTTCCAGTCCCAGCGCTGATCCGATTCGTGATTGGTGCGTGAATAGCGTCCCTGCCAGTCCGCACGCAGACGCCAGGCACCGGCATTCAGCCCGGTGGTGCCATTACCGCTGAGTTCCTGCCGGTTACTGTGTCCGGCTTCGCGTTGTTTTGTCAGTTGTCCGTTCAGGTTGTAATCAAGGATAAAACCGGCAATACCTTCATCCCAGCGCGACGGCGGATCCCAGTTCTCTGCGGTATATTCCAGATAAGCCTGCGGCAGGCTGACACGCAGTGCCCCGGCGGCAAAATCCGCCCGCAGAGTCATCCCCGGTAATGAGGCCGGATCCGCGCACTCTCCGTTGTGCCACCAGGTCAGCTGTCCTTTTGCCGGTGAGGTCAGCCCCAGCTCTTCGCTCATCGCAGGGGTAATACAGGCCATGCTGCCCTGCGGATCATTATCCGGGGCCAGAAAACGGATCTGCCGCTCTGCCAGCATGCTGTTATTGATTTTCAGTGCCAGGGAATAGGTTCCCGGCATCACATAACCGGCCTGAGAAAACTGTGATAAATCAATCTCTCCGCGCTCATTAAGATCCAATACCTCAGTATTGAACTCCGTCATGTCCTCCGCCTGTACCGCCGCAGAAAACACAGAGAGCAGGATCATAAATGTCAGCGGTTTTAACCGCACCGCCGGGCGCGGTATTCTGCGGCCTGACGGAATTACATTGGCTTTCATCACAAATAATCCAGGTTAAAATTAACGGTCGACCGGTATGCCCCTGTTCTCAGTGATTTACGATCAGCAATCAGCCGTAACCGGTAGTTCAGTGTGATATTTTTTGTCTGTGGTATGTCCGGGAGCGCCACGGCTTTTCCCGGCATGATCACCGAACCATCCCCCTGACTGAGCTGAATCCCGACGCCTTCCGCTTCCCCGCTGACAGCAAACAATCCGTTGCTGTCTGCCGGGCCGGTAAAGGTTATCCGCAGATTTTTGTCATCCGCTGACAACAGGCAATTTTCCAGGCGGACAGCAAAAGCAAAGGCTGAACTGTATCCGCGCTGATATAACCCGGTTGCGGCAACCTGTGGTATTTCAATCCGTTGATACTGATCCTGCATATTGATGGTGCAGGAAGAATCCAGTACAACTCCCTGTAACCAGACCTGCCCGCGCTGCTGCCGACCTTCTGCCGCAGAAACTGTCAGGCAGACTGCCAGCAGCCCGGTGCCGAATATGTTCGCCTTCACGTTTGCTCCCCCCCGGATCCCCGCACCGGATTTCCGGTACGGGTAAGTACACTGCCCCCGATTACTGATAGTCCATCAGGAAGTCAGCTGTTGCGGTGAAAGCACCGGGCGCAACAGTGTCAGCGGTTGTTGCACCCTGCATATACGCTTTAAAATTCAGTGTGTTATCACCTTCGTTTAAGGTAAATGCGGATGATACTGCCCCCGGTGCGATGACGTTACCGCCTGCATCCGTTACAACCACGCCCATTGCACCGGTCGCCGGGCCGCTGACGCCAAAGGCTTTATCCAGACCATCTGCCGCAACACCACCCGCGACACCTTTAAAGGTGACTGTTGTGGTGGTTTTATCGGTGATATCGCAGTTGTGTAACCGGATAGTGAAATCAACCGGGGTGGATGTACCGCCCTTCGCCAGTTGCACTTTAGCCACGCTGCCCAGCTCAACAGTCTGTTTCAGGCTGTTTGCATCGATAGAACAGGCTGCATCAATCACTTCACCATTGAAGTTGATTTTTCCGCCGCCCTGATTTGCTGCCTGCGCAGTCATTACCATTGCGGAAGAAACTGCCAGTGCGAGAACCACTTTTTTCATACTCATATCCAAATTCCTGATCTGCTCGTTTTAGATAAAAATGCCGATATACGGCATATATAAGCAACGTTTTGCTTTTGTACGTTTTTGATGCTGTTCCGGAACTGCCTGCACCGTTTCACCGTCAGCGGATTCATGATCCTGCCGGTTATCCGGTTTATTTCGTCATCAGCGTCCGTTCCGGATGGTTATTTCTCATACCCGTGACGCAACCAAATAAACCAAAATGTTGCGTTTTGCGTATCACGCTGAAATGTATAAATTTACCGGGTAGTGAAAATTGATTTGGCGGGTACGGCAGAAGCAGGGGGGATAAACAGGCAGAAAAAAAGGCGGAGTATTGCTGTTTTACGTCAGAACAGGCCAGCACAAATCGTTAAGAAGATTCTGTAGCGGACAAAAAACACGCTTTAAACGAACAAAAATCAACCCGGATGAGATCACAAAACAACCAATGGAGGTACCTGACGGTATTTTGAACTTATTTTGATATATTTTAAATTTAAATATTGCCTGATAAATAAACAAGAAATAATATAGCGACACTTTGGTTTATTATGTTACATTATTCTAGTCCCATAATCCGCGAAAACGCCCCGGATTTGCTGCGGTGTACAGTACGGTATGCTGAATATTGCGGTGTCCGAGATAATCCTGAATCAGCCGGGTATCCGCACCTTTATCGGCCAGCGCATAGCCGCAGGCATGGCGCAGCATATGCGGATGAACCGCCACCGGCAGCCCGGCCATTTCCCCCAGCGCTTTTAAGATCCGGTAGATACGGGAGCGGGAAAGATGCCCGCCTTTGCGGGATAAAAACAGCCAGTGGTTTTCAGCAGCGCGGGGATAACGGGAGCGGCAGTTAAGCCAGCGGGTAAGCAGATTTTTTTCTGTGCGGCTCAGGGGATGGGTGGTCGAAAGGCCGTTTTTAAGTCGTCTTATATAGAGATTATCGGCGGCAACATCCATGTCCGATAAACTCAGTTTCCCCAGTTCACTGACGCGGAAGCCGTGGACAAAACACATCCACAACAGGCAGGTGTTCCGCTCCGGATCGCGGCCGTTTTCTGCTGCCGCCATCATTTTTTCCACCTCAGACTGCATCAGGTGTTTACGTCTGTTTTCCTTCATCCGGTTTCCTTTTGTACCGGGAGGGTACGGATAATCCATACTCCGGAACAGATTCCGCCGTATAAATATCCGCTTTTCCCCGGAAGCACTCCCGGTATGAACGCGCTTCCGGACAGTCAGCAAAAAACCAGCTGACCGGTGTCTGTAAAACTTCCGCCGCCCTGACCAGCAGGCTGACATTAATCTGGCTGCATCCCCGCTCGTAACGCGAGAACTGCTGCTGGCTGATCCCGAGATGGTCTGCCAGGCGGCTGCCGGACCAGCCCAGTTCTTTCCGCTTGCGGAAGATTCGGTAGCCGACAGATTTATTAACGGTTAAATCAGTATCTTCTGTAATCATATTTCAGTCTCCTTCCGGGCTCACAATGCTGCGGAGTTCCGCAACACCATGAAAGAAAATAAGAAATTACGGCATCACAAGAATGATGGATCCGGAACCTTCGAAAGCCCCCGGTGCAACCCGTCCGTTCACTTTCAGTACCGATTTCACATCCACCTGAGTCGCACCACCGGCCGGGACATGAATGGGCGCACCCCGCTCACCCGGATTGCCGTTAAGATAAAGATCCGCATACAGACTGTTATCCGGCCGCAGCGGGACACGACCGCTGTCTGAGCCGGAGGCGATTACGAGGATATCCATATCCAGATTGCAGGTGACGGTGATATTTTGATTGCGGGCCGCATCCGGCAGACTGACTTCATCAATATCCCCGTAATCCAGAATGACTGAGCCGCTGGTCACCTCACAGGCACCCACCGGTGGCGGAGCGATACCGCACAATGATCCCGGCAGCAGACGTCCGTTCTTCGACCAGCCGCCTGATGCGGATTCATAAAACAACCCCACACACTCCTGATTGGAATTCAGCGATGGCCCTCTGTGTTCTGCTTTTCCCTGGTAGGGCAGCGAGATATTATTCAAAACCGCATCCCGCACTTCCGCCAGTGTTCTCAGTTTTTCCACACGGACAATCGATTTGGTGGAAGAGCCCGGTGAACCATCCACATCGTGTTTGTGGTTGATATTGATCCAGCAGACAGACCAGCCGTAGCAGGGGTTGGGAGCCGATGGCTCTTCCGGATCCCAGCGCTCAATAATATAGGTGTAAACAGCATCCGTCGGTTTCCCTGAGGATTCCGTAATATAAGAGAAGATGGATGCCCCCGCCGAAGCGGACCAGAGCAGCGCAACCGCCACTGTTATTTTCAGAAATCTGTTCATAGCCAGTCCCGGTTACCCGTCAGTCATAATTAAGATGAAATGTCGCAATGGCACTGAACGGCCCGCGTTTAATGGTTTTGTTTGCCAGCGCATCCGGCTCGCCCTGCACATAGGCACGGAAGTTCAGCAGCGTCAGTCCGTCGTTCAGTGTGATCTGCGGTGACGCTTCATTGACCGCCAGCGCCGTGCCGTCCGCATTTTCCAGCCCGACCGCAATGCCTTCAGCCTGACTGCCCGGGCTTATCGCCAGCGCGCCGCTGATAAACGGGTTTTCATCCCCGGCAAACATCACCGTCACCCGCCTGCCGATGGAGGTATCACACTCCGAGAGCCGGATCCGGAAATCCTTTGAGGGTGTCCGCTGATAGGCATACAGGTTTTTATCAGGGATATTGCCGAACGGCAGTTCCACGATTTCATCCCCCGGATGTATCGTGCAGGGTTCATCCACCAGCGTGCCGTGAAAATACAGGTTGTCAGGGACAGCCCCGGCATCCGCACCCGGCAGAGATAACAGAAACACACCGCAGGTACTGATAAAAAAGCGCCTTACTGTTTCATTCATTGCCTTGCTCCTACTGATATTCCGCCAGCAGAGTGGCGGTCACATCAAATGCGCCTTCCGGCAGTGTGCTGCCCGGCCGTTTTACCGGCACCGCCTGAATCACCGGCGGGTTATCCGGTGATACCGCAATGCGTTTGTTGAGCGTGAACGGTTTTCCGTTCTGCGTCAGGTGGATCGCCAGGTCGGGGATGTTGGTCTGTAAGGCCGCATCATCAAATCCGCTGACCGGACCGGTAACCGATAACCCCAGATCCCAGCCCTTGATATTGTCCTCACACACCAGGGTGTAATTGACCGCCCGGGTGTAATTGACACCATCCACTTTATGCACGCCGACGTTGTCACCGAAAAACACATCGATCACGCCGTTGTCGCTGATCGTGCAGGCAGGCGGCACCAGCAACGTACCAAACAGCTTCATGTTCGGCGCGGCTGCGCTGCCCGCTGCGGCACACAGCAGCAGTATCAGTAACCGCCGGTAATGTTTTGCCATGGTCAGGCTCCTTACTGATAATCCAGTTCCAGTGTTGCCACCGCCGAGAAATCCCCGCCGGTCAGCACCGCCGTCATATCACGGACAGGCACCGCTTCCAGCGCCGGAAAGACCGGATAAGTAAATTTCACTTTTTCACCGGGATTGAGCTGCCGCCCCTGATAAAGCATGCGCACCCCCAGCCCCGCGATTTCGGTCTGCAGTAATCCGGCATCAAACTCGGCGGTATTGCCGGTGATGGCCAGTGTCATGGCATTGGTCGGCATCTTTGTGCACTCCGCCGTGTAACTGACCGGCTGTTTGTAGCGCTGACCGTCAATGCGGGTACTCATCACCTCCCCGAAATCCACCAGGATGGTATTGCCGTTGTTGATGACACACGGCGGCGGCGCAATCACATTGCCGCGGATAGTGATATAGGTGATCCCGGGCACGCCCCGGATACCGGCCACCCGTTCCGGCAGTGCCGCCGCACTTCCCGCAGAAATACAGAGCACAACCGCCAGTATCCGCCGGAGGAAACGCTGTTTTCTGATCCGCTCATCCATGGTTTATCCCCTGTCTGTTCAGTTACCGGCAGCCGTTTTGGTCACACGGCACTCTGCACCGCTGCAACTGAACTGCAGCTGCGGGCGGCCGCCGTAGTCGTTGATATAACTCAGCACCGGCGCACTGCCGAGCGCAGATGCACTGAGGCCGAGTGTGCCCCGGCTTTTCGGTGCCACCATCAGCGGAGAGAACCCGTTCAGACTTTTGCCGCCCAGCCCGCTGAGGGCATCGACAATCGTCACGTAATACGCGGTCGGGTTATGGACTTCATAGTGATCACCCCGGCGCGTCAGGGTGATTTTTTCCTGCCACGGATTAGTCAGATCCGTTTGTGAGGCATAGATAGCTTCCGGGCGGTAAAACAGTTTGATGCGGGTCTGCAGGGCGATTTGCAGGACATTCTGCCGGTTACTGCGCGGCGGAATTTCCCGCAGATTGAAATAGAAGACACTTTCCCTGTCCTGCGGCAGCGCGGCAATCGCCGGTAACGCCTGAATTTTTACCTGACTTTTATCACCCGGCTCAATCCGCTGCACCGGCGGCAAAACCACCAGCGGCGACGAAATTTTTTCTCCGTTCTGATCCTCAATCCATCCCTGCGCCAGATACGGCAGCTCTTTATTCAGATTGCTGACATTCAGACTGACCGATTTTTCCGCTCCGTTGAAAATGACGCGGGTTCTGTCCAGCGCAATTGCCGCGTGCGACTGTGCTGAGGCCAGCAATACAGCGGCAACAGCCAGAACAGAGAGACGGGTTTGTTTAACTGACATCATAATGAATCACTCATTGCGTTACATGTGGAAGGTACCGGGTCTGCCCGGCCTGTGATATTCAGCCATTTCCCCTGCTGCGGGCGGTCAGCCGGCGGCGGGGAAGACGGCAGCGCAACCGGCTGCGGTTTTTCCGGGACGGATTGCGGCTCTGCGCCGCAGGTCAGTAACAGGGTGTACAGCGCCTGTCCCGGTGCAAGTTCCGGCACCGTCATGCGGCACGCGGCCTCACTGCCGCGCCGCAGCGTCAGAATATCCCCGCTGTTGATACCGCTGAGATACACCTGCCCGCCATCATTGACGATCCCCAGTTCGCGGTTATCCGCCGAGGTCACCACGGCGCCGAACGGCGGTTCACTGCCGTCCGCCAGGCGGATAGTGGCCATCGCTTTTTGTCCTGACAGCACATCAAACCGGCGATAGCCGATAGCGCCTTCGGTCAGTGTCAGCTGCTGAACAGAGCGGCGGGCTTCCGCATTTTCCGGCAGTTTATTGATATCGATGGCGGCACTGTTGCGGAAGTAATTATTCATATCCGGCAGAACAGCTTTCCCGAAGCGGTTGGTATAGCTGAGTGCCCCGGTGCTTCTGACCGGCACATCCGCCACACCACCGGTATCCACCAGCAGGCGGGCACTGCCCGGCATATTGATGCGGTGGAATGCCCCGCCCTGCGGTGTCATCGTCACCCCGCCCTGAAGCGAGAGCGATGCCGAGGTATATTCCCCGTCAATATGTCCGGCACTGGCGGTGACCAGCGCGCTGTCGGCATAGTGCATGTAATAGCCGTCAACGGAGGCTTTGCCGTTGCTGCTCAGACCGGTGCCGAGGCGGTAACTGTTGTTATCATCCGGACGATCGTAATAACTGACGTTATGGGAATTACCGTGACGGTTGATCATGCTGTTGTAGCTGACCGTGGCCCGATCCCCCAGCGGCATGCTGATATTGAGATACACCCCGTCATCATTCTTATCCTGATATTTGTTACGGTAAGCAGATAAGCTGATATTGATGTTCTTATAACTGCCGATATCCATGTACTTCGCCAGCGACAGGTTATAGTTGTCGTTATCCGGCCGGTTCCAGTAAGTCTGGTGGCTGTAGTTCAGATAGGTGCTCAGCCCGATATCCGGGAACTGCTTACTGAACATGATGGTGTACAGCTCTTTATTGTTATCCGCGCGGTTATCGCTGTAGCGGCGATCCAGATACTGATTCATGCTCATAAAGTCGCGTTCGGAGAAACGGTATCCGGCGAAGGTGACCTGGCTGTCCAGCTCCTCAAACCGTTTGGAGTAACTCAGGCGGTATGAGCCGCCGCGATACTGCTTGTCTTCCTGCGGCAGACGGGCAAAAGATTGGGTGGCATCAAAAGAGATGGCCCCGAAGGCCATCAAATCACGACCAACACCAAGAGAAACTGCGTTATAGTCCCCGGCAACGAGGGAGCCACCGTACAATGACCAGCCGTTACTGATCCCCCACGAGAATTCCCCCATACCAAAAACAGGGCCTTTCCCGTGGCGGCCGATTTCAGACGGCTGCCCGGCAGCGAGTTTGTACTGCACCCGGCCCGGACGGGTCAGGTAAGGAATACTGGCGGTATCCATCTGAAATGACTGTACAGAGCCATCCTGCTCCTCCACCCGGACATCCAGTTTGCCGCTGACCGCATCATTAATATCCTGAATACGGAACGGCCCCGGCGCGACCAGGGTTTCATAAATCACCCTGCCCTGCTGACTGACGGTAATTTTGGCATTGGTTTTCGCCACACCCGTCACTTCCGGTGCATAGCCGCGCAGATTCGGCGGCAGCATATTGTCATCAGTGGCCAGATTGACCCCGGTATAGCGGAAGTTGTCGAAAATATCCGAGCGCGAGAAGGTTTCCCCCATCGTCAGTTTTGCCTGTAATGAGGCAATCGCCCGGTAGAGATAGGTCTGGCTCCATGTCCAGTTATGTCCGGAGCGATCCCCGGAACCGGTGGTGTGACGGAGATTCGCCTGCCAGTCGGCACGGACACGCCAGACCCCGAGGTTTGCCCCGGCAGTCCCGTTCCCGGTGACCTGCTGTGTCTGTTTGCCGTGTGCCGGGTCATTAATACCGGCATTCACGTTGTAATCAAACAGTACGCCGGAAATCCCCTCATCCCAGCGGGAAGGCGGATCCCAGTTAGCGGCGGTGTATTCCAGATAAGCCTGCGGCAGTGTCAGGATAAGCTCACTGTCCGCCAGTTTCGGTGATACCGACATACCGGGCAGTGACGCGGTATCCAGACATTTGCCGTCATTCCACCAGCGCATGCGTTCTGTCCACACCGGTTTCAGCCCGGCCTGTGCCATCAGTTCCGGAGATAAACAGGCAACACTGCCTTTCGGATCTCCCGGCCGTACAATATAAGAAACCGGATAACTATCAGGTAACTCACTGTTATTCACCCGGATAAAAAAGTCGTAGGTGCCGGGCATGATATAACCGGCACGGGAAAAATCGGACAGATCAATATTCTGTTTATCGTTTACATCGAGAATATCAGTATTAAATTCAACATCCTGATTATCCGGATAAGCTGCCTGCGGGATACCGGTCAGAATAAATGAAATCAGCACTGTCAGTCTCCGGCGGGAGACGGTACTCAGCGGAATTACCATAATGGATCCAGTCAGCTCGGTTTAATAATATTCCAGCTTGAAACCCACTGTTGCCCGGTAATAACCGGACTGAAGTTCATCACTGTTTTTCACGAGACGCGCCTGATATCGCAGCGCCATATTATTGAGATCAATATCTGCGGGCGGTAAGGGTTTGCCGGGAACCGCCTCATTCCCGTTGCGGTCTGAAATCGATAAGGAAGCCCCTTTGCCGGAACCGGTCAGCTGAAAACGTCCGTCCTGCTCAGCGCCCTCAAACGTGACCCGGAAACGGAGATTATCCGCCGTACCGCCTTTCACCGGCTGCACGGTGCATTCCGTCAGCCTGATCCAGAAATAGTCTGCGGGTCCCTGCCCTTCATCACGCAACTGCGGAACGGAAACATCGGTCAGCGCCACGGCCTGCTCACGGCTGGCGGTGGAAATCGTACAGACCGGCTCAAGGATCGTGCCCTGCATCTGTACCGCACCGAAACGCAGACTGGTTTTTGCATCCTGTTTTGTTTCACCTGCTGTATAAGCGGAAAAACACACTATTGTTATCAGCACTCCCTGAGGGATGACTCTGCTCACCATTTCCTGCCTCCGCTGAACGCACACAACTGAAAAGCGGCACGGCTCATCCCTGAACCGTACCGGCATTAATTACTGATAAGTCAGTGCGAATGTCGCGATAGCGGTGAAGTCACCCGGGACAGCGGCTTCAGCAGATGAACCCTGTAAATACGCCGCAAAGTTCAGATCGTTATTACCATCACGCAGTGCCTGTGCCGCGCTTGGTGTGCCTAATTTGATCTGTTTTCCGCCTGCATCGGTAATAACAACGGCTGCGTTTTTGGCGATCCCTTCAATACCCAGGGAACCGGCCAGAATATCAGCGGCCTCAGAACCGGTGAATGTGGTCTGTACGGTTTTGTAGGTTTCTGTTGTGCAATTCTCTAATGCGATTTTGAAATCACGGGAATTACTGCGGCCGCCGTCTTTCAGTGCGGCAGTGGAGATCTGGCCTAACGGAACAGTCTGGTTTTCGGTATCAGGTGTAATAGAGCAAGGCGCGTCAATAATTGAGCCGGTGAATTTAACAGTACCGTGTCCCTGATCAGCAGCAGACGCCGCACCTGCAACCACAGACATACCAAAGCCCAGCACTAATGCTAATTTATTCAAAGTCATGTTATTTCCTATATTACGTTCTGCTTTTTTGATATTAAAAATAACGCGGTCACACGCGGAAATATGAAACCGCGCGGCGTTATCGTTATTTGATGAATATGTCTGTTCCGTTATCCGGATATATAAAAAAACGGGACAAAATACATCAAATTGTCCCGTTAAGAATGAATCGCTGTTATCGTAAAAAAATGAAGAAAGCTGTTCTTTTTTATCACGTAAAACAGGTGAATATCACGTTTCTACCCTTCTCTGTTTTTAAGCACTGTAAAAAATAATGACAGTTCTGAAACAGACAGCCGCCACCCGGCAGAATAAAATATTAACCTTTTAAAAATTAATGAGTTATGTGTTGATAATTTGACTAACCCATCAGTATTTGACTAAGGTAAAACCTTTAGTGATAATTACAAACAATTTGATGTATTTTGTCTTTTTTTAAATTGAGAATATTTACCTCTTTACACAAGTCTTAAACTGATCGCTCTCAGATTAAAAAAAGCCAATTCCTGATTGGTTTTTATGAAAATATTGTCAATACGTAAACACTTTGTAGTACTTTCTTTCCTGTCCGTTGTCTTTATTCATTTTTATTACTTGCTATAGTGATATCTCTGGTTTTTATGAAATTATCGGACAATAAACAGGAATAAATCATGGACAAACGTAAGTTTTTGACCCGTTATGAAGTTGACGCCATCCTGAAAGAAGCCGGGAAAAGCCGGTATGCCGAACGAAATTACTGCATGATTTTAATGTGCTATCTGCACGGTTTCCGTGTCAGTGAATTATGTCATCTGTCACTTTCTGATATTGATCTGGACAGCCGCCTTATTTATGTCCGGCGTCTGAAAGGCGGGCTTTCCACCACACAACCACTTATCGATGTTGAATATAATGCGCTGGTTGCATGGCTGAATATCAGGAATACCTGGCGTAACCGGGATTTGGAGTGGGTATTTTTATCACAGAAAAGCGGGGCAATTTCCCGTCAGCAGGTGCATACATTATTAAAGCAGTACGGCAGGGCTGCCAATATTTCCGTGGCACCGCATCCGCATATGCTGCGCCATGCCTGCGGCTATTCCCTTGCGGATCTCGGCCGTGATACCCGTCTGATTCAGGATTATCTGGGGCACCGGAATATTTCTCATACTGTTATTTATACTGCCAGTAATTCAAAACGTTTTCAGCAAATCTGGGATCCTCTCCGCGGATAATCCGGTAACCCGTCTCTGAACTTTCTCTGTTCCCGAAAACAGGCATTATTTTCCGCTGTTATTGTGTTGTTCCTGTGATTATCCGGTCACCGCTCAGATCTTCGGGCGGCTTATTATTTTTCCGGGTACAGAGTGTGTAACATAGCAGTGCATATAAACGGACAAATAAAGAGGAATATGTGAAGAAAAAAATCATTCTTGACTGCGATCCCGGCCATGATGATGCCATCGCACTATTACTTGCTTACGGTAATCCGCAGATTGATCTGCTGGCGGTCACCACGGTGGTCGGCAATCAGACACTGGAGAAAGTGACACGCAATGCGCTGGCGGTTGCCCGCATTGCCGGGATTACCGGTATTCCTTTTGCGGCGGGCAGCCCGCGCCCGCTGATCCGGGAGATTGAAACCGCACCGGATATTCACGGCGATTCCGGTCTCGACGGGCCGGTTTTACCGGAGCCGGTGCTGACTTTGGATCCGCGCCATGCGGTGCAGCTGATCATTGATACCATTATGGCGCATCCGCCGAAAACCATTACCCTGGTGCCGACGGCGGGGCTGACCAATATTGCGCTGGCCGCCCGGCTGGAGCCGCGGATTGTTGACCGGGTCAAAGAGGTGGTCCTGATGGGCGGCGGCTATCACACCGGCAACTGGAGTGCGGTTGCGGAATTCAATATCAAAATTGATCCCGAAGCGGCACACATTGTGTTTAATGCAGGCTGGCCGCTGACTATGGTAGGGCTGGATCTGACACACCAGGCACTGGCAACCCCGGAGGTTGTCAGCAAAATCGCGGCTGTCGGCACAGCACCGGCGCAGTTTGTGCTCGAACTGCTGGAATTCTTCGGCACCATGTACAAAAGCGCTCAGGGATTTGATTACCCGCCGGTACATGACCCCTGCGCGGTCGCGTACGTCATTGACCCGTCCGTGATGACCACCCGCAAAGTGCCGCTGGACGTAGAGCTGACCGGCACACTGACTCTCGGTATGACCGTTGCGGATTTCCGGGCACCGGCTCCTGCGGATTGTCTGACACAAGTCGCCGTAAAACTGGATCATACCCGCTTCTGGGATTTGGTCACTGATGCCCTGCGCCGGATCGGAGATGTCCGGGTCGCATGACCCTGCAGATGTGCCGGTTCGCCGGCACAATATATAAAACAATCTGATCGTTCTCCCCCCGGCGGTGAAGCACAAATCATCAAAAATATTATTCATACTTCCTTACATTCTGTCTTAATTAATCACAAGCACAAAATGAATAAATAAAAAACCCAAAATCACATCAATAGTTAAATGTTTTATCCTGATATGAACTATTATTACAGCGTTCGAACAAATTCTTATTGGTGATTTGTCTGTGTCGATTCAAATTACAAGCAATAAGCCAAAAAAGGAGGCAACCGCCTCCTTTTTTACTGTCTGAAAAAAAGTAAAATAATAATACTTACTGCCATGACAGTTTTTTTAAGTGATTATTTCACTGATCTTCAGATATAAAAAAAGGAGGCTTTCGCCTCCTTTTTCATTATATGTTCTCTGAATTAAATCAGAACTGGTAAACTAAACCTAAGCCCAGTACGTTGTCGGTATTGATACCGGTACCACGGGTGAAGTCGTTTTCGTCTAACAGGTTAATTTTGTAGTCGATCAGTGCAGACATGTTTTTGTTGAAGTAGTAGTACGCACCTAAATCAACATATTTAACCAGATCCTGGTCGTCGCCGTAACCGCCGCTCAGGCTCTTACCTTTAGACTGCAGGTAAGCGATGGACGGACGCAGACCGAAATCGAACTGATACTGAGCCACTAACTCGATGTTCTGAGTTTTGTTAGCAGTTAAGCCACGGTTGTCATCGTTATTACCGTAGTGAGTCATGTTACGGGTTTCGCCGTAAACTGCAGCCAGGTACAGGTTGTTAGCGTCGTATTTAGCACCGAAGTTCCATGCTTCTGCACGGTCACCCAGCGCGCCGCTTGCCAGGTTATCTTTCTGACCCTGCGGACGTGCGGAGCTTGAATATGCACCACCAACACTCACACCCCAGCCGATGTCATACGCGGTGGAGAAACCGAAACCGTCACCGTTAGCGGTGTTGTCGTAGCTGTAGGTATCGTTGATTGTGTTGTGAGAACCACGGTTAGCGATAGAGTTATCGTCGTTCGCACCCTGATACTGTAATGCGAAGCTCAGGCCGTCAACGTAACCGAAGAAATCAGAGTTACGGTAAGTCAGCAGGTTTGCAGCACGACCGGTCATGTAGACGTCGGTCTGGGTCATGGTGTCGTTACCGAAGATTGGCAGCACATCGGTCCATGCGTTGGTGTCATAGATAACACCGTAGTTACGGCCGTAGTCCAGTGAACCGAACTCAGCGAATTTCAGACCCGCGTAAGCTAAACGAACCTGGTTTTTGTTTTCGCCTTCAGTGCCGTTGGTTTTGATTTCGTTTTCGAAACGACCAAAGCCGGTTAATTGATCAGTGATCTGAGTTTCACCTTTCAGACCGATACGGAAACGGGAGTCATCACCGTTCTGGCTGTCGCCATAGTGGTCATTGTCGCTGAATAAATGACGAACATCGACTTTACCGTACAGATCCAGTTTGTTACCGTCTTTGTTATAAATCTCTGCCGCGTTTGCAGCGCCGCTTAATGCAACAAGCGGGACTAATACAGCTAATAATGTCTTTTTCATTTTATATTCCTATTATATTAACCACTACTCTCTGACTCTATTGACATAAAGCCTTGTAGATTATTCACCCGGAAAGTTCATTTTACAACACGATTACGGCTTCATTTGGCGATAAATAGCAATATATGTCAAAAAAAGCACTTATTGCATGTATAATGTGACAAATAGTTTCAGAACAGAAGCATTTATTGTTAAATAGCCACCCTTCAAAGCGCACAAATCGCTAATTCTGATAATTACATTAGTGGTAGGCGATATATTTTAATTATTAATCTCCATCACCAAATAACAAGAACAAATCATTCAAATTTTTTAAATTAAAAAACAATAAAAATAAAGAAAAAAGCCGGTTTATTTTGCATAAACCGGCTTAAGGGAAAAAATCATCAGATTAGTTTATATTATATACGGTAATGATGCTTATCCAACCCGTATTTTTTCATCCGCAGATAGAGTTTCTTACGCGGAATTTGCAGATATTCGGATACATCGTTAATCCGCCCCTGATGGATATTCAGGGCTTCAGTGATAATCTGCCGCTCATAGCTCTCCACCCGCTGATCCAGCGCAGTGGGGGTCACAGACGGCAGCAGCGGGTTCGCGGTATCACCCATCGGCATAATCCCGACCGCATACAGCTCCGCCGCATTCGCCAGCTCACTGACATTGCCGGGCCAGTGCCGCCGGGTCAGTTTTTTCACCAGCGGTTCCGCGAGGTTCGGCAGCGGATGATTCAGACGGGAACAGGCCTGTTCCAGATAATAGCGGAATATCGGTGCAATATCGGCTTTGCGCTGGGACAGCGGCAGACAGGCAATCTGTGTCATCGAGAAACAGTAATAGAGTTCAGCAATAATCTTCTGCTGTTTGGTCAGCATAATCAGCGGTGTGTCAGCGATCCCGATCAGGCGGAATGTCCGCTGCTCCTGACGGATATGCTGTACCAGCCAGCGCTGCTGACTGAGCGGCATCAGATCGATATTTTTGATCACCAGTGTGCCGTCCGTCACTTCATCCAGCCAGGCATCCAGCGGGATCGCTTCATCACTGAGCAGGGTTTTGATCACCAGCGGCCCGCGTTTATTGCTGCTGATCTGATGCAGGTAACGCGCCAGATAGGTGCGGCCGCTCCCCGGCTCACCGTGCAGAAAGACCGCTGCATGGGTTTCTGCCAGTCCGCGCAGCTGCTGACGGACATGTTCTGTCCATTCACTTTCTCCGGCAAGATTCAGTGTCAGCTGCTCTGAGCTCCAGCGGCGCTGGGTGACCCGCTGCCTGCGGGCAGCCAGGGCTTTTTCTGTCAGGGTCAGCAGATGCTCCGGATCCACCGGTTTCTGCAAAAAATCCCATGCCCCCTGTTTGACGGCTTCCACTGCCATCGGCACATCGCCGTGACCGGTGATCAGCAGTACCGGCAGGTATTTGTCTTTTTCCAGAAATAACGCCATCAAATCGATACCGGAGCATCCCGGCATACAAACATCACTGAGCACAATGCCGCACCAGTCGCGGTGAACCAGCTCTTTTGCCGCCAGCGGGTCATGACAGGCATAAACACGATATCCGGCCTGCTCCAGCAGCATGCAGTAAGCTTCCAGCACATCCGTATCATCATCAATTAATAAGATATCGTAATTATCATCAAGCATATTCAATTACCTTTTTAAAACTCAGGATCACACATCCGTTACCGGTCAGTGTGGATGCGATCCGCAGACTGCCGCCCAGCTGCTGCATGATTGAGCTGCTGACCGACAGGCCGATCCCGAGACCGATTTCTTTACTGGTGGTGAAGGGTTTCATCAGTGAATCCGCCAGTTCTATAGGCCAGCCGCTGCCGTTATCACTGATAAAGAGGGAAATTTCATCACCGGATTCCGCAAAATCGATGACAATTTCCGCCGCTGCCGGTGAGGCATCCAGCGCATTGGACAGCATATTGACCAGCACCTGCTGTATACCGATGGTATCTCCCTGTACCTGCGGCAGAAAATCAGGCTGATGCAGAATGACATCACGCATTTTGTTCTGCAGTGCCAGGATATCCCACGCATCCTGAATGCTCCGGTGCAAATCAATCGGCTGTAATGTCGCGCCGTCATCCCGCCGCCGGGCAAACTGGCGCAGAGAGCGGATAATACCGTCCATTCGCGTGATCAGCTGCACGGATTTATTCAGGGCATTCACGGCATGGGTGTTTCCGTCTGCCGCCAGTGCCCGCTTCGCCATATAAATGTGCATGGATAATGCATTCAGCGGCTGATTGATTTCATGCGCCAGGGTGGTCATGGTCTGCCCGACCACCGCCAGTTTGGCGGTCTGGATCAGCTCATTCTGAGTGGCGCGTAAATTAGCCTCAATGGCTTTTCTGTCGGTGATCTCCTGCTCCAGCTGCGCTTTTTGCCGGTTGATCTGATTGAGCGTCTGACGCAGCAGCATTGCCACCCGGCCGATCTCATCCCGTCCCTCAACCGGGATATCCGCCGTCAGATCACCGTGTCCGATCCGTGCAACCGCCTGATTCAGCACCGTAAAGCGCCGGACCAGCCGGGTACGGATAAAATAGTGGTTAAAGATCACCGCCAGTAATAATGCCAGCAGCGCGGTAATAATAATGATGGTGCCGCTGTAGCTCATAATACCGGAGAGATGATGATTCAGGGTCTGTAACTGACTGTGGCTGTTATCCAGCTGCACATCCAGCTGAGTGCGGAACCGCTCCAGAATGCGATCCTTTTCTGCTGTGGCAGCCGCCAGCTCTGCTTTTGCCGCGCGGTAATTTTTCAGCACACCGGGCATTTTGCTGTCAGACAGGCCGATATCCAGCAGCTCATCAATGGTCTGACTCAGTGTCACGGTACTCGGGTACAGATCCAGTGCCGTTTCATTTGATTCCGCACCGGACTTCAGATAGGTGAGATAACGGACATAACTGTGTGAGCCGGCGCTGCTTTCCGTGTTTTCATTCTGCTCGTCACGCAGACGCCCGGTCAGATCGTCCATAATCTGTCCCTCCAGCCGGGCAAGGGTATAGATCAGCTGTAACTCCCCCTGCACTTTGCGCAGGCTGCCCTGTAAGGCGATAGCCCGGGACGGATCCTGCTCTATCTGATCCAGCAGAGATCCCTGCTGCCAGCTGATATCCTGTGACAGCGAACTGAGCTCTGTATTGAAATCGTCATGCAGCCAGGCGATCCGCGCGGACAGTGTGTTTACATTTTCCCGCGCCAGAAACAGGGTATACAAGGAATTATCGAGGCGCTGCAGAAGTGCCTGCCCCTGCTGCACAATCGCCGCTATCTGTGCCTGATCCTGGCCGCTCAGTTTCCGGTTGATCGCTTCGATCTGCGACAAATGCAGGGTGATCTGATTACGCAGCTGCAGACGCGCAACGGTATCCGGCGCTTTCAGAAACTCATTCAGTTCATCCACCAGCGTATTCAGCTGCCCTTCGATCAGAAACGATGCCTGAATACGCGGAAAATAATCGCCCAGCGCGTAGCGGATTTGCCGGTTCTGCGCCTGCCAGGCATACAGGCTCACACAGCTGACAATCAGTGTCATCAGCGTGCCGATCACAAACGCGCCGCGCAGGATAGCGCTGATACTGAAACGACCAATATAACGGGCAATACGTTGTTTCACCGGACTTTCTCCAGTTCAGCAATCGCTTTGCGCTGCTGTTCGCGGAAGAACTTCTGCCAGCGGATATACTCTTCCTCCGCTTTGCGGTTATCGTCAAAACGCGAGTAATAGGCCGGGTCTGTACTCTCCTGTACAGAGACCGGCATGGCGGTCAGCAGAGCACGGATATGCGGCAGCGGATGCTTCACCCGGGCTTCGGCGGTATACAGGGCACGCCAGGCGTCGATGGATTCCGTCAGACGGAAGGTGATCGCAGTATCAAACAGCTGCTGCACCATGCGCTGACGTTTGAGCACCAGATTCTCATCCATCTGATGCGGGGAATTCAGCAGGCGGCGCTGCACCGGCTCACGCGGATTTCCCTGCGGCAGCGGTGTGACCGGATATTTACCGGTACTGCTGTCCGCCAGCACGTTCTGCCCCTGCTCACTGAGCAGAAAACGGATAAAGGCGCGGGCCTTCTCTTTGTTCAGACTGTGGCAGCTTATCGCGACAAAGGTCGGGGATGTGGCGGAATCCGGCAGATAATTAAAAGCCAGCTCCGGGTCACCCAGCAGCAGCCAGGCGTAATTATCAATCACCGGGGCGGCCCCGCCCAGCCCGGCTTTGATTTTGTCCGCCACACCGAAACTGCGTGATGAGATAGTCGCCAGATTCCCGGAAACATTAAGCAGCAGCGCCCAGCCCTCATCCCAGCCGCGCTGCTGTAACAGCGATTCGACCATCAGATGATAGGTGTCCGAGCGTGACGGACTGCTCATCAGCAGTAACCCCTGATAGCGGCTGTCGGTCAGGGAATCCCACGATGCCGGAACCGGCAGATTGCTTTCCGCCATCCGCCGCTTATTCACCAGAATGCCGTAACCGGAAAATGCCACCGCAGCCGCATTACCGCGCAGCCGCAGCGGCACCAGACGCCGGGAAACATCCGGCAGATCCGGAAGCTCCGCCAGCCGGTCATGCTCCTGTAAATGCTGCAATAACATCGGCGATGATGTCACCACCAGATCAACATCTTCCAGTGCCGGAGTATCCAGCAGACGCTCCAGTGCCGCACTGGTGCGGTTAATGGTCCGGATACGGACGGCGCCGGGCTGCTGCTGCCAGCTGCTGATAATATGAGCAGTCGCTTCCGGTGAAAGGGTGGTGGCAATCACCAGTTCATCCGGTTTCGCGGATGCTGACAGACTGAATATCAGTGCGGCGGCGGTTATGATACTGGCCGCAAAGCGGCGGATTCGGCGTTGTGGCATAAGCTGAGTTCTGTATTCGTTTGCGGGGTGTGATTCACATCAAAAAAATGACATCTTTTTCAGTTTGTCGCAAAAGCCCGTTTGAGACAAATATTACCCGTTTGTTTACCGGCATCTGCACCGCAGATATTAAAGAAAATAACAAACAGGCACGGTAATTGACGTGATATTTTAAATCATCGCCATAAACAGATAATAACAATGCAGGAAACAATAATAGCAATAAATTACTGCAACGACAAAATAAGAATAAAAGCCTTTAAGTTCAATATAAAAGCTATTCATTCATTTTTACTTATCATTCTCCTCATTAATTTCACAATGTTTTTCATAGTGATACAAAACAAACATACCAATAAACTTATTTGTGTCATTTTATACCTCTTATATTTCATATTGAGTCAAAAGTGACTCAAAACCATGATATTGAGATATTTATTCAGCCGGAACATGATGACTCTGTCAGAAAAAAAAAGACCATACACACAGTAATCCTATTTTAAAATACATTTCTGCAGGTGAAATTATGCTGTCATTTTTAAAGCCGGCTATGGCAAAAAATAAAGTCGCACCTGAAAAAGTGCCTGCCACTTACAAACGCTATCGCGTTCAGGCATTGCTCAGCGTGTTCCTCGGTTACTTAGCGTATTATATTGTCCGCAATAACTTTACGCTCTCCACGCCGTATCTGAAAGAAAACCTCGATCTGACCACAACGCAGATCGGTATGTTAACCAGCTGCATGCTGATCACTTACGGGATCAGTAAAGGAATTATGAGCAGCCTGGCGGATAAAGCCAGCCCGAAAGCTTTTATGGCCTTTGGTCTGATCCTCTGTGCCGTTGTTAACCTCGGTATGGGCTTCAGCGGCGCATTCTGGCTGTTCGTCGGTTTCGTTGCCCTCAACGGTCTGTTCCAGGGCATGGGCGTCGGTCCTTCTTTTATTACTATCGCCAAATGGTTCCCGCGCCGTGAACGCGGTCGTATCGGGGCTTTCTGGAATATCTCCCACAACGTCGGCGGCGGTATCGTTGCACCAATCGTGGGGGCAGCCTTCGCGGTTCTCGGTACTGAGCACTGGCAGGCGGCCAGCTATGCGGTTCCGGCGGTTATCGCGGTGATCTTCGCGGTGGTCGTCCTGCTGCTGGGTAAAGGTTCTCCGGAACAGGAAGGCTTACCGGCGCTGGCGGAAATGATGCCGGAAGAAAAAGTGGTGTTATCCGACGCGCAGAAAGAGCAGTCTCCGGAAAATATGTCTGCATTTCAGATTTTCTGCACCTATGTGCTGAAAAACAAAAATGCCTGGTATGTCTCGTTTGTTGATGTGTTCGTGTACATGGTACGTTTCGGGATCATCAGCTGGCTGCCGATTTATCTGCTGACCGAGAAAAACTTCAGCAAAGATCAGATGAGTGTGGCTTTCCTGTTCTTCGAATGGGCAGCGATTCCGTCCACCCTGCTGGCAGGCTGGCTGACAGACAAACTGTTCAAAGGCCGCAGAATGCCGCTGGCGATCGTCTGTATGACGCTGATTTTCTTCTGCCTGATCGGTTACTGGCAGAGCCAGTCCCTGGCCGTCGTCACCTTCTTCGCTGCGGTTGTCGGTTGCCTGATTTATGTGCCTCAGTTCCTGGCATCCGTGCAGACCATGGAAATCGTCCCGAGCTTCGCGGTCGGTTCTGCGGTAGGTTTACGCGGTTTTATGAGCTACATCCTGGGTGCAACCCTGGGAACCACCCTGTTCGGCTTCATTGTTGACCGTATGGGCTGGCACGGTGGTTTCTATCTGCTGTTAGGCGGTATCGTCTGCTGCATCATCTTCTGTATTCTGTCTCACTTTGGTGCGCTGGAACTGGAACGTAACCGTCAGCAGGCACTGTCAGAAGAAAAAACCAAAAAAGTGACATTAGAACCGGCTTCTGCTAACTGATTTCACACTGTTCGTTACCCTTTCGCGCCGCGGCGCTGACATCAGGAACGTTATTGATAAAAAAATCCCCCTGTGGCAACACAGGGGGATTTTTATCTCAGCGGTTCAGCTTATTTCCACTGGTATTTCACACCGATCATCGCACGGTCACCGGAGTAATTATTCGCCCCCATCTGGCGGGAGACGTTACCCCGGACGCGCGGTTTGGTGAAATCTGCCCTTCCGCGCCCGCTTTGATTTCCACCCGGCTGGCGGGCATATCATCACTGAAGGTGTAGTGATTATTAAAGGTCATATCACTCTTCGCATTACTGTACAGCCAGTTCACCTCAACAAACGGCTGCGCGGATTGATCGGACTGCTTCTGATTTACGTAAGTCAGGCGGGCACCGGGACGAGTATCCACGCTGTTGCTGCGCTCACCTTTCATTTTCAGTCCGGTGCCGCCATGCTGTAACCGGCTTCCGCAGAGGCACTGAAAATGAATATCAATGCACTTATCCTCCTGATGTAATTCATTTATCATTCAGCAGTAAATGCGGATTTTTTGACTGAGACAGATGATTTATGCGGGGAAAAGACACTGCTATAATGAATCGGTAACAGGGGGAACAGAAGCGCTATGACGATTTTTGACACACTGGCAGAGCGCCATATTCAGGCGGCGCTTGAAAGCGGAGAATTAGAAGGACTGGCAGGAGAAGGTAAGCCACTCACGCTTGATGATGACAGCCATGTTCCGCCGGAACTTCGGGTGGGCTACCGGTTACTGAAAAATGCAGGGTATCTTCCCCCTGCATTACTGGCCCGCAGGAGTCGGTTTCACTGGCGGAATTATTGTCCGCTCTGCCGCCGGACAGCACAGAATATGAGCAGACAAACAAACGCTTACGGTTGCTGGCATTACAGATGCAGCAGGCGGGGCTCAATACGGATTTTCTCCGGCACCGTTACCATGACGCCATACAACAGGCTCTGAATAAAAACAAATAACACCGGGCAGTGTCAGTACAGCTCATAAATCTGATCTGACGTAAAACCCCGGTACATCAGGTAACGCATCTGTTTTTGCTTCTCTTTATAGTCCGCCGGACGGCTTTCCCCGAATTTCTTCATTTTTGCCTCACGGGCCTGTTCAAACCAGTCGGTCTCCTGCGCGGAAAAAACCGCATCAATCAGTTCACCGTCAAACCCTTTCTGGCGTAATTCCCGGCGGATCCTCACCGGCCCGTGCAATTTTCTCACCCCGGCCTGAAAAAACAGCGCGATACTGCGGGTGTCATCCAGATACTGTGAGTCGGTCAGCCGCGCCATCACCCGGGGCAGAACACGCTCTTCCGTCGGGGAGGTTTCCTGCTTTTCGGCTATTTTCCGTTTCAGTTTGCGGGCCAGTTCTGCGCCGGCATATTCCCGCCGTCCCAGCAACCATATGGCATAATGATAAAGTTGTTTTTCATCCATCGTGACACCTGCGTGTTATCCGTTAAAATCGTGATAACATACCATATTCCCACTATATTCAGAGAGACAGACAATGGCACAACTGACCCCGCAGGAAAAAGTATATGTTGATGACCTCGCTATGCAGCGGGTTGATGATATGAACAGCGATGAATTTCTGGTTCGTCAGCTGGATGACAAAATTCACGGGCTGGCATCTCACCTGAAAGCCTATTTTGAAGAGCGTCTGGCTTTCCATAAACAGAACAAAAACTGATCCTGTCCGGGCAGCCGTAACGCTGCCCGCCGCGTTCCCCGCCTGAAATAATCGCCATATAAACAGTTACACTCGTTATCAGCTGATTCTGATAGTTATCCTTCTGTACCTAAAATAAAGTTGAAAACAATTAAAGTTATCTGTGATTGTGCCGATAATGAATAGCAGGATCATTCTGAGTGATTGATTTTTCGCTGTTAATACTGTTAATGATAATTATTCTTAATTGTTACAATCAATCATTATAAAGAAAAAATAATATTAAATACTGCGTTTTTTAACATATATTAAATGAATATTTAAAAATATTAACAACAATCAATGCATAACATCGTAATAACATAAAAACACAGTATATAAATCCATAAGTAACTGTCTGTATCCGGATATTACAGATAAAACCTACCTTTTAATTATAAAATCAGAAAAATACTTCAATTAATCATTTCGTGACTATATAATCTGTTTCGTTTTAGTTATGCCTTCCATTCTGATGTATAAGAAACTTCTTTCCTGTTAACGGTAATAAAAAATTGCTGGGGAAAACTATTTCTTATTGATGCTACTAACTAAATAAACCCTGCTGATTTGTTTTTTCAGAATCAGCTAAAAATCACTATGACTAAAAATAAATTTACAGGTAACGTAATTAATTCCGTTGCCGGATTTATTATATATTCCATCCCGGAGAGGATAATGAATAAAAAATTCGCTCTTGCAGCGTCTCTTTCTCTTATTTTTGTTGCTAACTCTGTGTCTGCGGCGACCACCGCATCCGGTGGTTCCATCAATTTTACCGGCTTCATTACAGATGCTACCTGTACCATTAATAATGGTAATGCAAACATGTCGGTATTATTAGATCCGATTACGGTTAATCAAATCAATCATCCGGGCGCAATAGATGAAGGGAAAAAAGCATTTTCTCTAGAATTATCAGATTGTAACGCCAGCGACAAAGATAAAAAATCACTGCATATTAATTTCGCATCCACCAATCTGATTGCCAATAACGGTAATTATCTGATCAACCAGGAAACGGATGAGAAAGGCAATCATAAAAATGTCGGGATTGCGTTAACGTCACAAAAAAGTGATGAAGTCATTAATTTAAATACGCCATACGATACAAAAATTATGGCTGATAATGGTGTTATGCAGTTTTATGCAAAATATTACAAAGTCGGCAGTGAACCTGCTCAGCCGGGTAAAATCAATACCATGCTGACATATAATCTGTCTTACTTTTGATATTTTCAGGCCTCTTTAATTCAGAGGCCTGATTTTTGAAAATACCTATCATGAAAAAAAGTATCTTAACATTATTATTATTGGCGGTGACATTTGTCAGCCGGGCGAATGTTATTATTAACTCCACCCGTGTTATTTATCCGCAGGGAAGCAAAGAGGTTCCGGTACAATTATTTAACACCGGGACACAGCAGGCATTAGTCCAGGCGTGGATTGATGACGGCAACCCCGATTCCACCCCGGAGACCGCCAATGTTCCGTTTATTCTGACACCGCCGGTGGTGAAAATCGACGGTAAAAATGGTCAGCAGCTGCGGGTGAAAATGACGCCGGTACAGCTTCCGGCAGACAGAGAGTCCCTGTTTTATCTGAATTTACTGGATATTCCGCCGCTGCCGGAGAACAGTGCGGATAAAAACATGATGCAGATTGCTATCCGCTCCCGTATCAAACTGTTTTACCGCCCGTCCGGCCTGACCTTGAGTGCGGATAAAGCCCATACCCGCCTGACATTCACCCGTGACGGTCAGCACTATATTCTGAAAAATGATTCTCCGTATCATATTAATATTCTCGGCCTGAAAGGGACCGCAAACAGCCGTGATCTGGCGGAAGAAGGCACGATGATTGCCCCTTATTCTCAGTTCACGCTGCCTGCCGCAGCCGGATTACCGGCCGGAAATCACTATTCGCTGACACTGATCGACGATTTCGGTGCCATCAATACCTATCCGCTGTCCCTGAACTGAACAGCAGCATGATGCCGCGCCCTGTCCGCCGTTTTTCCGCCCTGATTTCATTGTTGCCGGTACTGCTCAGCACACCGGCAGCCGGGGCCGGGTTTAACACCAACTTCCTTTACGGCGATTCCGCCAAAGCGGATTTGTCACGCTTTGATCGCGACGACACCCTGCCTGACGGTGAATACACCGTTGAAATCAGTGTGAACGGGGAATGGAAAGGGCGTTTTCCGCTGCGTCTGCAACAGAGCGGACACACGATTCTGATCCCGCAGGACGATGTGCCGAAACTGGGACTGCGTGACAGCACACCGCCGCCGCAGGCAGATGAACACGGTTATGTCGCACTGAGCAGTCTGGTGCCGCCGGACAGCTATACCCTGAATACCGGGCAATTTCAGCTGGCACTGAATGTGCCGCAGGCAATGCTGGATACCGTTCTGAAAGGGTATGTCGACCCGTCGCGGTGGGATCAGGGCATTAATGCCGCGATAGTCAGTTATAACGCCAATTATTATCACGCCGCCAATAAACGTGACGGCAGTGATAACGACAATGCGTATCTGACCCTGAACAGTGGTCTGAATCTGGCGGGCTGGCAGCTGCGGGATCAATCCTCAGTGACCTACAGCAGCGGACAGAGCACGCAATGGAATACCAATACCCGTTACCTTCAGCGCGGTTTTCCGGCAATTAAATCGGATTTCCGTGCCGGGGACAGCTATACCTCCAGCGAACTGTTCGATTCCGTCCGTTTCCGGGGCGCAACCCTGAAAACAGATATGCGCATGTATCCCGATGCCTGGCAGGGCTTCTCTCCCGTCGTGCGCGGTGTGGCACAGACCAACGCCCTGGTCAGAATCTATCAGGATGCACAGCTAATCTGGCAGCAGAGTGTTCCGCCCGGTCCGTTTGTGGTCGATTCCCTGCTTCCGACCGGATCCGGCGGGGATTTGCAGGTGGAAGTGAATGAAGCGGACGGGCAGATCAACCGCTTTATGGTGCCCTTCTCCGCCGTCCCGAATATGTTAAAAGAAGGCCTCTTTAAATATGAGCTGAATGCCGGTGAAGTCCGTCTGACAGATACCGCTTACCATCCGGATTTTGCACAACTGAATCTTCAGTACGGCATTAATAACACGCTGACCGGCTACGGCGGTGTGATTGCGGCGGAAAATTATCAGGCGTTTCTGCTCGGCAGCGGGTTTAACCTGCCGATTGGCGCATTATCCGTGGATGTTACGCACTCCGATGCCCGGTTCGGACAGGACATGCCGCGTTACCGGGGCGAGAGCTACAAGGTGGCCTACAGCCGTTTCATTCATCAGACCAATACCAATTTTTCTCTGGCGGCTTACCGTTATTCCACCAGCGGTTATTTCAGCCTCACGGATGCGGTGCAGTATCAGGAACTGCTTAACCGGCAGGTTCTGACCGGTGATCTCTCCCCGCAGTCACAGAGTTACCGCCAGCGCAGTACCTTTAATGTCAACATCAACCAGCGGATCGGTGCGGATTACGGATCGGTTTATCTCGCCGGTACGCTGCGTGATTACTGGGGCGGCCAGGGCAGCACCCGCGAATATCAGCTGGGTTATGCCAATAACTGGCAGGATATCAATTACACTCTCAGCGCAGGCCGGACCCGTTACAGCAAAGACAGCAATAATCCGGCAGACAGTAATCATGAAGAAACGCGGGTAAACCTGACGCTCTCCGTTCCGCTGACGCTGTCCGGGCACAAGGTGTATCTGACCGCAAACAGCATGACAGAAAAAGGCCGCTATCAGAGCAGCAATATCGGCCTGAGCGGTACCGCCGGGCAGAGCAACGCGCTGAGTTATAACGTCAATGCCGCGCATCAGCAGTCCGGCGGCACCACCTTCAGCACCAGCGCCGCTTACCGGGCAGCCCCGGCGACACTGAATGCCTCTTACAGTGAATCCGGCCGTTACCGCCAGCTGGGAGCCGGTGCCACCGGCAGCGTGGTGGCCTGGTCCGGCGGTATTCTCACCGCAAACCAGCCGGGGGAAACCTTTGCGGTAGTGAATGTGCCGGGCACCGCCAATGCCATCGTAAACAATGACCGCAATGTCACCACCAACACACAGGGTCAGGTTCTGGTGCCGTATCTGTCCGCCTACCGCAAAAACGCGCTGATCCTGGATGCCTCACAGGCACCGGAAAATGCGGCAGAACTGCTGGGCAATGTACAGGATATCGTGCCTTATGCCGGGGCGGTAACACTCGTGAACTTCAGAACGGATACCCGGCAGGAATTTTATCTGCATGCCGTGCGCCAAAACGGTAAACCGCTGCCGTTCGGCACAGAAGTCACTGACGGGAACAATAACAGCATCGGCTATGTCGGTCAGAACAGCCTCATTTATATAAGAAGCGAAACACGGCCGGCGCAGATCAATGTCCGTCTGACGGATACCGGCAGCGGCTACTGCCGCATCACATTCACACCGGATCCGCAGAGTGCGCCGCTGCCTTGTGCAGAATAAAGGAAACATCTCCGATGCTCAGAAAAACACATTTATTTGCCGGTCTGCTGATGCTGATCACCGGTTATGCACAGGCGGAGTGCACCAACGACGGTAACAAACAGGCACCGCCGCTGACGGCTGATCTGTCAGAAACCTTTTACCGTCAGACGGAAACCACGCTCTATTTAAATACCCGCTACAGCGGGGAATTCAGCTGTAACGGCTACAGCAGCAGTGTCTCCAACGCCTCTTACCTGCAAAAACGCTCCGTGGTGGTCGGTTTTCAGAACGGGCGTTATCCGGTCGAGTTCAGGGTGATTGACCTCCAGCCCGGCGGCAGCCAAAAATTCGGTTACAGCCGAAATCCGTATCCGGCGGGAAACCTTCAGGCACGTTTTACTCTCAGCGCGCGGGTGATGCCGCAGGGCTCACGCAGTGATGTGACGGTACCCGGCAGTCAGTACCGTTTTGACGGCGCAGTGATTGCCGCTGACACCACACGGGTCGGGATCTTTCAGTTTTTTATCCGTCTCGGGCTGGATATCCTCACCTATCTGCTGGGCGGGCACTGGCCGGAGCACAATGAAGATCTGTTCCTGCAGCCGCTGGATGTCATTTATCAGCCGCGTGAAACCACCTGTACCTTTGATAACGCAGATTTATTAGTCGAACTGCCGCAGGTGGACAGAGCGCAGCTGGTACGTAACAAAACCGCCGGGATGACCCGCTTTTATCTGGATATCTCCTGCCGGGATCGCCTGAACGGCCGCGCCAGCCGTCCGGTAAGAGCCTATCTGGCCAGCAATCAGGTCTGGCTGCGGGATATGAAAACCCTCGTTGATACCTCACAGGGTGCAGCTCAGGGAGTCGGGATCCGGGTCGGTCGTTATGCGGATACCAATGACAACAGTGCGCTGGTCATCAATCCGCCGGGACAGCAGCCGCGCGCTGATTCCTATCTGTTTGAATGGGGAAAGGACAAATTTATTGAAGTAAACAACGGCTTCAGTCTCTGGGCTTACTACTATGTGTATGATGCTGCCCGGCTCAGTGCCGGCCGCATCAATACCACGGCAATCCTCAATTTCGAGTACTACTGAGGGCAAATCCGGATAAACATGACCGGTAAAAACCGCAGAAAAAAGGGAAAAAATGGCCGGTCACCGCGTGAAAAACATTAATTTTCCGGATAATTCCGCCATTTTTGCTGAAATCCGTTATCGTTTAATGTCCGTTTTAACTTACTAATAGTCATACATAAAATCAAAAAACAGAATTTTATCCTGCCAAAACATACCCGATTAATATTAAACGATGGATAATAAGGCTGGCCTTGGTTTTTATATTTTGCTAGTATTCGTTCGATTTTTGTTCAGACAATAAAACGAGGAAAAAGCAATGCCCTCTCTTTCGATGAGGACAAATGCAGTCTTCGCTTTCTTGATTTTACTATTCTTTACCGGTTCAGGCTTTGCCTCAACCAGTACCACGACAAGCTTGCCGTATTCGCATCAAAACACGCAGCAGTTACAAAAAACGCTGCCTGATTTGAAAAAATACGCGTCAGGTACACCCCGTAAGAAAGCGTTTTTAAATGCCATTGTCCCCGCGATTGACAAAGTGAATCGCGAAATCATGAATGACCGCACCTGGTTACTGGAACGCCGGAATGCCAAACACTGGTCACAGAGTGATATTGCAAAGCTCGGAAAGCTTTGCCGGAGCTATGATATGACATGCAGCTCGCCTAAGCGCACCGACTGGAACGCGCTGCTGAGCCGTGTCGATATCCTGCCCACCCACTTCGTTGCCACACAGGCGGCAACCGAGTCAGGCTGGGGAACATCAAAACTGGCTCAGTCCAACAACAACCTTTTTGGTATGCGTTGCGGACGGGGCTGTAGTGCCAAAGCCGGACAGGTTAAGGGCTACTACGCATACAACACTATTGAGGATAGTGTCACGTCCTACATGAAAAATCTGAATACGCACCGTGCTTATAATTCACTGCGTTCAGAAAGGGCAAAACAGCGTCTGGGTGATGATGACTCACTGAGTACACCGGAACTTATCAGTCAGCTGGAAGGTTATTCGCAAAAGGGAGATGCCTATAACCGTTACCTCCGCCAGATGTATGACAGTAACAAAACACTGATCACATCGGCACAGAAGGTCGCCCAAAACACCTAATCGTTCTGTTCACTGTGGCAGACACCGGAAACCCGCACTAATCTGAAGATTACGCGGGTTTTTTTATGGCTTATCATCATTCTTATTGAATCGTGGTTGATAACTTATATTATACTCATCACGCTAATTATGATATTCCCAACAAGCCTGCACAGAGCCTGATATGAATTTCTTTTCATTTGAATTTCTTGCCTCCTTTACTGCCTTTTTTCTGGTTTACTGGCTCTGTCAAAAAAAGACCCGTTTACAGAATATCCTTTTAATTACGGCGAGTTATCTGTTTGTTTTCTCATTTCAGGCAAGCTTCGCGTATGTGCTGGCCGGGTATACCCTGTTTATTTATCTGCTGACAAATGTTCTGAGCAGCCGCCTGTCCGCCCGCGCGGTATACACCCTGCTGGCAGCAGGGATTATCGGCTGTTTTACGGTGTTCAAATACTACGGGTTTATGCAGGAATCACTGCAAAGTGCGCTGCTGCAGGCTGGTGTGGAGGCTGAGCTGCCGGTGCTTTCGGTACTGGCGCCGCTGGGCTTATCCTTCTACGCTTTCCATTCCGTCAGTTATGTGGTGTCGGTCTGCCGCAAAGAGATTGAAAAAGCCCCCTTTTTGGATGTGGTGCTCTATCTCTGCTTCTTCCCGAGCATTGTCGCCGGCCCGATAAACCGCGCCAAAGCATTCATGCCGCAAATACAGGCAATCTCACGGGAAATTATTGATTACAAAAAAGCCCTGTTACTGATCATCCTGGCGATGGTGAAACTGTTTTTATTCAGTGCTTATCTGTCAGAAAACTTCGCCAATCCGGTCTTCAGTTCGCCGGTCAATTACAGCGCCGGGGAGATTCTGGTGGCGGTGTACGCCTATGCCTGGAATATCTATTTCAACTTCTCCGGTTACACCAACCTGGTCACCGGGATTGCCATGCTGATCGGTTTCAGGGTACCGCTTAACTTCAATGCGCCGTACCTTGCCACCAACCTCAAAGAGTTCTGGGCACGCTGGCACATCAGTCTGTCTACCTTTATCCGTGATTATATTTATATCCCGCTCGGCGGTAACCGCAAGGGCTGGCTGCGGATGAACCTCAACGCCTTTATCGCCATGGTGATTTCCGGGATCTGGCACGGTGCCGGGCTGCCGTTTATCATCTGGGGTGCACTGCACGGACTGGGGATTGTGCTGATGAATATCAAACACAAACTGCTGCCGCCGCGTACTGACCCTGCAGAGACACTGTGGCAGAAAACCGGGGTCTGGATCGCCCGGATTTTCACCTTTCATATACTCTGCCTGACCTGGATTTTCTTCCGCAGCGCCACGCTCAGTGATGCCGTCACCATGCTGACACAACTGACCGCTGACGGCTTTATTGCCTCTGTCATGACCAGTGCGCCGCTGATTATCGCCTTCTGGCTGCTGCTGTTTATTTATCCGCAGTGTGTCAGTCTGTATCACCGCGCCGGACACTATTACCGGCGGATCCCGTGGTTCTGGTATCCTTTACCGCTGGCACTCTTTATGACGCTGGTCTTTATTTTCTCTCCTTCAGGCATGCCGGGTTTTATCTATGCGAATTTTTGATTTTACCGAAAATCTCGAACGGGCACTGAAGGTCGTCTTTATTGTGCTGACAGCAGCTGTGGCGCTGGTCTGGCTGAACCAGAACCCGCTGGCCCGGTACTGGGAACAGACTTACCACCAGCCTGCGCCGTGGGCGAAGCTGGAGGGGCATTACGGATGGGATCTCGGGGGTTACCTTCAGGAAGGCGTGGTGGCGGCCGGAGAGACATTGTGGACCTATGCACAGGGCAACCATATCGTTGAGGAAACGGAAGAGGCTGTTCCGGGCAATACCGCGTTTCCGGAGGAGTTTCAGGTCGGGCTGCATTTTATCAACGGCTACCGTTATCCGGCTGCCGCGCTGTCTGTGACCTTCCCTGAACTGCTGAACCGGGAACGTCCGGCAACCGGCAGTCCGGTACTGAAGCTGAATCCGGAACAGATTGCAGAACACATACTGACGAAAAAAGTACCGAAATCACGAATTGCTCTGGAAGCCGGAGATAAAGTTTTCTTCGTCGGCGATTCCCTCATGCAGGGGGTTGCGCCTGTGTTACAATCCCGTCTGGCCAAAACCTACGGTATTGAAAGCATCAACCTCAGCAAGCAGAGTACCGGTCTGACGTATCCGAAGTTTTTCAACTGGCCGGAGACTATCAAAACCACGCTGGCCGCCAACCCGGATATCCGCCTGATGGTGGTTTTCCTCGGCCCGAATGACCCGTGGGACATGCCGCCGGAAGGCGGCGGGCGCTATCTGCGCTTTATGTCGCCGGAGTGGGAGGCGCAGTATCGTAAACGGATTCAGGATATTCTGTTAACGGCCCGGATACAGGATGTGGACGTCATCTGGATAGGACCGCCGAATATGCGCAAAGACAAGCTGTCAGGTGGTGTACACTATCTGAGCGGGATCTATCAGTCGGAAATTAATAATGCCGGTGAAATCTGGTTATCCGCGAATACCATTTTCAAATATCAGGATAAGATCTATTCAGATTACCCCGGTGACGGCAGCAGCACTATCAAGCTGCGCAGCGGCGACGGTATTCACTTTACCTACAAAGGTCAGAAAGCCATCGCTGACACGGTATTTGATCTGATTAAATTTAATGCTGCGCCGGAGGAAACCCCGGCGGCGCAGGAAAAAACAGAACTACATGATGAAACAACAAAAACGCCCGTCGTGGCACCTTAAACCGGCCGGTGCGATAGCCCTGTTTGCCGCAGCGCTTTCCCTGCTCTCCTGCCAGAACGATTCGGATAAACAGTGGATACAGCCGCAGACACCACCGCCGGTGTCGCGCAATGATCTGACCAACTACGGCGATCCGAACCTCAGCCGCCTGGCACACCGCCTGCGGGATCCGTCTGCGCGTGTTCATATTGTCCAGATTGGAGATTCTCACACCGCAGCGGATTTTTTCTCCGGCACGCTGCGTGACAAATTCCAGGCGCGTTACGGCAATGCGGGGATCGGCTTTGTGCCGCCGAGCATTATCGCCGGACAGCGTACGGCAAACTTTGTCTTCACCGAGCCGAAAAAACAGTGGTCATTCCTGACCAGCCGCAAAGATGATGCACCGAATTTCCCGCTGGGCGGCTTTATTATTTCGCCGCTGACCTCACACAGCACCCTGACGATGAAAGAGCGTAACCCGTCCTCTTATCAGTATGATATGCAGGTGCTGTACCAGACCGGTTATCCTGCCTCCGTTGCGGTACGCGGCGGCAAAGGCGGCACGCTGAACCTGGCACCGTCCTCCGCGTGGCGTTTTTCTGACAGTGTGCCGGTGACCTTCCCGGCAGAGATCACGGCGAACGAACAGAGCCCGCTGAATATCGGCGGCTGGTTTATCACCCGCAACCATCCGGGCGTGATGCTCTCGTCTGTCGGTATCAACGGCGCGACAATTGCCATGACGGAAAAATGGCTGCCGCAGTGGGTGAATACCCTGGCGCAGACCGATCCGGAAATGGTGATCCTGGCTTACGGCACCAATGAAGCCTTTAATGACACGCTGGATTTGGATCTCTACCGTCAGCAGCTGACCAATGCCGTGCGCAGCATCCGCAGCACCATGCCGGACGCGGTGATCCTGCTGGTCGGCCCGGGCGACAGTATCAAGAACAAAACCGCACCTGACTGCCGCTCACAACAACCTGCCAATCTGCACAATGTGATACGGATCCAGCAGTCTGTTGCAAAAAGTGAAGGCTTACTCTACTGGGACTGGCAGCAGTTCATGGGAGGGGATTGTGCAATCAACAGCTGGGTGCTGCGTGATCTCGCACGGCCGGACAAAGTCCATCTCTCCGGCCCGGGTTATGAGAAGAGTGCCACCGCACTCTATAACGCCCTGGAATCGCTCCTCAGCCAACAGTAACCGGTTCTCCCGCAGATAAGCTGAGTTATCTGCGGATCCTTTCTCCTCAGCCGTTTACGCTGTGTCCCAGTACCCCGATCATGGCATTCTCATTCACAAACTGAATCATGCCGTTGTCTTTATCGGTCAGTTCCAGTTCTTTATCGTCCTCTGACGGCACCACAATGATAAAACGGCTGCCGTTACGCTCGGCGTTCCTGCGGCAGGTACTGATCCGCATCCCCGAGCAGTCATTCTTAATGGTGAAATGCGGGAACAGGATTCTCAGACGGCGACCGACCATCAGCGCATGACCGGCAGCGCGGGTGTTTTCCGGGATCAGCACCACATCGGTCGCGTTCTGACGCAGCAGTTGTTTGTGGCATTTGCGGATCAGGAAAATAATCGGGTCGAGCATAAAGGCAAAACCGCTGACCGCCACCTCTTTATCCAGCAGATGTGACGCACTGGCATCATAGCGCCCGCCGCGGCATAACAGCTCATCGTGGCTGTCCGGATGCGTGGTGCGCCATTCAAACAGAGTATGGCAGTAATTATTTACCGGATACAGCCCCGGCGTCACACTGTACGGAATTTTCAGACGGTTGAGGGATTCCAGCAGCTGACGGAAGCGGGCGGCGGAAGTCTCAGAGAGAAATTCACTGAGCCGGGGGGCTTTTTTATTAACGATATCCAGCAGCTTGTGCGGTACGGATAATAACTGCTCCGGTTTATCTTTCAGTTTCACCAGCCACGGCTCCTCAAAGAACGGCAGAAACGGCTGATAATAGTCTCTCAGTGCCTGACGGAAATGACTGAATTCATCTTCGCTGCCAACGGTATTTATTTTTAATTCAATGTACGGCGTGAGATGTAATGAACTGAAAAAATCATACTGCATTAAAATATGCTCCAGCTCGATATCAATATTATCGTAACCG
This sequence comes from Morganella morganii H1r, assembly GCF_000633515.1. Taxonomy (GTDB): domain Bacteria; phylum Pseudomonadota; class Gammaproteobacteria; order Enterobacterales; family Enterobacteriaceae; genus Morganella; species Morganella morganii_B. The sequence continues at coordinate 218,488 of NZ_AYMP01000010.1, read as the reverse complement.
AACGCTTCCACACCGATCTGGTGATATTGTTCAAAATCCTGTTTCTGACCGGCCACATTGCGGAACATCGCACCGATATACCATAACTTACTTTTTGACTGTAAACGCTGATGCTGCGCAATCACCCGCAGACAACCCATCGTCCCCTCACCGCGCAGCAGTGCCGGATGGCTGCAGTTAAGTTTGGGCCCGTTATGGTTATCATCCGCAAACGCAGCAGTATTCTTCATATGGTCATCCCAGTACTCCAGCAGCGGAAAGCGGATTTCCTGATAACAATAGCGTGCCAGCAGCTTCGAGGCCCGGTTTTCCAGCCAGATCCAGTCCGCCACATCATTACTGTAATGTTTGCGCGGCCGTCCGCTGTGATGCGGGCGCACTGTCCGGTTCACTTCAAATTCCAGTTTCTGGCAATACTGGTTGGTACCTAGCACGCAATTCTGATTCAGACAGATTTGAATCCGCTCAATAACAGACTGGCTGATGGTGGTATACAAAAAATGCTGGTAATGGATCCCGCGCTCTTCCGGTGTTTTGCCTAATTGCAAATAACACTGGTGTTCAGTCATTCTCGGAATAGTACATTCCCCGGTGTTATGACCGTAGCTGGAATAATTTAAGTTATGTTTATCATTATTTGATGACTGGTCGGATGTGAATGTATCAACATATTGAGAGACCAAAAGAAAATAGGAATTTGCTTCAATCAGACAGCTGTTATAACGCCGATCCCATAATGCACCGGTACGCTGATATTTATTATTGTAATAAGGAACATACTGGCGTCCGATGTGCTGGATAAAGCGGCTTAAGTCTTCTTTTGATTTTGGTGTCAGCAGCAACAATACCGTATCAGCCTTAAGTGAATAGGCATGAAGCTCGCAATCATATGATTCTAAAGACCTGTCCACACAGGTCAGGAAACGGGTGTAATCATTCTCTTCCTGAAAGAGCTTTTCATGATTGTGTCCGTTAAGTTTAATCAGCTGTGGTAATCCCGGAAAGTAAAGGCGCTCTCTTCTTGGCATAGGTCAGCGCTCCAATCGCTAAAAATAATCAATTTATCTAATGAGTAATATAATATAAAACCGGTTTTATTATTTTAACTCATATCATAAAACCCGTTTTTATTTCTGAATGCCATTCTTTTTTATCGTATTGAAAAAAGTATATTTATTTTTTACTTAACCGCTTTGTTAATTCACATATGACAAAAGTAAAATAATAACCACACCAAAAGTTGGATTATTCACGCCAAAAAAGGGGGACAGAGTCACTTACGGAAAAACGGCACATAAAATATTCATTTTCAGCTGAAACTGTTATAGAAGCGCTGTTTTTTTGATCTATATCAAATTTAGAACGACATTTAAAAATTAAGTTTCCCCTATCTCGGTAATTGTCATCGGGTGCACCTTTCCAATTAAACAATCATTACAGGAAAAGCATTATGGGAAACATGAGTGCCAGTTCCGCCCATAAAATGGGGGTGGTCGCGCTGACCCTGGTAACCGCATCAAATATGATGGGTTCCGGTGTGTTCATGCTGCCGACTAACCTCGCGGGCGTCGGTTACATCTCCTTATGGGGATGGTTATTTACAATCATTGGTGTTATCGCATTAGCATTAGTTTTCGCCAAAACCAGTCTTATCACACCGCGTAACGGCGGTATCGTGGCTTACGCCAGCGATGCTTTCGGTCCGTTTATCGGTTTCCAGACCACTGTTTGTTACTGGATCAGTGCCTGGGTCGGTAACGTCGCGCTGCTGGTTGCCGGTGTCGGCTACCTCAGCTACTTCTTCCCTGAACTGAAAAACCCGGCTATCGGCAGTGTCGTTGCTATCGCGATTCTGTGGGGCTTCGTGGTATTAGCCAGCTTCGGTGCCCGTGTCGCCGGCCGTGCGCAGTCATTCACTGCAAGCTGCATGCTGGTTGTTGTCCTGGGTGTCGGTGTGATCGGCTGGTTCTGGTTCGATCCGCAGATGTTCTCTCAGGTTTATAACGGTACCGGTAAAAGCGATACCACAGCCATTATCACTGCAGCGTCTATCGCACTGTGGGGCTTCCTGGGTGTTGAATCTGCTGTGGTTTCCAGCGGCCAGGTCGATAAACCTGAATACACTGTTCCGCGTGCAACCGTTTATGGTCTGCTGATTGCGTCAGTCTGCTACGTCGGCAGCTGCACCGTTATCATGGGTCTGGTTCCGCATGAAGAACTGGTTAACTCTGCCGCACCGTTTGCGGATGCTGCCCGTTACATGTTCGGTGAAACTGCCGGTACTGTTGCGTCTATCCTGAGTATCATCGCCTGCTTCGGTTCTATCTCCGGCTGGTTAATCCTGCAGTCTGAAGGTCCGCGTGCCGGTGCCGATCAGGGTCTGTTCCCTAAATTCTTCTCTGATGTGAACAAAAATGACGTTCCGATGAAAAGCCTGATTTTCACCGGTGTGCTGATGAGCCTGGTGCTGTTAATGACCGCGTCACCAAACCTGGCCAAACAGTTCGAAATCGTCATCCTGATGTCTGTCTTCGCATCTCTGCTGCCATACATGTATGCACTGATTTCTCTGCCAATCATCATGGTTTCCAAAAAAATGAACCGCGGCAGAACCTTCATTTTCTATAACGTCCTGGTGGTTATCGGCATTATCTACTGTGTCTTTGCCCTGTTAGGTTCCGGTTCTGATTCTATGTTCTGGGGTCTGGTCATGATGTCAATCACTATCCCGCTGTTCAGCTTCGTGGCCGCAGGCCGTGCGAAAAAAGGCAACGATATCCTGTACATCAATGACGAACAAAACAAAGCGTGATTTGCTCCGCTTCACAGTCTTCAATTTTGAAAAACAAGAGGTAATTAAGTATGACTCTGTCTATCAATGATCAAAACAAACTTGATGCATTCTGGGCTTATTGCGTAAAAAACCAGTATTTCAACATCGGTTATCCTGAATCAGCGGATTTCGATTACACCAATCTGGAACGCTTCTTACGTTTCTCCATCAACAACTGCGGTGACTGGGGCGAATATTGCAACTACCTGCTGAACTCTTTCGATTTCGAGAAAGAAGTGATGGAGTATTTCGCAGACCTGTTCAAAATTCCGTTTGAACAAAGCTGGGGTTATGTGACCAACGGCGGTACCGAAGGTAACATGTTCGGTTGCTACCTGGGCCGTGAAATCTTCCCTGACGGTACGCTGTACTATTCAAAAGACACTCACTATTCCGTTGCGAAAATCGTTAAATTACTGCGTATCAAATCTCAGGTTGTTGAATCTCAGCCAAACGGCGAAATCGACTATGACGATCTGATGAAAAAAATCGCTGACGATAAAGAAGCGCATCCGATTATCTTCGCTAACATCGGTACCACTGTCCGCGGTGCTATTGATGATATCGCTGAAATCCAGAAACGTCTGAAAGCAGCCGGTATCAAACGTGAAGATTACTACCTGCACGCTGATGCGGCACTGAGCGGCATGATCCTGCCATTCGTTGATGATGCACAGCCATTCACATTTGCTGACGGTATCGACTCCATCGGTGTTTCCGGCCACAAAATGATTGGTTCGCCAATCCCTTGCGGTATCGTTGTTGCGAAGAAAGAAAACGTAGACCGTATTTCTGTTGAAATCGACTACATTTCCGCACACGACAAAACCATCACCGGTTCACGTAACGGTCACACACCACTGATGCTGTGGGAAGCTATCCGTTCACATTCAACTGAGGAATGGAAACGCCGTATCACCCGCAGTCTGGATATGGCTCAGTATGCTGTTGACCGTATGCAGAAAGCCGGTATCAATGCATGGCGCAACAAGAACTCCATCACTGTTGTGTTCCCTTGCCCGTCAGAACGCGTCTGGAGAGAACATTGCCTGGCAACTTCCGGCGACGTGGCTCACCTGATCACCACCGCGCACCATCTGGATACCGCGCAGATCGACAAACTGATCGACGACGTTATCGCGGATTTTAACTTACACGCGGCATAAAAAAAGGCAGTGGTAAATATCCACTGCCCCCTTACGGTTCGTTGCCGGCGCAGACGCCAATCCTGCCGGCAACGCTCTCTAACCTATACAGCGACACAGGATGATGCAAGAAAAAAGACCAAAAAACACGGCTCAGTTCTCTGATCGTGAGATTTTTTGCTCCCTCATCCGCAGCTGGAGTATTTCTGTGAGGACAAAATGGTATGGTTCCCAATGGTAAATCCACCCACCGCATGGGCCTGACAGCCCTGATCATTATGACGGCTTCCAATATGATGGGAAGCGGCGTGTTTATGTTACCCTCCTCCCTCGCGCATATCGGTTCCATCGCGCTGTGGGGCGGACTGCTGACCTTCTGCGGCGTGCTGGCACTGGCGCTGGTGTTCGCCAAGACCGGTGAAATCTCCCCCTGTAAAGGCGGTGTGATTGCCAACATCGGCCGGACATTCGGGCAGTATATCGGGTTACAGACATCACTTTTTTACTGGCTTTCGACCTGGATAGGCAACTGTGCCTTACTGATCTCCGGTGTCGGTTATCTCTCTTATTTCTTTCCGCAGCTTCACACTCCGCTTTACGCCGCTATTACCGCTATTATTATTCTCTGGGCTTTCGTTCTGCTGGGTTTGCAGGGCGCAAAAGTCGTCGGCTATGCGCAGATTTTTACCGGCCTTTGTATGCTCACCGTTATTCTGAGCATCAGTATTTTCGGCTGGACCAGTTTTGATTACACACGTTATATCACCAGTTTTAATGTTACTCAGACCAGTAACACAGATGCTATTTTTGCCGCCGCCGCCATTTCGCTGTGGGGCTATCTGGGAATTGAATCCGCGTCGGTTTCATCCGCCCAGGTGATTCATCCGCACCGCAATATTCCGCTGGCCACGATTATCGGGCTGGTGATTGCCGCCACCTGCTATCTCAGTTCCACCAATGTCATGATGGGGATCCTGCCCCACGAACAGCTTGTTAACTCCACCGCGCCGTTTGCGGATACCGCCCGTTATCTGTGGGGCGAACATGCGGGACAGATTATCTCTGCGCTCGCGATTATTGCCTGCTTCGGCGCACTGCCGGGCTGGCAGATTTTACAGACTGAAGTTCCCCGTTCTGCGGCGGAAGAAGGCACATTCCCGCGTTTTTTTGCCGATGTGAACCGCCACGGCGTGCCGTATAAAGGGCTGATTTGTACCGCCGGGATGATGAGCGCCGTGCTGCTGCTCACCATCTCGCCAAGCCTGGAACAGCAGTTCCGCAACATCATTATTCTTGCGGTGTCCGCCAGTCTGATCCCGTATGCGTTTGCAGTGATTTCCCTGCCGATCGCCATGATCGCCAAAAAAATGCAGTACGGGCGCACCTTTATTATTTACGCCACTCTGAGCCTGATTGGTCTGGGATTTATTATGGTCGCGCTGACAGGCGCCGGTACCAAACCGCTGTTCTGGGGCATGGTACTGCAAATGGTGACCATTCCGCTGTATCTGTTTTTTATTATGCGCCGTGAAAAAAACACTACTGATCCCCGTCCCGGGCTCGCCCTGTCGTACATCCCGGGGATCTGCACTGAGCAGACCGCTGAGATGGCGTTATCGGCTGACAATGATGACAGCCGGAATTTCTCACAGAGAAACTGTATATAGAGGACTAAAAATGGAAAAGATTCAGTCAATCAGAGGGATGAGAAGTGTGCTTCCGGAAGAAACACCGGTCTGGCAGTGGCTGGAAAACCGGATCCGGAATATCACTTCCCGCTACGGCTATCAGGAGGTCAGGCTGCCGATTCTCGAACCGGTTGCCCTGTTTGAGCGCGCGGTCGGTGAATCCACCGATATCGTCTCAAAAGAGATGTATAACTTCCTCGATAAAAGCGGCGAGCACATCACCCTGCGTCCGGAAGGTACCAGTGGTTGCGTCCGGACCGTGATTGAGAACAACATGTGCTACAACACCACGCAGCGCCTGTGGTATCAGGGCCCGATGTTCCGTTATGAGCGCCCGCAGAAAGGCCGTCTGCGCCAGTTCACCCAGTTCGGGGTGGAAACCTTCGGCATGCCGGGGGCAGATGTGGATGCCGAGCTTATCTTTATGGTGAAAGATATCTTTAAGGCGCTCGGTGTGGATAAGCACGTCCGCCTGGAGATTAACTCCCTCGGGACACCGGAAGAACGTTCAGAGCACCGTCAGCAGCTGGTGAATTACTTTATGCAGCACAAAGCGCTGCTGGATGAGGACAGCCTGCGCCGTCTGGAAACCAACCCGCTGCGTATCCTGGACAGCAAAAATCCGGATATGCAGGAGATGATCGAAGCGGCACCACGCCTGCTGGACTTCCTCGGTGAGGAGTCACAACAGCACTTTGATGAGCTGCGCCGCCTGCTGGACAGCGAAAACATTGCCTATGTGGTCAATCCGCGTCTGGTACGCGGGCTGGATTACTACACCCGCACCGTGTTTGAGTGGATCACAGAAGAGCTGGGGTCACAGGGGACAGTCTGCGGCGGCGGCCGTTATGATGGTCTGGTTGAATTATTCAGCGGCAAACAGTTACCGGCTTCCGGGTTTGCTATCGGGATCGAACGGCTGTTACTGCTGATCCAGACCCTCGGCCTGGATAAAGCGATTGTCAATCAGCCGGATATTGTGGTGACGTATGAAGATCCGGCACAGAATGTGGAAGCTCTGTTACTGGCTAACACACTGCGCCATCAGTTACCGCAATATAAAATTCTGAATGATTTCACCCGTGCCAAACTGAAGCGCCAGCACAGCAGCGCACTGAAATCCGGCTGCCGTTACATTGTGACGCTCAACCGTGACGGACAGATAGGCTTGTGGGATCTTACCGCGAACACCAATGAAACGGTGACCACAGACACACTCGCCAATGCGTTACTGAATAAAACCATCACCGCGATGGCCTGACAAACAGGAATAAAACTTAAATAAAGCACTGTTTTCACAGTGCTTTTTCTTTCATGCTTTTACCGTAAAGTGAAAATGGTAAAAATCACTGCGGCAGATAGCCGTGCCGTACTCCAGCACTCTGCCCAGCTTGTCGCGGCTTCTGAGGATAATTTTCATCAGTGAGGCAGTCGGCGGAATAGCAAGCAATTTTGCCTCCTCCGCAGCCGGATGACAGATAGAGAGTGCATACTCCTGCACATCCGGCTCAATCCCCTGCGCCAGCCAGTGCGCATACAGAGAGCCGTCCAGCAGATCAGGGCGCGGCAAAAAGGCTTCCGGGATAAACATGGTTTCCAGCGAGACCGGAATATCATCCACCAGCCGGACACGTTTGATCACCGCCATGGTATCACCTGCGGATAATTCCAGTTCAGAGGCCAGTGAGTCCGGTACAGAGTCCAGCTGACGAATAAGCCACCGGCTGGACACCTTACCGCTGCCGGCGGCCTGCGCGGAAAAACCACCGCCGGACAGATTGTACTGCACCGGCAGATTAATCTGCGTGCCCTTGCCGTGATGTTTCACCACCAGCCCCTGTTTCAGCAGCAAGTCCAGTGCTTTTACCACCGTCACGCGGGATACCCCCAGCGACTGTGACAAACGGCGCTCGGACGGCAGAACACAACCGTGCGTCAGCTGCTTTTGTGTGATGGCTTCTTCAATGCTTTGTTTCAGCTGAAGATATAACGGAACGGTTGATTGCTGATCAAGCCTGTACTGTAAAAAAGTGAGAAAATCGTGTTCCACAAATAGGTTCCTGTCATGCTGCGGATAACGGCTGAAAACAGTGTAGCAACTTTTGTGTCCGCTATCACATACTGATTAAAATCAATTCAACTGGACTACAACTGGACTTATTTGTCGTCTATTATATACTCTATAAAGATAAAGGCTCCGCAGCAGTTTTATACCAATAATACAGTTTGTTGTTTTTCATTCATTCAACACCAGTCCAGATAATAATAAATGACACAATCAGCAGCAGTCCCGTTAAATGTGACAGAAAAACGTATTCTCGGTTGTCTTTACGGGCAGGCAACCGGAGATGCGATGGGCATGCCGTCGGAACTCTGGCCGAAGAGCCGGGTCCGTCAGCACTTCGGCTGGATTAATACCTTCCTGCCGGGCCCTGAGGAGAATATTGCCGCCAACGAGTTTGTTGCCGGGGAATTTACCGATGATACCAGTCAGTGTGTTGCCCTGATGGATGCCATTATTGAGGAGCACGGTGCGGTCGTCCCGCAGACTATCGCCCGTCACATCATGGCGTGGGCCACCCGGATAAAGGCATTTGAAAAAAATATTCTGGGGCCGACATCAAAAGCTGCGCTGAATGCCATACACCAGGGAATACCTTTAGATAAAATAGAGGCAAATGGTGTGACCAACGGTTCCGCGATGCGTGTCGCGCCCGTCGGTTGCCTGATGCCATCATATAATACAGATCGTTTTATTGAGCAGGTCAGGCTCTCATGTCTGCCGACCCACAAATCCGATATCGCCATTGCCGGTGCTGTCGTGATTGCGCGGGCCGTCAGTCTGGCTGTTGAGGGCACTGACTGGTCTGCGATAAAACAGGCTGTCATACCGCTGGCTGACACTGTTCAGCGCCGGTTTGAGTCCACCTTCAGCCCGCTGCTGGGCCGGAGAATAATGTACGCCCTCAATGTGGTCCGCGGGCGCACGGATGAAGAGCAGGCACTGACCGATCTCTATGAGATAGTCGGTGCCGGTATGGATAATATTGAATCTATCCCGTGTGCAATTGCACTCGCGGATTTAGCCAACACCAATCCCGTACGCTGTGCGGTACTGGCTGCAAATCTGGGCGGCGACACGGACACCATCGGTGCCATGGCAACGGCCATCTGCGGCGCAATTCACGGCATTGACAGTTTTGATGCTGACAGTATCGCATTGATAAATCATACAAATAATATCGATTTTACGCCGTATGCCCGCCGTCTGGCACAGTTCAGACAGGAGTATGCCGCGACGAACAGGATGATGTCATGAGTCAGCAATCTGTCCCTTCAGCGTTGAACAACACCGATCCGACCATCGAAGAACTGGGGATCGGCCTGATCCCCCCTTCCAGACAGACCAAAAAACCCGCCGAACTGTTCTTTGTCTGGTGTGCCGCTAATATCGGTATTCTCGGTGTGGTCTACGGCGCAATTATTGTGTCGTTCGGGCTTTCCTTCTTTCAGTCGGTTTTAGCGGCAGTGGTTGGTGTCGCCTCCTTTATTTTAGTGGGGATCACCAGTATCGCCGGTAAAATCGGCCGGACCACCACCCTCACCCTTTCCCGCGCCAGCTTCGGCAAAAGCGGTAATATCGCACCGACCGCTTTCTGCTGGTTTAACCTGATGGGCTGGGAAGCGGTGAATATCATCACCGGTACTCTGACACTGGCGGCGCTGTTTACCGCCATCGGGCTGGGAAGCGGACACCTGATGACAGCTGTTGCGCTGGTATTATTCGGCGGGCTGACGGTGCTGGTCAGTATTCTCGGGCAGAACACCGTTTTGCTGATGCAGAAATGGATCACGCGGATTTTCGGGGCAATGACCCTGTTTGTCGTGCTCTGGCTGCTGGCGACCGCAGACTGGCAGGCGCTGATCAGCCGTCCTTCCGGTAACTGGATCACCGGTTTCCTGCCTGCGGTGTCCATTATCGCCGCCGGCACCGGGATCAGCTGGGCGATTGCCGGGGCAGATTACAGCCGCGACCAGAGCCCGTCCTCATCCCACAGCCGTATTTTCGCCTCGGTGGTCGGCGGGGCCGCGCTTCCTCTGTTGCTGCTGATCCTGACCGGTATTCTGCTGACCGCGCAACTGCCTGATCTGGCAGCGGAAGAGAACCCGGTTGCCGCAATCGGCGGGCTGCTGCCGTCCTGGATGGCCGTGCCGTATCTGGCTGCTGCGGTGGCCGGGATTGTCACTATCGCGGTACTCAGCCTCTATTCCGCCAGTCTCAACCTGCTGAGCATGGGGATCAAACTCAAACAGCGCACCGCCGTTGCCCTTGATGGCGTGATTGTACTGGCGATCGCGATTTATGTTCTGTTTGTTTCCGGTGATTTCCTCGGGCCGTTTATTTCATTCCTGGTCTTCTGCGGATTGTTCCTGGCCTCCTGGGCGGCGATTTTTATCACCGATTACTACTGCAAACACAAAACAGCCGGTTACGACGACGTTTCACTCTACGGCGACACCGGGGTTATCCTGCCGACCTTCCTGTGCTGGCTCGGCGGCTCGGTTGCCGGGCTGCTGGTCACGAAGACAGGCTTTATTAACGGGCCGTTTGCCACCGGTGTGTTTGAAAATTCCAGTCTGGGGCTGTTTGTCTCCTTCCTGGTGAGCATGGCGGCGTACCGCCTGACACTGATGATGAAACCGGTACGGAGTTAATCTGAACAGATGGATGTATCGTTACTGACACCACAGCGCCCGGTCGTGGTTATCGGCGCGGCTTTCGGTGATGTGATGCTGGAAGTGAATGCCCTGCCGCGCAGCGGGGATGATATCAGCGCCCTGCCGCTCGGGCAGCAGATCGGCGGCTGCGCCTTTAATGTCGCCCGTGCCCTGAGTCGTCTCGGCATTGTGCCGGTCAGCGGTATTCCCGCCGGCAACGGCAGCTGGGGAAAACAGGTCACTGCCGCGATGGAAAAGGAAAATCTGCCGGTTCTGCTGCGCCATCCGTCACACGATAACGGCTGGTGTCTGGCGCTGGTCGAGGAAAGCAAAGAACGCACATTCATCACCATCGAAGGCTGTGAACAGCACTGGAGTGAAGAACTGCTCGCCCAAATCCCGGTGCCGGACAATGCCCTGATTTATGTTTCCGGTTACGAGCTGGTCAGTCCGGAAAGCGCGCCGCTGCGTAACTGGCTGCTGGCGCAGAGTGAGGATAAAACCCTGTTTGCGGATTTCGGTCCGCGTCTGCGGGATATTGATCCGGACTTTATTGAAAAGCTGCTGGCGAAAAAGCCGCTGCTGACCGTCAACCGTGATGAGCTGGCGCAGCTCAATCCGCAGGGCGGAAAACAGTCTGAGATACAGACAGATGATGCGCAGGCCTTTGCCGACAGCTACGGCCTGCCGCTGATCGCCCGCTTTGATAAAGAAGGGGCTGTGGTCTGCCAGCCGGGACAACAACCGGTCAGAATCCCGGCCTTTACCGTACCGGTGGCCGACACCATTGCCGCCGGAGACAGCCACTGCGCCGGTGTTCTCGCCGGTCTGGCCTGCGGACAACCGCTCACCGATGCCGTACAGACCGGTAATGCGGTGGCAGCCATTGTGGTCAGTCGTCCGGGATCTGACGGCGCCCCCACCCGCACGGAACTGTGTAATTTTTTACGTCATCACCCCTGAAACACCGCCCGTTTACCCGACAGCGATGTTCACTCAGCCCCCGGATTCCGGGGGTTTTTCTTTCAGTAACTAATCGATGCCAGCAGGTCATCGATGTTTTCGATCACCGCACGGCTGGCTTCTTCCATGGCCGTTAAATGCAGCTCCTCATCATGAAGTGAGCCCTGCGCCCTGGCTTCCAGCGCCAGACGCCCGGAAAGATGCACCAGCCGGTGCGGCCTTTCCAGTTTCCGGTAGGCATCATGGCCGGTAAACTGCTGTCCGTCGTCCGCGTAATACCATTTGCCGAGACGGCACTGTGTGTGGTCATTAACCGATAAATCCGCGTTTCCGTCCAGCAGGCGGCGGTAGATATCCCCTTTCCAGATAACGTGATCCAGCTTGACGGTATTAAGAAACTGCTGAACCGCCACAAACCGGATGATCGCTTCCATCCGCGAGGAACTGGTGATCATATTCTGTAAGCGATCCTCGGCCTGCACCGCGATATCGCGGATGCTGCTCACCAGCTTCTGATTATCTTCCGCATCCGTATAAATCGCTTTGGCATGTGATTTTATTTTGCCGGTAAATGCAGTGATATTGACGGCTTCGTCCTGAATTTCACCGGATAACTGTTTTATCTCGCGGGCGATAACTGAAAACCCGGCCCCCCGGCTGCCGACATGAGAAGCTTCAATCGCCGAGTTAACCGCCAGCAGATTAGTCTGGTTGGAAAGGCGTTCGATATTATTAATGTTCTGATTAATCTGTCCCAGCACAGAGACCAGTTTTTGCGTGTAATCAAGCCCCTTATCCGCGTGCTCACTGATATCATCCAGCACACTGCACAGCTCCTGCATATAGCGGCGTGTTTCGCTGTTATGCAGCGCGATTTCATCCAGTGTGCCCTGCTCCCCGGCAAGCCGGATGCCGGAATCCAGCAGGGAGTTGCGGATAATCTCTATCGCCGCGATCCCATCCAGCAAATGACGGCACAGAATTTCACCGTGATAGTGCTGCTGTTCATCCGTATTTCCCGTCATCACGTGCTCTGACGGCGCCGGATAAACCGCCGGTTCCTCCCAGAAGACAACTGGCTGTTTTTTTTGTAAAAACATCCATTTTTTCATTATATTCAGCATGTTAATTCCGGTTAAGACAGATAATACAACTCAGGGAAATAGCGCGGATTGCCGCCGGGGTCAAATTGACTATCGGCGGAAAAAACAGAGGCTTTATGCAGACGGCGGGAAGTGATAAAAACGGCAGCGGATTTTAATAACCCGCTGCCGGAAAGTGAAAACAGCGATATTACAGGAAGGCGAAGAACAACATACCGACGATGGCACCGGTGGTGCCGAGGATGGTTTCCATCAGCGTCCAGGTTTTCAGGGTTTGTGCTTCAGTCGCGCCGGTAAATTTCCCGAACAGCCAGAAGCCGGAGTCGTTCACGTGGCTCAGTACAATAGAGCCGCCCGCGATACAGACAGACAGAGCCGCCAGCTGTGCGCCGGAATAGCCCAGCTCACCGATAACCGGCAGCACCAGACCAACGGTGGTCAGACAGGCAACGGTTGCAGAGCCCTGGATCACACGAACTGCAGCGGAGAGAATAAAGCAGGCAGCTGCAATCGGCAGCCCCGCACCAATCAGGGATTCACCCAGCGCAGGACCCACACCGGAATCCACCAGCACCTGTTTGAACACACCACCGGCACCGGTCACCAGCAGGATAATCCCGGCAGGCTGAATAGCGGCAGAGCAGATTTCCATGACTTTATTGCGGCTCATGCCACGGCGGATTGCCAGGCCGTAAATCGCCACCAGACAGGCAATCAGGATCGCGAGGAACGGGTGTCCGATAAACACCAGCCAGGCGTGCAGTTTTGAATCCGGATCCACCATCGGCGCAGCAATAGTCTTCAGACCGACCAGCACCAGCGGGAACAGCACCAGCGCCAGACTCAGGCTGAACGATGGCATTTTGTGTTGTCCGAGAGCCGGTTCAGTCAGATCTTCCGGCAGCTCCAGGGTGACAAACTTACTGATAAAGTTACCGAACAGGGGTCCCGCCAGGATCATACCCGGGATCGCCGCACACAGGCCGATCAGGATCATCCAGCCGAAATCCGCATCCATCTGGTCTGCCAGCAGCATCGGAGTCGGCCCCGGCAGCAGGAAGCAGGCAGCAGCGGCCACACCGGCAAACAGCGGGATAGCCAGGCGCACCACATTACCGCCGGTACGGCGGGCAACAGCAAAAACCACGCCGATCAGCAGCACAATCGCCACATCAAAAAACAGCGGCAGAGCACAGATAAGCCCGGCGATCCCCAGCGCGTAATGCGCCCGTTTTTCACCGAAAGAATTCAGCAGCTTGACGGCTATCTGGTCGAGTGCGCCGGTTTCATGCAGGATTTTACCGAACATCGCCCCGAGCGCGACCACTATAGCCAGGAAACCGAGCGTGCCGCCCATGCCGTTCTGCATGGTCTGTGTGATCTGCTCCAGCGGCATGCCGGAGAACAGCCCCGCGCCGATAGCCACAATCATCAGCGCCACAAAGGCGTGCAGCCGCGCCACCATCACCAGGAACAGCAGCAGTAATACCGACCCGGCGGCGGTTAACACCAGGGTTAATGTTGTCATGACTGACCTCCGGAAACCTGTCTGATAATCTGAACCGCGCCCGCAATCACATCCTCAAGCGGCGGCTGAATGTCCAGCACCTGCACATCCTGCTCTGCGGCAGTGTCCGGTGCTTCTAAGGTATCGAACTGAGTGATCAGCATTTCCGGTTTGAAGAAATGCCCTTTGCGGGCTTTCAGGCGGCTTTCGATCAGCTCAAAATCCCCTTTCAGCCAGATAAATGACAGGTTTTTATTCTGACGGCGCAGAATATCGCGGTAGCTTTTTTTCAGCGCCGAACAAACAATCACCGAAAGCTCATTGGTCCGCTGCATAGCAAAAATCGCGTCATTGATGGCTTTCAGCCACGGTTCGCGATCGGCATCATTCAGCGGGTGCCCGGCCGCCATTTTTTCGATATTGGCACGCGGATGCAGGTAATCCCCGTCCAGAAAGGCCGCATTCAGCCCGGTTGCAACCCCGTTAGCCACAGCGGATTTTCCGCAGCCGGAAACCCCCATCAAAACAAAGGCGTGATGTGGTTTTTGGCTATCACTCATAACAATTCCTCTTATGCGGTCATTATCACCGGATATGTTACCGGTAACTATTACCGGTAACATTACCAACGGATATGGTTACAATGCAATCAAACACTGTTTTCAGATGAATAAATTGTGACAGTTATCTCAAACGAAATTCCTGTCACATCAGGAGGGGCCGGGAGCCGTTAAATACTCTCTCCCGGTAATAATTCGAAGCCGACATCCACTATCTGCTGAGGCGGCAGTTCACCGCGCAGACGCGCCAGCAGTACTTCTGCCGCACGGCGTCCCATCAGGTCACGCGGTGTGAGGACACTCGCCAGTTTCGGGGTCATCACACGGCCGACATCATGGCCGTGGAACCCGGCAACCGCCAGATCCTGCGGAATGCGGATCCCAAGGCGCTGGCACTCAAAAACAGCACCGATCGCAAGGTCATCGTTGGTACAGAACAACCCGTCAGCATCCGGATAATCGGCTCTGACCTGGTGCAGTTGTCTCGCCCCGAGCGAATAGGATGAACTTTCCTGCGTCATCACACTACCCGGCTCGAGCCCGGCGTCCCGCATGGCCTGTTCATAGCCCTGAAGACGCATGAATGTCCGTTCGTCATGACGTGCGCCGAGGTAAATCACACGGCGGCAGCCACGCGCAATCATGGCCTGCGTCATTTCAGACGCGGCACGCATGTTATCCAGCCCGACGGCGGAATCATAGCAGGGGGAAACGCTGTCCATCAGCTCAACCACCGGAATACCGGCGGTGGCCAGCATTTTCAGGGTGCGCGGGGTGTGAGAGCGTTCGGCCAGGATCAGGCCGTCGATATTGTAGGACAGCAGGGAGACCAGGCGATCTTCTTCTTTCTCCGCCTGATAGCCGTAGTGTGCCAGCATCGTCTGATACCCGGCGGCATCCGTCACGGTTTCGATACCGCGGATCACTTCCGCAAACACCTGGTTGGTCAGCGAGGGCAGCAGCACGCCGATAGCCCGGCTGGTGGCGTTGGATAAAATATCCGGCACCCGGTTCGGGATATACCCCAGTTCATCGAGGGTACGGGCAATGGTGCCGCGCAGTTTTTCGGAAACCTGTTCAGGGTTGCGCAAAAAGCGGCTGATAGTCATTTTGGTTACACCAACGCGGTCAGCCACGTCCTGTAACGAAGGGCGTTTTTTCTTCATAGTGCTTATCTTAATACAGACTGGTCTGTGTGTCGTCATATCCGCCAAAAGAGGTCGTAGTTATACCGTATTCCGCCGGGAATTTTACCTTGTTTTGACTTACTTCCCTATTTACCGCTGATTTTATTGACTCACCTCATGCTCTGCGCTAACGTCCCGCTGTATAACAATACATATAACGATAATGACGACTGATCACGATGACACTTAACCGCCTCTGTTCCGGATTTCTTTTCTGCTGCGCACTGCTGTTCACTTTCCCGGCATTGTCAGCCGCTGCCGCGCCGGAAACCGCCTCTCAGGTCTTTATTTATGGTCAGCTTCCGCCGCCGGAAGCCATTCACCGCGTGGTCAGCAGCGGCCCGCCGACTGATCAGCTGCTGTTTGCGGTCGCCCCGGAAAAGCTGCCGGGCTTTGCTTCCCTGTCGGTAAAAAATAACCCGTATTTTGCCCCCCGCTGGCGTGCCCTGCCGGTCACCGGACGCCTCTCCGGACGCGGCAGTACCCTCTCTCCGGAAACCCTGCTGGCACTGGCACCGGATGTGATTGTTGACAGCGGACTGACCGATGACACTTACCGCTCTCAGGCCGCCCGTTTCAGCCGCCAGACCGGTATTCCTTATATTCTGTTGTCCGGTAATCTGACACAAACCCCGGATCTGCTGCGTCAGGCCGGTGCATTGCTGGGGGAAGCAGAACGCACGGAACAACAGGCACAGCTGGCAGAGAAATGGCTGCAGGATGCTGCCGCTTTTGCTGATCGCCAGACACACAAACGTCGTTTTTATCTGGCACGCGGCGCGAAAGGCCTGCAAACCGGTCTGCGCGGTTCGATTCACAGCGAAGCACCGGAATTGCTGGGGTTTGAGAATGTCGCGGCTGTCCCGGATATGCAGGGGCTGGCGGAAGTCTCTTTCGAACAGTTACTGCAGTGGAACCCGGATTTTATTATCGCCCAGGATGCCGTGACGTATGACGCGATTATGCAGGGTGAGGTCTGGCAGAGCCTGGAGGCGGTGAAAAATAAGCAGGTCTTTTACTATGCCGGGCTGCCGTCCGGCTGGCTCGACAGCCCGCCGGGACTGAACCGGTTATTAGGGCTGCGCCGCCTTCAGGCACAGTTTGAGCCGGAGAGTGCCGATCTGAAAGCAGATACCGGTTTGTTTTTCAGTCTGTTTTATCACTCACCGCTGCCGGAGGCACAGATTAACAGTCTGTTATCCGCCCGATGACCACTTCCGCCAAAACCCTGTTACTGCTGGTGCTGCTGGTACTGGTCACCGGTATTGCCCTGAATGTTGGTAAGTTCTCACTAACTCCGCAGCAACTGTGGGACGTGGTGACAGCGAAAATTACCGGCAACAGCGGTGCGGACGATCCGGCGCTGAGCCGCGATATGACGGTTTTCTGGCAAATCCGCCTGCCGCGCATTGCCGCCGCGCTGATCATCGGCGGCGGGCTGGCTATCGCCGGGGCAGCATATCAGGGTATGTTCCGTAACCCGCTGGTTTCACCGGATATTTTGGGCGTTTCCGCCGGCGCGGGGGTTGGTGCGATCCTCGGGATTTTTGCCGGTCAGTCAATGCTTACTATCCAGCTGTTCGCCTTTACCGGCGGGCTGTGTGTGGTTGCCCTCGTCTATTCTGTCGCCCGGCTGGCGCGTCAGCATGATCCGGTACTGTCACTGGTGCTGGTCGGGATCGCCGTCAGCGCCCTGTGCGGCTCTGCCATTTCCCTGATGAAAATACTGGCCGATCCCTATACCCAGCTGCCTGCCATGACCTTCTGGCTGCTCGGCGGTCTGTCCGCGATTTCACCGGATGATATTAAAACCACCGCCCCGCTGATTTTCGCCGGGATGGTGCCGTTGCTGCTGCTGCGCTGGCGCATGAACCTGCTCAGTCTGAGTGATGAGGAAGCCCGCGCACTCGGGCTGAATGTCACCGTGACGCGGCTGATTTTTATTGCCTCAGCCACCCTGATCACCGCCAGTGCGGTCTCCGTCGCGGGGATTATCGGCTGGCTCGGACTGATTGTCCCGCATATCACCCGTTTGTTAGTGGGTGCCAACTTCAGCCACCAGCTGCCGGTATCACTGCTGATCGGTGCCATCATGCTGCTGCTGACAGACACGCTGGCACGCACCATTGCCCCGATTGAACTGCCGCTCGGCATTCTGACCTCTGCGGTCGGCGCACCTTTCTTTATTTTTCTGCTGTTGCAGACCCGGAGGAACGGATGAGCGATGTCCTGACCACCTGCGGCCTGGCGGTCGGCTACGGAGAGAAGTTAATACTCACTGACATAAATCTGCAATTACATCAGGGAGAAATTATCTGTCTGCTCGGTGCCAACGGCTGCGGTAAAACCACACTGATGAAAACCCTGCTCGGCCTGCTGCCGCCGAAAGCCGGGGAAATCCGCATTGATAACACACCGCTGCGTGAATGGAGCGCCGCCGCACTCGCCCGCCGCGTTGCCTATGTGCCGCAGGCGCACAACATGCCGTTTTCTTTCCGGGTGGCGGATATGGTGGCTCTCGGACGCAGTGCCCACCTCTCCCTGTTTGCCGCCCCGGGACGCGCCGAACGGCAGATGGCAGAGCAGGAACTGGCCCACCTGGGGATCGCCCATCTGGCACAACGCGCCTATTCCTGCCTGAGCGGCGGGGAAAAACAGCTGGTACTGATTGCCCGCGCCCTGGTACAACAGCCGAGACTGCTGATTATGGATGAACCGGCGGCCAGCCTCGATTTCGGCAATCAGATAAAATTACTGAATAAAATAGAACAATTACGTGAGAGAGGGATCACCGTGCTGATGTCCACCCACCACCCGCAGCATGCGGCCGCCGTGGCGGACAGTATCGTAATGCTCAGCAAAGACGCCCCCGCCTGCCAGGATAAACCTGCTGCGCTGCTCACACCGGAAACCCTGGCGGCACTCTATCATGTGACACCAGAACATATTGCTGCCCACTTCGCGCAGCCAGCTTATAAGGGATGCTCATGACTATTGATGATATCGATTTCGCACAACTCTACCGCGACCATCTCGCACAGGCCGAACGCACCCGTAAAGATCCGGAACACTGGGATAAACGTGCGGAGAAAATGGCACAAAATTGTGCGAACCCCGCCGATCCGTACCTGATCCGCTTTAAAGAAATTGTTGATACCACCGGCGCGAAAACCCTGCTGGATGTCGGCTGCGGGCCGGGCTCTGTCGCGTTACAGCTGGCGGACAGCTTTGAGCAGGTCACCGGTATTGATTACAGCGAAGGAATGCTGAAAGTCGCCCGTCAGCGGGCAGAGACTCAGGGGTGCTCACACGTCACTTTCCGCCACTGCGCCTGGGAAGATGACTGGTCAGCCCTGCCGCCGTGCGATATCGCCGTGGCCTCCCGCTCCACGCTGGTGATGGATTTACAGGCCGCGCTGCTGAAACTGAACCGCCATGCGCGGCTGCGGGTTTACACCACCCACACTGTCAGCCCGACATTTGTCGATATCCGCGTGATCCGCGCCATCGGGCGCACGCCGGTCACGCTGCCGACTTATATTTACGCGGTGAATATCCTCAACCAGCTCGGTATTCATCCCGATGTGGAATTTATCCGCAGCCCGAACTGCCAGAGCCGCGACAATATGACCTTTGAGCAATTTGCCGAAGGGGTGGTCTGGTCTCTGGGACAACTTGATGACCATGAAATGACGCTGCTGCGCCGCTATTACGACCAGCAGGCGGCTGACGGCCTGCCGGTGGTACCCGCCACCCGCGACTGGGCCATGGTTTCCTGGAGTGTGGTACCGGAATCTGCCCTGCTGCTGCCGGGAGGCCGGAAGTGATCTACTACAGTGATGCCTTTCTGGACAGCCTCCTGCTGGAGGACATTCATTACGGCGATCTCACCACCCGCGCACTCGGCATCGGCGCACAGAGCGGGGAAATGCACTTTTCCCGCAAACAGGCCGGTTATGTCAGCGGGCTGACATTGGGTCAGAAATTACTGGAAAAACTCGGCTTACAGACACAATTACACGCGAACGACGGCGATCATACAGAAGCCGGTGCTCTGCTTCTGACCGCCACCGGTCGCGCGGAAGCGCTGCATCAGGGCTGGAAAATTGTCCAGAATGTGATTGAGTGGAGCAGCGGCGTGACACAGATGACCCGCTGCATGGTGGATACCCTTCGTCAGTATCAGCCGGACGCACAGCTGGCCTGCACCCGTAAAAATATCCCCGGCACCAAGCTGCCGGCAACCGCTGCCGTGCTGGCCGGAAAAGGCATCATCCACCGTCAGGGCTGTGCGGAAACTATCCTGCTGTTTGCCAATCACCGCCGTTTCCTGGCAGAGCCGGAAAACTGGTGTGCGGCGATTGCGGCACTGCGCCGTGAAGCGCCGGAAAAGACCATTATTGCCGAGGCGGATAATCCGGATGAGGCGTATCAGGCGCTGAAAGGCCGCCCGGATGTGCTGCAGCTGGATAAATTCAGTCCTGATGATATCCGCCGTCTCGTCAAAGATGCCGCAGTGCTCGCTCCGGGCTGCACACTGTCGGTTGCAGGCGGGCTGAATACGGAAACCATCGGGCAGTATGCGGATACCGGCGTGAAGTTGTTTGTCACGTCTGCGCCGTATTATGCGTCCCCTGCGGACATTAAAGTCCGGTTATATCCGCGCTGACGTAAAACCGCACAACCTTATAGTGAGTTAAGGGATAAACCGGTCAGGTCACTGAACCGGCCGTTTTATCCTTTTGTTTGGCAAGTCGTTATATAAATAAATACATATCGGTAACAGGAAAAATAACAATGAAACGAACTCTACTCTGCTCAGCTATTCTGCTGGCAACCGCGCCTGCGGTACAGGCAGAAAGCACAGATATTCTGACAGTCTGGGGCAGCCCGGTGGCCTCTAATCCGGATGTCATCACACAGCCGCAGATGCAGTCGCTGAACAAAACCAACGCGGCGACAGCGATCAGCACTATGCCGGGGGTGGTTCTCGAAAAATCCGGCAACCGCAATGAGCTGACGGTAAAAGTCCGTGGTTTTGACAGCCGCCAGGTGCCGGTATTCTTCGACGGCATCCCGACGTATGTCCCGTATGACGGCAACCTTGACCTCGGCCGTTTTATGACCAGCGAGCTGGAAAGCATTGAGGTGAGCAAAGGTTATACCTCACTGTTACAGGGCCCGAACCTGATGGGCGGTGCAATCAACCTCACCACCGCCACCCCGAAAAAACCATTTGAGGCCAATGTGGCATTCAGCCAGGGCTTCGCACGCGGCGCGGATAATGCCTATAACACCAGCGCCCGTGTCGGCGCACGCAACGATCTCGGGTTTATCCAGGTCAGCGGCAGCCAGTACAAACAGCGTTTCCTCGGCCTGCCGGGCTCCGATGATGACAATACCCTGGCGGGCAGCAACGGCCGCCGTGCGCACTCCTCATCCGATGATAAACGCGGCATGGTAAAAGTGGGCTGGACCCCGCGTGAAACCGACCAGTATGTCTTTACCTATCTGAAGCAGGACGGCAGCAAAGACAGCTCGCCGTCTGCGGTGCCGGGCAAAGGCAAATACAGCTGGTGGGAATGGCCGGATTACAACAAAGAGAGCTACTATTTCAACAGTACCACTCAGCTGACAGACGGCGTAAATCTCCAGGGGCGTCTGTTCCATGACAAGTTTGAAAACACCCTGCTGATGTATAAAAAAGACGGCAAAGGGTACGATTACAGCTATTACGATGATTTCAGCAACGGTGCCTCTCTCCAGTTAGGGATCGATATGCGCGAAAGCGATCTGCTGTCATTCTCCGCACACTGGAAAGATGACGTTCACCGCGCACAGAAACAGCGTAACGGGGATATTCTGCGTTACAAAGATCGCACTTATTCTGTCGCCACCGAATACCAGTGGGCGGCCACGTCTGATCTCGATTTTATCGGTGCCATCGGTTATGACTGGCGCGAAAGCCGCCAGGCGGATAAAGGCGCGGATGATAATGATCAGCACGCCTTTAACTGGGAAGTGATGTCAAAATACACCTTCGCCAACCAGGATAACGTGCGGTTCTCCGTGTCTGACCGCAGTCGCTTCCCGACACAGAAAGAGCGCTATACCACTGAAAAACCAAAAGACGGTTCGCTGGGTATCATTAACCCGAACCTGAAAGCCGAACGCGCACTGACCTTCGATTTAACCTATGAAGGGAATATCACTGATAAATGGGGCTACCAGGCCAGCATCTATCACAACCGCGTGGATGATGCGATCCTCGCACACACCGTGATTAAAAACGGTGACCGCTACTTCCAGAACCAGAACAGCGGCCGTGTGGATTACACCGGGCTGGATCTGGGCGTGAAAGGCGAAGTCAGTGACTGGCTGAAAACCGGGATCAACTACAGCTACATCCACAGTGATCCGAAAGATGTTGATCATGCGGAAGGACTGCCGAAGCATAAAATGTATGCCTGGGTAAAAGTCACACCGATCGAGCCGCTGACGATCACCCTGTCCGAAGAGTTCCGTGCCTGGAGCTATCAGTACAATGACAGTAATGAGAAAGTAGCCGGTTATGCGTTAACAGATCTGCGTTTTGATTACGACTTCGGTTACGGCATTTCCGCCAATGCCTCCGTCAATAACCTGTTTGATAAATCCTACGAGTACACCAACGGCTATATGGAAGAAGGCCGTAACTTCTGGCTGGGCGTGGAATACCGCTATTAATCAGCAGGATGCTTTTTGTGCAAAGCCCCCCGTTCCGGGGGGCTTTCTGTGTTTTCAGACTGACGGGGAGAGTGTCATTCCGCCGCCCGCCGCTTCCCGGCGGTTGATCTGACGCAGCAGGAAGGTTGCCACCACACCCAGCAGCGCACAGGCGACCGAGAGCATAAAGATATAGCTGTAGCCGGTTTCACCGTATTTATCCAGCCAGTAGCCGGCCACGGAATAATAGAACGCATCCGGGGAAAAGCCGATAAAAGAGGCAAAACCCACCACCGCACCGGTGGTTTTCATCGGGATTTTCGATTCCGCGACAGAGGCAAAATAGATACCGCGGAAGGCAAACAGTAACGCACTCAGCACTACCATATTCACCACCGCAAACCACATAAAGGCATTACCTTTCGGGATCACGAGGAACAGAGCACAGTTCACCGCCATAATAATAAAGCCGGCAAACATCACGCTGATAGATGATCCGACTTTATCCGTCACGATCCCCGCCACCGGAGAGGCCACCATTTTGATCACATAGGTGCGGATAATCGACAGCGCCGTCACCAGGGTAATCGGTACCACATACACCTGTGACAGATACGGGCTGAGATATGTCAGGCTGGAGAACACAACATAGGTGGAGAAAATAATCAGCCCGATCAGCCACGCTTTCGGCATCGTCACCACACTCATCAGCGAACGGAACGTGGTTTTTTCTTCCGGTTCGCCGCTGTCAGCGGTACTGCTGCGGTGCGCGATCAGGAAGAACAGCAGCACGCCGCAGATCACGGAAGCCCCGGAGTAAAGCCAGACCACATAACGGAAGCCGATGGCCGCCTCGGCGAATTTGCCGAAGAAATAGAGTCCGGTGAACGAAATCAGCGTGCCGGATACACCGGATAATCCTTCATAAAACCCGAAGATCCGCCCCTGCTCTTTTTCCGTTCCCTGCATCCGCACCACTTTGATCGATGCGGCGAAGAATGTCAGGATCGTTGTGACACCCCACAGAATGTGGATCAGCAGGATCGTGTTATACGATGGGAAGGTCGCAAACCAGAATCCCAGTGACCCGGAGGCGATCAGCGAGAAAGTGATCAGGTTGCGCAGTGAAAAACGATCCGCAAACCAGCCGCCGAAAAAGTAGGAAAACATACCGATCAAACCATACAGACTGAGCAGGTTACCGATCTCAATGTGTGTCAGTCCCAGCGCCTGCTGCATCGGATCATAAAACGAGGACTTCAGGTAAGGCAGGCTGTACATTGCGGTGGTACCGAATGCCAGCAGAAACAGAATCAGCATCCGTCTGACGCGGGATTGATTTGCCATGTGATTTGCCATAATTATTATCTCTTTTTATCAGCCGTGAACTGCATCCAGGGCCTGGCGGAAATCCGCAATAATGTCTTTTGCTGATTCAAGTCCGGCAGCAATACGGATCAGGTTTTCGCCGTTCATCTGAACCAGGGTGTGCTCTTCGCCCAGGCTGGTGGCAATGGTGGTCAGTTTCAGGGAGTTGACAAATTTGCGGCTCACCTGGTCGCGGGTCAGGCCGTGAATGTTCTCTTTCAGACGGAAAGAGACAATACCGCCGCCGAGGCCGTTCATCTGTGACTGACACAGTTCATAATGCGGATGGTTTTTCAGTGCCGGGTAGCGGACTTCTTCAATCTCACTCTGTGATGTCAGGAACTCCGCCAGTGCCAGACCGTTTTCACAGTGTTTTTTCATGCGCATATCGAGGGTTTTCATCCCGCGCATAATCATCCAGGCATTGTTTGGTGCCAGTGCCGCACCGGTAAAGCAGCATAATCCCGGCCATTTGATCAGCTCGATCAGCTCACGGGAGCCGATAACCGCACCGCCCAGCGTATCACCGTGGCCGTTCATAAACTTGGTCAGGCTGTGAACCACCAAATCCGCACCCAGCTCCAGCGGGCGTTGCAGGATCGGCGTACAGAAGGTGCTGTCAACAATCAGCAGGCTTTTGTTCTGATGGGCAATGTCCGCCACCGCGCGGATATCCACCAGCGCCAGAGACGGATTAAGCGGGCTTTCCACATACACGAGTTTTGTCGCCGGTTTCATGGCAGCGCGGATATTGTCACTGACCGTGGCATCAGTGAAGGTGATTTCCACGCCGAATTTTGCCAGCAGTTCTGTCATCAGCAGGCGGGTGTGGGAGAAGATCCCGTCCGCGCTGACAATATGATCGCCGGTTTTCACCAGTGACAGCAGGGTTGACGCAATCGCCCCCATGCCGGATGCGCTGACAATCGCGCTGTCCGCCCCTTCCAGCATCGCCAGTTTGCTTTCCAGCTCGGTCAGGTTCGGGTTGCATTCGCGGCTGTAGACATAGCCCCATGTCCGGCACAGTTCTTCGAAATGCTCCACAGAATGCGCCGCAAATGTGGCGGTCTGGTAGATAGGACTGGCCAGCGCGCCGGTGGCCGGATCCGGTGAATGACCCTGGTGGATCAGTTTGGTTTCCAAATCATAATCAGTATTTTTTTGCACGACAGACTCCTCATGAGATCAGCATTCTGATCCGCATGTCATCATTTATTATCATTAGTGAGTTCGGGTTGCTGATTCAGGATCAGCGGGGTAATCGTGTGGCGGTAACGACCTTTTTAACCATTGCTGTAATGTGGATAACTATAGACTCTCCAGTTACTATAGAGTCAATTGAGAGATAGTAGATATGCATCACAAAACGGGTAATTATACGGTGGATAAAAGCAAGACAGGCTGAGGAATATCAGCCTGTTTCTGTATTGAAAGCATGAATACCTGTAGCAGGGGGAGAGTTTTACACCAGGCAGCGGGTATCTATTTCACGCCGTTTCACTTTGATCTGGATTTCTGTCAGCAACTGGCGCTGGTCATTGGTGGAAAGCGGGTCAATCACCGGGATTTCATACATCATGTCATCCACCGGAATACGTTTATATTCCGCATAATCCGTCAGCGCTTTAAATGCTGCCGTATTTTCACTGTAAGGCCCCTGATACATCAGGCAGATAAATTCACCGTCGGGAATTTCTGTAATTTTATCCTGCACCTGCGGATTAAACAGGTCGCGCTCGACAATCACAAAACTGTTCAGATAATGCACCTGCTGTGTGGACAGAAATTCCTCGCGGGAGACCAGACCACTGACGCCGCCGTAGAAAATAGAAATGTTTTCCTCGAGGATATTGGCAATCTGCCGCCGCGAGAACTCCATGGTCTCCTCAAAGCTCAGACCGGGCTCATAATTCATCGATAAAATATGACGGCGCGGAATATAACGGCGGGTGATTTTGCCGATGCTCTCAGTATCAATCCCTTTTTCCAGCGTCTCTTTTTTGGTGGAGAGGACTTTTTTAATCAGCTCGAGCTCGCGGATTTTCTCATCCACCACGGAAATTTTCCGGGTCAGCAGGCTGAGGATCTGTGTGTCACTGTCTTCCAGGCGGTGTTTGATTTCTTTCAGCGGCATACCGAGGTATTTCAGATACTTAATAATATCCAGCTGAGAAAACTGATCGATGGTGTAATAGCGGTAGTTACTTTCCTGATCAACATACACCGGCCGGAACAGCCCCAGCTGGTCATAATAACGCAGTGTCTGAATGCTGATTTTATGGAGCTTTGCCATCTCACCGATGGAAAAATATTTCGCCATATTGTGCCGCCTCTGATGAACCTCTCAGGAATTAACCGGCGGCACAATAACGGAAATAAGGGTGATGGTGCAAGGTGTCAGATCACACTCCCGGCGGTTCGCGGGAGATACTGTTGCGTTCCATATAGAGTGTCCGGCTCGGGAAAGCAAAGTCCGCACCGTTGCGGTGCACAATCTCAATAATCTTCAGATACACCGCCTGCTGTGCTGCCAGCCATTCTGCCCAGACCGTGGTTTTGGTAAAGCAATACACCATGATATTGAGGGCAGAATCACCGAATTCATCAAAATAGACCAGCAGAGTCTGGTGCTGATCAATGCTGCTCTCGGCTTTCAGCATAGCCCGTATCTCACTGACAATCTGCGCAATTTTCTCCGCATCTTCATAGCGCAGCCCGATGGTGGTTTTGATCCGCCGGTTGGTCATGCGCCCCGGATTTTCTACACTGATGGAAGAGAACAGCGAGTTCGGAATATAGAGCGGGCGGTGATCAAAGGTAATGATTTTGGTGATACGCCAGCCGATTTCCACCACCGTCCCTTCTATCTGCCGGTCAGGCGAACTGACCCAGTCACCGATTTTAAACGGACGGTCAAAATAGAGCATAATGCCGGAAAAGAGGTTGCTGAGAATATCCTTCCCCGCCATACCGATGGCAATACCGCCGATACCGCCGAAGGTCAGCAGGCCGGAGAAGCTCATGCCGAAGTGTTCACCGTAGAACAGGAACACCACGATCACAATCAGGATTTTCAGTACACGGGAAACAATATGTGCCGAGGTGATATCGCTGCCGCGTTTGATTTGCGCGGCGGCCAGGCGGTTTATCATCAGGAACAGCTTGCGGATCAGCATCAGCACGATCAGTGTGGTGCAAATCATCCCGACCGTATCTGCGGTGATAAAGCGCCACTGAAAATGGTCAATCCCCTGCTCAACGAAATCGCCGAGGATAATCACCCCCAGCGCCCACATGATAAACTGGGAAACATGCACTAATGTGGCATGTTCGCCCTTTTCCCGTTTGCGGTTATAAATCATCAACCCGCCGGAACCGAGCAGACACAGCACCAGCACAATCAGGCTGAGCACATTATTGGAGAGAAATTCTTCGGTAATCACGATAACTCCTTAGTATTATCCTCTCCTTCTAACGGATTTTGCCCGGAAACTCAATTTATCCTGCCATCTGTTAATGATGTTCAGCCGGCTTATTTTTGAAATTGCACATCCGGAACGGTCGTAACTTCGGCTTCGTTTTCAACGCCGAAGTTAGGTTTGCCGATGTATCCCATGTAGTCAGCAATAATCACGGCCGGGAATTTCCGGATAGTGGTGTTGTATTCGCGGACACGTTCGATATAGCGGCCGCGCGCCACGGCGATCCGGTTTTCGCTGCCTTCCAGCTGTACCATTAAGTCGCTGTAGAGTGCGTTACTTTTCAGATCAGGATAACGTTCTGATACTGCCAGCAGGCGGGAGAGCGAGGAGCCGAGTTCAGTCTGCGCCTGCTGGAATTTGGCCAGCAGAGCCGGGTCATTCAGGTCAGTGACATTGATATTCATCTGTCCGACTTTTGCCCGTGCATTCACCACATCCTGTAAGACCTGACGTTCAAAGTCAGAGGAAGCCTGCACGGTTTTCACCAGGTTCGGGATCAGATCCGCGCGGCGTTTGTACTGGTTGAGCATTTCAGAGGCGGAGGCGGTCACCGCTTCGTCCTGTGTCTGGATGCTGTTGTAATTGGAGACCAGCAGTACGCCGACCAGCACCACCACACCCAGTAATCCGATAATCAGTTGTTTCATCGTATTTTCCTTATCTCAGTGGCGACTATTATTCAGGCAATCCGCCAGGGATTCAAGATAAAGCTAACTGATTGCTTTCCATGTGTTATTGGTGATTACGGTGTTACGCTGATAACCGGTAAAAGCAGAAAGCCGCTGTAAACACATCCGTGTTATACGCTAAATCATTTCGTTCAGAGCAAGGCGGCAAGTGAAGACATTTGGGGATTACGGTGCCTGCACCGGCAACGGGCAAAAACAGAAAGTCGCTGTAAACACTTCCGTGTGCGCTCAGGCTCGCCATCCATGGCTCGCATGCTTTCTGTTTTCTTTGCCCGTCACCTGTGCCCGCAGATATTAATACGCTAAATCATTCTGTTCAGAGCAAGGCGGCAAAGTGAGGACATCCGGGGAGCATACATAAGTATGTGACCCGGATGGACGAACGAAGCCAACGCCGCTATGGACGAAAGGATGATGCGTATACGTTAAATCATTTCGTTCAGAGCCAGGCGGCAAATGAAGGGGCACGGGGAGCATACATCAGTATGTGACCCGTGCCCCTGAGTGCGGCCAACGCCGCTATGGGCGGAAGGATGACACGTATTTACCAGGCCCGGACAGCATCGCCCTTATAAACCTCATCGGCCTTTTTCAGCACCTCATCACTCTGGAATGCCGCGACCAGTTTTTTCAGCTTCTCATTGTCTTTATCTGCTGCTCTGACCACAATCAGGTTCACATACGGGGAATCTGCCCCTTCCATAAACAATCCGTCACGGGCGGCGGATAATCCGACCTGAGATGAGAAGTTATTATTGATAATGGAGAGATACACATCCGGATCATCCAGTGTGCGGGTCAGTTGCGGGGTATCGATTTCCGCGAACTTCAGTTTCTTCGGATTTTCGATGATATCCAGGGTGGTCGGCAGATAACCGACGCCGTCTTTCAGTTTAATCAGTCCCTGAGCCTGTAACAGCAGCAGGCTGCGACCGAGTGTGGTGGCTTCGTTGGAAATAGCCACTGTTGCGCCGTCCGGCAGTCCGGCTGCGGATTTGATTTTTTTCGAGTATGCCGCTATCGGAAAGATAAAGGTTTTACCGATGACTTCAAACTGATAGCCGCGTTCTTTGCTTTGTGCCTCATAGTACGGCACGGTCTGGAACGCATTGGCATCCACATCATTGTTGCGCAGTGCTTCATTCGGCAGGACATAGTCATTGAAGGCGATAACATCAACATCCAGCCCCTGCTTCTCTTTGGCAACTTTTACCACTTCTTCCCAGATAGCCTGATCCGGCCCGGTGTTAATCGCCACTTTCAGTGGTTTTTCATCATCATTCTGCGAGCAGGACACCGCCAGTAATGTGGTGCAGGCGAGCAGTGCTGATACAATAATTTTTCTCATACTATCTCCGGAACATATTGTTATGGTTATATTTTATTGACTAATAATCTTATTTCGCACTGTCCAGTGCCGCACTGATATCCGCCAGGATGTCATCAATGTGCTCGATACCGACGGATAAGCGGATCATATCCTGTGATACCCCGGCACGGGCCAGTTCGGCTTCATTCAGCTGACGGTGAGTGGTGGTCGCCGGATGGCAGGCCAGGGATTTCGCATCACCGATATTGACCAGACGGACAATCAGTTTCAGGGCGTCGATAAACTTCGCTCCCGCTTCTGCCCCGCCTTTGATGCCGAAAGACATAATCGACGCCGGGGTACCCTGCACGTATTTCTTAGCCAGTGCATGTTCCGGACTATCCGCCAGACCCGCGTATTTCACCCAGGCGACCTGCGGGTGTTGTTGCAGGTATTGCGCAACACGCAGGGCATTTTCAGTATGACGCTCCATGCGCAGCGCCAGCGTTTCCAGTCCCTGTAAAATCAGGAAGCTGTTAAACGGCGATAGTGCCGCGCCGGTATTACGCAGCGGCGCCACACGGCAGCGGGCGATAAAGGCCGCCGCACCGAAGTGTTCGCTGTAATTCACTCCGTGATAGGAAGGATCAGGCGTGTTCAGTACCGCAAAGCGATCCGCATGTTGCTGCCACGGGAATTTGCCGGAGTCGATAACAATCCCGCCCAGTGATGAGCCGTGTCCGCCGATATATTTGGTCAGTGAATGCACCACGATATCCGCGCCAAACTCAATCGGGCGGCACAGCGCCGGAGAGGCAACGGTGTTATCCACAATCAGCGGAGTACCGTGGCGGTGGGCGATTTCCGCCAGTTTTTCAATATCCGCGATATGCCCCGCCGGGTTGGAAATAGTTTCGCAGAAAACGGCTTTGGTATTGTCATCAATCAGCGATTCCAGCTGTGCAAAGTCATCATGATCAGCAAAACGGACGTCGATACCGATGCGCGGAAAATTATGCGCAAACAAATTATACGTACCGCCATAGAGTTTGGAGACACTGATAATATTGTCACCGACCCCGGCCAGTGTCTGGATAGCATAGGTGATCGCCGCCATGCCCGATGCCACCGCCAGCCCGGCAATTCCGCCCTCCAGTGCTGCCACGCGCTGCTCCAGCACATCATTGGTCGGGTTCATGATACGTGAGTAGATATTCCCCGCGACTTTCAGATCAAACAGATCCGCGCCGTGCTGCGTGTCATCAAAAGCATAGGATGTGGTCTGATAGATAGGAACCGCAACAGATTTGGTGGTCGGATCCGGTGAATAACCGGCATGGACAGAGAGCGTTTCAAGTTTCATGTGTTCTTCCTTACCGCACAGGTGAATATTTTTATTTAGACGTCCGGACGTTTAGACATTCCTTTCTTATACCGGTATTCCCCGCAGAGATCAAAACGGAAGTGGTAAAACAAGATGAATTTTCTTCATGATGAGAGAGAACATGAAAAAGCCGCTGTCAGAAGCGGCTTTGGTTCATAAGAGGGGAAAAATCAGATTTTCATATTGTTGATCAGATTTTCTGCTGTTGCCTTGCGGTTATCAAACTCACGGAACAACATATCCAGCAATTTTTTCTGGAACGCTTTCTGATCATCCGATACTTTATTGTGTGCTGACATGGCGCTGAGCAATACCTCTTTATTTCCGCGGACAACCTCGCCATCCCCCTGTAACCGCGTTCCCATAGACTGAATCGGCTGGGAAAAGAGCTGCCCGACCGTTTGTGATAAACCGGATGTTGTCTGTCCGATAACCCCGCTGACTGTCGTCGCACCCGGATTAACAGGATCGATTCCTTTGATAGACATTTTTGCACCGATAACAGCCATAGTTACCGACACAACGGCACCAACAACGGCTGCTGCTACCTGATAGTCAGCTTCACTGTATTTCAGTTCTTTCAGTTGTTTTGCCTGTTCGACAACCTGTTTTTCCAGTGAGTTACGCCGTTCCTGTTGCTTCGCCGCATCCTGCATCAGAACATTACATAATGTGATGATGGCACTCATGTGTTTATTATCATACTCCGATAATAACGAAGGGATTATATTCTGTAATACCGGCCTGAAATCGCCGGGAACGGCTCTTACGGCAGCCATATTCTGATCAGGGTAACTATTTCCGCTGACTGACCTCACCATTTCAGGCGTAATCGTTTTCTCCGCTGATACCGCCGTTCCTTTTACGCTGACATATTCTCCGGGGATATATTCCGGCGTTGATGCATTACCCGTTATTAAGACAGACATAATAATTTCCTTTTTAAATTAAACAGCCAATGGGCCTTGCTGTAATATTGATTTCATCCGTTGAAAAGATTCTTTACCGCTTTTACTTATTCTTTCATTTAAAGCAATCAGTTCCTGCTGTGATTCAGAGAAGGTTTCCATAATCTGATTCATGATTTCGGTTATTCTGTCCAGTAATTCAAGATCAAAATCCAGATCGGCACGCTGACGGGTAATATCCGCTTTCAGATCTGCCAAAGTAACAGAGCTGACACTATTCACAATGGTTGATGCCAGCATAACTCTTATCAGCATTATTTTTATTTCAACCCAGGCCTGCCTTGCTGCATCTTTAGTTGCCTTTGATACCATTTGCCCGCCGATTTTTCCGGCAATCGGGCCGGCAACAGATGCCACCACCACTAATAAAGCCATGACCACCACAACAGCCAACACCATTGCCACTATTTCCATGGTTTTTTCCAGTTTTTTCAGTTCCTCAGGTGATTTCCCCATCGCTTTGGCAAAAGCCATAACAAACTTTTTAATGGATTTCTGAATAACCTCTACCAGCTTTGTCACCGGCGCCATAATTGTTGCCATAATGTCCGGACCACCGGCGGTTCTGACCATTTCACTGAGAATACTGATTGCAGCCACAACGATTGCAAATTTCATAGCCAGTGCTCCGCCGGTTGCCACCGTCGCTAATGCCATAAGCGTGGTTAATATTGCACCCAGCCATTTAAAGAGGCTCTGAAGACGTTCTGCTTTTTTTATTTTCTTTTCAATTTCCTCAATGTCTTTATCCATTTTCAGTTGTGACATCTTTTGCTGTAATTGCATCAATTCCCTGTCATTTTCCAGTTTTCGTTGTGCAATACTGTCACGCAGATCAGCCAATTTTCCCATCAGAACAGACAACGTATTGTTATAATCTGTTGTTGACTGACGTTGTGTAAACATCAGGTTCTGCACTGCATCCAGGCTCTCCCTGACTGAATCCTGAAGTTCAGCATCTTTATGCAGCATGTTTAATTCAGATTTCAGTGCTGATAAATTTTCAGTCAGTTTTTTTCCTTCATTATCTTTCATTACCGGTAATGCATTTAACAGCCCACAGAAAATGAGCAGTAATTGTGTTTTTTCTGCACAGAATTCAGCATTATCCATGTTTATAAGAAGATTATCCGCATTGAGTTTTGTTCTGATAAATAACACTAATTCTGATTTTGAACTGAATTTTATATTTTTTTCATTAAATAGTTTTTCTGCTGCATCATTATCTTCAGAAGAAGATAAATGATTAAAATAGTAATCTGCCAGACTATCGATATAGTGATTCAGTGACTGAGGAAATTCATTGATTATACCGACAAGATTATACTCTTTCTCTGATGACCACATACCATCCAGTATTTTTTTGCTGAAGTGTTCACGGGTATCAATACTGACATTTTTTTCACCTGAAAGAACATCGGATAAAAAAGCCAGAGATTCCGATACTGTTTTATTTTTTTTAACGTCATGTTCTACTTTCGCCTGATATGCTCTGTGCAGCACCGGATTTATTTTTTTATGTGTTGGCCTGATATGCCGATCACCCAATTCACGAATTAAAGTGTCTGAGTGACGCTTTTCCTGATATTTAGTCACAACCGGCTTATCTGCTGATGGTTTAACCATATCAGAATCAACATCGGATACGCCGGAATGATTTGATTTTATCGCTGTAACATCCATGTTATTTCCCCCTTAAAAACGCAAAAAGCCCTTTAGTTCCTGAGCTAATTCATTAATCATCGTCGTGATCGTTCTGAGCATATTATCGTAATTACTATTAATGGTATTATAACGTTGAGAATACTCATCCAGCGTCATTTGCAACTCTTTTTTAATACCATCTATAATGGTATTGTAAGAATTAAGCTTGTTGTTAATGACAACCCGGATAGCATCAACATGGTCTTTATTTTTTGCCATGTAGCTGTTATTCATTGCCTTTGTATATGTCAGGGTTATCTCGCTCTCTTCATCTTTATTATTTTTATTAATGTCATAACAGTTAATACCGTCAAAGTTTTCAAGTAGAGACATTGATTTTTCAGAAAATTTATTTATCTTAGAAACATGATCATCATCAAAACTTATCTCAAGCCAACGCATTAATGCCCCGGGATGCACAATAACATCTGCCGTTACTGTTATTTTTTCCGGTTTACCTGTCTGTTTATTTTCATCAGCTTTAATTTTTTTTATTATCTGTGTTCCTATTGCCGCTCTTTTATAGGATGACAGAAAAAACGTCATTTTATTATAGGCATCATCATAACTGACACCCGCATCAATCAATGTATCATCTATATAGATACTGCAATCATTTTTATCTTTACCTATAATTATTTCAAACTTACCTTTATACAATGAACAACTTTTTCCCTTATTATTTTCAATATTACCGGTAACCGGAAAATAACCAGAAAGTATATCCTGGAGATCCTGATAGAAACGGTGCTGTTTTATCCTGACTTTTTTTCCGTCATCCTCAGTTCCATCCATAAATTCACCATATGAACTTAGTTTTTTTGCTAATTCTTCATAGAATTTAGTGTATTTCTGCATGACGTCGCGGTAATACTTAACATTAATATTATAGCTGTACTTAGAGGCAACATTCATTCTTTCTGAAAAATAACCAAATGAAATCATATCCCGCTTCATAATGTATTCGTCAATATCCCCGCTGACGTCCTGCATTGTATTCAGCAGTATCTTACCTTCGGATGTCTCAGCATTTATTCCGCGGTGTTCAGCAGTGATTTTCTGAAAACACTTTATTTCATCCAATGCCTGATTTTCAGTTGTTTTTTTATCATTCAAAACAGAGAATATTTTTTCCAGATCAGCATAAAGGGGAAAAAAATGCCCGCTCTCCGTATTCATATACAGCTGACATGTATTTCCGTTATTTTCTCCATTGAGAATTCCGGTGATACTCTCTGACATCAGGATAAAATCACGGTGTTTTTCCGGTTCATTTCTTATTTTCCGTATAACAATATTACTGTTTATTATTCTGTTAAACCAATCAACATGAAGTTGTTTTTTTCTGCCGCTGATTTCACCATGGCGGGATAATACTTCATGTATTTTTTTGAGTGACTGATAGTCGTCAGATAATGCATTATTTTGTTCACTATCCGACGACGTACCACTCCTGATACCTGCATTTATAATACTAATAGTCATTATTTACCTTCTGAATTATCCATATAGCCGGATATAAACTTTCTTTCACTTTCAGTACAGTTCATGGAAAGACAACATTGAAAATGTTCAAACGCGGTTTTATGATCTCCGGAGAAAAGATAGCATTGCCCGAGATAAAAATAGACCGATGCATTATTTTTATCCAGGCTGACCGCCAGTGAATAGAGATTGATAGCTTTCTGATATTGCTTCTGAACCTGCTTTACGGCTGCCAGACCGAGTAAATAATTAATATTATTAAAATCATATAAACATAATGACCGGAAAATTTTTTCGGCCTGATCTATTAAACCTTTGCTGTAATAATCACAGGCTAATGAATATACACCACTAAAATCACGGGGTTCCTCTGGTGAAAACATCTTTAATACTGTCCCGTTTTCCAGATGAGAAAAAATTTGCTCTACTAACGATTTTATATCTGAATTAATATTGTCATCCATAACAACACTCCTTAATAATATCCGATTATCAAGTCAGGCAATACTATCTTATTGTCCTGATAATCACTTTCATAAAATGCGCCTCAGTCACCCTGCTGATGCATTTGGTGCAGATCAGTATCAGCGAGTGCGGCCTGCTCTGCGTCATTCAGCCACAGTAAGAGATCGAGAAACTTATCCAGATCATCATCAATAATGGTGTCAAAGACATGGTATTTCCGGAATAACGTCCGCGCCAGGCGGATATCCCGGGCAACCGGCACCTTGTGTTTTTCGGCGTAACAGCGAACCGCCAGTGCATATGCCCCTTTCTCTTTCACGGTAATCAGCGGCATCACGCCATTTTCCGGATCGAGGTAGATAGCGACAGCAATATGGGTCGGATTAACCACCACGACATCCGAGTTTTTTATCAGTGCTTTGGTTTCCGCATTCAGCAATTCCCGGTGCTGCTGCTTACGGGCAGATTTTATCTCCTGATTACCTTCACTGTTTTTATGCTCCTGTTTAACTTCATGCTTTTCCATCTTCATGTCATTAAAAAAGAAAAAATATTCAATGATGTAATCAATCACCAGCAATGGCACAAGAAGCAGAATAAAAATAAAGATATAGCGGCCGGTGAAATACAAAAAACCGTTACCGGCTTCAGAAAAAGGCGCCCGGATTAGCTGATAAATATCACCGGTATACAGTGATATAAACACATAGCCTGCCGCTAAATACACAATCAGTGAGATCAGTGCTTTGACCAGGTTTTTCAGCGATTTTTTGGTGAAAATCCGTTTAAACCCGGCAATCGGATCAATTTTCTTTAAATCAAATTTAATCGCTTCGGTGGCAACGGCAAAGCGGGTCTGCATCAGAGAGACAAAGCTGACACTCACTCCGCATAATATAATCAGCGGTAACACCATCTGAAAAAGAATATCCGATAACATCTGTATGTATACAGAAAGAGACAGATGATTCACGTTGCGTAATACCGTCTGATAAAAACGGGAGAATGCGGCCCAGTCGGCGACATAAAGCAGATACGCGATACCGGCCGCATAGCCGGTTGTGGAAAGTAATTCTTTATACTTGAACGCATTCCCTTTTTTGGATTCGTCCTTCAGTTTTTTACTGGTGGGTTTTTCCGTTTTTTCAGCCATCGTTTCCCCTCAGAAATTGCGTCACAGGGGACGTATCAAACAGCAGCGTGACATCCGTTACCGTTGTGCTGCAAAACAGCAGCAGTGCCAGCAGAAAGGCGATAATACTTTTTATTGAAAGTGACAAAGAAAACGGATTGAGCTGGGAGTTATATAACGCCAGAATGCCCAGACTGACTTCAGAAACAAATAAGATAATCAGTACCGGCATACAAAACAGCAAAGAGAGCGACAGGCTGTTTACCAGCCAGTCAAACAGCGGCGCATAATGGATCCCCGTCAGTAATGTACCGGGTGGTAACAACCGGAAACTGTGCTGAACAGACGTCATCAGTAATACCAGGCCGTCATTGAGCAGAAAAAAAGAGACCGAAAACAGGTTCATAAAAGTGAAAAATGGTGATGCGTCCGTGCCGGTTGTCGGGTCAGCGGTATCACTGATATTCGCACCACGCTGGTTATCAATATATTCACCGAAGGCGGCAAAAATAAAAAACGGTGTACTGTAAACCAGCCCCATCACCGTGCCGGTAATAATTTCACTCAGTATGCTGACCACCGAAAATTCGGCCGCCGGGCCGTTCCCATTTCCGCTGAGGCAAAGTGCCGTGAGAAAAACGATAATGCCCCGCGTAGTGCGGCTGAGGATAAATTTATCATTCAGAAACGGCAGAAAAGCGAACGCCGTAAATAACCGCACACTGCTGAGCAGCGCGCCCTGAAACAGATCATGAGCCCAGGAGAATAACGGCACCGGGGATTAACCTGCCGCCGTTGCGCTGAGCGCCAGTGAGAACATTTCGCGGGCATAACTGAGCATTGAATCCCCCAGCCAGGTCAGCTGCATTAAGATACAGACAAACACAGCAATCAGCTTCAGCCCGAAAGGCAATGTCTGCTCCTGGATCTGTGTGACTGTCTGCAGAAGACCGACAGTCAGCCCGACCACGGTGGCCACACTCACCGGCAGCAGCGATAACATAATCACCAGATAAATCCCTTTATCTGCCGCATAAATAACATCCATATTATATATCCATAAGGTCGAGGTACTGAGACACCAGACTGGTGGATAACAGCGACCAGCCATCCAGGGCAATAAATAAGATCAGCTTGATCGGCACCGAAAGCGTCACCGGGCTCATCATCATCATGCCCAGCGCCAGCAGAACACTGGACACCACGAGATCGATCACGATAAACGGCAGATAGAGGTAGAAGCTGATCAAAAAAGCGGATTTAATTTCCCCCAGCGCATAGGCCGCCAGCAAAGGGAAAAATGCGATATCACGGGCATCAGTCAGTTCCGGGTCGGTATCCTCATCAACGCCGGTTTGCGCAAAAAAATACAGCAGAGGTTTATCCGCATAACGGAACAGATAATCCCGGTAATCCTGCAACCCTTCATCCGCAAAACGCGATACTGATTCCTGCCGGGATAATTCCACCGGATTTTCAGCAACATATGCATAGGTTTTACTGATCAGAGGGAACATCACCACCATCGCCAGAATAAACGCAACCGCGTTGAGTACCATATTTGACGGCACCTGCTGAACCCCCAGGGCATTGCGCACCATCACAAAGACAATGGAAAATTTGAGGTAACAGGTTCCGGCCGCCAGGATAAAGGGCAGAACGGATGCTGCGGCCAGCATCAGCATCATTGAAACAGCACTGTCAGTCATCATCCGCCCTTATGAAAAATATGATGAATTTCCACAGCGTATTGTTCCCCGATACGCACCAGTTCTCCCTGCGCAAAACGCTGACCGCTGATTTCCAGTGTGATCAGGTGATTATCCGCCGCTGGCAGCGGCAGTTTATCTCCCGGTTGTAATGCCATCAGTTCCGATAACGGAAATACCCTGCGGTACCGCAGAAAATCCACCTGAACCGGCACTCTCCGGCCATCAAAAACGGTGGCTTCCGGCGGGGTTACCGGCGCTTCCGGAACAATCCCGCATTCAGTGATAACCGTTTCGTCCTGCTCCTGTTTCAGTGTCATCTGAAAATAGCCTCCTGCTCTCAGAAATTGCTGGTTTTGTGTAATGAAAAGGATATCGCCTTCATTGATTTGCTGAATCACACCGGTAAATGCCGGGGTTGAACCGATATAAATACCTGCATTCACCGGAACAGAAAAATCCGCTGTCAGCGGCATGCCGGTAATATCAAACCGGCCTTTTGCCCCGATCAGACAGAAATCAATGCCGTCCCCGCTGAATGCAAGCCTGCGTGTAATATTCGACGCAGGAATGACGGTACTGAGTTCAGGGAAATAACATTCCGGTGAGAAAAAAGGCAGTCTGATCGCTTTTTTATGTTCATTAATCAGTTCAGACAAATAATGTTCCGGAATAATTTCCCACGGAATGGTATTTTCCCCGATCAGATAATGAAGAAATGATTTAACATCAATTAAAACATCCAATGTATTCTGTGTATTAATCAGATGACAATGAATGACACGCGCATTAATCTCTTTTTTTTCCGGAAGGTAACAACTCAGATAATCCATTGCCTGGCATGCATCATAATACATTTATTTTTTTCCGTTTATACTATATCAACACCATCAATTTCATTTATCGCGTTTATCGTTTTCAGTCGACGGTTAAGCGGTTCTGACGCAATTTCCAGTTTAAACCGCCCCGGTTTTTCCCGGTAAATAAGTCCCGGTTCAGGCGACTGATATTTCTGTCTGAAATGATAAGAACAATAATAATCAGGTCTGCCGCTTTCAGAGACAGCCTGATTTTTTCCGGTATAGCAGACAACCTGAGCGGTTTTTTCCTGCGCTCCCTTCTCCTGCTCATAATACCGTAACGTGAGACTCTTTTTCTCCGGTGTGGCCCAGGAGGGCCGTAAAACCGGAAATTCCGGCAATATCGGCGTCATATCGGCTGTTGGCATGTTTTCTGTCTCCGGGGGGTATTCTGCCTCCGGGAGGGGTTCCACCGTTATCCTGTCTGCTGCCATGCTTTCAGAAGTCATATTCTCAGGATGCGCATCAGGGCGTTCATCTGCCGGATTTTCACATAAAATATATCCGGGAATAGTATTCTGCCGGGTTGTATTTTTTATCGTTTCCGTTGATGACATCAAAGTCAGAATAACATCATGCCTGTCACGACAATGATAATCACGGCTTTTTATCTTCGGAAGAAGATATAATATATTGCCATCATAATATTTATCATTATAATATTGAATGGATGGGCTGATTACCGTAATATCATTATCGCACCACCTTTTCTCTTTTCTTTTTATCATCACTGACAATAAATCGTTCACCTGTTTATTAACCATCTCCCCACAAAAACCGGATTCAGACTCACTGTAATAACATTCAATATTCACCATGGCTTCCCGCTTATATTTATAATATTAATTTATTGCTCACTGTATTGTTCAAACTTAATAATTTTCTTCTTCAGATTGTTTATCGTTTTATTACTCTCATCGATATCATCTGAGATTTGTGCCAGCAAAAGGGATGATTCATCGACCCGGATACGGATATCCGGGATTTGTTTACGGTATATTGCCTGTTTACGCCGGCGTTCATTCAACGCGATATAAGATAATAATCCGCTGCACTCAAATTCATGAATTTGCTGCTCTAATCCTTTGATTAACAACAGCAGTTTTTCTTTATTTTCCTGCTCCTGCCGGTAGCGCTGATGCAGTTGTGCCAGTGCTGCCTGTACACAACGCTCTTTCAGGCTGAAGTGCGCGATCAGTTGCTGTAATTCATTGCGTGAGCTGTTCAAGTAACCTGCCTGTCTCATCCGGTGCAACAGATTCCGCCGGTGACTGACATAAAAAATGGCGCATCGGCAGCGTCAGCTCAACCGCTTTATCACTCTCCGCATTCAGCCCGGGTTTATATTCCCCGAGCTCCACCAGCAGTTTCAGTTCATTCTGTTTCGCCAGCCGTGTCCGGAAACGCCCGGCGGCTGCCAGATGCTGCGGTGAAACAATCTGTGACATCACACGGCTGATACTGGCCGGGATATCGATCGCCGGATAGTGATTCTGCATCGCCAGCCGCCGGGAGAGATAAATATGCCCGTCGAGAATGGAACGGACTTCATCACCGAAGCCGTCCGGCTCATTTTCACTGTCAAGCAGCACCGTATAAAAAGCCGTAATCACCCCGCTTTTTGTGGCTCCGGGGCGCTCCAGCAGTGCCGGTAACTGCTCAAATACCGATGCCGGATACCCCAGCCGGACAGGAACTTCCCCGGCACTGAGCGCCACATCCCTCAGCGCCCGCCCGTAGCGGGTCAGAGAGTCAACAAACAGCACCACCTCTTTCCTTTCATCACGGTAATATTCCGCCAGTGACGTTGCCACCAGTGCCGCATTACAGCGATCAACCGCCGGTTTATCAGAGGTGGAGCAGACCAGGATACACTTAGCGGCCTGCGGGCTGTTGCGCAGTTCATCAATCAGTTCCGTCACTTCCCGGCCGCGCTCACCAATCAGCGCTATCACAAAAATATCCGCCTGCGCATGCGCAATCAGCATATTCATCAGCACCGTTTTACCACAGCCCGCTCCGGCAAAAATACCCAGCCGCTGACCTTTTCCGCAGGTCAGCAGGGCATCAATGGCTTTCACACCGGTCGGCAGAATTTCCGTGATACGCTGCCGGGAGAGTACATCCGGCGCCTCTCCGCAGACAGGGCGGGTGATCGCCCGGTTATCCGGCTCTGTTATCTCACTCAGACGGGCCAGCGTATTACCGGACGGATCAATCACCGAGCCCGGGATCTGCGGTGTGAATGTCAGCGTCACCGCACGACCGGTCGGCGCAATAACCGTTGACAGCGTCAGTCCCGCAGCCTGTCCGATAAGGCTCAGCAGGGTATTGTGTTCATTAAACCCCACCACCTGAGCCCGGCCGAGCAGGACGCAACAGGTAACATCCTGCCATAACAGGCAAATTTCCCCGATAAAAACATCCGGCAGCGGTGCTTCCAGGTAATACCCGCGGATATGCACCGGAAATGCCCGCTGACTGAGCAGTGCATCCAGCATGATCAGCCTCTGAGGATCAGCGTGTAACACTGCTGACTGAGACGGACAAACTGATCAAGCGCCTGTACAAAAGATTCCGTATCACTCACGGCACTGTGACTGAAGCACCCGACCAGCTCAGCGCCGTTATCCGTCTGGCGCAGTGCCGGTAAGCCGGGATAAAACAGTGCTGCCGGTTGTTCTGTCAGAATATCCAGCAATCCGCCTTTTACCTCCGGCAATAATGCCGGTAAATCCGCAGGCAGCGGCGCCCAGATAACCGGAGATTCATCCGCTACCGCAATATGGATCACCTGCTGTTCACCCAGTGATAATGAGATTGTTGAGTGATTATCGAGAGAACTGCCTTCCGGCACCAAATCCCCGCGTCCGATCAGTTTCATTCCTTCTGTTACCAGTGTTGCAAGATCCATCTTCAGCTTCCTTTTTATGACATTAAACAGAATCAATAACCGACACCTGCGCCGACGGCACAATTTCAGAGAATGACAGTACCGCCATTCCCGGATAGTGCATTTCGGTCAGTTTCCGGACAAAACGACGGACATCCATTGCCGTCAGTAACACGATATCCCGCCGGTGGCGCAGCGGTATCATCACCAGCGCCAGCGCATCATAAAAATGATCCAGCTGTGCCGGTTCGAGATTAATAAATGTGCCGCCCGCTGACTGGCGGATCCCCTGACGTATCATCTCTTCCAGAGGGTTTGACAACACGACCGCCTGCAATACCTGATTACAGGCAAAATGTGCTGAAATATAACGGGCAAGCTGGCTGCGGACATGCTCAACCAGTACCAGCGGATCTTTTTCTTTCTGCCCCCACTGCACCAGCGCGCCGAGAATGATTTTGATATTACGGACAGATATCTGCTCGGCAATAAGCCGCTGAAAGACATCAGCAACACGCTGGACAGACAAATAGCGGTAACACTCTTTCAGCAGTTCCGGATATTTATTCTCCACATTATCCAGCAGTGTTTTGGTTTCCTGAATACCCAGGAGTTCCTGAATATTCTGTGTCATTATCCGGCTGAATTCGCTGAAAAATACCGTAATACCGTGTTCTGTCTCCATGCCTGCGGCCCGGCAGGCTTCCCCGTGTTTTTTATCCGTCCAGATCGTTTTCTCCCCGCTTTCCTGATCAATACTCTCAGATTCAATATTCAGTGCATCAAGGGCATCATTGATTTCAATGATCCGGCAGCGATCCGGATAGCTGTAAATGACCCCGGACTGAATCTCATTGATTAACACCACCGCTTTATGTTCCGGTATTTCGCGGCTGTAATTGATAATGACAGCGGGTAAAAAGAAACCGTAGCGGAAGGCAAATTCCTCCTGCAGCCAGGCTGTCATGTTTTGTTTTTCAAACAGCGCCTGATAACGGTGATGAAGTGTGATAATAAGCGGAATGGCTTCGTTATTTTCCGCCGTCAGTCCGCGTGGCGCAAAATCCCCCGCAGATGATGCAGATATTGCGGCCGGAGAACCGCTGTCAGAGCGGTTTTTTGCCGGATCAGATGCCTGCTTCGGCTTATTTTGTCTGAGGCGCATACCATAAAACAGCATCAGTCCGGCCGCCAGCAGGCCGAAAATACCCGCCGGAAACCCCGGCAGCATCCCCATACACAGCGCCAGTATTGCGGTGACTATCAGGGTAAAATCATGGGAAAACAACTCCCTGACAATATTGGCCCCTAAATTCTGATTGGTACCGCTGACCCGGGTGACAATAAACCCTGCGCTGATAGCAATCAGCAGTGCCGGGATCTGCGCCACCAGGCCATCCCCGATAGTCAGCAGCGTGTAAGTGCTGAGCGCCTCGCTGAACGGCATCGACATTTGCGCCACACCGATACCGATTCCGCCGGCAAAATTCACAAAAATGATGACAATACCGGCGATCGCATCCCCTTTAATAAACTTCATCGCACCGTCAAACGCGCCGTACATCTGGCTCTCCTGCTCCAGCTCTTTACGGCGTTTACGCACTTCTTCGTTATCAATCAGGCCGGATTTCAGATCGGCATCAATACTCATCTGCTTGCCGGGCATACCATCAAGGGAGAAACGCGCCGCCACTTCCGCCACCCGCTCCGAACCCTTGGTGATAACAATAAACTGCACCACCGTGACAATGGCGAAGATAACAAAACCCACCACAATATTTTCGCCGATAACAAATTCACCAAATGACTGAATAATATCTCCGGCATCCGCATCCAGCAGGATCAGGCGGCTGGTGCTGATAGATAATGCCAGCCGGAACAGGGTGGTGATCAGCAAAAGTGCCGGAAAAGAGGTAAATCCCAGAATCCGGGTGATATAAAAAGAGAGCAGTAACATCAGGATAGAAATCACGATGTTCAGCCCGATGAGAAAATCGACCAGCATTTTCGGCAGCGGAATGATCAGCATGGCAATCACCATGACCATAATCAGCAATACCGCGATCTCCGGCCTGCTTTTCACTGCATTGATAAAAGTTGTCAGCATAGCAATCCATTGCCGGTGAAAGTTATAAGATATTAATAGTTCTGCTCATAAGGGCTTTCAGAAAAGAAACCACCTGCTCTTTCCCTGCTTCCTGCAGAAAAAGGACATCCGGTATCTCACCAAAAATCACAATCAGGCGCTGTAAAATAAGCGGCCTGTTTTTGTCATCTTCTGCCGCCGCCAGCAACGATTCTGTTTCCGTCTGAAATGCCTCCGCGTCACCGAGCCCGGAAATCAGTAACTGGTTCAGCCGGGGCTCATCCGCCAGTACCGGCTCTGTACACTTCAGAGAAGAAATTTTCTGATGAAACATATCATTCAGGGAAATAAGCTGATTCAGGGTATGCAGACGGGTGGTCAGTTCCCCGAATTCACTGTGATGGCTGCAACTGGGCAACGCGGCCGCCATATCACACACCAGCGAGTCGCGGACATAATTCAGCAGGCTTCTGACCCGGCTTTTCCGGTACTGTTCCAGCCACACTTTCCACAGATACAAAATATCGAATTTCCAGCTGATGTAACTGCGGTATACCATTCTCAGCTGCGCGCAATCCAGTTGTGTCACCGGTGCATGCAGGCGGATTTTCAGCGCGATATTGATTCCGGCCCGTGTTTCCTGCGCAAACTCACCGTAAAGTAACTGCTCAATTTCCGCATCAATCTCAGCGGCTTCTTCCGCCGAAAACGGCAGCTTGCGCAACAGGGAACGCAGCGCCATGACATAATCACTGGGATCCGGAAACAGGTTGCGCACATAATCGAGAAACTCACGGACAGAACGTCCGCAAGCCGCAAACCACTTCACGACCCGATCCAGTTTTGTCTCTGCGCCCTCCGTACTGCTCTTCTGCTCTGATGCCGGTAACTGACTGATATTTTCATCTTTTCCGTACTGCC
Organism: Morganella morganii H1r; assembly: GCF_000633515.1. Lineage (GTDB taxonomy): Bacteria > Pseudomonadota > Gammaproteobacteria > Enterobacterales > Enterobacteriaceae > Morganella > Morganella morganii_B. Next base: position 173,623 of record NZ_AYMP01000010.1, on the reverse strand, counting down.
GCCGGTTAAACTGTGACAGCACCATCGCCATATCATCCATCATATCCATCAGCTGCTCGGCGTGATTTTCCGTCTGGTTTTCTGCCGGGCGCTGCTCCGCCGCCACATCACCCGCCTGTTTTTGTGGTGCCGCCGACGGACGGAACGCCGCTGCGCCGGGTAAGCTATTGATCATATCAATAGCCCTGCTTCAGTTTCTGCATCATCTTAATACCTTGTTTATTCTCATTATTAAACGGAATATGCCCGGTAATTTCTGTATCGCTGAAAAAATCCTGTTGCAGAATACGGGGCTGCAATAAAAAAAGCCGGACCATTTTTTCTGTCTTCACTGATTCAAACTGAAACAACCGGCCTGCCAGCGGGATATCACCCAGCAGCGGAATTTTGTCATTATGGCGATGGCTATTTTCCCGCGTGTAGCCGCCAATCAGCAGGGTATTGCCCTGTGCGACTCTGGCTATCGTGCTGATATTGGTACGATTAATCACCGGCAAAGCATCTTCTCCGCCTGTTCCGTCAGCATCCTTTTTCTGTGCGCCGTCTTCAAGCTCGATAATCATCTCCACGGATTTCCGCTGATTGGCAATCCGCGGCGTCACATTCACTTTTGTGCCGTAGGTGATGCTTTCCAGAGATGATGTGCGTTCCCCCTGTAACTTACTGTAAAACGTGGTGTTATTGTCAAAAATCGCCGGTGTGTTATCTTGGGTCAGGATAATCGGCCGGGACACCATATTGGCCTGCCCTTTCGCAGATAATGCTCTGATTTTGCTGAAAAATGAAAAACCAGTGAACTGATTAAGCTCACTGAGATTAAAGGCCACTTTCATGTTTCCCGTGCCGTAATCCGCCTGCCAGTTGATACCCAGCTGATCAGCCTCATTTTTTGACACATCAATAATCCACAGTGATAATTCAATCTGCGGCTTCGTGACATCCAGTTGTTTTATCAGCTGATTGATTAAATGCAGGGCATTGCGGTTCCCTTTTAACAGCAGGCTGTTTTCCCCCTGCAACGGCACAATCCGCACCCGCTCCCCGCCCAGCCAGACGGTTTCGGCAGGCAGAGCCTCTTCCTGTTCCGTATCCTGCGGCATCAGACCGGTTTTGGCTGCGGATCCGGAATCCAGTAATTCCCGTAATGCAGATGCCACACCCGGCAATACCAGACTTTTCCCCCGCGACGTTATTTCCCTGTCCTGTACAAAACTGTTTTCCAGCTTAACCAGCTGAATATGCTCATCTTCCGGAGAAATACCCTGTTCCTGCACACTGTACTGCGCTTCGAGTGCATCCACCGCAGAACGGATAAGTGCCAGGTATCGCGGAGGCGCGGTGACATATAAAATCCGCTGCTGACGATCGGATGTCAGCGGATATTGCGCGTCAAACAACCCGGTTTGTTTCAGAAAAGCTGTCAGTTCATTGCGGGTAATGGTATTCAGCGTCAACATGGAAGATTCAATCTCATTGCTGCTGTAAATATAGAGAGTCCGGTTTTCCCGGTATGACACCAGAGCCATCGTTTTCAGCATCTGTGACAATGCGGCCTGCGGGTCGGATAAATCAAAAGTGCCGGAGATCTTCTTCTTTTTCACCGCATCAGACGAAATCATCATGACATCCAGCTTTCCTGCCAGCGCATCAAAAAAATAATCCAGCCGTGTTTCTTTCGCCACATACTGCTCCTGACGCGGCGGTTTTTTTTCGTATAACAGTGTTTGTTCCGCCATGGCCGGCAGAGAAAACAGGCAGAAAAAAAGGCAGAACAGTCCCCCGGTGCTATTTTTTAACCGCATGATTTAAATTCCTTATTTTCCGGGGAGACATACCAAATAATATTTTGATTTCATTTGAGAAATGCGATGCAGAGCAATAGCCGTTATCTGCCGCGATCCGGGTCAGCGAATGTTCTTTTACCAGGATATCCAGCACCGATGCCACACCGCGCCAGTGCCGCAGCTGGTATTTGCTCTGATTACCGATATAACGCTGGCACAGGCGCCTGAAGTGAGTGCCGGATAACCCGTAACGCTGACTGATATCACGGATATTGTTATTTTTACAATCCGCCGCACTGATCAGATGCTTTACCAGCCAGTAATGCTCGGAATGACGCAGTGAATTCAAAAATGTTTTTATCTCGCTGTTTTCATTCAGCATCTCACAGACAACCCGGTATTCCGGATTATCGGCCTCACCCTGAACAGAAAAAATCACTTCATCATTCTGACCGATTGTATTATCAGTAATTTCATCATTATATTTTTGTGTTAAATGATAATGACAGTCTATAAAAGCTAATAGTTTTATACATTTTGACAGCGGAAAACAGCAATCAATCCGTTCACTTTTTCTGCATCCATCTGTATTATATATATCATTATAAATATATATCCGACTCATCTTTTCCATATGATTTCACATCATCCTTTTCATCCGAATATATAACAGATACGTGTATAACGTTAAACAATCATTGAACAAACTAAAATTTATCAGTGAATTTAAAATATAACACTATTTTTTACTACCATTTTTTTATAAAACTCACTACTATTTAAAAAAAAGGTTATCAAAATAATATAAAGCTATAGAATATACGAATCCATCACCTGGAATAATTAATGGAAAAATTATATAACATAATGACAATGGGAGATTCATCCGGAAAAGAAATAACATTTCCTTCCGGTAAATATCATATTAATAATAATGATACCATTGAATATAATGAGGTACAGATACCATTACCTGTCCCTGTTCCGGATTCATCACTGTGCTGTATCGAAATCGAATTATATGAGAACTATTATTGTGTTTCCTGCATCAAACACAGTAACGACGTTATCACGATGGATATCTGTTATAACGCGCCGTTTTATTATCAGGGAATACCTTTTTTCGCTATAAAAGAACAGCATGACACGTGGAACGGGAACATACTGTCAGTAAAAGAAACAACAGGCTGCTGCAGTCTTTCCCGGCGTTCTTTTTTTTATTCTGCTTTGATATTATCGGTCATACTGACAGCGGGCTTCATATCCTGGCACAACAAAAATGATACAGATAAAAACAGTCATACGATAAATCATGAAGATATTATACATGGCCATATGAATAATAATGAATATATTATAAAAAATAATAATATTCTTTTATTCTCATCAGATGAAAACGGTATCAGTAAGATAAAAAATGTTCTTCCGGGCTATACTATTTATTCAGTTAACAAAACAGACATAAAGATAGATAAAAATGATATTATCATCATGCCTGACCTTAACAAAAGAAAAGAAATTATTTATATATATAACGAAACTAAAAAAGTTAACCCCAAAATAGCTGCTATCCCTGATAAGTTCAGGGAGGATATAACCATCAGAACATTATCATTCAGTGATATTGTTAAATTAATAAATGACCGGTTCAGTCAGCACTTAATCCGGTATTCTGTAAAAAAATCGGAGAATATCATTTTTATTTATGCAGATAAAAGGAGAAACAAAGAAACAGATACGATTATTAAGGATATCAATACCACGATATTCTCAGCCCCCGGAAATACACTGGTACAGTACAGGGAAAGCATACCCCGGGACATTCATCCGGGAGTATATAGCTCAGTAAATTATATTCACCTGTCTGATAACCACACAAAATTTCTCTCTGATAATAAATAAGGATATTTATGGCTGATGTAGCAAAGAAAAGTAATGCTATAACATTTAGCTCTCTGACGAAGCAATTCAAATCACCGATTCAGAAAGACAATGAAAAACTGAATAAGCTGATGGATAATTTACAGTCACACGATAAAGATACCGCCAATGCCTACGATATGGCGATGTTACAGGCCTGTTCATCATCACTGAATATTAAGTGCTCGGTACTTTCAGCAATGATCCGCCAGCATAAAGAAAACCTCTCAACACCGATCGGCAATATGCGCTGATTTATGACGTAAAAATGACAGGTCAGCCGCCTGTCATTCACCATAAAAAGGATTTTATGATGTCATCATTTAACCGGACTTTACCTGTCACAACGATCACCGGGATCACTGAATTACTGGCTGATCTCAATGGCCGCGAGCAGTCAGCTCATCAGAATTTGATATTACCGGGAACCGCAAAAAAAGACCTGCGCCGGAAAACACAGGCACTGAGCACGGAGAACGCCGCCACAGAGACCAGTGATGTCATGATGATGCTGGAAAACCAGGCCGTGATGGCCAAATGGCATACGGAGATCAGCTTTTATTCCCGTATGCTGCATCTGACCCTGAATGCCGCCGATACGGTGATTAAGGGTCAGTGATGCGCAATATACTGTTTATATTACTGATAGGCGGGATAAGCCTGCTGCTCAGCGGCTGCAAAGAAGGAACGATTCTGTCATCACTGAATCAGCGTCAGTCTAATGAAGTGCTGGCCGCGCTGCATAAACATCAGATTCAGGCAGTGAAAACGCCGCAGGGAAAAGGTTTGTTTGCCATTTCCGTGCCGGAAGAGCAGAGCCGTCACGCCATTCATATTTTGCAGGAATACCATTTGCCGACTGATGAACGAATTGAGATAGCCGGGATCTTCCCGTCAGATTCACTGATTGCGTCTCCGCAATCAGAAAAAGCCCGTCTGATTTCGGCCATTGAACAGCGGCTGGAGCAGTCGCTGCTGTCATTTGATGCGGTTACCGGGGCCCGTGTTCATCTCAGTTATCCGCTGTCCGGGCCGGGAAGCCCCCGTAAACAGCCGGAAACACCCCGCGCCTCGGTGCTGATTTACCACTCCGGGATTGAGGATGAAACACAGTTCACTCAGGATATTCAGACATTTGTGATGAACGCCTTTAACGGACTGACGGAAGAAACTGTTTCGGTACTCCTGTATCCCGGAAAACCGGTTATTGACCTGCCGCCGCAACCGGAAAACACAGGTCTGTCCCCGTTTTTTCTGCTGTTTCCCGCCGGTTTAATACTGGCTGCGGCCGGTTATGTCCGGCGCGTGCAATTACGGGCATTTCTGATGCGGAAGAAGGTCAAAACGCCATGAATAACCGGTTTGATATACAAGGTGCCGTCGCCCGGGTAATGTACCAGCCTGCGGATTATCTGCACAGCAGCCGCTTATTTGCCGGGTTGTCGCCGGCAGCACAATCAGTGTCATACCGCAGAATGTATAATGCGGCCATTATTGATCACTACCGGCTGCCGTGTGAGCGGGATTTTGATCTCTTTTCTCCGCTGACAATCCCGCTGCTGCGTCACTGGAGCCAACTGCCGGTAGTCTGTCACTTCCTTGACAGCTTTATCCGTCACGCTTATGACCTTCCGGGTGGCGTTGTACCGGATCTGTCACAACAGGCATTTTTATCCCTGATCCCGGCACTACCGCTACCGGCATGGCCGCAAGCTCAGGCACAGCCAGATATCCCGGCGGTACTGCCCGGCCAGGTTGCCATGACGCAATTATTATCCGGTTTTTCCCCCGCGCTGGCGGCCCGCTTTCAGCTGATGACGGATGCGTCCCTGTCACCGGCAGAAATCCGTCTGCCGCACCTGCCCGATTCCCTTTTACCTCTGGTATTACATTATGTGCCGTTCACTGCCTGATCCTCTGCTGTTACATGTTAAACACGGCGTACTGATTAAACGCCGCCACGTCTCTGCACTTTGCCGTCTCAGTAATCTGACCAGGCAGGCAAACCATCATGCTGCCCGCCTGATAAAACAGGCTGAAAACAAAGCAGAACAGCATCGCAAAACAGGCTTTGATGCCGGTTTTCAGCAGGGGCTGACACAGGCTCTGCCTGAAATGGTACGGGTGATAAATGAGTATAAATCGGTGATCCATCAGAACCTCACCGTGGCAATTGACGACCTGGAAAAAGAACTGACCGCATTTTTTGATGATACCGGAATACGTTTTCAGCTGATTCACCAACTGGCTGAACAGTTTGCTGCGGAGTGTGAATGTGAATTAATTCTGCCGGCTGAACTTAAAAAGGGAATGACGGAGTATCCGGATTTCACTGTACCGGTATCTTTTCATTTCAGCCGTAACATCATATTACGTACCGGGAAAAAATTACTTTTTCTGACACCGGAAACGTTTGCCCGTGAAAAAGTCACACAAATAAATAGCTGTATTGTTCCGGACAGCCCGGCGGGTATCTCCGGCAGCTATTTATCATTATACAAAAAAGGATAATAAATATGAAAATAGACAGTATCACCGGAAAGCCGGATATTCAGACCGGCGAAAATCATGAAAAAGCCAAACGATTGCATGACTGGCTTATCAGTAATTTCAATAAAAAGGAAGATATTTATCACGGGCTCAAGTTAGTGGGAACAGATGGATATAATACCGGTAATAATATAAAAGAAAAAATAACGTTATTAATTACCGTTGAAAATAAATTAACAAAAAATCCGGAATATTCTGATACGGAAATATGCAAATCAGTAAGCCAGGTTGGCGGTGACATTGTTAACTATCATGCCTTTTACCAACAATATCTTCTTAAAATGGCAAATCAAAAACAGCTGGGATTAGCACCGGATGTACTTTCCGCTGATTTTGACCAGAATAATAAAAAAGATGACTGGCTTACTGCGTTTAGCTGATAATGCCTGTTGTATCAAAATTGATAACAGCAGAAACAATATCCTGATTTAAATAAATTGTTTACCGTTCAGTAATACCGTTTCTGCTCTGAACTGATTTGAACGCATCTGAATATGCGGCTCATGCGGATGTTCTGATGCTTCAGCTCTGCCGCTGAGGAACCATTCGACCGGCGCATCTAATAATTCAGATAATTCAATAAGATGATGCAGACTGATTTTACTGACACCGCGCTCATAACGGTTAAACTGTTGCTGACTGATATTCAGTTTTTGCGCTAATTTAACCGTAACAATCCCGAGTTCTTTACGTCTTGATTGGATTCTGTGGCCTAAGACTGCATAAAAGTCGGAAGTTTCCATAATGTCTACCTATTTTCTCTATAAGTCGTGAATTCAATTAAGTAGGTTTACTTAAAAGCTATATTTTTTATGTATAAAAACTTTAAATAAGAACAAAGTATTTCTCGCGAAATACTAAAATGATGAATAATTTCGTTTTAATTATGGCGTAATATTTAAATTCAGTTCAATATCGATATCACACTTCAAAGAAATTTAATTATATCTGTCAGATATAAACAGATTTATCTGAATTTTGATGAAGTGCTTAACCAACCAGGTTTATCTATTTAACCAATTAAAAAATTAAGCGCCACAGAAAAACGTGAGAATCTTTATCACGATATCAAAATTTAAAATCACTCTGCGTATTTAAGACTATTCCCTAAGCAAAATAAGACCGGGATTACTAACTAGTCACATAAAGATAAGTTATATTTTCAGTAATATCACTTAGTCATTTTGCGATTAATTCGTCGCCCTGCTTTTTTTATGCTATCCGTAGCATCAGCCGAAATAATGAGAGAATGTAAATCAGGATGTCTGATTATATCCTAATCCATCCACTAACCATGATTCTTTGATCTGACTACATAAAAAGTGAAATAGATCACACGTAACAAAATATTTTTCATCGCTTTACATCAATTAAGTGGCAACGGTCACATTTCAATCACTTCACCGTCTAAAAAAACAACACAACGGTTAGAAAAAGCTCAAAAACCAGCTGGTAAGCTATCCGCAGGATGAGTTGATTGAAAAAACCAGTAACAAATAATGGTATATATAGTTACCTATTTACACACTACTTGTGTCACTTTCGTAATTATAATCATCTAATTATTTTTAGATAGACACGTGTTATGCTGCCCCGAGAAAAAAATATTAAAATCTGACATTCACAGTGAGTGAGTGTTTAATGCTGCATTATGAATATTTCACTTTAATTTCAAGTTTTTATTCTTAACAAAAAAAGATATCCAGCATGATATTGCAGTCTAATTGTATTTTTTTGTAACTTACTTGTTGTATTTGTAATTTTTTATTTATCGCTTTGCATATCACTTTTCATTTACGCCGGAATACGTATAATTATCTATTATATATCAATAAATTAGATGATTATTGATATAAAACAACCCTCTGAGACAGCATTAAATTCACCTTGTGACTGGTATCATTTACCGTTTTTTTATAAAACAGATTATTGATTCAGCTTCTGTTTAATAATTAAAAATATTTCTGCTCACCTGCTTATATATTATTTGCAATGAAATTATTCAGGTTATGTCACTTTATTACAGACATAAAAAAAGCACCTCAGGGGTGCTTTTTCAAACGGAGAGTGAAATCAACGGCCGGCTTTCAGCTTCTGATAATAGTTTTCATAGAGTACACTGGTGTCACCCACATCATCCTGCCATTGCCCTTTACGGATGGTTTCCTCATCCGGATAAAGTGATTTGTCATTGACAATCTCTGCCGGGAGCCGTTTTTTCGCCGCCAGATTCGGGGTCGGATACCCGATAGTCTGTGCGACCTGTGCCGCAATTTCCGGACGCAGCAGGAAATCAATCAGCTTATGTGCGCCTTCCGGATTTTTAGCGTTAGCCGGAATAGCCAGGCTGTCCATCCAGAAGATCCCCCCCTCCTCAGGCCAGACAACATCAATATTCAGGCCGGACTGACGTGCCACATAAGCAGAGCCGTTCCAGATCATCCCGACATTGACTTCCCCTTCCATAAACGGGTTTGCCGGGTTATCGGAGTTAAACGCTAAAATATTCGGTCGCAATTTTTGCAGCTCTTTATAAGCCTGCTCAATTTCTGCCGGATTAGTGGTATTTGCGGAATAACCCAGTTTGCTCAGGGCAATCTGGAATACTTCGCGGGCATCATCGGTCATCAGCAGACTGTTTTTGTACTCAGGCTTCCACAGATCCGCCCAGGAAGTCACAGATGACGGGTCTACCTCATCACCGTTAATCCCGATAGCAGTCGCCCCCCAGATATAGGGGATCGAGTAATCGTTTTCCGGATCAAACGGTTTGTGCAGCAGATTCGGATCCAGGTTATCAAAGTGACTCAGCTTTGATTTATCGATCTTCTGCAGCATTCCTTCATGACGCATTTTGGCGACAAAATAGGTTGAAGGCACCACCAGGTCATAAGCCCCGTCTTTGTAAGTCTTCAGTTTGGTGTACATGCTTTCGTTGGATTCATAGGTGGAGTAAATCACCTTGATTCCGGTCTCTTTGGTAAACTGCTCTAATAACCCCGGCGGAACATATTCCGTCCAGTTATAGAAATAGAGTGTTTTACTGTCATCTGCTGATGCTGAACTCAAGCCTGCTGCCAGAATACCGGCACCAAGCAGCAAGGACCACTTTTTCATTTCAGTGTTTCCCTCAACCCGGGTTAATCAGTGAATATCACAGGCGGTAACGCCCCCTTTGTTAATTAAGCAGAGCAATTATAAAAGCGGAAAAGCGGGGGGTAAAGCAACGATTACGTCATAAAACGGTAACAGAATTGAAAATTCTGCTGCAATGCGGGATTATTCACATAATAAACCGGCGGATCCGCTGAAGACCGCGCCGGTAACAGAACCGTTACTGCTGTTTGTGTGAGCGGTCACGCAGCACAAGCTGACTGATGATGACCATAAACAGCGAAAGTGCCATTAAAATCGTGGCCAGCGCATTCACTTCCGGCGAAACCCCGACTTTTACCATTGAGTAGATTTTCAGCGGCAAAATTTCATAGCCCGGCCCGGTAACAAATGAGGAAACCACCACGTCATCCATCGACAGGGTAAAGCTCAGCAGCCAGCCCGCAATCACCGCCGGTAACGCCAGCGGCAGAATAATCTTGCGCAGAATGGTGAATTCTCCGGCACCCAGATCCCGTGCCGCTTCCAGCATTTTTACGTCAAAATCTTTCAGCCGCGAATAGACCGTGACCACGACAAACGGCAGGCAGAAGGTAATGTGCGAGAACAGTAATGACCAGAAACCGAGCGACACCCCGAGGATCATAAACAGTACCAGCAGGGAAATTGCCATCACGATATCCGGCGACATCATCACCACAAACAGCATACCGCCGACAAAGGGTTTTCCTTTGAACCGGTAGCGGTACAGTGCCACCGCTGTCAGTGAACCGATAACCGTGGCGAATGTGGCAGACAGAATTGCCATCGTCAGTGAATGACCTGCCGCCTGCAGCAGGCTGTCATTATTGATCAGCGTGCTGTACCAGTCAGTCGTGAATCCCTGCCAGTTGATCCCGAAACGGGATGAGTTAAAGGAGTTCACAATCAGGATAACGATCGGGATGTATAAATAAGCATAGATGATGGTCATAAAACCACCGCGTAACAGGCGTCCTATCATTCCAGTTCACCGTTCTTATTCAACATTTTCGCCGCACGGTAATAAACATACAGCAGCAGCCCCATTGCTGCGGTCAGGAAGATACTGGTTGCCGCACCAAACGGCCAGTCACGGATGTTCAGGAACTGACTTTTTATCACGTTACCAATCAGCAGGTTTTTCGCCCCTCCCATCAGATCCGCCACATAGAACAGCCCCATCGCCGGCAGCAGCACCAGCAGACAACCGGCGATAATGCCCGGCATGGTCAGCGGCAGAATAATGCGGAAGAAGGTCTGAACTTTATTCGCCCCCAGATCGCGTGCCGCCTCCAGTAAGGATTTATCGAGCTTTTCAATCGCGGAATAAAGCGGCATCACCATAAACGGCAGCAAAATATAGATAAGCCCGAGCACCACTGCTTCAGAGGTATACATCAGCTTAAAGGGTTTATCGATAAGTCCTGTCCATAATAAAAACTCATTCAGATAGCCGCGTGTACTGAGGAAAATTTTCAGCCCGTAAATACGGATAAGAGAGTTTGTCCAGAACGGGACTATCAGCAGGAATAACATCAGCGGACGATACTTCTGCGGCATCCTTGCAATAAACGCCGCAAACGGATAGCCGATCAGCAGGCAGCAAACCGTGGCAATCACCGCCATATTAAACGAGTGCAGCATCACCTGTGCATACATCGGGTCAAATAAGCGGCGGTAATTGTCGAGGGTAAAGACCATATCGACCAGATTCGCGTCATTGCGTGTCAGGAAACTGGTGCCGATGATCATCAGATTGGGCAGGAAAACAAACAGCAGTAACCAGGCGACAATCCCCGTGATCACGATAGTCTGGAATGGTTTACGTGTCATTTTCATCGCCCAGCACCACCTCCCAGCTTTCAACCCATGTCACGGCAATTTTCTGATTCAGTGAGTGATCCACATCCGGATCATCCTCATTAAAGAACTCACTGACCATCACCCGTTTGCCGTTTTCCATCTCCACTTCGGAGTCCAGCGTCATGCCTTTATAGTTGCGCTCACGGACATAACCGATAAGCCCGGCAATCGGCTCATTATCATGGATCTCTTCAACGCGCAGATCTTCCGGACGCAGCAGCACATGGACTCTCTGCCCCGGCGTGACATCCAGTGTGGTGTAAATATCACACTCGTGCCCTTCAACATTTGCGCGGATCCGCTGTTCATCGATTCGGTGCAGAACATCCGCATCAAAGATATTGATCTCACCGATAAACTGCGCCACAAACAGGTTTTTCGGCTCCTCGTAGATTTCACGCGGGGTACCGTCCTGCTCAATCCTGCCGTCACGCATCACAACGATACGATCAGACATGGTCAGCGCCTCTTCCTGGTCGTGGGTGACAAACACAAAGGTGATCCCCAGCTGACGCTGAAGAGCTTTCAGTTCACTCTGCATCTGTTTGCGCAGCTTGTAATCGAGCGCGGAGAGGGATTCATCCAGCAGCAGCACTTCCGGCTTATTCACCACCGCACGGGCAATGGCAACACGCTGCTGCTGTCCGCCGGAAAGGTGGCCCGGTTTGCGCCCGGCAAAATCCGCCAGCTGCACCATTTTCAGTGCTTCTTCCACACGCTGTGTAATTTCATTTTCCGGGGTTTTCTGCATACGCAGCCCGAACGCAACGTTTTCAAAGACCGTCATGTGCGGAAACAGAGCGTAGCTCTGGAAAACCGTGTTGATATGGCGCTGTTCGGCAGGAATATGGGTGATATCCTGGTCGCCGAGCATAATGGTGCCTTCATCCGCATCCTCAAGCCCGGCGATTAACCGTAAAACCGTGGTTTTACCGCACCCGGACGGGCCCAGAATGGTGACGAACTCACCATGATTAATTGTGAGGTCTAAATGCTTAATAATGTTCTTGTCATCAAAGCTTTTGCTCAGCCCTTTCAGGGTGACAAGTGGTGTCAGAGAGGTTGTCTCAGTCATTTATGCTATTCACTCTATCCCGGAGGTCATGCAGATAGAACCGTAACTGAAAAAAGACTGTTAAAGCAGATTGGTCTACTTATGGCCAATGCCCAAAACCAGTTACGCCGTCAAAAAAAGAAGAGGGCATAATAAACACAGCGACCTTAAAATGAAAGCTGAAACGTCATCACGCCACTAATTTTTTGTTCATCTTTATTCATACATATCTTAACAATCATCCCCCTGATTGAAGGCATTTTCAAACAGGAATGCGATCTTATTGTCCGTGCGCAATATCTGCCGTTTTTGTACCGTAAACTATTAAAATAAATCCATTGTTAGATAAAACCTATCACATCGATAGCAGCAAGCCATTGGCTTCCCCGCGCAGCTTTCCGTATTGTTGTGTTCAACGAAACAGGAGGAATCATCTATGTCTTTAATTAATACCCCAATCAAACCTTTCAAAAACATGGCATTCAAAAACGGTGAATTCGTTGAAGTCACCGAAAAAGACACCGAAGGCAAATGGAGCATTTTCTTCTTTTATCCTGCTGACTTCACCTTTGTCTGCCCGACTGAGTTAGGCGACCTGGCTGACCATTACGACGAATTTCAGAAAATGGGCGTGGATATCTACTCTGTCTCCACTGACACCCATTTCACTCACAAAGCATGGCACAGCAGCTCAGAAACTATCGGCAAAATCAACTATGCAATGATCGGTGACCCGACCGGCGCACTGACCCGTAACTTCGAAAACATGCGTGAACTGGAAGGTCTGGCTGACCGCGGTACGTTCGTTGTTGACCCGCAGGGTATCATCCAGGCGATTGAAATCACTGCTGAAGGTATCGGCCGTGACGCATCTGACCTGCTGCGTAAAGTGAAAGCGGCTCAGTATGTTGCCAGCCATCCGGGTGAAGTCTGCCCTGCAAAATGGAAAGAAGGTGAGGCGACTCTGTCTCCGTCACTGGACCTGGTCGGTAAAATCTAAGACCCCCCTCTCTCCGTCTTCTTTCTTATTTACTGTTATCGGGTGCATTGCACCCGATTTTTTAAGGGAATAATCATGCTCGATAACACAATGAAAGCGCAGCTTAAAGCGTATCTCGAAAAATTAACCCGTCCGGTTGAGCTGGTATCAACCCTTGACGACAGTGCTAAGTCCGGTGAAATCAGGACATTATTACAGGAAATCGCTGAGTTATCGCCGAAAATTACCGTTCGCGAAGATAACAGTGCCTCTGCACGCAAGCCGTCATTTCTGATTGTAAATCCGGGACAGACTCAGGGTATCCGTTTTGCCGGTTCCCCGCTGGGTCATGAATTCACCTCACTGGTGTTAGCACTGTTACAAGTCGGCGGTCATCCGTCGAAAGAAGCACAGGAATTACTGGATCAGGTGCGTGATCTGGAAGGTGAATTCCATTTTGAAACCTATTATTCACTCTCCTGTCATAACTGTCCGGATGTGGTGCAGGCACTGAACCTGATGACGGTGCTTAATCCGAATATTACACACACGGCCATTGACGGCGGTCTGTTTCAGAATGAGATCACCGAACGCAATATCATGGGTGTGCCGGCCGTTTTCCTGAATGGTAACGAGTTCGGTCAGGGCCGTATGACACTGGCGGAAATCGTCAATAAAGTGGACAGCAATGCCGGTAAACGTGCAGCTGACGCCCTGAATCAGCAGGCACCGTATGAAGTGCTGATTGTCGGCAGCGGCCCTGCCGGGGCATCTGCCGCCGTGTATGCCGCCCGTAAAGGGATCCGCACCGGGCTTATCGGAGAACGTTTCGGCGGCCAGGTGCTGGATACCGTGGATATTGAAAACTATATCTCCGTGCCGAAAACCGAAGGCGCAAAACTGGCCGCAGCACTGAAAGTGCATGTGGAAGATTACACCGCAGATGTGATTGATAACCAGAGCATCACCGCGCTGATCCCGGCCACGGAACAAGGCGGCCTGCATCAGTTACAGACCGCGTCCGGTGCCACCCTGAAAGCGCGCAGCGTCATTATCAGTACCGGTGCCCGCTGGCGTAATATGGGTGTTCCGGGTGAACAGGAATACCGCACCAAAGGGGTGACTTACTGCCCGCACTGTGACGGCCCGCTGTTCAAAGGGAAATCCGTGGCAGTGATCGGCGGCGGTAACTCCGGCGTGGAAGCTGCTATCGACCTGGCCGGTGTGGTGGAACACGTCACACTGCTGGAATTCGCCCCGGAACTGAAAGCCGATGCGGTGTTACAGCAGAAACTACACAGCCTGGCAAACGTGGATATTATTGTGAATGCCCAAACCACCGAAGTGCTCGGCGACGGCAGCAAAGTGACCGGCTTACAGTACAAAGATCGTGTATCCGGTGAACTTCACACACTGACACTGGCGGGGATTTTCGTTCAGATTGGCCTGCTGCCGAATACGCAGTGGCTGAAAGGAACACTGGATCTGAACCCGATGGGTGAGATTGTGATCGATGCCCGTAACGAAACCAGTATTAAAGGAGTGTTCGGTGCCGGTGACTGTACCACCGTGCCGTACAAACAAATTATTATCGCAGCAGGCGAAGGAGCCAAAGCATCACTCAGCGCCTTTGATTACCTGATCCGCACCAGTACCAGAACCGCTGAATAGTCCGCTGTTCAGCTGTTGTACCCAAAGGCATCCGGGGGCGGATGCCTTTTTTTATTCTCCGGTAAAACGATTCCTCAAACGGCAGCGGCCTGTCTGTGAACAGCAGATCAAAATACCGGTCAGATTCAAATCAACCACGGGCGGGTACATCAGCACAATCCGGAAGCTGAAAAACACATCTTTAAGCATCACACTATCCCCATCAGAAAGTCACCCGCCTGATTGTAACTATCTGTTTTTTCTTATCCTGCTGATGAATCGTAAAAGGCTGTTTTCCGTTCCGGAAAAGACAGTTTCCTGTCACGATACAACAACACCGCCTGAGAAAAAGACTTTTTTGTTTACTCTGCGGAAAAATACCGGTTATATATAACCATCTTATCCTTTCCGTTTATAATATTATGTTTATTATCACTCTTTTAACGTGTATACAATGATATCTTCTGCCTGCACTGATTAATATTCAGCACCATGCCATATTTAATATATAAAAATATAACTATCTTTATATTTATCACTATAACAGTAAAGATAAATACCATATTATTATGTTTATTTCGTCACACTCTATTCATATACAAACACCGCAGACATACTTTAAGGTATAGCCCTCTCTGTTCTTAAAATCCGATACAATATATACCCGCCAGAGGAGTTCTCATGCGTTTTAAAACATTAATTCTGATTTCGGGATTACTGACCACGCTGTCCGGCTGTACCAGCGCATCACGGCAAATATCACCTCAGCCCGCACAACCAGTGGCAGAGCCGGTAAAATTACTCCCTGCACCGGCACAGAATTCCACCAGTAACAGCTGTATTGATGATATGTATCTGCTGCGCAAAACCAATGCCGGTGATTACCGGGTATTATCCGGAAAATACGGCGAAGTCATGAACGAGTTTAATTTCCTGCGGGAAAATGAAAGCATCATGGATAATGATATTAAAATTTATATGAGAAACAGTCTGACGATAAAACTCGGTAAGGTATGCAGCGATATCAAACTGAGCGCATTCCGCTCAATCAAAAAGAAATCCAGCCTGAATGCCGGTTCGTAAATAAAAAAGGCTTGCATTCAATACAAGCCTTTTTAAAACCCGGTTTTTGTCATTCAGAATTCTGTTCAATAACATCTCTGCAATATTCATAAAACAGAGTAAGAAATGCAAAATAGTCTTTTTCATTGTAATACTGAAGCGCTAAAAAGCGTTTTGCATCTGAATCGCCCTTTCCGGCCGCAATACGCAAATAATACTTTCCCTTTTCAATATCTTTTTTCACACCATAACGTCCGGTGAGATACAGTGTTCCCAGTAAAAACTGGGCATTTGTTTCTCCCTGTATCGCTTTTATATTCAACAACTCAATATTTTGCGACGGTGTTTCCGCAAAACAAAGTAACGGGATAAAAAATAAGGCTATCAAAAACCGGGAATATATTTTCATTTTTCCTTTATCCGTTAATAGTGTGCCGGGGTAACGATCATTTTTGATTTATTGTCTTTTCTTTACCGGCAACAATGGCTTCAGGGGTGACTTTATGGCTTTTATAAGGCTCGGACTGGCCGGTAAAACGCCCGCCGGTAATAATGGAAAATACTTCAGTCCGGCAAATACCATTCAGTTCACCCTTTTGCAGGATTTCCGTATTTTTGGCATTACAGGTTCCCATCATAATGCCATTAACGGCAACATGTTCTGCAGTCACATCACCTTCAATAACCCCTTTTTCCATAACGGAAACTTTAAATGCGCCGGCATTGATATTCCCTTTTACTTTTCCGTATATTTCGATATTACCTCCAGGGGTCATATCACCGGTTATTTCACAACCTGTTCCCACGATAGTAATACTCTTACCCGCCGGCTCATTTTTTACCGGTTCTGCTTTTGCCTGTTCCGCCTTCACAGATTCTGCTTTATTTACTTTATCTTTTTTATCGTCTTGTCTGAATAATGCCATAAAAAAACGCCTTCCTGTTGTGATGAAAAATAATATAAAGAGAAGCAACACGTACATACTCATATGAAAATACAATTCTCTCCCGGAAGAGATAATGGCTATCAGTATTTCTCCCCAGAGAAACCAGAGACCGTATAAATATAAATGTATTTTCATTCGTTCAGCGTCATCATGCTTGCTGGTATACCGGCATATCACTGATACAATTTATATTGATCTGGATACGCATACCATTCTCTTCATCGATATAAAAAATAACATTATCTGCATCATAGTGATATTTAATATGACATTTCCGTTTTACAAATTTCTTCATAATATCTGCCAAGTCAGTTTTCATATCATCAAAAATCATAGATCCTCCTGATATTACGGTTATAAGTAATAATAAAATATACCTGAGCAGAGATGCATAAGATAAACCTATGGTTTTTCATCATAGATAACCATATAACTGTTGGTATTTAATACGCTGTTTTTTTGATTATTTTTCAGATCTTTTTCCAGATCGCCATCGAATTTGATCGGTATATCATCGCCGTCGTTATCGAAAAATGCCTGCCAGGCACCGGCGATTTCATCCGAGTAAAACTGATCACCGGATTTATCACGCTGCACCGGCACTGCCGGTAATGTACTGAACACATCACTGTGCGGGATCCGGCTGCCGGGCGGCAGTTTTCCGGCAGGTTCCGGTAGTGTGGTCAGATCCATCGGAAACGGCATGCCCCGTCTGCCGGATAAAAATCGGTTTCTCAGAGAATCCGGAGACACGGCAACAACCGCCCCGATACCTTCTATTGTTTCCGATATCACCGGCTCAGATTGCCTGATATCCGGCTTTGCTGCAGACGATACGGCGACTGAAACCGGAAAAATAAAGGGTAAAGAAAACAGCAGATATAATCTTATTTTTTTCATATTAAGCGTGTTATATGACATAAACATAAATATGTCCCGGCTCCGGATTTTCAGAGTTAATGATGATAAAATAATTTATCAATAAGTACTTACGATATCCCCATCATAATGATTTCATTCATTATTTATGTATAAATATATTTTATTATTGTTTAAATCATTTTCTGTAATCATGACAGTATGAGGGTTCTATTCTTCCTTCATGCTCACCGACCTTATGATGGTAATAGCTGCCTAATACAGAGAATAAATTATTAACATCGTTTGGTGTCATTTGCAAAGCAGCAAAATAACGCATAAGCATGTCCAGGTTAAAGCAATTCACACCTCTTTCATAACGGGATATCTGTTGCTGGCTGATGCTTAAAATTTTTGAAAGTTCAATACCTGATAACCCGAGCTGTCGGCGTTTATTTTTAAGAGCCTGGCCTATTACACTGGAAATAGGATGAATATTTTTAATCACAAATCCTCCTGACGACTACATTACACTCTGACTGCTATTTTATAAATAAAACAACATATATTCTGTTTTATATGCCATGTGAAATAATAATAATCACTGAAAAGATAAACTAATATATTGAATACTTGTTTAAGACACCTCCTTCTTTAGTTAAATAATTAGCGTGATAATACATTTACACTCCACATAAGAGTAAAAATATTATTTTCAGCATTCATATTGTTTAGTGGCTAAATAATTAAATAGTTAACTATTTTGTTGATCACAATATCACAGCAGCAGAGATTAATGCTCTCTGCTATCCCGTGTATGGATAAACATTATCGTCACTGACATTTCAGCTGTATTTCTTTTTATCACAGGGGGAATTGGTATTACAAAATGGTCCGGATGATCATCTTGCTGCCATTACCTGTTATCGTTAATAGCCCTCTTTATATACGTTATTTTATTTTCATGTAAAGAGTAAATGACTTATGGCGGTGTGTGCAAATTTTTATTCACCTCTCCATTCAAATCTAACAATAGCTTAAACCTATCAATAAAAATTTATCCATATCTAAAAAATAGCATAATAAGTCAAATTTACTAATTACATCAGTAAGTTAAATTGAAGTGACTGTTTTTACACAATAAATACGATTTATCCTAAATATCCCGCCCACTCCTCTCGCGATTACGTTTGAAGCACTCTGTTACAAAATAAGCATTTTTTATTACCTTTGCCACAAAATGGAATACGTACTTACAACATATTATTAAAATTTTACTCCTTAAAATAATACTAAATCAGATGACAAAACCAGAACATTATTCATATAAATCAATAACCACCAAGATAATTAACCATAATCATATCGTTATCACAAAATAAAGAAGCCACAGACATTTCTGCCTGTGGCTTTTATTATTGTTACTGATTAATAGTAACCTTTCTTATTAAGTTGGCTCAACTGATGTTACCGTTCCTTTTGGTACTACCTGAACCTCATTATTCTCATCAACAATAATATCAAATACAATCCATTGTGCTTTCGCAGGTACAACCACATCCGGTGCATCAAAACTCATCATCCTGGATGTTCCTGACTTCAGGACTAAATCCTTATTCAGGAAAAGCAAGACTTTCGCTGTTGATAATTTAGCATCAGCACCTGCGGAGTAGCGTTTAACAAAGTAGGTATAAGTCCCCTTATGCCCTTTCCTGATCGTAATCGTTTCGACCCCGGGTGGACTTTGCTGATCTTTATCCAGTGATGCATCCGCACCCGCCGGATCTTTAGAGCCGGAAGGGTAGTAAACATGGATTCTTGATCCTCCCCCGACAGGCGGAACCAGTAAATGCGCATCCAGATCGTTAGGTGCTTCACTCCACTGCAGAATAATACGGCCGAACTCTGTGCCCAGCGCCGGAGATAGCGCAAACTTAAAGTTGGTATCCGCACCGCTCTTCACGACCATAAAGTCATCGTAGTCGTCGTAATTATTCGCAGTGATCTTAACTGCATACTTTCCGCCAACCAGATCGACCTTAAACTTACCGGTTGCATCCGTTGTCGTCTCGAACAGCAATTCTGTTCCATCTACCGAGAAGATCTTAACGTGTGCTCCGTTAACCGGCTTATCTCCGGCTGCAATCGCATCAATCACCAGCACTGACGTTGAGAACAGCTCTTCAAAGGAAACTTCCTTATCCGCTTTAACCGTCTGGCTTCCCTGTGCAGCACTGATCACAATGTCATAGACCGGTGTCTTGGTACTGGTCAGTTTGACAGTCGCATTACCCGCTGCATCGGTCTGCTGTGAAGTCTCAGATAATTTAGCTGAAGTACCGGCCGTACTGGTCCAGTTAACGGTCACACCACTCACCGCGTTGCCGTTCGCATCACGGACTTCGGCAATAAATTCAAAAGAATCCGTGCCGTTGGCAATCTTCCGTGTCAACGCACCGTTGAGTTTCACATTTGTGATAGTCGCTGTTGCGGCATCACCTGTCAGCGTGACGGTCACAACCGCAACCGGCATCTCAGTTCCGTTAACGGTTACTGTCAGCGGAGCATCACCGGCGGTTTTCCCTTTCAGGGTCGCGGTATAGGTACCGTCCTGGTTATCCGTCACGCCACTGAAGGTGGTACCACCGAGTGTGGTACTGAACAGCACCGTCTGTCCGGCAACCGGGTTATCGTTGGCATCTTTCAGCGTCAGCTTCAGCGCTGAAGTCGCCGTGTTATTTGCCACGATAGTCAGCGGTGTTGCTGTCAGCACGGATTTATCCTTATCCAGATTACTGCTGTCTGCTGTCAGTTTCACCGTAACAGATGCAACTTCCAGTACATTACCGCCCACAGTGACTTTAATCTCCGCATCACCGGCTTTGGTCCCTTTCAGGGTTGCGGTATAGGTACCGTCATGATTATCCGTCACCGTACCGAACGTGGTGTTGGCCAGCGTGGTGCTGAACAGCACGGTCTGTCCCGCAACCGGGTTATCATAGGCATCCTTCAGGGTCAGCGTCACCTCAGAGGTCGCGGTATTGTTTGCCACGATAGTCAGCGGTGCTGCTGTCAGTGAAGATTTATTTTTATCCAGATTGGAACTGTCCGCTGTCAGTTTCACCGTGACCGGTGCCACCTCCAGTACAGTACCGTTGACAGTCACTTTCAGTAACGCATCGCCGGCTTTGGTCCCTTTCAGGGTCGTCGTATAGGTACCGTCCGGATTAGCCACCACAGTATCGAAGGTGGTGTCTGCCAGGTCAGTACTGAACAGCACGGTCTGTCCGGAAACCAGGTTACCGTTGGCATCTTTCAGGGTCAGTTTCAGCGCGGACATTGTGGTGTTGTTTGCCACAATAGTCAGCGGATCTGCTGTCAGGACAGATTTATTCTTATCCAGATTACTGCTGTCCGCCGTCAGTTTTACCGTTACCGGTGCCACTTCCAGTACCGCACCATTGACGGTCACTTTCAGTAACGCATCGCCGGCTTTGGTCCCTTTCAGGGTCGCGGTATAGGTACCGTCCTGATTATCTTTCACCGCACTGAAGGTGGTATCAGCCAGGCCGGTACTGAACAGCACTGTTTGTCCCGCAACCAGGTTGTCATTGCCGTCTTTCAGGGTCAGTGTCAGCACGGACTCTGTTGCATCATCCGCCACGATAGTCAGCGGTACTGCAGTCAGCAATGATTTTTCCTTATCGAGATTACTGCTGTCTGCTGTCAGGGTGACCGTTACCGGTGCCACCTCCAGCTCAGTACCGCCGACAGTCACTTTGATAACAGCGGCCCCGGCTGTTTTACCCTGCAGGTTTGCCGTATAGGTACCGTCCTGATTATCGGTCACTGTACCGAACGTGGTATTGGCCAGGCCGGTACTGAACAGCACGGTCTGCCCGGTCACAGGGTTATCGTTGACATCCTTCAGGGTCAGTTTCACCAGAGACGTCGTGGTATTGTTTGCCACGATAGTCAGCGGATCTGCCGTCAGTGCCGACTTACCTTTGTCCAGGTTATCCTGGTCGCCGATCAGTTTCACTGTCACCGGTGCCACTTCCAGCACCGCACCATTGATGGTGACTTTCAGTAACGCATTCCCGGCTTTGGTCCCTTTCAGGGTTGCCGTATAGGTACCGTCCTGATTATCCGTCACGCCACTGAAGGTAGTATCAGCCAGGCCGGTACTGAACAGCACAGTTTGTCCCGGAACCAGGTTGCCGTTGACGTCTTTCAGCGTCAGAGTCAGCGCGGACTCCGTGATATTGTTTGCCACAATAGTCAGCGGTACTGCGGTCAGTGAGGATTTACCCTCATCCAGATTACTGCTGTCCGGTGTCAGGGTGACAGTGACCGGTGCCACTTCCAGCGCATTGCCGCCCACGGTCACTTTGATCTCCGCAGCCCCGGCAGTTTTACCCTTCAGGAGCGCGGTATAGGTACCGTCCTGATTATCTTTCACCGCACTGATGGTGGTTCCGCCGAGCGTGGTACTGAACAGTACTGTCTGTCCGGACACCAGGTTACCGTTGACATCTTTCAGTGTCAGCTTCAGCGTGGATTCCGTTGCGTCATCCGCCACAATACTCAGCGGAGTCGCTTCCAGAACAGATTTATCGTTATCCAGATTTGAACTGTCCGCTGTCAGGGTGACGGTGACCGGTGCCACTTCCAGAGCATTACCGCCCACAGTGACTTTAATTACTGCATCACCGGCAGTTTTGCCTTTCAGGGTCGCGGTATAGGTGCCGTCCTGATTATCGGTCACTGTACCGAATGTGGTGTTGGCCAGTGTGGTACTGAACAGCACGGTCTGACCGGAAACCAGGTTACCGTTGGCATCCTTCAGGGTCAGTTTCACCTCAGAGGTCGTGGTATTGTTTGCCACGATGCTCAGCGGTGCCGCTGTCAGTGAGGATTTATTCTTGTCCAGATTACCGCTGTCCGCAGTCAGTTTCACCGTGACCGGCGCCACGTCCAGCACCGCACCATTGACGGTGACTTTCAGTAACGCATTCCCGG
Organism: Morganella morganii H1r; assembly: GCF_000633515.1. Classification (GTDB taxonomy): domain Bacteria; phylum Pseudomonadota; class Gammaproteobacteria; order Enterobacterales; family Enterobacteriaceae; genus Morganella; species Morganella morganii_B. The sequence goes on along the minus strand of NZ_AYMP01000010.1, from coordinate 150,799 downwards.
CTTTGGTCCCTTTCAGGGTCGCAGTATAAGTGCCGTCCTGGTTATCTTTCACCGCACTGAAGGTGGTGTCTGCCAGGTCAGTGCTGAACAGCACAGTCTGACCGATCACCGGGTTGTCATTCACATCTTTCAGGGTCAGCGTCAGTGACGAGGTCGCGGTGTTGTTTGCCACGATGCTCAGCGGTGCCGCTGTCAGTGAAGATTTATCCTCATCAAGATGATCCTTATCCCCGATGAGTTTCACGCTCACCGGTGCCACTTCCAGCACCGCACCATTAACGGTCACTTTCAGTGCCGCCGTACCGGATTTGGTCCCTTTCAGTGTCGCGGTATAGGTACCGTCATGGTTATCTTTCACCGTACTGAACGTGGTGTCTGCCAGATCAGTGCTGAACAGCACCGTCTGTCCCGGGATCAGGTTACCGTAAGTATCTTTCAGGGTCAGTTTCAGTGAAGACGTCGCAGTATCGTCCGCCACGATGGTCAGCGGAGCCGCAGTCAGTACTGACTTATCTTTATCCGGATTAGCGCTGTCCGGTGTCAGAGTAACCGTTACCGGTGCAACTGCCAGTCCGGTGCCGTTAACAATAACCGTCAGCGGAGCATCACCGGATTTGGTACCTTTAAGGGTTGCGGTATAGGTGCCGTCCCGGTTATCCGTTACGCCACTGAAGGTGGTATCTGCCAGTGTGGTGGTGAACTGAACAACTTGTCCGGAAACCAGGTTACCGTTGACATCTTTCAGCGTCAGCTTCAGCGTGGATTCCGCCGTACCATTCGCCACAATATTCAGCGGCGCCGCTTCCAGGACAGATTGATTTTTATCCAGGTTACCGTTATCCGCTGTCAGGGTAACAGTCACCGGAGCCACTTCCAGCACCGCACCATTGACGGTCACTGTCAGTAATGCGTCACCGGCTTTGGTCCCTTTCAGCGTTGCGGTATAGGTACCATCATGATTATCCGTCACGCCACTGAAGGTGGTTCCGCCGAGTGTGGTGCTGAACAGCACCTGCTGTCCCGGAACCAGGTTACCGTTGGCATCTTTCAGGATCAGCTTCAGATCCGATACCGAGGTATCATCCGCCACAATACTCAGTGGTACTGCCGTCAGCGAGGATTTGTTTTTATCCAGATTGGTGCTGTCCGGTGTCAGAGTGACAGTAACCGGCGCCACATCCAGCGGATTACCGCCCACGGTCACTTTAATTACTGCATCACCGGCGGTTTTCCCTTTCAGGGTCGCGGTATAGGTGCCGTCCTGATTATCAGTCACTGTACCGAACGTGGTGTTGGCCAGCGTGGTGCTGAACAGCACCGTCTGTCCGGACACCAGGTTACCGTTCCCGTCTTTCAGCGTCAGCTTCAGTGCTGAAGTTGTGGTGTCATTTGCCACAACGCTCAGCGGAGATGCTTCCAGGACAGATTGATCCTTATCCAGATTACCGCTGTCCGCAGTCAGTTTCACCGTTACCGGTGCCACTTCCAGCACCGCACCATTAACGGTCACTGTCAGTAATGCATCACCGGCTTTGGTCCCTTTCAGCGTTGCGGTATAGGTACCGTCATGATTATCCGTCACGCCACTGAAGGTGGTGCCGCCGAGCGTGGTACTGAACAGCACCTGCTGTCCCGGGACCAGGTTACCGTTGGCATCTTTCAGGGTCAGTTTCAGATCCGATACTGAGGCATCATCCGCCACAATACTCAGCGGTGCTGCAGTCAGCGAGGATTTGTTTTTATCCAGATTGGTGCTGTCCGGAGTCAGGGTCACTATCACCTGCGCAACAGGCAGTTCCGTACCGTTCACGGTCACTTTCAGTGCCGCATCACCGGCGGTTTTCCCTTTCAGGGTCGCGGTATAGGTACCATCCTGATTATCCGTTACGCCACTGAAGGTAGTGCCGCCAAGCGTGGTGCTGAACAGTACTGTCTGTCCGGACACCAGGTTGCCGTTGGCATCTTTCAGTGTCAGTTTCAGCGCTGAAGTCGTGGTGTCGTTGGCCACAATGCTCAGCGGAGATGCTTCCAGGACAGATTGATCCTTATCCAGGTTACCGCTGTCCGCTGTCAGTTTCACTGTCACCGGAGCCACTGTCAGCACAGCACCGTTCACAGTCACTTTCAGTGCCGCATCACCGGCGGTCTTACCTTTCAGCGTTGCGGTATAAGTACCGTCCCGATTATCCGTCACGCCACTGAAGGTGGTGCCGCCGAGCGTGGTACTGAACAGCACTGTCTGTCCCGGAACCGGGTTATCGTTCCCGTCTTTCAGGGTCAGCGTCAGTGATGAAGTCGCAGTGTCGTTTGCCACAATACTCAGCGGCGCTGCGGTCAGTGACGATTTGTCCTTATCCAGATTGCTGCTGTCTGCCGTCAGTTTGACTGTCACCGGTGCGACGGCAAAAGCCTTACCGTTCAGCGTGACGCTGATTTGTGCATTACCGGATTTGGTGCCTTTCAGGGTCGCGGTATAGGTACCGTCCTGATTATCCGTTACTGTACCGAAGGTGGTGTCTTTCAGCGTTGTGCTGAACAGAGCAGTCTGCCCCGCCACCGGGTTGTTATTCACATCCCGCAGCGTCAGGGTGATTGCGGATGTCGTGTTACCGTCCGCCACGATAGTGTCCGGTACAGCTGCCAGTGAGGATTTACCCTTATCCAGGTTACCGCTGTCTGCGGTCAGTTTTACACTCACCTCAGCGACGGCCAGCACGGCATTATTCACTGTGACTTTGATTTTTGCGGTTCCGGATTTAGTCCCCTTCAGAGTGGCAGTATAAGTACCGTCTGCATTATCTCTTACCGCACTGAATACGGTATCTGCCAGCGTGGTGCTGAATACAACTTCCTGACCGCTCACGGCATTATCGTTCGCGTCTTTCAGGCTCAGGGTCAGCGTTGAAGACGTCTTGCCATCAGCCACAATCGTGTCAGGAACAGCAGTCAGCTGAGATTTATCACCACTCAGGTTACCGTTATCCGCGGTCAGTTTTACGGTGACCGGTGTAACTGCGAATGCTTTTCCGTTCAGCGTGATGCTGACCTTCGCATCCCCGGCTTTAACACCTTTCAGTGTCGCGGTGTAAGTACCATCCGGATTTTCGGTCGTACCGCTCACCGTTGTTCCCGCCAGCGCGGTTCCGAAAACCACAGTCTGGCCCGGGATCAGGTTCCCTTGACGATCTTTTAAGATGAAATGCAGCGTTGATGTTGTCTGTCCGTCTGCCACGATCGTCATCGGATCAGCTGTCAGCGAGGATTTCTGAGCATCAGGGTTCGCACTGTCTGCCTTAAAGGTGACAGTAACAGAAGGCTCACTGGTGTTAATCTTCGCTTTAACCGCAACCTGTACCGCACGGGTACTGGTCAGGCTGAAGGTTACTTCACCCTGCTCATTAGTCAGCAGTGATTGTGAAGCCGGAGACGCACCATTATCCGCAGTGAAAAGAACGGCCACATACGGCACAACGTTACCCTGTGCATCGGTGACAATCGCTTTCACACTGTTGACGGATGTACCATCCGCTGCGCTGTTATCTGCGGTTATCGTGAGATTTGATGCCAGAATTTCCGCTGTCGAGCTGTCCGCTGTAAACATCACGGTTTTTGATGCGGATTTGGTATTGACCTGTGCAGTGACTTTAGTGTTACCCGCACGGGTATTTGTCAGTTCAAACAGTGCATTACCGTCCGCATCCGTATTGATCTGCATCTGAGACGGAAGTGCACCGTGATCGGTGACAAACTGCACCGCGATCCCCGGAACCGGGTTATTGTAAGCATCAACAATGGTCGCTCTTACACTGTTTGCTGCCGCACCATCCGCTTTCTGATTATTGGTGACGATAACCAGGCTTGCATCCGTAATGGTTGCTGTGGTTTCATCCGCCACAAATTTCAGTGCGCGTACCGCATCATCGCCGTTAATGCTGAAGGTATAGTTATCAGAACCGGCTTTGGTATTGCTGATACTGACACGCAACTGACCACGGCTGTCTGTCAGACCACTGACCGGCTGGGTCTGATAACGGGCTGTTCCCGGCACTTTGATGGTGACCGGTGCACCGGCTAACGGGTTATTGCGGCTGTCAGTGACAGTCACCAGAACCTCATTTTTCGCTTTACCGTCGGCTTTCGCCCCATCCTGAGTCACGACCGCACTCTGGATCTTCGCGGTACTGATATCCGCGACAAACTGCGAGGTCACACTCTTCGACGTGCCCGTACCCTCTACCACCAGTTTTGAATCCCCGGCAGTTTCACTGCTGAAACGGATAGTGACCTGGCCGTTATCATCAGTCTGCTGGTTCGGATCGGTGACTGTTGCGCCGTTATCCGCTCTGGCCGTTAACGGGAAGTTTTCCACCTGGTTATCGAACTGGTCAGTCACCGTTGCCACGGCGATATTTTTCGCCTGGCCGTCAGCCACCGCTTTGTTATTGGTTAATTCAAGCGTTTTAATTTTTGCGGTACTGAGATCCGCAATATAGACGATCGATTCCGTACGGCTGTTACCGTTACGCATCTTGGCTTTCAGCAATCCTTTACCTGCGGATTTACTGATGATTTTCACGGTCGCCATGCCGTCCGGCCCGGAGATCACGGTCAGGGTCTGGCCGCTGTTGCCGTCTGCATCATAAATGGTCACCCCTTCCGGATTTTTCAGCCCAGACACACTGAAGGTCACCGCTTTATCCGCCAGCACTTCGCCCTTGTCATTCTGTAACAGCGCCACCGCGGTGAACTGATCACGGTTATTCGCCACCAGTGACTGGTTCGGCGTAACGGTCAGCTGAGTAACGGTTTCCACCGACGGGATCACATTCACCCACATTTCTGCGGTGTTGGACGGATTGCCCTCGTTATCCTCACCGACCACCGTCACACGGTAGCCCTGCGGCCCGCCGTTACGATCCATAAAGACATATTCCGGCAGAGTAATATCCGCCGTGGTCAGCCCGGTCTGTCTGATTTCACCGCCGTTTGCCAGCAGTTCAGGTGCTGACCAGCGCAGCGATTTCAGGCCGTATTTGGCCTTCAGCACACTGACCGTCACCGGATGCGTCTGTGCCGCTTCACCGTGCAGTGCCGGCGGCAGGGCGATCCGCAGCAGTTCCTGCTTACGGTACTGCATCACGATGTTGTAGTTTCTGTCGACAAAGTCGTAACGGTTACCCGCCAGGTTACGCATCAGATCAACATTGTCAGTATCCAGCTGCTGTGATAACGGCACGCCGAAACGGTAGGAAAGCTCCATACCGACCTGGCTGTCATTGGAATCACCACGGGAGGTCTGACCTTTAAACGTGATCAGCGGGAACGGGGTGTAACTGAGCCCGAGGGTGGAGACCGACGGGTTACTTTTCAGTTCACCGGAAGAGGTGGTACTGGCCAGGCTGACGCCGTCGCCGAAGTACTGTTCATATTTTGCAAATGCGCCTACCTGCGGATAATCAGGCAGATAGCCCTCCGCACGGATATCAAACCCGTTAGCCGGGCGTTCGTCGTAATCGCGCATTTCATGCAGTGTTGACTGGTGCCAGTCAGTTACCCTGAAGTAGCCGTTAGCCGCAAACTTCAGGTAGTTGGCCCATAACTCACCGCCGACACCGACCCGCGAGTTACTGCCGGTGATATCGTAGTCATAAAAGCTGTTCACGCCCCACATCCAGCCATCTTCATACTGACGATAGCCCAGACCGAGGTTGGTGGTGGTACGTTCTTCATTAGCGCGAAGCCCGATCTGTGAGAAGAACAGGCTGTTCGGGTTATCGATTAACGGCACCAGGACATCAGCATCACCGGTTTTATTACTGCCGAACTGGATGCGGGCATGGCCCACCTGGTTCAGCCAGTCATTAACCTGCTGGTTCAGCAGGTTTTCACCGATACCGCGCACATAACCGAGGGATGCATCCACCGCATCATCTGCGGAGAGGATCTGCCCTGCCTGTGAGGCATTGCCTGCCAGACGGGCTTCACTCTGCGCCGCGTCATCTTCCGGAGAGATATCCGGCAGACCGAGGGTCGGCAACGCACTGAAGATATCGTCAGTCCGCACCGTGTTATCACGCGGTGCAGGGTTTGCCGGGTCCGGCAGTGTGCTGACACTCATCGGGAACGGCATACCGTTCTGTCCGGAGATAAAACCGTTATTCGAACCGGCCGGCATCACACCGTATTCACTGCCGGACGGCATCTCAACGGTAAATCCCTCACCGCTCAGCTTACTGCCGGAGGTGGTTTTTCCGTCCTGCGGTTTCGGAAGCGGAGCCTGAGATGTATCCATCAGTGCATTAAGTCCGTCAAATGTTTCTGACATGATTAATGCATCGTTTTGCTCTGCCGCCTGCGCAACAGATAATGTTGCCGTCGACACCGGAAAAAATAACTGCAAAAAGAGCAACAGATAGGCTGTTACCCTTTTTGTTTTTGAGTAATACGAAGTCACAGGCATGAATACATCCCCGAAAGTAAGATTAAAGCCATAAATTAATAATCAGAAAACACTCTTTCATTATTTCCGCTAATAAGTTCAATCACCGGACACGTTATAAAAATATGTTATTTTTTACTCCCACTAAATGTTTACACATCAAGGGAGTATTTATTTCTTATTGCGTTAATTAATCAGGACGTTATTGCGGTATAAATACACACACCCGCCACCTGTCAAAGGCAGCAGGAAATAAGAGTATCGCCTTGCCGGATTTAATATAAGCAATCAATTTAAATACTTATTATTCGAGTTACACACGCACTATTGAAAGTAAACAATAAGACATATTTTTACATCATTACACAGTATACACAGGGCTCAAAAACAGGTCAAAAACAGACAATAACCATTAACAATCAATGCGTTAAAAAAAATAACAACCAATATAAACCCGAATTACTCCTTCAATGGATTTTTATTTAATTATTTTTTACAAAAAAAAGTAAATACAGACACCCTCAAGGAGTAGATATCATTAATAAATAGCAAATAAAATTATCATTACTTATTATCAGAGTTGATGTTACATTTTATTAAAACATAACAACTCACAAATACCAGTTAAAGGCGTTTAAGTTAATGGTGACTAACTGAGGAAATAAAAAGAAAACACCGTTACCTGATACGGACGATCACTAATACAGTGATACTCATTTAGTGTCCGTCCGTACAGCTGAGTTATTGCACTGATTCTTCCGGGGTTATTATTTAATCTCTGTTGATAACGGGAAGTTGCAGTCAAATGAAACCGATGTTTGCGCACTTCCTGAAGGTGATGAGACATAAAATCCCAGAAATGCTTCCGGAATTTTAAAATTCTCGTCCTTCGTCGAGAATCCCTGAATAGTCATCTTATTCGTTGACGATGACGGTGAGGTTGTTCCGGCATTATTACCGAATAATTTACAGGTCAGCTGAGTGTCGCCATCAGCCGCTGTTTTATCCAGAACCTCATACTTCAGCGTGACATCTTTTGATATTGCGGTTGAAAGCCAGTTAACACAGTCAACCGACACATTATCCACATCATAGTTATAAGGCAGTATTTTCTGATTGGCTGCACCATCATACAAATACAGATTATCCTCAGATAATGACGTTTTAACCGATATGTCTTTGCTGGTAAATTCACAGGCAACCTGCAAATCTTTCATCGTCGTAAAATCTAATGTGTTATTGGTATAACCTGTCTCTGCATAATCTTTACATGTTGACGGTGAATCTGCATTGCAAACGCGCCCCGCCGATGACGTATCGACTGTATATCTGTTGTTGCCGCCGGTCAGTGACGTAATATCTTCACGCGGAATCTCAACAAGCTGCGTTAAATCAACACCATGAGCCTCTGCCACCCGTAATGCATTATAATGAGATGTCGCACTCATCAGTTCCTGATCAAAACTGCCGTCTCCCCGCAAATCAACAAAGCCGGTTTTAATTACTTTACTATTACCGCCGGATGTCACTTTATAATTCAGCACACAGGATTCCAGCTTATTATTTGTATAAGTGCTTCTGCATGTATTTTGATGAAACTCATGACTGGCCAGATATTTATGAACCAGTTCAAATGAAAATATCCTGGTGGTCGTTTTTACATTTTCGACCACATAATGTGCATACGCATTGCCCGACAACACAACCAATGCCATGGCAATTATTTTATTTTTCATTGCATTACCCTTATAAAAACAGAGCTGAATTGCCGGTACAATATTTATACCGGCAATTCAGTAACGGATTAATTGGTTACGATGGCTGACTTCAGAGTAAATTTCACCAGGTCAAATATCAGTGCATAATCTTCAGTGATATCGATTCCGCCTGCATCTTTTGCCGATACAGATAAACTGACATTCTGAATTTTACTTCTGACACCCGGCTTAAATACCCCGTCCGCACCGGTAACACCTTCCGCATTGTCTATCATCACCATTGCAGGCTGTGTTTTTTCGGTAACTTTGATATTCACGCCACTAATCGGGTTATCATTGGCATCAACAACTTTTATTTCTAAGTTATTGACCGATACTGTATCGGCAACCGCATGTTTATCCGTATTTAAATTCGTGATAATCATTTTTGCCGTACTCTTATCCGCGATCAGTTTCACCGTTTTTGATGCAACGCCGAAATCTGCACCATTCACTTTCACTTTGATCTCCGCATTACCGGCTGTTTTTCCTTTCAGAACAGCATTGTACGTACCCTGCGGTGCTTCCGGTTTAGCGGTGATAGTGGTATTGGTTAATTCTGTAGTGAATTCAACAGTCTGTCCGGTGATCAGGTTATTGTTAACATCGCGAAGAACCAGTTTCAGTGCTGACGTTTCTGTGTCATTGGCTGTAATCGTCTCCGGTGTTACCACCAGCTCTGATTTACTGCTGTCCGGATTGTTTTTGTCTCCGATCAGTGTGACATCTTTGGTCAGCCTCGCCAGTTCCGTTCCGTTAACTGTCACAGTGACAGTCGCTGTTCCGGCTTTTGTGCCTTTCAGGGTCGCGGTATAGACACCATCCTGATCCCCCGGTGTCATGGTGATCACCGTATTTTCCAGCGCAGTTTTGAGCTCAACCGTCTGCCCGGTGATCAGGTTACCGTTGACATCACGCAGGGTCAGTTTCAGTACTGATTCATCCGTGTCATTTGCCACGATAGTATCCGGGACCGCCGTCAGCTCAGACTTACCGCTGTCAGGATGATCCTTATCTGCTGTCAGAGTGACCTCTGCCGCAGTGATCGTCAGTACGGTACCATTGACTGTCACACCAATCGTTGTCTTACCGGATGTCGTCCCTGTCAGACCTGCGGTATAGGTCCCGCCGGTATTTTCAGACGTACCGCCGACCGTGGTATTTTCCAGCGTTGATGTGAAAATGACTTCCTGGCCGGTGATCAGGTTACCGTTAATATCCCGCAGAATCAGTTTCAGTCCGGATTCAGCAGTACCGTTGGCGACAATCGTATCCGGTAATGCCGTCAGTTCCGATTTAGTGCCGTCCGGATTATTTTTGTCACCAATCAGTACCACATCAGCGGTAATACCTGTCAGTTCAGTACCGTTTACTTTCACTTTGATCGTTGCTGTACCGGCAGTTGTCCCTTTCAGTGTCGCGGTATAAACGCCGTCCTGAGGTTCGTCATTATCCGTTATTGCCGTATTTCCCAGCGAGGTAATGAACTCCACAGTCTGATCCGGCAGCAGGTTGTTATTGACATCGCGAAGGATAAGTTTCAGTACTGCCCCCTCCTTGCCGTCAGCCACAATCTGGCCCGGTAATGCGGTCAGCTCAGATTTCGTGCTGTCCGGTTTAGTCTTATCACCAATCAGTGTCACATCGGTGGTAATGCCTGCCAGTTCAGTTCCATTTAAGCTGACTTTGATGGTTGCCGTACCGGCCGTTGTTCCATTCAGCGTCGCGGTATAGGTACCACCCTGCGCTTCCGCGTTGTCCGTTATTGCGGTATTTCCCAGTGCAGTGCTGAACAATACGGTCTGGCCGGTGATCAGGTTACCGTTGGCGTCACGCAGGATAAGCTTCAGTGCTGATCCTTCCTGACCGTCAGCCACAATCGTATCCGGTGTTGCTGTCAGTTCAGATTTTGTGATATCAGGGTTAGTTTTATCACCAATCAGCGTCACATCTTTGGTCAGCTCGGTCAGTTCAGTCCCGTTTAAGCTGACTTTGATGGTAGCTGTTCCGGCCGTTGTTCCCTTCAGCGTTGCGGTATAGGTACCGCCCTGCGCTTCCGCATCACCTGTTATTGCGGTATTTCCGAGCGCCGCGCTGAACAGGACGGTCTGCCCGGTGATCAGGTTGCCGTTAACATCACGCAGGATGAGTTTCAGTGCCGAGCCATCTTTACCGTCAGCCACGATCGTATCCGGTGTGGCGGTCAGTTCTGATTTGCTGATATCAGGATGCGTTTTATCACCGATGAGTGTCACGTTCACCGTGGTTGCCGGCAGTTCAGTACCATTGACTTTAACCTTCACAGCCACAACACCCGCCTGAGTTCCCTTCAGCTCTGCTGTATATGTTCCGCCGGTGTTCTCTGCTGCCGGAGTGACGGAGACATTACCCGGATCGGTAATGAATACCACATTCTGTCCGGTGATCAGGTTGTCGTTGGCATCTTTCAGGATCAGTTTCAGTACCGATTTGTCAGCGCCATCCGCGACAATGGTGTCCGGTGTTGCTGTCAGCTCAGACTTACCGTTATCCGGATTCGTGCTGTCTGCGGTCAGTGTGACTGTGGTTCCTGCCACGTTGAATGCATTACCGTTCAGAGTGACAGTAATATGTGCGTCTCCGGATTTGGTTCCTTTCAGTGTTGCGGTATAGATACCCGGAGTGTCTTCACGCGTGCCGCTGATAACGGTACCGCTCAGATCCGCTTTGAACAGGATACCCTGTCCCGGGATCAGGTTACCGTTGACATCACGCAGTGTCAGTGTGAGTACCGATTCCTTTGTATTATCAGCCACGATAGTCGCAGGTGCGGCTTCCAGGACTGACTTCCCGCTGTCCGGTTTTGAGCTGTCTGCAGTCAGTTCAACACTCACTGCATTAACCGCCAGTTCAGTACCGCCGACAAACACTTTAACCGGTGCCGTACCGGCAACAGTGCCTTTCAGGTTTGCGGTATAAATACCGTCCTGATCCTCTGCCGTACCGGAGATAGTCACACCATTCAGTACAGTGGTAAATGTCACCGTCTGGCCGGAAATCAGGTTATCGTTAACATCCCGCAGGATCAGTTTCAGTACCGATTCCTGTGAATTATTCGCCACAATCGTTGCCGGTGCAGCGCTCATCGCTGATTTGTCGCCATCCGGATTCGTGCTGTCAGCAGTCAGTTTTACAATAACCGGTGCAACCGCAAATGCTTTTCCGTTCAGCACAATTGTGATTTTGGCGTTACCGGATTTGGTTCCTGTCAGTGTTGCACTGTAAGTTCCGTCCGGATTTTCCGTCGTTGTACTCACTGTGCTGCCCGTCAGGTCAGATTTAAATTCCACACCCTGAGAAGGGATATTGTTGCCGAATTTATCTTTCAGGATAAATGTCAGTGCTGACTCAGTGCTGCCGTCCGCCACAATGACCATCGGATTTGCCGACAGCGATGATTTACCGGCATCCGGATTAGTGGTATCTGCCTTAAACGTCACCACCGCACTCATATCACTGTTGTTCACTTTGGCAGTCACATTGACCTGCGTTGCCGCGGTATTGGTCAGGCTGAATACGATTTTACCGTTCTCATCCGTCATCAGTGACTGTGATGCAGGCTGTGCACTGTTATCTGTGGTGAAAAGAACCGCCACAAACGGCACAATGTTACCGGAAGCATCCGTTACGGTAACTTCCACCGCGTTCTTCGCTTCGCCGTTTGCCGGCATACCATCCGCCGTAACCGTCATATCCGCAATTCTTGCGGTGGCGCTGTCAGCGGTAAATGTCACATTAACGGATGCCGTTTTACCGTTCACCTGTACCGTGACCTTCGTTTTACCGGATTTGGTATTCGTCAGATCAAAAATGGTTTCACCATTGCTGTCCGTTGTCAGCTGAGACTGCGACGGTTGAGCATTGTTGTCGGTAATGAACTGTACGGTATAGCCCGGGATACGGTTACCATAAGCATCCAGGACAGTCGCCTGTACCCGGTTTGCCGATGTGCCGTCTGCTTTCTGACCATCAGTCACGATTTTCAGTTGTGAGTCAGTGATGGAGGCCGTAGATTCATCCGGTTTAAACAACAACTGTTTGGTGACACTGCTGTTATTGATGCTGAAGGTATAGTCATCAGAACCGGCTTTGGTGTTGGTGATATAAACACGCAGACGACCCTGGTTATCGGTCATTCCGCTTGCCGGCTGAGTCTGATAACGGGCAGTTCCCGGTACGCTGATAGTCACCGGTGCACCCGCCAGCGGGTTATTGCGGTTATCTGTCACAGTCACCAGTACGCTGTTCTTCGCCTGCCCGTTTGCCACCGCACCGTCAGTTTCAGTGGTTACACTGTGAATTTCTGCGGTACTCATATCGGCGACAAACTGCGAGGTCACACTCTTCGACGTGCCCGTACCCTCTACCACCAGTTTTGAATCCCCGGCAGTCTCACTGCTGAAGCGGACAGTGACCTGGCCGTTATCATCAGTCTGCTGGTTCGGATCAGCCACTGTTGCACCGTTATCCGCTCTGGCGGTTAACGGGAAGTTTTCCACCTGGTTATCAAACTGGTCAGTCACTGTTGCCACGGCGATATTTTTCGCCTGGCCGTCAGCCACTGCTTTGTTATTGGTTAACTCAAGTGTTTTGATTTTCGCGGTACTGATATCCGCAATATAGATGATCGATTCTGCACGGCTGTTACCGTTACGCATCTTCGCCTGCAGTGATGCTTTACCGGCGGACTTACTGATGATTTTCACGGTCGCCGTGCCGTCCGGCCCGGAGATCACGGTCAGGGTCCGGCCGTTATTGCCGTCTGCATCATAAATGGTCACACCTTCCGGATTTTTCAGCCCGGAAACACTGAACGTGACAGCTTTATTCGCCAGCACTTCGCCCTTGTCATTCTGTAACAGCGCCACCGCGGTGAACTGATCACGGTTATTCGCCACCAGTGACTGATTTGGCGTCACGGTCAGCTTAGTGATGGTTTCCACCGACGGGATCACATTCACCCACATTTCTGCGGTATTGGACGGGTTGCCCTCGTTATCTTCACCGACAGCGGTCACACGGTAGCCCTGAGGTTCGCCGCTGCGGTTAGCAAACATATAAGCAGGCAGAGTAATATCCGCCGTGGTCAGCCCGGTCTGTTTGATCTCACCGCCGTTTGCCAGCAGTTCAGGTGCTGACCAGCGCAGTGATTTCAGACCGTATTTGGCTTTCAGCACACTGACCGTCACCGGCAGTGTTTGTGCTGCTTCGCCGCGCAGTGCCGGCGGCAGTGCAATCCGCAACAGTTCCTGCTTACGGTACTGCATCACAATGTTGTAGTTTCTGTCGACAAAGTCGTAACGGTTACCCGCCAGGTTGCGCATCAGATCAACGTTATCGGTATCCAGCTGCTGTGATAACGGCACGCCGAAACGGTAGGAAAGCTCCATACCGACCTGGCTGTCATTGGAATCACCGCGGGATGTCTGACCTTTAAACGTGATCAGCGGGAACGGGGTATAACTGAGCCCGATGGTGGAGACCGACGGGTTATTTTTCAGTTCACCGGAAGAGGTGGTACTGGCCAGGCTGATGCCGTCGCCGAAGTACTGTTCATATTTTGCAAATGCGCCTAACTGCGGATAATCAGGCAGATAGCCCTCCGCACGGATATCAAACCCGTTTGCCGGGCGCTCGTCATAATCGCGCATTTCATGCAGTGTTGACTGGTGCCAGTCTGTGACCCTGAAGTAGCCGTTGGCGGCAAGTTTCAGGTAATCAGCCCATAATTCACCACCGACACCGACCCGCGAGTTGCTGCCGGTGATATCGTAATCATAAAAGCTGTTCACACCCCACATCCAGCCGTCTTCATACTGACGATAGCCCAGACCGAGGTTGGTGGTGGTGCGCTCTTCATTGGCACGAAGCCCGACCTGTGAAAACAGGAGGCTGTTCGGATTATCAATTAACGGCACCAGGACATCCGCATCACCGGTTTTATTACTGCCGAACTGAATGCGGGCATGGCCCACCTGGTTCAGCCAGTCATTGACCTGCTGATTCAGCAGGTTTTCACCGATACCGCGCACGTAACCGATAGATGCGTCAACCGTATCATCACTGGAGAGGATCTGCCCCGCCTGTGAAGCATTGCCCGCCCAGCGGGATTCATTCTGCTTCGCATCATCTTGCGGAGAGGTATCCGGCAGACCGAGGGTCGGTAATGCGCTGAAGACGTCATCTGTCCGCACGGTGTTATCGCGCGGTGCAGGGTTTGCCGGGTCCGGCAGTGTGCTGACACTCATCGGGAACGGCATACCGTTCTGTCCGGAGATAAAACCACTGTCTGAACCGGCCGGCATTACGCCGTATTCACTGCCGGACGGCATTTCAACGGTAAATCCCTCACCGCTGAAAGAACTGCCGGAGGTGGTTTTTCCGCCCTGAGGATTCGGAGGCGGTTCCGGGGATGTATCCATCAGTGCATTAAGTCCGTCAAATGTCTCTGACATAATTAATGCGTCATTTTGTTCTGCCGCGTAAGCAACAGATAATGTTGCCGTCGACACCGGAAAAAATAACTGCAAAAAGAGCAACAGATATGCCGTTACCCTCTTTGTTTTTGAGTAATACGAAGTCGCAGGCATGAATACATCCCCGAAATGAGATTAAAAAACTATAAAAAATTAAATGTCAGAAAGTGCTTTTATTTTATCCTTCACACCAATGAAACCGGCGTACTGAACTTTGGTACATAAAGTGTCCAGTTTTTTGTTCAGCGTCATGGATAACACTTCACGGGAGTCTTTATCCATAATTTCTTTATTAACGTTTAAGAAGGTATAGTTCTGATTAATACGTCCGTAGCTTGATGAGAAATCATTAAATTCAGCCTGGTTTACACCTTTAAGGAAATTAAATCCGTCCACACAGGCGTTATTGGTGGATGCAATAACAATCCCCTGAGATGCTAATTGTTTACTTCCCACATACGCCTGTGCCGCGTTATTACCGGTCACATTTGGTGTTGCGGAACGGGTTTGCTGTTTTACCGGCGGATTTTTAACTGCTGCCGTGTTTTTCTTTGCCGGTGATGTTGAGCAGGCAGAAATAACCAGTGAAAGCCCGGCTACAACGAGTGCTTTTTTGTTAATCATCATTTTCATTCATTCCTATTTATAAAATTAACTCTTACAGAGAGAAATTACAGGTTTAATAAAAACACCTGTCTGCTGATGATATGAAGTTAATGCAACATATTATTAACAGCATTCAGATGTCATCAGACAGAAAAAGGTTGGTGATATTAAATACACGCGTAAAGGGAGAGTCATAACAGTTGGATAGTCAGCATTACGGGTTATCAGTGTCATCTGTCTCTTCCGGCCCGGAAATAACAGACTGATAATGGGTGCTGATAATGGAGAAAAGTTCGCTGATCTCACGCTCCGTCATTCCCAGCGCCGCACAATACCTGAGCATGACATCCGGACTGAGCACCGACAGCCCGCGTTCATAGCGGGATATCTGCTGCTGACTG
Organism: Morganella morganii H1r; assembly: GCF_000633515.1. Taxonomy (GTDB): domain Bacteria; phylum Pseudomonadota; class Gammaproteobacteria; order Enterobacterales; family Enterobacteriaceae; genus Morganella; species Morganella morganii_B. Next base: position 135,081 of record NZ_AYMP01000010.1, on the reverse strand, counting down.
ATATTCAGTTTCTCAGCCACTTCCGAACCTGTTAATCCCTGACTTTTTCGCCTTCTTTTTAAGAAAAAACCAACTTCTTTCAATAGAGATATATTATTATCACACATAGCAAAACCTGATTTACCCGGGATATTTAACTCCTTTTAGGTTTATCCGGAATAATTAACGATAGTAATAAACATAAAAATCCCGTTATTATGCACTATATCCACCGGAGAATCAGACCGGAAAGGTAACGATCCCTGTTAATTACTGCATCCTTTATCGGAAAAGAAGCCAGCCACTGCCTTTTATTTTCAGTTGATATTATTCAGCTAAATACAAATTAAGTGAGTTTAATCCCGGTTATTCAGCAGCAATAAAATCACTGATAACAAAATAATACCGATAAATCATCACTATCAGATCGGGTAAAGAATAAGTGAATCCTGAGCAGTCATGCAAATAATCATTCTTCTTTCGTTACCTTAAGAACAATTGGTAAAATCTATCTGTGAGTAACTATAAATAGTAATAACGGGTGAAATAACCATGTAATTTCAGGTTATTATATAAAAACAAACAGGATGGGTAATGATGGCTCGGGAAAAAGGATATTTAAGATAACTCCCTGTATGATTAAACCTGTATCACTTTGTTACAGTTTTTATCCTCTTTTTGTTCATCTGATAATAATAAAATGAATTTTATTATGATTTATTAAATATAACTCCAATAACTTGTATTTTATGATAGTTAAATAAAAACACCGGCCTGTCGGAAGAGGCCGGTGTAATACGGATGCAATATAGCATTAAGAAAAACGATTTTCGTCCCTGTATATTGCAGGGTTATCGGTTATCAGCATCCCCACCCCCCAGTCCGCAAAATGCGCCACCAGCTCCGGATAATTCGGTGTATAGCAAAAAACCTGATAACCGGCTTTTCTCAGCGATTTTGCCGTGTCTTCCCGCAGAAAAAGCCAGTCGCAATGCACACTGAATGCGTCAATCTCCTGAAGCAGTGCCAGAGGCTGCGACGGAATTTTTTCCCAGAGTTGTCCGCGCCGGATGTGCGGCATCCGTTTATGCATATGGCGCAGTGTACGGGTATCAAAGCCGGAAAACAGAATCCGCTCTGCCGGGAAATTCTGCATTTCAAGCACTGCGGCGGTGGCTTCACACAACTGAGCAATCGCATGGTCACTGTCTGTCAGCTCTGTTTTCAGTTCCAGGTTCAAATGCAATCCAAATTCTTCCGCCAGCGCCAGCAGGTCGGTCAGCAGCGGAATTTTTTCCCCCCGGTACACTTCCCCCGCCCATAACCCGGCATCCAGTGCCCGCAGTTCACGTAAGGTCAGATCCGTCACTTTCCCGCTGCCGTTGGTGGTGCGATTCACGGTTTCATCGTGGATCAGTACCGGTACACCGTCGGCGCTGAGCTGAACATCGGTTTCAATCCACAGACAGCCGAACTCTGCCGCCTGCCGGAATGCTGCCATGGTGTTTTCCGGTGCGCGGGCGGAAAAACCGCGGTGTGCTGCAATAATCATAATCTGTTCCTTTATACAGAGAAGCCGGATACCGGTACTATTTGTTTTGCAGCACCCATACTGCTGCTTCTACCCGTGATTTTACCTTCATCTTTTTCATCAGGTTTTTCACATGCACTTTTACCGTACTTTCAGTGATATCCAGTTTACGGGCGATCATTTTATTCGGCTGTCCCTGAGCGATCAGTTTCAGTATGTCGCGCTCACGCGGGGTAAGGCTGTTGATATCCGGCTCATCATCACTGCGCACTTCACGCAGCGCCCCTGCCAGCACTTCAGTCAGTGCCGGGGAGACCACCATTTTACCGGCCGCCGCCTGACGCAGTGCCACCAGCAGTTCCTCCGGCTCCATATCCTTGAGCAGATAGCCATCCGCCCCGCGGCGCAGTGCCGTAATCAGATCTTCCCGGTAGTTGGACACACTGAATACCACCACCCGGCCGGAGAGCGGTTTGCGCCGCAGAATGTCCAGGGTTTCAAAGCCGTTCATGTCCGGCATATTCAGATCCAGCAGAATCAGATCCGGATCGAGTGATTCCGCCAGCGCAATGCCATCGCGACCGTTCCCCGCTTCACCGGCCACTGTCAGGGACGGCTCCATGCTGATTAATTGTCTGACGCCGTTACGCAGCATCGGGTGATCGTCTATCAGCAGGATCGTGGCGGGAGAGGCCGGATCAGCGGCTTCATCCGGATCACTGAGTATAATTTCTCCGGCGGAAAGCGGTACCGCAGTTCTGTTCGTCATTGTTTACTTTGCTCCTGAATCGTCTTCATTTATTCTTATAGTTGTATTCGCGGGAAAGCTTATCAGCACCTGAGTGCCGCCCTGTTCCCGTGTGGTTATCCGGCAGGTTCCGTGCAGTGTGGCTGCACGTTCCCGCATGATGGATAACCCGTAATGATTATTTTTTTCCGGATGTTCCGGGATGCCTTCCCCGTTATCTTCCACGCTGATATAAATCATCTGATCTTCTGACCGGCATATCACCTGCGCCCTCGACGCATTGGCATGCTGGAGGATGTTACTCAGCGCCTCGCGGACAATCTGCACCACATGAATGGTCTGGTGCGCGGAGACCTGGCGCCCGGAGAGCTGAAAATCAAAACCGATGCGGTAACCCATCCGCTGCTCAAACTCCTCCAGTGTGCTCTGTAACGCCGCAAGCAATCCCGGCTCAGTCAGTTTCAGGCGGAAAGTGGTCAGAAGTTCACGCAGCTGATGATAAGCGCCATTCACTTCCTGGCGCATTTCAGTCAGCAGTATCTGACAATTTTCCGGGATCTGCGCGGAATGCATCTGTAAATAGCTTATCTGAATTTTCAGGCAGGATAATGACTGCGCGATAGAATCGTGAAGTTCGCGGGCAATCACTGAGCGTTCATCCATCAGAATCAGCTGTTGCTGCTGCTCATGCTGATACGCCAGCGCAAAAGCAGAGATAATTTGTTTGCTCAGCATCTGCATCATATTCTGCTGCTCACTGTTCAGCTGCTGTCCGGCCGGTAACAGAAGCGTCAATACCCCGTAACGGTTAATCGGTCCGCTCAGATTCCAGGTCAGCTGTTCCTGTGTTTGTGACGGCATACAGCCGCAGTCACCGATTTCAGTAAAACGGGTAGCATTATTATCCTCAAAGATCCGCAGGCACAGTGCCCCTTCCGGCATGATCTGATGCAGGTCGCGCAGAATATCCGTCAGCTGGGTAGTCAGGTCGTTGGTGTTATTCAGCCGCTGCCCGCTCTTATATAAAAAGGCCAGCATCTGGTTTTTTTCCTGCAAATCCTGTGTTTTGACCGCCACCCGCGATTCCAGCTCCCCGTAGAGCGCAGACAGCTCCTCTGCTGTGCGGTTAAGGGTATTGCCGATCATGGTAATTTCGTCGCGGTGGTCATAATCCGCAAAGCGCGGCTGAAAATTCCCCTGCCCCATCGCATCCGCCTGTGCCAGCAGCCGCTGCCACGGATGGAGTATCCGGCGGCGGAAATGCCGTGCCGACAACAGCAGCAGTAAAATCATCAGTGCGATAAAGACCAGCTGAATAGCCGCCACCAGCCGGATGGTGGATTCGGTCTGATGGTCAATGGCAGACACCAGGCTGTCAATCTGACCGACAAACGCAGCCACCGGAACGCGGGCCTCTTCCGGCTGTTTTGCCGCTTCCAGCGCCGGGCGCAGCTTCTGCCGCCAGGTCTGCTCAATAGCCAGAAACTGCTGTTGTATTTTTGCAGGACTCACCGCTTTCATCCCGGCAAGCAGGGTTAAATCAGATTCAAAATCATTGAGATATTGCTGTGAATGCCCGGTCAGCGGGATTTCAGATAAGAAACGGTAGCTCTGCATCCGCAATGTACCGGATTTATTAATCGCATGTGCATTACCCTGCACACTTTCGGTGATCTGATTGGTCAGCCCCATGCCGATCACCGCAAAGACGGTAAGCAGCACCATAAAACCGGTGATTTGTGTGAGAATGGATGTGTGTTTCAGCATGCACTGATGCTCCTCTGAACTGACCGGTTATTTTCTCTGATTTCCCTGAAAAAGCACTTACCACCAAAGTAGTACCCCTTAAAACCCTGAGGGATTAGCCATTATAAACCACACTAATCATACCGATACTAACCAATTGATTTTACTTGTTTTCATCAGATTAACAACCGTACCCCTAAAGTAGAATGACGGTTTTGCGCTTAAAAATCAATCGGTTCACCCTTTGATTAAGATCAGTATCAGCACCTTATAACACACGTAAAACGCCTTTAATTTCAGCATAATTTTGAGGTGTATTATGGCTCAGATCTCCGAAGACAAGGCATCAGCGGGCGTCATTACCGACTGGCGCCCGGAAGATGAAAAATTCTGGGCAGAGAGCGGGCACCGGGTTGCATCACGCAACCTGTGGATCTCCGTTCCCTGCCTGTTACTGGCATTCTGTGTGTGGATGCTGTTCAGCGCCGTTGCCGTCAATCTCCCGAAAGTCGGCTTTAACTTTACCACCGATCAGCTGTTTATGCTGACCGCCCTGCCGTCTGTTTCCGGCGCACTCCTGCGCGTTCCTTATTCCTTTGTGATCCCGATTTTCGGCGGCCGCCGCTGGACGGCGTTCAGTACCCTGATCCTGATTGTGCCGTGTGTATGGCTCGGGTTTGCGGTGCAGAACCCGTCAACGCCGTATGCGGTGTTTGTGATTATCGCCCTGCTGTGCGGCTTTGCCGGGGCAAACTTTGCCTCCAGTATGGGGAATATCAGCTTCTTCTTCCCGAAAGCGAAACAGGGCGGAGCACTGGGTATCAACGGCGGGCTGGGTAACCTCGGTGTGAGTGTGATGCAGCTGGTCGCACCGTTTATTGTGACGTTCGGGGTGTTCAGCTTTATGGGCGGCACCGGTGTGACCCAGCCGGACGGCTCTGAGCTGTGGTTACAGAATGCCGCGTGGATCTGGGTGCCGTTCCTGCTGCTGTTTACTGCTGCGGCCTGGCTGGGGATGAACGATCTCTCGGCCAACAAAGCGTCCCTGAAAGAACAGTTACCGGTTCTGAAACGCAAACATCTGTGGATCCTGAGCTTCCTTTATCTCTCCACATTCGGCTCATTTATCGGGTTTTCCGCCGGGTTTGCCATGCTGTCGAAAACCCAGTTCCCGGATATTGTTATCCTGAAATTTGCCTTCTTCGGCCCGTTACTGGGTGCGCTGGCCCGTCCGCTGGGGGGATTCCTCTCCGATAAATTCGGCGGCATCCGCGTGACCTTTATTAACTTTGTGGTGATGGCGGTTTTCGCCTTCCTGCTGTTTTTCACACTGCCGGGCAAAAATGATGCCGGTTCATTTGCCGCCTTCTTCGGCGTCTTTATGGTGCTGTTTTTCACTGCCGGTCTCGGCAGCGGCTCTACTTTCCAGATGATTGCGGTGGTGTTCCGCAAAATCACCACTGAGCGCGTGCTGGCACAGGGCGGTACCGAAAAAGAAGCCCAGCATGAAGCTATCACCGAAAGTGCTGCCGCACTCGGTTTTATCTCTGCCATCGGCGCTATCGGCGGGTTCTTTATCCCGAATGCCTTTGGTATTTCACTGACACTGACCGGCTCGCCTGCCGGTGCAATGAAAGTGTTCGTTGTCTTTTATGTGGTCTGCATTCTGACCACATGGCTGGTATACGGCCGTAAAAAATAATTAATTCAATTCTGATAATCAGAGCAATGTGAGCGCCCGGCGCTTATCGGGGGATTACCGAATGAGCAAGTTTTTAGACAGATTCCGTTATTTTAAGCAGCGCGGGGAAACCTTCTCCGGCGACCACGGACAAGAGCTGAACGTCAACCGCGACTGGGAAGATGGTTACCGCAGCCGCTGGCAGCATGACAAAATTGTCCGTTCCACCCACGGCGTGAACTGTACCGGTTCATGCAGCTGGAAGATTTACGTGAAAAACGGGCTGGTGACCTGGGAAACGCAGCAGACGGACTACCCGCGTACCCGTCCTGATCTGCCGGATCATGAGCCTCGCGGTTGTCCGCGTGGTGCCAGCTATTCCTGGTATCTGTACAGCGCAAACCGCGTGAAATATCCGATGGTACGCAAACGCCTGATCAAACTGTGGCGTGAGGCGAAAGCACAGCACGCGGATCCGGTCGATGCGTGGGCATCCATTATTAATGATGAGGCAAAAGCCAAAAGCTACAAACAGGCTCGCGGACGCGGCGGGTTTGTCCGTTCCGACTGGCAGGAAGTGAATGAAATGATTGCGGCAGCCAATATTGTGACTGCCAAACAGTTCGGCCCCGACCGTATTATCGGCTTCTCACCGATCCCGGCGATGTCGATGGTTTCCTATGCCTCCGGTGCCCGTTATTTATCCCTGATCGGCGGTGCCTGCCTGAGTTTCTATGACTGGTACTGCGACTTACCGCCTGCCTCCCCGCAAACCTGGGGTGAGCAGACTGACGTGCCGGAATCCGCAGACTGGTATAACTCCTCTTATCTGATTGCCTGGGGTTCCAACGTCCCGCAGACCCGTACCCCGGATGCGCACTTCTTCACCGAAGTCCGTTATAAAGGGACCAAAACGGTCGCTATCACGCCCGATTATGCTGAAATCGCTAAATTGTGCGACCAGTGGCTGAACCCGAAACAGGGTACAGACAGCGCCGTTGCACTGGCAATGGGCCACGTGATCCTCAATGAGTTCCACGCGAAGCGTCAGGCGGAATACTTCACCAATTATGTCCGCACTTACAGTGATATGCCGATGCTGGTAATGCTGGATCCGCGTGCGGAAGGCGGCTATGTGCCGGGCCGTATGCTGCGGGCATCTGATCTGATGGATTCTCTCGGCGAGAAAGAAAATGCTGAGTGGAAAACCATCGCTGTTGATGAAAACAGTCAGCAACTGGTGGCACCACAGGGCTCTATCGGGTTCCGCTGGGACAAATCCCGCAAATGGAACCTGGAGCCGCGTGACGGCAAGAGTGGTGATGAGATCACCATGCAGCTGAGCCTGCTGGATAAGCACGATGAAGTTGCTGATGTCGCTTTCCCGTATTTCGGCGGCATTGAAAATGAGTTCTTCGAAGGTGTGGCACTGGATGAAGTGCTGATGCACAAATTGCCGGTGAAAGTGGTACGTCTGGCAGACGGCAGTGAAGTCCGTGTGGCAAGTGTTTTCGATTTAACCCTCGCCAACTACGGTATTGATCGTGGTCTGAATGATGTGAACTGCGCGTCGGATTACAGCGAAATCAAGGCCTATACCCCGGCCTGGGCAGAAAAAGTGACCGGCGTCAGTCAGCATCACATCTCCCGTATTGCCCGTGAGTTTGCCGATAACGCCGAGAAAACCCACGGCCGTTCAATGGTGATTGTCGGTGCCGGTATCAACCACTGGTATCACATGGATATGACCTACCGCGGCATCATCAATATGCTGGTGTTCTGCGGCTGCGTCGGCCAGAGCGGCGGCGGCTGGTCACACTATGTGGGCCAAGAAAAACTGCGTCCGCAGACCGGCTGGTTACCGCTGGCGTTCGGGCTGGACTGGTCACGTCCGCCGCGCCATATGAACAGCACCTCGTTCTTCTATAACCACTCAAGCCAGTGGCGTTATGAAACTGTTCAGCCGCAGGAGCTTCTCTCCCCGCTGGCGGACAAATCCCGCTTCAGCGGCAGCCTGCTGGACTTCAACATCCGCGCTGAACGCATGGGCTGGCTGCCGTCCGCACCGCAGCTGAACGTGAACCCGCTGACAATCGCGGCGAGAGCAAAAGAAGCCGGTCAGGATCCGCAGGCTTACACCGCAGAAGCCCTGAAGAGCGGTGCAATCCGCTTTGCGGCGGAACAGCCGGACAATCCGCAGAACTTTCCGCGCAACCTGTTTATCTGGCGTTCCAACCTGCTCGGCTCCGCCGGTAAAGGCCATGAATATCTGCTGAAATACCTGCTCGGCACCGAAAACGGTCTGCTGGGTAAAGATCTCGGCGAACAGGGCAGCGTGAAACCGGAAGAAGCGGAATGGGTGGATAATGCCCCGGAAGGAAAAGTGGATCTGGTGGTGACACTCGATTTCCGTATGTCCAGCACCTGCCTGTTCTCGGATATCGTGCTGCCGACCGCGACCTGGTATGAAAAAGATGATATGAACACCTCGGATATGCATCCGTTCATTCATCCGCTGACCGCTGCGGTCGATCCGGCCTGGGAATCCAAAACCGACTGGGAAATCTACAAAGGGATCGCCAAATCCTTCTCTGAACTCTGCCCGGGCCACCTGGGTAAAGAGACCGATATTGTCACCCTGCCAATCCAGCATGACTCCGCTGCCGAAATCGCGCAGCCGTTTGATGTGAAGGACTGGAAAAAAGGCGAATGTGACCTGATCCCGGGGAAAACCGCACCGCACCTGATGGTGGTCGAGCGCGATTATCCGAACACCTATGCCCGCTTTACCTCGCTGGGGCCGCTGCTGGATAAACTCGGCAACGGCGGTAAAGGTATCAGCTGGAATACGCAGGAAGAAGTCGATTTCCTGAAAAAACTCAACCGCACCCGTACTGAGGGCGCTGCGGAAGGCCGTCCGGCAATTGAAACCGCGATTGATGCGGCAGAAGTCGTGCTGTCACTGGCACCGGAAACCAACGGCCATGTGGCGGTGAAAGCCTGGGATGCGCTCGGTAAAGTGACCGGCCGCGACCATACGCATCTCGCTATCCATAAAGAAGATGAAAAAATCCGCTTCCGCGACATCGTGGCGCAGCCGCGCAAAATTATCTCCAGCCCGACCTGGTCCGGCCTGGAAGATGAACATGTCTCTTATAACGCGGGTTACACCAACGTTCACGAGATGATCCCGTGGCGTACCCTGAGCGGTCGTCAGCAGTTGTATCAGGATCATGAATGGATGCGTGCATTCGGTGAGGCCCTGGTGGTGTACCGTCCGCCGGTGGATACCCGCGCGGCACAACCGCTGCTGGGCGCGAAACCAAACGGCTATCCGGAGAAAGCCCTGAACTTCCTGACCCCGCACCAGAAATGGGGTATTCACTCCACCTATAGCGACAACCAGCTGATGCTGACCCTCGGCCGTGGTGGCCCGGTAGTATGGCTGAGTGAGGACGATGCCCGTTCACTGGGGATTGAGGATAACGACTGGATCGAAGCTTTCAACAGCAACGGCGCACTGACTGCCCGTGCAATTGTCAGCCAGCGTATCCCGGACGGTATGATCTTTATGTATCACGCCCAGGAGCGTCAGATTAACCTGCCGGGCTCGGAAGTGACCGGTATGCGCGGCGGTATTCATAACTCCGTCACCCGTGTCTGCCCGAAACCGACCCATATGATCGGCGGTTACAGCCACCTGGCATACAGCTTTAACTATTACGGCACTGTCGGCTCCAACCGCGACGAGTTTGTGGTGGTCCGCAAAATGAAAAATGTGGACTGGCTCGACGGTGAGCAGGATGGTTATCAACAGACCCTGAGCGGGCAGGAGAAAGCATAATGAAGATACGTTCCCAAGTCGGCATGGTATTGAACCTGGATAAATGTATCGGTTGTCATACCTGCTCTGTTACCTGTAAAAACGTCTGGACCAGCCGCGAAGGTGTGGAATACGCATGGTTCAATAACGTCGAAACCAAACCCGGCCTGGGCTACCCGCATAACTGGGAAGACCAGGAAAAATGGAAAGGCGGCTGGATCAAAAACATCCGCGGCAAACTGGTGCCGCGTATGGGTAACAAAATCGGCCTGCTGTCAAAAATCTTCGCCAACCCCGATCAGCCGGAGCTGGATGATTATTATGAGCCGTTCACTTACGACTATGATCATCTGAAAAACGCCCCGGAAGGCAATCTGCCGACCGCCCGTCCGCGCTCACTGATCACCGGTCAGCGCATGACAAAAATCGAAAACGGCCCGAACTGGGAAGATGACCTCGGCGGTGAATTCAGCCGCCGCAGCGCGGACAAAAACTTTGCCGACATGCAGAAAGAGATGTACGGCCAGTTTGAGCAGACTTTTATGATGTATCTGCCGCGTCTGTGTGAACACTGTCTGAACCCGGCCTGTGTCGCGACCTGTCCGAGCGGTGCGATCTACAAACGTGCGGAAGACGGCATCGTCCTTATCGATCAGGACAAATGCCGCGGCTGGCGTATGTGCCTGACCGGCTGCCCGTACAAAAAAATCTACTTCAACTGGAAGAGCGGTAAATCCGAGAAATGTATTTTCTGCTATCCGCGTATCGAAGCCGGTCAGCCGACCGTCTGTTCGGAAACCTGTGTGGGCCGAATCCGTTATCTCGGTGTGCTGCTCTATGATGCGGATCGCATTGAAGAAGCGGCAAGTGCGGATAACGAAAAAGATCTGTATGAGCGTCAGCTCGGGATCTTCCTCGACCCGAACGACCCGGAAGTGATCCGTCAGGCACAGAAAGACGGCATTCCGCTGAGTGTGATTGACGCGGCACAGAAATCGCCGGTCTACAAAATGGCGATGGAGTGGAAACTCGCTCTGCCGCTGCATCCGGAATACCGCACCCTGCCGATGGTCTGGTATGTGCCGCCTCTGTCACCGATTCAGTCTGTCAGCGATGCGGGTATGCTGCCGCACAGCGGCGTACTGCCGGATGTGGAAAGTCTGCGCATCCCGGTTCAGTATCTCGCCAACCTGCTGACCGCCGGGGATACCGCGCCGGTACTGCGTGCCCTGAAACGGATGCTGGCCATGCGTCACTACAAACGTGCGGAAACCGTGGATAAAACCCGCGATATCAGTGCGCTGGAAGAAGTGGGTCTGACAGAAGCCCAGGCACAGGAAATGTACCGCTATCTGGCTATCGCGAATTATGAGGATCGCTTTGTTATCCCGTCATCGCACCGCGAACTGGCCCGTGAGGCATTCCCTGAGCGTAACGGCTGCGGATTCAGCTTCGGTGACGGCTGCCACGGCAGCGATACCAAATTTAATCTGTTTAACAGCCGCCGCATCGATGCCATTGATATCACGCAGAAAACACCGGCAGATGCGCCAATCTCAGAGAGGCATTCATCATGATCAGCTTAAAAATCATCGGCTGTCTGCTGGATTACCCGGGTGAGGAGCTCTGGGCACACCGCGACGAACTGATTGCAGAGATTGAACAGGCGCACGAGCTGCGCCTGACTCAGGCCGCTGCACTGATGTACTTCGTCGCTGAACTGACCTCAGAGCCGCTGCTCGACAGCCAGGCGCGCTACAGTGAATTGTTTGATCGCGGCAGAGCCACCTCTCTGCTGCTGTTTGAACACGTTTACGGTGAATCACGCGATCGCGGCCAGGCGATGGTGTCTCTGCTGGAGCAGTATGAGCAGGCCGGGATCACCCTCAGCAGCCGCGAACTGCCGGATTATCTGCCGGTTTATCTGGAATACCTCTCTGTTATGCCGCCGGAACAGGCCTGTCAGGGACTGAAAGACATCGCACCGATCCTCGCCCTGCTCGGTGAGCGCCTGCGTCAGCGCGAAAGTCATTACCATGAACTGTTCAGCCTGCTGCTGGCAATGGCGGACAGCGACCTGACACTCAGCGCACTGACCCGTCAGGTGGACGGTGAAGCCCGTGATGACACCCCGGCTGCGCTGGATGCGGTCTGGGAAGAAGAACAGGTGACATTCCTGGCCGATAAAGGCTGTGACAATTCTGTTCTGGCACAGCATGAGCGTCGTTTTTCACAGAGTGTCGCCCCGAATTACATTCAGGTGGGTGACGCGCCGGTTCCCCCTGCGGCGAAAGGAGTAACTCCATGAATTTCCTGAATACGTTTTTCTTTGATATCTATCCGTATATCGCGGGTGCGGTGTTTATCATCGGCAGCTGGCTGCGCTATGACTACGGACAATACACCTGGCGTGCCGGTTCCAGTCAGATGCTGGATAAAAAAGGGATGCGTCTGGCCTCCAACCTGTTCCATGTCGGGATCATCGGTATTTTCTTCGGGCATTTCGTCGGCATGCTGACCCCGCACTGGATGTATGAGCCATTTATCACCGTGGCGCAGAAACAGATGCTGGCGATGGTGGCGGGCGGTGCCTGCGGGGTAATGACCCTGATCGGCGGCGGTCTGCTGCTCAAACGCCGTCTGACCAACCCGCGCGTCCGTGCAACATCGTCTGCGGGCGATATCCTGATCATCACCCTGCTGGTGATCCAGGTGATTCTGGGACTGGGCACCATTCCGTTCTCCGCGCAGCACACCGACGGCAGCGAGATGATGAAACTGGTCGGCTGGGCGCAGTCTGTCGTGACATTTCAGGGGGGCGCGTCAGAGCATCTGGAAGGGGTTGCCTTTATCTTCCGCATGCACCTGGTGCTGGGTATGACGCTGTTCCTGATCTTCCCGTTCTGCCGTCTGGTGCATATCTGGAGTGCGCCGGTCGAATACATTACGCGCCGCTATCAGTTAGTGCGCAACCGCCATTAATTAAAATAACAGTCTCATCCTTTAAATGCACAGTTTTGGGTGGCTCCGGCCACCCTTTTTTTATCACCGTGTGATCCTTTCAAAAAAAGTTGAAACAGATAACCACCTCAGAGGCAAAACAGCCGGTTTCTCTGCCGCTGTAACGTGTCACTAACATTTCAGTCATCTTTAGATCAGGAATAAATCCATCAAAATCAATTAAATAAATCACAACCAGCAGAAACACGCTGTTTTATCCCGGTTCCGATGTTCACTTTTGCTATTTTTCACTGCTTTTTTGTTATTAAAATGATTTTGTAATCATTAAAAAATAGTTGAATTTAATATTGACCCACATCACAAAACTGGTATCATACCCCCATCGAAGCAAAACACGCTTACTAACCTAATTCACAAGCAGGAGTTCATTATGAAAAGTATCAAAACTTTCTTCTCTAATCTGACCCGTGCTGCTGCTATCATTGCAAAATACAGCAAAGCATTCTGATTAAATCAGACAGATTTAAGAAAAGCGCCTCCGGGGCGCTTTTTTATTGCCTGCGATCCGGCTTTCAACAAAAGTTGAAGCGACTGACCGGAACTGAGGCACCACCTCTGCTTTATTCGCTGTCGTAACGTGCGTCTAACATTTTCAACATCTTCTTACTGATTATAAAACCCTTACAAATCAATTCAGTAAACAATAACCAGCAGAAAAACACTGCCTTATCCCGGTTCCGATGTTCATTTTTGCTATTTTTCACTGCTTTTTTGTTATTAAAATGATTTTGTAATCATTAAAAAATAATTGAATTTAATGTTGACCCACATCACAAAACTGGTATCATACCCCCATCGAAGCAAAACACGCTTACTAACCTAATTCACAAGCAGGAGTTCATTATGAAAAGTATCAAAACTTTCTTCTCTAATCTGACCCGTGCTGCTGCTATCATTGCAAAATACAGCAAAGCATTCTGATTTATCAGACAGATTTAAGAAAAGCGCCTCCGGGGCGCTTTTTTATTGCCTGCGATCCGGCTTTCAACAAAAGTTGAAGCGACTGATCGGAACTGAGGCACCACCTCTGCTTTATTCGCTGTCGTAACGTGCGTCTAACATTTTCAACATCTTTTTACTGATTATAAAATCCTTACAAATCAATTCAGTAAACAACAACCAGCAGAAACACACTGCCTTATCCCGGTTCCGATGTTCACTTCTGCTATTTTTCACTGCTTTTTTGTTATTAAAATGATTTTGCAATCATTAAAAAATAGTTGAATTTAATGTTGACCCACATCACAAAACTGGTATCATACCCCCATCGAAGCAAAACACGCTTACTAACCTAATTCAAAAGCAGGAGTTCATTATGAAAAGTATCAAAACTTTCTTCTCTAATCTGACCCGTGCTGCTGCTATCATTGCAAAATACAGCAAAGCATTCTGATTTATCAGACAGATATAAAAAAAGCGCCTTAAAGGCGCTTTTTTTATGTCCGCAGTTTTTTCACCAGATAATCAATCAACACCATCATATGCGGCGGCTGATAACGCGACGGCGGATACAGCAGCCAGGCATCCCCGCTGTAACGGGTTTTAAAGGTCCAGTCCGGCAGAACCTGCACAATCTCCCCGCTCTCCAGCGATTTACGTGCCGTAAATACCGGCAGCCCGCCGATCCCTAGGTGTGATTTCACCCCGCCAAGCCGCACGCCACTGTGGTTTGATGAATAACGCCCGTGTACATTCACAGACACCACTTTATTCCCCTGCTGAAAACGCCAGCGGGTATCTGCCGCTTCCTCACTGAGAAACAGGCAGCTGTGATCCTTCAGTTCCTGCGGATGAGACGGAGCACCATGTTCCGCCAGGTATTGCGGCGTGGCGCACAAAATATGGCTGACCGTAAACAGCCGCTTGCCGATAAGTCCCGGCGGCGGTTCATTGGTAATGCGGATGGCAAGATCGATCTCCTCATCAATCAGATCCATATAGCGATCTTCCAGGCGCAGCATCACATTCACACCGGGATTCATTTCGAGGAACTCATTGATAAGCGGATGCACCATAAAGTAACCCAGCGCTTTCGGTGCGCCCAGACGCACCAGCCCGGACGGTATTTCACTGAACTGCCCGCTGGCGCTCATCACCGCGCCCGCAGAATTGACCAGCGCCTGACAGTGCTGATACACAGCCTTACCGCTCTCATTCAGACGCAGCTTGCGGGTCGTACGCTGCAATAACCGGGTATTCAGGGCGCGCTCCAGCCGCGAGACCGCACGGCTGATCGCAGACGGAGTAGCGCCCAGTTGCCGGGCCGCTTCTGAGAAACTGCCGGTTTCCACCACTTTGGCAAATACCGCCATTTCCTCGAGTAATGCGAGGGTTTCATTTGTGATCACAGGGAATAAATCCTTTGCATTTTTGCCGTATTATCATATGACAGTGCCTGCAATACAATGTCAGACAACACGACACAATAATAATGAGGCACACATCACCATGACAGAAAAATGCTACCTGACCAGCCGCACCTTACAAGGCTCCGCCACTGTCCTGGAATGCCGTCCGGCAGAGGACGGGCGCTATGCGGTTATCCTCGATAAAACCCTGTTCCATCCGCAGGGCGGCGGACAACCGGGTGATACCGGCACGCTCGGTGATGCCACTGTGATTCACACTGCTTTTATGCCGGAAGGTATCATTCATTACACCGATATCCCGGTCGCCCCCGGCGAAGTTCAGATGAATGTCGATGCGGAGAAACGTCAGTTGCACTCGCGGCTGCATACCGGCGGGCACCTGCTTTCTCATGTGATGGAAACTTTCGGCTGGAAACCGACCAAAGGCCATCACTGGCCGGATGAAGGGCGGATCCGGTATATTCCTGCCGGTTCCCCGGTGATCGTGGATCAGGAAGATGTCCGCCGTCACTGTCAGGCGCTGATCGACGCGGATCACCCCTGCCATCACTATCAGGATGAGGACGGTATGTTTCAGATCCGGTTTGCGGATTTTGAGCCTTACTCCTGCGGCGGTACACACGTGCAGTCACTCGGTGAAATCGGCACACTGGTGCTGAAATCGGTGAAAACCAAAAAGGGCGTTCTGTCCGTTCAGTACGACGTCGCCTGACGGAGCCTGTCTCTCTGCGGCGGCACTCCTGCCGCCCCTGCTACCTGCTGACCTGCTGACCTGCTGAGGTTATGATAAATCTGTTCAACCAGAGTGAATTTCTGGCGCTTGCGCTCGTCCATTTTTTCATTGTTGTCTCACCGGGGCCGGACTTTGCCGTGACGCTGCGCCAGAGTATTTATCACGGACGCAAAGCCGGGCTGATGACAGCGCTCGGTATCGGTGCCGGGATTTCCGTGCATGTGGTGTACACACTGGCTGGTGTGACAGCCCTGATGCAGGCCACGCCGTGGCTGATGGATACCGCAAAATACATTGGTGCGGCGTATCTTATCTGGCTGGGCATTCAGTTTCTGCGCAGTAAAGGCGCAAGTGCCGTTATCACCCCGGAGAGCCCGGATGCCCGCCCGGCACAAACGGCCGGAAAGGCATTTTGGATGGGATTTCTGACCAACGCCACCAACCCGAAGGCGATGCTGTTTTTCCTGGCCATGTTCACCACGCTGGTCAGTCCGTCCACGCCGGTGACGGTCAAACTGTTCTACGGCGTGTGGATGTGCGGCGTAAATGCGGCCTGGTTTATGGCCGTCTCCGTTCTGTTCTCACACCAGCGTATCCGCGAGCGGTTCCTCGCGCACAGCCGGTTGTTCGACAATGTCATCGGCACTGTTCTGCTGCTGTTTGCCGGGCGGCTTTTGCTGGCGGGCTGATTTTTGGTAATTAATGCTGCCTTTTGCAGTTATCGCCAAATTCATTGCCACGTTAATAGTTTGATATGGTAATGTTTAAGGACGTTAATAATTACGTGTCGTTATGCGCTCATGTATTTACGCCTTGTTGTACCGATGAGGCCGTCCCGGCACTCATCAGTCACCCGGACAGAACGGAGAAGATAATGATTAAACTGAAAGATATAGAACAGGCTCTGCGTCCTCAGCCATCCTACAAAATGCTGATTAACGGCCAGTGGGTCGAAAGCAGTGATCACGCCAAAAGCCAGACATTTAACCCCGCAACCGGTGAATTACTGGCAGATTATCCGGCCGGTACCGCGCAGGATGTTAATACCGCAGTTGCCGCCGCCAAAAAAACCTTTGAAACCTGGCGCCATACCTCCCCTGCTGAGCGTCAGCAATTATTACTGAAAATTGCCGACCGCCTGGAAGCCGAAAAAGAGCGCTTCGCTACCCTGGAATCCCTCGACAACGGTAAGCCGTATAATGAGGCCAATTCCATCGATCTACCGGCCGCGATTGACCATTTCCGCTACTTTGCAGGGGCTATCCGTGCCCATTCCGACCAGGCCGATGTGCTGGATGAAAACACCCTGAGTCTGGTGATCCGCGAGCCGCTCGGTGTTGTCGGTCAGATTATCCCGTGGAACTTCCCGCTGCTGATGGCAGCCTGGAAACTGGCACCGGTCATTGCCGCCGGGGATACAGTGGTAATCAACCCGGCCAGCCTGACCCCGCTGACCCTTCTGGAACTGGGACGTATTCTGAATGATGTCCTGCCTGCCGGGGTGATTAATATTGTCACCGGTCGCGGATCCGTGGTCGGCCAGGCGATTCTTGACCATCCGGATGTGGATAAAGTGGCGTTCACCGGCTCCACCAGCGTTGGTTACACTGTTGCTGCCGCTGCCGCGAAAAAACTGATCCCGGCCACTCTGGAGCTGGGCGGTAAATCCGCGAATATCGTGTTCCCGGATGCCAATATGGAAAAAGCCGTCAAATATGCAGCTATCGCGATCCTGATGAACCAGGGTCAGGCCTGTGAATCCGGTTCACGCCTGTTCCTGCACAAAGATATTCACGACGAATTCCTGAAAAAACTGAAAGCCCGTTTTGAATCTGTCAAAGTCGGTGACCCTATGGCGAAAGATACTCAGATGGGCAGCCAGGTCAGTCAGGGACAGCTCGATACCATCCTCAGCTATGTGGAACTGGCGAAAAAAGAGGGTGCCACCATCCTCACCGGCGGCGAGCGCCTGACCAGTGACGGGCTGGATGCCGGGTTCTTTATGAAGCCGACGATTATCACCAATGTCACCAACCAGATGCGTGTTGCCCGCGAAGAGATTTTCGGGCCGGTACTGGTGGTGATCCCGTTCAGTGATGAGGATGACGTTGTCGCGATGGCCAATGATTCCGAGTACGGGCTGGGTGGTGCGGTCTGGACACAGGATATCAACCGCGCACTGCGTGTGGCAAAAGCAGTCAGAACCGGCCGTATGTGGGTGAATACCTACCATGAGCTGCCTGCACATGCCCCGTTCGGCGGTTATAAAAACTCCGGACTGGGACGGGAAACCCATAAAATGATGCTGGATGCCTATACCGAAGTGAAAAACATCTATATCAGCACCAAGGAGTCATAATTCATCATCATGCAAATGCCCGGCAACGCCGGGCATTTTTTTACTTATTTATTGCCTTTTGCTTCAGGTGGCGGATTTTTCCCGGCAGATCGCGCAATACTGTACATCCGCTGCATCATCATCTGATCCGCAGTTTCCACCACAATAATCACATAGCGCCGCTCTTTCTGGTCATAACGGAAATAGGTACACTCCGGCCTGCCCCGGCGGTTGTAGTAAACCGCACCATTATCTTCCTGATAGACAATACCTTTTTGCTGATTCAGCCATTCATCAAAACGCCAGCGGTATTTCGGGACTGTCACCAGATGAATGATACCTTCCGCATCACTGAGCGGATCACGGAAGCGGTAAACCTCCGTATTATCATCACCACTCTCAATATGAAGGCCGCCGATATCACGGACATAATCGCCGTCCTCCTGCTTTTTCAGGCCGATGGCCATTGTTTCCGGCAGGGTGACGGAGATATTTTCTGTCATTCTGATGGTGTCACCGGAAACCGGCGGGAAACCGTTATCTTTGTAATACTGACGCTGCGTCTCCAGATACCCTTCATAGGCGGAGACTCTGACATCGGACACTGCTTTCATACCTGCCAGTTTTTCGGAGGTGTGATCGGCACGGGAAAGGGTCATTTTCAGGGTGCAGTTAAAAAAGCCGCACGCGCCCTCTTTTTCCGTGGTCAGATAGACGGTTTGCCCGCTGTCCGGTGATGTCCAGGTGGTCTGTATATTATTCAGATCAAACGTATCGCCATGAATCTCACTGTCAAAACGGTTGCCGCTGTTATCCACCGTGACTCTGCCCGGCTCAAACCAGAAGAATGTGGTGTCTTTCAGGCTGACCATGGTGTCGCGGATGGCGGCTTTGACATTTTTTTCCGGATCACTGTTCTCCGGCGCATTATCCGCCGGGTTATCATACGTGACGGTAATATCATCAATCACATAATATCCGTCCGGCGCAGGCGGCGGGGTTTCCTTACATCCGGCCAGCAATGCAATCACCACAGATAAAAAAATACCCCTTTTCATGACTCATCCTTTATTTAATCACCGGAAATCCGTCGTGATCATAGCGCAAAAAATGAGAAATCCTGACCGGAATTATCCTTAAGTGTATTTATCTGCCCGCCATGGGGTATGATAACTCCCCTGTTTGTTCCGGCCGGGGAAAGGACAATGGCCATTATCACAACACTGATCACCGGTGCCTTAACCGGGCTGATTATCAGCACCACCGGTGTCGGCGGCGGGGTGATAGTGCTGCCAATCCTGACGTATCTCTACGGCATGAATGCGCTGATGGCCGTTGCTACCGCCAATCTTCTCTCCATGCTGATGAAAGTCGCCTCCTCCTGGCTGCACTACAAGCTCGGTAATATTCCGCTCCGGCGCGCCATGATTGTGCTGGGAATTATGCTGCCCGCCACCTTCGGCGCCAGTCTGCTGGTGACATGGCTTGCCTCGGTACCGGCCTGGCAGGCGATCACAGAAAAGAGTATTAATCTGCTGGTCGTGGCGGCGATCCTGTTTTCATTGTGGCTGTTTATTCAGCGGATGTTTTTCCCGCCGCCGTTACCGGCGGATACGGCTGAAACCGCCATGTCAGTGCGGGAGTTACTGCTGCCGGGGATCACCGCTGGTGTGGTGCTGGGGGCAACGGGTGTCGGCGGCGGCATTGTGGTACTGCCGATGCTGCTGCGCTATGCAAAGATGGATATCCGTCAGGCGATCGGCACCTCTATTTTTGTCACCACCCTACTCTCCGGCTCTTCCGCTATTGCCTATATGCAGGACGGGCACACCGATGTCCGTCTGGCGTTGTGGCTGTTTGCCGGTTCCCTGCTCAGCATGCCGCTGACCAAAATTCTGCTCACGCGGATGCCGGATCGCGCTTTTCAGTATGCCACGCTGATCCTTATCCTGTGCAGCGCCGTGATGATGACACTGAATCTGTTTTAAACCGTCACCACGCCCTGTGCCTGTAACACCTCCGCCAGACGGCGGATGCCGTCGGTGAGTTTCTCCGCCGGATAGGCGGCAAACCCGAACAATACCCCTTCCTGCGGTGCATCCGGACGGCAGTAACGGGCCAGCGGCTGCATACCCATGCCGCACTGACGCCCCGCCCGGATCACCGTCTGTGCCGGAACACCGTTTTTCATCCTGCACAGCAGATGGATCCCCGAGTCGCTCGGGACAATCGCCAGCAGTGCGGGAAGATACTGATTAATGGCATCCGTCACCGCCTGCCGCCGCTCATAACAGGCTTTGCGCACCCGGCGGACATGACGTGCATAGTGCCCTTCATTAATAAACCGGGTCAGTGTGGCCTGCTCCAGATAGCCGCAGCCGGTATCGGCATAATATTTTGCCACCTCAAAGGCCGGGATCAGGGCTTTCGGCACGACCAGAAATCCCAGACGGAAAGCGGGATAGAGCATTTTGGAAAACGTTCCCGCATAAATTACCCGCTGATGCCTGTCCAGCCCCTGCAATGCCTGGAGCGGACGGTCGGCATAACGGAACTCACCGTTATAGTCATCCTCCAGGATCCAGACATGGTGCTTTGCCGCCCAGGAGAGCAGCGCCGAGCGCCGGGCCAGGCTGAGTGTGCCGCCGCCGGGAAACTGATGTGACGGCGCGGTGAACACCAGTTTCGCGTCCGGCCAGCGGCGCAGGCCGTCATACACATCCATGCCCTCTTCATCCGCCTGTACCGGACGCACTGTCAGCCGCTGAGATAAAAACGCCCCGCGCGCACCGTCATAGCCCGGATCATCCAGCCAGACCTCATCCCCGGGCTGTAACAATGTCTGCACCGTCAGGTTAATCGCCTGCTGGGTGCCATTGACAATCAGGATCTGATCCTCATCGCACTGCAATCCGCGGGTGGCACGGACATAATGACAGATTGCCCGGCGCAGCGGCGGGTAGCCGTGCGGTTCACTGTGCGCATGCAGTGCGTAACGGGACTGACGCCAGACACGGCCGAGCAGCCGCCCCCAGACATCATGCGGAAACAGATCCACACATCCGGTGCCGACCATAAACAGTGCATCAGACGACGCACCGGATGCAACGCGCTGCGACAGCAATGTTTCTGCCAGCGGGCTGATATTGGCAGTCACCTGCTCTCCGGCCGCATCCGCCGGGGATACCACCGGTCCGCTGATGGCGTGATCCGGCAGATTCTCCGCCACAAAGGTGCCCGCGCCGCGCCGGGTGACAAGATAGCCCTCATCCTGCAACCGCTCAAACCCGGCAATCACCGAGTTACGGGAGATCCCCATCATCTCCGCCAGTGCCCGTCCGGACGGTACTTTGCTGCCCGCATGCAGGCGGCCGCTGAGGATCGCCTCACGCAGAGCGTGATACACCTGATCTTTGATGATCCCGTTACCTGTCAGTAATTCGGGAAACGCTGCCGTACCGGATTTTCGCATAGTGATCTGCCGGAAAAGTGGATCTGTTAAAAATACAAAAAGTGTATCTTATAAAGAACCAAGATAACACGTACTCTTCACATCACGGAAAACGCGCGTTTTCTTCACTACAGCAGAATGCAGAATAATGAGGGAAACACCATGAATAATACAATGACATCACCCGCTTTGGATCTGGTGACAGTGGCGCCTGCCACACAGAATGATTATGCGGGCTGGCTGCCGCACTGGCTGGCCTATCAGGAATTTTATAACGTCAGCTTTCCGGAAGAGGTCACGCTGACCAGCTGGTCACGTTTCTTTGATGAAAAAGAACCGATGTTCTGCGCCGTGGCGCGGATGAACGGCAACGTCACCGGGTTCGTGCATTATCTCTATCACCGCTCCACCTGGGCGGAAAAAGAGTTCTGTTACCTGGAAGATCTGTATGTGGATCCGTCTGTACGCGGCCAGCATATCGGTAAGCAGCTGATTGAGTTTGTACAGCAGCAGGCGCTGGCACGTCCGTGCGGCCGGCTCTACTGGCACACCCATAAAGACAATACCCGTGGTCAGCGTCTGTATGACTGGGTGGCAAATAAATCCGGTGCTATCGAATATATTATGCCGCTGAAATAATGGCGGTAATATCCGGTAAAAAGACCCGCAAAGGGTCTTTTTTAGTTTTCTTTATTTTCTGTCCGGCTGCCCGGCGCTTTTCCGCTGATATTCGTGACCGCTCTGATATTAATAACAAACGGTTTAAACGCGAATTTTTTATAACGCTGCAATACATACCAGATACGGAAAAAACGGGAATCACTGTACCGTTTCATATCTGCGGTACTCAGCCCGAAATGTCCCTGAAGCTGATAACTCAGCTGTGCAGTGAAGTGATGAGGTTTGATGTGAAGAAAATCCAGGGTGATTTCTGTCGCCCAGGTATCATTGAGTATTACCGGCGCTCCCTTTTTCAGATCCTGCCAGCGGTTGCAGGCCGGAAACAGTGTTTTATTCAGCCCTTCCCGGAGCAGGTGCTGCAAATCAGCCCCTTCGCGGATCTTTACGCCCTGCCAGTCAATCTGTGCACCAATGATTTTCTTCACTGCCGCCTGCATCGGATTCAGTGCATCCTGATCCAGAATCGTGTCGCGAAAAGCATAATCCAGCGCACGGTCACGATACGGCCTGCCATTGGCATTCTGCATATGGGTGATCAGTTTTTTCAGCACGCCCGGATAACCGCCGGACCAGGTGAATTGTGAGGATAACTGCCGCATCTCATCAAACAGTATCCGGCTGGTCGCTTTCGCACCGAGATTAAAAACCTGCGGCGTGTAGTCTCGTCCCATCAGCAGCGGATGACTGCCTGCTTCCGGTTTCCGCATGGTCCAGGGATCCACCTGCGCGGAGACATCATGCAGCCGCAACAGATCACGTAGCTGAAGTAAATCAAAATCACCGCTGCGCATATCGTCCGGACGATAATCATCCCGGCGGCGCGGCGACTGACAGATTAATAACGGAAATGATAGTGTTGTCATTCTTTCCCTGAATAATCGCTGCATTTTATTTATGCTATGATTATTTTATCATCAGCCGCCGGAAAGATCCCTGCCGTCAGTCTGAAAGCGGAAAAGATAAAAAAGGCCCGTTTCCGGGCCTTCAGGGGGATGATCAGTTCTTAAAGGAACTGATAAACGAGAGGTACTCTTCTTTACTCATCAACGGCTTATATTCAGCCATCAGGGCTTCCGCACCGGCGGCATCATCAAACAGCAAATCAATAATTGTCATTGCCATCATCTGAGCCGGACGGATATAGGCCATATCGTCATCAAAAACGACATAATCTTTGCCGTGCAGCCCGCCGCGCACTGAACCAATCCACGGATGACTGACCGGCATGATGTGGGACAGATCCCCGGTGTCAGTACTGCCGGTCATATGCTCGGCAACCCAGACGTTTTCATCACCAATCAGACCTTCCGCATTCTGCTGTAACAGATCATTCAGTACGGCGTTGTTATACAGCGGCAGATAGCCCGGTAAATCTTTCACTTCCACTTCGGCACCGACAGACATGGCACCCGCCACCAGCGCACGGGTAATGCGCTCGTTGGCATCGATCATCGCCGGTACGTTTGAGGCACGGACATAACTTTCCATGCGCACATCGCTCGGGGTCACGTTGACCAGATCCCCGCCCTGGGTGATGATCGGGTGGAAACGGATATAATCTTTCTCCTGAAAGGTTTCACGGATAGCATTCACACCCATGATACCCATCATTGCCGCATTCAGGGCGTTAATCCCCATATGCGGTGCCGCCGCAGCATGTGCCGGTTTGCCTTTATAATTAATCAGCTTACCGATAAAACCGTTGGTAGTGGTCGAGATTTCAATAAAGCCGTTATCACGCTCAGGTTTGACGCTGGTCAGGTGGATCTGCATTGCCATATCCACATCATCAAACTCACCGAGGGAAATCAGCTCCGGCTTACCGCCGATATAACTGATTTTGCCCTGTTCGATCAGCTTGTTGCGGTAAGCAAGCTCGACATATTCCTCGGCCGGAACGGCGAAGGGCACCACGTCCCCCGCCAGATAGTCCATTGCCCCGGAATCCACCAGCCCCATGGTGACCGCCATCATATTGGCAATCTGCGCATTGTGACCGCAGCAGTGTGCCGCGCCGGTCTGGTCGTCCGCATCAGGGTGTTCAGCACAGATAATGGCATCCAGCTCACCGATCACCGCGACACTGCGTTTACTGCCTTTTCCGCCTTTCAGACGGGCCTTGACCCCGGTGAGCGCCAGCTGATTACGGTAGCTGACACCCAGAGAATCAAATGCTGCTTCGACTTTCTTCGCTGTGCGGGTCTCTTTATAACCCAGCTCAGGCTCTGCCCAGATATTCTCTGCCAGTTTTTTAATGTCACCCTTGCGGGCGGCAATCGCTTCGCAGACTTTGGCTTTCAGTTGTTCTTTGGTCATTGTCATGCTGAATATTTCCCTCTGATCAGATAACGCCACTCCAGGAGAGCGTCAGTTGGCCGATAAGTGCGGCAAATAAGAATGTCCCGGAGAATACCGCCAGTGATACCGGGATAATGCGCCATGAAATCGCTTTGAATTTATCGATATCTTTACCCAGCGAGAGACCCGCGAAGGCCAATACGGTGGTACTGATAACCGCGATAGAAACTTTACCGGTCATGGCAATCATTTCTTTGTCATACGGGAACAGCGGTGAGCACAGACCGGCGGCA
Source organism: Morganella morganii H1r (assembly GCF_000633515.1). Classification (GTDB taxonomy): domain Bacteria; phylum Pseudomonadota; class Gammaproteobacteria; order Enterobacterales; family Enterobacteriaceae; genus Morganella; species Morganella morganii_B. The sequence continues at coordinate 110,389 of NZ_AYMP01000010.1, read as the reverse complement.
ATCAGGGAAACCCAGAAGATCACCGGCAGTTTGCCTAACGGCGGGATCATCGCAATCAGGTATGCCGCAAAGGACATACCGCCCAGCAGTGTCATTGCCAGCAGTGTATCGCTGAACACCTGTCCGAAATCGCCGCGGCCGTACATTGACCCGCCGACCGCATCACCGAGTGCGGTAAAGAACACCACCAGAACCAGGATTATGGCTATTTCTGTCATCTTTTTCATGATTAGTTATCCTTATTCAGTATCCGCAGACGCCGTTGCACGTTTTCTTTTCAGCTTGTTGTACAGATAAGACGCAAACGGTAAGGAGAAGAAAATATAGATGTACAGACCTAACACAGAAGACATCAGGTTCGCGGAAGACGAGAACGCCTGAATATCCGCAGCCTGGTCAGGATAGAGTTCCAGCAGAGGGGCAACCGCCGCCGCCAGCATAGATCCGCTGCCGACACCCGCCCCCATCGCCAGAGCAAGCGGACTGAGGATATCCAGACCGGCGATCACACTTGCGAGGATCCCCATCCAGACAGCACCGTACAGCGTACCGCAGATGTACATTGCCATGACACCGCGGCCTTCCGGTGAACTTAAGCCGTATTTGGCTTCGATAATAGCAATGTTCGGCTCACGCCCGACAGAATAGGTGGCACCGACCGCTTCACGACCCATGCCTAACATAATCGCCAGCGGCAGACCCAGCATGATGGTACCGATAAAGTGGCCCACTTCCTGCAGAACCAGCGCACCACCGGCCTGAATGATTTTTTCCCAGGAGGCCCCGACGGAAGTACTCAGCTTGGCGATCAGGATCACCAGTGCCACACTCATGATAGAGGTCGCATGCGCCATGTTCTTTTCGTTGAGGATTTTAAATTTCGGAAAACTGATAATACCACCCATCAGCATGGAGTAGAGCATCGGAAAAACCATCACCAGACTGATTTTAATTTGCCCTATCGCTTCCGCAAGAAGAATGATAAATAAGCTGACCAAAAGCAACTTACTATCTTTTAATATATCCATAGTGTTACCTTTATAGGAATTGTTATTGAGAACTACTCATGTTTATTTATATAAAAACGTACCCTTTCCATATTCATACTACCTGCGGGACTGTTTTCCTGACAATATTCCGAAAATTCCTTAACCATGCCTTTTAGGCATGCCATAGATTAATAAATTAATATTTATTGATTAACCTTGTCTCAACTACTTATTTCGGGTTACTAATTAATATAAAATTTCATAAATTTCAATATGATACAAAATGATATAATTTTGTGAAAAACATTATTTGATAAGTGACATTGGTTTTAATTAAAATAAAAAGAGTAATATTCAAATAAGTCAATAATGTGAAGCGGCTCCTGTTTTTTTAATTTCCGTACACACTTATTTTAATGAGAATGATTTTATATAATGATGAAAAACCCGTTTTAATACTGAATTTATTCAACCATCACCGAGATGAACATCTTATTGCACCTTCTTATCACTGTTATGGCAAAATATTTGACTGGCAGTAAAAAATCATCATTGTAACGGATAACATGAATAAATCAGATACAGATCACATTATTTCATCAATATAGAGACAGGTCACAATATTGACTATTCACCCGCTCCCCGGTACAAAAATCCGGAAAACTGCGTTGTACTAAACGGGTTTCATCCGCAGAGGTATCTCCGGCAGGCTGTTTTTCAGACAAATACAGAGAACGCAGATAAAAGCAGTAAAACTGACCGGCAAGCACCTTATTACGTTACATGATTGTTATTTTTTTGTGATTTTCTTATCTGGCCGGAAATCTGTTTCATCGTGTCTCAAAAATATTTTGCACTTGCTCACACATAATTACTTAAAAAACACATCGGTATCAGAGTATATCCGTATATAAACACAGCGGATAATAAATAAAATTTACTTAACTGTGATGCAGACTATAGTCTTGTCCCGGACAGAAGACAGTGTTTTTCTCAGGGTAAATATGGAGTATGACAGGCATCACAAAATACACGAATGATAAATAAAACTGTACTATCTTATTTTAATAACAGTCAATCACGCTCCATAATTAATTATTAATATAGAACTAACCACTAAAACTAATCACTTTTGTATTTAATTAAAATCAAACACGTTTTGTAAATAGTGACTATCTCCTGATATGAACATATTAAGATTAATATTCGTAGTTAAACGTAGGTCATCATGATAACTAAATATACTTTATCGCTATAAATAGCGATTAATGAAGTATACTAAAAAGACACTCATTTTTTGACACCAGACAATCCACTGTTTTTTAATCGAATTTATGAAAAGATTTTGTTCATCTTCAATATATAATTTCACTCAATTTATGTGTAATGATATTTAAATTTAAATGTTATCGTAATATAAAAAAATAGCAGCCTGCTCCGTATAATTGACACTCTAATAAACAATTATGATAATACTGCGGTATCTAAAAAATATTGTTCATAATTATTATTAAATAATCTCGAATTATAAATAACGGAATTATTTATTTAATTATAGAAATAAAACAGATTATTCTTAAATATTGACGAATACCCCTGATAAAGGAAATAACATGAAACTTCAGAAAATATTACTCTCAGTTGTACTGGGATCTTTATTTGTTGCAGGTACTGCTATGGCAGAAGATCCGGTACAGCCGCCGGAAGTAAAAAGCGGTCTCGGAACTGTACATTTCAAAGGCTTTATTAATAACGTGCCTTGCTCTATCGACAGTAAATTCCTGGATCAGACCGTTGATTTCGGTGAAATCAGCCGTAACGAACTGACCACCGGTACTTACCGTACAGATAGCAAAACATTTAATATCGAACTGAAAAACTGTGATACCAGCACGTATAAAACAGCGCAGATTCAATTCACTGCACCCACCGTTGAACTGAAAGACGGCACGGCAACATCCAAATATGTTGGTCTGGGTTCAATCCAGAATGCCGGTATCGCACTGACAGACAGCGCCGGTAAAGCTATTGAGCTGGGCTCACGTTTCCCTGCTGAAAAATACACCCTGAACGGAGGCCGTGATCAAATCACTCCGCTGAACTTTGCTGCGTATGTGAAAGGTAACCAGTCTACCGTTGCCGGTGAACAGGCAACTACCGGTCACTTCGATACCCCGGTTAACTTCCAGATTTTCTATCAATAACAGAATAGTGACTGAATAGTTTTTGTTTAATATATGCAGTGGTCTGCAAGGACAGCTCCCGCCACTGCATAATAGATTAGCGGCGGCTGGCATATCTCATGAAGCTCAGAACAACAATTAAAATAATAACAGCTTCTGTGGTTGCAGCGATTCAGATAAATACCGCATTTGCGGAAGAAGCCGTTAACTTTAATACATCCTTTTTAGATGCAGACAGTCAGGAAATTGATTTCTCCAAATTCAGCCGGGCTAATTATGTTATGCCGGGTACGTATCTTCTGGCTACAAAACTGAATAATAATGTTATTACCAGTGATGAAAATATTCTTTTTTACGTTCCGGATTATGATCCGGAAATAACTGTTCCCTGTATTACCCCTGAATTATTTTCACAGCTTGCCATGAAAGAAGAGTGGCAGAATAAAGCCGGCTGGACAGAGCAGGATAAATTACAGTGTCTTGATATCCGCACCATTCCTGATATGCAGGCAACGGGTGATATCGCAGGTAATAAACTCAATATCCTGATCCCTCAGGCCTATATGGCTTACAGCGATCCGTCATGGGATCCGCCGGAGCGCTGGGATGACGGTATCACCGGATTTTTATTCGACTATAACGCCACCGCCACGTACAGCAAATACCAGCCCGGCAGTGATAACGATAAAAGCAGCAAAACGGATGTTGTCAGCTACGGTGATACCGGCGTCAATCTCGGTGCATGGCGTGTGCGTGCAGAATGGCAGGCAACCGGCGGCGACAGTGCGGAACACTCAAAACGCTGGCGCTGGAACCAGATCTACGCTTACCGTGCCATCCGCGATCTCAGTGCCCGTCTGATGTTCGGTGAACAGTATCTGACCTCCGAACTGTTTGAAAGCTTCCGCTACATCGGCCTGAGCATGGAAACCGATGAAAATATGTTTCCGCCGCTGCTGCGCGGTTATGCGCCGGAAGTTGCCGGGGTTGCCCGCACCAACGCCACGGTAATTATCCGCCAGGGCGAACGTATCATTTATCAGGAGCAGGTCAGTAAAGGCCCGTTCCGTATCCGTGACATGAACTACATCGGTGACGGCACACTGAATGTCACCATTAAAGAACAGGATGGCAGCGAACAACATTTCACTATCGAAACATCCCGCCTGTCGATGCTGACCCGCCCCGGCCAGTTCCTGTTTAAACTGGCAGCGGGTAAACCGCTGTCAGACGATCACAAAACCGAAGGCCCGGATTTCGGAACAGGGAGTTTTTCCTGGGGGATGAACAACAACACCACACTGTTCGGCGGCGTGCTGGCGGCAACGGATTACCAGAACGTATCATTCGGCATAGGCCGGGATATTGCACCGTTCGGGGTATTTTCCGCGAAAGTCTCCTATTCCCGCGCGGATATGGGGAATGTTGCCGGCAAACAAAATAAAACAGGCGGTTCTTACAGTATCACCTATTCCAAAGAATTCGATGCCATTAACAGTCAGCTGACCTTCGCCGGTTACCGCTTCTCGGAGCGGGATTACATGACCATGAACCAGTTTGTCGATCTGCGCTACCGCGGCGGTAATACCGACAGCAGTAAAGAGATGTATAACATCATCTTTAATAAAGTGTTCCCGTCTCTGCGCATGAACGTTTATCTGAACTACAGCCATCAGACATTCTGGAACAAACCAAGCATCAACAACTACAGTATGACCCTCTCCCGCAACTTTGACTGGGGAGAGAAAAAGAACCTCAGTATGAGTATGTCAGCCTACCGGACAGAATCGGATTCGACAAAAGATAACGGCATCTACGCCAGTCTCTCTGTTCCGCTCGACGACAACAAAGGCATGTTCAGCTACAGCGGCAGTTACAATAAGAACTCTCACAGTAATAACGTTAACTATTACACTGATATTGATAATTCAAGTAACTATTCACTGTCTGCCGGTGAAGGCGACGGTAAAGTCAATCTGGCCGGTTTCTATACCAATGAAGGAGGGAATAACTACCTTTCACTGAGCGGAACCTATATTCAGGATAATGTGATGACAGTATCCGGTCAGTCACGCGGCGGCTTTACCCTGACCCGTGAAGGCGCGGCATTCCACCGCAGCGGCAACAGTATGGCTCCGCGCATTCTGGTGGATACCAGCGGCACACCGGATATTGATGTGCGCGGTACCGGCAAAGCGGTACGGACCAATACCTTCGGCAAAGCGATTATCCCGACCGCGACAGCCTACTCGCGCGGTCAGCTGTCTCTTGATCTCGATGCCATGCCGGATAATGCCGAAGCGCTGACATCCGTACAGCAGGCAACATTAACCTCCGGAGCGATCGGTTACCGGAAATTTAATGTTGTCGAAGGCTATAAAATCATGGGTATTATTGCTATGAATGATAATACTTATCCGCCATTCGGCGCCTCTGTCATGAATGACAAAAATGCGGAGATCGGCATTGTTGCTGATAACGGTTCAGCTTACCTGACCGGGATACAATCGGGCCAGACGCTGACGGTGGCCTGGAACGGGCAGACACAATGTACTGTCCGGATCCCGGAAATAAAGGATGATAACGTTCAGTTTACTATGCTGCTGCCATGCCAGTAAATCCGGCAGCACCGGTTTGTATTTGACAGAATTAACAGATAAATCCGTAAGGAACCCTGACATGAGAAAAGTGACCACCTTATTCTGCGCTGCACTGACCACCCTGGCTGCCATTCCGGTAACCGCACGAGCCGCCATCGCACTCGACAGAACCCGTGTTATTTATAACGAAGGTGATAAAGCCGTACCGCTGACGGTCACCAATGAGCACCTCAGCAAACCGTATCTGGCGCAGTCCTGGATTGAGAACAGCACCGGACAGAAAATCACATCGCCGGTATTTGTTACTCCGCCGGTGCAGCGGATTGAGCCTAACAGCAAAAGCCAGATTAAAGTGCAGCTCTCTCCGGAAGCCGCCTCACTACCGGCTGACCGTGAATCCGTCTTTTATCTGAACGTCCGCGAGATTCCGCCGGCCGTTGAGAAAAGTAACGTGCTGCAAATCGCCCTGCAAACCAAGATCAAGCTGTTCTACCGTCCGAAAGCGATTCAGGTTCAGGAGCGGATGGAAAAAATCGCCGGTGCGGATGGCATCCGTCTGTCGCAGAACGGCGGGCAGTACACCATTGAAAACACCACGCCATACCATCTGTCGGTCACCCGTCTGGATGCCACCGGCGGAAAAGAAGTGAAATTTGAGCCGCTGATGGTATCACCGAAAGCCTCCGCCTCTTTCAGTGCACCTGCGCTGGGTAACGCGCCGGTTATTTATTACGTCAATGACTACGGTGATACCAAACCCCTGAAATTCAGCTGTGCCGGCAGCAGCTGTACCGTACAGTCAGACAGCAAATAATGAACAGGAGGAACCGCCGATGACACTGACCATGCTTTTCCGTACCGGCTGCGCAGCACTGTTGTGCCTGCCGCTGATGGTCTCCGGCGGTTCTTACACCTATATCGATGTGTATGTCCGCGGGGAGATATTTATCGCACCCTGCAAAATTAATCAGGGCGATAATATCCTGATTGATTTTAAGGATGTCTCCACCACCCGGATAGACAACGACAATTACCGCGAAAAACTGGATTACCGGATAGAGTGTCAGGATAACCGTGCCCGCGCCATGAAGCTGTATATCACCGGCACCTCATCCTCCGTCGATTCCCGCTATCTTTCCACCAGTGTCAGTGATCTGGCGGTGAAATTTCTGGCAGATGACAAGCTGATGCCGCTGAATGAAAAAATGACCATTCAGTATCCGGTACAACCCGGCATTATGGTTGTCCTGGCAAAGAAACCGGCAGTAAAACTGCCCGCCGGTGAATTCAGTGCCACGGCCACTATCCATATCGATTATGAATAAGGAATTGTGATGCGACATTTAATCGCACCCCTGATGCTGTCCTGCCTTGCTCTGCCGGTGTATGCCGCTACAGGGGTAGCACACAGTTCTGCTGAAATCCGGATCACCGGAAGGCTTCAGCCGCCGCCGCCCTGTAAAGTGAATAATAACGAAGAAATCCTGGTTGATTTTCAGCGTATCCAGATAAAAACGCTGGAAAAGTCAGATATCCGCAAAGATGTGGATATCCCCTTTGTCTGTGAGCAGGACTCAGAGAATTTCAAATATTTCCTCACCGTTGACGGGCCGCGGGCACAGTTCAATAACAAACTGGTGAAAACCAACCAGAACAATCTGGGCTTTACCGCTGAACTTGCCGGGGTAAAACTGGATTTAGGCAAAGCACACCCGGTAAACAGCCGCAATCTGACATTAACCATTGTGCTGACCAAAAACCCGGACGGGGACGTCACGCCCGGCGCTTTCAGCGGCACCGGCACTGTAACAATGGAGTATTTCTGATGAACCGCCCTGCTGCTTTCAGTCTGTTATTCAGCGGCGCACTGGCATTCTCCGCCGCCTTTATCCCGGCAAGCCATGCTGCCGATAATCTGCGGGTGACAGGGGAACTGTTTAACGACCCCTGTACGCTGCTGCCGGAAAATAAAGATATGCTGGTGGATTTCAGTGATGTCTCCCTGCCGGATCTGTATGAAGGGACTGAGGTGCACAAATCCTTTTCTCTGATCCTGTCTGATTGTGATACCACGGATATGAACCGCTTTAAGGTTAAATTCACCGGGACCGGCACCCCGGATATGCCATCCTATCTCGCTCTGGATCCGTCCAGTGACGCAGGCGGGTTTTCTATCGGCGTGCGGACAGATACTATTCCGCTGATCCCGCTGAATCAGTTTTCCGACGCCATGACCATTGCCGGAAACGGCGAGAACAACATCCGTTTTACCGCGTTTCTGCAGGTTGACCCGAAAGCAAAAGCCGATAAAACCATTAAGTACGGCGCGTTTAATTCCACCGCGTTTCTGACTATCGATTATTTCTGAGGCCGGTATGACCAGGATCTTCCGTTATATCAGTGTGCTGATCACACTCTTTTTATTTATACTGCCCGCGCAGGCGACGCTGTACAGCTACATTATCCGGTCGGAAGGTAAGCCGAAGGATATCGATTATTACTACCGGATTACCGCCTGGACTCCGCCGCCTGCGGGCAGCGTGCATCCTTGTGTGAAAGTGGGTCTGACAAAAAAATGTTACGCCAATATTAATCACCGCCACACAAACGCAGACCGGGGCGGTATATCCTCCCGTAATAACAGCGAATTTCAGGGACGCTGCCGGAATATGAACCTGATGACACTGCCGGATGCTACTGCCGTTTATAACTATATATATAATACCTGTTTCGGCGGACTGCCGTTTGACGGTGAAACCAATCACAAAGGTGATGTTATCCGTAACGAATGCGTGACCCTCTTTTTAACCAGCAGCCCGACCGCCGGTAACGGTTATATGTATCCGGATTCTGTCTGCGGCGTGGCGCCACCACCGGGCGGCATTTGCAGTTTTACTGCTGACTATCCGAGCGCCATTCTCGATCACGGCCGGATTCCGGATAATGAAATTAACGGTGACCAGGCCAGCCAGTACCTGAGAATGAAATGCAGCAAAGATGCCACCGTCCGGATTTACTCGGTGAGTGATACCGAATCCCGCCTGAAGCTGAAAAATAACCTCTACAGCAAACTGACACTGAACGGCTATCCGCTGAACGCGTCCGGCGGTGGTGTGCCTGTTTTTGTGCGCGGTGATTATGAAGCAAACGCACTGCTGAAAAGCACACTGGAAACCACCGGGCCGGTGGAAGCAGGGCCTTTTACCGGCAATATATCCATTATTATGACCATTGACTGATCGTCTTTACGCGCCGGTATGCCCGTACCGGCGTTTTTCCTCCCATCGCCCTTTTCGTGTAGAATAGCCGTACTTTTCACCACCACCGCAGGGTTTCCATGAAGAATGTCGATTATAAATCACTGAGATTGCTGGATCTGATTATCAAAGAGCAGGGATTCGAGAAAGCCTCAGCGAAACTCTTTATCACTCAGTCTGCGGTGTCCCAGCGGGTAAAACAGCTGGAAAATCAGGTCGGTTCCCTGCTGCTGACACGCACCGTGCCGCCAAAGCCGACCGAGCTCGGGCAAAAGCTGCTGGGTCTTCTGTACCACGTTGATTTAATTGAACATGATGCGTTTGATAATGAAAGCGGTAACCACGTGGTCACTATCCCGATCTCCATTAACGCCGACTCCCTTGCGACCTGGTTTTTATCCGCTATCAAGCCGATCCTGGATGATCGCGCCATTCGTCTGGATATTAAAGTGGATGATGAGAGCCGGACACTCGACTATCTGCTCAAAGGGGAGGCGGTCGGCGCAATCAGTATGCAGCCGCTGCCTGCTGTCGGCGGAACCTGTGATTATCTTGGAGCGATGGATTATATTTTTGTCTCCAGCCCGGCTTTTGCGGAAAAATATTTCAGCAAAGGAGTGACCAAAGAGACCCTGCTGCGGGCACCGGTGGTGTCATTTAACCACTCATCAGATATGCACCATATCTTTTTGCAGGAGTATTTCCGTTTAACACCGGGAAGCCTGAACAGCCATATTGTACCGTCATCAGAGGCCTATATTCAGCTGGTACTGCAAAACTCCGCCTGCTGTATGATTGCGGAACATCAGATTAAACATGAGCTTGAATCCGGACGGATGATTAATCTGGTGCCGGAACTGGTGCAGCAAAAACAGCTTTACTGGCACCGTTACCAGCCGGAATCCGGCACATTACAGCGGATTTCACAGGCCATTATTAATAATGCCAAAGATTATCTGACCCAATCCCCGGTGACCGCCTGAGCGGCGGCCACCGCAGGATCTGACGGGGTTACAGAGACTGCCCGGCAGAGCCGAACAGGCGCATACGCTCTTCCACCCGCTCCGCAACCGGCTGCAATCCTTTCATAATCACTTTGCGCGGGTCGTTGATATCATGCGCGCCCTGCTGTTCAAACTGCTCTTTCACAGACAGGCACCACGCATACATATTTTCCGTATTAACGTTGATTTTCGCCGTACCGAGTGAAATGGCTTTCTTCATATCCTCATCCGAAATACCGGTTCCGCCGTGCAGTACCAGCGGCACTTTCACCAGCTGCGCGATATGCTGCATTTCCGCAAAACCGAGCTTCGCCTTGCCTTTATACAGCCCGTGTGTCGAGCCGAGCGCCGCTGCCAGGCAATCCACACCGGTTTCTTCCACCAGCGTCTGACACTCTGCCGGGTCCGCATAAATCACGTGAGAATTCACAATTCCGTCTTCACTGCCCGCGATGGTGCCCAGCTCTGCCTCCACAGACACACCACGGCGGTGCGCGTAAGTCACCAGGCGTTTGGTGATTGCCAGGTTTTCGGCAAACGGCATATGTGAACCGTCGAACATCACGGAGCTGAAACCGGCTTTAATAGCCGCTTCGCAGGCTTCATAAGACTGGCCGTGATCCAGATGCAGTGCCACCGGCACATCTATTTCCAGAAACTCCATCGCATTCACCACAATATCGTGAATACATTTCAGCCCGAGCATATGTTTTATGGTTCCGCCGGAGACACCTAAAATAACCGGGGAACGCAGTTGCTGTGCAACTTTTAATACCGTACCGGTCCACTCCAGGTTATTAATATTAAACTGACCGACGGCGTACTGGCGTGCAAAGGCACGATTGAGCATATTCTCCATCGAAACTAACATCGGATTTCCCCTTGTTGGCGTATAACTGGAATTTAATCAAAAACCAGTATTAATCAAAATAGTGTTTCAGATTTCTTTCGTATTTATTCACCGCATTATGGACATCCGCCAAATCCGGCATTGATTCGCGCACCCCTTTTTTCTCAATTGAGATGGCTGCTGACAGACTGGCAAATAAAATAATATTCTCAATATGCCAGTTATAATGAACCCCGTACGTAAATGCGCCATGAAATATATCACCGGCACCGGTTGTATCAATGGCATTACAGATAAATGCCGGTGATATTGTCAGCATTCCGTTTTGCAGATACGCACAGCCTTTCTCACCCAGCGTAATAAATGCCTCACCCCGGGCCAGTTTATTCAGTTCCGTTAATGCCGTTTTTAACTGAATATCAGTGGTGAATTTATCAATCTCAATCAGATCACGGGCAAAGTTTTCACTGGCGACCAGATAATCGGTATATTTCGCCAGATTTAAATTGCTTTCCCGCAGTGACCCCGCGTCCATCACGACGCGGGCATCAGGCAGACGGGTAAGAATATATTCACTCAGCTCCGGTTCATGACCATCAATTAATACCGTGATGACTTCCCCTTTATCCTCCTGTGTCAGGCGGGCAATCAGCTCATCAATTTTCAGTTTTTCTTCAAATGTCATACGCGGCGGAGAGACCAGTTTGCGCGTAATAATTGTCCGGGAGCCATTTAACTGATTCACTAATACAGATGCCAGCGGTGTGATCATTTCATCGTTAAAAATAACGTAATCGGTATTCACACCCACATCATGAAACTCATCAATAATTTTCTGGCCATAGATATCGTGGTTAAGGTGTCCGGTAAAATAAATATCCTCTCCCCACAATCCCAGTAACCATGCCGCATTGGCACAGGGTCCGCCACCGCTTTCAATAAAATCGCCGGAGAAATTTTTGCTGTTCTCCTCCGGCCAGCGGTTAAGAAAGAAGAACTGGTCGAAGCAGGATAAACCGACAGAAATTACTGCCATAACAACTCCTTAAAACCTTTCGTCAGTATCATGTTTACTTATGTGCGCGGTCTTTTTCCATTAATTCGTCATAGCTCAGGGTATCACCCACCACTTTGACGGATTTAAAGGCAAACGGCGCCAGTAATGCCAGAACCAGAACAAAACAAATCAGGTAAATCGCAATCTGACCGAAGTGGGTAAAGGCTTCACCGATAACAATGCCCCACACCGCGAAGTCAAAGTCTGCAAAGGTACTGTTTTCGAAGCCCAGGTTGCCCAGCGCCGGTAACAGCATGGCCGGTAAGAAGGCGAGGAAAATACCGCCGATAAAGGAGGCGATAATACAGCCCTTTTTGCCGCCCAGTTTGTCCGCAAATACACCGGATGTACCGCCGCAGAAGAAGTGCGGCACCATGCCCGGGATAATCAGCGCCATCCCCAGACCGCCCAGCATCAGCATGCCGACAAGCCCGCCGATAAAGGAGCTGATAAAGCCGATCACCACTGCTGTCGGGCTGAAGGTAAAGAAGACAGCACAGTCGACCGCCGGAATCGAGTTCGGGATCAGTTTCTGGCTGATACCCTGGAACGCAGGCACCAGATCACCCAGGATTAAGCGCACGCCGCTGTAAACAATCGCCACACCCACCGCGAACTGCAGACCGGTCAGGATAGAGAAGATCACCATATTCTGCTCAGTGATGGTGCTGATATAAGCGGAACCGGCAACGATGCTGCACACCAGATAAATCACCACCATCACAATACCGGTCGTTACAGTGGTATCGCGCAGGAAGCCCCATTTTTCGGAGATTTCAGTATCCGCAAATGAGTTTTCCGCTTTACCGGTTTTTGCCGCAATCCAGGCCGACAGGTAATAACCGAGGGAACCAAAGTGCCCCATGGCAATACCGCCGTCTTCCGTTACGCGCTTGGTATAACGCTGCCCGATTGCCGGTGAAATAGCAGACCAGGCACCCAGCAGGAAACCGCCGATAATCACCATTTCCCAGCCTTTGAAATGCGCGGCCTGTAATACCGCCGAGAATAAGCAGGCTAAAAAGAAAGAGTGGTGACCGGTTAAAAAGATATATTTATATTTGGTAAAACGGGCAATCGCCAGGTTGAAAATAAAGCCGAGTAATAAAATACTCATGGTTTCCACGCCCAGTAACTTCTGGGCAACAGACACAATCGCTTCGTTATTCGGAATAACGCCCCGGATATTAAAACCGGCTTCAATAATACCACCGAGCGGATTCAGGTTTGCCACAATAACGCCGGCACCTGCACTCAGCATTAAATAACCGAGGATCGGTTTTAATGTCCCGGTTAATAATTTATTGACCGGTGACCGTAATGCCAGTAACCCCACCAGGGAGATAATCCCCATAAGAAAGGCAGGCTGACTGAATATCTCAGTCAGGAATGAGAGAATATAAGCCATAATTTAATTCCTGTAACAAGAATGAACTATCAGGACTGACTCAGTTTCAGTAAAGCGTCTTTAATATCTTCCGCAATTTTAGCTTTATGCACATAACTGCGGATCACGGCAACTTCACACTGCGGCGGAAATTGTGATGCCAGCTCTTTAATCGTGACATACAGATCCGCTTTCTCACCCACGGCATTGGCAAAATCCACTGAAGCCACATCGGCTTTTATGCCCATCTCCTCACAAATTTTTTTCACGTTATTGGCGGCCATTAATGAGCTGCCGATACCATTGCCGCACACTGTTCTTATTTTAATCATGCTGTCCTCTCTATCGACGTCCGGATAAACTGTAAAATCTGTTCTTTGTTATTCTCTTTTACAAACTCAGTAATATTATTTTCAATCAGATCAGCCACGGTCTGAATCAGATGAATATGGGTATCTGAATCTGTCGCGCTGATAGCAATAATGACATTGACCGGATCAAATTCCTCATGATGAAACACCAGTGGTGTACCGGTCACCACCACGGAGAACGCAGTTTTTAATGCCCCTTTTTCCGGTCTCGCATGCGGCATCGCCACCCCGGTATCCAGCACAATCACCGGCCCGAACTCATGATATACGCGGATCATTTCCTCAATATAATCAGGGGTACAGGCACCTGATTTTTGCAGTAACTCACCGGCATAGCGGATGCCTTCTTCCGGAGAGGCAAAATTCTGATTCAGGGATAACAGCCCGCTCTCAAAATGAATATCCAAAACCGAACTCCTGATGTGATTTTTTCTTATTTTAAAGATGGCTTATTTACGCCTAAATAAATAGCGACGAAGATCACATTCCGGTTTTAAGAATGTGAAGCTGATCTCGTTTGCCTGAAATAACGCTTTATCGTGTAAAGCAAAAAATATTTCTTTTAATTCAATTAATTACTTTTTACAGGAAATTTCGCTGTTTTTATTTCCCGGGCTGAATATGTGGCCTGAGTCATATTTTTACTGGTGAAAATATGATGTTCATCACATTTTTCAGGGCGTTGAGTCGTCACTTTGCGGTGCGGATCAAATTGAGGGGCAAAATTGATTTCTTTTTAACCGGTGATAAAAAAAGAAGCCCGGAGAGGAGCGCTATACCGGACTACAGTGCTGTTATCGGTACGCCTTCCGCCGGTGATAACCGTATTCTCCGTCTCCGTTTCATTCACATAGCGTGTATATAGTCACATCATACAAATATTGACCACAGGTTATCCTTTTTGTAACTTATCGGAATATATTTGATAAGGAATTCTTATGTCTGATACATTCACTGCACTGTTTAAACAAGCGCTCTATCTGCTGGTTAAATATACTCCATTTTTAATATTATTTTCCGGATTAACCATTTGGTTCTATCTTAGCCATATCGGAAGAATAAATATATTCCCTGAGATTCTGTCTTCTTATTCCAGTTTTATCTCAATTTTAGCCTCCCTGTTCTTTATCGGAACAGCATTTAGTATTACATTTATTCTGCCAAGCTTAGTTCTGTTCCTCCTTCATTTAACCCTCAACCAAAAAGACAACTTTAAATACATAAAGAATACACCTATCGTCAGTACATTCATATCCTGTGCTTTTATTGCCATATTATTATCCATATCAGCCTATAATGTCAGTTACAAAAAAGATGTTTCTTTCGACATAACATGGATAACCGTAACTTCAGCATCGTTACTTTATGCCATAATAAATATAGGTATAAACTACACCTACATAAAAAGAAAATCATTGACTAAAAACACATTTTATTTTATTGGAATAACAGTAGCTACAACTGCTTTTATGTCAATATCATCATTATCAATCTCATTCCCCATGTCATTGATTTTAAGCAAAGTCTCTGCTGATAACGCTGTATCATCATTTTTTCTTTCAGTAATTTTATTAACATTTACTTTCTTTTGTTTTATACCGGCATCAATTTACTATCGTCAATTCGATAACAAATTAATTAAACCAGAAAAAAATGAAGTATCATTAATGATTATTTCCATACCTTTGGTTGTTTTCTTTTTGGTTTGTATGCTGGTTCCCGGGTTATCTGTCAGCATTATACACCTATCCCTGAATACCCTTGGTTTTTCAGACTCTCAAACACATTATTACTATATCAGCAACAAAAAATACACTTCAGATATGTTTAACAAAGATGACTGGAATCCTGTCACGCAGGGAACATTTGACAAAAAATTATACATTAAAGGTGTCAGTTTGTTTTCAATGTCAGGGAAAAAACTTATTTGTCCTGAATATACGCATAAGCTTCAAATTGAAACCTACAAAACAGACTTATATAAGCAACACTTTGAACTGGATAAAGATAAAATGAAACAGCTTAAGGCTGCCACACAAAACTGTATCCTGTTTAACAATGATGATATCCAGCAATGGGATACATTATTCGATGATACGGGAAAACTAAAAGGATCTGAATAATTATGGGAGTGGCCGTCCGGCTGCCGGTCAGCAGGGATAAACAGGCCGCACCGGTAAAATAATTTACCGGGCGGCATCACCATTATGCCGCTTTCCTATTCCCGGGCCAGCGCAATTCCGGTAATGGCTCCCTGCTGATAAATAACTTTTTTCCGTCCATCTGACAAATTCACTTTATAAATGCAGCCGGAAAGATCAGCTACATACGCAAGATCATCGTCTGTGTCCATCGCCAGACCGATTGCTTCCCGGAACCCCCGGGCGATAACCCGGTGATTATGCAGCCCCGATTCGTTAAAATCCGCCATATTCAGGCTGTTACCATCCGGCGGTGCCCCCCGGTCAGTCCAATATAATCTGCCGTTCTGTAAATCAAGGCTCAGATCGATAGGTTCCGGCAACCCGGATAACAACACCGAAATATCTGCGTCATTAATTTCTTTGCCATCACTGAATTTATCCAGACTCAACCGGAAAATACGGCCTTGCCCGCCTTTTGATGCCCCTTTTTGAGTCCAGTACAAGTCATTATTTAATGTATCAACGGCAATACCTACACACTGGTCAGCAATATCCGCTACTGTGCTACCCGCAGAACGTCTGCTGACAATTGTCTGTATGTTTTCGCCTGCGGTTGTACAACGCATCACAGCACCACCTTCACGATCACACCAGTACAACTCCTGCCGGGAATGATGTAAAAACAGTTGTTTCCCGGTCATAAATATACCCGGCGGTATCAGTAACTGCGGATTTTCCCCCCGCAACCCGCAACATCCGACAGCACCGTCTTTTTCCGTAAATGGCGCTTCTCCCATGTTTGTCCAGTAAATAACCCGGTTTTCCGTATCAGCCACAATACCGTCGAGCATTCCGGGTACCGGTCCCATAATCACTGTCTGCGAAAAATCCCGCAGATCCAGCCGGATAATCTTATTTCCTTCCGTTTGCAAAAAGTACAGAACTGACTGTGCCATCACGTTTACCCCTCAGAGAAAACAACGGTAAAATTACCGAATCACCTTACCTGATATTTCATTATTGCGGGTTAATGAAAGATATAGCAGTCATCGTTTTTTTAGTAACACAATAACTGCCGCTGCTGTTTCCCGGAGCCCCGGGCAGTGATATAGTGCCGGGGTAAAACCGGCGCACTGCCCGGCGGATGTTTCCCGAACCGGAGATGATTTTGAAAAAACACCCTGAGGACGCCCCTTTCCGGCAGTCACCCGAGGATAATTGCAGATTCACCTTTATCGATCTTTTTGCCGGCATCGGCGGGATCCGGCTGCCCTTTCAGCAACAGGGGGGGCGTTGTGTGTTCACCTCTGAGTGGGATAAATTCGCCCAGCGCACCTATTTTGCCAATTACGGGGAGATGCCTGACGGCGATATCACCCGGATCGCCGCAAAAGATATTCCGGATCACGATATTCTTCTCGGCGGTTTTCCGTGCCAGGCATTTTCACAGGCAGGTGCGCGTCAGGGGTTTAACGACACCCGCGGCACCATGTTCTTCGAAGTTCAGCGCATCATGACGGAGAAACGACCGAAAGCGTTTCTGCTGGAGAACGTCAAACAACTGCGCGGTCATGACGGCGGCCGGACGTTACAGACCATCCTCGATATTCTGCGCGGACAGTATGAACAGACCGTACCGGATAATATTCCGCTGAGTGAGGAGACGCGCAGCGCGTTATCGCAAAAACTGAACTATTGGGTTGATTTCCGTGTGCTGCGTGCCGCCGATTTCGGTATTCCGCAAAACCGCGAGCGTATTTTTATCATCGGTTTCGATCGAGACCAGTTTCCGGATGCGGATTTTGATACCTTATTTTCCTGGCCGGAACCGACTCATCAGCCCACCCGTCTCGGCGATATTCTCCAGAGCAAAAAAACACTGGAGGAAGATGCCGTGCGCTATAAAAAAGATCGTTTTACCATCTCAGATAAATTATGGGCCGGCCATCAAAAACGGAAAAAAGAACATAAAGCCAAAGGTAACGGCTTCGGATATTGTCTGTTTGATAAAAACAGCGAATATACCAACACTCTGAGCGCCCGCTATTATAAAGACGGTTCTGAGATCCTGATTGACCAGTCGCGGGACGGTAAAAACCCGCGTAAACTCACCCCGCGGGAATGCGCGAACCTTCAGGGATTTCCGGAAAATTATATTACTGATGCCGTTTCCCTGGGACAAATTTATAAACAGTTTGGTAATTCTGTTTGTATGACGGTTGTGGAAGCGATTGCGGAACAACTCACTGCAGCATTAGTGCGAGCCGGTGCATTACCGCCGGTAAAATAATCTTCCGGCGGCGTACCGCATATTTTCCCGGCGAAATAGGGTAATCTGGGTTTATTCCTGAAATCAGCGGCTGAAAATCCGATGGATGTACATGACCAAGAAACCCGTTCCCGGAATATGCGTGCCATCCGCAACCGGGATACCAAACCGGAACATCATGTCAGAAAGCTGTTGCATCATAACGGCTTCCGTTTCCGGCTATATCCGGCAGCGTTGCCCGGAAAACCCGATATATGGATGGCAAAATGGCGGACGGCGATCTTTATTCACGGCTGTTTCTGGCATATGCATGATTGTGAGAAATTCCGTCTCCCCGCCACCCGGACAGAATTCTGGCAAAAAAAATTATCAGAGAATAAAATCCGTGATGAAAAATATATCGCAGAACTGCACCGCATGGGGTTACGCACATTAATCATCTGGGAATGTGCCCTGACCGGAAAAACCAAACTGTCTGACCCGATGCTGCTGACATTAATAAAAACCTGGCTGATAAGCAGTGCCGTTTCAGGCAGTATTACGGACTCCGGATTAACGATCACGCCAGGCTGATACCTTATGACACGCACCCAGCGCTTACTCACCTTATTACAGATCCTGAAAGAGAACCGTTATCCGGTCACAGCGGATTCCCTCGCCACGCAATTACACATCAGTGTGCGTTCCGTTTACCGGGATATTGAAACCCTGCGTTGCCAGGGTGCCGACATTACCGGTGAGGCCGGTCTCGGCTATCAGATGAAATCCGGCTTACTGCTGCCGCCGATGATATTTGATGTTAATGAACTGGAAGCCTTAATTCTGGGATTGCGCTGGGTACAGAGTAATGCGGATGATGAACTGAAAGCGTCTGCTGCCCGTGCGGCCAATAAAATTAATGCTGTGGTGAAAAATGAATCCCGTGCTGTTTTCAGCGACAGCACATTATTTGTGCCCGCCTCACAACTGACACAGATTGATAATATCATTGCCGGGAAATTGCGCCGCAGTCTGCGGGAAGAGCTGAAAATCAAACTGCATTATCAGGATAAAGAGGCACAGACCAGCAACCGGATTATCTGGCCGATTGCCATCGGTTATATGAAAGAGGTGCAGGTACTGGCCGCCTGGTGTGAATTACGTCAGAGCTACCGGCATTTCCGGCTCGACAGAATTCAATCCTGTGACGTATTAACCGACAAACTGCCGTACCCGAAAAAATACCTGCTCGATCGCTGGCGAAAAGAAATCCTCTGCATCCCTCCTGACAGATTCTGACACTCCCCTCACTTATGATGATGCCTCAACATATTCAACAGGAGAGCATCATGAGCGGACTGACACTTTATACCAATGCAATGTCACGCGGGAATACCGTCGATTTATTTTTGAAAATTCTGGGTGTGCCGTATCAGCGCACGGAACTGGATTATGGTGCGGATATGCATACCCCGGAATATCTGGCTATCAACCCGATGGGTAAAGTACCGGCATTAACCGACGGCGACCGTGTTATCACGGAAACAGCCGCCATCTGCATGTATCTTGCCGACAAATTTATTGAAAAAGGCTTTGCACCGGCGATTGACGCTCCGGAGCGCGGCACCTATTACCGCTGGTTCCTGTTCACCGCCGGTCCTGTTGAAGCCGCCTTCACCGCCAAAGAAATGGGCCTGGTACTGACAGAAGAAGAACAGAAAATGTCCGGGTTCGGCTCCTTTGACCGGGTAATGGCCTGCCTGGAAACCGGGCTGGCTGAGGCAGCACCCTATTTATGCGGCAACACCATGACTGCCGTTGATGTGTATACCGGCTATTTCCTGATGTTCCTGGCCAAACATGACTTAATTGCCCTCTCTCCGGTCATGAAAGCGTATTTGGACAGCCTGACGTTAAACCCGGCATTTGCCGCAGCCTTCTCCGGAGAATAACAGCAATCCTCCCTGCCATAAGGCGGATGCAAAAATACAGCATCCGCCATTTCTGCACTTTCTTTTACCGTTTATCCGCAGTACAGTTTCCTCATTAATCTCTTTACGGTAACTCACCCGGCAGAGGAAATAATGATAATGAATACTCTGAAAATAATCGCATTCCCGGTTCTGCTTTTTATTTCGGTTTCCGGTTTTGCACAAACGGTTACCGCCCGGGGAGATACATTATCTGACGCAGAAGCCAAAATAGCCCGTCAGGCAGAAAACGCCGGTGCCGGATACAAGATAACCAGTGCCGGGGTCGGCCGGGTCACGTATGTTACGGCCACACTGACACCATTACCGGAACATCTGCAAACACCCCGCAAGATTTCATCTGAAGAAAAATATATTCAAAATAATGTATCACCACACAATGAAAATATAAAAAATTACCGGCTGACTGAAAAGTAAAAAACTATTTTATTCACGGGTATACTATACAGAATAATTCCGGCCTCTTTATTACCCTGCATCATGACAGGCAAAACTCTGCTGAATGTTGCTGCCTGACATACCCGTCAAAAATTATCCTACCGGTATCCGGTAGCCGAATATTAAAACTCACCGTAAATAGTCTGCAGCCACATCCTGAAACACTATTATCCGCTATCCTGACACTTGTTTTTCCGCAGGATAAACGGGTATTTCAGGTTATTTACCTCACAAAAGCCGGTTAATCCGGTTCCTATGGTGAATAATATTGCGCGGCCATTCATGAAAAGCTGAAAACAACATAAAAAATAGGTAATTCACAAAACATCAGAGGAATGATCTGGCCAATCCGGAAAGAAAAGTGTAAGCATGTGTGTATTCACTATCACTGCTTCCGGAGGCGCTATCCGGAAAAGTCGAAACATATAACACCTGCTGAACCATTTCAGTGAAATGCAAAAAACAAAAAATAACCCATTGAATAAAATATAAAAAATGATATTTCACAATTAATTTATGCGGTTTTTTTCTTACACTAATTACACGTAAAAGATCGTTAAAACCGATCAATAATAACGTCGTGATAGTTTTTGCCTATCACGTAGCGCGTATCGATCGTTAATAACAATTTTTTATATTTTTATATGCCTTGTATATTTCATTATCAGATGATAATTATTTATACGCGGCAGGAGAGTAGCTGTAATTAATATTATTACATCCGGATTTGTAATAAATTATTACAGGATATTACGATTTTTATTTTTCTATTAATTAATATCACTCTCTGCTGAATCAGTATCGCTGTCATATAAGGAAGCATATCACACCTGTATCCTGTTATGGCCCGATGAGTGGAATCTATTATGAAAAATAATCAGATATTACTGCATGATGTCGGCGCACTGATACGAAAGTTACGCAAAGAAAAAAGAATGAGCGGTGTTGATCTTGGTGCAGAACTGGGGATCAGTCAACAACAGATCTCGCGCTATGAAAATGCCACGAGTGAAATATCGGTATCAACACTGATTAATATACTTACTGTATTTAATATAACACCTGCTGAATTTTTTACCCGTATATATAATACGGAACATCATTCTTTCAGAAAATACACCACCAGGAGCCGGTAAATACCGGTTAATAAATCTGTTAATTATTGTTGTTACGCATCAGGGAGAACTATCCTGTTTTTCGTCTCACATCAATAACCATAACAATAAAAAATATCTTATTTACATAATTTTTATGTTTTCCGGAAAATAAAAATTATGAAAAGGAATACTATGAAAATTAAATTATTTATCAGGGGATATCAGGGATCCCCTTATTCTGAATTCACCGCATTATCACTCCGGGGCTGGTTAGCCGCCGCCGGACTTCTCAGCCTGAGTACCGCAGTCTGTTTACAGACTGCACAGGCTGCGGATATCGGCAGTCAGAGTGGTACCAATATTACCGTTAACGATGGCGACCGGATCACCGGCGATACCGGGGATGCATCCGGAAACCGCTATGGTGTTCTGAATACTTATAACAATAACTCCGGAACCATCAGCCTTGGTAATAATGTCACTGTTAGCGTGACAGACATGGCCAAATACGCCAAAGGCGTGGTTATTCAGGGAAATAACAGCGTATTAAGCGCCAATGGCTTATCGGTGGATGTAAACGGTAAAAGCGCTATTGGTATTGACCTGTCCGGTAAAAAAGTACAGGCCAACCTGGGAACCGGCACCCGTGTTAACGTTGAAGGAACCGGGATGGCAAAAGGCGTGGTGGTCAGCAATGCCTCCTCACTGACCGCCGATCGCCTCTCTGTTGAAACCAAAGGTGACAGTGGTATCGGCCTGTCCGTTAATGATTACGGCAGTAATGCCCGCCTGGGCAGCGGCAGCACAATCAAAACTAACGGAAGCGGCAGTTCCGGGGTTTATGTCGCCGGACTGAACGGCACATCATCTGAAGGCCCGGCGCATTTTACCGCCACCGGGCTGACCATCGATGCACAGGGATCCAGTGCATACGGTATGAACATCCAGAGTGGCTCAATTGTTGATCTGGGTACCGGCAGCAAAATTATGACCAACGGCTACAACGGCCAGGGCATCTGGAGCTTCGGTAAACTCAAAGCCGATGCCCTGACAATTATTGCGCGGGGTGATATCGCCAACGCACTTGAAGTCCGGGCGGAAACTGCCGACATCGGTGCCGGTAGTCACTTTTCCTCTGAATCCGGCGGTGGTCTGGTCACTAACGGTACCACTGCGACGATTAATTTCACCGGCACAGCGGATAACCGCAATACCATTTTTGCCGGGGGCTCTTACGGAGCATCTGCTCAGTTTTCCGGTGCTAAAATCAATCTGGAAAACACCGATATTACGATTGACCGTAACGGCAGTCTGGCTCTGGGATTGTGGGCGCTGGGCGGCGGCGTCATAACCGGTGAAAATATCTCGGTGACAGGCGCTGCCGGTACCCGTGGTATCTATGCCATGACCAGTAGTCTGATTGATCTGACCGGCGGCCTGACCATTAATATGGCAACCGCTGATCAGATAGCGATTGCCACTCAGCACAATGACGGCTATGCCGCCAGCCGGATTAATGCAACGGGCAAAATGCTGATCAACGGCGGTATTCAGTCACGTGGCGGGCTGATCAATGTGGATATGACATCCGGTTCACAGTGGACCGGGAACGCCTACAGCGATAACCTCAACGGCGGGCAGCTGAACGTCACCATGGACAACAGCCGCTGGAATGTCACGGATGATTCCGGCCTGGATAATCTGGTACTGAATAATACCACCGTCGATTTATCGCACCGGTTATCCGGCACCGGTTACTCAACACTGAGTATCGCCAATCTCAGCGGTAACGGCGCATTCACGCTGCGCACCGATATTGTCGGTGACGGCGATGGTGTCAACAACGCCGGTGATAAACTGGTGGTAACCGGTACCAGCTCTGGTGATCATTCATTAACCGTCTTAAACCGCGGCAGCCTGGCCACAACCGGGAATGAAATTCTGACCGTCGTGGAAACCGCAGATGGTACAGCTAATTTCACTTCCGCGTCTGAAGTCGAGTTAGGCGGCTACCTGTATGATGTGCGCAAGAATGGCAATAACTGGGAACTGTACTCCTCAGGCGCCTATGTTCCGCCACCGGTAGTTCCGGATCCTGATCCTGAGCCGGAACCAAAACCGAAGCCGGAACCTGAAAAACCGAAACCACCGATCACCACCACCGCAGATGCAGGCGGTAATTTCCTGAACGTGGGTTATCTGATTAACTACGCAGAGACTCAGACACTGATGCAGCGCATGGGTGACCTGCGTCAGAACGGCGGAGATAATAATGCATGGCTGAGAGGCTTCGGCGGTAAATTCAATTCCTTTGCCGGCGGTAAAATGAGCGGATTCGGCATGGCCTACGGCGGCACACAACTGGGCTTTGATAAACGTATCTCACCCGACACGCCGCTGTATATCGGTACCTTTGCGGGCTTAACGCAGGGCTCGCCGGACTATCGCGGCGGGGACGGCACTGTCCGCACATACCATCTGGGGCTTTACACCACCTATATGGCAGATAACGGTTTCTATGTTGACGGTATTGCCAAAATTTCACGGCTGAAAAACAAATTCAGCGTATCGGACAGCCAGAACAATACAGTCAGCGGCGACGGCAGCTCAACGGGTGTCAGTTTATCAGCGGAAGCAGGCCGGAAATTCAGCCTGAGCCAGACCGGCAATGGTTTCTATATCGAACCGCAGGCGCAGCTGACCTACAGCCATCAGGGCTCAGCCGGTATTCACGCCGGCAACGGCCTGAAAATCGACCTCAGCAGCTATGATTCCACCATCGGACGCGCCGGTACACTGATCGGTTATGAAACCACAACCGGTGACAACCGGATCAACGTTTACCTGAAAACCGGTTTTGTCAGAGAGTTTCAGGGCAACACCGACTATAAACTCAACGGCTCCCGCGAAGCACACAGCTTCAAAGGAAACTGGTGGAACAACGGACTGGGCATCAGCGCCGGTATCAGCAAAAAACATACCCTGTATGCTGAAGCTGACAGCGCAACAGGCAACCGGTTTGATCAGTACCAGATTAACGGCGGATACCGTTTCAGCTTTTAATATGTGAGGTGCTGTAAGTAAAAAGACGGGGAGGAATCTTCGTCTTTTTTGCTTTCAGGAAAGTCCGGTTTACAGCAGATATCAATGTGAAATATTTCTTCAATACGGTGGCGTTTTTCAGCACCTGTGTTGTCCTGAGGTGAGCATATCACCGCTGTTCAGGTGACCCGATTTATTAAACCATGACAATCACACTTGTTCCGGATAACACCCGGCATATTAACGCCGGTATACTATTGTCCGCTTCCCCTTGCCTCTCATTAATTTCTTGTAATAAAGTGACAGCAGAGTATTGTTTAGAACAGAGATTCAAAGTACTGATAGTTATTTTCCCGGACAGTTTTAACTCTAAGGAGCAAATAATGAGTACATCTAAAGACCTGCAGGTCAGACCCTTAAAAACCCCTTCAGATTTATCTCCGGAAGCGACTAAATCCATCAGCGCTGCAATGAATGCGATACTCGCTGATATTTTCGCTATTTATCTGAAAACAAAAAACTTTCACTGGCATATGAGCGGTCCGCATTTTCGCGATTATCACCTTCTGCTGGATGAGCATAGTGAGCAGCTATATGCAATGACTGATCCGATTGCTGAACGTGTCCGTAAAATTGGCGGTATGACATTACGTTCCGTCAGCCAGATTTCAAAAATGCAAAGAATCAATGATAACAACGCGGACTATGTTGAACCGTTAGATATGCTCGCGGAACTTTGCGAGGATAATAAACAGTTAGCTGCGGAATTCAGAGAAGCACATGAATTAACATCCGGGTATGGTGATTACCCGACAACCAGCCTGATTGAAAACTGGATTGACGAAACGGAGCGCCGTGTTTGGTTTTTATTCGAAGCCTGTCGCGAAGCAAAAAC
Source organism: Morganella morganii H1r (assembly GCF_000633515.1). Lineage (GTDB taxonomy): Bacteria > Pseudomonadota > Gammaproteobacteria > Enterobacterales > Enterobacteriaceae > Morganella > Morganella morganii_B. The sequence continues at coordinate 84,836 of NZ_AYMP01000010.1, read as the reverse complement.
ATCCGGCCACTGATTATCAGGTTTTAAAACCAAATTGGTCAAAGCCCCTGTTTCCGGGGGCTTTTCTTTATCGGGAGGCTTACAAAGACTCCCGGGGGTAGTACAAATCTGCTGCAGATGATCTCCTCCCTTTCTTCCGTACCGGTATAAATTTTAGTTCCATACAGCATAACTATGGTTAATAATACTCATTATCGTTATTATTCGTCTTTCCGGGGCACCATGGCTAATTTTTTTTATTTCAAACCTTCGGCTATCACACTTCATGTTTTCGTTGCCCTTTGTGCTGTACCTGCGTACTCACAAACAGCAAACAGTAATACTTCTGACACTGTTGTTGTCAGTGCCGGGGCGCTGAAAGTTGACACCGCATTACAGGAAACACCGCAATCTGTTTCTGTTATTACACAAAAAGAGCTGGAAACCCGTGCACCGCAAAAACTGGATGAAGCACTGCGCTACACCGCCGGGGTAACAGCTCAGCCTTACGGTGCGGATAATGACACTGACTGGTTTAAAGTCCGTGGTTTTGATGCCGCGACCTATCTGGATAACAGTCGTTTATTCCGCGACGGGTATTATACCTGGCTGCTTGAACCTTACGGTTTCGAAAAAATTGAAGTTGTTAAAGGGGCGTCTGCGGTTCTGTTTGGCGAATCTACCCCCGGTGGTGCGGTAAACGTGGTGACTAAAAAACCGCTGTTTACCCCGAAAGGGGAATTTTTCCTTGAAGCAGGAAATAATGATCAGCGCGGATTTGGTTTTGATGTTGCCGGTCATGCCAGCGATGATGGTGATATCCGTTACCGGGTAGTCGGTTTAATGAAACAGGCGGACGGTGAACTGGATAAAACGGATAACAAACGAATTTATCTGGCGCCTTCACTTGCGATGGCGCTTTCTGACGATACCATGCTGACACTGATGGCAACGTATCTGCATGATGACGGTACACCAACCAACCCGTTTTTCCCTGCAGCCGGTACACTGATCGATTCACCTTACGGCAAAATTAAACCGTCAGCGAATCTTGGCGAGCCGGATTATGATAAATACAAGCGCTCACAGTTTTCCGCCGGATATCTGCTGGAACACGATATTGACACGACCTGGCGTTTCTCCCAGCGCCTGAATTATGGTTATAACTCCCTGACGCTGCGCAGTGTGTATGCATTTCCGAACGCAGATACATCTGCAACCTCTCTCGCCCGCGGCGTTGTATTCCGTGACGGTAACAGCCAGAGTATCACATTCGATAACAACCTGACGGGACAGTGGGATTCAGAACGTCTGGAGCACACCCTGCTGGCAGGGGCTGAAATTCAGTATCACCGGACAAAAGGTGATGAACAGGACAGTTATGCATTCAGTCCGATCAATCCGTGGAATCCGGTCTACGGACAATACGTACCACTGGATCCGGCTGACAATATTAACCGGACAATAAATAAAACTCAGGCAAGCCTCTATTCCCGGTATCAAATCAAGCTGGACGGTAAATGGATTGGTGTTGCCGGGATGCGTTATGATCAGGTAAAAACTGAGAATAAAAATCAGACAGCTCATAACGATAAATCCCGGAATGATGGTGAGGTGAGTGTCAATGCCGGGCTGATGTATCTGGCGGATAACGGGTTATCACCCTATACCAGCTATTCACAGTCATTTGAAGTGATGAGCACCATCGACCCTGCGACCGGCGATTTGTATAAACCGCTGAAAGGTGAACAAATTGAGGCCGGCGTCAAGTATACGCCTTCATTCCTCGATGGTTATCTGAATATTGCCTGGTTCAGTATTGAACAGAAAAATGCACTGGTTACCAATCCGGATACCTCTGTTGCCACGCAGACAGGAAAAGTCACATCAACAGGCGCAGAAGCTGAAGGATTTGTGAAATTGACTGATAATGTCAATGTTCAGGCATCCTATACCTACACAAATGCCAAAACAGATAATACCGGTGGTCAGGGACGTAAGCAGACTGCGCTTATCCCTGAGCACATGGCTTCCGCCTGGATCAATTACACACTGCCGGTAACCGGCAGCGGAGAACTGACACTCGGTTCCGGTGTCCGCTATCTCGGTAAATCAAAAGACAATCCGGCGAGCAGTGACCGCACGGTGTCATCTGCGGCATTATGGGATGCTGCGGTAATTTATAAGCTGAACAAACAGTGGCAGCTTCAGGTCAATGTGAATAATCTGCTGAATAAAGAATATATTTCTGCATGTGATTATTACTGTTATTACGGCCAATCCCGTTCTGTTGTCGTTCAGACCAAATACAGCTGGTAGTTATGTTTGCACTGAATGATATCCGTGTTGTCCGTGACGGGAGGGTAATTTTATCCGTCCCGTCCCTGACGATCCCGGCAACAGAACTGACTGTTGTGCTTGGCCATAACGGGTCAGGAAAATCCACCCTGGTTGATCTGCTGGCCGGTCAGACCCGGCCGGATCAGGGGGAAATTTTGCTGAATAATAAAAACCTCACCGCTTACACCAAACGGGAGCTGGCGCAACAAGTGGCATTTTTGCCGCAAAAACTGCCGGTTTCTGCCGGACTGACCGTTCGTGAGCTGGTCAGTCTGGGACGTTTTCCCTGGCGCGGTACATTTGGCCGCCGGCATCCGGAAGATAACATTATCATCTCACAAGCCATGGAGAGTGCCGGTGTCACGGAATTTGCACAAATACCCGCCGATAACTTATCCGGTGGTGAACGCCAGCGTGCATGGGTTGCCATGTTACTGGCACAGCGATCCCCGGTACTGATCCTCGATGAACCGACATCCGCGCTGGATATTCATCATCAATACCAACTGATGAGACTGCTGCAGGATTTAAACCGCACACAGCATACCGGTATCATCGTTATCCTTCATGATCTTAATCTTGCATTGCAGTATGCAACCCATATTATCGCCCTGAAAAAAGGCAAAGTCGCGTTTGAAGGCAATGCTGCACTGCTGGAGGATGAAACCCGTCTTTCCGGATTATATGAAACAGCTATCCGGTTAATACCGCATCCGGGTGCGGAGCAACGAAAAGTAGCAGTCGTATGCAACTGATGTTATTACGTTTAATTCAGTTATCCGCCCTGTTTTTTTTGATGTTCACGGGAACAGGGCTGGCGGCAGTCACAATAAATGATGACCGTGGCGGGCACACGTTTGAAACCATACCGCAGCGGGTCGTGGTGCTGGACTGGGATCTGCTTGAACAAACGCTGTCATTAGGGATAACCCCTGCCGGGGCAACAGAAACCAGCGGTTACCGGCAGTGGGTCGGACTGCCGGTACTGACAGAAAATGTGGCTGACACCGGAACCCGGGCAGAACCGAATCTCGAAAAAATTGCCGGACTGAAGCCGGATGTCATCCTGGCGGGTGCATCACAGGCAGATCTGATTCCGCTGTTAGAGCAGATAGCGCCCGTCGTTTATCTGACCAATTTTTCATCAGCAGATGATGCCGCTCCGGTGGCTATCCGTCACCTTAAAACGCTGGGGATACTTTTTGGCAGAGAACAGCAGGCGGATGAACAACTGGCCGCTTTAACGCAGCGGTTTACGGAGCTGAGCAATAAACTGGCGGCGGTCTATCCGCCGGGTACCCGGGTTACTGTCATTCGCTTTTCCACGCTGACCACCGTTTTTCTGCCGGCTGATAATTCCGCTGTTAACTATGTACTGCGTAACCTTGGCCTGACACCGGCAATCCCCCTGGACGCGCAGCCCTGGGGAATCGCCCAGCGGCGGATCAATGTATTACAGGACGCCGGTGATGGCTATGTTCTCTGGTTTCGCCCTTTTCCGGAAGAAAAAAAACTGGCAGACACCCGTCTGTGGCAAGCGATGCCATTTGTGAAGCAAGGCAAAATCAATGGCGTTGCGCCGGTCTGGAATTACGGCGGTGTCCGTTCATTGCAGCGGATGGCGGATGCCATTACGGATAGTTTACTGGAGATTGCGCCCGCCTCATGAAAATCCGTTACCTTATACTCTTTCCGCTGCTGTTTATTCTGCTGATAGTGATTAACTTGCAGCTTGAGCCCGGATTATCTCCGCAACAGCAACTCAGCCTGATTTTTACGCCGGAAGCGGCACAAACGTTTCCGGCTGTATTTTATCTTTACGGACAATTGCCGAGACTGTGCATGGCATTGCTGGCGGGTGCGACGCTGGGGCTGACCGGCAGCCTGATGCAACAACTGACACAAAATAACCTCACGTCCCCGATGACGCTCGGAACATCATCCGGTGCCTGGCTTGCACTGGTTATTTTATCTGTCAGTTTCAGTGAATTGTCTGCTGATTATGCCGTTCCTGTTGCAACCGCAGGTGCGCTGCTGGCGTTTGCATTTGTCATCCTGATTACAGGAAACCGTAATATTACAGGATTACCACTGATTGTTTCCGGTATGGTGGTCAATATTCTGCTCGGTGCCATTGCAACTGCGGTGATTACACTGAATTCGCAGTTTGCGCAAAATATCTTTATGTGGGGAGCCGGTGATCTGACTCAGGATGGCTGGCAGAATGTCACCGGTGTTATGCCGCGCCTGCTGCCTGTTTTGTTTATTCTGCTGTTCGCCCCGCGGATACTGACGGTATTACGGCTGGGACACCAGGGCGCACAAGCACGCGGATTATCTGTTTTACCGGTATTTTTGCTGTTTATGGTACTTTCCGCATGGCTGGTTTCAGTCGTGATCAGCACTGCCGGTATGATTGGCTTTATCGGATTGCTGGCACCGAATCTTGTCCGGATTGCCGGTGCACGCACTGCGTTACAGGAGCTGATTTTCTCCGTGATTGCCGGGGCGTTTTTACTGTTGTTTGCTGACACCCTGGCTCTGGCTCTCGGGCAACTGATGCAGACGGTGATCCCGACCGGTGTGATGACTGCCGCCATTGGTGCACCTGCACTTATTGTATTCAGCCGCCGCCGTTTCACCGCACAGGATCAGATGACAATTATTCTGAAACCGGTTATTTCTCCCCGTTTTCTGCCGCACGCAATGAGTGTTGTTGTACTTCTGCTGTTTGCAGGGCTGATGACCACGGTCTTTTTTCAGCAATCGGAAACCGGCTTCCTGTGGGAGGCTCCGGAGCCTTTCCGCTGGTCTCTGAGATGGCCGCGGTTATTGTCTGCTGCCGCAGCAGGTGTTGCACTGGCGCTGGCCGGAACCCTGTTACAACGGTTAATTTATAATCCGCTGGCAAGCCCGGATATTCTTGGTGTGTCATCCGGTGCGACGGTTGCACTTATCCTGATAAGCGTATTAACGGGAAATATGATTCAGACTTCCCTCTGGGGAGCAGCACTGACCGGCAGTGCCCTGGTACTCGGACTTCTGCTTTTACTCGGACGCCGGCACCAGTTTGCACCGGCAACATTAATCCTTACCGGGATTGCGCTGACGGCGGGACTGGAAGCCTTTGTGCAGTTCTTTCTGGCGCAGGGGGCATTGAGTAATTACCGGATACTGCTGTGGCTGTCCGGTTCCACCTATCGTGTCAGCGGAGAGCAAAGTGTACTTTTTGCATCCGTGATTGCCGGACTGACAGTGATCATACTGGCACTCAGCCGCCGTCTGACGCTGATATCCATCGGCAGAACATTTGCTCAGGCCCGCGGATTGCATACCGGCCGTACCGCTCTGCTGATGCTGACACTGGTTGCCCTGTTGTGTGCACTGGTGACAGCAACTGTCGGACCACTGGCCTTTACCGGTCTGATTGCGCCACATATGGCGGCGTTGTGCGGTGCTCAAAAAGTGAAATCACAGCTGATTTTTGCCGGTCTGGCAGGCGCCGTACTGATGATATGGGCGGACTGGCTGGGACAAACGCTTATCTGGCCGTCACAGATAGCAGCCGGAACATTGGTCTCTGTCCTTGGCGGCAGCTATTTCCTGGGGTTAATGCTGGTCAGCCGCTTCCGGAAACAATCATGAAACATGACGGGTCCGATACCACCATCAGCCATTTCACCCGGTAACTGCGGAAGTGTTTGTGACTATGCACTGACAGAAAACCGCAGCCGGATTATCCGGGAAACCGGATTACCGGCTGCGGTTTTTCAGATTATCCCAGTTTCCGCAGAGTGCCTGCGGATATTACAGCACTTCCCGCGTCGGCAAATAAGGCGAGTTCACGGGCGCCCGGTTGCGGGTAAATCCGGCTGGACAGCGTTGCATCCCCGTCATTAACAAAGACTTCCGCAGAGGAACGATCAATAAATACCCGGAGTGTCAGCTGCTCTCCTGCCGGTAATGCAATACTACGGTAACTGTTTGAATTATCTCCGGGGTTATATCTCCACAGTATCAGGCGTTTTTGCTGATTATCGGCATATAATTCCATGGCATTGCCCAGCCGTATACCATAACATTCGGCATGACTTTCTGCGGTATTCCAGATTATTTCCAGTTCTGTTGCACCGCAATTTTCAGCTAATACCTTTTTGCCATGTAGTATACCGCTGGTTACCGGGGTACTTTCCCGGCGTAATAACGCTGTTTCACGGACAGGACGCTGACATAACCGGCCATCCCGTTCGAATAATTCCCGCGGCAGTGTCATACATCCGGCCCAGCCTTCCTGTTTTGACGGCATGGGTGATTCCCACATATCCATCCATGCCATGATGATACGGCGCCCGTCCTGCGCGGTAAAAGATTGCGGGGCATAGAAGTCATGCCCGTGATCCAGTTCCTGAAACTTTTGTGTTTGCGCAAATACAGTGCCGGGCTGCCAGTGTCCCCGGAGAGTACCGCTCTGGAAACGATTACGGTACTGATAACCGTCAGGCTGCATACCTTGCGGGGAAAACATCAGATAGTGGTGTTTACCGCAGCGGAAAAAATCAGGACATTCCCACATATAACTGTCGCCGTAATCCGCATGAGCCAGAACACGATCGAATTGCCAGTCTCTCAGTGATGTTCCGCGGTACAGTAATACCTGTCCTGTATCTGAGGCATCGCGGGCTCCCAGAACCATCCACCATATATTATCTTCACGCCAGACTTTCGGATCGCGGAAATGCATGATGCCGTCAGGCGGAGTCAGTACAACGCCCTGTTTCCGGAAATGTATCCCGTCAGTGGTTGTCGCCAGACACTGAACCTCGCGGATAGCACTGTCATCACCTTCATCACCAAGCCAGACATGTCCGGTATAAATGAGTGATAACACGCCGTTATCATCAACCGCACAACCGGAAAAACAGCCGTCACGGTCATATTCTTCCCCGGGAGCCAGCGCTATCAGCTCGTGGTGCCATCGGATCATATCTTTGCTGGTTGCATGCCCCCAGTGCATCGGCCCCCAGTCCGCATTTACCGGGTGATGCTGATAAAAGGCGTGATAATATCCGTTAAAATAGATAAGCCCGTTCGGATCATTCATCCATCCGGCCGGCGGGGCAAGATGAAAGTCAGGATAAAATTCATCACCACGCCGGGAGCGGAGTTGTTCAAGTGCTGATTGCGCGTCCAGAAGTTGTTGTTTCATCATATTACCGTCCGTTTTTCAATGGTGATGTGGCGGGTTCCGGGTGTGCCGGTTTGCGTAAGCAGCAGTCCTGATACTATCGTCATAATCAGAACGACAGAGGCGAGGATCATATAGGTATCGGCGAAGCCCAGGGTGTCGTAACCGTACCCTGCCAGCGGCGACAGAATCGCCGCACATAGTGAGGAAATAAACTGGAATCCGACCAGATAAATCGTTGCTGATAAGCGTTTATCAAATACAGTTGTGATATATTTAAATAGTGAAATCAAAAGGATAGGAAGTTCCACCGCATGCAGTAATTTCATCAGTGAAATAGTGACAGCATCCGCTGCAAGCCCTGACCCGAAAATGCGTAACGCCATCACAAATCCGCTGATAAGCAGGCCGTTTTTGGCTCCGACGCGGTTTACCAGAAAAGGCGCGAGGAACATTCCGCCTGCTTCCAGAAAAACCTGAAGGGAATTCAGGTATCCGAACATTTCATTTCCTTCATTCACATCGGTGAACATGGACGCGAAATATACCGGAAACTGTTGATCATACACATTATAGACACTGACCCCGCAGACAAATATAACCAGTGACCAGAATGAACGCATACGAAGCAGAGCAAAGGCATCTGAGTATGTCAGTGCATTACTTTTTCCGAATTCAAGTTCATTCATTGCGTGAGGCCTTACGTCCCGCAGTGTCCATAATAAAATCAGAAACAGAACTGCGGAAACAGAGCCCATTGCAAAGTTCAGATTAGGGTCGATATTAAATAATATCCCTGCTAAAAATGTGGCACCAGCCCAGCCAAGAGATCCCCACATGCGGGCACGGCCGTATTCAAATCCGGCAATGCGGCTGACCCGTTCAGTGTAAGACTCCAGTGCCCCTATGCCTGCAAAAAAAGTTGCCCCGACATAAACGCCCAGACTGATAGCACCGGAAACAATATTCCACCGTAACAGCGGGGTACAGACAAAAATAAACCACGGACCGCTGATAAGCAGCAGCAAGCCGATAAACAACAGTAAATTTTTACGTAAACCGAGCTTATCCTGAATGAATCCGTACAGCGGCTGAGCACAAAATGCCGTCAGACTGATAACAGAAAAAATAACACCGGTATCGGTTCCCTTCAGGCCGACTTTCTGACTGAGCCAGAGCGACACCAAAGAAAACACAGATGACCATGTCCAGAAGAATGTGAATAACAGGCCGCTCAGAGTCATGTAAGCATAGCGATTAATACGTATTTTATTACTCATGGGCAGATTCTCTTTCGTTGGATTGGTCATATTCTTAATGTCAATGCTGTTTTACGAAAACCCGAATAAGGTGATAACCGGATGTTAATCACTAATGTTAATGTTAACACTAAGGTTTTGTGACTCATGTCACGTTACTCTGATAGGCTGAATAAATAATTATATTATTGGTTGCTATACTCTCTCCGGTCGTCGGGTGACCGTTATTTCCGGGATGAAGGAAGCAGCCAGAGTAATCGGGGGGAAAGGATGGTATTTCTGAAGGATGTGGCGAAGCTGGCTGAAGTTTCCATGATGACCGTATCAAGGGCTATCAACAAGCCGGATAAACTAAAAAAAGAAACACTGGCTCGTGTTCAGGATGCCATCCGTAAAACCGGCTACACGCCGGATCTGTCGGCGCGGATGATACGCAGCACCCGTTCAGGCCAGGGGCCGCGGACGATAGGTGTGTTAGCACTGGATACCGCAACATCACCATTCTGTGTTGATATTATTTTATCTGTTGAGGAAACGGCCCGCTCATACGGCTGGAACAGCTATATCGTCAATATGCTGGCAGGGGATAATCCGGAATCCATTGCGGATCTTTTGCTCTCGCATCGTCCGGACGGAATAATTTTTACCACAATGGGCCTGCGGCAGGTCGAAATTTCAGGACGGATGCTGAAAGTTCCTCTGGTGCTGGCGAATTGTGAAAGTGTTAACACATCGACAGCGTCTTACATACCAGATGATGAAAACGGACAGTATGATGCGGTAAGTGCATTGCTGAAGGCAGGCCGCCGCCGGCCCCTGTGCCTGTACCTGCCGGCTGAACATCCGGCGACAGCCCGCCGTATAAGAGGTCTGACGCGCGCCTTCCGGGACTATGGTGAGGATACCGGAAACTTACTGCATCATTATTTATCTGATGAACATTATGCCGATATTCCGGATGTGGTACGCAGGTATATCCGTCACGGTAAACCGGAATTTGATTCTGTTATCTGCGGAAATGACAGAATCGCGTTTATTGTATATCAGATTTTACTGGCCTGCGGACTGAATATCCCTGCTGATGTTGCCGTGACCGGTTATGACAATATGGTCGGGATCGGAGGGCTATTTATTCCGCCACTGTCGACAGTGCAATTGCCGCATTATGAAATAGGCCGTCAGAGTGCACTGCATATTATTAACGGTGAAACACACCGTGATACCGTTTGTATTTCTTCACCGTGGCTGAGCCGGGCCTCAGTGTGAATAGCCGGAACCGGAAAATACGCCGGTATTCCGCATAGTTTGTGCCGTAAGATTCTCCCTGAATAACGTTACTGTTTTCCGTATTTATCGGGGCTGTATCTTTTGGCACTATAGCTTAATCGTTTTAGCTTAATATAAAATTGTCAGCGGAGTTAATTATGACATCAAAAGTATGGGTTTTAGGTGATGCCGTTGTTGATTTATTAACGGATAAACCGGGTTATCTGTTGCAGCTTCCGGGAGGTGCCCCGGCCAATGTGGCGGCCGGTATTGCGCGCCTTGACGGGAAAAGTGGTTTTATCGGCCGGGTGGGAGATGATCCGTTTGGCCGCTTTATGTACCGGACGCTGACAAATGAAAAAGTGGATACCGCGTATATGATCTGTGACCCCCGCCACCGAACATCCGTTGTCGTGGTGGAACTTGATGAGAATGGTGAGCGGACATTCACATTTATGGTTCGTCCTTCGGCTGATCTTTTTCTGGAGCAGGAGGATTTACCGGTATTTCATGAAAATGAATGGCTTCATGTCTGCTCTATTGCACTAAGCGCCGAACCATGCCGGAGTACAGCATTTCAGGCGATGGCTCAGATATGTGATGCAGGGGGGCGTGTCAGCTTTGACCCCAATATCCGTACCGATTTATGGCAGGATGAAACATTACTGCGGGATTGTCTGCATAAAGCACTGACGTTTGCATCTGTTGTCAAGTTATCGGAGGAAGAACTCTTTTTTATCAGCGGTGAAACGAATATTCAGCGGGGAATTGACCTGCTGGCGGCGAAGTATTCTCCTGAGCTATTACTGGTAACGCTGGGAAAACAGGGCGTCATGGTCTATTGGGACGGAAAAACACAGCATTTCGCGGCAACACCTGTTGTTACCGTTGATACCACCGGAGCCGGTGATGCATTTGTGGCCGGTTTATTGGCTGGTCTTGCAATATACGGACCGGTGGAGGATGAGCAGGTGCTAAGTACGGTAATCCGGCAGGCTCAGGTCTGCGGTGCCCTGGCAACAACAGCGAAAGGGGCTATGACTGCATTACCTTACCGGCGGGAGTTGCTGAATAGCCTGTAAATAAAATCCGTTTGTTATTCTTTTACCGGGTTTTGTATAACAGAGCCGGATGAACGTTCCTCTTGAGCTTGTCGCCAATAACCGCCGGGACTGTTTTTTCCTCAGTGATGAATATTTCACACAAAAACAGTCCCTATATTGAATCCCGCCCCGAAACCCGGGTTCGTCATGACGGAGTTAATCATCGGATTGGCTATTATTCAGTTTGCGCAAAAAAGGGCTGATAATGACCGAAAAAAACCTGCACTCAGGAATTAACTCAGGCAGGTTTATCGGTTTCTCATTGCCCGGAACCACTTTTTACCGGATAAATACAGGCCGGAGAATTAAGGATGCTCCGGTTATCAAAGCGATTTATGCCGGGCTGGAATTATCACCCCGGGCCGGAAACCGGCAGAGCGGATTATCCGTATTTTATCCCGGTTAAAAGAAGAACGCAGGTTACCGGAATATATCCGGGTGGACAACAGATCTGAATTTATATCAGATAAACGGAGTCAGCTTTGTACAGAAAACGGGGTCACGCTGAATTCTATTCAGCCGGGAAAACCACAGCAAAACGGGTTTATTGAGCGTTTTAACGGATCATTCCGCCGGAAATTTTTAAATGCATATTAGTTTAAATCACTGAGCCATGTGAAAGAAATGGCCTGGTTCCGGATGCAGGATTACAACCGGAAAACTCTAATCAGAACTGTTTCAGACAAGGGGGATTGTAAAATTAAAATGTTATTTTACAATAAGTTATAAACTAAAGATGCAGAGGAAAACAGCCGGATAGTGAATTTCAGGCACAAAAAAACCACCTTGCGGTAGCTTGATTTCACTTAAGAATGCCGAAGGCCGGAATCGCAATGGTTAGTAACCTTTTGTTTTCATTTTAAATAATGGGAAAAACATCAGAGATGACCCTGTAGATGGCCTATCCTAACTTTCCTTAATGTTTAATTATAGTTAGAATATTAAATTTGTATCTTAAAAAATTAATATTTAATGACTCATTATCCCTATATGATATACATAATCACCACTTCAATTAAGAGGTAGTGATTATATAAGCATAAAGATATATATTAAATTGAAAAAATACCAACTATGTATTATTAATTTTCAATTGTGGTGTTTTTACAGCATTTCTTTTTTCCATGGCTAATTGATCTTTTACAGGAATATGCAACTTTTCGGAGATCCATGCTTTATCTTCATGATTAGTATAATGCATATGAAGATGCGTAATTATAATTTCTTGTAATAACCTCCGTGTCATTAAATTATCTTTAACTAATAGCCATATAGATTCAATATGAGCCCTGTTTATTTTTTTAGTAAACTCAAGCTGAATAGTAATCTCTACTAGCTTGCTAATCTCCGTGCCAAAATTATCGGATAATTTTGAATAATAACTAGATAAATCTTTATGACCAACAGAATGTGCTATTTTTTTTATTACATTCAATGACATTATATAGCTATATGTCCAATAAAACATGCTAGCTTCTCTTGCTATTTTTTCAGTTGTCCAGTTTTTTTTCTCCGAAATTAATCTATGAACTTCAGATATTATCTCATCCTTAAGCTCTCGTGTTATACTATAATAAAAACCTAAGAATCTAAATCCTATTGAATACGTCTCCATTCCTAATTTCTCTAATTGTGGAATTGGAATGGAACCTTTTCTATTTCTTATTATTTGTCCTAAAACCTCAACCGCTTTATAAGAACGGTTAACATCTAATAAATCCTTATTAACAGCACAAACATCCTCATCCTCATCCTCATTCTCATCTTTTACCTCATCGCCATCACTTTCAGTTAATATAAATTCTCGTTCGTAACGATCTTGGCATTCTAGAGCTTTTGCTCTTTCTTCTTCAACATCTTTTGTTTTATCAATAACTATTTGAGGTATTTCAATAGCCATTTCATTCAAAAAATCCACATCATTTTTTCCTAAAGTAGCATGATTGTGCTCTCTAAATATATTACTTAGCTTAGAAGTAATGCAGTTGATTATATTAATATCCTTAGTATGGTGAGTAATAAATATTAAAATATTTGCATTTTTTTCTGTGTAAATTTTATCGCACAACTCTTCAATAACAGGAATTATTTCATCACTGGAAATTTCAGTTATTTTTTTTGCTGCAAAAAAATAATATATATATTTATACTGAAAACTTAATGAACCTATCCAAAGATTAATTATCTTAGATTTCTTTAAATTATCTAAAATTTCCTCATGTGAGGTAATATAGTAATTGTCTGAATAATAATCCTTAAACTCATTTAACTCATCTTGAGTTATTTTATGATTTCCCTTTTTATAAATAAAATACGCCAATTCACCTAAATAATTAAAGTAGTCATTTAGTTCATTAGGTTTTACATTTGCTTTATTGAATGACTGAATAATTAAGGAATGATAGCAATGGCCATAAGATGTTAGCGAAAAATCACTCTGAGTATTGGTTTCTAATATCTGTAAAATCATCAAAATGAATACTGGCTTACTAGGAACAATATTTTTCATTAAGATTGAGTCTATATTTCTCTTTAATGAATCATTTTGAGCCTGTACATCATCAATAATAGATGTCTCATCTATTCCTATTTGATTCCATTTTTCAACTAGTTCTGTCTTTTGAGTGTGGCTAAACTCTGTAATTTCATAAGTAGTAAAGTCATCAAAATCTTTCAAAAGCTGATCGCTGAACCTTATTTTTGAATCAGCAATAACAATTATACTATTAAAACTACTTACCAAATTAGAAATAAGGTTTCTCTGAAATTTCTCATTCATTGGTGATTCAGTTATATCATCAATAATGAGTATTAAATTATTTCTGTCAATGACACCTGTTGATAAATACTGTTCTCTCATAGCACTATCAATTACATTATTTATTTCTGATGTTTTTTTAAACAGCTCACCCTTAATTAATATTGGAAATCCGCCTGCTTCATAATATTCTCTGAATAAAATTTTAGATAGCGTAGATTTTCCTGATTGTTCACTTCCTATAAGAAATATTTTATTATTAGCAATGTTCTTATAATTTAATGCAATTTTTGAATTCACAAAAAGGTCATAATTATCAAATTGATAACTATATTTTTTTAAGTCAGGATAAATGAAAAGATCCTCAAGATAAAGATATTCTTTTCTTCTATGCTGGATAGTAAAACCGAGATCAGAAAGATAATCTTCAAATACACTATTTAATGAAACCTTTTTTTTATTACTATTTACGTTTTGTGCACAAGTGACTACCACATTATTACCTTTAATTTCACTAATAACTTTATTTATTCCTTTAGCTATATCAAGGTATGCTTTATTAATATTTTCATATGATGCTGCTGGTTGAGCATCATCTGGTAATGCATTATATTCAGATAAAACTGATGAACTAAAAGTACAATAATCAAGTATTACAGGAATTATTTTTACTGCGTCATTATTATATTTTCTTTCTAACGCCCCGCCCAATTCGATTTCATTACAATATTTAGAGTTAAGGAAACTTTGTGAGATTAAAAAAATAAAAATATCACACTCCTTTATTTTATTATCTATGATATCATTGAATTTATCTCCACCTAATAACTTTTTATCATACCATATTTCCAAATCTTTATTAGTCTCTAAATATCTAATTATATTATCTCTATGATTTTCATCATCACGACTATAACTAATAAATGCCTTCACTTTACTATTCAAAGTTAGCCTCACTTTTTAAAAATATAAACAAACAAATAAATAATATAAATAAAAAAGACAGTGGTATTAATTATATAGTAGATGTCATAGTATTTTAGTCTGTAAAAATTATAGATCATGATGGAAATAATGAATAAAATAATAATAATTGGAAAAACTATTTTATAAAAAAATGAAATCATCGTTCTATAGAAGGAATTGCTGCTCTTATAAAACTCTCCTTCAAAAGTAAATAACTTTGTTCCTACAAATTCCTTATTTAACTCAGATTCTATTAAATTTAAATACTTGTAGCACATATTAATAAAAAAACAAGACTGAGTGTACTTAACAAATAATACAAATGACAAAATCACAAATGTTAAAAATAATATTTCATCACCTGGCAATCTATTATTGTCAAGCTTACCAACACTAACTAAAACACCATTAATAAAATCAGAATTCATACTCTGGAGAGCTATTAAAATCATTGATAAAACCAAGAGATAAAATAAAAAATCTCTTTTATTTCCTGCTGATTTCAATATAGATACATTACTTTTATAATGTTCATATATTAAATTACATTTATATTCATCCACTAGGCACCCACCATTCATTACCTATAATTATAATATGAAACAAATCATATGCATGATAAATACATTTAAAAACTTATCAATAGAATTTTAATAAAATGTTACTAATCAATGATATGAATTAATTCCATTTTTTGTATAAATTGCGCCACGATGTTTAGATATATTTTTAGTTTGCCGCAAAAAACATCAATTTATTTTATAAATCGATATATTATTCCAAAAAAAATAAATGTACGCATTTTATCGGAATTAAATGCTGATAACTTCCCTGGGTATCACAACCTTCTCAGTCTCAAGAGAATTAGTAGATATCCCTTGTATAGACCTATCTTCCCGCTACCAACTAAGAATACTAACTTACATTGCCTTTATCCCTCATAGCAGCTATTCTAATTTTATCCCCCATAGGGGATATTATTAAAATATCCGCCACAGAGGATAAAAATGAAAATCACATCACCGACCGCACTGGCTAATGCTGTCAGAGATCAGCGAAAAATCAGTAAGATGAGTCAGACTCAGACTGCTGAGCTGATTGGTATCAAACAGACAACCGTTTCTGATTTCGAGAACAAACCTGAATCCACTAAGCTGGAAACGTTGTTCAAGATCCTTGCTGCTCTGGATTTGGAGCTTCATGTTACGAAACGTGGCTCAGCTCCGGATGAGAAAAAGACCTGGAATAAGGAGTGGTAAGAGATGAAAGTACAGGCACTGACAGTCGCCATGAACGGTGATGTGGTAGGTACACTGTATCGGGATGGTACGGGTGCTATGTCATTCGAATACACGCCGGAGTGGCTGTCTGAGCCCGGTTCCCGTGCTATTTCATTATCACTGCCTCTTCAGCACAACAGAATCAGAGGTAAAGAAGTATTTAATTTCTTCAGCAACCTGCTGCCGGATTCAGAGACGATTATTGCCAGGATGCAGACACGGTTCCATGTTGATACAACGCACCCGTTTGATCTGCTGGCAAGTGTCGGGCGTGACTGCGTGGGCGCAATTCAGTTATATCCGTCAGGCAACGAGATGCCATCTGTCATGGAAACACAAGCTGAGCCACTGGATGAGCATCAGATTGAAACACTGCTTGATGGTTATCAGACCGCACCTCTGGGAATGGAAGAAGATGCTGATTTCCGTATTTCTTTAGCCGGAGCTCAGGAAAAAACAGCCCTGCTCTGGTATCAGAACTGCTGGCAACGACCACAAGGCAGCACACCGACCAGTCATATTTTTAAACTTCCTATTGGACGGATAGAACAAAACAATATTGACCTGCGGGAAAGCTGTGAAAACGAATGGCTGTGTTTACGCATCGCCAAAGCCTTCGGATTTCCGGCAGCCAATGCTGAATTAGCCGTATTTGGTCAGAAAAAAGTGCTGGTCGTAGAGCGTTTTGACCGGAAGTGGTCACAGAACGGCTGGCTGATGCGTTTGCCTCAAGAGGATTTTTGTCAGGCTCTGGGGGTTTCACCGGCACTGAAATATGAATCACATGGTGGCCCGGGGATCTCGGATGCAATGAATCTGCTGTTAGGTTCCCGCTTTGCTACTCAGGATCGTGAGTTATTTTTTAAATCACAGATTCTGTTCTGGATGCTGGCCGCTATCGACGGACACGGAAAAAACTTCAGTTTGTTTATCGAACCTGAAACATCGTTCAGGATGACACCGCTTTATGATGTGATGTCTGCATTTCCTATTTTTGGCAGCAGGAGCATTCCGCTTAAAAAAGCCAAAATGGCAATGGCGCTGTACGGAAAAAATAAACAATATAATTTTGCGATGATACAACCACGGCATTTTATCAGTACCGCCGCACGGGTTGGCTTTTCTCAGGATACCGCCCGTCATCTTATGCTTGAAATGGCTTCCCGCACAGATAAGGTGATTACTGCTGTTACCACCGGGTTACCGGCAGATTTTCCTCCGCATATCAGTGATGCAATTTTCAAAGGATTATCCGGACAGGCAGCCAAGATCATTAAATGGAGTGAAACCGATTAATCACTATTAGCTTAGCAAGCAAAAATCAACAGTTACCCCAATAACCTACCCAGAGCAGCGTTCATTTCTACTGCTGATACACGCTTTATCAAATTTACACATAACCTCCTGTGTAATCGCTCCGATGCGGAATAAGCCAGACACTGAGCTGTGGATGGCTTCAAACGCCGGGCTTTTAAATGTAACCCGCAGTTCAATGTCCCGCGAACTTTCACTGTTAATCTCTTTATCAATTTCGTATTCATTTAACATGATGAATTTAAATGATTTATTGATGGTGGTCATAGCTATATCCTGCCATTTTTCTGCTCAAAAAAACACTACCTTTTCTGACGATTACTTCCCCCCCAATTCTCAATCACCCGATCTACTCCGGAAATCTTTTAAAACCAAAATACAATTACCGATGCTAATTATTAGCGACCTAATTCCGGGTATTTCCTGGCTTTACAGCAGAGCGACCTTTTACGGCCATTTTCAGGATGCGTAAACCCGCTTGAACCTGCCGGGTATTCCCCCTACGGTGATATGCGTAACTCCGCTGTCACTGACAGCAGCCAAAGCCAATGTTTCCCGTGACCTGCAAGAAACGCCTTCGGGTGGTCACATGCCAATGTCATTGTGGTCTGCAACTGACGCCTTCGGGTGACCGCAGTATGCCGTAAAAACAATGCTGTTAAACGTCTGACAGGCGCAATGAGTCTCAGGCGTCACTTTTACGCAGTGAAAGTGACGCCGCTGCACAGACCGCCCTCAGCCCTTGTGAGACACCACTTACACACATCGTCATGCCTCTGACACCACTGTCAGCGTCTGATAAATCACCAAAAAGGAGACCATAACCACACTGAACCGATACCGGGGACGGGCTGCTCAGCCCGTGGGGATAACCTGCTTATGCAGGCGGCTGCACAGAGTGCAATACCGATGCCCCGTAATACCTCAACCTCTGCCCGCTCCGGCGCACAGGTATCGTTCAGCACACCAAACCACGCGCCGGAGACACGCAGTCAGCCGCAATACAGGGAATCCGTATGAGTAAATTAACCCGAGAAATGACCACGCTGGCGAAACAGGCCGGTGGCAGTTTCAAAACCGTGCATGACCGTATCCGGATTATGGAGAGATTCAGCTGTCATCTGCTCGCGCTGAACATCCAGATCAAAGATATCCGGCATCTGAAATCAAAGCATATCGAACAGTTTATTGCGGATCGCCTGTCATCCGGGATCACCCTGCGCTCATTGCAGAATGAAATGGCCGCCCTGCGCTGCGTTCTCCGGACAGGCGGCAGAGATAAGCTGGCTGAATCAGAACGGCTGACCAATAAGGCGCTCGGATTAAGCGGAGCGAGCCGTGCCGGAACAAAACTGGCAATCCCGGATGATCACTTTCAGGCCGCACTGCGACAGGCTCAGGCGCGTGATGAGGGCTTTGCCTGTGCGCTGCAACTTGCCCGTCTGTTAGGTCTGAGATCACAGGAGGCGGTGCAGTGTGGTGCGTCAATAAACAAATGGAAAAATCAGATAAACACTTTCCGCTCAACCGTCACCGTTGTGTTTGGTACAAAAGGCGGCCGTCCGCGGGAAGTACAGATTATCGACCGGGACGCCCTGAAACAGGCGGTGGAAAACGCGCTGCGGGTTGCGGAAGGCCGCAACGGCAGACTGATCGATAAGCCGGATTTAAAGGCCGCGATGAATTACTGGCGCACACATACCGCACGTATCGGGCTGACCGGCTGCTACTCGCCGCACAGTCTGCGTTATGCACGGGCGCAGGATTCTATCGCGCATTACCTGTCTCAGGGCTATTCCCGCACGGAAGCCAGGGCGCTGACATCGATGGATTTAGGTCATGGTGATGGCCGTGGCCGTTATGTCGAGCGCGTTTACACACAAAAAGAGGATTGATGATGTCTGATTACACGTTATTGCGGGTTCGGGATGTGATGAAGAAAACCGGCTTTAAGCGGTCATGGGTTTACGTGCAGATGGAGCGCGGGAAATTCCCGCGCCCGGTCAGAATCGGCGGCCGCTCCATCGCCTGGGTGGAAAGTGAAATAAATGAATGGATTGCATCGTACATAAAAAAACGTGAGGACGCACGCAAGTGATTATTTTTTATTATTTTCTGACAGGCTGTTTACGTTATACTACCGGCGCTGCGGCACAATCCGCAGCCGGAATTGGCGTTCCGAAGTTTCAATTGATCACCTGAAACATCAGCAGCATGTTTCCGGTGATAGCTCGTACCTACCTGCATTCAATGGTAGTCCGGGCGGGGCTTCCGCAAGGAAGGCCGGTATCAATTGGACCCGGTAACGCCAACCCCGTTCGGGCTGCCACCAACGAGATTGGCGTCTCAGGTGGCAGCATCAATATAAGTCCAATTGAGGCTGCCCTATGGCTACTACCCTTACCTTCTCTTACCCGCGATTCTTTCTTACTTCAGCGGGGGTGCCTTATGTATGATCACACCCCTCTCACGCCTGAAGAACTCTCTGACCAGTGCTGTGCCCTCGCGTTTGCCATTATCCGGCTTGAACATCCCTATGCTGAAGAACTGCTGATGTACGTCCTGTGGGAACGTATCAATACGCTTAATACCCTGCTGACAACGGAGGTGAGCAGTGATGAATAAATCAGTGACTGATGTTGTGGCGCGAGGACGCACGCAAGTGATTATTTTTTATTATTTTCTGACAGGCTGTTTACGTTATACTACCGGAGCTGCGGCACAATCTGCAGCCGAAATTGGCGTTTCGAATCTCCCCACGGTCTCCGGAAACATCAGCAGCATGTTTCCGGAGATTGCCCCTATCTGCCTGTATTCAATGGTAGTCCGGGCAGGGCTTCCGCAAGGAAGGCCGGGATCCGTTGGGGCCGGTAACGCCAACCCTGTCCGGGCTGCCACCAACGAGATTGGCGTCTCAGGTGGCAGCATCATGTCGACCCCGACGGAGGCTGCTATATGGCTACTATCCCCACCTGCATTTACCCGCGATTCTTTCTTACTTCAGCGGGGGTGCCTTATGTATGATCACACCCCTCTCACGCCTGAAGAACTCTCTGACCAGTGCTGTGCCCTCGCGTTTGCCATTATCCGGCTTGAACATCCCTATGCTGAAGAATTGCTGATGTACGTCCTGTGGGAACGTATCAATACACTTAATACCCTGCTGACAACGGAGGTGAGCAGCGATGAATAAATCAGTGACTGATGTAGTGGCACGATGCCGCCACAACTGGGCGGCAGTGATGGCGATGATGGATATTCCCCTGCCACCGGATAGCAGACACGGCCCCTGTCCTGCCTGTGGCGGGAAAGATCGCTTCCGGTTTGATGATAAAGCCGGTCGCGGTACCTGGTTCTGTAATCAGTGCGGCCACGGTGACGGGCTGGATCTGGTGGCACTGGTAAAGCAATGCAGTTTGTCCGAAGCGGCGCAACTGACAGAAAACCAGGTGTTGGCAGTGTCAACACCGCCCGCCAGGGAAAAAACCCATCACCGCCGGGTGCCGCAGGAGAGAATCAGCCAGCTCCTCAGCCACAGCGAAATGCGCGAAAGCCCTTATCTCACGGAGAAAGGACTCTCTGCCCGGTTGCCCTGCCTGACCGCGCAGCAAACCCTGCAAATCAGTGATATCACCTTCGGTGAAGGCAGCCTGCTACTCACGCTGAACAATACCGCCGGTGATCTTACCGGAGCTCAGTTGATTAACCCGGCCGGTGAAAAGCGGCTGCTGCCCGGCTCTCAGCTTAAAGAGGCGTTTATCACCGTGCAATTTCCGGAAGCACCGGAGACCATCATTATCACGGAGGGTTATGCGACCGGTCTGACGCTCAGCCTGATTAGTACCTCAGCGGCCATTGTGGCTGCGGTTTCAGCCAATAATCTTATCAATGTCGCGAATGCGTTACGTAATCAGCACCCGGAGGCCATTATTATTCTGGCAGGCGATCATGATATCCGCACTGACGGTACGGCCAATACCGGCAAAACTCTGGCAGAGAAAGCCGCCCGGGCGGTGAATGGCTGGGTTTCACTGCCGCCGGCGGCCTCGCAGTGTGACTGGGATGATTTCCGCCGGCAGCACGGTATTGAGGCCACCAAAGCCGCCTTTTATAAACAGCGTTACCAGCCGCAGCGCGTCCCGGTGAGCTGCATTGATTACAACGCGCCGCCGTTCCGCACCTCTCTTCCGCTGCGTAAAGGCTCTGACGGCTTTGATACGCGTCAGGATTATCTCATCAAGGGCTATCTGCCCGGTTCCTCCGTTGCCAGTGCTTATGGTGCCAGCGGCTCTTACAAATCCTTTCTGGCGGTCTCGTGGGGATGCCATATCGCGACCGGCAAACCGTGGGCGGGCAAGCCGGTCACACAGGGCGCGGTGATTTATGTTGTCGGTGAGGGCGGGATCGGCGTTCCCCGCCGTATCCGTGCATGGGAACAGACGCTGAACGGCGGCAGCCCGATAGATTCACTCTACCGTGTGGATTGTCCGATCTTCCCGGCCAGCCCGGACAGCGTGCAGCAGGTGATACAGGCTGCCAATGATGTGAAAACCACAACGGGTATGCCGGTACGCCTGATCATCCTCGATACCCTCGCCCGCTGTTTCGGTGGTTCGGACGAGAACGCAGCGAAAGATATGGGGGCATTCATTCAGGGATGCGATTTCATCAAAGCCGCCACACAGGCCACCGTGCTGGTTATCCATCACTCCGGCAAAGATCAGGATAAAGGCGCGCGGGGTTCCAGTGCGTTCCGTGCCGCGCTGGATGTGGAGTTCCATGTACGCCGTGAGGGCGAAGATCCGGCCATTATCCTCAGTTGCACCAAAATGAAAGATGCGGAAGAACCGCCGCGTCAGGCCTATGACCTGCACTCTGTGGATTTGTATGTGGATGAGGACGGTGATCACATCACCTCGCTGGTACTGAATGATGAAGGACGGGAGGTCCGGGATGACGACCCGGCATCTGATCCGGATCTGGCCGGTGTTCCGCGCCTGACAGATAACCATGTCGCTCTGTGGCAGGCTATCCGCTCACGGACAGCCAAAGGCGAAAGCTGTACCCGTGCCGTGCTGCGTGACGATATGAAAGCAATGAATTTTGATGTCTCCAAAAAGTTCTCCCGCTGGCTCGATAAGCTGGAAAAAGACAATCTGATCGCATTCCGGGGCGAGGAAATCATCCCGCTGCCACATCAGACCAAAGTGGGGGACTAAACGGGGGAATAGTGGGGGAAGCTGTCCGGAGAACCACAAAAACCGGTGTTTTCCCCCACTTCGCACGTATATATAGGACCTAAGTGGGGGAAATGCTGTAATTTCATTATAAACAGTGAGTTATGGAGATTCCTGAAAATGAAGTGGGGGAAGAAGTGGCACCCTGCTATGTGGGGGACGAAGTGGGGGACGTTTTCACGTTTTTTCCCTGGCAGGCGCCGTTAAATTCCCCAGGTTTTACAGGCAATACATCAGCACCGGCCACCCAAAAAATGGCCGGTGCTGTGGTGAAGAAAGTTACCCTCCCTCAAACTCATACGGCACAACAAATTCCCGGCTGACTGCATCGAGATAATCCGCCCACCATTGCATCATGAGCTTTCGCTCCACAATATGCTCGGCCTTGTGAATATAGGCGGCACGGACGGTGTTGCGTTCCTGGTGGCTCATCTGCCGTTCGACCGCGTCCCGTGACCATTTTCCTGACTCAATCAGGGCGCTGCATGCCATGGTGCGGAAGCCGTGGCCGCACAGCTCGGTGGCGGTGTTATAGCCCAACGTCCGCAGGGCGTTGTTTACGGTATTTTCACTCATCGGTTTTATCAGGCTGTGATCGCCGGGAAAAAGCAGCCCTTCTCCGCCGCTGACGGCACGGATTTCATCCAGAATCAGCAGTGTCTGACGCGACAGCGGCACAATGTGTTCTGACTGCATTTTTGCGCCGCGATAAGAGAATTTCACACCGGGAATTGGTGTGCGCTGCGCCGGAATCGTCCATATGGCGCGTTCTGTGTCGAATTCAGACCAGCGGGCGAGGCGGATTTCACTGGAGCGCGAGAACGTCAGCAGCGTGAACTGTATCGCCAGTTTGGTTAACTCACGGCCGTTGTAATAATCCAGCTTTGTCAGCAGCTCCGGCAACCGTTCCAGCCGTAGTGCCGGACGGTGAGTCACACGCGGCGGCATCAGCGCTCCCGCCATGTCTTTTGCCGGATTACGGTCAATCAGGCCGCACTGAACCGCATACCCCATAATGTCGGTGATCCGCTGTTTCAGCCGCGAGGCCAGCTCAAGGCGGTCATTCGCTTCCACAACCCGCAGTGGTGCCAGCAGATCTTTGGTTTTCAGCGTCCCGACATGCTGATCACCGATTTCCGGGAGAACATGTTTTTCCAGATCGCGCCAGACCCGCCGGGCGTGTGTTTCTGACCAGCGCCGCCGTCTGAGCATCTGCTGTGACCATTCCCGCGCCATTTTCTCAAAGGTATTCAGCGCGTCCTCTTCGGCTTCTTTTTCCGCGATACGTTTCTGCTTCGGGTGAACACCGTCCAGTATCATCAGACGAGCCTCATCGCGTTTCTCACGGGCGCGTGACAGCGACACCAGCGGATACCCGCCGAAGGCAATCCGGCTCTGTTTGCCGTCAAATACGAAATTAAAATACCAGCGCTTTGTACCGGCCGGATTCACCTGAAGATACAGGCCATATTCGTCGGTCAGTTTGTACATCTTTTTACCGGGTTTTGCGTTCCTTGCTGCTATGTCGCTTAATGCCATAAGTCCGGATCACTCCTTTGTCGAATTGGTGTATCGCATCGTGGCTTTTACGTATTTCAGAGACAACAAAGAAGTCTATTTGCGAAATCAAACATTTATTGTGCGGGTGACAGAGAGGCGCAGAACAGTGTGGACAACCGAAAACAATGCAGGATAAATAAACCGGTGTAATGGCGGGTTAATGCAGCCGGTAAGGTGAAATTTAATGCATTGTTTTTATTTGGAAAAATAAAAACACTGTTTTTTTACCGGGATATATCGATGCCGTTATTTATTTCATGAACGCATTTTCATTATTTATTGATAGTGAATCTATTAATGTGCGCCCTTTTCAGCCCTGAAATGGCCCCCTTTTTCCGGGTCAAAATGTAAATCGAAGCGAATTGACCACAAAATTGACTTTTTTTGCCCCGGTAGCGCCCGGACGGCGACGGCGTAACAGGAATGCGTTACACGAACCCGTAATAAAAAATTAAAATGTTATTTTACAGTAAGTTACAAACAAGAAATGCAGAGAAAAACAGCCGGATAATGAATTTCAGGCACAAAAAAAGCCACCTTGCGGTAGCTTGATTTCACTTAAGAATGCCGAAGGCCGGAATCGAACCGGCACGCCCGTGGGCGGTTGATTTTGAATCAACTGCGTCTACCAATTCCGCCACTCCGGCACAGAAGTGTGTTCTGGAAAACGTCGTTATTATACTTGCGGCACTCTGTGGTGCAACAACTATCACAGAGGCGGTTTGCTGAGTGGTTAAAAAGACGGCGTTTCAGCAGGATGCGGGATTTGTGCGGTGGCGGGAGAATCCCGCTTTATTTCCGCACTGAATAATAATATTTTTTTATTTACCGCGATTGTGCCCCGGATGAATAGACTTCAATACAATTGCTTATATAATCCTCTCCGGTTCCCGATAAATGTGAGGTGGGTATGGGCTTTGCCGGATGGGTTGCGACAGGTATTTTTATTGGTATCGTCATTGGTATCCTGTTACGTATCTTCAAAAAATAACTGACTTACAGTGTCATATCCCTGTGTCTGCATGGAAGGCTGTTGAATTATCATGAGTAAATTACACCGTCATATTGTGCGCCTGACGCCGTTATCGCTGCTGGCTATCGCGCTGTCCGCCTGCTCTTCGCAGCCGGAGAAACACAGTACAGCGCCTGCCGAACGTCCGCCGCTTGACTGGTCTATTGTTGAAAGCAATCCGGAAGCGCTGAAGCTGGCACCGCAGCTGGTCGATGAGGTAGGTGAGAAAATTTTCTCCGAAACCGATGCCCGCGGTATGTTTATGGTGGTGATTGATAATAACGAAGTGTTTCACCGCAGCTACGGCGAGACCCGTCCCGGAAATGGTATTAAGCCACGGACGGATTCGCTGATCCGCATTGCGTCCGTCAGTAAGCTGATGACCAGCGAAGTGATGGTGAAGATGGCGGATGACGGCCTGGTGAATCTCAATGATCCGCTGCAGAAATACAGTTATAAACAGTCCTCCGTGCCGTCCTATAACGGCAAGCCGATCCGCCTGTTCCACCTGGCGAGCCACACCAGTATTCTGCCGCGTGAGCAGCCCGGCGGAAAGTGGGGTCGTCCGGTGTTTACCTGGCCGAGCCGTGATCAGCGCTGGACCTGGCTGAAAACCGCCAAACTGACGGCCCAGCCGGGAACAGAGGCCGCGTATTCCAATCTGGCCTATGATTTACTGGCAGATGCGCTGGAAAAAGCCGGAAATCGTCCGTACAGCGAGCTGTTCCGCCACTATGTGACACAACCGGCGGGTATGAAAGATACGACCTATAATCCGTCTGCCGCGCAGTGTAAGCGGCTGATGGTCGGGTTTAAACCGAGTGATTGTTACAGCACGCTGGCGGCTATCGGCAGCGGCGGTGTGTACTCCACCCCGGCGGATATGCAGAAGTGGATGCAGCGCTTCCTCTCTTCCGGCAACACGCAGCGCAAAGCGACGGCCACCAAAGAGCAAACCATCTATTTTAAACGTGGTCATCTCAATGAGATCAAAGGGATGGATGTTGCCGGTGAGGCCGATGGTCTGGGTCTCGGCTGGGTGTATCTGGCACCGGTCGGGGATATTCCGGCGATTTATCAGAAAACCGGCGGCGGCGGCGGATTTAATACCTATATGGCGATGATACCGGAGAAAAATATCGGTGTGTTCGTGGTGATGACCCGCAAAGACGGCAGTAAATTCAGTCCGTTACCGAATGGTGTCAATGACCTGGTCCGCTCCCTGGCAGATCTGCATACCCGTAATTACCTGTGATACATAAGAGCATGCCCGCATCAGGCGCGGGCATGTTCTGTATATGCAGTGACGGTTTTCATCAGAAACCGATCCAGTAACCGGCTGTCGTGATAATACGGCGCTTCCGGTAACGGGTTCTCAGCCTCATTCAGCACATCCTGAATCAGCCGGTCAACCGCCGGCCGCCGCACTCCATAGTGGCTTTCACCGGACGACGTTTTCAGTATCAGTAATTCTCTGATCTCAGCCATTACATCCGTATCGGTTATCGTACCCGCCACCAGCGCGTCAAATGCCATCGGCGGCAGACCTTTCCCGGCGGCTATCCAGCGCAATGCCATCACCGGCCTCAGGACATAAAAGTATTTTTTCAACCTGACCTGCTCTGCCAGCAAATGCTCCTGCGTGTTGCGTTTTGCCATCGACAGGTAGTGATAGCGTGCCTTGCGGACAGAATAAAACTGCCCTGCAAGCGCTTTTATTTCCCCGGTGAATGCTTCATCCTGATAATACACCACCGGCGAACTCAGCCATTCAATCAGCGCAGGATTTGAGTTTCTCAGCAATCTCAGTGCCTTGGATAACTCCCATCCCGCCACATCCAGCTCATCGTCAATCGGTTTTTCGATCACATCCCGCTTTTTGTCGAGCGCGAGATACCAGTCCGGCTGATGCACATAGATAAACCGCACATCATAATCACTGTCGGGGGAGGCAAAACCCCACCCGCGACTGCCGGATTCACAGGCATAGAGCACTTTTACACGGTGTGTTTTTTCGATCTGCGCCAGTGTCTCTTTTATCCGTTCCCGCATGGCAGCGGAGACGGCTCCGTCATATTTCTCTGTCATTTTCTACCCCTTCACACACACTACCTGACGCAGTGTATGCACAATTTCCACCAGCGATGACTGTGCGGTCATCACCGCATCGATATCTTTGTACGCCATCGGGATCTCGTCGATCACATCGCTGTCCTTACGGCATTCCACATGGGCGGTGGCGCGCTGCTGGTCTGCCACCGAGAAGCGTTTTTTCGCTTCGGTACGGCTCATCACACGACCTGCGCCGTGGCTGCATGAGCAGAAGCTTTCTTCGTTTCCGCGTCCGCGCACAATGTAACTTTTCGCGCCCATCGAGCCCGGAATGATCCCCATCTGGCCTTTTTGTGCCGATACCGCCCCTTTTCGTGTTACCAGTACTTCCTCACCGAAATGCTGTTCTTTCTGCACATAGTTATGGTGGCAGTTCACGGCTTCCTGCTGTGTGGTGAACGGTTTGGTGATCTCGCGGGACAGCGCTTCCAGCACGCGGTACATCATCACTTCACGGTTATGACGGGCAAAATCCTGCGCCCAGCCGACCGCTTCCATGTAATCATTAAAATGCACACTTCCTTCTTCGAAATACGCCAGGTCACGATCCGGCAGGTTGGCAATATGTGTCTGCATATCTTTTTGTGCCAGCGAGATAAACAGGTTACCAATGGCATTACCGACACCGCGTGACCCGCTGTGCAGCATCACCCAGACGAAATCTGCCTCATCCAGGCACAGTTCGATAAAGTGGTTCCCGGTTCCCAGCGTTCCCAGATGTTTGTAGTTGTTGGTATTACGCAGTTTCGGGTACTTATCGCAGATACGGCGGAACTGCTCATCCAGCTGCATCCAGTGGTTATCAACGATATCCGGGACATTTTTCCAGGTTCCCTTATCCCGTCCGTGACGTTCAGTAGTACGTCCGTGCGGTACCGCGGCTTCAATGGCAAAGCGGATATTTTGCAGGCTGTCCGGCAGATCAGACGCGGTCAGCGAGGTTTTCACCGCGATCATTCCGCAGCCGATATCCACCCCGACAGCGGCCGGGATAATCGCGCCTTTGGTCGGGATAACACTGCCGATAGTCGAACCTTTTCCGACATGCACATCCGGCATTACCGCCAGATGTTTAAAAATAAAGGGCATTTTTGCCGTATTCTGCAATTGCAGCACTGCTTTCGGATCCACCGGCACACCGTTAGTCCACAATTTTACCGGCGCACTGTTTTCCTGAATCAATTCATTAAAATCACGATTTATCATTGTTACATTCCTTTCGTTTGGTACCGGTAGTATTGCGATAAGTGTGCCAGTTTTGTTTAATCAAAAAATAATTATTTATCTTATTGATATTTAGCATGTAATTTATTTTACTTCTTTTTGAGATAACATCCTGCCCTGAAATCCCGTATGCTGTTTTTATCTTTTAATATCGCCTTTTATCCGGAAAGATAAATTATGTCATCCGCAAAGAAAAACGTTGTAATTGGTGTTCTCGGCACCGTGCTCGACCGGCGCGGCAAGAAAGCCAACCGCTGGCATAAATGGCGGCCGAGTATCGGGCTGTGTCAGCAGCCGGATCTGCATGTTGACCGCTTTGAGCTGGTTTATCAGCCGGGTGATATGCAGACCGCAGGCCGGGTAAAAGAGGATATAGAGCAGGCGTCCCCGCAGACAGAAGTGATGCTGCGTGAGGTGGGTATTGCCGACCCGTGGGATTTTGAGCAGGTGTATACCGCATTGCTGGATTTTGCCACTCACTACCCGTTTGATACTGAAAATGAAGAGTATCTGGTGCACATCACCACCGGCACCCATGTGGTGCAGATTTGCTGGTTCCTGCTGACCGAAGCCAGCTATCTGCCCGCGCGTCTTATCCAGACTGCACCGCGCCATGACGCGCGGGATAAAGATCCTGCCGGGGTGTATACCATTATTGACCTCGATCTCAGCCGCTATACCCGGATCACCGGGCGCTTTCAGAAAGAGCAGCAGGCTCAGGTCGCGTTTCTGAAGTCCGGCATTGCCACACGCAATGCCGGATTTAATACCATGATCGATAAAATCGAGCGTGTTGCTCTGCGCTCCTCCGCCCCTGTTTTGCTGACCGGGCCGACCGGTGCCGGAAAATCATTCCTGGCACGGCGGATTTATGAACTGCGCCGCAGCCGCCATCAGGTAAAAGGGCGTTTTGTGGAGGTCAACTGTGCCACACTGCGCGGCGATAATGCTATGTCCGCCCTGTTCGGCCATGTTAAAGGGGCATTTACCGGGGCGGTTCAGGCGCGCGGCGGGCTGCTGAAAGAGGCCGATGGCGGGATCCTGTTTCTGGATGAGATTGCCGAACTGGGTGCCGACGAACAGGCAATGCTGCTGAAAGCCATTGAGGAAAAACGCTTTTTTCCTTACGGTTCGGATCATGAAACAGAAAGTGATTTTTCCCTGATCGCCGGTACACACCGCAATCTGGCACAGCGGGTCAGCGAAGGGCTGTTCCGGGAAGATTTATACGCCCGCATCAATATGTGGACCTTTGCCCTGCCGGGGCTGGCACAGCGGCGCGAGGATATTGAGCCGAACGTGGATTATGAGCTGGCGAAATACAGACGTGATCAGCAAACCCGTGTCCGCTTTGATACTGATGCCAGACAGCACTATCTGGCCTTTGCCTGCTCATCACAGGCTTTGTGGCGCGGTAATTTTCGTGAACTGAGTGCCTCTGTCACACGGATGGCAACCTTTGCGGAGAACGGGCGGATCACCACAGCACTGGTGCAGGAAGAAACCGGACGGCTGAAAAGCCAGTGGCACAGCACGGAAACAGCGGTGACGCTGCCTGCCGGAGTGGGAGAGATCGATTTATTTGATCGTCAGCAGCTGGAAACGGTAATTGCCGTCTGCCGCCGTTCACAGACACTTTCTGATGCCGGGCGCACACTGTTTGCCGTTTCCCGTCAGCAGAAAAAACAGCCCAATGATGCTGACCGGCTGCGGAAGTATCTGGCCCGCTTTAATCTCAGCTGGGAGCAGGTTACCGGCCGCTGATATGACAGAGCCGGTCAGCATACACTGACCGGCTCTGTATACGGATATCCGCGACTGCCGCTTACTTACGTTTGATCAGCATATACAAACTGATCGCCAGGAACAGCAGGCTCGGCAGCAGTGCACCCAGAAATGGCGGGAACTTGTAGGTGAGACTGAGGGAGCCGAAAATTTCATTGGAAACGTAGAACACGAATCCGCAGGCAATCCCCGTCACCACCCGCACACCCATCGGTACGGAGCGCAGCGGCCCGAAGATAAACGACAGTGCCATCAGCATCATCACGGCCACGGAAAGTGGTGCGAACACCTTTTTCCACAGGTTCAGCTGATAACGCCCCGCATCCTGTCCGCTCTGCTGTAAGTAATCAACATACTGATACAGGCCGCTTATCGACAATGCTTCCGGATCCAGTGCCGCCACACTCAGTTTTTCCGGTGTCATCTGCGTCTGCCAGGTCATTGACAGCTTCTGCTCACCGGTAATCACATAGATATCTTTCAGCACCGATTCCTGCACCTGGCTCAGTGTCCAGGTACCGGAATCCGAATTGTAATCCGCCGCCGCCGCACTGAGGATGGATTTCAGTTTATGGTCGCCGTTCATCCGGTACAGTGTGATGCCTTTCAGCTGCGTCTCACTGTCAACGCGCTGAATATAAATAAAGTCACTGCCGTCTTTGGCCCACATCCCGCGGTTGGTCGCCAGCAGCGAAGCACCGTTTGTTTTCTGTGCGCGGTAGTTACGTGCCCACTGTTCACCGGACGGCGCCAGCCATTCACCGACAATCATGGTCAGGATCACCAGCGGGATAGCGGTTTTCATCACCGAACCCGCCACCTGGAGACGACTGTAGCCGGAAGCCTGCATCACCACCAGCTCACTGCGGGTCGCCAGCGCGCCCAGTCCCATCAGTGCCCCGAGCAGTGCAGCCATCGGGAAGAAAATCTGAATATCCTTGGGGATACTCATGATGGTATACAGCCCGGCATCCCAGGTGGAGTATTCCCCCTGGCCGACTCTGCGCAGCTGATCGACAAATTTGATAATCCCGGATAATGACACCAGCATAAACAGGGTCATCATAATGGATTGCAGAATCGTCCGCCCGATGTAGCGGTCAAGAACAAGTACTTTAAACATCAGGCAACCCCCTGAACACGGGCAGAGCCAAAGCGCAGACGGCGGACGGCTGTGGTATTCCACAGATTCAGCACCACCGCGAGAGCCAGATAACTGAGATTAACCACCCACGGCCAGACCATCGGATCCAGCCTGCCCTTCTCGCCGCTGGAACGCAGCGAGCTTTGCAGCAGGAAGAAAATCAGATACAGCAGCATTGCCGGCAGCATACTCAGCACCCGGCCCTGGCGCGGGTTCACCTCGGAGAGCGGCACCACCATCAGCGCCATCACCACCACGGAGAAAATCAGGGTCAGACGCCAGTGGAACTCCGCGCGGGCGGCTTTGTCTGTCTCTTTCCACAACTCAGACAAGGTCATCTGCTGGTAGTTACTGTCACCGGTTTTTGCATCACGGTGATCAACAATCGCCTGATAATCGGTAAAATCCGTGATCCGGAAATCGCGCAGATACGCGGTGCCTTCATAGCGGGTGCCTTTATCCAGCACCACCACCTGATTACCGTTCTCTTTTTCGGTCATATGTCCGCTGTCCGCCACCACAATGGACGGGCGCTGTTCGTTTTTCGCCCAAATCTGGGCAACAAAGACATTACTGAAGCGGTTACCGTCCACATCCCCGAGATAGAGCACCATACTGCCGTCATCAGAGACTTTAAACTGCCCGCCGACCATGGCTGTCACACCCGGGTTGGCTTTGACTTCCTCCAGGACCTTTTCCTGATACTGGGATGACCACGGGATCAGCCAGACCACGTTGACAGCGGCCACAACGGCGGTAAAGAACGCCAGGATCATGGCGGCTTTCACCAGTACATTATTACCCAGACCACAGGCATGCATCACGGTGATTTCGCTTTCAGTATAGAGTTTACTGTAGGTCATCAGCAGCCCGAGGAAGAGGCTCAGCGGCAGAATAAGCTGCGCCATCTCCGGGATACCCAGCCCCAGCAGCGACACGACGAGTCCGGCCGGGATGCTGCCTTCAACGGCGGCACCCAGGACTTCAACCAGTTTTTGACAAAAGAAGATAAGCAACAGGATAAACAGAATCGCAATCTGTGCTTTTAATGTTTCTCTTACCAGATATCTAATAATGATCACGCTTAATACGCCTGTGAAAACTTGTGTTTTTGCATGAAAATAGCTAACTTCGTTCTGTGTTGACTATTTGTGTGCATTATTTTGCCGGCCTGAGGATGATTCCGGTATCAGACTACATTTTTTCCTTCCTGTCAGGAAAGAAACGGAATTTTCATGAGATTCAGGACTCATAAAGTGCGCACACAGCTTATCATAAACTGTTTATAATCGATGGTGCAGATTAGTGCGAACGCTACATTTTAGCGGCAGCAGATGTCTTTGTCTTTAAGATTCAGGAGAGCGCATGGAGTTTAGTGTAAAAAGCGGCAGCCCGGAAAAGCAGCGCAGTGCTTGTATTGTGGTCGGGGTTTTCGAACCGCGTCGTCTGTCTCCTGTCGTGGAGCAGCTCGATAAAATCAGCGACGGCTACATCAGTGCTCTGCTGCGCCGCGGCGAGCTGGAGGGCAAGGTCGGGCAGTCACTGCTTCTGCACCATGTCCCGAATGTCCTGTCCGAGCGTATCCTGTTAATCGGCTGCGGGAAAGAACGTGAACTGGATGAACGCCAGTACAAACAGATTATCCGGACGACCATCAATACCCTGAATGAAACCGGGTCCATGGAAGCCGTCTGTTTTCTGACCGAGTTACATGTCAAAGGCCGCAATAACTACTGGAAAGTCCGGCAGGCGGTTGAAACAGCCAAAGAATCTCTCTATGTCTTTGATCAGCTGAAAAGTAACAAAACCGAATTACGCCGTCCGCTGCGCAAGCTGGTCTTCAATGTACCGACCCGCCGCGAACTGCCGACCGGTGAGAAAGCAATCAGCCACGGTCTGGCGATTGCCGCCGGTATCAAAGCCGCGAAAGATCTGGCCAATATGCCGCCGAATATCTGTAATGCCGCTTATCTGGCATCTCAGGCGCGTCAGCTGGCAGACAGCAACTCTCCGGTGCTCAGTACCCGGGTGATCGGCGAAGAGCAGATGAAAGAGCTGGGGATGCTGGCCTATCTGGCGGTCGGCCAGGGGTCACGCAATGAATCCCTGATGTCGGTGATTGAATATAAAGGCAATCCGGATCCGGAAGCGCGTCCGATTGTGTTAGTCGGCAAAGGCCTGACCTTTGACTCCGGCGGTATTTCCATCAAACCGGCTGACAGCATGGATGAGATGAAATACGACATGTGCGGCGCGGCAACCGTCTACGGCGTGATGCGCGTGGTCGCGGAGCTGGGTCTGCCGCTCAATGTGATCGGGATTCTCGCGGGCTGTGAAAACATGCCGGGCGGTAATGCCTATCGCCCGGGGGATATTCTCACCACCATGTCCGGCCAGACGGTGGAAGTGCTCAATACCGATGCGGAAGGCCGCCTGGTACTGTGTGACACCCTGACCTACGCCGAGCGTTTTGATCCGGAAACCGTGATTGATATCGCCACACTGACCGGGGCCTGCATGGTCGCACTCGGTAACCACTTCAGCGGCCTGATGGCAAACCACAATCCGCTGGCGCACGAGTTACTGAATGCCTCTGAACAGGCGGGTGACCGCGCATGGCGTCTGCCGCTGGCAGAAGAGTTCTACGAACAGATCGAGTCTAATTTTGCGGATCTGGCAAACACCGGCGGCCGCCTCGGCGGCGCTATCACTGCGGGCTGCTTCCTGTCCCGTTTTGCCACCCGTTATAACTGGGCGCATCTGGATATCGCCGGCACCGCATGGCGCTCCGGAAAAAACAAAGGTGCGACAGGCCGTCCGGTTGCACTGCTGTCACAATTCCTGTTAAATCGTGCGGGTATCAGCACCGACGACTGACCGGAATTGCCGGGCCCTTGCGGCCCGGAAAAAGCATAAAGGTAACGGGGGATTGTGCTATCCTGAGCAATCCCCTTTTCTGCTATCAGAGATATTATGAAAAACGCCACCTTCTACCTGATGGAACAGCCATCCCCTTTTGATGACCTTGAGGCCCACGAGTGGCTGACCTGTCATCTGGCGGGTGAAGCCTGGCGCAGCGGGAAACGGGTGCTTATCGCCTGTGAGTCACAACAGCAGGCGGAGAAACTGGATGAAGCCCTCTGGGCGCGGGAGCCCGATGCCTTTGTTCCGCATAATCTGGCCGGAGAAGGCCCGCGTTACGGCGCTCCGGTTGAACTGTGCTGGCCGCAGAAACGCGGAAATTCCCCGCGTGATTTGCTGATAGCCCTGCTGCCGCAGTTCACAGATTTTGCGACAACCTTCCGTGAAG
Source organism: Morganella morganii H1r (assembly GCF_000633515.1). Lineage (GTDB taxonomy): Bacteria > Pseudomonadota > Gammaproteobacteria > Enterobacterales > Enterobacteriaceae > Morganella > Morganella morganii_B. The sequence goes on along the minus strand of NZ_AYMP01000010.1, from coordinate 50,002 downwards.
TGATAGACTTTGTGCCTATCGATGAACACTTAAAACAGTTGGCGCGCGAGCGATATAAAATCTATCGCAGCGTCGGCTTTACGATGACCATGGCCACGCCGCCAGCTTACTGATAAACAAAGATTAAAAATGGAAAAGACAACCGACAACCAACAGGCCTGCGAGCCATCCCTGGATAAAACCTATAATCCGGCGGAAATCGAAGGTCCTCTTTATACCCACTGGGAAAAAAGCGGCTATTTCAAACCGAACGGCAGAACAGACAAAGAAAGCTTCTGTATCGTGATCCCGCCGCCGAACGTCACCGGTAACCTGCATATGGGCCATGCTTTCCAGCAGACCATTATGGATACCATGATCCGCTACCAGCGCATGCAGGGTAAAAACACCCTGTGGCAATCAGGGACTGACCATGCCGGTATCGCGACACAGATGGTTGTTGAGCGCAAGATCGCCGCAGAAGAAGGCAAAACCCGTCACGATTACGGCCGCGAAGGCTTTATCGATAAAATCTGGGAATGGAAAGCGGAATCCGGCGGTAATATCTCCAACCAGATGCGCCGTCTGGGTAACTCCGTGGACTGGGAGCGTGAGCGCTTCACCATGGACGACGGCCTGTCAGCTGCCGTCAAAGAGGCGTTTGTCCGCCTGTATAAAGATAACCTGATTTACCGTGGTAAACGTCTGGTGAACTGGGATCCGAAACTGCACACCGCAATTTCTGACCTGGAAGTGGAAAACCGTGATGTCAAAGGCTTTATGTGGCATATCCGTTATCCGCTGGCGGATGGCGCGAAAACCGCAGACGGTAAAGATTACCTGGTGGTCGCCACCACACGTCCGGAAACCATGCTCGGTGATACCGGCGTGGCCGTTAACCCGGAAGATCCTCGTTACAAAGATCTGATCGGCAAAGAAATCATTCTGCCGATCGTCAACCGCCGCATTCCGATCCTCGGTGATGAACACGCGGATATGGAAAAAGGCACCGGTTGTGTGAAAATCACCCCGGCACATGACTTCAACGACTATGAAGTCGGTAAACGCCACCAGCTGACCATGATTAACATCATGGACTTCGACGGCAACATCCGCACTGAAGCGGAAGTGTTTGATACCAACGGCGAAGTGACTGACGCCTGCAGCAGTGAAATCCCGGCCGCTTACCGTGGCATGGAGCGTTTCGCCGCCCGTAAAGCGATCGTTAAAGAGTTCGGAGAGCTCGGCCTGCTGGAAGAGATCAAACCGCACGACCTGACCGTACCTTACGGCGACCGCGGCGGCGTGGTTATCGAACCGATGCTGACCGACCAGTGGTATGTGCGCACTGCCCCGCTGGCGAAAGAAGCCATCAAAGCGGTGGAAGACGGCGATATTCAGTTCGTGCCGAAGCAGTACGAAAACATGTACTTCTCCTGGATGCGTGATATTCAGGACTGGTGTATCTCCCGTCAGCTGTGGTGGGGTCACCGTATCCCGGCCTGGTATGACAATCAGGGCAACGTGTATGTCGGCCGCGACGAAGACGAAGTCCGCCGCGAAAACAATATCCCGGCGATGGTTGAACTGCGCCAGGATGAAGACGTGCTGGATACCTGGTTCTCCTCCGGTCTGTGGACATTCTCCACCCTGGGCTGGCCGGAAAACACCCCAGAACTGAAAGCATTCCACCCGACCAGTGTACTGGTCAGCGGCTTCGACATCATTTTCTTCTGGATCGCCCGCATGATCATGATGACCATGCACTTCATCAAAGATGAAAACGGCAAATCGCAGATCCCGTTCAAAACCATCTACATGACGGGCCTGATCCGTGATGAGGAAGGTCAGAAGATGTCGAAATCCAAAGGGAACGTGATTGACCCGCTGGATATGATCGACGGTATCTCCCTGCCTGAACTGCTGGAAAAACGCACCGGTAATATGATGCAGCCGCAGATGGCGGAAAAAATCGCCAGGCGGACTGAAAAACAGTTCCCGGAAGGGATTGAAGCCCACGGTACCGATGCCCTGCGCTTTACCCTGGCGGCACTGGCCTCTACCGGCCGTGATATCAACTGGGATATGAAACGTCTGTCCGGTTACCGTAACTTCTGTAACAAGCTGTGGAACGCCAGCCGTTTCGTGCTGATGAATACCGAAGAGAAAGACTGCGGTCAGAGCGGCGGTGAGATGGAATTCTCCCTGGCCGACCGCTGGATACTCGCGGAATACAACAATACCGTGAAAGCATACCGCGAAGCGCTGGATACTTACCGCTTTGATATTGCATCCAATATTCTGTATGAATTCACCTGGAACCAGTTCTGTGACTGGTATCTTGAGCTGTCCAAACCGGCCGTTCATAAAGGGACCGATGCTCAGAAACGTGCGGCGCGTCATACCCTGATCACCGTGCTGGAATCCCTGCTGCGTCTCGCCCACCCGATTATTCCGTTTATCACGGAAACTATCTGGCAGCGCGTGAAAGTTGTCACCGGCGCGGAAGGCGATACCATCATGCTGCAGCCGTTCCCGGAATACGATGCTTCTCTGAACGACGAACAGGCACTGCGTGACCTGGAGTGGATCAAAGAGACAATCGTTGCGGTACGTAATATTCGTGCTGAAATGAATATCGCACCAAGCAAGCCGCTGGAAGTGATGCTGCGCGGGGCAAGTGCTGATGCACAGCGTCGTGTTGCGGAAAACAGCAACTTCCTGAAAGCCATGGCGCGTCTGGAATCCGTCCGTGTGATGGCCGAAGGTGAAACCGCACCGGTTTGCGTGACCAAGCTGGTGGAAGGCGCGGAAATCCTGATCCCGATGGCCGATCTTATCAATAAAGACGACGAACTGGCGCGTCTGGATAAAGAGCTGGAAAAAACGGAAAAAGAGATCGCGGCTATCGAAGGCAAACTGGCGAATGACGGCTTTGTCAGCCGTGCGCCGGAAGCAGTCGTGACCAAAGAGCGTGAGCGTCTTGCGGCAAACCGTGAAGCGAAAGAAAAGCTGATTGCTCAGAAAGCGACGATCGCTGCACTGTAATCGTCACTGAACAGCAAAAACAATCCCGTTAACGGGTTCATGCCGGTCACCTCAGGTGACCGGCATTATTTTCAGTGAATAACACGATGATATAACATCTTATTACATGGACATTTAAAAAGGACTATTTCGTGCTGACGTCATTACGATCGTATACCCTTTCAGTTTTCCTGTTTTTATTTACCGGCTTTCTGGCAGTCTCACCGTTATTTGCCTCTTCATTTGAACTGCGGGATGAAACCCTGGCTGAAGCACATCAGCGGTTTAAAACAAACATTACCGAACAAAGTTTTGATAATACCGATGCTCCCTGGCAGGCACCTTCCGATATATTCAATCTTATCACTTACCCTGCAAAAGCAGGGAATATGTTCGCTTATTTAACACCGCCACCGGTAAAAGAAAATACCCGGCTGCCTGCGGTAATATGGCTTAACGGCGGCTATGGCGGCATTGGTGGTGATGACTATTTCTGGCAGCCGAAGCCGGTTAATAATGACCAGACTGCCGCAACGTTTCGTGATCCGGAGATAGTACTGATGATCCCGAGTTTTCGCGGTGAAAATACCAATCCGGGTCGTTATGAGATGTTCTTCGGTGAAATAGAAGATATTGAATCAGCGAGGCAGTATTTAACAACGCTCCCTTATGTCGATCCGGATCGTATTTATATTGCCGGTCACAGCACAGGCGGTACAAAAGCATTACTCGCCAGTGAATACAGCGATAAATTCAGAGCCGTTTTTTCATTAGGTGGTATTCCGGATCTGAAGCTGCGTACTGCACACAGTATGTCTGTTGCTATTCCATTCGACACAAATAACGAAGAAGAATTTAATGTGCGGTCGGTATATCGCTATATTAAATCCATCAAACGCCCGACCTTCTACTTTGAAGGCGGTGACTATATGTGGCAGGAATTTGCCGATATGCAAAGAGACGCAAAGCAGAATCGTATTCCGTTGTATATTTATCATATAAAAAATGGTGATCACTTTGATATTATTGTTCCTGTCAGCCGGTTAATTAAAAAGAAAATACTCAGCGATACTGATACCAGTAAAGAAACAAATATCCGGTTTACGAAAAAAGATATTGAATGGATCAATCAGCAGATCCGCTGACACAGACGTAAAAAGTATTTATACCTGATACCGGTCACCAGACGTGGCCGGTATTCCTCCCCGTTCCGCAGTCACCTGTTTACTTTGCGTGATAATTATTTATTATCATATTTATCGTTTCATACGATATTCACAGTAATCGCCCCTCAGGTTTATCCCCCGGCTTTACTTTTCACAATAAAAATAATGAGATAATGATATCCATGACAAGCAGCACAACAGAAAACCACACCCTCCGTCTGATCCGTCCGGAAGATAACCCCGGCATCGCACAGGTTATCCGTGAAGTCTCTGCCGAACACGGCCTGACCGCAGACAAAGGCTTTGCGGTCGCTGACCCGATTCTGGACACGTTATACGAGGTTTACAGCCAGCCGCGTGCCGCCTACTGGGTCATTGAAATAGATGGAGAGATCCTCGGCGGAGGCGGAGTTTCCGGCCTTGCCGGTGGTGACGGGAAAACGGCGGAATTACAGAAAATGTATATCTCTTCCCGACTGCGCGGCAAAGGTCTGGCGAAAAAAATCGCCCTTCAGGCGCTCGAATTTGCCGAAGCGGAAGGCTACCACCAGTGTTATCTGGAAACCACTGCCGATCTTCAGGCTGCGATTAAGCTGTATGAAAAACTCGGGTTTATCTTCCTTGATGCCCCGCTGGGCGACACCGGCCACAGCGACTGTGAAGTCCGGATGCTGAAAGTCTTTTGAAAATTCCCGGCGCTTTTCTGATAGTTTCTCTCCGCTGTTTCTCTTACAGTCACTGCATATGTGATGAATATCACGTTTTATAACTGACAGACAGGAGATCAGGATGATCAGCACGATTCACGGAATGAATGACCTGTTATGTACCGCCGTAACGCTGAAAGCACCGGCAGAACGCCCGGTCTGCCGCATACAGGACGATGAACAGACAGAGATACAACAGAAAGGATGGCAGGGAGAGAGCAGGAGCCCGCAGCTCAGAACACAACAAGGCCCGGTACTTTATCAGACCATTGAGGCGATGAAAGAGGCGGAAGATGATATCAATATTCAGGATATTGAATTTTTAGGCTGTGCGCCGCTGCGACCGATGGTACGTGATAATCAGGCCGACTCACGGCGTGAACGCACTGCCCCGCTGAAGTCTGTTTTTTCAGTCACCGCCTGACCGGCAGACACAAAAAAAACCTGCCGCGGCAGGTTTTTCAGTCATGGCAGATGATCAGTGTAACGGCGCCTCATCAGCATCGTCGTCGTCATCTTCATCTTCGGCATCCGGGTCTTCAAAATAGGTGCCCCAGCCGTCGTAATCCACATCCATTTTTTCTGCCAGACGCGCCAGCTGCTCGACCTGAGCATCGATATGTTCCGCCGTCAGCCCGCATTCACTGATGATATCGCAGCATAACACCACCTGGCCGCCTTCCACTTCCAGCTCCTCGGCGTCCGTCACTTCATAACCCAGTTTGAACGCTTCAACTGCTGCTTTTTCCAGCTTATCGTAATTCTCACTCGAAAAATGGTGTTCAATGGTGTATTGCGCATCAGGGTCGCTGCCGTCTTCCAGCAGTTCTGCAATAATCGCACGGGTTTCTTCGCGCTGCTCTTCTAAAAATGCATCTAATTCTGACATGGCCATGTCCTCTGATAAGTGATACCCGCGCATTCTCCCACAGCCGCGCCAATTGAGCCACCCATAATAAAAAAGAATTTCCCGCCGGTGTTGCAATTGAATTTTTATTGATTTATGTTGAATATAAATTCACCGGAGAAACAACTATGAACCCATTTTATCAACAGTCATTTTTGCGGTTGCTCGACTATAAACCTGCCGATATTGAAGAACTGCTCAATCTTTCTGCTTATCTGAAACATGCCAAAAAAACCGGCTCGGAACAGCCGCTGATGAAAGGCAAAAATATTGCGCTGATTTTTGAAAAAGACTCCACCCGGACCCGCTGTGCCTTCGAGGTAGGTGCTTACGATCAGGGTGCACAGGTGACATACCTGGGGTCATCCGGCAGTCAGATAGGCCATAAAGAATCGATCAAAGACACCGCCAGAGTGCTGGGCCGGATGTATGACGGCATTCAGTTTCGCGGCTATTCCCAGAAATCTGCCGAAGCGCTGGCGCAATATGCCGGTGTTCCGGTCTGGAACGGGCTGACCGATGAGTTTCATCCGACACAGCTGATTGCGGATTTACTGACCATTCAGGAGCATGTGAAAAAACCGCTGTCCGACGTGAAATTTGCATATTTAGGCGATGCCCGCAATAACATGGGCAATACCATCGCTGAAATGGCCGCCGTAACCGGGATGGATGTCCGCCTGGTGGCACCGGCAAGGTGTCAGCCGTCAGAAACCCTTATCACGCAGTGCCGCAAAGCCGCTGAACTCACCGGCGGTAAAATCACCCTGACCGCCGATGTGGCAGAGGGCGTGAAAGATGCGGATGTGCTGTACACCGATGTGTGGGTCTCCATGGGTGAGGCGAAAGAGGTCTGGGCAGAGCGGATTAAACTGCTGACACCGTATCAGGTGAACCGGGATGTGGTGGATAAAACGGGCAATCCTGATGTTATCTTTATGCACTGCCTGCCGGCGTTCCACGATACGGAAACCACCATGGGGCAATCCCTCGCGCAAGAGTATGGTTTTACCAGCGGGATTGAGGTCACCAATGAGGTGTTTGAATCAAAACACAGCGTGGTGTTTGACCAGGCAGAAAACCGGCTGCATTCCATCAAAGCGGTGATGGTTGCATCTCTTTCAAAAAACATACAATTTTAGATTCACCGGCAGCGTTGCATAAATTTCATCCGAAAAAGTGATGCCAAACGCTTGCGCCGGGTTGCCGATTGCGTATAATGCCCCGCAATTTTGTCGGGAGGAAACAATGGTCATTGTGATTATCAGCACCGTACAGCCGGTGCCGGACAATGTGACATATCACGGACAGCCGCAGTGCGGCAATGTTTTCCATTCCCCCGTATTTATTTCAGAACCCCTCAATTGAGGGGTTTTTTTTTGCCTGGCCGAACACATGAGGAGACCCCAATGGCAAATCCGTTATACCTGCGCGATATCATCTCGATTAACGATCTCAGTCGTGATGAGCTGGAACTGGTATTAAACACTGCCGCGGCGCTGAAACAACGCCCTCAGCCTGAATTACTGAAGCATAAGGTGATCGCCAGCTGCTTCTTCGAGGCCTCAACCCGTACGCGGCTTTCCTTTGAAACCGCCATTCAGCGTCTTGGCGCGTCTGTTGTCGGCTTTTCAGACAGCAGCAACACCTCGCTGGGCAAAAAAGGCGAAACCCTGGCAGACACCATGAGCGTGATCAGTCAGTACGCGGATGCCATCGTAATGCGCCACCCGCAGGAAGGGGCGGCACGGCTGGTGTCTGAGTTCTCCGGTAAGGTGCCGGTAATCAACGCCGGTGACGGCGCGAATCAGCATCCGACACAAACGCTGCTCGACCTGTTTACCATTCAGGAAACCCAGGAGCGTCTTGAAAACCTGCATATCGCCATGGTCGGTGATCTTAAATACGGGCGCACGGTACATTCACTGTCACAGGCGCTGTCAAAATTCCGCGGCAATCACCTGCATTTTATTGCCCCGCAGGCACTGGCAATGCCGAATCACATCCTGCATATGCTGGATGAAAACGGCGTGGCGTACAGCGAACATCATTCTATTGATGAGGTACTTCCGCAGCTGGATGTGCTGTATATGACCCGCGTGCAGAAAGAGCGCCTCGATCCGTCGGAATATGCCAATGTCAAAGCCCAGTTTGTGCTGCGTGCGGCTGATCTGGCCAATGTGAAGCCGAACCTGAAAGTACTGCATCCGCTGCCGCGCATCGATGAGATAACCCCGGATGTGGATAAAACACCTTACGCATACTACTTCCAGCAGGCAGGAAACGGGATCTTTGCCCGTCAGGCGTTGTTATCTCTGGTGTTAAACGAAACTTTCCCGGCTTAAGGAGCACATCATGACTCAGGATCATAAATTACTGGTTGAAGCCATCAAATGCGGCACCGTTATCGACCATATTCCGGCAAATGTGGGATTTAAACTGCTCTCCTTTTTCCGCCTGACCGAGACGGACAGCCGTATTACTATCGGGCTGAACCTGCCGTCCAACAATATGGGGCGTAAAGATTTGATTAAACTGGAAGATACCTTCCTGACCCCGGAACAGGCCAACCAGCTCGGTTTTTATGCCCCGAAAGCCACAATTAATATTATCGAAGATTATCAGGTGGTTAAAAAACTGCCGATTAACCTGCCGGAGCGGATTGAAGGGGTGATTGTCTGCCCGAACAGCAACTGCATCAGTCACAATGAGCCGGTGGAAAGCAGCTTCACTGTTAAGTCCATTGCGCAGGAAATTGTGTTAATCTGTAAGTACTGTGAGAAAGAATTTGATCACCACGCAATCATTAATAACCAATAAGATAGATCCAGGTCAGTTGTCCGGGAAAATCAGACGATTATAATGAGGGCGTTTTTAAAAGCTTAACAGCAATAATCATCCTACAGGAGTCCGTAATGACTAAAGTAATCGCAACAGAAAACGCACCAGCAGCAATCGGCCCATACGTACAGGCAGTAGACCTGGGTAACATGGTAATGACTTCAGGTCAGATCCCTGTTGATCCGAAAACCGGTGCCGTTGCCGACGATGTTAAAGCGCAGGCACGTCAGTCACTGAACAACATCAAAGCTATCATCGAACAGGCTGGTCTGAAGGTTACGGATATCGTGAAAACAACTGTTTTCGTTAAAGACCTGAACGACTTTGCTACTGTAAACGCAGAATACGCGGCTTTCTTTGATGAGCACAAAGCAGTATACCCTGCACGTTCTTGTGTTGAAGTTGCGCGTCTGCCAAAAGACGTTAAATTAGAAATCGAAGCAATCGCAGTCCGTAAATAATTACTGCGTTTTCTGAGAACGTCAGTAAAAAGCCACCTCTGCAAGAGGTGGCTCTGAATTGAGCGCCTTTACAGGGGCTCTGTCTGTTATGCATCATAAGGATATGTATTATTATCTTTAATTAAATTTTTTACACTGATATTCATAGCACTTAAAAATAATCAGCCACCTTCTTCCGTTATATAGCGATATTTTATAATACAAAAGCGCTGTCATGTTTTAGGAAATTAAAATCAAATACCATTGATAACCTATTACATTAACGGTATATAAAATTACTGCAGAAATTTGTTTTCATTCCGGATACTAAAGGTGAATATTGCTTTTACCGATGTGTTTACAGACAAAAGCGGTCAATTATAGTCTCTTATTCACAAATAAACCACCTACTGTTTATTTCATAACCTTGATACAATTTGCCATAATAATATTGTTTATAATTTCTCATTTCTTTTCAATAAAAATCAGAAATGTTTCAGGCGTAAATATCAGCGGTAAGTATCGGAATTAATGATCTTCTGTCATAAATGGTATCCTATAACTGGTTTTTATCATTAAAATGCTAATTCAAGGTGGAATATGTTAGAAAAAGTAAAAATATCAACAGGAATGCTCTTTATCCTGATTGCGTTTCTTTTGATGCAGCTTATATCATCATTTTATTTTTTCAGGTTTATAAACTCACAGAATGAAATAAATAATACGATGACCGTTCAGTCAGAAAAAACCCATGTACTCGACCGGGTCTGGATTGGATTCTTAGAAAACAGATCATTACTTAATATTATATCCAAAGGTGTAATGAAAGGTGTATATGAAAATGACGAACAGAAAAACAAACGACTTGATTATGCTGAAGAACAAGTAGAAAAAACAAAATCAGATTGGTCAGCATTTAAATCAATGCCGACAAAATTTGGTGAAGACCTTGAAAGAAAAATGGATGCTGCTTTTAATGAATATCATGGTGCCCAGCTTGATCTGATTCATTATTTACGCAACAATAAGTTAGATGATTTTGATAACCAACCTACCAGTGACTATCAGAATACATTCGGGAAATTATATGAGAATTATTATGCTGAAGATGTTATTTATCATGACAACCTTATTCAGAATAGTAAAAGTAATGAAACACTGACAATATGGATAACAATATTACTGCTTGTCAGTATTTGTATTACTATCATTTTAGTCTGGTTTGGTATTCGTCGTTTACTTATTTTACCTATGAATCACTTCCTGGAAAGCATTCAGCATATTGCAAAAGGTAATCTGATAAGACCGATTGATGTGACAGGGAGTTATGAAATCAAAAAACTGTCTGAAACATTGCGTGACATGCAGAATGAGCTTTCCAAAACTGTCAGTGATGTCCGTGATGGTGCCAATGCGATTTACAGCGGTGCCAGTGAGATCGCTGCCGGTAATAACGATCTCTCTTCACGGACTGAACAACAGGCTGCATCTCTTGAAGAAACCGCTGCCAGCATGGAAGAGCTGACCGCCACTGTGCGTCAGAATGCCGATAATGCCCGTCAGGCCAGTCAGCTGGCGTTAACCGCCTCCGAGACCGCAGAGCGCGGCGGGAAAGTGGTGGATGATGTTGTGGATACCATGCGCGGCATCGGCGACAGCTCGAAGAAAATCGCCGATATCATCAGTGTGATTGACGGTATCGCCTTCCAGACCAACATCCTGGCACTGAATGCCGCCGTGGAAGCCGCCCGTGCCGGTGAGCAGGGCCGCGGATTTGCCGTTGTCGCCGGTGAAGTGCGTAATCTGGCTCAGCGCAGTGCGCAGGCCGCCCGGGAAATCAAAACCCTGATCGAAGATTCAGTCGGCAGAGTCGGTGCCGGGGCTGTACTGGTTGAGCGCGCCGGTGAAACAATGGATGAAATTGTCAGCGCCGTTACCCGCGTCACCGATATCATGAGTGAGATAGCCTCTGCCTCGGATGAACAGAGCCGCGGGATTGACCAGGTGGGTGTGGCGGTGACGGAAATGGACAGAGTCACCCAGCAGAATGCGGCATTAGTTGAGCAATCAGCCGCAGCGGCTGCGTCACTTGAAGAGCAGGCAAGCAGACTGACTCAGGCGGTGTCCGTATTTCATATACAGGCCGGAGAACTGAAGGACGGTACCCAAACCAGCATTATGGCGCCGTTACAACGCCCTGCGCTTAAAAAGCCCGCTGATAATGCCGATGACAACTGGGAAACATTTTAATGTGCAGATACTGAGACAGGCAATGGAATCATTACGTCATTACACACGGCAGTGCTGAATTATTTTTACCTCTGTTTGCCCATGCTTCATGGGCTTTTTTTATAACAGTGGCGGATGAATAAATAAAATCATGAATAGCGGATTTTAAAAGATAAAGAGTGACATGACGATTAAATAGCAGCAAGTTATCACTGCATCCTATACCCGTAAATTTTCCAGCAGCTGGTCAAAAGAAACGCTGACTTTTTCATAAGTGGCCTGCGGATCATCACTGTGTACAATCCACATGGCACATTCATACAACCCGCCATTAATAAACAGTGCCAGCACATCCGGTGCCACCTGTTTTATCCGTCCTGCTTCCATCAGGTGTGTCAGACGCCGGGTGATCCCCTGCACACAGGCCAGTTCGTGGGATTTGAGAATGGAGAAATCCAGTACCGAGGCCGCATCACGGAACATAATCCGCTGGACTTCCGTCTCCAGACTCATTGCCAGATAGCCCTGGCAGCGGAATTTGAAAGCAGACCACTCATCGGCCTCACCTTTTTCTGCGGCATCCAGGCGTGCATCGAGTTCGCGATCCAGATCCTGCAACACTGCCAGAAATAATCCTTTTTTATCACCAAAGTGATGATACAGCGCCCCACGGGTGAGACCCGCCTGAGCCGTCAGGTCATCCATCACCGTCGCGGCGTACCCGGCCTCACCAAATTGCTGGCGTGCAGTACGGATAAGCTTGGTCCGCGTTTCTTCTATCATCTCTGCACGTGGCTTGTGGCTCATTTTATCACTCCTGCGGTTAACCTTTTCAGCCGGGGGATTATAGCACTTTTTTATTGACATACATTGCGTATGTCAATAGATTCACATACGCAATGTATGTTAATTGCATTACAGCCGGCTATCTCCGGCAGTTAAAAATTATATCCGTCTGTAATATACCGGATATCTGTGAGGTTGTTATGTTCAGCTCTTATCGCGTCATCTTTCAGCATCCCGGCACCAAAGCCTTTTCAGGTGCGGGATTTATCGCGCGGATGACCGTCTCCATGATGGGGATTGGGATCATTACCATGATTGCCCAATTGCGTGATTCTTTCTTTATGGCCGGGGTAACTGCGGCTGTTTATACCTTTTCGGCGGCATTCTGCGCCCCGCTGATCGCCCGGCTGGTGGATCGCTACGGACAGAGCCGGATCCTGCCGAAAACACTGGTGATCAGTGTTCCCGCGACTGCCGCCCTGCTGTTATGTACGGTGTATGATGCCCCTGACTGGGCAATCTGGCTGTCTGCTGTTTTTGTCGGGGCGATCCCGAGCATGCCCGCCATGATCCGTGCCCGCTGGACACATATCTATAAAGGTGATCCGCGTTTACAGACCGCCTACTCTTTTGAGTCGGTGCTGGATGAAATCAGCTTTATTATCGGGCCGCCGCTGTCAGTCACGCTCTGTATCGCCCTGTTTCCGCAGGCCGGTCCGCTGGCGGCAATTATTTTTCTGATCATCGGGACCGCGCTGGTGGTTTGTCAGAAACGGACTGAGCCGCCGGTGCACAAACGTGACGGGCTGGCAAAAGGCACCGTGCTGCGTCTGCCTGCGATTCAGCTGCTGATGGTGGTGCTGCTCGCACTCGGGGTGATTGTCGGGACGGTGGATGTGCTGGCTGTTGCTTTCGCCAATGCACAGGGGTATCCGGAGGGTGCCAGCTACGTTCTGTCTGTCTATGCCGCCGGTTCCTGTATCGCCGGGTTTATCTTCGGTGCTATCCGGCTGCCGTTCAGCTATACAAAACAGTTCGTCTTCACTGCCGCCGCCACACTGCTGACCACCCTGCCGCTGCTGCTGGTCACTAACCTGACCGGTCTGGGGCTGACCATGTTTGTCGCCGGTTTCTTCTTCTCACCGACCATGATCCTCGCTATCGGTTTTGTCGAGCGTGAAGCGCCGCCTAATATGCTGACAGAAGGCTTTACCTGGCTTATTACCGGGCTGGCGGTCGGTGTGGCACTCGGCTCTGCCGGTGTCGGTATGATCATTGATACTTACGGCATTGATGCCGGGTTCCTGCTGGCTATCGCTGCAGGGGTCTGTGTACTGCTCACCGCCTGCATCGGTTATGTTTTCGTCTTCAAAGAGGATAAAAACAGCACTGATAAGTGACAGAAATAACTTTTACTATAATTTTCAGCAATCAAACCGCACATTTTTACACTTAACCGGAGTGTGCGGTTTGCCTGATGTCGCCAGAATTCTTTGACTTACATCAATTTCTATCGCCTTATTCCGGAGGAAATCTATATCTAGTGCTATATAATACAAAGCACACTAGATATAGTATTTATTCACAGTGTTATCCACAACACCATCAACCCGCATGATGACAGGTTTTGTCCTGTGGATAACCAAACTGCCGGAGAGAAGCAAAGTGCACACTATCGTGATTAAGCGTGATGGATGTCAGGTAAATTTTGATGAATCACGCATCCGGGATGCCATTAAAAGAGCCGCCAAAGCCGCACGTGTTAATGATGATGACTACTGCTCTCAGGTTGCCTCCCGGGTAGCCTCCCTGCTGGGTGACCGGAAAAAGGTGGATATCGGTGAGATCCAGGATGCCGTAGAAAACCAGTTAATGTCAGGTGATTACAAAGAGTTAGCAAGAACTTACATCGAATATCGTCATGATCGTGACGTGGCGCGTGAACTGCGCGGCCGTCTGAATAACGAGATCCGCGGGCTGGTTGAACAGAGTGATATGTCCATTCTCAACGAGAATGCGAATAAAGACAGCAAGGTGATCCCGACACAGCGTGACCTGCTGGCAGGTATCGTTGCCAAGCACTACGCAAAACAGCACATTTTACCGCGTGATGTTGTTATTTCGCACGAACGCGGCGAAATTCACTATCACGATCTGGACTACGCCCCGTTCTTCCCGATGTTTAACTGTATGCTGATCGATTTAAAAGGCATGCTGACTCATGGCTTTAAAATGGGTAACGCCGAGATAGAACAGCCTAAGTCCATCTCTACCGCAACGGCGGTAACAGCACAGATTATTGCTCAGGTGGCCAGCCATATTTACGGCGGCACCACTATTAACCGTATCGACGAAATTCTCGCGCCCTTTGTCACCGCCAGCTATAACAAACATCTGAAAACCGCAAAAGAGTGGCAGATCCCGGATGCGGAAGGTTATGCCAACGCCCGCACAGAAAAAGAGTGCTACGACGCTTTCCAGTCACTGGAATACGAAGTCAACACACTGCACACCGCCAACGGGCAGACCCCGTTTGTCACCTTCGGTTTCGGGCTGGGCACATCAAAAGAATCCCGCATGATCCAGCAGGCGATTTTACGTAACCGTATCGCCGGTCTGGGTAAAAACCACAAAACAGCGGTCTTCCCGAAACTGGTTTTCGCCATTAAAAAAGGCCTGAACCACCAGTATGGTGATCCGAACTACGACATCAAACAACTTGCATTAGAGTGCGCCAGCAAACGGATGTACCCGGATATCCTGAACTACGACCAGGTGGTGAAAGTGACCGGTTCCTTTAAAACCCCGATGGGCTGCCGCAGCTTCCTCGGTGTCTATGAAGAGAACGGTGAAATGATCCACGACGGGCGCAACAACCTCGGGGTTATCAGCCTGAACCTGCCGCGTATTGCCATTGAATCACAAGGCAGCGAAGCGGATTTCTGGTCACTGCTGGATGAGCGTCTGGTGCTTGCCAAAAAAGCTCTGATGACCCGTATCGCACGGCTGGAAAATGTCAAAGCCCGTGTTGCGCCAATCCTGTATATGGAAGGTGCCTGCGGCGTGCGCCTGAAAGCGGATGATTCTGTCACCGAAATCTTTAAAAACGGCCGCGCCTCGATTTCACTGGGTTACATCGGTATCCATGAAACCATCAATGCTCTGACCGGCACTGAAACGCACATGTATGACGACGAACAGCGCCGCGCCCTGGGTGTCGCCATCGTGGAACGTCTGCGCCGAGCAACGGACGAATGGAAAGCCGAAACCGGCTATGGTTTCAGCCTCTACAGCACCCCGAGTGAAAACCTGTGCGACCGCTTCTGCCGCCTGGATACCGCTGAGTTCGGGATTATCCCGGGTGTGACAGACAAAGGTTACTACACCAACAGCTTCCATCTCGATGTGGAGAAGAAGGTTAATCCGTACGACAAACTGGATTTCGAAGCACCGTATCCGCCGCTGGCGAACGGCGGTTTCATCTGCTACGGCGAATACCCGAACCTCCAGCACAACCTGAAAGCGCTGGAAGATGTCTGGGATTACAGCTACGACCGCGTTCCGTACTACGGAACCAACACGCCGATTGATGAGTGTTATGAATGCGGATTTGCCGGTGAGTTTAACTGCACCAGTAAAGGCTTTGTCTGCCCGAAATGCGGTAATCACGATGCTTCCCGCGTCTCTGTCATCCGCCGTGTGTGCGGTTACCTCGGCAGCCCTGATGCGCGTCCGTTTAATGCCGGTAAACAGGAAGAAGTGAAGCGCCGCGTTAAACACCTGAATAACGGACAATTAGGCTGAGTTGTGAATTATCATCAGTATTATCCCGTTGACGTGGTCAACGGGCCCGGTACACGATGCACCCTGTTTGTCTCCGGTTGTGTGCATCAGTGCCGCGGCTGTTATAACCAGAGCACCTGGCGCACTGATTCCGGTGTGCCGTACACCCGTGAACTGGAAGACACGATTATCGCCGACCTCTGTGACACCCGCGTGAAACGTCAGGGGATCACACTGTCCGGCGGTGATCCGCTGCATCCGCACAATGTGCCGGAGATTCTGGCACTGGTGCAGCGCATCCGCCGCGAGTGCCCGCCGGAAAAAGATATCTGGATGTGGACAGGGTATAAACTGGATGAGCTGAATGATGCCCAGCGGGAAGTCATTGAGCATATCAATGTGTTAGTCGACGGGAAATTTGTGCAGGATCTGCACGACCCGATGCTGATCTGGCGCGGCAGCAGTAACCAGGTTATTCACTATCTGCGCTGAAACCCGCGCTGAACCGGGACCAGTGCAGTTTCTTTCCGAATCCCAGCGTATTATTCACCATCTTTATCTCATCCAGCCGCAGCCCCCGCAACGGGGTTTTTGCGGCAACAGCCACCGGAAAACGGCGGCAGTAACGGGCTCTCGCCTGTTTTTCCTCTTCCGCAGACAACGTTGTCACCTCGCCTCTGAACTGGATACCGCGGATTTTTGCCACAGTCACCGTCTGGGCGGAAATGGTTCCCGCCACCAGCGGATTCTGCTGCATCAGGGTGCCGTGCCGGGTATGCGGTTCAGTCAGGAAATAAAGTATCATCGTTTCCGGATCTGCAACATAAAAGCAGGAAGCGCACCACAGGTCATCACCGGCGGAGGCACACAGCGTAAAGACATGATTTTTCTTCAGATAAGACAGGATTGAATCGTGCGGTAATTCCATACAGTACCCCCCAATAAAACCACACCGGCTGATAGAGTATATCATCCGGTGCTGGTTCAGACAGTCCCGTCAGACGGGCTGTATTGTATGGCAAATCTCAGGGATTATTTATACAGTTCTGCAGTACCACCCATCAGGTTTTCACCACCTGCGGAGATGATACGGAAAGAAGTTGCGCCAGCTTCATCAGCTTTTTTGGATAAGGCAGCGGTCACATCAGCCAGGGTATCAACATCGCTGACAGAGACAACACCGACAGGTGCCTGTGTGCTATGTTGTACTTCTGTAGCAGCCATTGAACCAAATGAAACGGCACTTAAAGCTAAAATTGCAGGGATTACTGTTGAAATTTTCATAATATGATTCCTTAGAATAAATGTAATATCATGAGACGTTTTTGTCTCTCTCTGTGATGTGAGTCATATTATGCTCCTCCGGCAAAAAAGAAAATTAGCTATTTCTGCTGTAGTTATTCAATAAAATTGATGATGTGGGTTTTAATAAATCCGTGAAAAGAATTACCATAGTGAATACCACTGATTAATTAGTTAGTTGCGTGACTATTCCGCGACGAAAACCACCAAAATATTCGCCTTTCATATAAATGATAAAACGCACGATTACACAAAAATGAACAACAACACAGACATAAACACGTGGTTTCTTTACATAATCAGGACAGAATCCGGATATCTTTACACAGGGATCACCCGTGATGTCGCACAACGTGTGGCGACACATCAGTCCGGAAAGGGAGCAAAATACCTGCGGGGGAAGAGCGGGCTGCATGTCGTGTATCAGGCCGCGATGGCGGATCGCTCAACCGCATCAAAAGAAGAATACCGGGTCAAACAGCTGACAAAGAAGAAAAAAGAAAGGCTGGTCAGTGACCAGCCTTCCGATTTGACGACATACCTTAACGGTGGCGATTATTCACAGCTGTCAAAATGATGTGAGAAATTAACCAGTCCGTGATAACGGTCTGCGGCATCATTTTCCAGCGGGTAGATAAGAAAATACGGTGCGGTATCCGGCCATTTGCAGTGCAGATCAAACTCTGCTGCCGGTTTAAACCCCCACTTACCGTAGATCTCAGGATCACCCAGCACCACAACCGCGCCGTAACCGAACTCATTGAGGCTGTCCAGCCCCTCATAAACCATCTGCTTCGCAATGCCCTGACCACGGTAAGCCTCAGCCACTGCCAGCGGTGCCAGGCCGACCCACTGGCAATCCTCGCCTTCCACGTCCACCGGTGTGAAACCGGCGTAACCGACCACCTGCCCTTCATCATCAGTAGCAACCACACCCAGGGTCAGCAAACCATCTTCCCGCAGGGCATGCAGGAGATCGGCTTCATTGTCACGCCCGAACGCGCTGCGCAGCAGTGCATCGATACCGGCGGCATCAACCGGAATTTCTGTACGGATCAGCATGAGGTCACCACTGCCGGTGATTCAGCCCCGTCTTCCGCCAGCCCGGCCTGAATAAAGTCAGCCAGCTGCATTAATGCGCTGCGCAGCAGCGGCGGCATACCGTCGAGGTCAATCGAGTCCATCAGGTTTTTGACATACAGACCCAGTTCAGTATCTCCCTCAATGCGCAGACGGCGCTGAAAGAACAGAGTATCCGGGTCTTCCTTGCGGGCAGCGATCAGTACCAAATCATTAGCATTACCGCTGAAGCTGACGTCTTCCTGTTCATCCGCACTGACCACCAGACGGCCGTCGCGGTTACTGATATACCAGTGAAGCGCCAGGTCACGGACTTCCACTTTCAGCCATTTATTTTCCAGAAAATCGAGATCACCTTCTGTCAGCGCCTCTTCAAACTGACGCGCCAGAACCTGCTGAAGAACCTGTTTTTGCAGGGTAAACGGCGTTAATTTCAGCGGAAACCGCAATAACGCCGGCCCGTTGTGTACGAGCGAGGAACGAATTTTGGCAAACACCGTACTGACTCCTTAATCTGAATTACTGCGCCATTGTGCCAGAATCTGCGGAAATAACTCAGGATTCCGGTCAATTTTTCGTGTCATTGTTTCTATTATATACCCGATTTTCTTCCTGCCGCAGAGAACATCCCGCTTTTATATCCGCAAACCGGGTGATTTTTTGTGGTAAATGTTCACTAACCTGCCTCAGGTCAATACCTTTTTTAGCCTGCCATTTACAATTTCCGATCATTTTTATTATTCAGTCTGAGAGTCTCACCATGGAACTATTGTGTCCTGCCGGTAATTTACCCGCACTGAAAGCCGCCATTGATAACGGCGCGGATGCGGTTTATATCGGCCTGAAAGATGATACTAATGCCCGTCACTTCGCCGGTCTGAATTTTACTGAAAAGAAACTTACCGAGGCGGTGGATTATGTTCACCGCCACCGGCGTCACCTGCATATTGCGATTAACACCTTTGCCCATCCGGACGGTTTCAGCCGCTGGCAGCGGGCGGTGGATATGGCCGCACAACTGGGGGCAGATGCCCTGATCCTCGCGGATATCGCCATGCTGGAATATGCTGCGGAGCGCTATCCGCACATTGAGCGTCATGTCTCTGTGCAGGCATCGGCTACCAATACCGAAGCTATCCGTTTCTATCAGCGCAACTTTGATGTGCACCGTATCGTGCTGCCGCGTGTGCTCTCAATCCATCAGGTAAAACAGCTGGCACGCACCAGTCCGGTGCCGCTGGAAGTCTTCGCTTTCGGCAGCCTGTGCATTATGGCGGAAGGCCGCTGCTACCTCTCCTCCTATCTGACCGGGGAATCCCCGAATACCGTCGGTGCCTGCTCTCCGGCACGGTTTGTCCGCTGGCAGGAGACCGCGCAGGGGCTGGAATCACGCCTGAATGATGTGCTGATTGACCGCTACGGTGCGGATGAGAATGCCGGTTATCCGACACTCTGCAAAGGCCGTTACTGCGTGGACAGCAAGCCTTACCATGCCCTGGAAGAACCGACCAGCCTTAACACCCTGGAATTACTGCCGGAACTGATGGCGGCGAATATCGCCTCAGTGAAAATTGAAGGCCGCCAGCGCAGCCCGGCCTATGTGACTGATGTGGCGAAAGTATGGCGTCAGGCAATTGACCGCTGCAAGGCTGATCCGGACAACTATGCACCGGATGCCGCGTGGATGCAGACTCTCGGTGGTATGTCAGAAGGACGCCAGACCACACTCGGTGCCTATCACCGCAAATGGCAGTAACGGAGAGAAAAACGATGCAATTTTCATTAGGTTCAGTCCTCTATTACTGGCCGAAAGCGACACTGGAACAGTTTTATCAGCAGGCAATGCAAAGCAGTGCGGATATTATCTACCTCGGCGAAACCGTGTGCAGCAAGCGCCGGGAAATGAAACCCGATGACTGGATAAATCTCGCTAAAACCGTTGCCGGAAGCGGCAAACAGGTGGTTATCTCCACGCTGGCGCTGTTACAGGCGCCGTCTGAGCTGAAAGAGATCGCCAAACTGGTCGATAACGGCGAATTTATGATCGAAGCCCATGATTTCGGTGTGATTAATATGCTGTACGAGCGCGGGCTGCCGTTTGTCGCCGGACACGGCCTGAACTGCTATAACGCCCCGGCGCTGAAAATCCTGCAAAAACAGGGGATGACACGCTGGTGTATGCCGGTGGAGCTGTCCCGTGACTGGCTGGTGAATCTGCTGAAGCAATGTGAAGAGCTGGGGATCCGCGACAAATTTGAAGTGGAAGTG
This sequence comes from Morganella morganii H1r, assembly GCF_000633515.1. Lineage (GTDB taxonomy): Bacteria > Pseudomonadota > Gammaproteobacteria > Enterobacterales > Enterobacteriaceae > Morganella > Morganella morganii_B. The sequence goes on along the minus strand of NZ_AYMP01000010.1, from coordinate 29,487 downwards.
ATGAGCTACGGCCACCTGCCGCTGGCCTACTCCGCCCGCTGCTTCACCGCCCGTTCGGAAAACCGCGCCAAAGATGACTGCGAAACCTGCTGTATCAGCTATCCGCAGGGGCGCAAAGTCCTCTCACAAGAAAATCAGCAGGTCTTTGTCCTTAACGGGATCCAGACCCAGAGCGGTTACTGCTATAACCTCGGTAATGATCTGCGTTCCATGCAGGGATTGGTGGATATTGTGCGCATTTCCCCGGATGCGCCGGATGATCTGGCCGTCATTGACCATTTCCGTCAGAATGAAACCGGCGCACAGCCGCTGGATCTGGCACAGGCACAAAACTGCAACGGTTACTGGCGCAAAGTGGCGGGGCTGGAACTGGTGGAGTGATATAGCATTCATCCCGTAATGACAGTGAAGAACACATTATTCACTGTCATTTTCATTTCCCGAACCGGTCGTTAAACCGCTTATAACTGACCCTTCTTGTCATCCTTGAATTACAATGGGGACAAAGATGTTCTTTTTTACCCTCTATCGTCCATGTATGGTATTTCTTTTTAAAACCTTGTCCACATACACCACAGCGCCTTGGTTTAAAAATCGTATTAAGAACAGCAAGAAAGATAATAATACCAATCACCCATTCCATAAATATTCCCCTGAAATACCTGAAACTGAAAATTTAACTTTAATAAAAAAAATAATGTATTAAAGTGTCCTGAGTACCAATAACGCTTAAATTATATTTAAGCTATCGATGTTGTGATTAATTTATCAGTAAACACAGGAGCTATAATGGAAATCAAACCAGGACCAAAACCTGTTACAGACACAACAGGAAAAGAAGACAGAAGACAGCGTGTTACCCCTGAAAATAAGGGAAAACACCCAGACCTTAAACCACATAAACATAAGAAAGGTGATTAATATCTGCCTGTCATTGATTAAACCATCAATGGATAATGTTTATTATTATAAATAAATCATAACGTTAAAATTTATTTATAAAAAAGGGCGAACTCTTATCGTTTCGCCCGTTTGTTTATTATTTTTACCTGCTTTGTATCATACTGATTTCTGACGCTTTCGCCGGAACATCCGGCGCAGGGAATGTGTGATACGCCGTAATTCCCCGTCACGTAACATACCGATAAAGACGCCGAGCAGCGTATAAATAATCCCGAGCACCAGCATCATAATAATATCGTTCTGCACACTGCTGAACGGTAAATCCATCTGGTTGATACCGGCAATCGCCTTGGTCGCCCAGGTGGACGGCAGCGCGGAAGCAATAAATCGCACCCAGTCCGGCATGGCCTGTAACGGCCAGATAGTGCCTGACATATAAAAGACCGGAGTGGTCACAAACGCCAGCGTCAGGTAAATCATCTCCACACTGCGCAGGCATTCGGTAACCAGTTTTCCCAGCCCCAGAACCCCCAGCAGGAACGGGAATGTCAGCAGCCATAATTCATACATCGGCGCTTCCTGACGGTACCCCAGTACCCACGGCCACAGCGCAAAGAAGACCGTCGAGAGAAACAGCCAGATAGGCAGCAGCGCACTCAGCGCCCCCAGGTAGACCGCCAGCGGCGGTTTCCCTTTCGGTGTGCTGCGCACCGCGATACTGACACGGACACAGGCTATCAGCAGTGTGTGCTGCAACAGCATCACCAGCAGTCCCGGCAGCGCAATGGCGGCAAAACTGACGCCCGGGTTATACATCCCGACCGTTTCCGACTGAATCGGCGCAATCAGTATTGATGCCTGCTCCGGTGTATAACCGTTTGCTGTCAGGATTTTGGTATTGTAATCCGCCAGGATCTGCTGATATGCCTTACTCAGTTCCTGCTGAATTTGCCCGCTGGCGATACGGTTGGTGCCGTCACCAAAGACCGGTACCGTGATATTTTTGCCCTGTAAGAGATTGCGCTCAAAATTCTGCGGAACAATGATGATCGCAAACAGATCACGCATGATCATATCCTGCCGGGCCGTGGCCAGGTTGTCATAACTGTGCAGTTCGACTTTTGCGGTGGCATCCAGCTCCCGCACCAGAGAACGGCTGGCCACCGTATTATCCTGATCCACCACCGCAACCGGTAAATCCCACAGGACCGGATGCACATAGACCAGGCTCATGACACACAGCGAGATAATCAGCAGCATCCACATCGGTTTTTCCAGCATACCGAGCAGTACTTTCAGGAAGGTCTGGAAATAGAGTTTCATACCGCGCCTCCTCTCTGCAATGCCAGCCGTTTCGGCAGGCGGTTACGGATCAGGAAAGTGGCTCCCACCGGATAGAGCAGCAATAACGCGCAGACATACAGGATATGCTGCAGCGAGACTTCCCGCAGGAAGATATCAAACATGGCGTTCAGTGCATGTGTCAGCGGCTCGATGTTCGCGATAATCCGTGCCGGCAGAATCATAGACAGTTCCGGCACGGTCATCCCGGAAAAGGCCATTGCCATACTCACCAGCATCCCGATCATACTGTAAGCCATCATCGGATCACGGGTGAATGTGTAGAGGAGCAGACCGATACTCTGGGCAGCCATCACATAAAAGAAACCGACCATCAGCATATAAACCGGATTCCCGGTCACTTTCGCCTCAAACACGGTAACCAGGACAGCGAGTTCGATCATCAGCAGTACCGTGAAAAACAGCGTATAAGGTGCCAGCTTGCCCAGTACACCGCTGAACAGCGGTTTAATGGAGTGCAGCATGGTGCTGCGTGACATGGTGTAAATGGTGCAGGTCACCACAAATAACTGAAGCATATGGATTGTTGCGGCAAACTGCTGATAATAAATATAACTGCCGCTGGCGTTAAACAGGGTGTCATAGGACATCGTCACCTGTGCCAGTTTCGGGACGTTTTTCCCCATTTCAGAGGCGAGGACAGACCGGTACTGGCCGTTCAGTTCGGCAATCAGTCCGCTGAAGTCCTGAGTGGCGTAGCTGCCGGAAGCATAAAACAGGGCATTAAAAAACATCCGGGTTGTCGGTTGTTTACCGGACAGCACATCACTTTCAAAACGCGGCGGGATCACCAGAATGGCGTAATCTTGCGCACTCCCCATGCGCTCAAGCGCAACATCTTTATCATCCTGCGGCGTGATACTGGCATGTGATGCCGCATTCAGGTTACGTACCAGGGTGCGTGAGAGCGGGCTGTGGTCATAATCAATGGCGGAAACCGGTAAGTCCAGTAATGTGCCTTCCGAGAAGTTGGCACTGACCAGTGCAAACAACATCAGCGGAAACAGCCAGCTCAGCCAGTGAAACACCGGACTGCGCACCGCCATCCGGGTTTCCTGTGAGAATGCGTTGCGGAAACCGCGCCATATTGCCGGAAATCTCATTACTTATCCCGGCGCCACAGCGCACTCATACCGGGTCTTAATCCGTCGACCGGCTGTACCGGATAGAGACGAACCTCAAAGGTCTTCAGATCAAAATCCCCGGTGGCGCGGGTGGCGCGTTTGGTGGCGTAATCCCCCATAGGTGCGATATAGCGGACTTCAGCCTCAATTTCCTGATTTTTCAGTGCCGGTACCGTCAGGGTGATTTTGTCGCCTTTTTTCACATCCGCGAGAATGTCCTCACGCAGGTTATAGACAAAATACGCTTCCGGCAGGCGGATAATCGTCACCAGCGGGCTGCCTGCATTAAACAGTTCACCGATTTCAGCCGGAATCGGCCCGATTTCACCGGTCACCGGTGCGGTCACGGTCAGCTCGTCCTGCTGGACTTTTAACTCCGCCAGTTTCTGTTCTGCCTGACGCAGTGCCGCTTCGTAACGCTGGCGCTGCTCGGTGCGGTCACCGTTTTTCGCCTGGTCAAGTTGTGCTTTGGCGGCCAGTACGCCCTGCTGCGCCACATCACGGGCGCGGCGGGACTGATCAAGCTCGGTTTTTGATACATAGCCTTTTCCGGCCATGCTGCTCATACGCTGAAAATCACGTTGTGCATTCGCCAGTTCAGCCTGAGACTTCGCCAGCTGTGCCGCATAGTTACGTACGCTCTCTTCACGGGTACCGTTCAGAGATTCGGTTAACTGTGCCTGTGCCTGGTCGCGGGCAGCCACCAGCGAGGCGACCTGTGCTTCCAGTTCAGGGCTGGTCAGACGAATCAGCGCCTGTCCCTGTTTAACGTCGTCACCGCGCTCAATCAGACGTTCAACAACACGTCCTTTCGCTTTCGAGGAAACAATGACCTCCGGTGCATCGACTTCACCCTGCAGTAAAAGATACTGGTTGTGGGCACGAAAAAGTGCAGCCATCGCAATTAAGACCAGCATCAGCAGGATCAGATAGATTGTTCTTTTTTTCATTATTGATTTCGGCCTTAACTATCATTTGTGAAACTATTCGGAGTGGAATCATCCCGAATGAAATTGTTCTGGATAAAACGATGAAGAAGGGGAAGGTTTCAGTATTACTGATTTCTGATGAAACCGTTAAGATATTTGTGCGCCAGATCACAGCACAATACTATCAATCTTAGCGCCACGCACCTGTTGTACAACTCTTTTTAATATAAAATCTCAGATAGTTACAAATAATCTTCCCCCGGCAAGTGATCCGACAGAAAAATGTATGACTACAATCTGATTTTCCTGCTGCTTCAGCAGATGTGTGTGTATCTGGTTATCGCCTGGGTGCTCAGTAAAACGCCGCTGGTACTGCCGGTCTTACAGGTGACTGTCCGCCTGCCGCACAAGCTGATGTGCTATCTGATTTTCTCCGTTTTCTGTGTCATGGGCACCTATTTCGGGCTGAATATCAATGACTCTATCGCCAATACGCGGGCTATCGGCTCGGTACTCGGCGGTCTGCTCGGCGGGCCGTCTGTCGGGCTGCTGGTCGGTTTTACCGGCGGATTGCACCGCTATTCTCTCGGCGGGATGACGGCGTTCAGCTGTATGGTGTCCACGATTGTCGAGGGACTGATCGGCGGCCTGGTACACCGCTACTATATGAAACGCGGACAAATCAACAAACTGTTCAATCCGTGGACAGCAGCCGGTGTGACCTTTGTTGCCGAACTGGCGCAGATGGCGATTATTCTGTTACTGGCGCGACCGTTTAATGAGGCCCTGAGTCTGGTGAAAGATATTGCCGCACCCATGATTATCGCCAATACCATCGGTGCCGCCATGTTTATCCGCATCCTGCTGGACAGACGCGCTATCTTTGAAAAATACACCAGCGCCTTTTCCGCCCAGGCGCTGAAACTGGCGATCAGTACAGACGGTGTGCTGCGCCAGGGATTTAATGAGACCAACAGCCGCCAGGTGGCACAAGTGTTGTATGATGAGCTGAATGTCGCCGCCGTGGCTATCACGGATACGGAAAAACTGCTGGCCTTTATCGGTGTCGGGGCGGATCACCATCTGCCGGGTACGCCGATTGCTTCCCGTTATTCCCGGCAGGCCATTGCCCATAATGAGGTGGTCTATGCCGACGGTAACGAAACGCCGTACTGCTGTTCGATCAACCCGCACTGTAAACTCGGCTCTACGCTGGTTATCCCGCTGACCGGGGAAAATAAGCAGGTGGTCGGTACCATCAAACTGTATGAAGTGAAGAACCGCCTGTTCAGCTCCATTAACCGCACGCTGGGAGAAGGGATTGCCAGCCTGTTGTCAGCACAAATCCTGGCCGGGCAGTTTGAACGAAGTAAGCAGTCACTACTGGAAACAGAGGTGAAATTACTGCATGCCCAGGTGAATCCGCATTTCCTGTTTAATGCCCTCAATACCTTACAGGCGGTGATCCGACGGGATGCGGAACAGGCGCGGCATCTGGTGCAGAATCTTTCCACCTTTTTCCGCAAAAACCTGAAACGCCCGGGGGAGATTGCCACCCTCGCCGCCGAAATTGAGCATGTGAATGCTTACTTACAGATTGAAAAAGCCCGCTTCCGTGAACAGCTCAGTGTGGATATCGCCATTCCGGATGCGCTGAAACAGGCCAGTCTGCCGGTCTTTTCGTTACAGCCGATTGTGGAAAATGCGATAAAACATGGTACATCACAGATATTTGAGCAGGGAAAAATTACCATAACCGCACGGGCGGAGGGCAATACCCTTGTCATCCGGATCACCGATAACGCCGGACTGTATCAGCCCACCGGAATGAGTGACGGGCTGGGTATGGGACTGGTCGATAAACGTATCAAAGTCCGCTATGGTAAACAATACGGTCTCAGTGTTCACTGCGAACCGGAAGTAAAAACAACGATTATTCTGACCTTACCCTTCGACTCACCGGCAGGTGCGGCAGCACCGCCTGATAACTAAAAAAATGATAATGACACCATGAATGTTTTAATTGTTGATGATGAGCCACTGGCCCGGGAAAACCTGCGATTACTGCTCGATGCGTATCCTGACATCCATATCCTGGGTGAATGCACTAACGCCATTGATGCCATCGGTAAAATCCATCGTCTGAAACCGGACGTGGTGTTTCTGGATATTCAGATGCCCCGTGTCACCGGACTGGAGATGGTCGGTATGCTCGACCCCGGCCACCGGCCTGCGATTGTCTTTCTCACTGCTTTTGAGGAATATGCGTTACAGGCTTTTGAGGAGGATGCGTTTGATTATCTGCTCAAACCGGTGGAAAAAGAGCGCCTGGACAAAACCCTGAACCGGCTGCGCCAGGGACAGATCCGCCCGGCGGAGATCCCGGAACAGACAGAGCAGCTGCGCTATATCCCGTGCAGCGGCCACAACCGTATCTGGCTGATGCCGGTTGAGGATGTGGTCTATGTCAATTCCCGTATCAGCGGCGTGTTTGTGATGAGTGCGCACGGCCAGGAAGGGTTTACCGAGCTGACACTGCGCACTCTGGAAACCCGCACACCGCTGCTGCGCTGTCACCGGCAGTATCTGGTCAATCTGACCCGCCTGCGGGAAATCCTGCTGGGCGATAACGGCCAGGCGGAACTGATCCTGAGTAATGATGAAACCATCCCGGTCAGCCGCCGCTATCTTAAACCCCTGAAAGAGGCTCTGGGGCTGATTTAATACAAAAATCCGGACACATAAAAAAGCCCGGCAGGGATATCCCCGGCCGGGCTTTTTATGATTCAGAGAATCAATTATGCATTGTTACTGCTGTTGCTGCTGCGGCGGCGCGGAGCAGCATTGCCACCCTCTTCGCGGCGGAAGCTGCGGCGCTCGCCCTGCGGACGGCGATCGCTGTTACCACGGTCAGAACGCTCACCGTCACGGCGGTTACCACCACCGAAACTGCGGCCACCGTTACCACCACGGTCATTACCACCGCTGCGGCGTTCACGGTTGAACGGCTTCGCATCACCGACTAATGTCATGTTCATTGGTTTGTTCATCACACGGGTACGGGTGAAATGCTGTAACAGATCCGTCGGCATACCTTTCGGTAATTCGATAGTTGAATGAGTATCAAACAGTTTGATGTTACCGATGTAACGGCTGTTGATATCCCCTTCGTTAGCAATCGCGCCCACAATGTGGCGAACTTCAACACCATCGGTACGGCCCACTTCAATGCGGTACAGTTCCATGTCACCCACGTCACGGCGTTCACGGCGCGGTTCTGAACCACGCTCCGGACGATCACCGAAACGACTGTTACGATCATTGCGGTCATTACGGCGGCGATCATCACGATCGTTGAACTCACGGCGCGGACGACGTGGTGCATCCGGCGGCAGGATCAGTTTGCGCTCGCCTTCTGCCATTTTCAGCAGAACCGCGGCCAGGGTTTCCATATCGATATCGGCTTCAGACTCATCGCTGTCTGCCGGAACCAGTTTTTTCAGCAGTGCACGATACTGATCCAGGTTACTGCTTTCCATTTCTGCATGGATAGTGGCAGCAAATTTTTCCTGACGGCGCTGGCTGATCATCTCTGCATCCGGTAATTCTACCTCAGGGATGGTCAGTTTCATGGTGCGTTCAATGTTACGCAGCAGGCGGCGTTCACGGTTTTCCACGAACAGCAGTGCGCGACCTGCACGACCTGCACGACCGGTACGGCCGATACGGTGAACGTAAGATTCCGCATCCATCGGGATATCGTAGTTAACAACCAGGCTGATACGCTCAACGTCCAGACCACGGGCAGCAACGTCTGTTGCAATCAGAATGTCCAGGCGGCCGTCTTTCAGGCGCTCCAGCGTCTGCTCACGCAGGGCCTGGTTCATGTCACCGTTCAGTGCCGCGCTGTTATAACCGTTACGCTCCAGGGTTTCTGCCACTTCCAGAGTCGCATTTTTGGTACGGACGAAGATAATCGCCGCATCAAAATCTTCCGCTTCCAGAAAACGGACCAGTGCTTCGCTCTTACGCGCACCGTAAGCAGTCCAGTAGCTCTGGCTGATGTCCGGACGGGTAGTCACGCTGCTCTGAATGCGCACTTCCTGCGGATCTTTCATGAAACGGCGGGTAATGCGGCGGATAGCTTCCGGCATGGTTGCAGAGAACAGCGCGGTCTGGTGATTTGCCGGGATCTGGCTCATGATGGTTTCAACGTCTTCGATGAAGCCCATGCGCAGCATTTCATCTGCTTCGTCCAGTACCAGACCTTTCAGGTTGGATAAATCCAGGGTGCCGCGTTTTAAGTGATCCAGCAGACGGCCCGGCGTCCCGACAACCACCTGCGGCCCCTGACGCAGAGCACGTAACTGGACGTCATAACGCTGACCGCCGTACAGGGCGACCACATTCACGTTACGCATATGTTTGGAGAAATCAGTACAGGCTTCCGCAACCTGAACCGCTAATTCGCGGGTCGGTGCCAGCACCAGAATCTGTGGTGCTCTCAGGTTCGGGTCAATATTGTTCAGTAACGGCAGGCCGAACGCCGCCGTTTTACCGCTACCTGTCTGTGCCATACCAAGGACATCACGTCCGGCAAGCAGGTGCGGAATACATTGTTGCTGGATCGGGGACGGCTTTTCGTAGCCCAGGTCGTCCAGTGCAGTCAAAATATCAGCTGATAAACCAATGTCAGCAAAAGAGATTTCAGTCTCAGTGGTCATGTAAAGGTGCCTCATACAAAATGGCGGCCAGTCTACACAACCCATCGGAAAGCATGTCGGTTGTTTTCATTTAAAAGTGTGAACTGGCTCAAATAAAATTATAAAACGAACAAAAATCCCCCCATCACTTTCGCAATGGTGAAAAATTAACGGGTTGAAGTGTGTTCGTCAGCTATTGTGGATCTGAATCCGTCAGGTCCTGTTCTTCATCACCTAACAGAGCTAATTCCAACAATGCGTAGCGGTGCTCAACGAAATTGTGTGCGTTGTTGGCAACCGTCAGCTTGAACAGCGTTTCAGCGCTGTCCGTATCCCCCAGACTCAGGTAGTATTTACCTAAATAGAAGTAGGTTTCACTGAGATGTTCAGCGAGCGAAGTGTTATCCGTTGAGAATTCCTTCAGCCGATCAAGCAGTGTCTTTTCACTGATGTCGCCGAGATAGAATTCAGCAATATTCCAGCCCCATTGTCCGCCTTTCGCCTGCTGATAGCGCTGACGTAAATCGGTCAGTGCCTTCTTCGGATCTATCTCTTTATCGACGAGATAAAGCCACAGCGAGCGGAACGGATCGTTTGGATCATCCTGATAAAACGCCAGCAAATCATCCCGCGCCACCGGATACCGGCCCCCGTAATACAGGGCAATACCGCGGTTCATACGCGCGTAGTTATAAGTTGGATCAAGCTCTAATACAGAATCATACGCTTCATAGGCAGCATCAAAGTTGCCTGCCTGCGTAAAATAAATGCCCAGGTAATTAAATATCTCCGGAATATCCGGACGCATTGATAACGCAACGGTAAAATCGTTACGTGCCAATGCACGCAATCCGAGGCTGTCATACAACACACCACGCTGATAAAGCAGCTGGGCGTATTCGTCCTCAGTTAATGACCGGCTTGCCAGTATTTGTTCCATTCGGGCGAGGATCACTTCCTGCTGTAATGATGGCTGCAGGGGTACTGCAAGTAAATCCCCGGAGTGCCAGTTTTTACCGCTGCTGCATCCTGCGATAAAAATTATAGCTGCAATGCTCCACCAACGCAGAAAAAAATTCATTTCCTACTCCCGAAGTCAGATCCCTAAAAGGATAATCCTCTGACTGACAATAACCGAGTGCATTTTTGCTTTTTTTGCCGAATGGCGCCCTTTTTACAGGACGCCACGACTTACGTCAAATTTTATTCAGCGTTATTTGCATCAGGGGTTGCATCCGAAGCCGGTACAGCCTCCTGACTGACTGCTTCTTTCATGCTCAGGCGGATACGACCCTGACGGTCGATTTCCAGTACCTTGACCGGTACTTCCTGACCCATTTCCAGATAATCTGATACTTTTTCAACGCGCTTGTCAGCGATCTGAGAGATATGCACCAGACCTTCTTTACCGCCACCGATAGCCACGAAAGCACCGAAATCAACAATACGGACAACTTTACCGTTATAGACACGGCCGACTTCCACTTCTGCGGTGATTTCTTCGATACGGCGGATAGCCATCTTCGCTTTATCACCATCAGTTGCAGCAATCTTCACGGTACCGTCATCTTCGATTTCGATAGTGGTGCCGGTTTCTTCGGTCAGGGCACGGATCACAGAACCGCCTTTACCGATAACGTCTTTAATTTTGTCCGGGTTGATGCGGATGGTGTGAATACGCGGTGCAAACTCAGAGATATCAGCACGTGGTGAGTTGATAGCCTGCTCCATCACGCCCAGAATGTGCAGACGCGCACCTTTGGCCTGATTCAGAGCCACCTGCATGATTTCGCTGGTGATACCTTCGATTTTGATATCCATCTGCAGGGCGCTGATACCGTCACGGCTGCCCGCCACTTTAAAGTCCATGTCGCCGAGGTGGTCTTCATCACCCAGGATATCAGACAGAACCACGTACTTGTCGCCTTCTTTCACCAGACCCATTGCGATACCGGCAACCGCTGATTTCACAGGAACACCTGCATCCATCAGTGCCAGAGATGCACCACAGACTGACGCCATAGAAGAAGAACCGTTGGATTCGGTGATTTCTGACACCACACGCACGGTGTACGGGAATTCTTCCTGAGACGGCATCACTGCCAGCACACCACGTTTCGCCAGACGGCCGTGGCCGATTTCACGACGTTTCGGTGAACCGACCATACCGGTTTCACCCACGCAGTACGGAGGGAAGTTGTAATGGAACAGGAAGGTGTCAGTGATTTCACCCATCACCTGATCCAGCGTCTGTGCATCACGGGCAGTACCCAGCGTTGCGGTTACCAGCGCCTGAGTTTCACCACGGGTGAACAGAGAAGAACCGTGAGTACGCGGCAGAACACCGGTGCGGACATCCAGTGCGCGGACCATGTCTTTTTCACGGCCGTCGATACGCGGCTCACCGTTCAGAACACGGGTACGGACAACAGATTTCTCAACCGCTGCCAGGATGTCGCTGATTTCATGTTTCAGTTCGCCGGTCAGCTCTTCGCCGCGTGCGGCAAATTCAGCTTCCAGTGCACTGATGGTGGCATCTTTAATGATATCAACCTGTGCGTAACGATCCTGTTTCTCAGTGATACGGTAAGCATCACCCAGTGCTTTTTCAGACAGCTCAGCAACGCGGTCATGCAGAGTCTGATTAACAGGCTCAGGCTGCCAGTCCCACTTCGGTTTACCGGCTTCAGCAGCCAGTGCGTTAATATTTTCGATAACAATCTGCTGCTGCTCGTGACCGAACACGACCGCACCCAGCATTTGTTCTTCAGTCAGCAGCTGTGCTTCTGATTCAACCATCAGAACTGCACCTTTGGTACCGGCAACAACCAGATCCAGTTTGCTTACTGCTAATTCGTCAGTGGTCGGGTTCAGAACATACTGGTCATTGATAAAACCAACACGTGCCGCACCAATCGGGCCGTTGAACGGAATACCGGACAGTGCCAGTGCCGCTGAAGCACCAATCATTGCCACGATATCAGGGTTAATCTGCGGGTTCACAGATACCACAGTTGCGATGATCTGAACTTCGTTCAGGAAACCTTCCGGGAACAGCGGGCGTAACGGACGGTCAATCAGACGTGCAATCAGGGTTTCACCTTCGCCCGGACGGCCTTCACGGCGGAAGAAGCTCCCCGGAATACGGCCGGCAGCGTAGGTACGCTCCTGATAGTTTACGGTCAGCGGGAAGAAGTCCTGGCCCGGTTTCATTTTTTTCTGGCCGACAACGGTAACGAATACCGCAGTGTCGTCCATGTTAACCATTACAGCTGCTGTCGCCTGACGGGCCATCATGCCGGTTTCAATAGTGACAGTGTGCTGACCATACTGGAATTTACGGATTGTCGGATTTAACAAAATAATATCCTTCTGGGTCTCTCACCCCGGCAGGGGTAAGTAGTGAAATGGTTCCTTCAGATACATCCTCGCGACTAATGACAACCTTTTCCTGTTGCCGGAAAGTGCTCTCATTAGCCGCGCGAATAGCTGTACCGAAGAATCGTTATTATTGCGGCAACAGCTTAATGTGCCGCATTCAGAAGAAAAGGGGCCGTCGGCCCCTTTCCACTGAAACTTGTCTGAATTAGCGACGCAGGCCCAGACGCTCAAGAATTGAGGTGTAGCTTGCTAAGTCTTTGCCTTTCAGATAGTTCAGGAGCTTACGACGCTGAGCTACCATGCGCAGCAGACCACGACGGCTGTGGTGATCTTTTTTATGCTCAGAAAAGTGACCTTGCAGGTGATTGATCTGTGCAGTCAGCAGCGCGATCTGAACTTCGCTTGAACCGGTGTCGTTTTCGCCACGACCGAAATCAGCGACAATTTTCGCTTTCGCTTCAGTGCTTAGAGACATAATAGAACTCCAAATATACTTTGATTAATAAAATTGAGTGCCGATCTCTAATTCAGCATCTCAGGGAAATTGCCGCGTTATTCTACGCCGCCCGCGCCCTGAACGCAAGATATGGCGGCACTTATTCCGCGTATTCCACGACAAGGCGGCGCGGTGCCACCAGGCCGTCCTCACTGATCACCGCAAGGCCGATAAACTGTGCATCATCACCCTGCGTTACGCGGGTTAATGTCTCCGGTGCCAGGTCGTGTGAAGCCCGTACCGGCTGTCCCAGCTTAAAATATCCGGCGGTCACATCCGTCAGATTGACCTGCGGGAAATGAGACACGGCGGTATCCATCGGCAGCAGCAGCGGATCCAGAGCGGTTTCAAGGGGTGTTTCTGATTCATCCGCCACCCGGCGCATGTCCTGAAGCTGTTCCAGTGTCACCATCCGTTCTGCCGGATACGTGGCCACCTGCAACCGGCGCAGCATGGTCACGTGAGCACCGCAACCGAGTTTCTCACCGAGATCATCAATGATAGTGCGGATATAGGTGCCTTTCGAACAGTGAATCTCCAGCTCCAGTTCATCCCCTTCATGGCGGATAAACAGCAGTTCATACACTGTGATCGGGCGGGCTTCCCGCTCTATGGTGATGCCTTTGCGGGCATACTCGTACAGCGGACGTCCCTGATGTTTGAGCGCGGAATACATGGACGGCACCTGTAAGGTATCGCCCCTGAATGACTCCAGGGCAGCCGCAAGCTGTTCCGCCGTGAATGTCAGCGGGCGCTCACTGATCACCTCACCCTGCGAGTCTGAAGTGTCCGTACGCTGCCCCAGGCGGGCAATCACACGGTAACGTTTGTCGGAATCCAGCAGAAACTGTGAAAATTTGGTCGCTTCACCGAGGCAGACCGGCAGCATACCGGTTGCCAGCGGATCCAGCGCGCCGGTGTGACCGGCCTTGGCGGCATTAAACAGACGGCGGACCTTCTGCAATGCATCATTGGATGAAATGTCCTGCGGTTTATCCAGCAGGACAATGCCGTTGATATTACGGCCACGACGACGGCGTGCCATCAGTTACCCTCTTTGTCGTCCGCAGATTTACGCATATCCTGGTCGTGTTTGATCACATCAGACACCAGATTAGACATACGCATCCCTTCGACCAGAGAGCTGTCATATTCAAATTTAAGTTCCGGAATAATGCGCAGGCGCATCTCTTTCCCCAGCAGGGAGCGAATGTAGCCGGAAATATCATTTAAGACTTTGATACCTGTTTTCACCTGCTCTGAATTATGGTCTTCATCCATAAAGTTCAGAAAGGTCACAAATACCGTGGCATAGGCCATATCGCGGGATAAATCCACGCCGGATACCGTTGCCATCCCCACACGGGGATCTTTAATTTCACGCTGCAGGATAATCGCAATTTCTTTCTGAATTTCCTGTGAAACGCGCTGAGTACGGCTGAATTCTCTCGCCATAGTTTCTCTCCTGAAAATTCGGGGGGCCATAAGCCCCCCAATTATACCATGTTATGTCATACCGTCAGGTGATCAGATAGTACGTTGAACTTCAATCACCTGGAAGACTTCAATCATGTCGCCCGGGCGGACATCATTGTAGTTCTTGACACCGATACCACATTCCATCCCGTTACGGACTTCAGCAACGTCATCTTTGAAGCGGCGCAGAGATTCCAGCTCACCTTCATAGATAACCACGTTGTCACGCAGAACGCGGATAGGGTTGTTACGTTTGATCGTTCCTTCCGTCACCATACAACCGGCGATGGCACCGAATTTCGGTGAACGGAACACATCACGGACTTCTGCCAGACCCATGATTTCCTGTTTGAATTCCGGCGCCAGCATCCCGCTCATTGCCTGTTTGATTTCATCAATCAGGCTGTAGATTACGGAATAGTAACGCAGGTCAACGCTTTCGCTTTCAATCAGGCGGCGTGCTGATGCATCCGCACGGACGTTAAAGCCGAGGATAATCGCGTTGGATGCCGCAGCCAGCGTGGCGTCAGTTTCAGTGATACCACCCACACCGGAACCGATGATTTTCACTTTGACTTCATCAGTCGACAGTTTCATCAGTGAATCGGTGATAGCTTCACAGGTACCCTGCACATCGGTCTTCAGAACGATATTCAGTTCAGAAACCTTACCGCTTTCCATGTTAGCAAACATGTTTTCCAGTTTGGCTTTCTGCTGACGTGCCAGTTTCACATCACGGAATTTACCCTGACGATAGAGTGCCACTTCACGGGCTTTCTTCTCATCACGGACAACGGTCGCTTCATCACCGGCAGACGGCACATTGGACAGACCCAGGATTTCCACCGGAATGGACGGACCCGCTTCGGTGACATCCTGACCCAGTTCGTTACGCATCGCACGGATACGGCCGTATTCAAAGCCGCACAGGACGATATCGCCTTTGTTCAGTGTACCGCTCTGTACCAGGATAGTCGCGACCGGACCACGGCCTTTATCGAGGTAAGATTCGATAACCACACCGCTCGCCATACCGGCACGCACTGCTTTCAGTTCGAGAACTTCAGCCTGCAGCAGGATAGCGTCAAGCAGATCGTCGATACCGATACCTTTCTTCGCGGAAACGCTGATGAACTGAGTCTCGCCGCCCCACTCTTCAGAGAGGATGCCGTACTGAGACAGTTCGTTACGGACGCGATCCGGATCGGCTTCCGGTTTATCAATTTTGTTCACCGCAACCACAACCGGCACACCCGCTGCTTTCGCATGCTGGATAGCTTCGATAGTCTGCGGCATCACGCCATCGTCCGCTGCAACAACCAGAACAACGATATCCGTTGCCTGCGCACCACGGGCACGCATGGAGGTAAACGCGGCGTGTCCCGGAGTATCCAGGAACGTGATAGCGCCTTTATCGGTGGTCACATGGTAAGCACCGATGTGCTGGGTAATCCCGCCCGCTTCGCCGGAGGCGACTTTGGTGGAACGGATATAGTCCAGTAATGAGGTTTTACCGTGGTCAACGTGACCCATGATGGTCACAACCGGCGCACGTGGTTCAGCCTGTGCTTCACCCATGTCACGGTCGTTCAGGATCGCTTCTTCCAGCTCGTTCTCACGGCGCAGGATAACTTTGTGACCCATTTCCTCGGCAACCAGCTGTGCGGTTTCCTGGTCAATCACCTGATTGATAGTCGCCATCGCGCCCATCTTCATCATGGTTTTAATAACCTGAGAACCTTTCACCGCCATCTTGTTGGCTAATTCACCAACAGTGATAGTTTCACCGATAACCACATCACGGGTAACCGCTGCAACCGGCTTGTTAAAGCTCTGCTGCAGTGAGCTGCCTTTACGCTGTTTCTTACCGCGCGGCAGTTGCGCACGGGCTTCTTCACGATCGGCTTTCTCAGAGTGACGGTTGTTTTTCTTCTGGCGGACGTTTTTCGCGCCGCGGCTGCGGCCGCGGTTATCGCCTTCAACTTTCGCATCACTTTCATCTTCCGCTTCACGGGCGTGAGCAGAGGTGGTGGTGTGATAGTCCGCGCTTTCTGTTTCTTCGCTGACAGGAGCAGACCATTTCTCGCCGTTTTCTTCGGCCAGACGGCGCGCTTCTTCCGCGGCACGTTTTACTTCAGCTTCAAGTTTGCGCTGCTGTTCTTCTTCAGCTTTGCGTTTGATTTCAGCGGCTTCGGCTTCGCGGCGCACTTTTTCGCTGTTTTCCCGGCTATCCGCCGGGGCTGATTTCGCTTTATTTTCTTTCACGTTATTCTTTTCCGCTGCTTCACGCTTAGCCGGTTCTGCCGCTTGTTCAGTTACTTTCGCTGCTGCCGCTTCGCGTTTTGCCTTTTCTTCAGCCTCACGTTTGGCTTGCGCCTCTTGTTTGGCCTTTTCTTCGGCTTCACGACGGGCCTGCTCTTCAGCTTCGCGTCTTGCCTGCTCTTCCGCTTCACGCTGTGCCTGCTCTTCCGCGGCTTTTGCCTGTTCAGCGGCATCGCGGTTTACATATGTGCGTTTTTTGCGGACTTCAATATTAACCGATTTGCTCTTGCCACCGGTTACCGGAACACTCAGCGTACTGCGAGTTTTGCGCTGAAGTGTTAATTTACCCGGCTGACTTGCCCCGCCCTGTTCGCGGTTCAGATGGGCCAGCAGGGCCTCTTTCTCTTGCTGGGAAACGTTATCAGACGCCGTTTTTTTGATGCCGGCATCAGCAAACTGCTGTACCAGGCGCTCTACGGAAGTCTGAATTTCGTCTGCCAGTGATTTTACCGATTCTGTCATGCTGCTCCTTCCCGCTACAAATTAAGATGCATCGTCGCCAAACCAACAGATATTACGCGCTGCCATAATGAGTTCACCTGCTTTCTCATCATTCAGACCTTCGATATCTGTGAGGTCATCGATACCCTGCTCTGCGAGATCTTCAAGGGTACAAATACCACGGGAAGCCAGGGTGAATGCCAGTGTGCGGTCCATGCCTTCAAGGTTTAACAAATCATCCGCCGGTGTGGTACCTGACTGGCTCTCTTTCTGTGCCAGTTCGAGCGTTGTTAAAGCGGCTTTTGCACGTTCGCGCAGAACTTCAACGGTTTCCTCTTCGAGGCCGTCGATTTCCAGAAGTTCGCTGACCGGCACATACGCCAGTTCTTCCAGTGTGGAGAAACCTTCTTCCACTAATAAAGTTGCGAAATCTTCATCGATGTCGAGATGCTTAACAAAAGTTTCAATGGAAGCGTGTGCTTCCGCCTGGTGTTTCGCGTTAAGTTCCTCCGCAGTCATGACGTTCAGTTCCCATTTGTCATCACCACGATGTTTTTTCAGCAGTTGTGCAGCGAGACGCACATTCTGGCCGTTACGGCCAATGGCCTGTGCAAGGTTGCTGCTTTCAACAGCAACGTCCATTGTGCATTTGTCTTCATCGACAACAATGGATGCAACATCTGCCGGAGCCATTGCATTAATCACGAATTGCGCCGGGTTGTCATCCCACAACACGATATCAATCCGCTCGCCGCCCAGCTCACCGGAAACGGCCTGAACGCGGGCGCCGCGCATTCCCACACATGCCCCGACAGGGTCGATGCGTTTGTCATTGGTTTTCACCGCGATTTTCGCACGGGAACCGGGATCACGGGCAGCCGCTTTAATTTCAATAATCTCTTCGCCGATTTCCGGCACTTCGATTTTAAATAATTCGACCAGCATTTCCGGACGGGAGCGGGTCACAAATAATTGTGCACCACGGGCTTCCGGACGAACATCATACAGAACTCCGCGGATACGGTCACCCGGACGGAAGTTCTCACGCGGCAGCATATCTTCGCGCATAATGACCGCTTCCGCATTATTCCCCAGATCGAGGGTAATGTTTTCGCGGTTCACTTTTTTCACCACACCGGTGATGATTTCGCCCTGCTGCTCGCGGAACTGATCAACCACCATCGCACGTTCGGCTTCGCGTACTTTCTGTACGATAACCTGTTTTGCGGTCTGAGTGGTGATACGGTCGAAGGTGACAGATTCAATCTGATCTTCGATATATTCACCTAACTGAATGCCCGGCGTTTCATAATCAGCCGCTTCCAGTGTGATTTCACGGGTCGGCTGAGTGACTTCTTCTACCACCATCCAGCGGCGGAAGGTATCAAAATCACCGGATTTACGATCAATTTCAACACGAACATCAATTTCCTGTTCGTATTTTTTCTTGGTGGCGGTTGCCAGCGCAGTTTCAAGTGCCTCAAAAATTTTCTCACGAGGAAGCGATTTTTCGTTAGAAACTGCCTCAACAACAGCCAGAATTTCTTTATTCATCCTAGTTGCCTCTTTTGAACTTTATATTAAAAGTGGGGTACCAGGTTAGCTTTCTGGATGTTGCCAAGTGCGAACACTTCGTCTTTGCCATCCACTGTAACCGTGATCATTTCACCGTCAACGGCTTTGATAATACCCTGCCATCTGCGACGGTTCTGCATTGCAATTCGTAAAGTCAGTGAGACTTCCTCACCGGTAAACCGCTGATAATGTTCTGCCGTAAATAACGGACGCTCCATACCCGGAGACGAAACCTCAAGGTTATAAACGGTTGTAATAGGATCTTCAACATCAAGAACGGCACTGACCTGGTGGCTCACGTCCGCGCAATCATCAACAGTGATACCCTCTTCACTATCAATAAAAATACGCAGTGTTGACACGCGGCCGCGGATAAACTCCACGCCGACAAGCTCAAAACCGAGTGCTTCGACAGGTGCAGTGACCATCTCTGTTAATTTCTGCTCTAATGTGGACAAGACCACCCCCGGGACATAAAAAAAGGGCATAACGCCCAGTATCTCTGTTGACTGATAACAAAAAACCCCGAAATTTCGGGGCTTTATGCAACTGGACCCTGTGTACATCACACTTCTTAATCTTTTTTCCAAATCAGGGATAACGTAAGAGTTGTTGATACAATCAACATTGGAAAAAACGATTTGTTATAAAGAAGTGGTTGCGGGAGCCGGATTTGAACCGACGACCTTCGGGTTATGAGCCCGACGAGCTACCATGCTGCTCCATCCCGCGTTCGAAACGTGAAAAATTCTACGCTGATCACCTGCAAAACGCAAGTGTGAAACTAAATGGTGCCGAGGACGGGACTTGAACCCGTACGCCCGTTTTGTAGGCACTACCACCTCAAGGTAGCGTGTATACCAATTTCACCACCTCGGCACTGAACTGCTCTTTTTTACGGGACTGACTGATGGTGTGTATCAATCCCGTTTAAAACTTTCTACTTCAGACTTGCAACAATCAGCGCGGAATATCGCTGTTAGGAGCTGCTGGTGCTGCGGGAACATCTGTTTTCTGTTCTGTCTGCACCGGCTGAGCGAGATTATCAAACTTGCTGCCTGTACCGGTTTTATTGCTGGTCATGTTGCCCAGAATTAAACTCAGTACAAAAAACAGTGTTGCTAAAATGCCTGTGGTACGGGTCATGAAGTTACCTGAACCCGAAGAACCAAACAGTGTTGCAGACGCGCCTGCACCGAACGAAGCACCCATGTCCGCACCTTTCCCCTGCTGCATTAAGATCATGCCGACTAAGGCGATCGCAACAAGTAAGAAAACGACTAAGAGAGCTGTATACATAAACGTGTACCTATTCCTCGTACGGTATACCGACTGATTCGGTATCAATCTGCACACTCACCGGTAAAATAAATTACCTTGCTGAGCGGGTCAGAATACTAACCAAACAAACGCGGACACGCAAGTCTATTTTAAGCCAGGCGCATCGGTTGCGGAAAAAAACAACAATAAGGGGCGGATTCTGACAGAGCCGGGGAAAAACCGCAATAATTTTTTCCGGCTCTGCCATTCACATCATAAATAATTATACGCATTTCACCGCGTCTGCAATGCGGTTTGCCATTGCAGTGACCTGCGCTTCATCTTCCCCTTCCACCATCACACGGATCAGCGGTTCAGTACCGGATTTACGCAGCAGCACACGGCCTTTGCCGTTCAGCTCTTTTTCCACTTCCTGCGCCACACGGGTGACTTCCTCACTTGCCAGCGGGTCATGCTGACCGGCAAAACGGACGTTCACCAGTACCTGCGGCAGCAGTTTCATACCGCTGCACAGGTCGTGCAGACTCATGTTGTTGCGTACCATGGCACTCAATACCTGAAGACCGGCCACAATACCGTCACCGGTGGTGGTTTTGTCCAGCAGGATGATATGACCGGAGTTTTCCGCGCCCAGACGCCAGCCTTTTTCCTGGAGTTTTTCGAGCACGTAACGGTCGCCAACTTTTGCGCGCTCAAACGGAATACCCAGCTGTTTCAGTGCCAGTTCCAGTCCCATGTTACTCATCAGTGTACCGACAGCACCACCGCGCAGTTGTCCCTGACGCAGTGCTTCCCGGGCAATGATAAACAGGATCTGATCGCCGTCCACTTTCTCACCCAGGTGATCCACCATGATCAGGCGGTCACCGTCACCGTCAAACGCCAGACCGACGTGTGCGCCTTCAGCGAGAACACGTTCCTGTAACTGACGGACATCCGTTGCACCACATTTTTCGTTAATGTTGATACCGTTCGGATCACAGCCGATTGCAATGACTTCCGCGCCCAGTTCACTCAGGACGTTCGGTGCAATGTGATAGGTTGCACCGTGTGCGCAGTCGATCACCATTTTCAGCCCGTTCAGGCTCTGCTCGTTCGGGAATGTCCCTTTACAGAATTCAATGTAACGACCGGCGGCATCCACAATACGGTTTGCACGCCCCAGTTCGGCGGATTCCACACAGGTCAGTGGTTTTTCCATTTCGGCTTCAATCGCTTCTTCCACGTGATCAGGCAGCTTGGTGCCGTCAATGGAAAAGAATTTGATGCCGTTGTCATAATACGGGTTATGAGAGGCGGAGATAACAATACCGGCCTCGGCACGGAAAGTCCGCGTCAGATACGCGACCGCCGGTGTCGGCATCGGGCCGGTAAATGAGGCGGATAACCCGGCGGCGGCAAGCCCGGCTTCCAGGGCGGATTCCAGCATATAGCCGGAAATACGGGTGTCTTTGCCGATAATAATTTTACGTGAGCCGTGACGTGCCAGCACTTTCCCGGCCGCCCAGCCCAGTTTGAGCACAAAATCAGGGGTAATCGGGCTGTCACCCACTTTTCCGCGGATGCCATCAGTACCAAAGTATTTGCGATCACTCATTGTCGTTTGTTTCCTTCGCTAAACGGGTTGCTTCCACCACTTTCATGGCCTGGACAGTTTCTTTCACATCATGGACACGGATAATCTGCGCACCTTTCATCGCGGCAATCACCGCACAGGCCACGCTGCCGGCAACCCGTTCATCCGGGGGAATATCCATCAGCTGACCAATCATAGATTTTCGTGACATGCCGGCGAGAACCGGTAACCCCAGGTGATGAAACAGGTCTAATTTATCCAATAACTGATAATTATGCGCCAGTGTTTTCCCGAAACCGAAGCCCGGATCGAGAATTATGTGATTTTTTTCAATGCCGGCCGCCACACAACGCGCGACCTGTGCTTCAAGATACGTATACACCTCGCGCACCACATTCTGATAGTGCGGTGCCTGCTGCATGGTACGCGGTTCTCCCTGCATATGCATCACACAAACCGGCAGACCGCTCTGTGCCGCCGCCTGTAAGGCTCCCGGCTCACTGAATGAGCGGATATCATTGAGAATATGAGCCCCTGCATTTGCGGCTTCGCGGATCACCAGCGCTTTTGAGGTATCCACTGAAATCCAGACATCTGACTCACGGGCAATTGCTGCCACAACCGGGATAACCCGCTCCGCTTCCTGCTCCGGACTGACTTCCGCCGCACCGGGACGGGTGGATTCACCGCCGATATCAATGATCGTCGCGCCTTCCGCAATCATTTTCCGGGCATGTTCCAGTGCTTTGCCGGGAGTGTTGTGTGTACCGCCGTCTGAGAATGAATCCGGGGTCACATTGAGGATCCCCATCACCTGCGGCGTTGCCAGTGAAAGTGTCTGACCGCGTGCGGTAAGTTTCATAATCCGGCCTTCTTACTGTTTATTATTTCAATCGTGAGGTGATTGTAATGCCTGACTCCGGCGGGATAAAGATATAAAAAAACCCGGCAGATTTTCCGCCGGGTTTTTCACATTACTGCTTCATACAACTGAATGATGAATTATGACTGCTTGTTGTCGTCTTCAGACGGCGCAGCATTGTTGTCATCTGATGATTCAGGTGCTTCCTGAACCGGAACCTGGTTACTGCTTTCCGGCGGACGGGTATCCGCTTTCGGCTTATCACCTTCCCAGCCCGCTGGTTCACGGACCGGCACACGGTTCATCAGATCATCAATCTGTGGTGCATCAATAGTTTCATATTTCATTAATGCATCTTTCATGGTGTGCAGGATATCCAGGTTATCCATCAGGATCTGACGCGCACGTTTGTAGTTACGCTCAATAATCCCGCGGATTTCCTCATCGATAGTCCGGGCAGTTTCATCAGACATGTGCTGTGCTTTTGACACAGAACGGCCTAAGAATACTTCACCGTCTTCATCCGCATACAGCAATGGCCCCAGTTTTTCGGAGAAGCCCCACTGTGTCACCATGTTACGGGCAATGTTCGTTGCCACTTTGATGTCGTTGGATGCGCCTGTGGACACATTTTCCGGCCCGTAGATAATCTCTTCCGCCAGACGACCGCCGTACAGGGTGGAAATCTGACTTTCAAGTTTCTGACGGCTGGCACTGATCTGATCCCCTTCAGGTAAGAAGAAGGTCACACCCAGCGCACGCCCGCGCGGAATAATGGTCACTTTATGAACCGGGTCATGCTCCGGTACCAGACGACCAATGATAGCGTGACCGGCTTCATGGTAGGCAGTCGAGGCTTTCTGCTCTTCTGTCATCACCATAGAGCGGCGTTCCGCACCCATCATGATTTTATCTTTTGCTTTTTCGAACTCGACCATGGTCACAACACGTTTATTACCGCGTGCCGCAAACAGCGCAGCTTCGTTCACCAGGTTAGCGAGATCCGCACCGGAGAAACCCGGTGTACCACGTGCCAGCACAGACGGTTCAACGTCAGGCGATAACGGCACACGGCGCATGTGTACTTTCAGGATTTGCTCACGACCGCGTACATCCGGCAGACCGACCACGACCTGACGGTCGAAACGGCCCGGACGCAGTAACGCAGGGTCAAGCACATCCGGACGGTTGGTTGCCGCGATAACGATAATACCTTCGTTACCTTCGAAACCATCCATCTCAACCAGCATCTGGTTCAGTGTCTGCTCACGTTCATCGTGACCACCGCCCAGACCCGCACCACGCTGACGGCCGACGGCGTCGATTTCATCGATAAAGATGATACATGGTGCTGCTTTCTTCGCCTGTTCGAACATATCACGGACACGGGACGCACCCACACCCACGAACATTTCGACGAAGTCAGAACCGGAAATGGTGAAGAACGGGACTTTCGCCTCACCGGCAATGGCTTTTGCCAGTAACGTTTTACCGGTACCCGGCGGCCCCACCATCAGAATACCTTTCGGAATTTTACCGCCGAGTTTCTGGAAGCGGCTCGGCTCACGCAGATACTCCACCAGCTCGCCGACTTCTTCTTTGGCCTCATCACAACCGGCCACATCCGCAAAGGTGGTTTTGATCTGATCTTCGGTCAGCATGCGAGCCTTACTTTTACCGAAGGACATCGCACCTTTACCGCCGCCGCCCTGCATCTGGCGCATAAAGAAGATCCAGACGCCGACTAACAGCAGCATCGGGAACCAGGAAATGAAAATGGTTGTCAGGATACCCGGCTCTTCCGGTGGTTCACCGACCACAGTGACGTTTTTGTTCAGCATGGTGTTAAGCAGCTGATTGTCCTGCATCGGCAGGTACGTCGTGTATTTGGAGCCGTCTTTTTTACTGACGTTAAGATCACGATTGGAAATACGGACTTCGCGCACCTGATCCTGTGCTAACTCAGTGATGAAGGTAGAGTAGTCCACCTTACGACTGTTTGAATCGCCTGGGCCAAAACTCTGGAACAACGACATCAGCACTACTGCGATGACCAGCCAGAGAATTAGGTTTTTCGCCATGTCACTCAAGGGATTAACCTCTTATTACATCTGTGTTAACAAATAACGCACAGGGTACTACACTTTCCACCCTGTCGCTACAATGTATACTTCACGCGATCGGGCCCGCGAAGCATCGGGTTTACGGATTTTCACTTTCGTGAACAGGGAGCGAACCTCCCGGAGGTACTCGTCAAAGCCATCTCCCTGAAAGACTTTAACAATAAAACTGCCCCCCGGTGCCAGAACAGAACGGCACATATCAAGTGCCAGCTCAACCAGATACATCGCGCGCGGAATATCAACAGCCGGTGTTCCGCTCATATTTGGTGCCATGTCTGACATAACAACCTGGACTTTTTTATCCCCCACGCGCCCCAGCAGAGCATTGAGCACGTTTTCGTCACGGAAATCGCCCTGAAGGAAATCCACGCCGACGATGGGATCCATCGGTAACAGGTCACAGGCGATAACACGCCCGGACTGACCGATGTGATTAACAGCATATTGTGACCAGCCGCCGGGTGCGGCACCCAGATCCACAATAGTCATACCCGGTCTGAAAATATTATCGCCCTGCTGAATTTCTTCGAGCTTAAACCAGGCACGAGAGCGAAGCCCCTTTTTTTGCGCCATCTGAACATATTTATCACTAAAATGTTCCTGTAACCAGCGCCCGGAGCTTGCTGAACGTTTTTTATTGGCCATTGTGTTTTCCGACTAACCTGTTATTTCTGACTCAGTTTTTTCGCATAACCGGACAAAAGTCCCGTTACCGCAGACAGTACTCCTCACCTAATGATGGTGATAAGCATGATATGGCGGTAGAATACACCGTTTTCAATAGTTATTAAGCAAAAAAAACGATGAACCTCACTAAAAAACAAGTCCAGCACCTGAAAGCGCTCGCTCATCATCTGAACCCGGTTGTCATGATTGGCAACAACGGGCTGACTGAAGGCGTACTCGCAGAAACGGAAGTCGCTCTTACACATCATGAGCTTATCAAAGTTAAAATCGCGGGCGAAGACCGTGAAATGAAAACCTTGATCGCTGATGCGATTGTGCGTGAAACCGGTGCTTACAATGTGCAGATTATCGGTAAAATTCTGGTGCTCTACCGTCCGTCGGAAGCCCGGAAGATCATTTTACCTAAATGATAATTGCATATTTATAAAAAAATGCCACCGGCAGATGATTTCTGACGATATCGTCCGGCCGGTGGCATTCCTTTCAGATTTTCTTCATATCCGGGCCGCCTCAGCGCTCAGCCGCCCGAATGTAAAGTTCAGTAAAAACACCTTTCACTGCATTTTTCTGATGAAATATCCGTATTGTGCTGTTTTTTTACGGCACTGCTTACAGGTATTCCACATTGATCACTTCATACTCCACTTCACCGCCCGGCGTCTGGATAACAACGACATCATCCACCTCTTTGCCGATAAGGCCGCGGGCAATCGGGGAGTTCACTGACAGCAGGTTTGATTTGATATCAGCTTCATCATCACCCACGATGCGGTATGTCTGCTCTTCATCCGTTGCGACGTTAAAAACGGTCACCGTCGCACCGAAAATAATCCGGCCATTGTTAGTCATTTTGGTGACATCAATCACCTGCGCATTGGAGAGCTTGGCTTCGATCTCCTGAATACGGCCTTCACAGAAGCCCTGCTGCTCACGGGCTGCATGATATTCTGCGTTTTCTTTCAGATCGCCGTGCTCGCGGGCTTCCGCGATATCAGCGATAATTTTCGGACGGCGCTCATTTTTGAGAAATTCTAATTCTTCACGCAGTTGGTCTGCGCCGCGTACCGTCATAGGGATTTGTTTCATTCTCTACCTCTGAATCATTCCTAAGTAATAGTCATATCATCCTGATTAAACGATAACAGTACCTTATGCACCTTATGTGGCACACTACTATTAAGTAAAACCATGTAAATCTGCGCTGATACGGCCATCGCACTGCGGATGCTGTCAGCGCGGTTGACACGTTGTCCGCGCGGGCTGAACTGAAATCCTGTTCCGGTATTCTATCCCGGAGCGCAATGCGGGTCATCGTTTACTTTTACCGGTCCGTGGCTTTAGTATAACGGGCTCTCACCCCGTATTGTGATGGATAGGTCGCTCAATGAATGTTTTTACCCGGCTCACGTATGCAATGGGATTGTCAGTATTACTGGCCGCCGGTGCGGCAGCCACCCCGGTCGAACAATATACCCAATATCTGCCTGCCGGTACAAACCTGGCAATGATTGCACAAAGGGTGGGTGATTCTCAGCCAATCGTGGAATATCAGGGGCAGCAGATGGCACTGCCCGCCAGTACCCAGAAAGTGGTGACGGCGCTTGCCGCATTGTTGCAGCTGGGGCCGGATTTCCGCTTTACCACCAGTCTGGAAACCAAAGGGCATGTTGAGGGCACTACCCTGAAAGGGGATTTAATCACCCGTTTTACCGGTGATCCGACCCTTACCCGTCAGCAGATCCGCAATATGGTCAATGAACTGCACAAAGCCGGGGTACAGGCCATTGACGGTGACCTGGTGATCGATATCTCTGCCTTTGCCAGTCATGACAAAGCACCGGGCTGGGTATGGAATGATTTAACCCAGTGCTTCAGCGCCCCGCCGGGTGCCGCGATCATCGACCGCAACTGCTTTTCAGTAACACTGCACCCCGGTGATAAACCCGGTGATACCGCGTATATCCGCACGGCGGATTATTACCCGGTCACGATGTTCAGTGAAGTCAAAACCCTGGAGCGCGGCTCTGCCGAAGGCCGTTTCTGTGAGCTGGATGTGGTGCCGGGTGAACTGAACCGCTATACCATCACCGGCTGTATGAATCAGCGCAGTGAACCGCTGCCGCTGGCATTCGGTGTGCAGAACGGCGCAAGTTACGCCGGGGCAATTGTCAAAAATGAACTGATCCACGCCGGGATCACCCTGAGCGGCAACGTCCGCCGTCAGACGCACCCGGAACAGCCGGGCACCGTACTGATACAGACCCAATCCGCCCCGCTGCATGCCCTGCTGACCAAAATGCTGAAAAAATCCGACAATATGATTGCCGATGAAGTTTTCCGCACCATCGGCCGCAGCTATTACGGCGTGCCGGGCACCTGGCGTTCCGGTCAGCAGGCCGTCCGTCAGGTACTGAAAGAAAAAGCCGGCATTGATATGGGCAATACCGTGATGGTGGATGGCTCCGGATTATCCCGTCACAACCTGATCACCCCGGCGACCATGATGGAAGTGCTGCAGTTTATTGCCAAACATGATGATCAGCTGCAGTTTATCAAAATGCTGCCGCTCTCCGGCTATGACGGCACACTGCAATACCGCGGCGGCCTGACAGAAGCCGGCGTTAACGGCAAACTCTCCGCCAAAACCGGTTCATTGCAGGGCGTCTATAATCTGGCCGGCTTCCTCACCACCGCCAGCGGACAGCGTATTGCGTTCGTGCAGTTTATTTCCGCTTATGCCGTCCCGCCTGCCCAGCAGCGCAGCCGCCGTGTGCCGCTGGTTCGCTTTGAAGGGCATTTGTATAAGGATTTATACCGGAATTACTGAGTTGACAACAAAGCCCGGCACCAAGGCCGGGCTTTGCTCTGAAAAAATGGCCCGCTCCTTAAGTTAAATATACATAAAGACATCAGATGAAATGCCAATCAGAAAAGAAACGCCCTGTGAAGTCATGCAGTATGATCAGTAAAAAAGATAAAAAAAGATTAAAGAGAGCCAGGGGTCATATATATTTCGTCAGTATAAAATCAAGCGTGTTATCAACCATACACGCGAGTGTGGTTATGTTTTTCATGGTATTGCTGTTTAAAATAACAAGCCCAGATCCTTTTTTTATTGATGTGATCATATCACTATCAGTTTCATTTATGGTTTATTTATTCATGTCTGCACATTTGTTTGGCAGCATTTTTTTATGCATAAAATTATCAGTGTCTTACTTTCGCATTCTGAAAAGAAAGCATCTGGACTAATCATCAAGTAATTCAGGTATAATTAGTTTTAATTTATATGTGCTCATGCCGGATTGATATAAAAAAACAGGTTTAGACATTTGCTTGAATTTAAATGTGAAATCAGAATGTAATGTATATCAAAGAAAGAACCCGCCTTTATCACCAAACTAATGCTACATTGGTGTTGGATAAACAACTCAAATTCAGGTAAAAACAGGGGAATTAATTACCGCATATTTCTATTGCGTTAATCTGAAAAAATGGCTTAATCCTTAAGTTAAATATACATAAGGGAATAAGATGACGCATCAGGCTTAATTACCGATGCATTTGATAAAGAAGAAAAGAAAAACCCTGTAAAATCATTCAGATGATGGTGTATAATTGAAAAAAATCGAACTGACTTGACTTGAAAAATAACGCCTGGATAATAAATCTCGGCGTTTTATAAAAACAGGATGTGGCATGATAAATAAAAAAGAAAAGATAAAATTAAAAAAACAAAAAAACACTCCACTGTACGGTAATATAAAGATCAGTGTAGAAACTAACATACAAACTACTTTGATCGCTATTGCCTTTTCAATGTTTTTTATTTTCAGTGAAACCGTAACAGCGACACTAACAAATAAAATATTATACTCGTTACTATCAGTTATATTTGTTTATTTGTTTATTTGTTTATTTGTTTGGGTCATGGTATTCATTTCGAGATATACGATTGGCCACGAAACTAACAATTATTTATATAAAAATAAAGAAATTAATCATCCGCTTCTTCAGAAAGTAACAATCTTAATCTATTACCACTCATGCCTGCATTATAGAGAAATAAAGGCCTTGGCATTTGTTTAAACTTATGTGTAAAATCAGAGCGCAGCGCATGCCAAAGAAAGAACCCACCTTTATCACCAAACCAACGTTCCATTAGCGTTGGGTAAACAACACCATTTCGGGTTGAGACTGGGAGGTTTAATAGCCTTTTTGGGTTTTTTAACTTAACTAAAGCACC